>CAYUWY010000037.1:0-71812 GCA_964448575.1 uncultured Pirellulaceae bacterium
CAAAATCGCAATCTCAAGAATGTTGATGACTTGGTATTAAGGGACAGAGCCTAGGTAAAGATGGACACAAGTGACTTGGATTTGGTCGTCCACGATTACGAATCCTCTATAAGTCAGACAGCTGCTCCATCCGTCATGTCGGCTGCCGCGAGTATCATACATTTTAGTCCACCCGAACAAATTTTCGAATTCATCGATCGTCGAGAATCCATTTAATTCTTCCAGGGTTGGAATTGAGTCGTGAAGCTTTGCCCAGCCTCCGAACGGGGCAATGCCAGGCCCCTTGCCAGGAAAGCCGTCGCCATCAAAGCGAGAAGCAACCAGTTCCCGATCAATGGTTCCATCAGCCTGTTTAGAAATCAGGACGTGTGAGTATTCTTGGTCGTAATGTTCATGACTTGGATCGTCTTCCGATATGTATCGGAAATCAGAAAGTTTGTACCGCGTCGCCAATCGCTGTACTTCGGTCGATGGTTGGACGTTGGGCAGTGACTTAAGTGTTAGAGGTCTTGGAGAGAAAATCATGAGCGGAATGGCGACCAGGATTGTCAGGATAAGTAGCGTGCGAATGGAGTATCGAAACATTAAAACAGTATCAAGGGACAGGCGGAGTTGAGTTAGTTGAACCAGCGTCTGTTAAGTCTCACTATTTGTACCCTCCCACATGGTCGAAAGCAAAATTTGCAAGCGCAGCAGCGAAACGTTGTAATTAAAGAGCTCATAATGTGTCCCATTTTGAAGCATCGCTTGTGTTGGGCTTACGATCGTCTAGGCTAATCTTGTAAGAGTCCGAAACGCAAATCTCAAAGAACGCGAGTTGCTTTGGTGGCACGCTCCGCGTTCTCCGCGCCTCTGCGTTTCAAACTTTTTACTCAAAATTGGTGCGTATTTTTTTTGAACCGCGAATGGACGCGAATACACGCGAATGCAGATTCGTTTTCATTCACGTCCATTAACGTTAATTCGCGGTTCTCCTTCCTTCAATTTACACCCAATGTGGTTCAACTGAGCCGTTTTGGCGATAGCCACGGTTTGAGTTTGATAAATGAGAACAAACAAATGGCAGGCAAACAATTATTAAAGTAGAGCGTCCCCTTTAAACTCCTCCCTCTCTGCGTTTTCCGCGCCTCTGCGTTTCAAATTCTTTACTCGCAATGGTGCGTGTTTTTTCAACCGCGGATGGACGCGAATACACGCGGATGCAAATTCGTTTTCATTCATGTCCATTAGCGTTAATTGGCCGTTCTCCTTCTTTCGATTTACACATGATGTATTTTTATATGCCGGCAATAATTTATATTTCGGCAAAAATTTAAGTAGAATGTCCCCTTTGATTTCCCTGTCCCCTTTGATTTCCCCTTTGCGTTGTTGAATGGGTGTAATGTTAGCTGGCTTTGTCTTTTTTGCTCGCTGCAAAGACCGTTTGCCGAGGAAAACGTCTCGTTTCAGTCGAATCACGCTATATCCAACGGCATCGGGCTGGCTTAAAATATTGACCCACTTTGTTATTTCTCCCTTCTGATCGCTCTCGGAGCCGCAGCATGAATCCTATTCAAAAACTAGAAGTCGAAAGCCTCGAAGATCGCATGATGCTGTCGACCGTACAGATTTACGCTGCCGGCGGATCGGGACAAGAAACATTGGCCTTGCGAGTTGATGATCAAGTCGTTGCTGAATTCACTAATGTTGGCGGCGATGCCTCAGCACGGGAATACATAGAATTAGAATTTGAAACAGACCAAACCATTACCGGCGGCCAGGTCCGAATTGACTTCACCAACGATGCATTTGACGCTGCGACTGGATTGGACCGCAATTTGTTCATCGATCGAATTGTGATTGATGGTGTGACCCACCAAACCGAGGGGCCATCCGTCTTTCATACCGGGCTTTATGAAAACGGCGGCGTATCTGGCCCCGGTTTCCTCGCAACCGAAACTTTGAACATCAACGGCTCCATCTTTTTCTCTGACGATAATTCTGAACGCCCTCCCAGTGACGGAAGGCAAATTACATTCGTCGCGCGAGGAACAACTGGCGATGAAATCGTTTCGTTGATCGTCGACGGAGAAACGGTAGAGTCATTTCAGTTAAGCCAGGTCAACCAGCAGTATCAATTCAATACGGATCAGGAGTTAACAGCCGATCAAGTTCAGTTCTCATTTGACAACGATGTTTTTGATCCTGAAAACGGAGTTGATCGCAATGTAGTTCTTGAGTTCCTGGAGATTGAAAATCTGGCGAACAACCAAACCTCTCGCTTCAACGGCGATTCATCTGACGTTTTCTCGACAGGGACTTTCACACCAGACGATGGGGTGACTCCAGGGTTTGGACGCGGCAACACGCTACACTCCAATGGGGTTTTCAGTTTTGAAGGGGAGCCTTCTGATTCCGGTTCTGATTCTGACTCAGGTTCGATCATTCGCTTTACCTCTGCCGGAACAACGGGTAGCGAAATCGTGCAAGTATTGGTTGGTGACGAAGTTGTCTTTGAGACTGTTTTGGTAGAGGGAAGGAATGGCCTGGTTGGTCCAACTCGTGGTGAATACCAAGTGGTGTTGGAGAATCAAAATGTGGATCTGAATGATGTCAGACTTGCTTTCGTCAACGATGGTTTAGACGAAGCGGGTGAGGATCGCGATGTTTCAGTCGACTACGTCTATGTGCGGGACATCGCGACAGGGGAGGTTCAGCGGACAACTGCCGCTGATGAAAGCACTTTCTCAACGGGTTCATTTGTTGATGGAACACTGGAGAGCGGGTTTGGACGCGGAATCACGTTGCACACAAACGGATTCTTTCAGTTTTCGAATTCCAGTCGGATTATTGTCAGGGCAGCTGGAGCCACAGGCGCGGAACGGTTCCAGGTGATCGCCAACGACGAAGTCCTTGCTGAATTCGGGGTCGATGAAGCGACAACCTTTGAGTGGGGCAGTCGATTGCTCGGTTTTATCGTCGACACACCACAAGCGGTAGACATTGAAGATATCCGAATCCAGTTTATCAATGACGGTATAAATGCTGACGGAGGAGACCGCGATCTAAACGTGCGAGAAGTCGTTTTGGACGGAAGGACATATGATATCGACACGACCGTCGTTTCCGCTGCCGCCTTTGATGAAAACCCCTTTGCCTTTGGCTTCGGCACTGTCACACTAAATTCGAATGGGTTTGTCCAGTTCGGTGCTGTTGAGGACTTCGGAAGTGCCCTAATTCCTGAAACGCGCCTTTCCGGTTCAGCGATAAGTATTGAATGGTTGCAGGATCGAAACACTTTTGGGAGTAACTTTTTTGGCGTCAACAGCGTTATTTTGGGTGAGCAGGATCAAGACGTTATTGTTCCACTGCGACGCTTGAGAGGTTTTGACGGGCCTGTGTCTGTGACGCTTCAGGTCGTACCTTCTCCGTTTGGAGGCCCTATTCCCGGCAACATTTCCCAGGATCCCGTAACGGTGGTCTTTGAGGACGGCCAGTTGGCAGCCAATGCCGTATTTCCTTTACAAAACCTGGACAACTTGGAGCCAGGCGTATTTGAAATCCGCGTCGTCGATTCTTCGGCAGGCTTCGAGGTACTAGGCATCGACCCGCTTTCCTATCGATTGGTCGCTGACAACGCCTGATCATGAATTGTGTTTCATGTAGATGTCATTGAGCGCGATTGGATCGTTTGATCGCGCATTGGTGCTTGTGTTTTTGAACCGCGAATGGACGGGAATACACGCGAATGTAAAATCGTTTTTATTCACGTCCATTGGCGTTAATTCGCGGTTCTCCTTCTTTCGCTTTTAAAGTGGTTCAATTTAGCCGTTTTGGCGATAGCCACGGTTTATGCGCGAAAAATGAGACAAATAAGCGAACAAACAAACATCAATTCGACTCAGTGATGCCATAGAGCGCGATCGGATCGTTTTATCGCGCATTGGTGCTTGTGTTTTTGAACCGCGAATACACGCGAATGTAAAGTTGTTTTTATTCACGTCCATTGGCATTAATTCGCGGTTCTCCTTCTTTCGCTTTGCGGTGCGATCAAGGAAATTATCTCTTGTTATTTTTGATGAAACTGTGAGAACCTAAGACGGGAGTGTTTGTGGACCTGCGCGAGCAACTTGAAAACGCGGATAGCCTCCGATTAGATGAGTCGATGGGTTATGTACAGCGTTACCTTGCCAATGCACCGACACCGGAAAAGATTCTTAGTGACCGGTTTGACCTGATTCAATCCAATGCGATTGCAATGCAGGAAAAATCTTTGGCAATCAATCAGTTGGAGCAATTCCTGATTTGCAACTGTGGCAAATCAGGAATCATGGAGGTCATTCGTCTACTCAAACAAAGTTTAGATCCAGAGAAGGATTTTGGCATCGTCAAACGCGATCTTGGTCGGCTTGCGTCGTTGGCCGGAGGCTGTGATGTCCGCCAGCAGCAGGTTCTTCTTGATTTCTCGTTTGATGCATTGGCGTCAGATCTAGGTAACGAGTGGGTGCACGCTTTGTTAACATGCATCGTTCAAGAGGTTGTTTTGCGCGGTAACGATCTAAAAATTTCCTCGTTACAAAACAAGATTTGGAAAGAATTCGCAGGCGAGTTGAGCTGGCTTCCTCTCAGGAGAAGCCGTTTTGAATCTGGATTGGAATTTCCCAAGAATGTTGGACGCGACCCTTCTGTTCCGTTTAGTGAGTTTTTATATCACAGGTCAAATTTTAATCATGACTGCGAAGTCGTAGAGCTTCAAGATTTGAAACAGCCACAGATGAATGTTGAATTCGAGTGCTTTGTTGAGCCGGGCAAACTTTGCCAAACCGCTTTCGAAAAATGGGCGGTGAGTGCGGCATTACAAACGACGGGAAAAATTGAAACCGACAACGAACAATGGTCGGACGCGAACAGAAATCTCGCTGCGTTGATGTTTGTTGAATTGATGAAAAAATCGACAAAGGCTGACGTTGGCACTCGTGTCAGTCTACGACCGATCGGCTTTGACGTTGTCATGAATTGTCTTCATTGCGCGTCTGCCTATACGGGCGGTAGTTGGTTGATTCCACCCGAGAACCGCTACGGTGCCCAAGGGCGAAGGCTCGCTTGGATGTCTGCAGCAGGATTTCTCGGATTCGAAAGTTTGCCAGCCTTTGACCAACTCGAAGCAGTTGCTCAAGACGGCATCTGGTTTACTTTTTATTCGGATGCAGAATTTTCGGAGAATTCAAAATTCGGAATGGGCTCAATCTACCGGGGAACGATGCGGTGCCTGTTGGCACTCGATGATTACAACTAAACGTTTCCGAATACGCGATTCATGTTTCCGTTGAAATGGATTGATGCATGAAAGCTACCGAGTCCTTCTGCTCAGCTTGTAATCACCACCATTGTCAATCCTACGACTGAGACGAAAACCCAAGCGAGTGCGCCGAGGTATAAAGGACGAGGTCCGGCTTTTCTTAGTTTGGAAAAATTCATCTGCAGCCCCATCGCTGCCAGAGCGACTGTCAAGAGAAACTTATTTCCTAGCTTGATCTGGTGCTGAAGCGTCGGATCCAAATTCCAGATACTGTTCATCGCAACCAAGACAACAAAGCCGACAACGAACCAGGGAACTGGCAAACGACTGGCTTTTGCAGCACCTGCCTTTTCATCTTTTCGATCATTAAATGAGTAACCCAAAATCAGAATCACCGGCACGAGAAACATGATACGTGCGAGTTTGGCGACGGTCCCAATTTCACCGCTCTCTTGTCCACCTTGAAAGGCAGCCCCGATCACTTGTGCCGTTTCGTGGATTGAAGTACCGGCCCAAAAACCAAAAGTCTCAGGGGTTAAGCTCATCAAATGCGCCGCCATTGGAAACAAAAGCATCGAAAGGAAACCAAAGAGCGTCACGACACTGATCGCGTAGGCAACGTGTTCGTCTTTCCCGCGGATGACGGTATTGGTCGCAACCACCGCCGACGCTCCACAAATGGACGTGCCCGCGGCAATGAGTCGGGTAAGTCTTGGGTCCAAGCCAAGTTTCTTTCCCACCCATGAACAAAAGAGAAAGGTGCTGCTCAACGTAACCCCGATCACAAGCAGGCCTTGCCACCCAACTGCAATCAATTGGGCAAAACTCAACTGGAAGCCCAGAAAGACGATTGCGATTTTGAGAAGTTTCTTAAGCGAAAATTTTACACCCTCGTTGCACGCAACTGGCACTCCGACGAGGGCATGAAACATCACTCCAAGAAACACTGCCAGGATCATGGGGCTAAGGAACCCCAAGTAGGGCAAGCTGCCAAGTGCACATGCTACCGCAGCAATCGCGACCGTCAGCAACATTCCCGGCCAGAGCGAGCCGCTTTTGCGTTTCCGATTCAAGCCAACCGTTGGGGAGCCTTCCCTCAACAAATATTCAATGGGCTTCGCCGTGCTCATGATGGGACCTAACCAAAACAACGAGTCGTATTCTGTTGGAGGATGCATTCCGAACGCATCTCTCCGCCGCACTCTAGACGAGATCGAAAAACAATTCTTACAAGAACGACAATTGACTTGAGTTACCACTTGCAACATGTTTCCCGTGCGTAAGGCATGTAACTCTTTTGCTAAGAAAGGCAGGCAGACAGTAACATTTCTTTCGTGTACTGAGTAACACAACTTGATCCAAAATAATCCGTCTCACATAGAAGTAAGAAAGTTGTCAAATACTCGACTAAGGAACTACTCGCGTTCGCATTCAACCTTTGGAATCAGAAACGGTAATTCTTTGTCCAAAGCTGAACACAGAAGCATGGAAGGCAACTAATCCAATGAACAAACTGCCTATATTTCTCATATGCATTCTTTTGGCCGGCTGTAGCGGTGATGCAAACGTTAGTCCTGCGCAAGATACGTCGCTACGAGGATTCCGTAGTAGTAAATCCGTCAGTAGCGTTGTTGAATCAATGGCGTCACTTGAAACCGCTTTGAACAACAACGACGCTATTTCCATCATGGCGCAAATCGACCATCAGGCGAATGCAGCTAAAAATGATATTCAGTTACGCCCTACTCGTGTAACTATATTCGGCAATCCAAGGCTGGGAACGCCGCTGATGCAAATCAATCAGTTGGCAGGGCTGGATCTGCCACAAAAAATGATTGCGTGGGAAGACGAATCCGGACAGTCTTGGGTCGCCTACAACTCTTCCAACTATCTGAGTGCGAGGCACGGACTTCCAACAGCCGCTGAACAGTTGAACAAGATCAATGGTGCGCTTGCGAAACTGGCCTCCGCAGCAGCAGGGCAGGAAATAGTCGCGGACAAATTAACTGGTCCAGGTCTTAATGAAGGCATCGTGATCCTCCAGAGCAAAAACGACATGGCCACCACTGTCGATAAGCTACGTGAAGCGATCACGTCGGCAGGCCCTTTGAAGATCATGGCAGAAGTGGACCATAGCGCTAACGCCCGATCGGTCAACCTGGATCTGGCCCCAACGTTTCTCTTCATTTTTGGTAACCCCAAACTCGGATCACCTTTGATGCAGTCAGGGCAATCTATCGGAATAGACTTGCCGCAGAAAATGCTGGTATTCGAAAATCCCGAAGGCGTTGTTTCAGTTGCCTACAACGATCCGTCGTACCTTGCTGCAAGGCATGGAATTGAAGATCAGCAAAAAGTCATCGCAACGATTGCAAAAGCGCTTGGCAAGTTGGCGAGTGCGGCCACTGCACAGTAGCAGCTGTTACAGGAACGTTTAGGTTCCCTACCCGCGTGAGTCGCTAGAAGGTGTCGCTTTCATTTGGCAAGCAGCCAATGCAATACTCAGATGCTTTGCCGCCAACCTAAGTTCGCTTGCTCAACTAGAAAAGCAATTTAGGTTCCCAGCGCGACGCCTTTGATCATTCCGTCAACGACCAAAGTCCCGTCGACGTATCCTTGAAAGTCAGCGGTGAACATCGCGTTGCGTCGGACTTTACCTTTCTTCAGCATCACGATCAAACGATCGCCTGGAACGACGGCATTACGGAATCGAATATTTTCCAATCCGCCAAGCCCAACAAATCCATTGTCAACCATTTTGTTGACAAGCGCAAAGTAAGAAGAAAGTTGTGCAGCACATTCGCAAATCAAAACGCCGGGCATCAAAGGCTTACCGGGGAAATGTCCACGTACCCAAAATGAGTCTTCGCTTAAGTCCTTGAAACCGACTGCATAGTCGTCATCAAAATACAGGATGCCATCCAATAGCATAAGCTCGTATCGGTGTGGGTTAATCTTGCAGATTTCCTCTTGGCTAACGAGTACTTTGTCAGGATCAAATTTTGAGAAATCTAGGATTGCGTCTTTAGTCACTTAACTCGCCCGAATAATCGAATTGATTTAGTTTGTCAGGAATTGTTTTGTAGTGTTTTTCTGACACTCAAAACCGTTCAGATTGTGTATTTCAAGCACTTATAATTGCCGAAACGCCGTAATTTGTGAAGGCGAGATTTAACGAGTGTCCAGATTGGGCAATTTTGCCCGTTGAAACCGGTGACTTTGCAAGTTGAACTGAACTCAAATTGCCCGTGTTTGATTAACTTTTCCGAAATTTCAGATACAATGACACTTCAGGTGCATAGCTTGCCCCACGTCACAAGCGAGCGATAGTATTTGAAAAGTGACGTCAGGATCACGTCATCACAGAATCACAAGGAGGGCCAAAAGGAATTTGGTACGTCGCCATGAAGATGGCTACCTAGGAGACTTCGATGACACTTAAAAATTCTGCTTTTTCAAGCCCTGCTAATCCTCTTACAAAAGAAGGTCAAGCTCAGGAAGATTCTTCACTTGATTTCGGCTCGCTGCCTTCAGCTTCACAAACAAATGAATTCGGCCCATCCAACACTAGTCCCTCTGATGGATTCGAAATAACGCCACAGGGCAATGATTCAAGTCAGCCCTCTCCCAATAACAATCATCCAAGCGATTCAGAGTCTCCAACTCAAGACGACTCAAACCCAGTTGATTCTCCTCTTGTGTTCATTCATGACGGAGACTCTGAAGCGAAAACGGCCCCAGAGACTTCCAGCGAAACGGCCGAAAATGAAATCCTTGGGACCAACGGCCAGCCGAATTCGGCCCAATCAAATGAGCTCACTGGTCAGGCGAACCAACGCGGCAGCACTACAGTTTCCGAATCCAGTATCTGGGACCATGCGATCCTGATTGGGTCAATTGCGTTGGTGTTGTTTTTTGTGGCGTTGCTACCGCTGATTGCAAAACTTTGGCGGGGGTATTTGAGTCGCAAACCTCAAATGACAGTTGACCCCAAGAAAGAGGTCAAAGGCAGATTCAAAATTGCTGAACGATTTGAAAAACCAGAAGGCACAGTTAATCGTGAATCATTTCAAAAATCGTTGGAAGAGTTTGAGGTAGAGAAATCGACCGATTCGTCAGCCTCAATTTGGCATGACTCGGTAACGGGACATGAGTCCGCCAAACCACCTCAAGAGGATCTTGAAACGCCTCAAGAGGAAGTTGTCAATTCTTCACTTGCAGCCAGTTCTCTTGTCTCTGGCGCGATGGGTCCTGATTCTGATAACGATTCAGTGATTTTAGATTCGGACGAAGAAGCTGGCTTTCCTCGCGAAGAATTTTTGGCCGATAGCGAGCAGGAAACTCTAGAGGAGTCAGGTGCTCAGCTTTGGAAGCGAAAAACGATGGCCGCTCCGTGTGGCGGCGAAGTAAATCAAACTTCGGCTTCTGACTCACAAAGATTCCTTAGCGGTCAACCGACTGCAGACGAGTTTTTCGTTGACGCGGAAGCCGACGACATGGCTGACGATTCAACATTTGATTTGGATGCCAGCTTGAATGAAGATACTTCATTCGGGGCGGCGGCGAGTGATTTGGAGTTGGAAGCTGAAATTCAGGCCAATGAACAAATCGACGATATGAACTTGGACGAAGAGCAACACGACGAGCAACACACTTCAACTAATTTTTCGGAGGCACGCTTGCCTCCTACTAGCGACGATGAGGAAGCGGTAATGAATTTGCGAGATGACGACTCTGATGCGGATTTAGATTTTGGCTCGGAAGAGGATTTTGACTTTGGAGATTCCGATTCGAATTTTGATCTCAATGCCGATGAATCCTCGAAGCCTGTAAACGAGAGTGAACCTGAAGCAATCCCCGCGGCGGCTCAGCAAAACGCGCTAGATGATTCGGATGAATTCGACATTATGTTCGACGACGAAGATGAACCAGCGGTCAATCCCGCGCTCCCATTGGCAGCTGCGGCACCGGAAGCTGCTTTCGACATCGACATCGACCAAGGCGATTCGACGGACGGCGCTGCCATTCTTCCCGACGAAGAAAATGCGCCTACTCTCCAACTCGCCAACGATAATGAATCCGACGTTGCAGCGTTTTCATTGGACGAACCAGTAGGACAAATTGACGCCGCGGTTGCTGCTGCTGATGTTGAAGAATTTTCCTTGGATGATCTTGGAGATGAAAACGAAGTCATCGTGGACGCACTGCAAATTGATGGACTGGCAGAAAGTGCAGGCGAAACGATCGGCGATGTAAAAGACGCAGTCGCAAGTGAGATTGGGGACTTCGCCGAATCAGCCCAAGAAGCCGTTGGCGATTCGGTTGGATCTTTCGCTGGAATCACCGATGCCGCTTCTACCGCTCAAGAGTCATTGGGTGGCATCATGGAATCAGCAGGCGAATCAATTGGTGACGTGACCGAGTCAGTAGGTGCCGTTGGTGATTCGATTGGCGATTCCGTTGGATCTTTTGGTGGAATCGCAGACGCCGCTTCTACCGCTCAAGAGTCATTGGGCGGCATCGTGGAATCAGCAGGCGAATCAATTGGTGACGCAACCGAATCAGTAGGCGCCGTTGGTGAATCGATTGGCGAAATGACAACTGGTGGAAAAGCGTTGGCGGCTGGTGCTGCCGTTGCTGGAACTGCCGCAGCCGGTGGACTATTCTCCAAAATCTTTGGCTGGTTCAAACGAAAACCAGCCGACATTGCGGGTGATGCCGTTGAAGGGGTTGGCTCGGTAGTCGGTTCAGCTGCCGATGCCACAGGTGAAATGGCCAGCGAATTTATAGACGACAGCGTACTGGGTGTTGGAAGCAGCATTGGAGAAGGAGTTGCAGAAATAGGCGAAGGCATTGGTGAAAATGTCAAAGCCGGTATTGCTGATGGCGTCGCCGGATTGACTGACGGTCTTCCGGATGGCATTGCCGATTCAGTGATGGACGCGACAGCTGAGGGTGTGGACTCGTTAAAGGAAAACGTAGGCGAACAGATCGCAGGGACTTTTGGTTCAGCACCCGAGATGGCGGTTGGGGCGCTAGACGCAGAAGCCGATTTTGACATTGAAGATTCTGCAGAGGGCCTATTTGGTGACGCGGCTGGTGGACTTGACGTTGAGGAATCTGATGTTGCATCGGAAATAGATACTGATGTTAACGCCGAATTGGAGCCTGCCGGTGATCTCGAGCTTGACGATGAGATCGAAATTGAATTGGCGTCCGATGCTCAAGAATCTGAGCCTTTAGCGGACTTAAGCTCGGTTGAAGACAACGATGAAAGTCCCATTGCGCTCGCGGCGGAGACCATTGAAGATGATGAATTTGAATTTGAAGATTCATCAGCCGATTTGCTGGCCGCAGAAGTCGTGGATGAAGAATCGCTTGACGAAGAACCTGTTGCCCGTGAAGCCGAGTTCGATCTGGTTGCTCCTGAAGGCGCAGGCGACCAAGAGTCAGAGAGCGGATTTGATCTCTCAGATCACATGAATTTCGCTGACGATGATGTAGTGCCCCCAGCCGAGAGCACGGCAGATACGCTTCGTGAGCCGTTTGATGACGAACCCGCGACGATTGATGCAGATAGCATCGAACCATCATCCCAAGATCCAGAATCAACTGGATCGCCTGAGACAGAAATCGATGTACCAGCCGTTGCCACCGATGTGCCTAATGCAGCCGTAGCGGCTGGCGCTGCCGGAATTGCAGGACTAGCTGGCATGGCAGGAATGGCGGGACTAGGGATGGCTGCGGACACCGTTCGCGAACCTAGACCAGGCTCCAACGAATCCAACGAGGAAATCGACTCGGCTTTCGCGTCAGCGGATACGCTTCGCGAGCCATCCGCGGTCGCACCTGCAATTTCCGACCCAAACATCCGAGAGTTCGCTCATCGAATCAACGAGCTGGAAAAAGAAAACAACTTGCTCAACGAGTCGTTGATGGAAGCCCATCTTGAATCTGAAAATGCTGTTACTCAACTTGGGATCAAAGACGCCGAATTGGCAGAACTCAAGCAGGAATTGAATTCAGCGACTGAAGGCAAGTCCCAAGTCGAAGAGTTGGAAGCAAAGATTGCGGAATTGAATACTCAGTCGGAAGCATTGACCTCAAAAACAGATGACCTTTCCTCGCAGGTTGAGACGCTTTCGCAAGAAAAAGCTTCACTTGCTGAAGAACTGGCGACAGCAAAAACTGAGCTTGCGGCAGCCGAGTCAAACTCCGAATCCGATGGCATGCCAACTTCTTCATTGATGGCCGCAGCGGGAGTCGCAGGATTGGCAGCCGGCGCGA
Source organism: uncultured Pirellulaceae bacterium (assembly GCA_964448575.1). GTDB lineage: Bacteria > Planctomycetota > Planctomycetia > Pirellulales > Pirellulaceae > Mariniblastus. The sequence goes on from CAYUWY010000037.1 coordinate 12,566, forward strand.
TTGTCAAACCTGGCTCTGATGAAAAAAGCTCTTCGGTGGATGCAAAAATACTAGCCAAGGCTGACCCGGTCTTTTTCAAGCGTTTTGAAAAGCGTTTAAAAACGGAATACAAAAAGCGGAAGCTGGCTCAGCAGTACTTGGTCGAAGCGGAAGAGCAGCGTGCTGAAATCGCAAAGGCACTTCGCAAGGCAAGGCAAGAACTGAAACAACAGAACGCTGGCGTTGAAGAAACGGTAAAGCTTCAAGACGCGACGGCGAAATACAACGAGGAAATCACCGAAGCCAATCAGAGAGTGGAATCGCTTCAAGGCGACATCAAGCAGCTGGAGTCAGAAAAAGAAGCCTTGAAGGCCGAGGCTGAGTCGAGCGTTGAAACCCACAAGTCCGAGATTGAGTCACTCAAGACCGAAACGGAAAAACTAAAGGCTGAAACAGAAACGTTTAAGTCCGAGGCTGAATCAAGCGTCGAAACCCACAAGGCTGAGATTGAGTCACTTAAGACCGAAACGGAAAAACTCAAAGCTGAAACAGAGACGTTTAAGTCTGACGCGGAAAAACTCAAAGCTGAAACGGATGCGTTAAAGTCCGAAGCGGAAACGCTCAAATCCGAAGCGGAATCGCTTAAGTCCGAAACCGAATCGCTTAAGTCAGAAAAGGAAACGCTTAAATCGGAAGTCGAAAAAAGTGCGACTCAGATCGCTGAACTTGAAACCGTCGCAGCGGAATCTGCGTCGCTCAAAACCAAACTTGCTGACTCAGAGTCTGCAACCAAAGAGCTTGAATCCGTTAAGCAAAAACTAACCGAGGTTGAAGGGAATTCTAATGCGGCAGCCAAGGAATTGACTGAACTGAAATCCCAACTCGAGGCAGCCAATTCGAAACTTGTTGAAGCTGAATCTTCGGCTACTGCAAAATCCAAAGAGCTGGAGCTTGCGAAATCCGAATCGGAGAAGCTCCGCACCGAAGCCGAAACTGCAAAAGCCAACCTTGCAGAGTTGGAAGCCAAAGTAGATGAACTTGAGCCGGATACGGTTGAAGTTGAAATGCTAAAACAGAAACTGGTTAATGTCGAAACCGCATTCTCGAAACAAAAAGACGATTTGGAGTCGGTACAGTTCGAGTTGACTTCCGCCAAAGAAGAGGCGACCAAGCTTGCTGCTGAAAAGAAAGATCTCGAAGCGAAAACGTTAGAGTTGAATGAAGCAAAGGTAGATCGAACTGAGTTTGATTCGCTTAAATCAAAACTGGATGAATCCAATGCCTCGTTGGAGCAATTGCAGAAAACGCACGCATTCAAAGTGGCTGAATCCGATACGGCATTGGCCGAGTTGCAATCGAAACTGAAGGTAACGGAATCCCAACTATCCGTTGTGGCTGAGGAAAAACGTAAACACGAAGCCAAGGCAGCTGAGGCTGAATCGGTCGCGGTCAAGTCAGAATCAGCGCTTTCGAAAGTCAGCGATCTGGAAAAGGAAATCGAAAATCTGACTTCGAAATTAGAGACGGCACTAGAAGAAGCCGAAACGCACAAAACGGCTTCGGCAGCGGCAACTACGTCACTCAAGCAGCTTGAAAGCGACAACATTGCGTTGGCAAAAACCGCTGAGGAACTCAAAGGCAGCGATGAATCAGACGCACTTCGGGCTGAAATTGGACAGCTCAAGAAATCGCTTGTGGAAGCCAACCAGGCAGCCAGCGAAGCCAAAACTGCGAACGAATCCAATGAGCGTGCGTCCGCTGAGTTGGAAGAAATGAAAACGAAACTTGCCCAGCAAAAGGCGCAGCACGACGAGCTGACAAAGTTTCTTGAAATTGCAGAAAAACAAAGCGAGTCTGCGGCGGCCAAGCTTAGCAAGATGGAAAATGATCATGAACAGGATCGGATTGCGTTAGCGAATTCAAAAACGCAAAACGACGAGTTCACAAAGTCGCTTGAAACTTTGAAGGCTGAACTGCAGGCTCAAAAATCAGAAAAAGCCAACGCGATTCGCGAAATCGAAGAACAACGGCGAACTGCGGCCAAGTTGCAATCGGAATTGGGCGCGCGACAGACACAAATGTTTGCCGCACCGAGTCCGTCAGTCGAAAAACAATTGCGAGACGAGCTTCGTGATCAGGAAAAACGAATCATGGAGCTTGAAGCCGAGCACCATGATGCGTTAGAGAAACTGAACCTTGCGACGAAAAAAATCGCAACGGAGCACAAGTCGTCTACTGCGAAAAAGGCTGCTGTTTCGAAGAAGAAAACAACATCTAAATCGACTACAGTCAAATCAAAGGCTACGAATTCGAAAGCAACTAATTCGAAAGCAACCAAATCGACTGCGGCCAAACCTAAATCAACCAAAACCAGTAAGGCCAAATCCAAGAGCGCCCAAACTGGAAAAGATGATCTGACTGAGATCGTTGGCATTGGCCCGGTGATTCAGAAAAAGCTACACCGAAACGGCATCAAGACGTTTGAGCAGATCGCTGCTTGGACCAAAAAAGACGCTCAGGCGATTGACGAAAAACTTGCTTTCAAGGATCGTGTTAATCGGGAAGAGTGGGTCAAACAGGCCAAAGCCTTGGCTCGCACAAAAGCTCGTGAGAATAAGAAGAAGTAGTTCTTCGGTCACGATCAATAAATGAATTTTCGGATCAGTGGATCGTATTGAGATCGCACGTGGGCAGGCGTTTACGGACGTTGGCGTGCGTCATTTCGAGCCAACAAACTCTTTCTCAAATCGTTGAACTACGGGGCGCTCGGTCAAGCGTTGATTGACATGCGGGCGTTTTTCAATCAGCCATTTTTGTCCTTCGGCCGCACTGATCTGTTTGGCTTTCATCAGCCAACAGATCGCTACCGTTGCGCTACGAGCACGTCCTGCTTTGCAGTGGATGTAAACCGTTTTCTCTTTCGCAACGTAGCTTTCGACAAACTCAACAGCCTTGCAAACGTCGTCGTATGCCGGGTGTGTAAAATCAATCGTCGGCATTCGAAATTGATCGATGTTGTGCGTTTGGTACTCGTCAACAGGACCCGGGTATTCTTCACAAGTATTCACCACGGCCGCAACTCCTTCTTTGGCCATTCGGGAGACGTCCCGAGCAAAAGGGAACGCGCCGACGATCACGTGGGTGTCAATTGGATCCCACCAATTTCGAACTTTGAGCCAACGACCAAGAAGCATATTCCAAACGAGGGTTGGATAAAAAATCGTCCGAGCGGTTAGCCAGTTAAGAGCTTGCATGTGCTGTTGTGTGTAGAAGTTGATTTGTGGAAGTTGATTCGTGAAAGTTGATTCGCGAAAGTTGTGAGTATGACGAAACGTTTCGAAAGCAAGGTATCGGCGCGATACGCTCAATGACTATGAATGGAAACCCGACGCGTTAGCGAGGGAGCAGCTCGTTACCGCATCTTTGTTCCCGCCACTGAATACCAACGTAAACGCCATCGCACCAACAGAAATTCCATTCGCGCTACGTTCCCGTTTCCTTAGGCAGTTCATCGAATTGGCTCCATTCGCTCCAAGACCCCACATACAGCTTGCCCGGTTCCATTCCGATATGTGCCATCGTGAGCAAGTTATAACAAGCACTCAAGCCAGAACCACAATAGAAAGTGACTTTTTCACTTGGCGTATCACCTATTAGATCTTTGAATTCAGTTTTTAACGAATCCAAATCTCTTAGCTTTAGATTGTCATCTTTATTAAGTGCATGGCAGCGGTTGAGCGCACCAGCGATATGACCAGAACTGCCATCGGGCCCTGCCGAATCGCCACGGTATCGAACAGCGTCGCGAGAATCAACCAGCAGGGCTTGCTCCATCACTTCATCGCGAACGACCAGCATTGCGCGATTGGCCGTTCCGGAAAACTCAGCCGGCGGATTGGTCTCGATTCCAGATAGAGTCTTCCGACCTTCGTCCGTCCAAGCTTTGATTCCACCATCGAGAACCGCGACGTGATCGTGGCCCATGTATTTAAGCAACCACCAAAGTCGCGGCGCTGTGATCCCTCGATTGTCATAGGCGATCACCTGGGTTGTCGATGAAATACCCAGCCGGGAAAACACTTCGGTTAATTGCTCTGGCGAAGGCAACGGATGGCGGCCTTGGTCCGTGATTGGCGGTCCGCTCAAATCCGAATGGGGATGAGCATAAACTGCGCCGGGGATGTGGCTTTTTTTATACGCGAGGAAGCCAGCCGTTTTATCGGATAGCTCATAGCTCGCATCGACAATCACCCAATCTGGATTGTCGATGTTGGCCGCCAATTGTTCTGTGGTAATGAAAGTTTTGTAATGCATACTTTCATTGTAGCGTTACCATGCTAACGGTTCAGCAGGGTCTCAGCAGCTTTGATCCAAGGTGTTGGGTTGTCTTTGTAGCCAAGCTTCCCGTACACACCACCCTCTGAATCTAAAAACAGGACGGTTGGGTATCCACTAACTTTATACTTGCTTTTTAAACGTTGATTCTGTTGCTTGATTTCCGGCGGTTGCGAAGATCGATTCGGATAATCAAGTTCAAGTAAAACGACGTTGTCCTTGGCCCAGTTTTTAAACTCGGCAGTATCGAAGACGTTTTTCTTAAGCTTCACACACCACGAGCACCAATCACTTCCAGTAAAATCAGCCAGAATCGGTTTGCCAGTTCGACGTGAAATCTCTTGAGCTGTTGCGTAAGACTGGTGCCAGGTTCCCGCAGGTGCAGCTATTCCGCCCGCCAAAGCTACATTCCCTTTTCCGTCTGCAGAATCAAAACTCGCCTGCTGAATTGTCGCATTGCGTTTTTGGATGGCCCGAGTGTCGGCTTCGATCTTATTCCTGAGATTTTCGTTTTCCGCAGTCGCATCAGCCGACAAACCGAACGGAAACCCGCGCATCGAAGCGTTATTGCAGCCCGCGAGGAACGTGATCGTGACGGCAACGATCGCCGTGAGAAGCAATGAAGATTTTAGAAAGGCTTTGTTTTCGTTCATTTGATTGCCCGATTGGTATGGCTGTTCAAGTTATTTTCGTTAGTCGGATTCGCGGAGACGATAGCGAAATTTCACTTGGCGAAATAGCTCAATTCAAATCTGCGTTTTAATCGGGAAAAACAACACCAAACCGGCAGTTTTGTAATTCAGGGTACTAATTAAAATGTCGCTGGAAATGAGTTTTTGCGATTGGTTATCGGGTTCAATTTTAAGTGTGAATAAAGAATGACTCATGCAGTTGCCGCAGATCAATCAGGAAATGAATCGGATCCGCCTTGCCCAGATAGCGAAGCAATCTTGAATTTCGTTTTGGAAACAATTTCATCCGGATATCCCAATTGGGAGAGGATCTTGATTGCATTGGTTGAATCGCTAAACCCCGATCGGATCAAATAATCAAACACGAGCGTTTTGTCTTTGACGGTGTATTGGAAATGAAATTTTTCGTACTGACGATCGAGATATCTGACCAGATCAAGATCATGAGTCGAGACGATAACCAGACCATTTTTCCGGGCAAGGTAATCAAGAATCTGTTCTGCCGCACAGATTCTTTCTTTGTTATTCGTCGTATTCAAAATTTCGTCGATGATGCACAAGGTTGATGACTTCGTCGTTTCAGCTGATTCGATTATCGAAAGCAGCCGCTTTGCCTGAGTAGCAAACAAACTCATCCCTTCGCCAAGATCGTCGGTCGTGTTAATCGCAGTTACGACATGGAACTTGGATGCTGTGTATTCGGATGCGAGACACGTGAACAACGTTTGGGCGAGAATTGTATTGATTCCCATCGTCCGTAAAAACGTTGACTTGCCCGACATGTTCGCGCCGAGCACAAAACAGCCTTTTTCTTTCAGAGAAATTGAATTGGAGACGGCGTTGTTAACCAATGGATGAAAGAGGTCAGTTACTGACAAGCATTTGGGATCTGAGACGAAGGTGGGTTTACAATAAACTGGAAGTCCCGTCCTGAACGATGCAACCGCTTGCGCCGCGTCAAGACAACCAATGTCCTTGAACGCGTTTCTCAATTGCTGTTGATGCTTTTCAATGACATCAAGCGAGCGGTAAATCCCTTTGGCCTCTGTAAGAAATAGAATTGCAACGTAGTGCTGCACAATCTCAAGCCCTTCTGACAATCCGCCGCGAAACGGAATTAGCGCTCGTGCGTGGCCGGGAAGCCTGAAACAATCCTGAGCTGTTTTGAGTGGCCTTGTATCGGACTCGATCTCCGGAACGTTTAGATTTCCAATTTCCAGTGCAGCTTCAACCAGCTTGCCAAGGTATCCAATGGCCGAAAACTTCGGCCCATGTTGACTTCGCGTTTTATAGTGGACCCAAGTGTTGAAAACGTAAACTGACAACAGCAATCCAAATGCGATTGGAGTCCAAGCTTGTCCCAACGAGAAACTCAGAATAACGGCGACCAGAGAAATTGTTCCAACCTTCGAGAATACTGTCGCCAACGCTGGAAGACTTCCACGCGATGGAATGTCATCCCACATCAGCTCCAATACCCCAATCAACAAACTCTCTCGACCCAGGTTAATGAGAATCTCGCGGAGCCTTCGACGGGTTTCGGCATTGTTCTCGAGAAACGAAATGGTCCTGTCCCGGTCGGCCAGGACTCCCTCGTCAATTTGAATGTTTCGAAGTAAGCAATAGAGCTCGCACTCGCCGGCAGAGGTCAATGTTCGATCCAGTTCCTCGAACACCCCGTAAAGATCCAGGTCATGCCAGGTATTTTCATCCACGTAATAATCGCCGCCGCTTTCGTTGCGACGCGTCAGCAGTGAATGATAGACGGGCCATGGTCGGCTCTTTTCGATCGCCATTCCCCATGCATCGTGCACCTCTTCCGCTTGGCGTTGTTTTGCTGCATTTCGATTGCGATTCCCGAAATACCAACCTGCCAGATATAACAAGCTGAAGACCGCAATTGCAATCAAGATGCCTGTCATTTAATACGGCTACTTGTTTGGGAAGAGTTTGGTCAAAAAATGCTCAACTCATTGTAAGCTATGGCCGCCTCTAGTCACCAATTACAATTCCGTTCCCCAATCCTCGCTCCAAAACCAGAGTTACCACGTCGCCTTTTCCAAATCAGGGACTGGCTCAACGGAAATCGCAAACAGCGCGATGTTGAAAAGCATGATCGAAGTTGCCGATCCATAATCGGTTGAAAGGTCCGTTTCGCTTTGAAAACTAAATCTTGATCCGTTGCCAGCCGCCTTGAACGAACCTGGCCGTTACCATAACGCTTCGAATTACGAGATCCGCGACCATCGCATACCAAGCACCCGCCACGCCCCAGCCGAGCCCTTGGATTGTGATGCCAAGTTCGGGAATTTCAAACGCTTCGAACGAGAAATAGATGGCCAGCGGGATTCGGATTACAAAGAAACCGACTGCTGTAAACACAAACGGTAACAGTGTGTCTCCGGCGCCACGAAACGCTCCGCTGAGAATCATCACTACTGCCAAACTTGGTAACGCAATGGCCACGATTTTTAGCAATTTGGCCACGTTGGCTGTCGTCGGATCGAATTGATCTTGGGTAAAGAAAACTGCGATTTCCAAACCGAAGAAATACAGCATGACTCCGCTGACGATCATGATTGTGCCGCCAACGCCAAGGCAAATTAAAACGCTTCGGCGCGCACGATCTGGCATGCCGGCCCCAAGAAACTGCCCCGCCATCGTGGCCGCTGCGACTTGAAACGCGGCGCCCGGTAGAAATGCACAAGCCTCAATTTGAACAGCCAGCCCATGCGCAGCGGCAGATGCTTTCCCCAAACTGTTGATCAAAGCCAGAAACAACAACTGACTAAATAACAACGTTCCAATATCGAACCCGCCCGGCAGCCCAATACGAAACATCTTTGAAAGGATCGACCATTCGGGTTTCATCCATCGCCAGCGCAACTGCAACCCGGCGCGCCCGCGGATCAAGATAGCCAAAATAATCAGCCCCCCAACTGCGTATCCTGACGCCGTTCCAATTGCGATTCCTTTCCAACCGATGCCGTCAAACCAGCCCCAGCCAGTTACAAAAAACGTGCTGACCAAAACGTTAATGATCACAACAATGGCTTTGACAACAAATCCCGAAATAGTATCCCCCGCACCGCGCAAGCAGGCGGCTCCGATTTGGGAACACATAATTAAAGGGATCAACGGGGTGACGATCCGTAAATATTCAAGCGCGTAGTCCGCAGCGTCGCCTTTGAGCTGCATCACCGAAATAAAGGCCGGACCAAAAAACCAGGTGACCAACGTCAAAGCTGCCGCGATTAAACCAGCGATCAGATACGCTTGGTTCGCCGCGCGTTTTGCGGACTCAAAATCTTCCGCGCCGATCCAGCGCGCGATCAAGGCTGTGGCACCGATGGCAACGACTGAAAACATGCTGGGGATCAGCCACATCAAATAGGCCATCAACCCCATGGCTGCCTTGGTCGCGTCTCCGTCTTCGGCAAAGTAACGGCTGGCCAAGAGCCAATCCGTCCAGGTCACCATCAACACCAAAAACTCCTCCGCAAGAGCGGGTATTGCCATACGTAGCATGGGCCGAAAATCGGAGGAAGAATCGGTGACTGAGAATTTTTTCAAAGGATATTAAGGGAGTTTAGGGGCCATAAAGCAGCCAGAATGTTGATAATTTTCGTTTTCAATGTGAAATTGAGGCGAATTTGTAGACTTAAGGAGTCAAGGTGAATTCCACATTTATTCCGTCAAGCCCCTTAACAAGTGCTTCAAACGGTGTAGCCTATTCCCCCGAGACGATAGGGACACTTTGATCAGGTAATTTTAACATCGTTTTTTTCAAACCTTATCAAATGTTTTTCCCCATTCTGGATCAGACCGTTTTTGGTCTGATATTACTAGAGCATTGCGACGGGATTCAAAAATGCGTTTTACTACAAGTTTGACCTTCTTTGTATTATTCACATCATTCTTCATAACTCAGGCCTCAGGCGCCACCTTTCAAGCATCCCCCAATCTTTCTCCATCTCAGCAGCAACTGGCTAATTGCGAGCGAGTCGCTAAGGCGGGAGACGTCCTCCAGGCCTTCGATCTTGCCAAGCAGGCTCGAACGGTTTACTCCGCCGAGCGGATGTTCAACATCATGTACATGAACTCCTTGATAACGATCGCGGAGAATAAAGGGACTACTCACGATGCAAAAATTCTTAACGAAGTTATCAAAGTCGTAAATGAGCTTCGAGCGACCAAGCAGTTCGATGGCAACGCCGATCCGGAGATGGCTTTCCATTTGATGAAAGTTCTTGGGCGACTAAGTTCAGTCACGACCGAAGTCAACGAGCGAGTGTCGAGCAAGGTTCGAATTTACGAAGGCAAGATTGCCGTCAACCTCAAAGCAAACGCGGGCTACCCAAAGAACGCACTTGAGGCACTCGCCGCACCGATGATCAGCATGGCTCAGGGCTATGCGATCCGCGACGATCAGAAGAACGCTTATACTTCTTTGCAGTTGGCGGTTGACGCTGGCTTTGGAGATTTTGAAACGATTCTTAAAGACCCGTTCCTCAGCCGACTCAACGACCGATCAGGTTTGGAAGAATTGGTTGAAGACGATCTTAAGTATCGCTACCGTCGCTCAATCGCCAAGTGGAGCCGAACAGTTGTTTCTCAGTTCCAGTCCTTCCCAATTAATTTTGACGTAGCTGACGCCCAAAGCAGTAGTCGAATCTCAAACCGCGACTACGTGGGCAAAGTTTTGGTGTTGGACATGTGGGCGACTTGGTGTCCGCCGTGCCGAAAAGGAATTCCTCACTACATCGAGCTTCAGAAGAAATACGAAGACCAGGACGTTGCCGTCTTGGGTGTCTCAATGGACAACCCAAACGATCCAACGAGTGCCTTGGATGACGTTCGAAAGTTCATGGAAGAGTACAAATTTAACTACGCATGCGGGATGGGCGATCAATCGCTTAACGCTATTCTGCCTGGCAAGTCGGTTTTGCCGACTACGATTTTTGTAGATCAATCTGGCAACGTGCGTTACATCGCCCGCGGCTATCATGATTACGCAAAGGTCGAAGCGATCACAAAGATCCTTGTCTCGGAAAGCCAACCTGTTCGAACCACCACCCGTTCGCTCAGCAACTAAGAAGTTTGAATTCGTTTTGGGCAAAGACCGAAGGTCGGACGGGGCCTTCTTCGGTGGGTCCATGACGTAAGTGCGCTTAACTCGGGTGAACCCGGAATCGGGGCAAAGAGCGCTTTGGCGAACGGCGGCGACACAAAGCGTGGGTCCTCCTACTCTGGCCAAGGGCCATTTTGCTTTGGCCAACGGCCATGTTCACCGTAGCCTAGGGCATCGCCCTAGGAATGCGTAAACAACAATCTGCTTTGGCTGAAGGCCATATTCAATCGTGAAAGTGTTGGATGAGTTTGGCCTTCAGCCAAAACGGTTGGATCGACTCCACACCTAGGGCGATTGCCCTAGGCTACGGTAAAAAAGGCCGTTGGCCAAACGTGCTTGGCCTCCATCTTGGACCTTAACGCGGCCTCAGCTTGAAACGTCACGCTCGGTCGACGCTTGCCAGACCTCTTCAAACGCCGGTTCAACGTCATTCACACCCCGGGTCATACGCCGGGGCCTTAGGTCATAAAGGACCACTGGTTGATATTTATAATCATGTTGTTTGGCTGGTTTGCCAATGCTTGGCCGCACGCAATGCGGTCTGAATTTGTCGGTCGCTTTCACGTAATAGCCTAAACTAGAAGGATCCTTCGGCAACGCCTGAGCTTCATTCCCGAGCCTGTTCTCTCTTCAGGTCTGTATTGGCCATTTGAGATGTGCTAACCTGTTTTCATCTACATCTAACAGGTTGCCAATGACTGCTGACCAACTCAAGCAATTTCACAACGAGCTGAAAAGCGTGTTGGCAGCTGGAGTTTCTCTGGGCAAACCAAAGCTCACTAACGCGAACTTGGATCGGTTCGAATCCACCATTCTTAAAGGTCTGGATCAAAACTCAAATCAGCCGATCACCAAAGCTTTTAACTCCTCCGATTCGTCGCACGGTCTGCCACCTCAGTACTTGGCGGCATTGGAGACCTTCGAGCAAACCGGTTCGATTGCGCCCGTTCTCGATGGACTGGCCGAACACTCGGTCGTTGAAGACCAGCTTGCTCGTATCGTTCGCGGTGCTTTTTTATATTTGGCGATAATATTGGCAATTACAGTCGCAGGACTTTGCTGTTTCGTTTGGTATGTTTCGCCCGTGCTGTATGGACTTCGCGAAGACCCAGGCGCTAGAGCAGCCAATCGTGTGACTGATCTGTTCGATACTTCGCCCTTGCTCTTGGGCGTCGCGGTTGTAATTGGAATCGTTCTGCTGGCTATTTTATTCGGGATGATGGCAGGGCGATTAGGAAAGATTGCACTTTGGTTCGGCGGCAAGCAATACATGCGATTCAAAATCGTCAGCCGAACGCTTCGTATTTTGCAAACGCTACTTGATTCAAATATGCCAGTCGCTGAGGCAGTCGCGACCAGTTGTCAACTAACTAACGCTGATCCCGCCGCTGCCATTGATGTTGAATCAGCAGCAGTCAATTCGGACAATCCTCAAGTCACAAAAATCGCTTCATATTTCTCGTTGCTCGCCGGTCGTCGATTGAATTACTTAAAAGTATCGATTCCAAGTGTTTTGTTGTTTGGAGTCGGTGGCGTTGCTACGGCCATATATTGCCTTGCTTTGTTCTCTCCCATTATCTCGCTGTTGCAGGAAGTCTTAAAAGCAAACGAGGTGTTCAATTGAACCACTCAGATACAACCAGCATTGGCGAACCCAATTGGGATTTGATCTTGGCCAATCGCGGACTGATTGCCAATGAATTAGGAGAACTCGCGGCAAGTCTTCCCGAGGCCCGCCACCAATTGCGAGGAATCCAGCGTTGGTTTGCCGGTTCAGATAACCATGAATCAGCAACTCGACGTTGTGACGTGCTTCCGTTTTGTTTGGCTCTTGAGCTCGAAACGGAGTCTCTGAAATCCAAAGACGTTATCGCTCATAAAGTTCTTAACGCGTTTTGCTCTGTCGGAAAAGACACTGCAACCTCGCGGCAATTGTTAAAGCTTTTGCTTTACCCTCTTTTGTTGCTAATTGTGTTCGTAATGATCCTGATTTGTTTTTCAATCTTTGTCTCGCCAATTTTTGAAACCATGTTCGCTGAGTTTGGCATTGAATTGCCATTTATCACAAATCTCGTGCTCGATGCTGCTGAAACGATACGTAACTATTGGTGGCTGAGTATCGTCGTTCCTGCGTTGTTGATTATTTCTATCTGGATGCTGGATCGACTGACGGTTGGCAGCCGGCCAGGAAACATGAATTTCATTGACCAAAAAACGATCGGTGACCGAACAGCACTGGGAAATTGGTCATGGCATCTTGCTCATTTGCTTAAATCAGGAATCGAAGAGGATGAAGCCGTTTTGATTGCTGGAGAGTCTTCGGGCAAAAGCTGGGTAAATACGCTCAGCCGCAATTGGGGCTCAAGCTTCCTGGACGAGTACGGCGATCGAATGGATTCGAAATCGGCCAGCGAGATAGTGGCTGATAAAACGGTGCCTGATACAACCGCAGAATCTCACTCGGCCGATTGGCAACCTGAAATGGCTCAAGTGGCCGACGATCAAACTTCGGTATCAACAGCAACTGAAGTTTCAGCACACGCGCCACCGGTCATCAGTCGTGACACGTTTTACCCCGGCGAGCGGTTCGGATTCTTAAACTCGGTCATGGCGTTACCTGCTTCGCCTGCGAAAATCGAAATGCTCAAAGAAGTCGCTTACTACTATTGGGATCGCAGTAGCAATGCAAGTGGCTGGTGGATTTACTTGATCAATTTGGCCATCTTCTTGGCGATTGTTTTTTTCATTTTTACTGTCGTTGTGGCGCTGTTCATGCCGTTGATCGCAATCGTTTCCGGGCTTACGTCAGTTAAATAGTAATGGTCGAAACATCCAACAATTTGAAAACACTTGATCGATATGCCTGCGGGCAGATCGCGGAGGAAATGTTCGCAGCTTGCTCGCCCATTCAGCGTTCGTTGTTGCGAACTTTGATCGTGTGTCGGCATAGCGGGGTTAGTCCCGTGCACATCATGTCTGGTTTTGCGAATGAGTTTAGAAACCGAACAGGGAAAGACATTTGGTCGTTTGCTACCGCGCTTGGTGATGGAAATGACTTTATTGACGCATTGGATGCGAATGCTGAGTTGCTTCCTCCAATATGCCGGGTAGGATTGCGCACTGCAAAAGAAGCAGGGCACTTGGATTTGCTGGAAAACGCGTTGATTGAACGACTAGCCGAGAGCAAGTCACCAGTGCCCGGTGATTCGACTTTGGGAGCGGTAGCTCGGCTGATGTTTCGAGCGCTTTTTGTGTCTTGGATTCTGGGTTTTATTTTGTTGAGAATTGCCCCGGAGTTTTTAACGATGTTTGAGGAGTTCGGTATCGAGCTTCCTGGTGTTTTCAAAGTTCTGATATCACTTTCAGATCTGGCCGTTAAACTTTCGCCCATTTTTGTGCTCTTTGTCATGGTTGCGATGTTTTTTCTTGGTAAACATTTGATATCTGCGTTGGCCAGATGGCTGTCATCCAGTGGGAATTTGCCGCGTGCGTCTGCGGGGGTAAATAGCAAGCGAATATTGGCTTTGGTGACGCAAATAGGGCAAGCTATCCCGGCAAGCGTAAAGAAATTGGCTTCCGTCTATTCCCATGAAAAATGGGTAAAGCGATTTACGTCGGCGAACAAACACATCAGCAACGGAAAAGCTCAGTTGAATGCTTTGGTCAAAGCGAGAGTCATCAAACGCAATGAAGTTCCCTCGCTCGCCATGTGCAATTCGAGTGAAACGCAGGCTTGGTTGCTTCGGCGTGGGGCTTTATCGCAAGGCAATTTCGAAGAGACTCGTGGCATCGTCATTGTAAAATTAATGCTCAGTTGCTTGCACATTTTCTTGGCCGCTGTCGTATTGATGACGGCGCTGAGTATTTTTATGGCTCTAATTTCGATTATGAACGGCCTCGCGGCAAATATTTAATTTAAATAAATCATGCGAAACAGAATCCAAAACTCGAAATCAGCTTTCACGTTGGGGGAAATCCTCGTCACGTGCGTGCTGATGATCACCGTTATGGGCTTTATCACAACGATTTGTGTTAGCGCGAATCGTGTTTGGAAAGACATCGGCCAGCGTCGAATTGCAGTTTGTGAGTTAAGTAATCACCTCGATTCGATCACACAATTGAATGTCGGCCAAGCCACCGAAGCCATCGCTGCACTTGAGCCTTCCAGCCAGTGCGCAACCGTTTTGCGATCACCTGTTCTTGCGGGCAAACTCGTCACCGACAATCTCGGAACCCGTATCGAGTTACAGCTCGATTGGAAACGCCGTTTTCCTGGCAAACCAGTTACCCTGTCAGGCTGGTTGATAAATACCTCACCGAGTTCGCCAGAGGAAACTGGAAAAGATGCTGACGAGGAGGGGAAGCAAGAATGAATCGAAGGAGAAAACTTAACAACAGTAAACAAAGCCAATTTTTGCAACTGCCAAAACGACGTTCTAGCGGTCGGTCCGGTTTCACCCTGTTTGAGCTCCTTATCGCGATGTCAATCTCAACCGTGTTGTTGACAGTGAACGTGATTTGGATTCGCCAAACGATGAAGTATGCAAGAGTGCAAAAAGTTCGGCAGGAAAGTCATCAAACGCTAACGCGGCTAGGCTGGCAGTTTCGTGATGATGTCCAAACCTGCCGCAAGGCCGTTGTTGACGGGCCCAAGTTGGAATTGAGTTTTGACGAGGGAGTCACTGCCGTCTACCAAGTTAATGATCAAGGCATCTCTGTGCAGCGTTTTTCAGGCCAAGACAAAACGGCTCCTCAAAGTGTGGATTCTTTTAAACTTGCTCCCAACGCGATTGCGAAATGGCAGTCTGATGAACTTCCGAATTGGGTTGGGCTAGAAGTAAAACGAGGAAATGAGACGTTGCCGGTAAAGAAAGCCGATACCAAGAAAGCAAAATCCCAGACGAAAGCCACGCCGAAGTTTACACCACCAACTTTGACTCCAAACTCCGTCGATCTGTACCTGCGCGTCAGCCCAAACCGATGGAAGAAGACGATTTCGGAATTCAAAGTCGCAGCCAAGAAGCCAGCCAAATCAAGCGCCCCCAACAAAGCCGATGAAGAGTTAGGCAAATCTGAGAAACCAGCATCTAAGAAACCAGAAGTCGAAAAACCAAAAGTCGAACCAAAACTTGAACAACCAAAAAACGAAAAACGACGGCTGGAAAAACCAGACGTTAAAGATGTATCTGGCGAAAAAGTGGAGGGCAAGAAATGATCGTCCGTTCAAGAAGGCCCAAATCAAAGCGTTACAACCAACGTTCTGGCGGCATCCTCGTCATTGCATTGGTTAGTTTGTCGGTTGCCACCGTCATCATGCTTTCCATTCTTAACTCAAGTAGTCGCAGTCGAATTCAATTGAGAAATGAACTGCGGATTGAGCAAGCCCGCTGGCTGCTTGATGGTGGCGTATCTCATGCTTTGGCAAGCGTTGAAAAACAAGCCGACTACATGGGAGAAACGATTGCAGTTGCTCCTCAGCTAGACGGTAGATCCAAAGCAACGGTGGAGATTTCCGTTGATCGTCCGGAGGGCTCAAAAACAATTAGTATTCGTGTCACTGCCAAAATTACATCCGGAAATCAGGTGTCGCAGCGATCAAAACAGGTTAAATTGAATGAATTACCAACTAAGGAAAATTAAAATGGGACTTAACAATAAACACAGTCGTCCCTTTAAAAAATCACGGGGCACTCGATCGGCTTTTACTTTAGTCGAACTGTTGGTTGTTGTTGCAATCATCGGAATCTTGATTGGCATGCTTATACCAGCTATTCAACAGGTTCGTGAAGCCGCCCGTAGGACAGTTTGCATGAACAAGGCGTCTCAAGTCGCTTTGGCATGTCACAACTACGAATTTTCACACGAGCATTTTCCACCTGGCGTAACGGATAAAGCCGGTCCAATTCTTAATCAGGAAATCGGACTACACGTTGGCTTTCTCGTCGACCTATTGGTATACATCGAGCAGCGCGGTATCGCCAACAATTTCGACGTGACAATTGGAACTTATGCACCTGCCAACATTCCGGCTAGAGAGCAGGAAATTGAGCTGTATATGTGCCCTTCGTTTACGACGAGTTTTGGAGCCACCACAGCAGGAACTTCAAATTACGCAGGATGTCACAATGATGTTGAAACCCCGATCGATGTTGATAACAACGGGATACTTTTTCTGAACAGCAGGATCGGCTTTGAAGATATTTATGACGGCAGCAGTAACACGATTCTTATTGGTGAAATTGCACCACTGGATTCAGATCTTGGTTGGGCTTCCGGCACTCGAGCGACATTGCGAAATGCGAGCGAAATGATAGATGAACAGATATGGAAAACTCGCAATTTAGCAGGCGCAAATGCAAACGACTTTGTGGGTGGCTTTGGCAGCCATCACAATTGGGGGGCGACTTTTGCAATGGCTGATGGGAGCGTCCAGTTTAAGAGTAAAAACATTCACCAGCAACACTTCGAAGACCTTGCCAATCGAGAAGACGGTGCCATGATGGGTTCCCACGACTAATAACATGGCATTTTCCTAACATGGCAGTTCCCAACGAGCACGCCCGAATTATTCTGCAAAGAATTCTCGGCGATCAAGCGATTGATGAAACAAAAAAGCGGTTGTCACCGCGCAGCCATAAAACCGATCCGCTTCCGCCGCGATTGACGGGCACAAACAATCACTCTGCCGCAGCGATTAAATCTCGTCGCGATCTTTTACGCTCTCAAGGCATCGATACGACCCAGTTGGCAGGCGAAGGCCACCAAGCCGCCCCGGAATCGCTGGCCGCTAATATCGAAAACCAAATCGGCATGGCGCAAATCCCGGTCGGTGTCATGGGACCACTTCGAATTAATGGCACTGCGGCATACGGCGATTTCTACGTTCCCATGGCAACCACCGAAGGGGCTTTGGTCGCGTCTTATCACCGAGGCGCGTTGATTGCGAGTATGGCCGGCGGAGTAACGGCGGCTTGCTTGACCGAATCGGTTGTCCGCGCCCCGTGTTTCGTTTTCCAATCGCTGGTAGAAGTCGGAAGTTTTCTCGCGTGGCTGCTTCCAAAATTTGATCAGCTGCAAACCGTTGTTGAAACGAAAACGAACCATGGCCGACTCATTGACTTGAAGACATCTATCGTCGGCAAAGAAGTCTACTTGCAATTCGAATTCACAACGGGTGACGCGGGCGGCCAAAACATGGTCACCATTGCCACGCAAGCCATTTGTAAGTGGATTGAAGCCAACTCTCCTGTCAAAACGGTGGCTTGGTACATCGACGGCAATATGTCGGGCGACAAAAAAGCCACTGCCCAGGCGTTCAGCACCGCGCGAGGAAAAAAGTTAATCGCGGAAGCAACGATTCCCGCGCGTTTGATCCGTCGGTTTTTACATTCGACCGTCGAAAAAATGTTTAGCTACTGGCAAGTCTCCGCTTTGGGGGGAATTCAAAGCGGAAGTATCGGCATCCAAGGTCACTATGCCAACGGGCTTGCGGCGATATTCATTGCATGCGGTCAGGATGCGGCATGCGTCAGCGAAGCCGCGGTCGGGATCACTCGGTTGGACATCACCGAAACGGGCGAGCTCTATATATCTGTTTCGCTACCCAATTTGATTTGCGGAACCGTGGGTGGCGGCACGCATTTACCGACTGCCAGTGAATGTCTGGAAATGATCGGCTGTAAAGGGAGCGGGAAGGCGAGAAAGTTCTCCGAGATTTGTGCGGCGTCTATTTTGTGTGGTGAGCTTTCCATTATCGGCGCAATGTCGGCTGGTGATTTCGCCGCGGCACACGAAAGTTATGGGCGAAGTTGATGGTCGTCACGCGATTTTTTAACGATAGAAAACGGATTCCACCACTTTCCTAAAAAACGGTGGTAATTAATGCTGTACAAAAAGTGGCACAATAAAAGTTAGCCTGATCAAATATGGCAAATCATATCAAGGAACGAGCAGACTTCGAAAAAATTCGTTATGCGAATTGCTGGGAAGACGCGTCGATCCTCTGTACCGCACTCCAGCCTGCACCGGGGAAAAGGTTTCTTTCAATCGCTTCGGCAGGCGATAACTCGTTCTCGTTACTGGCGGCTGGCGCAGAAGTCGTTGCTGCAGATCTCAGCCCGGCTCAGTTAGCGTGCGTCGAACTGCGCCGCGAATCGTTCCGCCAACTTTCCCATAGTGAGATTCTCGCTTTTTTTGGCGTTACAGAATCGGCCGATCGAATTCAGGTTTACCAGGAAATCAAATCGGGATTGTCGGAGAACGCAGCGAACTTCTGGGACAATCATTCAGCTGCAATCGAAAGCGGATTCATCCACGCCGGGAAGTTCGAGAACTACTTCAAAACGTTTCGAACTCGTATCGTGCCTCTGGTTCATTCCAAGCAAAAAATCGCCCAACTGCTGGCCGATAAAACAGGTGACCAGCAATCCGAATTTTATCGCAAGAAATGGAACACTTTTCGTTGGCGAATGCTGTTCCGTTTTTTCTTCAGCCGTTTTGTAATGGCCAGGCTGGGCCGAGATCCAGAATTCTTTCGCTACGTCGAAGGCTCAGTGTCAGAAAAGATTCTCGCAAGAACAAAACATGCATTGACGAAGGTTTCGACAAACTCGAATCCTTACCTGCGTTACATTTTGACCGGAAATTACTCCGTCACCGAAGCGTTGCCACATTACTTGCGTGAAGAAAATTTCGAATCGATTCGAGCCGGACTGGATCGTCTGACTTTGTTTCACGGATCCATTCAGGACGCTGCAATCGCACATCAGCAAACCGGTTTTGATGGCTACAATTTGTCTGATATTTTTGAGTATCTCGATGAAGCATTGTGTGAAAAAAATTATGGTCAGTTGATCGAGTCGGCTCGGCCAGGGGCACGATGGGCGTATTGGAATATGCTTGTTCCTCGCGAGCGTCCGGAGGCTTTTGCGAATCAAATTCGACAACACACTACGCTGGGGGAAGAACTTTTAGACGCCGATATGGCTTGGTTTTATAGCGCGTTCAAAGTGGAGGAAAAAGCCTGAACCAACTGACACCCAAATTTGCGTTCGCTCTTCCGTTTGCTCAAGTCGAAACCTTTTTCGCCGCGCCACAGTCTTCCGATTGGATGTTTGCGGGTTTAATTGCCGCTTGTTTTGCAGTGCTGATCGCGTCCGCGGAAATTTGGCATCGAACGAAAAAGCCACCGGTCGAATGGACTCGCAAGCTGCTTCACTTTAGTGGCGGAATCGTCAGTTTGAGCTTGCCGATGCTGATTCACTCGCATTGGGTCGTGCTGTGCCTTGCAATGAGCATGGGGGCGATTTTTGTCGTCAGCAAAAAGAAACGTTGGCTTCAAGGCATCCACGGAATCGACCGGGTGAGCTCAGGATCCGAGTTCTACCCGGTCGTCATCTATATTTGCTTCGTTTTGTGCAACGGCGTGGTTTGGAAATTCGTCATCTGTATCTTAATCCTGGCGATCTCCGATTCCGCGGCCGCGTTGATTGGAAAAAAGTTCGGTCAACTAGTATTCCGCGTTGAAGAAGAACACAAAAGTGTCGCCGGTTGCCTCGCATTCTTCATCGTCACATTTGTGTCGGCGCTGATGCCGTTACTGATCTGGGATCCGCTTGCCGGCAGCGGTCATCTACCAAACGTTTGGCATTACGTTTTGACTGCTTCGCTGATCGGTTTGTTGGTGATGTGTATTGAGTTGATTTCGCTCAGGGGGACGGACAATCTTTGGATTCCGCTGGGCACTTTGTTGGTGCTTACAAAAACAATGCAAACTGACGTTTACGATTTGGCGATCCAAAACTTTAGCTTTGCAACGTTGCTGGCGTTAGTGATTGTTGTGGCGCATATTTCAAAGGCGTTCAACGCGGGTGGCTCGATCGTGTTTTGCCTCAGCAGTTACGGATGCTGGGCGATGGGCTCGTTCGATTGGGCGCTTCCGATTTTTATTGGCTATGCGATTTACCTGACGATGTCCTATGTCGCCGAAGCACCATGGCAACTGCGAGTTCGCTCGGTTCTTTATAACGTGCTTGCGCCATTTCTATTTATGGCGTCTGCGAATTTGTTTTTGAACATCGAGCGATTCGATTTGTACCAGTTTCTGTTCGTGCCTTTTCTGTCGGCCGTCTGTGTATCGCTAACCCAGGCCTGTTCAAACATCGTCGGTTGGAAATTTCGAAGCAATTTGTGGAAACGTGTTATTCTGACCGCGGGACTTGCTCCGATAATTGCGTTGGCGATTCATTTGCCTGCCGTCTATCGCAACGAATTAATGATTTGGTCGAGCATGATATGGGTGCTCGTGGTCACGGTGGGTTTCTCGATTATTAGTTGCTTGATCGTCAGGCCGCTGCCACCGGGAGACGCGCCGCCAAGCTGGCTATATCTTCGAAGCGGTTTGGCGCTGCTGGCCGGGCTGACGATGATCTTGATCCAATTCCTGAAACTCGTGGACGTTGCCAATGTGCTTTAAGTGGTTAGGCAACGCGTTAAAAATTGCTAAACCGATAACCGATCAAGACAGTATCGATTCGATTAGATCATCGAACCAGACGATCTCTTTTGAAATTCCGTCAGCCAACGGTTGCTGTTGCAAAGGTTTGGGCAACACGTTCCAGGCATACGTCTCAACCTCGAAATGAGGAAGCGGTTTTCCTGAATCGATTATCGCTTTGACGCACGACTCAATGTCAGTTTGAGTTGTGCCGATCTGGGCGAGCGCCTGCGAGAAAATGGGAACGTGGAAATGCACACGCCACTGGCCTTGCGGATCATCGCCGGCTTTAGCTAACGCCAAATTTAGGTCTTCGTAGAATGCGACGTCTTCACCGATTCGCACCGAAGTCTGGTGAAGGTATTTTGGCTCGGCAAAACTTGCGAGTTGGTTGATCTTCGCCGCTTTTGCATCCTCCGAATCACCCTCGAAATTTACGTCGATCGCCGAAGAGACTTGGACTTTGCCGATTTTGATTCCGGCGCTGGCGTATTCGTTGATGGCTTTTGATTGCTCTTCAAACATGACCGCCGAATGGCAAACGTCGTGGCAAACTCCGATGTGATTGCGAACCATTTCGGTTGTTTCCGCATCGCCGTTAAACAAATGCTGATCGAAGAACCCAACGATATCGTCCCAGGTATCGAGAATGCATCCTGGCTCCGGCTCGATACACACCATGATGTTACGGCCAGTTGTTTGATAAATGTTTTGCAGTCGCTGAGCACAGGAAATCAGATTCCGTGAACAGGATTTCCAAAACAATTCGTTTTCCACATTTGAGATGCCAGTTGTGACTTCGACGGGCCAGCCAAGCGGTAATGTCGAAATGGTTCCGTCGATTCCCTCGGGGAGCAGCATGTTAAGAATCTCGGCCAGTCGCACCGTGTAATCCAAACGTTCGACTTCTGCCCAAGTCGGCCGGTACACGTCATGCTTGACGATTTCTTGGTGGAAGTCACCGTAAGGAAATCCGTTGAGCGTAAACGGAATCAATCCATTTTCGGCCAGCCAATCGCGAAAACTTAGCAGTTTGTTTTGATCGTCCAATTCACCAGCGGCGGTCGCACTTAACCAAAGCCCGATTCCCATTTCTCGATCGGGACGAACATGCCGTTTGACCGCAAGCGAATACTCGGCGAGATTTTTTTTGACTTCTTCGATTGTTCGGCCGGGGTGGACGTTCCCGCAGTATCCAATTTGCATCCTGGTTTCCTCGTTAACACGGCTTGGCGTAGTCGACATTGCTTAACATCGCTCACCATCGTTTTGAATCGCTCAATTATTGGTTTCTCGCCGCAATCATTCCTTCGTCGAAGTCAAAGTCACAAGACTCTCGCCAGCGGTATCTCGTGACAAACAGCAACTCCCGATCGCAAAACAAACCCAGCCAGCGATAAAGCTTAATCCCCCCAACGGCACGATCGCACCGAGGATTCGGATTTCTGTTAAGACCAAAATGTAAAGCAATCCAGAAAACAAAGTGATGCCGAACCAAAAACACCATCCGGCTATGTTGAGCGATTTGCTACTGCGGAACAGGCTAACGATCCCGACCAGGATCATGCCGATCGCGTGATACATCTGGTATTGTGCGGCGGTTTTCCAGTCGCCCAGTCGTTTGGTCGCCAATTCCTGATCTTCCAGATGCAGTTCTGCGAGAAAGTCCACCAAACCGTGGGCTCCAAACGCACCGAGTGCGACGGCGATGGCGGCGTGAATGGCCCCGATGAATATCCAGTGCTTCTGCATCTTTTGATTCCGTATTTCTGCTGCAATGATTGTTAATGGCGATCAAGAGCGTTAACCCATTTCATCGTGTCCGAATTCACGGCAGTCGTTAGGATTTCGCTCGCTCATGGTTGCCATTTCGACTACCTTGTTTTCCAATAGGCCGTTCAAATTAATGCGAAACATCAACACGAATTGCCACGCACAAAAATCGCTTGGTCCAAACCGTTTGAGTCGAAAATGAAAAAACTTGCTCTACTTACTTGCGTTCTAACACTTATGAATTTCTCTGCAACCGCGGCCATGGGACAGGATGGAAACGAAAGCGAAAATCCAAGCCCTCTAACAGTGGCCGAGAAAAGTGACTTCAAATCTACCAGCCTTTCCGCCGAAGTGGTTGAGTTTGTGGACGCCTGCGACAAAAAAGCAGATCACGTCTCAAAATTCGTCTGGGGCGAGACGGTCGAAGGCCGCGAAATGGTCGGGGCAATCGTCTCAAAAAAGCCATACGCACTTGGCGATCAAGACGAACGAAATGTTGTATTGTTGCTGGGCAATATTCATAGCGGCGAATGTGCAGGAAAAGAAGCCTTGCTCATGATGTTGCGTGAACTCGCTGGTAACGTCGATCATCCATGGCTTGAAAAAAATGTCATTCTTTTCGCACCCAACTACAACGCTGACGGAAACGATCGAGTTGGTCTCAATAACCGCCCCGGACAAGTCGGCCCGGTAAACGGAATGGGACGTCGTGAAAATGCTCAGCAATTGGATTTGAATCGCGATTTTTGCAAAATTGAATCTCCCGAAGCCCGCGCCCTCGTCGCCTTGATCAACAAAACCAACCCGCATCTCTTCGTTGATTGCCACACGACCAACGGCTCCAAACACCAATACGGTTTGACTTATGATATTCCCCACAACCCGGCAACGGCGGAGCCAATCCGAAACTACTTGCGGCAAAAAATGATGCCGACTGTTACGGAGCGATTGGAAAAGAAAGGCCAGTTGACTTTCTATTACGGAAACTTCAACCGGCAAAATACCAGATGGACCACTTATGGACACGAGCCGCGCTACAGCACAGAGTACGTCGGGTTGCGTGGACGATTGGCGATCCTTTCAGAGGCTTACAGCTATCTCGATTACAAAGGCCGCATCATCGCGACCAAAGATTTCGTTTCGGCGTTGCTCGATTTTTCAACCGAGAATCATGAAGCCATTCATCAGCTGCTTGCGACGGTCGACAAGGACTTGATCCAGACCGGGAAAACGCAACCGGCGCGAACGACCATTTCGCTTAACGCCAAAGTAGTCGCGTTTGACAAGAAAGTTCCGATCAAAGGATTCAAAGACGATAAACCGCACGACTACGAGTGTGAGTTTGTTGGAAAGTATGAGTCAACCAAATCTACCCCGATGCCATTTGCATACTTGATCCCGGCCAGCCAAGCCCGGATCGCGGATCGTTTATTGATGCACGGCGTCACGGTGGAAACTTTAGACGCTAATACGAAACTAGATATTCAATTCGACACGATCAAGAAACTGAATCGCAACGAGCGAGCGTTTCAACGTCATAAAATGGTTCGAATTGAAAGCGAACGGGCAAGTGAGGCTCGTGAGATTTCGGCCAGCACGTACGTTGTTCGCACAGGACAGCCGCTTGGTCGATTGGTCAGTTACATGCTTGAATCGGAATCCGACGACGGTTTCGCGTTTTGGAATTTCATGGACGCATCACTGGCTGTGGACAAAGAGTTTCCAATTTTGCGAATTGCCGAGCCAACTGAATTGAAAACGTCGGCAGTTACTGAAATCAAAAAGTCAGGCAAACTTTCGCTTGATCTGATTGACGGCCCTAACCGATTGCTGGGCAACGAGCCTTCTTCGCCGCGTTGGTTTGGCAAAACCAATTGGGTCAAAACCAAAGTTAACGGTCGCGATTATTTGCTTGACGCAGAAACGGCTTCCTTTGTCGATCAGCCGGCTCAGCCATTCAGTGTTTCAAACGTAAAATCGGCTTTACTCGACGCAGGGCTGGAAGAGGAAATTGCAGACGCGCTTTCCAAAGCAACTCCCAAGGTCGCTACGACTAACGAAGTTGTGATCTTTTCCGCCAAAGACCATGCTGCGGTCTACTACACCGAGGGTGGCAAGAAAACGAAAGAGGCAGTAAAGGTTTTGGGCGAACCAGATGTAACAGCGAGCCTGTTCAACTTTAACGATGATGAATCTCTAATCGCGTTTTGCAACAAAAAGGGTCTGCATTTCTACGATATCAAAACTCGCGAAACGAAATCGGTTGCTGCCGCGGATGAAAAACACTTGGTCGGTAAACTTGACTGGGTCTACCAGGAAGAGCTTTACGGCCGCGGAAATTTCAAAGGCTATTGGTGGCAAGACGCTGGTGAAGACAAAGCTGGAACCATGGTCGCGTTTTTGGAGCTTGATGAAACGCCGTTGTTGCCGTTTACCGTGATGGACCATATGCCGATTCGCGGAAAATCGGAATTCACTAACTATCCCAAAGCCGGTGACCCGATTCCAACGGTCAAAGTCGGCGTTGTTGATGCAAAGAATCCGGCCAACGTGACTTGGGTTGATTTGAGTTCGTATGGCGAAGAAGAAATTTTGATCACCGGTGTGACTTGGTCGAGCGACGGATCGCAATTGCTGCTTCAAGTCCAGAACCGTGTTCAGACTTGGCTTGATCTTGTCAGTACCGATCCCCAAGGTAACAACCCGCGGGTTCTGTTTCGTGACAAAACTCCAGCTTGGATTGATTCGCCGGGTGATCCGGTTTTCCTCAACGATGGTGAGTTTCTATGGCGAAGTCCGCGAACTGGATACAGCCACATTTATCGTTACGACAAAAATGGCAAATTGATTGGCGCGGTTACTGAGGGTGAATGGGAAGTCCGTAGTTTGAAGGGCGTTGATCCAGAGAAAAAGCATTGTTACTTTACCGCGACGCGCGACAATGCGATTGATATGCATGCGTACCGAGCCGATCTTGCGTCTGGCGAAATCACGGCGATCACAAAAGGGCAGGGGAGTCACGCGGTTGATTTCAGCGACGACTATTCGTACTTCATCAATTCGTTCAGCGATGTGAACCAGCCATCGACCTATACGCTTCGTAAAAACGATGGCGAGTTTGTCAGGCGATTTAGTGCGTCGTCGGATGACCGGCTGAATTACATTGACATCATTGATCCCGAATTCCTGGAGGTCCCATCAGGTAACGAGCAGCCGATGGATGCGATGTTGATCAAACCCGCCAATTTTGATCCAGCGAAAAAATACCCGGTCCTTGTGTTCATCTATGGCGGTCCACAAGCACCGCGGGTTAAGAACAGTTTCGGTGGCCAATGGTATTTGTGGCACCAGATGTTGGCTCAACAGGGCTACGTGATTTGGATGTGCGACAATCAATCGGCAAGCTACCGGAGTGCGAAACACGTTTGGCCAGTGCATCGAAATTTTGCACGGGCTGAACTGGCCGACATTGAAAAAGGACTCGAACACTTGAAGAAAAACGAGTGGGTGGATGCCGATCGAATTGGAGTTTGGGGCTGGAGCTACGGCGGCTATATGACGGCTTATGCGTTGACTCATTCCAAGTCATTCAAGATGGGCATCTCGGGTGCTCCGGTTACCGACTGGAAAAACTATGACGCGATTTACACCGAGCGTTACATGGGTATGCCGAAAGACAATCCCGAGGGCTACAAATCGACTTCTGTTTTGAACAACAAAGCCGAAGATTTGCACGGAAAACTTTTGTTGATTCACGGTACGGTCGACGACAATGTGCATTTGAACAACACCATCCAGTTTGTCAAAGAACTGCAGTACGCGGGCAAGCAATTTGAGTTAATGCTTTATCCAAGCAATCGACATGCGGTTCGGGACAAGAAGCAAGCGGCTCACCTGCGAAGGTTGATGACTGATTTCGTATTGGAGAATCTGTAGGCGATCGTTTCGGTGTTTCTGACTCCACCGTCTCACGGGTGAAACAACTCAATGCGAAAGTATTTGATTCCCAGCATTCCGATGGCCCACGTTCCAGGATTGATTCTATTCTGCGTCTTGGGCTGTTTGATCGCGGGAGTGTACGGCGTAATTCACGACCAAGTGACTTACTCGATCGGTCCTGAGTATTTTACGCAGTTCAAATATGATCAATTTAAGTGGGCGAATTTTGGGTGGGGCGATCGCTTTTTTGTCGGCTCCATCGGGTTCCTTGCGACTTGGTGGGTCGGCCTGATTGTGGCTTGGATTTTGACCAGGCGAATGTTGCCCAACCAGTCGTTCTCAGCCGCGGCAAAGAAAATTCTGGCTGGATTTGGCATCGTGTTCTTGACGGGATTTGCCACTGGTGCGATCGGGTACGGATACGGTTTGTATCTCGGCCCGGACGCCGACTATTCCCGGTATGACGAAGTGTTCGCAAATTTGGGCGTGACCAACGCGTGGGCTTTCTTGCGTGTTGCTTATATTCACAACGCCGGATATTTGGGTGGATTGATTGGTTTGGTGCTGACCTTTTTTTTTAATCCGGCCAGGGGAAGAAGTTGATTCCGAATTGCCAAGCTCGGAATCCGGTTTGCCTAATTCGGAATAATTCCTGGCAGGTTCAGCCCATTTTCTTTCGCGCATTCAATGGCTTCTTTGTAACCCGCGTCTGCATGCCGCATCACGCCGCTCGCCGGATCGTTCCACAAGACGCGTTCCAACCGACGATCTGCCGCCTCGGTGCCATCGCAACAGATCACCAATCCGGAATGTTGCGAGAACCCCATTCCCACACCGCCACCATGATGAAGCGAAACCCAAGTCGCGCCCGATGCGGTACTCAAAAGTGCGTTAAGCAATGGCCAGTCGGAAACGGCATCCGAGCCGTCTTTCATGCTTTCGGTTTCCCGGTTGGGCGAAGCAACAGAACCTGAGTCAAGGTGATCGCGACCCACGACAACGGGTGCCGACAACTCTCCAGTTCGAACCATTTCATTAAACGCGAGTCCTAATTTATGTCTTACGCCTAACCCGACCCAACAAATTCGCGCGGGTAAACCTTGAAACGAAATCCGTTCACGTGCCATGTCCAGCCAGTGATGCAAATCAGGATCATCAACAAGCTCTTTGACTTTGGCATCCGTTTTGTAAATGTCCTCCGGGTCGCCAGAAAGTGCACACCAGCGGAACGGGCCAATCCCACGGCAGAACAATGGGCGAATATAAGCTGGAACGAAGCCCGGAAAAGCAAACGCGGTTTCAAGCCCTTCTTCGAATGCGACTTGGCGAATATTGTTTCCATAGTCGACCGTTGGAATGCCTCGGTTATGGAACTCAACCATCGCCGCGACTTGATCCCGCATCGACGCGCGGGCCGCTTTTTCAACCGCTTTTGGATCCGTTTTCTGTTTCTCCTGCCACTCGGCCACCGTCCAATTTCGAGGAAGGTAACCATGCAGCGGGTCGTGCGCGGACGTTTGGTCGGTAACCAAATCCGGTTTGACGTCACGTTGGACCAATTCAGAAAACACATCCGCAGCGTTTCCGATCACGCCGACTGATTTTGCTTCACCTGATTTTGTCCACGTCTCGATCATGGAAAGTGCTTCGTCGAGCGAATGAGTTTTTTCGTCGAGGTAGCCCGTTCGCAAGCGAAAATCGGCTCGCGTTTCGTCACATTCAATCGCCAGGCAACAGGCTTTGGCCATCACAGCGGCCAGCGGTTGAGCGCCGCCCATTCCGCCAAGCCCACCCGTGAGAATCCACTTTCCAGTAAGGTCGCCATCGTAGTGTTGACGACCGGCTTCCATGAAAGTTTCGTAGGTGCCTTGAACGATGCCTTGGGTGCCGATGTAAATCCACGATCCAGCCGTCATCTGCCCGTACATCGCCAGGCCTTTTTGGTCGAGCTCGTTAAAGTGCTCCCAAGTCGCCCAGTGCGGAACCAGATTGGAGTTGGCAATCAAAACGCGAGGGGCGTCTTCGTGAGTTCGAAACACACCAACCGGTTTGCCCGACTGTACCAATAAAGTCTCGTCGGATTCGAGATGGGTCAGGCTTTCAACAATACGGTCAAAGTCATCCCAAGTCCGAGCCGCGCGGCCGATTCCACCGTACACAACCAGCTCGTTGGGGTTTTCCGCGACATCAGGATGCAAGTTATTCATCAACATCCGAAGCGGCGCCTCAGTTAGCCAGCTTTTTGCAGTAAGCTCAGTCCCAGTCGGTGGAACGACATCGCGTCCTCGAAATCTTTGGTTGTTCATGGCAATTGTTCTGACTGAAAACTATCTAAAATTCTGTTTTTCTATTTGTCTAATTTTGATTCTATGCGATCGCGGTCACGCACTGATCTGCGAGATAAATTCGTTGTCGATTGTTAGTTTTGCCGAATCAATCAACGAACCATCGGCAACCATCGTGGCGGCTTGATCTATCTCGTTGGCAAGAAAGCGATCATTTTCCAATGATGGTACCACGGATCGAAATTTTTCCATCACGCGTAACAGTGAAGGACTCGTTTTTAACGGAGAACGAAATTCGATTCCTTGAATGGCACACATGAATTCAATCGCAACAATCGTGTTCAGGTTGGTATTCATTCGTTGAAGCCGCCGCGCTGCATGGGCGGCCATCGAAACATGATCTTCCTGATTGGCAGAAGTCGGTGTTGAATCGGTCGAACAAGCGTGTGCAAGATGCTTGTTTTCACTCATCAGAGCGGCAGTGGTGACTTCCGCGATCATCAATCCTGAATTCAAACCCGGATCGGGCGTTAGAAACGGCGGAAGGTCAAACGACAAAGTTGGGTCGACCATCAACGCGACTCGGCGTTGGGCAATGGCTCCAATTTCTGAAATCGCGATTGCAATTTGGTCGGCCGCGAACGCCACTGGCTCAGCATGAAAGTTACCTCCCGACAGAATCAGATTTTTGTCTACGATTACCAACGGGTTGTCGGTCACCGCGTTGGACTCAATCTCTAGCGTCTGTCCTGCGAATCGCAATAGATCCATCGCAGCGCCAGTGACCTGCGGCTGACAGCGAATACAGTAAGGGTCTTGCACGCGGGTGTCGCCTTCCCGATGGCTTTCTCTGATTTCGGAGCCGTGCATCAGTTTTCGCATCACGCGAGCCACATCAATTTGCCCACGATGCCCGCGAAGATCATGAATCTCTTCCGTCAGTGGAGCCGTTGAGCCCATGATTGCGTCGGTCGAAAGCGCAGACGAAACGATTGCGGTCGCCGCGTTGCGAACCGCGTCGAAAAAACCGACCAGACAACAGGCTGTAGAAAACTGTGTGCCATTGATCAGCCCAAGGCCTTCCTTTGGGCCAAAGCAAATTGGGTTCAGTCCAGCCGAACGAAGCGCCTCCGCTGCAGGCATTTTCTTGTCTTCAAAAAACGCTTCTCCTTCACCCATCATCGCAGCGGCCATATGGGCCAAAGGCGCCAAGTCTCCGGAAGCCCCAACCGACCCTTGAACAGGCACGACGGGAGTCACACCAGCGGACAACATCTGCTCGATCATCTCGATCGTTTCCCAGCGTACGCCCGAAGCACCACGTCCGAGCGAAAGCAATTTCAAAGTCATCATCAGTCGCGTTGTCGGAATTTCTAACGCCTCACCCACGCCACAGCAGTGCGAAAGAATCAAATTTCGCTGAAGTGTTTCCGTTTCGTTTTGTGGAATCGTGACGTTGGCTAACTTTCCAAATCCCGTGTTGATACCGTATACCGGTTTGTCGCTCGCAACCGCATTGGCAACGACCTTCGATGCGGCTTCGACAGCCGGTCGGGCGGCGCGATCCAGCTGAACTGAATCACAACTTCGATAGATCTGTTCAAGTTGCAACAGGGAGACTTTGCCCGGCTTTAGAGTCGTCGTCAAATTATTTCTCCCGAGAGTTTGCCTTTGAATATGCGTTTATAAAGAGGGTTGAAGCCGATTCGGTAGGCCAATTCGGCTGGGTGTTCAACATCCCAGACCGCCAAATTTGCAATCTTCCCAGCGGCAATCACGCCACAGTCGGATTGGCCCAACGCCAAAGCCGCGTTTCTCGTTACGCCAGCAAGCGCTTCTTCCGGCGTTAGTCGAAACAGCGTGCAAGCCATATTCATGGCCAACAAAATTGAGGCAAGTGGCGAAGAGCCGGGATTGCAATCCGTCGCGACCGCCATGTTGACTTTGAGTTTTCGCATTAACTCGACCGGTGGAGCTTGCGTTTCACGAATGGTGTAAAACGCGCCTGGTAACAGAACGCCAACTATGTCTTTAGCTGCCATTGCTTTGACGTCTTGTTCGTTCGCGTATTCGATATGGTCAACAGAAATGGCGTCGTATTCAGCCGCCAATTGAGTGCCACCGATGTTGGAAAGCTGCTCGGCGTGAAGCTTCACCGGAATGCCAAGTTGTTTTGCGGCGTCAAACACACGTTGCATCTGAGCAGTCGAGAATCCAATCCCTTCACAAAACCCGTCAACCGCATCGACAAGGCCTTCCTTGTGGGCCAAGTGTAATGTTGGAATGCAAACTTCGTCAATGTAGTCGTCTGGCCGGTCGGAAAACTCAGGCGGCACTGCGTGAGCGCCAAGGAAACTTGTTTTGATAGTAACCGGGCGTTTCGTTTCGATTGCTCGGGCAGCACGAAGCATGTTCAATTCGGTTTCAACATCCAAGCCATATCCAGATTTGACTTCGATTGTTGCAACGCCTTCTGCGATCAAGGCATCAACTCGCGGAAGTGCGGTGGCGACTAAATCCGAAAGGCTTGCGGTTCGTGTTGCCGAGACCGTTGAGATGATTCCACCGCCTGCTTTGGCAACTTCTTCATAAGTTTTCCCGTTCAGTCGCATTTCAAATTCGTTTGCCCGATGACCGCCGTACACAACGTGGGTGTGGCAATCGATCAGCGCCGGAGTAACCAGTCGGCCCTCCAAATCGATTGACTGAGCGCCGGATGCGCTGGGGGGAATCTCGCTGGATTGGCCAAACCATACGATCTTCTCATCATCAACCAAAAGCGCAGCATCATTGATCAGCCCATAAGGCTCATCGGCAGAACGATCCATCGTTGCCAGTTTGACATTGGCCAAAATAAAAGGGGACATTGTAGTTTAATTCTTTCTGGGGCGGCCGCGTGGACGCATGGTTGATTCTAACCCAAGCCGTTTTGCCGTTCTTTTCTGCCAACGTTCGTTTCCGTAGGGGCGGTTTCGCTGCAAGCACTCCTGCATGGCACTCGATTCGGCTTCGGATAGTGGTTGGTTGACCCAGTCCAGCCATTTTGCCTTTCTCTTTACCGGCCCCGAATGAAGTTTGACTGGCTCGTAGTCCTTAGGGGGAGTTCCGGCAGAAGACCATTGCCATTTCTGTGCTTTGCGAACAGGAATTGATTTGGCGCGGACAGGATTTCTTTCTACGTATCGCATCACGGTTAGTAGATGCTCGTCAGATTGAATTGGAAAGGCTTTGAATCGTCCTTGCCACACATGTCCGGAACTGTCGTAGTGACGATGGTACCTCCTGACGTGAGAAGTCATCAGCCACTGCATCCAACGACTCAGGTCGCCATCTTCACGTGGCCAGGCTACCAGGTGAAAGTGATTTGGCATTAAACAAAAAGCCAGCAAACGCATCGAGGCACGTTCGTTGGCTTGGTTGAGCAGTTTTAGAAACGCCCCATAGTCTTCATCGTTGTGGAAAACAGTGTTTCGCGCGTTACCACGATTGAGGACGTGGTAGCAGACATTTCCGGCTGAGGCTCTTGCGGTTCTTGGCATGGGAACATCGTAATAAGTCGGAATTAAATTACAATGTCCCTTTTTTGTTTGCTCGTTGACGTAAGTTGTTGGCGGATCTAGTCACTGGATACTTCGCCGTTGGCAGAACTCGGCCCGCAACGCCAAGTCCGTTTGTAGTGCACGGGGTGAGTTTGGCCTACAGCCAAAACGGTTGAATCACTCCACACCTAGGGCGATGCCCTAGGTTACGGTGAAAAAAGGCCGTTGGCCAAATGCGCTTGGTGACAAATGTCGCTTGGCGATAAATGTGTTTGGCGGCAAATGTGTTTGGCGTTGATGGCCAACGCGCTGTGTTTGCCAAGATCTACTTGCCGACCAATTTCGAAACTCGCTGGACCAGCGAGACGTACGCCTATGGCGGTGGTGCCGCCCGTTCCTACCGCATTGCATTCGCCTCCACTTAAGCGCCAATTGTGGTGAGGTCGCAAAAAGCGGCCAACTGAATCAACAAGGCCCGAGCTCTTATATGCTTTATCCAAGCCGCACTTGTAATCGCTACAACTCTAACGACCGATTGTCGGATCGATTAGAAAGCACTGAAACAGAAGGAATTACTTGGTTTCTGTGACCTAGAGTTAAGTAACCGATCCGCCTGAATAACCTTCCCTCTGTATTGGCTATTTTTCCATGAGTCGTCTGCTATCTCGTATCTTCCCCGCAATGGTTTATTCGGTCGCGGTGATCGCTTTGTCAGTTTGGCTGTTAGATGGCTGGGGATTTCTGTGGGCAGGATGTGTCTTGTCGTTCTGGGGTTGCTGGTTATGGTTTTCAGATGAAAACAACTTGCGTGTGCCTGCAGTAGTTCTCTACTTGAGCATGGTCGCTTGGCCAATTGGGATGTTTTATTGGGGGCCGCCGCTGCTTTCGATGGCGGATGTCGACAAAACAGGACGGTATCACGTTGGCAATGAAATCAGGCAGTTGACTTTGGCAATGTTAAATTACGAGGCGGCTCATGGTCACTTGCCTCCGGTGTTTAAAGTAGATGATCAAGGACGGCCACTACACAGTTGGCGAGTTTTGGTACTGCCGTTTTTCGGTGACGAACAAGGTGACGAGATCTATCGCCAATATCGCATGGATCAGCCTTGGGATAGCCCTCATAATTTGGCAGTGGCCGGTCAGTTAAAAGAGTCGCTATTCGGTGATGAAAAAGATCCAACAATGGCGACTTATAAATTGGTATCAGGGCCGGGAACGCCATTTGATGCTGACTCAGAATACAAGTTAGGAAGTTATAGTTCAGAGCAGATCGGGATCGTAGAAGATATCAAATCACCGGTGTTGTGGACGAAGCCCGAAGATTTATCGCCAGAACAAGTCGTGACAATTTTTGATGCAAATAACAACCCCGACGGTTTATACAAACAGCATGGCAACGAATGGTCTGGAACGTATACGCGTAAATCTTGGCTGGGGTTTTTAAATGGCTATGTTGAAAAGGCCCGCCCGTTGGCTGATTCAAGCCAACTGATGCCGTTTTGCCTTTTGGATCAAAAGCCGGTGAAATCGTTCAATGAACTCCCAGTTGGAGATGTCGCCTTTGTCGAAAGGCAGGCTGCAGGCGGCTCGGCAGGTTTGGGATGGCTAGGTTTACTTGGGCTGATGTTTTTTCCAGCGGTTGGTGAGCGGTGGTCTCGTTTTGCAGGTGTTTTTTCCGTTGCATTTTTATGTGCCACGGGGACATCCATCCTGGCCGTACTGATACCAATTTGCATTCAGTTGTTTTAGATGGAACGAGTGAATCGAGTTCTCGCGAGTGATGTTCCAATGAGCTTTTTCGGTTGAAGGATCAGCCGCGAAGATTTAACGCAAAGACGCAAAGACGCAAAGACGCAAAGACGCAAAGACGCAAAGACGCGAAGATGCAAACATGCAAAGCGTTTTAAAGAAAAACAACATCGTCGCGCTGAGGGATCCGAATCAAACGCTCGGCTATTTTCGTCAAGGATCACGGCAGCTCCTATAGTCGCTGAGCGTCTTTGCGCCTTCGCGTCTTTGCGTTGAAAAATGTTTGCGTATCGTTGATAACAAAGCGTTTGCGATCTCACGTGCTTAAGCGAGGCGGAATCCATGGACGCATCAGCAAGATGTTATTGAGCTTTTTGGCCGAACGATTGACCACGAAGATTTAACGCAAAGATGCAAAGGCGCAAAGATGCTTCCTTAATAAGACCCGTGAGGCTGGAGCTGATATCAACCCCGTTGTTTCAATCCAGACTGATCCGATACAATTCAGGAAACTGAGTTGGTGGAACATCAGAGTTGCGGAATCAGAGTCTCGGAAATTAAGGCATGGGGATCAAAACTTACGGCATGGCGTTTATGTCACGCTGGCAATCTGCACTCCATTCAGTGTTGGGGCAGGAGGATAATGACGTCGCTGAAAGCCTCTCGTCAGAACACCCGGCCATGATCGCCAGCTGCGAAGCATGCGAGCAACTCAAAGCACGTCTCATGGCGGGCGAAGACAACGATATCGCCCAGGCTGTCACCACGAAATCACTTGTGGCCAATTGTGCCCACATGTACGTTGGCTTGATCGCAGCAAAAGTCATGGGCAACACCGAACGCGTACGCGAACTCGAATCGGAAATCCGATTTTCGGTTTGCGACCCGCTGTGGGCCAAAACGCTATTCGAATTCGACAACAATCATAAAGACATTCCCTATCGTCACTATGAATCGCTGGACGATTTCGTCATGCCGCTCGTTGGACGACCGGGGAACGTTGACGCCGACAAAGTGAAAATCGCCTTCCTTTCTGATTGGGGAACCGGCACACCGCTGGCGAAAAACGTCATGCGATGTATCGCTGAGCAGCAGCCGGACATACTGATTCATCTGGGTGACGTGTACTACTCCGGCACCAAGTCCGAGATGAAACGACACTTTCTGGATATCGTTCGCGACTACCTTCCGGCCGACACTCAAGTATTCAATCTGGCAGGCAACCACGACTTGTACGCCGGCGGTGAAGGGTACTACTGGCTACTGGATGAACTTGGTCAACCCGCCAGCTACTTTTGCTTACGCAACGAACACTGGCAGATCCTTGGCGTCGGTGCACCTCCACAGGTTGGGAAACCGACCGATGCAATTTCGGCCATCCCATCCGTAGAAGCCAAAGAAGTACAGTGGCATCAGCATAAACTCAGTGGTGCTGATGGCCGCAAGTCAGTCATGTTGTCACATTACCAGCTGTTCACTGCTTCTGGAAACATCGGCAGAACAGAGGACAACCGTCCGCTGGCGCTCAACCCAGTGCTCTACGAAGCCTTCAAGTCTCACGTGTCCGACATTGATTTGTGGCTGTGGGGGCACGAGCACAACATGGTTGCTTTTGAACCGTATGCAGGGCTGAGCAAAGGTCGTTGCATAGGATCCGGGGCGATCCCGGTGGCGCTGCATTGGCAGCCTTACAAACAACTGCACAATCTTGCGTTGCCAGAACAATTTAATTCAGCACCACAGATAATCCCTGAATGCCAGCTAGGCCATGACGGCGATCATTACCATCACGCATTTTGCATGTTATCGATTGATGGTGCCCGTGGTGAAATGAACTATTTCCAAGTCGAAGGCGTCGATGGTGACGCGACATTAATCTATACGGAGTCACTTTAATGACCACCAAGTATGACGTTGTAATCATTGGAGCCGGTGGCGGTGGTATTACCGCAGCCTTCGAAGCGTACCGTCAGGGTGCCAAAGTAGCGCTTTTGGAAAAGCACAAAATTGGTGGCGAGTGTACGCACTCCGGCTGTGTTCCTTCCAAAGCATTGATCGATGTTGCCAAGCATTACCACAGCATCAAGACCGCCACGCATCACGGGCTGCACTCGATCGATGTGGAAAGCGGTTTTGAATTCAAGCGAGCGATGGAGCACGTCAAAAGCATCATCGATGGCATCTACGAACACGAAAAGCCCAAAGTTTTCAATGACATTGGCATTGATACTTTCGTTGATGATTCCGGTGCCAAGTTCATCGACGATCATACCGTCGAGATCGGCGGTCAAACCGTCAGCGGCACGCACATCATCATCGCGACAGGCTCTGCTCCGCGCATGCTGCCGACAGATCCGGACAATCCCGTTGAGATGCTCAACAACGAAAATTTCTGGGCGCTTCGAAAACAGCCGGAGAGCATTGCCTTCCTGGGTGGTGGTGTCATTTCCGCCGAGCTGGGGCAATCGTTGGCCCGCTTCGGTACGAAAGTAAAAATCATTGATCGCAATCCGCAGATTCTCAGCGCCATCGATCCAGACATCCGTCAATACATCATCAAAGTATTCGAAGAGATGGGTATTGAGATGATCACAGATGCCCAAGCCAACATCTGCTCAATGCACAGCGACGGAAAAATTTGCCTCGACATTGAACAGGGCCCGGAAGGTAATAAAACCGAGAGCCATCTAATGGTCGACGAATTGTTTGTCGCGATTGGCAGAGTGCCCAATCTGGGCGGACTCAACCTTGAAGCCGCCGGTATCGAATACACTCCTCACGGCATTACCGTCAATGAAAAGATGCAAACCAGCGTCCCACACATCTGTGCGCTTGGTGACGTTGCGTCTCGAGCAAAGTTCAGCCATGTTGCCAACTATCAAGGCGAACTGGTCGTGCGAAACATGCTTACCGAAGCCGACAGAAACGTCGAACTAAACCCTTTGCCTTGGGGCATCTTCACCGATCCCGAAGTCGGTCACGTCGGCCTGACCGAAGCGGAGGCACGCAAGAAACACGAGGGCGTCCAAACCTATTCGGTTGACGCAGCAACTGACCGATTCATCACCGACAGCAAGCAGGGTGGCCTGTTAAAAATCGTGTTCGATTCCGAGAACCGAATTCTCGGCGCCACTGGTGTTGGAGCTCACGCCGGCGAATGGGTTCAATGCCTAACCTTGGCCGTGAAACATGGTCTCAAAGCAGAGGATATCGCCGACACGATCTTCGCTTACCCAACCTACACGGAACTCGTCAAAAAAGTCTGCTCTCGATTTTTGCGTACTTTGAAATAAGACGGAACGCTGCCTGAATTTGCGTCACTCAAGAAGTTGTTGTCTCTCGATGGTCGTGCCATTCAATCGTGACACCGGATTGGTCAACTGGGATTGTAGCGAACCACTGCTTGAGTTCTTGTACATCAAATTCGACGACAGGGATTAGTGTAGCATCCGGTTTGAATCGGATCATCACGCCGCGTTTCTTGCATTTGCCCAAGTTTT
Source organism: uncultured Pirellulaceae bacterium (assembly GCA_964448575.1). GTDB lineage: Bacteria > Planctomycetota > Planctomycetia > Pirellulales > Pirellulaceae > Mariniblastus. Next base: position 49,986 of record CAYUWY010000037.1, read on the forward strand.
CAATGTCGGCAAGACGTTTCCCGTGCTCGTAAGTAAGTCGATAGTGGGTGTTGTCGTGAAAGTTATTGAGTTCGAATCTCTCGCAGCACGCATTCAACGCTGTCATTCCATTTTTGCAGACGTGGGCATTTACGTAATCACTTGCGGCATGCTCAGCACAAAACGCAAGTCGCTCAGCAACAAATAGCATTGCAGATGAATCTTGCAATTCAGTTTTAACGTCAACGCCAAGTGGTTCGCCATTGTGAGTGACCGTGGCGAATCCATTTGCGCAAAATTCTGATGTCAGCCGGGTGCAGTTTCCAGCCGCGATTTGGTCGATCGCAAGGCAGTATGCTTCACGAGCCATGCAGTTGGCGACAAGGGCAGATTCAAGATTGAAGTACAAGCCCGGACGACGACGAACGGAAGCAAGGTCGGTAATGCGTTCAATATCTTTTGCCATGCTACTTAAATGAGATAACGTCCGAGATCACCGAGCCGGAACGATAATCATCCACTTCAAAAACACGCGCAAGTCCGGATTCGCGTACATCAAATTGCTGTCCTGCGATATTATTCACCACCACTACTAAGATTCTGGCCTGTATAAACCAACCTTCCACTTGGTGTCGCATTCAACGCAATCGTAAAAGATCTGTCTGTCTTCAGGATCCTCGTCCTTATTCAATTTCAATCCGCAATTCTTACAGTGGTAACTTCGAATCATCCACTGTTCGATAGCGACATAGCCAGCGAAGCAACAGGCGGTCAATCCAAAGCAGATTAGCCCCAGTATTCGAGACCACATGATTGCCCAGAAAGAAACACCAAAAGCAATCAAAATGGCCATCGCCCCAATGGCATTGTACAAAAAATAGTTTCTGCCGAACTCTCGATCATGTCGGATTTGCATTGGAGTTGCTATCGCTTTGAAGAGGAGAAATCACTAATCCGACGGTTGACTATTGCCAACCTCCGCTGATGTAGCTGTTTCAAAATTCTTGTCTCGCGGAAACGCAGCAGTATCCAATGTATGCGATGAGTGGCAAAGTAACAAATAATCCGATAGCCGCCAGGTTTTTGTATTTTGCGACAGTTGTCGCCTCGGCGGCGGTCGTGTCGTTTGCGTTGCGGTAAATCATCGTGACTGAGAAAGCGAATATCCCTAACCCCATCATTGCAGGCGCTGCGAGGATCATTAATACAGGCGTCGATAGTTGAGGCGAGGATTCAACCACCCACTGCCCCAAAGCGATCAGTAGAGCGGATACGAATACGAGACTGAGAAGGCGTTTGAGGCTGAATTGCATATAAAAAGCAGATAGAAAAGCCAAGTTGATGGAGCGGAATAAACGTCTGTTCACAAAGCCGGAACCAGTGATCATGCACTTCAAAAGCACGTGCAAGCCCGGATTCGCGCGTGTGACCACCGGGAAGATATTTTGATGATAATCGGTAGCCGACAACCAAGTCTAACTAAATGGTCCGTTAACAAAGGCAGCTACTATCCCGATCAAGACTGGGACCGTCAAAATCGACGACACCCCAAACGCTATGACTGAAGTAAGACGGGGCGAGTCGGTTGCCCGCCAGTTAACCCAAACTGCAAATGAACTAATCAATAAGCCAAGAACTGGCACAACACTGAAAAGCACCGCAATCACCGCAACGCGTCTACCTAGTTTGCTTGCTGGGCCTTGTTGTATCGCCGGAGGATCCAACAGCATCAGTAGGCATCCCGAAAATCCTCCAAGCAATGCACCTCCGAGAAGAATGATCACAAAAGGGACCTCTGATTCAGGTGCCGCTCGTAGACCCACCAAAACTCCGACTCCCATGCCAACTAGCGGACCGCTCCAGCGAGGAAAATTGTAGTTTTCTTTTAGCATTTGACTTGGCGTAATAAGGTTATGGTCACCGCGGGAATTTGGTGCCTGATTAGAGGAACATGTATCAACTGCGCTTCATCTCCAGCGTTTGCCATTTTATGGTGTTGTTGGAATGCAGTACGTCCGAGTACTAACATCAAATTTCTCAAGCCTTTGAACACCTCGTAATTCACTCGCAACACAAGTGCGAATGCCAAACTAAGGTATCCCAAAAGATTGCAATAGCGTTTGGGTAATGCTAAATTCGGCTTCAGCGAGAAACAACCTAGTTTAATGTTTCGCTTAAATTTTAGGGTAGCCGGAGCCGCCAGACTTCTGGATTAGATTAGCAATGGCCTGAACTCTGGCGAGTCCATCTACAAATGCAACCCTATTTTTAAGTTGAAACAAAGCACTAGTCCGATTTCCACTTCCATGCCTGCCGCCTGGAAACATGCTTTCGAGGCTCTCTTACGACTTCTCGGCTCATCATTTTCTTTAAAATTTCGGCCCGACGAGTAAGGTCACACCATCCAACGGCCAACACACTCACATGAATTTCGAAAGCCTTCTAGCCAAAAGTCATCTCGACGCCCTTAACGTGCATGCTTCATGCACACTCCACGGACACCTCAAAGATGTGTTTGAATCTTCGCAAGCAATTCTTGACTCCAACAGCAGCAGTCTTTTGGCCGCAATGGGTCTGCCGACAGAAGACTGGACAGATCGTTTAAGGGCCACCAACCTACTCGCGGCTGCCATCCATGACATTGGCAAGGCAATCAATCATTTTCAAAAAGCCGTTCATGGCAAGGCGAGCCCAGACGATCGGCAGCCAATCCGCCACGAGTGGATTAGCCTTTGGATCGCAACACAGCCGCTGGTGAAAGAATGGCTGATGCCAGCGGTTGGGAACTGTGAATCATGTTGGATTGTCGCGATGTTTGCTGTCGGTGGACACCACCGAAAATGTTTGCCGACTGATAAGTGCTTTGCCAGTGAATCCATTGTGGTTTATTCCGAGCACGAGGACTTTGCCAAATGCTTACGGCAGATTCAGGGTTGGTTTGCACTGTCAGATCCGCCGACCGTCAACGGTCTAGTCTATGAGGGTGCGAGAGACGGGGTACGAAGGAACGCGTTTTTGCAGATGCTAGACGGACTGGGAAGGCAGTGGCATCAACTCAAAAAGGATGATCAATGGAAGAAATTTTGCGCTGTCGTAAAGGCCACGTTGATTGGAGCTGACGTCGCAGGGTCTGCGCTTTGGGAACAGATTGGCTCGGCTAATCAGCGAGCGCAGTGGATTCAGTCAGCCCTTGAGCGAACCCCAACCAAAGCCGATCTGGAAGGCATTGTCCGCGCACGTTTGGGACACCACCCACCTCGTGAATTCCAAAAGAACGTTGCCGCTTCCTCCGCCAGCGTAACGCTTGTGGAAGCAGGGTGTGGCGGTGGAAAGACTGCCGCAGCTTACATGTGGGCCGCACAGCAACACGCTGGACGAAGACTCTGGTTTTGCTACCCCACGACGGGCACCGCAACGGAGGGCTTTCGAGGTTATCTTTTTGACAAATTACCAGCGGATTCCGAATCGCGAGCCGACTTGTTTCATTCGCGACGCGAGTACGACATTGAGCGGATGCTGGAAAACGGCAAGGATGATTTCGATGAGTCTGATTCGACCGTGAGGATCGAATCACTACGGGCTTGGGATACCCAAATCGTTTCTTGTACGGTGGACAATGTTCTGTTTCTGCTACAGAACCAACGTCGCGGCATCTATGCATGGCCTGCGTTAGCAAACTCTGCAATCGTCTTCGATGAAATTCACTGCTACGACGATCTACTGTTTGGCAATCTTTTGACATGGCTAGAAAACCTTGTCGGGATTCCTGTTCTTCTAATGACAGCCAGTTTGCCAAAAGCAAAACGGGATGCAATACGCAACGCGTGTGAAGACTCAAATCGAAGTCTGACACATATTCCACACGGCCCGATTGAACTTGAAGATTTACCGCGCTATCAAAACACTACGGCGATACCACTGAAACTCATTGACGATTGCGTTGCGGAAGTTGCCGACGAATTGGCTTCAGGCGGACGAATTCTCTGGATCAGCAACACGGTTGAGAGAACTCGAAATGTCGCTAAGCATGTTAGCGATTACAATTTGGCAGCTCCCATATTTTATCACAGCCGGTTTATCTACAAAGATCGCCTCGACCGACATACAGATGTTGTTAATCTTTTTGAAACGGAAAACAACGCTGGTTTTGCATCGACCAGCCAAGTCGCCGAAATGTCATTGGACTTGGGCTACGCGACTCTCCTGGTCACAGAGCTTGCACCAATACCTGCATTGATTCAGCGACTCGGTCGCCTCAATCGCCGTGCCGATCCTTCAGCTGAACCGGCGGTTATATGCAACTTCATTGTGCTTGAGCCAATCAACAAGAACGACGAATTCTCAGCGTTGCCTTATACCGATGAAGAACTGGAACTGGCCCGTCAGTGGTTGGCTGCACTGGGGCAGGGACCTGTTTCCCAATCCGACCTGGTTCGAGCCTGGAATGCTCTGGATGAATCTGTTGAAGTGTTCCCAGAAGACAGCGGATGGCTCGAAGGTGGAATCAACACACCTGTCGATTCAATTCGTGAATCAAGCTACGGAATTACAGTCATTTGCGACCGGCATCTTGCGTTGGCGAAGCGCGAGAACGCTGCCAAATATGCTCTGCCGATGGATCGACCAAAACGCGAGAACTGGCAGGCAACCGATTTTCGCTTTCGTGGATTTCCAATCGCCAGCGATGACGCAATTGAATACGACCAGCAAACGGGGGCAAAATGGGCAACACACAATATTTTTTAGTAATCGCCTTCCGGCGTAAACGAATAGACGTCATTCAGCACAGCTCAGCTGCAACTTTAGTGCTCAACGCTTTACAGCGTCAACGAAAATGCTAATGTAAAGATACAGGTGAGTTGTTCAATGTAAAGATGTAGATGAGCGTACTAAATAAAAAAGGTTGACAGATTCTCCGATTTCCCGCTCTATCCAAATGCAGGCAATTAGATGAAAGGAATTTATGATTTCTCAACCAAGACTAAGCGAGCGACAGATAGAAGCGATTCTCTCAAGAAGCGCGCGATCCCTGAAGCAAAAATACTGGCGAATGGACGAAAGCGACGATTGCCAAAACCAACTTCAAGAAAGACTGTCAGGAATTCTCAACTCAGCGAGTTTCCTTAAGAGCAACTACCCAGTGGCTTACCTAGCAAAGTCCCTACTCAACGCGGGAGAGCGGTTTTACCAAAAGAGACTACGTCAAATTGAAAACAATGTAACGAACCAAGACATCGACGGACTGTCTCGCGAACATGGAATCTTTCGGGATAGAACAAATCGGTACGGCGATGAAAACGCAACGTTGACGTTGGACGTAGCCGAATTTGCGTCCACGCTATCACCAGAAGATCTTGTTTTGCATGAGCGTGTTTTGGCAGGCGACACATGCCGAGCGATTGCTTCGCAACTAGGAATTTCGCATGAGGCTGCAAACAAAAAAAGGAAAAAATATTTGTCCCGCGCACGATACTATTTCAGGAGCTATCAATGACCGCGATTGATCTACGTTTCCTCATTCATTCTCACGCTTCGATTCCCGCAGACCATAGCTACGCTTTGGTTGGAGCGGTCTCGCGGCTTGTTCCCGCAGCTCATGGAGGAAATGGCTACGCTCTGGCTCCGATCGCGGGCAGGCAAGTAGGCGGGCGGCAAATGAAACTGACTGACAATAGCCGTTTTGTCGTGCGAACGACACCGGAACTCATTCAACAGTTTCTTCCATTGGCCGGTAAGACGATCGACATCTTTGGCACCAAGTTGCAATTAGGAGTGCCAAGTGTTCACCAGCTTGAACCAACCGCAGCCTTGCGAGCAAGACTTGTGACCATCAAAGGTTTCTTTCAGCCGGAACCATTCAAAGAAGCTGTGCAACGTCAGTTGGATAAACTCGATATCGGCGTTTGCGAGATTGTTGTCGGAAAGCAACGAACACTTCGGATTAAACGAAACGAAATCGTCGGCTTTGAAACAACCTTGCAGCAGTTAACTCCAGACGACTCATTGACTATTGCAACCCATGGAATCGGGGGGCGTCGCCATATGGGGTGCGGATTCTTCGTTCCATCGCAAAAGGAGGCTACCAATGGCGAAATCCAAGCCTAAATCAGTAGCGGCTAAAAAGAAAAAAACCACTAAGAAGAAAACGTCTTCGAAAAAAGCTGCCAAGAAAAAGCAGGCAAAGAAGAAAGTGCCAACGGGGCCTACTGAGCTTGAACTCTGGTTGCACGCACCCGGGATGGACTCGTTGTTGCGTGCAGGAGTTGGAGGGCTGGCCTCGGTGCTGGAATCGCTGGAAAGTCAAAACCCACGTCGAGTCAAGTTGCCAGGTGCCCCTTGGAAAAACAAGCAGCCTCCATGGGAAATTACTACGGATCGAATCGTCTTGAAATTCGACAAACCTGAAAATGCGGAGGAGTATTTGAAGCGCATTTTTGACTACGCTTTTCAAGTCAAGCAAGGTGAAAGCGCGATAGATCTTCCATCGACACATAGTGGCGATCAAACGAAACTTGTTCGCGCCCAACTACAACGCGGACTCATGCTGACCTTTTTGCAGCATGGTCAAAGTCGAAAGGGCGCTAAAGCTGACGAAGACCGAACAGCACAGATCGACGACAAGCAAATCTCGTACTCAATTCGTCCGTTGACTAGCTACAAGCACCAATTGGGTTACCAGGATCTTGTTGAGAAAGATGGAACACTTAAAACAAAGTCGCTCGATATCCCAGGCACACTTTTTCCGGGCGCCGCTGTCCGGCACAACAAGTTTGGCAACACAAAACATGAAGGTTCCCCGGCTGAGTTATTGGCAGCCTATTTCGCGTTGATCGGAACAATAGCACTGCCGATCAACAGGGGCTCCGCAGTTTTGCTGGTTCCAGAAGTTCAAGATCTGCTTTCGTTTGGATATGGACGAATGCAAATTACTCCCAAGACTTATCGTGATTGCCTCATCGGTGGCGTCGGTGATGCCGTACTTGGCGTTCACACCCGACTACGTGGCCACGAAATTAAAAGGAGGCTCGAAGTGCCAGCTGTTTCTGCGTTTCTGTTTCGGCCAACTGCTTGGGCGTCTCAACAAAAGTCCCGCGTCGCGGCTATTCGAATCGAGCCACTTGACCCTGGCTCGGACGCGATCTTCCGATATGCGGTTGAACATTTCCGTCCTAGGATGAAGTCTCGGATGGTCAAAGTCGGCAAGGGAAAGAAGGCCAAGGAGAAAGAAGAATCGTTCTGGAGTATCAGCATGGTCAAACCATTGATCGCTGACAATCTTGCTAACGGCAAACCTTGGTTTCATGACTTCGCGAATTTCTTTATCCGCAACGATCCTGCCACTGGCAAGCCGTTGCGATCTCGTTTGTTTTTTGAAAAAGAAGGGCTATCTAATATGGTCAATTCTGACGTTTGGGATGACAAAGGCCAGAAGGCACTTGTCGCCGGTGTTCACTACGCTTTGTTTTGTCAGTTTGGAAGAATCAGCGCCGAATTTGGCTCGAACAAAGGCGGAATGCAAAACAAGTTCCAAAAGGAATTTGAGAAATGGCGTATTCAGTTTGTCTCTTCGAAAACGGCAGACCAATTTCGGTTTGCAGTATGCGACTTGATGAGTCGAGCACGCGGCAACAAAGAAATTCAAGAGAACTGGCAGCAGGTTTTACCGTTGCTTTCTGATTCCAGCTGGCAGCATGGACGCGACTTGGCTTTGCTGGCTTTGGCCAGCTACAAGGGCAAAGGAGACAAAGAAGCGGTCGACGCATCGGTTGAAGCTGACTCCGATGCTGCCTAGCAACCTGAAACATTGAACAGGTGGCTGACCGGTCACCGTAACACAGCCTTTTCACTCAAAAAACACTTTCACAGGACCAAGGATTCAATTCATGAGCATTCACATTTTCGCCAACATCGTTACAGATTTCGGTACAGCCGCCAACAATCGCGGTGAAACAGAGGGCAACACAACAACACTTCAAAAATTGATTTGGCATGGAGGTGTTCACACCACGGTAAGTGCCGAAGCGATTCGATTCGCGGCTCGGCAAGCAATGGCTACCATGGAAGACGCTGGCACGAACCGGACGTTTGATGAAAAATTGCGAGTTAACACTTGGCAAGATCCAGCATTCAAAGGCTGGACAGACAAAAAGAAAGCAAAAACGTTTATCGACGACGATGTACTAGGCTACATGCGAGCAGATGCTGCGAAAGAAGAAGGAAAAGCAGGAACGGCGACTGTGAGGCGCGCCGTTTTGGAAGTGACTCGTGCGGTTAGCCTAACTCCATGGAGCGGTGATACGACTTTCAATGCCGCGTCTCCGGGGGCGACCCCTTCCGCGGCAAAAAAAGGAAAGGATCCCAAAGTAAGTAATCCGGTTCCTTACGGGGCTGAAATTCATGCGACACGCTACCAGTATGGCGTGGCGATGACACCGGAACGGCTACAAGACCCTTCACGCGCGGCCAAGGCTTTGAAAGCTCTTGTTGAATTGCGTTCCGTTGCTGGAAACCATGGACGATTCCTGTTTGATTTTTCTCCAGCTTCGGTCGTGTTTCGCGTAACGGACGATCCTGCACCACGACTACTTTATTGTTTCGAGACCAATGATGAAGGGCAAACCGTTGACGCGCAAGAACTGTTGCGACGAGTTAAATCCGGCGATATCGACGCGAGCGAATTGATCGTGGGTGGGCAACTTAGTGGGTCGAACACTGGTCAGGCGCTCAAAGAAGCCGGAGCAGATGTCCACGAAGGAATAAAAGCTGCGACTGCTGCAGTCTTGGAGAGAATCGAATCTGCGATCGCGTAGAGCTCGTGTGATTTATCAGAAGCAACCGAACTCACCCGATTCAAACTCTTTATATATCCCAAGAGAAAAACATGCTTAAGCTCTATGTCTCTGTTCCTATCGCATCATTTCGCCCAGGAGCAGCTCGCGAATTTTGGGAATCCAGCCCGCTTCCACCTCCATCAACGGTTTACGGATTTCTTCTGGCGATGGTTGGTGAAACTGAACGCAAAAAGCACATTGGTGTTCGTTGTACGGCTGGTTTAATCGGACAACCAGACCGTAGCACTGTTCTGAGAAAACTCTGGCGAGTTAAGGAGCTTGGAAAAAACAAGGATGGTAGCCATGATTTTTCTGGCATGGGAATCGGCAGTAACGTCCGTCCAGACTATCAACAGTTGCTAACCGGTGTTCGCTTGATTGTCTTTGTCGATTCATCGGAGGAACCCAATGGCACAGAAACACTTGAGTCGCGACTGCGCGTCGCACTGGATCCTGATCAGCGTGGTGCCATCCGTCGTTTCGGCGGACTTAGCCTAGGCGAGAGCACGCACATGGTTGACGAGGTTTATAATGCATCCAAACTGGAGCCTGAAGAAGTTGAGGCTGCTGAAGTATTTCTCTGCGAATCCAATGGCAATATGACATTGCCCGTCTGGGTAGACCATGTCGGCGCAGCGGGTACGCGTTACGCAACAGGACGACTTACTGTTTTAGGCAAAGACTTGCCGACACCTGATCGCTTGCCTCAAATTGACAATGGGGATTTTTCACAGGTTGCCACTGTGACAACCTAGGATAAATAGAACGTTGGGTCGACCATGAAAATTGAGCGAGAAGAACCGCCTATCCGCGTGATGGCGATCCATGCACTTGAATACTGCGAGCGTCTGTTCTATCTGGAAGAGGTCGAAGAGATTCGCGAAGCGGACGATCGGGTATACGCCGGGCGCAAGCTGCATGAGGAGCGCGTGCCGAAGCTGGACGATGAATCACGTGAGTTACGTTCCTTCGAAGTTTCATCCGATGAACTGGGCTTGTTTGGGAAAGTCGATGCAGCGCGTGTGCGTGATGGGGGCTGGATCGCTTACGAACACAAAAAAGGACGCTGTCGTCGAGCCAAAGATAAAGCCCGGACACCAGAAGTTTGGCCCAGCGATCGTCTTCAGGTGGCTGCATACGCCATGTTGCTGGAACAACAGATTGGCAAACCGGTTAAGGAAGGACGGGTCCGATACCACCAAGATTTCGTCACTGTGCAAGTCCCAATCGACGATACAGCAAGAGCGGATGTCAAAGCAGCTATCGAAAGGATGCGGAACCTTCGGCACAGCAGCCAACGTCCACCCGTCACCGATAATGAAAAACTCTGTCGCCGCTGCAGCCTGCGCGTCGTCTGCTTGCCCGAAGAAGAACGACTTGCATCCCAAAAACCTGAAACTCGCAAGAAGGCAGGATTGTTTCCTGCGCGGCGTGATCGGCGAACGCTCCATATTACTTCCGTACCCGCCACTATCAGCCGCAGCAATCGCTCACTTGTGATTGACGTTGATGGTAAAAAGAAACGGATGCCGGTTGAACAAGTCGACGCAATTTTGTTGTATGGCGGCGCTCAAATCACATCTCAAGCCCTGCACATGTGTACTTATGAAAACGTAGCTGTCCAATGGATCAGCGGTGGGGGAAGAGTACTGGGCACTCTCGCTCCACCTGGCCGCGTACGCCAACGTATCCGACAATTCCAGGCATTGCAGGACACTGATCTTTGTTTGAAGCTGGCTCGTCAAACGGTCAAAGCAAAGACTCAATTTCAGTTGCAATATTTGTTGCGTGGGACACGTGGAAACGAAGCGGCGCGTGAGGAGATCGCCAAGCATATTCGTTTAATCAAAGACGCGATTTCTAAAATTGACAAAGTTGGCGAAACCGATTCGCTTGGTCGGTTACGCGGGCTCGAAGGAATCGCGGCGAAATCCTATTTCAGCAGTTTTTCTTCCTTGCTCAGCGAGCGTGTGCCAGGATCAATGCGAATGACCAGACGCACCAAACACCCACCACGAGATCGCATCAACTGCTTGCTGTCTTTTGGTTACGCGTTGGTTTTCGGTTTGGTAAATCGGTCGTTATTGGCTGTTGGACTTGATCCAGCATTTGGTTATTTTCATCAACCCCGTTCTGCTGCACCACCTTTAGTTATGGATGTGATGGAGATCTTTCGCACGCTGCTGTGGGAGATGCCTTTGGTCGGAAGTTTGAATCGGGGCCAGTGGAATGAAGGCTCCGATTTTGAATTGCGTCCTGGGCATGTTTGGTTGTCCGATGACGGTCGGAAAAAAGCGATTGGCTTGTTCGAAAACCGACTTGACGAGTCGTACCAGCATCCCTATTCAGGCCAGTCGCTGGAGTATGGACGAATGGTCGAACTGGAAATACGACTGCTAGAGAAAGAATGGACCGGCTGTCCAGATTTGTATGGTCAACTGAAAATCAGGTAGGAACAATGGCAATATCGAATTGGCATTTGATTGCTTACGACGTACGGGATCCCAAGCGGTTGCGGAAGACGGCAAAGCTACTTGAAGGATATGGTGAGCGGGTTCAGTTCAGCATTTTTCGAGTACGAGTAACGAAGCACAAATTGGAAAAAATTCGCTGGGAACTGTCACAGATCTTGTTTGAAGTAGACGATCTATTGATAATCCCATTGTGTTCTCAATGTTCTTCAAAAATCCCCAAGCTATCACAGGGTAATCATGATTCTTGGGCTGAGGATCCGCCAACATTTGACATTCTCTGATCGCTACTTTCCGACTCATGGATTGCAGCTTGGCGGAGCCAACTGACGTTGCATCTTTCGGTTTACTCGTGTTTTCAGTTCCCTTTTCTATTTCTGTGGAATTACAACACATGAATTTGAGTCTATCACAGTTTTTGCCAGTTGAAATGAGCAGCGATCTTTCATCAGCAGTGGCAAACGTCTCAAAAGATACGCCATTGACCAATGAGCTTGATTTGAGGCATCTTAAAGACCGGATTCCACGTGAGTTACAGCTGATGCTGTGATTGATTCGTTTACGCCGTCAGGCGTTGAGCACTTTTTTTGGCCAACGGTGAAGGAGGCTTGTCGACTGTGATTGATTCGTTTACGCCGTCAGGCGTTGAGCACTGTGAAAGCGCTCTAAGTAAAGCCTAGAGATCGTGTGATTGATTCGTTTACGCCGTCAGGCGTTGAGCACTCGCACTTGCATGTGATCAAAGCATTTCCAACCCGGTGATTGATTCGTTTACGCCGTCAGGCGTTGAGCACACCGGGAAAAGCTGAAGCGAATTGCCGAGTTGGCTTTGGTGATTGATTCGTTTACGCCGTCAGGCGTTGAGCACTTCGCCCATGTCTCGCCAGTGCTGAACGTGTACAGTGATTGATTCGTTTACGCCGTCAGGCGTTGAGCACCACAACATTGGTTCATTTGAAAATCACTTTGGACGCGTGATTGATTCGTTTACGCCGTCAGGCGTTGAGCACAAGAGTTCACCGCGTGGTCAGCATCAATCAAAACCAGTGATTGATTCGTTTACGCCGTCAGGCGTTGAGCACTGGGTTCGATTTCTGCCTGAATTCACCTTCGATTTTGTGATTGATTCGTTTACGCCGTCAGGCGTTGAGCACGAAGAGACGCTCGGACCCAACACCGTCCACGCAGCTGGTGATTGATTCGTTTACGCCGTCAGGCGTTGAGCACGACGAAGCCGAGCAGGGTGATGACATCGCGTTGGCCGTGATTGATTCGTTTACGCCGTCAGGCGTTGAGCACTTCGTATATTGCTGGCAGCACTTGGACATTTTTTTGTGATTGATTCGTTTACGCCGTCAGGCGTTGAGCACATTACCACCACGAACGCATCGCCGATTTCTTTTTGTGATTGATTCGTTTACGCCGTCAGGCGTTGAGCACGCCGGTCCAGACAAATCCATTTCGATGGTCATGCCGTGATTGATTCGTTTACGCCGTCAGGCGTCGAGCACGGTTACGACTGGTGTTTTTGCACATCACCAAGTCAAGTGATTGATTCGTTTACGCCGTCAGGCGTTGAGCACCTCGCCAAACATACGGGCGTTGGCCAAGGTGGCGTTGAGTGATTGATTCGTTTACGCCGTCAGGCGTTGAGCACTAAGGAACACCAGATCGCATTAACTTTGCCATTTTTGTGATTGATTCGTTTACGCCGTCAGGCGTTGAGCACATCTGCGTCCACGTGTCTCCGTTCGGGGCTAAGTCCTGTGATTGATTCGTTTACGCCGTCAGGCGTTGAGCACAAGACGGTCTGGATGGGAACTGGGATATTCCCGGCCTGTGATTGATTCGTTTACGCCGTCAGGCGTTGAGCACGAACCAGTATCGATGCCCATCAGAATTTGAAGCTCAGGTGATTGATTCGTTTACGCCGTCAGGCGTTGAGCACTTGAATGCTCAAACTGTGACAAGTCATCATCGGCTGGTGATTGATTCGTTTACGCCGTCAGGCGTTGAGCACATGAGCAAGGTTGGTTCCACAGCCATCAAGGGATTGTGATTGATTCGTTTACGCCGTCAGGCGTTGAGCACACGATGAACAAGGCCGCGACTCTGATCAAAGAGGGTGATTGATTCGTTTACGCCGTCAGGCGTTGAGCACTACGTCACACCATCAGGTGAAGTCGGTTCGGTCGGTGATTGATTCGTTTACGCCGTCAGGCGTTGAGCACTTGAAAGCGGACTTGCGTGTTTCATTGCTGACATGGTTGTGATTGATTCGTTTACGCCGTCAGGCGTTGAGCACTTATGGTTACTGAATCATTTGCCAGCAATCTATCGTGATTGATTCGTTTACGCCGTCAGGCGTTGAGCACTCGACCGACCCAGATTTTGCAGTCGATCCAACATTGTGATTGATTCGTTTACGCCGTCAGGCGTTGAGCACACGGCACGACAACATGGGAACGACTTGACGGCGGCGGTGATTGATTCGTTTACGCCGTCAGGCGTTGAGCACGGATACTGCAAAAGGCAATGCTGCTGACAGAGTTCGTGATTGATTCGTTTACGCCGTCAGGCGTTGAGCACATCTACGGAAAACTAACTGATCACACTGAAATTTTTGTGATTGATTCGTTTACGCCGTCAGGCGTTGAGCACACTACCAGAGACCGCCAAGCAAGCGTAAAGCGCCGGTGATTGATTCGTTTACGCCGTCAGGCGTTGAGCACTCGCTCGCAGAGTAGGTGCTGACCTGGTTCAGATCAGGTGATTGATTCGTTTACGCCGTCAGGCGTTGAGCACTCATTTCTTCGGCGGGATTGGCGGATGGCAATACGCAGTGATTGATTCGTTTACGCCGTCAGGCGTTGAGCACGACGTCGCGATGAAGCATTACTTGATGGTGACAGAGGGTGATTGATTCGTTTACGCCGTCAGGCGTTGAGCACCACGTTGACCATCGCACGAAAGAGCGGGCTAGGATGTGATTGATTCGTTTACGCCGTCAGGCGTTGAGCACATATGGCTGACTTGGTCGAATACATTTCGTCGCATGTGATTGATTCGTTTACGCCGTCAGGCGTTGAGCACAATTCTCCAAGCTCCGTTTCCGCCATCCAACGACGAGTGATTGATTCGTTTACGCCGTCAGGCGTTGAGCACATGTTGGCGGGTTCTTTATTGCAGGCAATGACGAAGGTGATTGATTCGTTTACGCCGTCAGGCGTTGAGCACGGTTGGTGAAAATTCGCGTTGGTGCACACAGTTTAGGTGATTGATTCGTTTACGCCGTCAGGCGTTGAGCACTCCTGAGGATTGTTACACTCAATAGCCCCGCCACTTGGTGATTGATTCGTTTACGCCGTCAGGCGTTGAGCACAACGTTGTGTCCGGCAGATCAAGGTCTGAATCGGTTGTGATTGATTCGTTTACGCCGTCAGGCGTTGAGCACTACACTCGCGGCTCTCCTCGATGTGTTTGGCCGTGTGATTGATTCGTTTACGCCGTCAGGCGTTGAGCACGGCTTGGAGGTGCCTGCGTCTGATTTTTTTATCGTGATTGATTCGTTTACGCCGTCAGGCGTTGAGCACTAATCGGGATTTTAAGGTCAGTCCGCTCATCTCCAGCCGTTTGTCATTTTATGGTGTTGTTGGAATGCAGTTAGTCCGATTAAATTTATATGCGCGTACACAATGCTATAGCTTAAGTGAGTCAACGGTGAACATTCTTGCTCAGAACGCGCTCCTGCCAAACGGTTGGGCCAAAAACGTATTCGTTAGCTTTGATGCTGATGGAGGCTTGATCGACCAAGTCATTGCTGAGCCTGGGCCAGAGTTGCTTTCAAGTGTTGGCATCACCGTTCCGATGCTTTTGCCTGCTCCTGTCAATGTCCACAGTCATGCGTTTCAGCGGGCAATGGCAGGTCTGACGGAACACCAAGGCCCAAACGCCGATGACAATTTTTGGACTTGGCGAAATCTGATGTTTCGATTTTTGGAACAGCTTACGCCGGAGCACGTCGAATCGATCACCGCGTTGGTTCAAATGGAGATGTTGGAATCGGGCTATGCCACCAATGTTGAGTTTCATTACCTTCACCATCAAACGGACGGCACTCCATTTGATAATCCTGCCGAGATGTGTGACGGCGTGATTGCGGCGGCCCAGCAAACGGGGATTGGCCTGACGTTGCTTCCAGTTCACTATCAGTTTGGAGGCTGTGATCAACGAGGGTTGGGGGCCGGCCAAATTCGTTTTGGAACGGACCTTCCGCAATTTCAAGATCTGCATTCTCGCGCCGCTAAATCGCTAAAACAGCTTTCGCGCGATTGTCGGATGGGGCTTGCGCCTCACAGCCTGCGGGCGGTTGGTGCGGAGCAATTAAAGGAGCTTGTGTCATGGGCGGGCAGCGATCCAATTCATCTTCATTTAGCTGAACAAATCGCCGAGGTGGAAGAAGTTGTCCAATCTCGTGGTTTGCGGCCTGTGGAGTGGTTGCTTGAAAACGTTGAAGTGGATGGTCAGTTTTGTCTGATTCATTGCACACAAATGCTGGCCCACGAAACAGAAAGCTTGGCTCGCACGGGCGCGGTGGCGGGGCTTTGTCCAATCACTGAATCGAATCTCGGAGACGGGATCTTCGATTGCGTCCGGTGGCTTTCGGAGGATGGAAAATTGGCGGTCGGGTCTGATTCCAACATACGAATTTCGCTTTCGGAAGAACTAAGAACGCTCGACTATTCACAACGGCTTCGCGATCACTCGCGGGCTCCGTTTGCTACGTCTGAAAAATCGTCAGGTCGAGCGATGTTTGACGCCACGGTTGCGGGCGGTGCTCAAGCGGCTGGTCGAGACAGCGGGCGGATCGAAGCTGGCCGACTGGCGGATCTGTTGGCTCTTGCGGACGACAATGTTTATTTGTCAGGAGCCGAGGGCGATCAGATTTTGGACCGTTTTATTTTTGCGGGCGATGATTCTTTGGTCGCCGAGGTTTGGTCCGCTGGCAGGCATGTCGTGACTGGCGGAAAGCATGTGCAGCATGATCAAATCGTCAGTCGTTATCTCGATGTTGCGAAACAGTTGATGAGTGCGATTTGATTCGCTACGCCATCCTGTGAGCCAACCACGGCTGCGGATGGACTAACCACAGAGGACACAGAGGACACAGAGGACACAGAGGAGCACAGAGGAGCACAGAGAGTTGCGCTCGTAAATCTCTGTGTACTTCCGTGTCCTCTGTGGTTAATTTTCTACGCCGCTGCATCGGAAATCTTCTGTGGTTAATTTCAGGTGCTGTGTCTTCTGCGGTCAGTGGTTAACCTTCTTTTCAAAACAGCGTTCGATTGTTTTTTTGCATCGGGCAGTCAAAACAATTATGATGAGCGGTATCGACGTGATCCAAACCTTGCTCTAACTATTTCCGCGTGTAAGCTCGCTTTTGCAAGTTTGCTCAAATGGATGCGAACGAAACGATGACTGATCGAAAAACGATTGTTCCGGATGCTGAAACTCAACGTTCAGTCGAACAAGAAGGTATCTGGCAACAGATTCAGCAACATTTTCAAACGATGCAATCGTCGCTTTCGGTGCGGCTGGTTTGTGAAGGCAAACCTGTGCAAACGGTCGATGAGATCCGATCGGGAATTAAAGAAGCCGCCCGTCTGTTCGCGTTGCAAAATAGTCCAATCGAAGCCGAAGAGTTGGTTGCCAGCCAGGAAAATGCCTTTGTTCGAAAAAGCCAGCAATGGGAGCAAGTCGCCCGCGCTGCCGAAGCACGCGAACGAGCCAAGGCGACTGGAGGAATTGCTGGATCGTCTTCTGCGGCCAATCGTCGGAAGCTGGAAACCGAACACAATCGTATCAGGCATCAGATCACAAACGTAAAACAATGTCTTCGACGTCTGCGAACGGCGCTAAATCGAGGCGTTGGATTTGAACAGAAAAGTCCGCTTGATCAGGATGGCGAGCAGGAATCCGAAACTCAAGTTGATTCGATTCTTGATACAGCGGAATTGTCGAGTATCGCGTCGGATCAATTGGCAACAGGCAACGAAGCAGCGACAGTAGATTCCCCGTCCAGCGAAACGATCGAAGAAGTTAAACAAGTAAGTAAATTCTTGACTTGTTTTCAGAATATGCTTGGTGACGGTTTGTCGCTTGAATATAAGGACGCCCCGTTTCTTGACCCGTTCAGTGATGCGGGAGTTCGATCACGGGAAGCCATCTGGGCGGATGGGTTTGCGTATTGTTTGGTTGTGCAGTGGGAAGACGGCCCCGAAAATTTGCTGATTCTAAAGTTTTGGATTGTTCCAAAGCGGCCCGAGTTGGTCGAGGAGTTACAGTCCGACGAGCTGCCTAGTTTCTTTCTTCACAACAATCAAACGCGAGCCGCGGATAAATTGCAATTCGAATTGGTTGGGCATAGCAGCCAAAATGGGCCGCTGACAAGTGAAATGAATCAGCTTTTTACTCGAATTGAATCAGACCGTTTCCTGGCGTCGGATCAAAAAATTCGGCTTTGCTATTTGACTTGCTCGTACGATACAAAAGTCAATTTTGATGCGGCGATTGCGGAGACTTTTTTGTTGGAAGTTTTGTAGCTGATCGCATTGAAGGGAAGCAGCCAAAAAGCGAGAGATCGATTGACTTGTCATTGGCTGTACATTCGCCCAATCGAAATCACGACCGGATTGCCCGGGCTGATGGCAAACGCCTTGCGCATCAACTCTCGGCCTTGAGCTTTGTCGCCCAGTTCAAACTTGCACCAGGCGAGCTTGGCGATGTTGATCGCGTTGTCGGGCTCCAGCTCAACTAGTTTCTCGAAGTGGGGCTCGGCTTCGCTAAACTTTTTCAAGACGATCAATGCAGCGCCCAGATTGGCCCTTGGCAACACACTGTCTGGCTCTGCGGCGATCGTTGGCTCAAGCACCTTTACCGAGTCCTCGAAACGGCCAACGCTCAGGAACAAGTGCCCCAAATCGTTACGGCAAATGTGATTGTCGGGATCCAGCTTCAATGCCGTCTGATAATACTCTATCGCTTTTCCGGCATTGCGTTCCTGAACAGAGACTCTTGCCAAGTGGTAATAGCCGATTGAATTATTGGGACGCGATTTCAACGCTCGATTGAAATCCGCTTTGGCCCCCTGAATGTCTCCGGATTGAAAACGGGCGATTCCCAGGTTCGTGTATACGACCTGTGGCGAGAAATAGGATCTAAACATTTCGTTTTCCGCTGATTCAATTGCCCGCTCAGAAAATTCAATGGCTTCGTCGTAGTTCTTTTTCTCAAGACTCAGAATCGCTTGTGCGGAAAGCCCTTCGACGTAACTGCTATTCTGGCTTACCGCTTGCTCGAACAATGTGTCGTTGTTCTCCCAAAATTGCATTGCACGAGCCGACAAGAATGCGAAGGCCAGTACGACAACAATCAAGGCTTTGGGAAGCGCATTGTGATACCGTTTGAATTTCTCCGGAACTTTCAGCAGCAGCAAAATCACCAACAGATACAAACCCCAACTGGCCGGGTACAAATATCTTTCGGCATACATATGACGCAGCGGAACAATTCCGCAGGTTGGAATCAACCACACTGCGAACCAGGTCAGTGCCAGCCCTGTTTCACGACGCTTTATAATCAAATAGATTCCCAGCCCAACCATGACCAACAAAAGCAGCCCGCAACCGAATTCGACAGCCCCGAGAGACTCTGAAATTCTCCAACGATCAACAATCGTTGGGTTGCCAGGCAAGACAATTCGGAACATGTAGTAAAAGATCAATCGGGCACTGGTGGCGACTCCCAGTAACAGGTTGTCGGTTGGATATTCGGTATTCAAACCGAAACTTCCCAGTACCGTTATCCGGTAGGCCGCCGAAGCGAACACGGTTGCCCACATCGACAACAAAGCGGCCAGCGAAAGCTTCGAAAATCGTTTTCCAATAGCGAACCAGAACCAGATGGTCGCAAACAGTGGCGTAATCAAAGCAAGTTCTTTGCAAAATGTTGCCATTCCCAACCCGACAAGCATTAACGCAAACCAGAACCACCATCTGGGTGCCTTGGGTTCTACGGACGACTTACGCATCGAGGTTGCCGACTCAAGAAGTGTTCTGTCCGTTAATGAATGATTCAATATCACGCCGAATGCGATTAAGGAAATCAAGCCGAGTGCGGCACACATCGTGTCCTTGCGTCCGCTAATCCAAGTCACACTGTGTACGCCAAACGGATGAACTGCGAAAATCATCGCCGCCGCAAAAGAGATGCCGCAGCGGTTCTTGCGATTAAAAAACACCGACACGCCCAGCAAATACAATCCGACAACCACGAGGCAATGCCAGACGATGTTTACGATCTTGTAGGCTATCGGATTTTCGCCCCACAGCCACCAATCAATGGAAATGCTGGTTGCGTAAACAGGTCGCAAATAGCCGCCCGGAGTTTCGAGTGTGCCATGGTCTCGCTCGAGGTAGGCATCCAATGAACTGGTCCAGACTTGCGACCACTCATCGACAGATCTGATTCGATATCCGCCTTCGATAATTTCAACTTGATCAAGCCAAAGGAATTCACCGAACGCGCCGACCATCCACAAGGATCCGGTCACCACTACCAACAGAATACAATGCACCAAGGACTTTTGGTTTTGTGCGAAAAAGCCTTTTTTTAGATTTGCACTAACTGCTGTTGGACCAACGCGAGTCTTGCGAGACTTACTATTGTCGGGTTTATCAGGAAGTGAACTGTCAGTTTTTTGGTTCACGGTGGCGCCGGAATATACGGGCAATGGAAAGCTCGATTATAACTAACCATCGCCAGATTTTTAGACGCGTACACATTGGAGGCGCAGTCACCCAACGGTTATCAATCTGTCGATCGCTAAACGCGACGGCGACGAGTTGCCATAAAGCCCAAGGTGCCCAGAATCAGCAAGCCACCGGTCGGCTCGGGGACTGCGAGCTGATCGGAATGCAGCAACAGCTGATAGTCACCGGAACTAGATGCCTCAAACGATTCAATCTGAACAAAGTAGGTTCCAGTCTCCAAAATGCCTACGTTGAACAACACGCTATCCGATGAACGAAGGGTTCCTGCACCGAATTCAGTAGTTGAGTAAAGCGTATCATCGTTGGTGAAAAGAACGGTGCCTGAATCGTCAAGCAATGAAATAATCGAATCAAAGGGGGCATTGTCAAATCCAGATGAAAAATCATTGTTGACATCGATTGTGAATTGACTGCCAGCAACTAATTCGACTTCGAATAAGTCTATATCGGAATTCGCATCCAACTCGCCGATAATGACTTCGCCGAATCGCTCAGCCACTGGAATTTCCTCGAACAATACTGCTTGTGCTGTGCCCAATGTGTCACCCGCATCGCCGTCTTCCAGCAACGCGGTTGGGTTGCCGCCGACAATCGAAGTATCGGCATACGCTAATTTGACTTGCGAGTTTATCGAAAAATCTCTGGGTTGTTCTCGCTGCAACTCGGTCAGACCAGTACTGCCAGTAGCCATGATTCGCAAATCCTCGTCACCGCCAGTATTGATGGCCGATCCTTCGAACACAAGGTTGCCGTGGGCGTCATGATGTCGCAGACCCAAGTTATGTGCCAATTCATGAGCCGCCGTCCCTGCGAGCGCAGTGGACAATTGCTGAATCTGCTCAGCTCGCTGATTGGATCCGGAAAACTCGTCAACGATAAAACCAAAGTTCGCCGAAAACACGAATGCAGTGTCATCCAGATCGCGATTCAAGAAATCGATATGCTCGGCCACACCTAATCCGCCGCCTGTGTCACCGAATATCAATTCTGATCTCACGCCGCCCGGATCAACATCGCTAAATGTAATGCCTGAAAAATCGGCAAAGGTCGATTCGAGACTTGCTTCGATCATGGATTCGATGTCGGTAATTTCTGTGCCTGAAAAACTGGTGATCCCGACATCACTGGCCAGCTCATTGAGCCGGTCGCCGAAGTTATCGTAGTCCAGAAAAACCTGAGCCTTCAGGTCGGCCGTACAGAAACACATTAAGAGAATAAAAAGTGGCAAAACACCACATACAATCTGCTTGCCGAGCCTGCTCATTCTGCGCCCCCGATTTGACTTTATTAAACCCAAATTTTAATTCCCGCAACAAGCATAATTCGACTTGTTGAGCATTGTCAATTAATTTGAGCGTCCGCTTGGGTGATTTGGGGATGAATTGGGAGATTGGGGATGGAAATCACAGAAACGTGTTGGCTCTTTGAGGGAAAGTTGATGGGTAAGCAGTTGGCTCTTGGTTGATGGGAATTGGGAACCCGACGCGTAAGCGAGGGCGCGGCGGGAATGCTTGTTTCTCCCTCGCTAACGCGTCGGGTTTCCATTGCGCTCTAGGTTGGATCCAGAAAGGACTCAGTTTACGTGCGGGATCGGATGAAGCTCGACCGTATTTTGACTAGCCAGTTCCAAGTTGATAGGAATTGGGAACCCGACGCGTAATAGGATTTTGCGCGAAAGGTTGTAAGTCATTGCGCGAAAGAGAGTTAGCGTTCAC
>CAYUWY010000038.1:0-69358 GCA_964448575.1 uncultured Pirellulaceae bacterium
GAGGATCTCAGGTGTCGTTTTTTATGGAAATACCAATTAAGGGATAGAGCCTAGGCTACGGTGAAGGAGGCCTTTGGCCAAACAAAACCAGGCCCTGCCTAACTGATCCGTTGAGCCGTTTTGGCGATAGCCACGGTTTACGCGCGCAGAACCGAGGCTATCGCCTAAACGGCTCAACAAGGAACAGCCTTACGGGCAATCAAACCGCGCTAAGACAAACCCACTCTCAATCCGGTCCAGTGGTTCCGGCGACCAGCTGACAAACGTCGGCGGTGACTGCAAACCATCCGAGCAGGATTGGTTCGCAGGAAGCAGCTTCCGCGAAGCGCGATCAGGTCATCAGCAGAAACGCTGCTGGCAGGTGGAGTCGACAAACAGAGACCAGAATCTTTTTGAACCTGTTCTGAATCAAGATCTTCGACCGAAAGACAAAACTCGGAAACGTTTCCAATCATCTGTTCGCATCCGAACGCGGTTCTTGTTTCCGAGTAAGCATCCACATTCGCAGTCGTGGGTTGGTTGACGTGAATCAACGGCTGGAGATCAGACAGGTACCAATAAGATCCTCCCCATGGCTGAGCCTGACCTTCGGTCCCACGAGCCGCTTTTTCCCAACACCACTCTGACGGAATCCCCAATCCTGCCCAATCAACGTAGTGGAGCGCATCGATAAACGATATCCAAACGACTGGATGATTCAATTCTGATTTGGGTGGTGATTTTTCATCGGCCCAATGTTTCAAATAATCATCCGGCTGGGGCTGGTCGGCGGCAGGAGAATACTGGCTGTCACGCATAAACTCCAGCCATTGAGCGTTGGTGACCGGGTGCCGAGCGAGCGAAAATGCACGCGACTCTAATGAGATACCTCCACCTGGCCCAAAATAAAACGGGCCCGCTGGCACGACCGCCATCTCGATTCCCGTTTTGGGACAAACCCAATACTCGTTTGCCTCGGCGGCTTGTTGCTGTAAAAGTTGAAGACTCTCCTGGCTCATGCTTGCCCCTCCTGCTTTAGCAATTCCCGAACCTGCTCCAACGACTTACCTTCTTCGTGAGGGTGAACCATGTTGAGATAAGCAGCAAAGCCCAGCATCCAATTCGAAAAACCGGGGCGCCCACGTGAAGCCACTTGCAATCCATTCTTTTGGGCATCGTGAATGATCGCTCTGAATTTTCTGCGCTTTTCGCGGGGCACGCGTAAGCAATCGTTAACAATAATTCCCGTCACCGATTGACGTCGCGACCTGCGCATCATGCGGAACTTTTTGTGGTTCACGTAGAACCCTTCCTGATGACAAATCTGATCAATCCACCAGCGAAATCGACCGACTTTCAAGCTTTCATCTGGAAACGAGAAAGTCAGATCATCAGCGTAACGTGTGTACTGGCCACCGAACTTTTTAGCCATCCCATCGCATCGTGCATCCAGTCGCCGGCAAATTAAATTCGAAATCGTAGGAGACGTCGGTGCACCTTGCGGGCAATAGGCACTCATGAAATGCGGAATTCTCTTAGCGTAAACACACAGCCTCGCCAGCGTTGGCGCGACGCGGTGTGAATCATCCTGCTTGGAATAGAAAGCGTTGTTGGTGAAATAGCCAAGCTTCGTTAACAAACCAACGACTCGCGCGTAGGAGATCGTTGGGAAAAATTCCTGCAAGTCAAATTTCAACACCAATGCGTTGCCAACATGCGCTGCGGCGTTGGTAAAGATTGACCGGCCTGGGACAAACCCGTGTGCACATGGATGAACGGGAACCGGCTCAAGAATCGACTTTAAAATCCGTCGCTGAACCGCGCGAAGCTGCCAGTTGGGCGCACAGATCTCTCTTGGCTGCCCGCTGCGTTTGGGGATTTTGAACTTTTGATAAGGCATCTTCTCGCCAGCGGTCGCCAACAACATCCATCCCAATTGCTTGGTCGATTTGATCTTGAGCACTTCACGCAAATCGCCAACGGTGGAAATTTTCGGCAACAACGCTTCCAATTTTTCGTTGGAGCGAACTTGAAAGGCTCCACCTCTTTCTTGAATCCCCGAAAACCAGCCGCCTGAATTCCATTCGCTGTCTGCTGTTTTGGGGAGAGACACTTCGGCAGACTCCAAGAATGCCAATTGCGACTGAACCCGGCCACGAATCGAGAGCGACGGATGTTTGGCCAGTCGTCGCAGGACACGCATTCTGCCCCGGCGAGGAAAATGGCTTCTTGCATATTCAATCAATGCGGAAGGAGCGCGGTCAACCCAATTCA
The DNA here is from genome assembly GCA_964448575.1 of uncultured Pirellulaceae bacterium. GTDB lineage: Bacteria > Planctomycetota > Planctomycetia > Pirellulales > Pirellulaceae > Mariniblastus. The sequence goes on from CAYUWY010000038.1 coordinate 2,254, forward strand.
ACCACTGTGGCCATACTTGAGCGTTCACCAAATTAATCAAATACGGATAGGCATTGGTTGCAGAAATTGAACTGAGGAAATTTTCAAGTTCGCCGGGTTGGTTGACAAGCGACAACGCTTCGGCGATAAGCGCTTCATCCCGAACTGCATTGGGAGGCACGGGAAGTTTCAGCCACGAGGGCATTTCATCAAGAATGACTTTGTCTTTTGCTGGTATCTCCATACACCCAATTTACCAATTTGCGCCATAAATTCAATGAATCGACTACCCGCTTCCCATCCTCTATCGCTCGCCCGGGAAGTCCTTCTGGGTCGAAATTCGTTCGACACGCTCGACCAATGGCCGCAGGTAAAGATTGACACGGCGATCTCATTGGTGCTAGACGAATCATTGCCCGCGCGCCGCCGCGCCGAAGCGACCGCGATTCTTTCTGCAGAAGACGATCCCGTTTGCCGTGAGACATGCGAGTATTTGCTTGAGACATCGCATTCTTCACTGGTTCGAAAAGCAGCCATTTCGGAAAAAGTGCCAGTCGACTTGCTGCTGCGAAGAGTCGAACTCGATCCGTCTTACATCGCTCGACGAAAAGCCCTTACCGCGCTGCCGCACAACTTTCCTTTGGAGTCAATTCGTATTGCAGCAAGCGATCCACACTGGCGAGTTCGCATGGCGTTGATTGAGCGGCTCGAAGAAACAAATCAAATCTCCGAAGCGATCGTTTGGAATTCGAACGAAAGAGAAATCGGGTTCGCATCGTTTTTGCGCTGGCGACAAAAACCGGATGGCGAACTGCCACCAACCCACCAGAAACAGAATCCGTTCAACTGGGATGATGATCCGGCCGTGCTGCTTGCGGAATTAAAGAAACAGTCACGCGACCAGTGGTTGGAGCAGTTGCCGTTTCTGGCCAATCACTCTGGAGAAAAAGTCAGAAACTGGGCGGTGCAGCGGTTGTTTGAATTCGGGACTGCTGAGCTTTGCCATGACGCGGCAAAACTGGCGACCGACCCAAGACATCCCGGATGGCAGGCGGTTGAACATCTTGCCAATCGCCTGGAATCTGATCGTTGTCCAGACTGGAAACCGGTTGAGCCAGTGATCGCGCCTTGGTCTGAAAACCATCCGGTTAATCGCTCCTGCGAAGACCCTGAGAAAGAAACTTGCTGGCTGGTACTGAGGAAGTTTCTAAATCAAAATCGCATTTTGGTAGAGCAGATTTTGCCAGCACGCGCCCCTGCAAAACCTGCCGAACAAACTCCCCCAATCGAATTGGCTGATCGAAAACCGAACAACAAACGAATTGCTGTTTCCGGGCACTACTTGTTGCCGACCGACCAATTCGCCGTTGCATTCGAGCGTGGCATCGACCACTTTTTTTGGGAGCATAACTACGGTTCGTTCAATCGTTTTATGTTGCGGTTAAGTGCCTCGGATCGCTCGCGACTGCGGATGATCGCTGGTACTTTCGAAGCCGAACCGAAGAAGATCGGCAAAGACATCGACAAAGCGCTGCGAATTCTCAAAATTGACTGTCTTGATGTGTTTTTGCTGTTTTGGTCACGATCGACACGCCGGTTTAGCGAGGAAGCACTTTCGATGCTGGAGTCAGCAAAAACATCGGGCAAGATTCGACGGTTCGGACTTTCGACTCATCAATGGCAACTGGCCCAAGACCAAATCGAGCTGGATTGGAATCCTGTGATGGTGCGGCATAACCTTGCCCATCGTTCTGCGGAGAAGATTGTGTTTCCCAGCGCCGCAAAAAACAACACGCGGATTTTCAGCTTCAACACAACCTGTTACGGACGACTTCTTAAAGCCGGAGTTGCCGCCAGGGATTGCATTCGTTACTCATTGCATCAACCGGAAATTGATTTGATTCTTACGGCGCCTTCGACTGCCGAACAGTTGGACGAAAACCTCTCGGCTTTGGACGCGCCCGAATTGACGGCCAACGAAATTGCGTCGTGGCAGAAAATCGGCGATTCGATTTACCAAAACAACAAAGCGTTTTACAACGGCTTGCAGTCAAGAACCTAAACTCACCTCGCACGAGGTACTTGCCTTCAGAAACAATCGACTCCAATCTTTTCCACTTGGTAAAAGACTAGGAGTTTTTGTATAGCGAAGCAAAATTTTTGAACGAATAAAAAAACCACCCTGCCTGAGGTACCTGCCTTCAGAAACATGCGTCTCCCATCTTCTTCACTTGAAAAAGAAGGTCAGTTTTTGCATAGCGAAGCAAAATTCAACCACGGCGGAACGCCGCAAAAAAGCTGCCTTCAACAGGGTGGTGCGAACATTGTAGCAGCTTTTTCAAGGCATTTGACGTCGTGGCATAGGATTCGATTGGCAATCAGCCCGAGTGATCTTAGCGTTTTACAACGGCCTGCGGCCAAGAACCTGAACTCACCTCGCATGAGGTACTTGCCTTCAGAAACAAGCGACTCTCATTTCTTCCACTTGGAAAAGGATGAGGAGTTTTTGCATAGCGAAGCAAAATTCAACCGCGGCGGAGCGCCGCAAAAAAGCTGCCTTCAGCAAGGTGAGTTCGGTCTTGATCGTATTTTAAAAAGCCACCCTGTATGAGGTACTCGCCTTCAGAAACAAACTTAACGTAAAGTTTTCCATTTGAAAAAATCACGCAAGTTTTTGCATAAGCAATCACGAATCAACCACGGCGGAACGCCGCAAAAAAGCTGCCTTCAAACAGGGTGGCATATTATTGTAGCAGCTATTGTAATTTCATTTGGCGCTGTGGCATAAGTCTTCAGCCAGCGATTTTGACAACCACGGCTCGCAGTAAATAAGAACCCGAACTCACCTCGTGAGGTACTTGCCTTCAGAAACATACGACTCCTATCTTTGCCACTTGGAAAAAGGAGAAGTCGCTTTTGCATAGCGAAGCAAAATTCAACCGCGGCGGAGCGCCGCAAAAAAGCTGCCTTCAAAGCAAGGTGAGTTCGGTCTAGAGCGAATCAAAAAAAGCCACCCTGTGTGAGGTACCTGCCTTCAGAATCAGACGACCTCCACGGTTTTCAATCTGTGTAAAACTGTGGAGTTTTTGCATAGCAATGCAAAATTCAACCACGGCGGAACGCCGCAAAAAAGCTGCCTTCAACAGGGTGGCAAATTATTGTAGCAGCTTTTGCGAATTCAGATGACCACAACGGAGCACCGCAAAAAACTGCCTTCAAGTAAGGTGAGTTGAGTTCGGTCTTGGTCGAATAAAAAAAGCCACCCTGTGTGAGGTACCTGCCTTCAGAATCAGACGACCTCCGCAGTTTTCAATCTGTGTAAAACTGCGGAGTTTTTGCATAGCAAAGCAAAATTCAACCACGGCGGAACGCCGCAAAAAAGCTGCCTTCAACAGGGTGGCATAATATTGTAACAGCTTTTACGAATTCAGATGACGAGGTGGCATAAGTCTCCATCCAGCAATTTTAGGACTAACAACGGATTGCAGTCGAAAACCTGAACTCACCTCGTTTAAAAAATTGACCTGCTCCGTTTCTCTTTCCTAACTCGAAATCACTGCCCCAATTGTTCGGCTGAGTTCTTGGAACCGGGGTAAATCGGCTTAAACTCAAATTTGTCACCTAACATCTTTTCGAATCGCTTTTTTAGATGTTCCGAGACCATCAACTGGTAACCAAGGTTGGTTAAAACTGATTCTCCACCGTAGTCACTTCGGTCGTAAAAAAAGCGCCCGATTTGACAGTGATCTTAACATCCCCTTCATTCCAAGTTTTTTCTTCGTTGCCCTCTCGATGAAACACGCCCAATCGTGTAGCGGAAGATACCGAATAGGTCCTCATAGATCTAGGTTTTGGATCTTCCGCTTCAAATAAATCCAACAGTCGATCGGAATGCGGGAAATCCTTGAAACAAGGCGTTTGCCCAAATTTTTTCAAGTCAAATTCGTCGTGAATTGAAAAAAGAACGGAAGGCTTAAATTCAATATTGGGGATCTTTTCTTGCTCAAGTATTTCCCTTCCCCTTGCTGATACGAGCAGTGGAGATTGGCGAGGGCAAAAAAAATCTGGGATACACTTGCCAACTCTCAAGACCCTTCTTTTGCCATCCATCGTCAGCAATGTGATTCCATGGACAATTCCATGGGCGTTGCTTGGCCACCCACTTGGAATTTTTCCGATTAACTTATAAAGCATAGCAACAGTTTTCAATTCAAAAAGAATGCAAGACTTCCTAAGTATTTTTCTATCGACGACACGCCCTGCGCACACGACGTTGGCATTGCTGACGTCTTAATCGACTAAGAGTGTCGCGCACGTTGGTTTCACCAGGCGTGCCCACTCTTTCATGAACTGCGGAATGATTTGAATTCAAAACTGGTAAAGACGTGTGGGCTTGGGGAACTTGAACTCAAAAAAGCCACCCTGTGAGGTACCTGCCTTCAGAAACAAACGACTCGGAAGTTTTCCACTTGTAAAAGTTCCCGAGTTTTTGAATAAGCAAACACGAATCAACCACGGCGGAACGCCGCAAAAAAGCTGCCTTCAACAGGGTGGGAGAATAATTGTAGCAAAAACTGAGCTTGGGTTGATCATGAAATTTGGTTCGCAACAGTTCGCCGCGAATTTCACTTATCGACACAAGGGGCATTTCCGACGGGCGCATGTTTCATTAACGTAATTGCATGTCGATTCAAACTTTAACTCGTTACCTTGAGCAATATGAAAGCGCCGTCGTCGCGCTTTCCGGTGGCGTTGACAGTTCACTGGTCGCGAAAATTGCCAGCGATGTTTTTGGCTCAAAAGCGCTCGCCGTCATCTCGGCTTCGGAGAGCTTACCCGAAAGCGAAAGGCGACTTGCCGTTGAGCTTTGTGCTGAAATTGGAATCCCGTTTCGCGAGATTAAAACAACGGAACTTCAAGACGCCGAGTATCGCGCCAACGATGGCAACCGGTGTTTCGTTTGCAAATCATATCTTTACCGCGAGCTGCAAACGTTCGCTTCGCAAAACGGTTACGATGTCGTGCTCGACGGCGCCAACGCAGATGACTTGTCCGATTACCGGCCGGGCCGACAAGCCGCGAAAGACCACCACATCAAAAGTCCGCTTGCTGAACTTGGGATTGATAAAGCGAAAGTCCGTGAGCTCGCCAGAGAACTCAAACTCCCAAACTGGAACAAACCGGCTTCTGCCTGTCTGGCTTCGCGAGTTCCTTACGGCACCGAAGTCACCAAAGAAACGCTTGCCCAGATAGAACAAGCTGAAGAGATCATGCGCGACGCTGGTTTCTTGCAGTTCCGAGTTCGACACCACGACTCGGTCGCCAGGATCGAAATTGCACCGGGTGAATTTGCACGCATCATCGAGCAGCGAGAAAGCATCACGAGCCAAATGAAGGCACTTGGGTATAAATTTGTTTCGCTCGACCTTGACGGTTTTCGAAGCGGAAGCATGAACGAACTCTTGGTTCAGATCGCGGAACAGTGAACTGAACAATGAACACTTCAAACAACAATGAAACACCAAACGATGACGAAAATTCGAGCGATCGGTCCAGCAGCTTAACCGGCAACGACAAAGCGGCCAGCGACGGAAAAGGGTACGCCGACCTTGGGCACACCAAAACCGACTTGCTTCGTGAGCAGAACAGCGGTTTTGAAGAAGTCGTTTTTGGAAAAGGCAAAACAGAATCGCAACTGCTGGACATTATTAGCCACGCCAAATCCAATAGTGGCCGCGTATTTGTCACCGGAGTCGCGCCTGAAACTGCGCACACGGCGACCACTCAATTCCCTGATCTCATTTGGGACCAAGAAGCACAGACGCTCACGCTGGGCCAACACGATTCCGTTTCGCATCGCAAATTGTTGCTCATTTCAGCCGGAACGAGCGACCTTCGTGTGCTCAAAGAAGCGGAAAACACATTGAGCTTTTTTGGCTTTCAACCAACACGATTAGTGGACGTCGGAGTCGCTGGGCTTCATCGTTTACTTTCAAACCTGGAAGAAATTCGAACCAACGATCTGCTTATCGTCTTTGCTGGAATGGAAGGCGCGTTGCCCAGCGTTCTTGCCGGACTAACGAGCGCACCGATCGTTGCGGTGCCAACTTCTGTCGGGACGGGCGTTTCTGAAGGCGGACGAGTCGCGTTGGATTCCATGCTTTCGAGTTGTTCGCCCGGAATCACTGTCGTAAATATTGACAATGGGTTCGGAGCCGCAATGTTCGCCGCCAAGTTGTTGAAACGTTTTGATTGAGTGTCTGGGTGAACCTATGAGAATTGCATATATCGATTGCATCGCGGGAGCCAGCGGCGACATGCTGCTTGGTTGCTTAATCGCTGCTGGAGTCGATCAACACGAATTGGCAAACCAACTGGAATCGCTTGGCCTCACTGAATCGAGCTTGCGCGTCACGGACGTTTTGAAAAACGGATTTGCGGCAAAGAAAGTCGATGTCATGGTCGACTACGATGGGAACCCGATTCCCGCAGAACAATTCGGCGCGGTTAGCTTTGTTGAAGCTTCGACAAAATCAAGCGGATCACATTCACACTCGCATTCAAATGATCACAGCCACAGCCATCACCACCATTCACATGACCACGATCATTCGCACGGACACAATCACGATCATTCTCATTCCCACGAATCACATTCGCACGACGGCCATCATCACCATGGACCGGTAAGGCACTATTCAGAAATCGTCAGGCTGGTCAATGAGTCGTCACTTTCAGACGACATCAAGAAACGATCGATTGAATGCCTCCGATTGATCGGTGAAGCCGAGTCGAAGATCCACAATCAACCGCTCGATAAAATTCACTTGCACGAAGTCGGTGGCGTGGACGCAATCATCGACGTCGTTGGAACCATCATCGGATTCGAAATGCTCGGTGTTGATCGAATCGTTTGTTCGCCCCTTCCGCTGGGACGTGGGTTTGTCGATGGAGCCCATGGCAAGATCCCTTTACCCGCACCGGCGGCTGCTTTGATTCTTGATGGAGTTCCCGTTTACGGAGTCGAGATTGATAAAGAGCTGGTCACACCAACCGGAGCAGCGCTGGTCAAACACTTGGCCGACGAGTTCGGGACAATGCCGGAAATGAAAATAGACAAACAAGGTTGTGGAGCCGGAACGCGAGACCTGCAGATACCGAACATTGTGAGATTGTTTGTGGGAGAAAGTGCTCAACCAAAAACGAATGCCAGCCCGACTCAGATTTCGTTAGCATCCGGTACGTCGTCGCAATTGTTGATGTTGGAATCGGATATCGACGACATGACGCCCGAGCAAGCTGGCTATGCCATGGAAATGTTACTGTCACAAGGCGCGTTGGACGTGACTTTTAGTTCCGTTCAAATGAAGAAAAACCGCCCTGGATTTCGAGTGAATATTCTTTGCAATGCGTCGCTCAAAGATTCACTTCTCAAGACTCTATTTGTCGAGACATCAACCTTTGGCGTACGTGAATCACCCGTCACGCGCCATGAGCTTGAGCGAGAGATGGTCGAAGTCGAAACCGAATTCGGCAAAGTGCGTGTAAAGCACGGACGATGGCATGGCGACACGCTGAAGAAGGTTCCCGAATACGAGGACTGTGTCAAACGAGCCCAAGAGCACCAAGTGGCTTGGCGATCCGTCTACGAAGCCGCACTGAAAATTAGCTAGAACGCGCACAACCGGTCTCGCAAAACTTATTCATCCCCGCGAATGAACTCGGAAAAGTCACTTTTCCCATCCCACTTTTTAACACGTTGATCAATTCGAAATCGCTCGCGGGCTTCATTCAACGGCAAATCCGTATCAATGATTCCCAACTGATAGGCAAGCCAATCCGAATAGCCTGGCCACACAACGCCGCGCTGGTAAGCACTGATCGGTTCGTCAAGCACCTTGTTGGTGTGATAAACAATGTTGTTGGTGCAATTGTTTGTCATCGTATTGTAAAACTCCGGCGTCTTGTGAATGCCGTTGGTTCGCTCGAGCATGTCCTTGAGCATCGCGATGGCTTGATCCTTCGTCGCTCGAACGGGATAAAGCTGAACTACATTTTCGCGCACGTCTGATCGCACCGACAAAACGTCTTGCTCGTCAGCGATGACATAAATGATTTCGTAGTTGTTGAAAAACCCCCGAATCGGCGAGTAAGTTTTTTCGTTCTTCTCGCGACGAGTCTCAACTGAAAACGCCAGAAAGTTTGTCTTGTGAGATCCGGGCTCAAACTCAAAACTCAAAAACGTATGCGCCAATGGCTCGACCGTCGTAAACCGATCAACGCCAAACCAGACACGTTTTAGTTTTGCAAGTTCGTAAGCATCATCGTAGTGCGGCGAATGATCTGGTGAAACTGGCCCGTAACGAAAGGCACGAATGTTCTTGATCTCAACGGATTCTCCCGAACTCGATTCAACAACTTCTGCGAACGGAAGCTTGGCTTGGGCCAAATTCCAACCACGTTCGTGGGTTGGCTGTAGGCATTTAAGCCAAACATACAAACCGACAAACGCGGCTGTAAGAATGAGCGCCGGAACGAGGCGTTTTTTCCAAAAGAAAAACGTTGCCAGTGGAATACCAACCCCAATCGACCATGTGATTGTTTTCCCCAGCCAACCGGGAATATTGTCGTCGAGGCTGGCGGCACAGGCGATGCACCAAATCCAAACCGAAATGGCAAGCGTCCATAAAAACAGCTTGCCGGTCCATCTCAGCATGCGTCTGGACGTTGAAGCCGTTTTGATGTTTGACTCTGCCTGCAATTCGTTTTGTTGGGTTGCTTCGTTGATCTTGAGGCCTTTTTAATTGGGCGTTTGATAGAAGAAAAAATTGGCTCAACAGAGATATTATGAACAGTTTGTTCATCTCGGGCCAAGCGAACTTTAACTCGGGAATTGTAGTTCCAAATCGGCTCAACAAACTCACTGGTACAATGCGCTGATGTTTTTGACAACAGCGTTGGAATCTTAACAAGAAACTCCGCGAGAAAAACGGGATGTAAAAGCAACGTTTGCGAAACTTTAGGCGAATTAATGAGTTCAATGGCTATGTCTGGCGCTTCTCTGGCAAAGCTGATCTTTGAGGCGGGTCATGAACTTCTTGAGTCCCGCAACGAAGGATTTTCATTGGCTCGCCTCTCCTTTTGCGCGGGCGTTGGTTGCGAGTTCGCCGAATCCATCATATCTACTGAATCCGTTACCACTGAATTCTACATTGTTCCAAGGTGCTAATTTGACCATTCACGAATTTCTCGATTGCAACTATGGTTCTGATGGCGATGACAAACTGAAAGAGCGAATTTCTGCAGGCGTGGATCTTGAAGAAACTTGGGGCGAGCAATCGGAAACGCCACTTCATGTTGCGACTCGACGATATCGAACGACCGCCGTGGAGATTTTGCTTGACCATGGCGCGAACATCAACGCAAAAAATGGGGCAGGAAAAACGGCTTACGCACACGCAGCCAGACGAAGCTTCAACGACCTTGCGGAAGTTCTCAAAAAACGTGGCGCCGATGTCAGCCTCACCGCTGCCGACGAGCTTGCCGTTGCGGTCGTGAACGGGAAACTGGACCAAGCCAAACTGATCATCAGTTCCAATCCGAGTTGCGTTTGCACTGGTAATCCAGAAGAAGACCGTTTGCTGGCCGATGTTGCAGGGCGAAACGAAATTGAACCCGTTCGTTTTCTCATCAATGCAGGCGCGGACGTTGCAAATTCACGTGGGCTCGACGGCGCTACAGCGCTTCATCAAGCCGCTTGGTTTGGCCAACCTCAGAATGCGAGACTCCTCATCGACGCCGGTGCGCCGCTCGACGATTTCGATCCGACTCACAATTACTCACCGCTCGGCTGGGCCGTTCATGGCTCGCGTTATTCAGGTGGAGCCGACGAACGGCAAGCGGTATATGTCGAGTTGGTGGAGATGCTTTTGGCTGCCGGTTCCAGCCTCCAGCAGCCGGGCGATGACGGTGGGAAGTATCGGGAGCAACTACTCAAAGACGCGACTGATGAAGTGAAAATTGTGCTGCAAAAACATTTGGATTCGTAATCACCAAAAGTCATTTCCACTTTGTCGCTGCGACTAATCATCGGCTCTGACTTTAAATTTTTGAACCGCGAATGGACGCTAATAAACGCGAATAAAAACAGTTGTCATTCACGTCCATTAGCGTTAATTCGCGGTTCTGTATTCTTCAGCTGGTGGCAACGGCGGTCACCGAGAACTATCGGAAAAAGATCTTTGTCGCTGCGTACTAATTCACTTGAGAAGTCGCCGCGCCTACTTGCTCCAGCAATTCCCGGTACCAATTTTCTGCCTTTTCGCTGTGGCCCGGAAGTTCGCTCGTGCTCCAAACGACTGACATCGTTCGAGTTGTTTGAGCCGAAGTCTTTGTCCGTTGAGAATCTTTAACTCCGTTGGCACATGGGCCGGAGTCATCAAACAGGCAAAGCAATCCGTCAAGTTTAATCGTTTGCCCGGTCGCGTTGAAAACATACTCAGAATCTTGCGGCGCGATTCCAATTCGCAGCGGCGTTTTGACTTGATCAAGATCAACCACGCTGATCGGCAAACCACTATGCAGCGAGACGATGTTGCAAATATCGACAGGCAAATTGATTGGCGACAGAATGCCTTTTTCAATCGCTTGACGAAGATACTCCGAAGCCGGTTTGCCGCGCCCGGTCGGTTTGTAACCACCATGGCGAAGTAGATCTCGAACTTTAGGTTTGACCGAATCGTCAGTAGAAATCGGCGCGGCCGCTTCGAGTGACAATAAGTTCAACAATGATTCTGGAGTTGACAGCTCGCCTATCGGCTGCGGGAATTCGGTTACAAAAATTCTCGCATCTAGCAGCGGGTGTTCGTCGACGATTACGGTATCAAAAGAGGACATAGATTAACGGCCCAATGGCTGAGTTGGTCAGGATTGCAAAAACGCTAAGCAGTAAAAGCACAAGGATGATCGGAGTAAGCCACCATTTTTTGTTGTGCACGAGAAAGTCAGCAAATTCAGACACAATCGAAGGCGGCTTGGATTCCGATTCGCGCGCAAACGAATCGTCGTCCAGTTCACTTTTGGATTGATGCTCCGTTTCGCTCATTGACTAAAGTCTGATTCTATCGTGGTAAATTTGTAGGTTGGTAGGTTGGACATTCCTGTCCGACAGCCGGCACGTCTGAAACTGCCAGTAAAGCCACACGCAAATCCCAAACGCATCACTTAATACTGCTTGAAATAACTGGATTTATCGCGTGGTTTCGAACGCACTCGCCAATAACTTCTTTTCTTCAAATCAATCGGCTGAAATGAATCGTCCTTATTCAGGTTTCGCCAAATCAAACCGATCGGCGTGATAAAAACGTAAAACACGACTGAGAGAACGAGTTTGGATACCAGCCATCTTATCGGAAACGTGATGATCGAAAAGCCACGGAGAGCCTTTTGGAAAAACGATTCTGTTTTTGCTTCATCACCAATTTTGGATTCATCAAATTCAGGTTGGTTGGATTTTAGCAAAAGAAAATCTTCAACAACCAAGACATCCATTCCTGATTTCATAAAACAGCGATATGCGTCCTGCACTGAGCAAACCATCGGCTCGCCGCGAACATTAAAACTGGTATTGAGCAACATTGGGCAGCCAGTCAGGCGGTCAAAGCTCGTGATCAATCCGTGAAATTTCGGATTGTCGTTGGCATTGACCGTTTGCACTCGAGCGGAACCATCAACGTGCGTAACTGCGGGAATCTGGTCTCTTTTCGATTCAAGAACGGTCGCAGCGAACAGCATAAACGGAGAGGGCGTTTCGTCTTCGAAAAATTCTGACACTCGCGATTCCAAAACAGCCGGAGCGAACGGGCGAAACCCCTCGCGGAATTTAACTTTCTCGTTTACCAAGTTCTGCATCTCCGGATTGCGTGGGTCGGCGAGGATGCTTCGATTGCCAAGTGCCCTTGGCCCAAATTCCATCGGCCCTTGAAACCAGCCAACGATTTTTGACTCGGCAAGATGTTGGCTAACGACTGATTCCAGATTCGCCCGTTCAAGCATTTCAAAATTTGCCCCCAACAAATTCAAATCGGATTCGACGTCGCTGCATTTTGGGCCAAGAAATGGTGAAACGCAGTTTGAAGTTGAACGCGGTTTGCCAAGCAGTTGGTGCCACACAAACGTTGCCGCACCGATCGCTCCGCCTGAATCTCCGGCAGCCGGCTGGACCCAAACATTTTTGAAAGGCCCTTCGCGCCGAATTCGTCCATTGGCGACACAGTTAAGCCCGACTCCTCCAGCGATACAAAGGTTTTCCATTGCGGTTTGTGCGTGCAAGTGATTTGCCATTTTCAACAATATGGTTTCGGTGACTGCCTGAATCGAACTCGCAAGGTCTTTTTCTCTTTGAGTGATTTCAGAGTCCGCGACTCGAGGCGGACCTCCAATAAGATCTGAGAATTTGGCGGACGTCATCGTGTCGCCAGCGCAATAGTTGAAGTAGTTTTGGTTTAAGCGGAGCGAGCCGTCGGCTTTTAAGTCAACCAAGTTTTTAAAAATGGTCTCTACATATTTTGGATCACCATAAGGGGCCAAGCCCATCAATTTGCCTTCACCGCCGTTGACTCGAAATCCGCAGAAATAAGTGAACGCGGAATAGAGTAGGCCAAGCGAATCTGGAAACGTCAGTTCGTGTGTCAGTTCGATTTCGTTGTCGTTTCCGACTCCCATCGTCGTCGTTGCCCACTCTCCTACTCCGTCGACGGTTAGGATCGCCGCGTTTTGGAATGGTGAATTGAAAAAAGCACTTGCCGCATGCGATTCGTGATGCTGGGAGAAAACGATTCGCTTTTTGAAACGTTTTTGCAGCCCTTTTCGAATGACTTGAGAGAGGTAGAGTTTTGACTTTAGCCAGATTGGCATCGCGGTCAGGAAAGATTTCAGCCCACGTGGAGCAAACGCCAATTGCGTTTCGAGGATGCGTTCGAATTTCAAAAATGGTTTTTCGTAAAACGCAACAAAATCCAGGTCTTCAATTTCGATATTGGCTTCGTTCAAGCAAAACTCAATCGCGTTGATCGGAAAGCTCTCGTCATGCTTCTTGCGAGTAAATCGCTCTTCCTGAGCGGCAGCCACAACGACGCCATCGACCAAAATCGCGGCCGCTGCGTCATGGTAAAAAGCTGAAATTCCGAGAATCGTTGTCACTGAGATAGGTTTACCGGGATAGTCTGCGAATTACAGCAAAGGGGAATTTGATTGCGAGTTGGATTACATCCCAATGGCATTTGGGCCTGCCAATGAAAATCGAAATTGGATTATACTTCTCGTTGATGTTTGAGGGACGTCAATCAGGTTTAATTTGGGCGGCGATTGTTGGGGCAAATAAAAATAAAAGGCGAGAGTCTCTCGACAGGCGACGGTCTGCCGAAAAATCAGCGTGTGCCTCTGGGGACTAAGAAAATCTGGCTTTTTCGCGCCGCGGCCATCGTTGTCGGGCTGTTTCCTTTGGTGTTGTTTGAAATTGGACTGCATCTTTTTGGTTGGGCGAGTCCCGACGGCGTTGCCGATCCCTACATCGGTTTTACTGAAATTCGTCCACTGTTCGAGTTGTCATCGTCCGGTGAAAAATACGAAATCTCGGACGCAAGAAAACCGCTTTTTTGTTCCGATGAATTTTTGCAAGAAAAACCGCCTCGCCAGTTTAGAGTTTTTTGCGTCGGTGGATCGACTGTCCAAGGCCGCCCTTTTGCAACTGAAACCTCGTTTTCTACTTGGCTTGAACTAATGCTGAAAGCGGCTGACGATTCCAAGGATTGGGATGTCGTCAACTGCGGCGGTGTTTCTTACGCGAGCTACCGGTTGGCTCCGATTATCGAAGAGATCGTAAACTACCAGCCTGACTTGATTGTGTTGTACACAGGGCACAACGAATTTCTTGAGGACCGAACTTATGAAGCCGTCAAAACAGCTTCTCCGTTTGTGGTTCGAACGCACGAGCGATTGTCGGCTTTTAAAACTTATTCGTTTGTACGTTCGTGTTTTGCCACAGACCAGGATCAACAATCGGTTTCGCTGTTACCGCCTGAGGTTGAGGCGCGGCTTGATTTTCGAAATGGCCTCTCTGAATATTCGCGAGATGACGATTGGAAGCGTGATGTGGTTCGGCATTTCGAACACAATTTGCGACGGATGATTCGAGCGGCGACCAAAGAAAATGCCATTCCGCTAATTCTGTGCAACCCGGTCAGCAACCTATTGGATGCTTCACCTTTCAAAAGCGAGTTTAGCGAACCGTTGTCTGACGAGCAGCGAAAACGTTTTGAGGAAGCGTTGAACGAGTCCGTTGATAGCAACGTCGTAGTGCGTTCAAACCTAGAAGACCGGATTAAGCTGCTGGTTGAATTGAATCGCTTGGACAGTCGTTACGCAGATCTGCATTATCAACTGGGCCAAGCGTATTACGAGTCTGGCGATTTCGTAAAATCCAAACAGCACTTGTTGACCGCCAAAGAAGAGGACGTTTGCCCGTTGCGAATCATTGAACCGATGTATGATGTGATCGAGCGGATACGATCCGAGCACGCGAACGTTGGGGCTACAAAATCAAAACAAGCTCAGGTGGATTTCGTGGACGTCAAAGCGTTTTTTGAATCCAAAGCGAATGGGGGAATGATCGGTCGAGATCAATTGATTGACCATGTTCATCCCACGATCCACGGCCATCAGTTGATCGCGGAACTGTTATTCGAAAAAATGGTCGAGCGAGGTGATGTTTCGATTGGTGCGGATTTCGAATCAAAACGAAAAGCGATTTTCCAACAGCACCTTGAGTCGCTTTCGCACATGTATTTTGAGCTTGGCAAAGACCGTTTGGATGGGCTGAAACGCTGGGCCGAAGGTCGCGTAACGCGAGAGAAGTGATTTAAGATTTTGGATTTGAGGCAGATCCGACCTTTGTCGTTATGGTTGCTTCTCCAAGAGTAACCACAAGCCTGATTGAAGATGAACATACCACCGACAATTTGAGACCGGTTAATCAGGCGGTGACGTTTATTCCATCTCAAACTTTGCTTTTACGCCATGTCTTTCCGCCCGCTCGTCAATCCAGCCAAATCGGGGCGTAACCTTTTCAAGAAGTTACCATGAAATCCGCGTTTGTCTTGATTTTGCAATGTCTCACGAACTAATCACTAAACAATTCTTCGACGCAGTGCATGACTGCCGACGCATCTACGTTGACCAGTCAGTGGAAGCGGTTCTCGGTAGAACGGACCTTTCTGAAAACCAACGTGACGAGTTCCTCGACGAAGTTGAATTCAGGTTCAACCGTTTGCTTATCAAGGTGTTTGTTGAAGTTGCCTGGAGCGATTGCTTTTGGTCACATGGCGAAAGCCGTTTGGCTGTCGAGATGATTGAGGACCTTCTACGCACGAAGATTCCTGAAAAGGAAGTCCGAGCAACCCTTGAGCAAATATACGAAATCAATGGACAAGAGTCATGGCAGGCAGTGCTTGAACCGTTCACTCTCTTAGAAGAGCTGCAAGAACACCGCCCAATACTTGAGGCCGGTTTGATTCGCATGGCAAACATCGTTGCCAAAATCGACGGTAACGTCACAGAAGAAACGCTCGGCCAACTCAAAAACCTCAAGTGGCAATTACACCAATTCCTAAAGCCCGCTCCCGTTATTGCTCCTAGTGCCAAAGTAACTCGTGACGTCAACGGCGTGGTTGACGTCCTTTACGATGCGATTCAAAACGCGGTCAAAACACAGACCAACACGCCGGATGAACAACCAGAGTCAAATTCATCCGCTGCAACAACCTCATCCAATCAGGAAACGGCAGATCATTCCGACGTCGCGCAGTCCAGCGTTTCTGATGATCCAGAAGAACGTGCGATTCAACTAGACGACGCAATCAAAGAGCTTGAGTCGTTGATCGGAATTGAATCCGTTAAAAGCGAAGTCAAAGGGTTGGTGAACTTTCTAAAAGTTCAAACAGCAAGAACAGCAGCCGGCCTTCCTGAGAATCCCATCAGCATGCATCTGGTTTTCAAAGGCAATCCTGGAACCGGAAAAACAACCGTTGCCAGAATGTTTGGCCGGATATTTGGTGCGATGGGCGTCCTCAAGAAAGGGCACTTGATCGAAACCGATCGTAGTGGCTTGGTTGCTGAGTTCGTTGGTCAAACGGCAACCAAAGCCAATAAAATCATCGATTCCGCACTAGATGGTGTTTTGTTTATTGACGAAGCCTACTCTCTCGTCGGCGATCCCAAAGACAGCTTCGGCGCCGAAGCGATGCAGATTCTGCTCAAACGGGCGGAAGACGATCGCGACCGATTGATCGTCATCATGGCTGGCTACTCAGATGAAATGGAGCTTTTGCTTCAAACCAACCCGGGCCTTTCATCAAGGTTTGCGAGAAAGTTTGAATTCCCGGACTACACGCCAGACGAGCTTAGCCGAATTTTTGGCTTGCTCACTAAGAAAAACCACTACATCGTCTCGTCGTCGGTTCAAACAAAGTTGAATGAAATGCTGGTATCCGCTGTGAGCCAGAAAGATGCACATTTCGGCAACGGTCGTTTGGTAAGAAACATCTTCGAAAAAGCGATTCGAAATTTGGCGGACCGAATCGTCAACATTCCTGATCTAACACCGGAATTACTGACGACGCTCGAAGCATCAGATATCGAGATGGCTTAATTTGTCCCGATCCAATCTCGAAAAAACGAGCCGCAATTAGGCAAACAGCTCACGCACCACATTTCCGGCGACATCGGTTAAGCGAAAATTCCTTCCGGCGTATTCAAACGTCAATCGCTCGTGGTCGAGTCCCATTAAATGTAAAATCGTCGCGTGCAAGTCATGCATGTGGACTTTGTTTTCAACCGCGTGATGCCCAATCTCATCCGTACAGCCGTGAACGTGACCGGCTTTCACGCCACCCCCGGCCAGCCAAACGGTAAATCCTCGCGGGTTGTGATCGCGCCCGTCTTTGCCTTGAGCGAACGGCGTACGCCCGAACTCACCGCCCCACCAGACAAGCGTATCCTCCAGCAAGCCTCGCTGCTGCAAATCCGCCAACAATCCGGCAACGGGTTTGTCGACCGCTTTCGCATGATTGGCGTGTTGCGGCATGTTGGAATGCTGGTCCCAGCGTGGGTTGGTCGAATTGTCGGCGTAGTTGACTTGAATGTAGCGCACATCGGCTTCAGCTAAACGTCGTGCCATCAAACATTGCCGCCCAAAATCTTCTGTTGCTTTGTCGCCGATCCCATAGCTCTCCAAAGTCGCTGCCGTCTCGTTCGAAAGATCCATGATCCCCGGTGCATTCATTTGCATTCGATAAGCCAACTCAAACGACTCGATCGTGGCTTCCAGTCGTTCATCATTTTGCACCCGCTCCAATTGCGTTTTGTTCAGGCTTTGCAAAAACTCAAACTGCTTCTTTTGAACTGCTGGCGAAAGTTGATGGTTGGCAATGTTTTTGATTTTGGAATTGATCGTCGATTGCCCCGCTCGCCCAATGGAAGTTCCTTGAAAGCTCGTTGGCAGAAATGCATTTGAGTAATTCCGCGGCCCACCGTTGGCCGCCGAAGGGTTGATCGTGACAAACCCCGGAACGTTTTGGTTAACGGTTCCCAATCCATAAGTGATCCAACTGCCGATCGACGGGCGCACAAGGTTGGTCGCTCCGGTGTGCAGAAACAGCGTACTTGGCCCATGCGCGACGCCTTCGGTGTGCATCGATTGGATCATGCACATTTTGTCGACGTGCTCAGCCATGTGTGGAAACAACTCGGAAACATGCTGGCCACACTTGCCATATTGCTTGAACTTCCAAAGCGGTTTTAGCAACTTACGCTTGCTTTTGCTTCCAAACGTTCCAAACCGGACACCAGTAAAATCAATATCCTGACCATCACGCTTGACGAGCTCCGGCTTAAAATCGAACGTATCGATGTGGCTGGGACCGCCTTGCATAAAGATAAAAATCACACGCTTGGCTCTGGGCGGAAACATGGGAGCCCGAGCCGCCAACGTGTTATGGACTTTCTTTGAATCTTTGTCGTTCGCCTTGAATTCGTTCGCCTGCGTTTTTTGTTTCGACAACAAACCAGCAAGCGCAATTCCGCCAAACCCGCATGCGCTTTTACGCAGCATCTCTCGCCGAGAAGATCTCTCGTGATAGAAATCACATTCGGGTTGTTGGTCGTTCACGAGTTAACCTCGAACTTTCTCAGACACATGCTTACCAAACAGCTTACATCAGTCGACATATCGAAACTCCAGACTGGCGAACAAAGCGTGGCAAAAACTCGTCCACGCGGCAAGTTCGCTTTGTTTGACTTCCGATTCTCTTTCTGCAAACGATTCAATGTAGGAAACCGCAGAGTCGACTTCCGCTTTCGTCGGCCGACGTCCAATCGTTTGCCGATACGCATATTCGATTCGCGAACGAGCGTCCAAGTCTTTCCGCTGAAGCAATCGTTTCGCAGCGTTTTCAGATTGCTTGATCACCATCGGACTGTTCATCAAGAACAAAGCCTGCGTCGGAAGCGTACTTGTGTTCCGATTTCCAACCACCAAATTTGGGTCGGCGAAATCAAAGACCTCAAACAGATCCAGCATCGAATTCCGAAAGCTGGGCACGTAAACGCTTCGTCTGACCGTGTCGAATTTGTATCCGAAATCGAATTGTGTGATTTTGTTGATCGTCAAACCGCCCGGCTTCAAATCAAGATCACCAGACACGAACAAAATTGAATCTCGCAGCACCTCGGCATCGACACGTCTTCGATCAGCTCGCCACAGCAGCCGATTCTGATCGTCGCGTTCATTGCCCCCCTCGTTTTGTTCTGCGCTCAAACGGTACACGTGCGAAAGCATGATTTTTCGAATGAGCCGTTTTGTCGACCAACCGTTGGCCACAAAGTCCTCAGCCAGATAGTCCAGCAATTCTGGGTGACTCGGACGCTCGCCCATTGCTCCGAAATTGTCTGTGGTGCGAACCAACCCTTTACCAAACAATTGACGCCAAATTCGGTTAACGTAAACTCGAGCAGTGAGTGGATGATTCCGGTCGGCAATCCATTGTGCCAATTGAAGCCGTCCACTTTCGTGTTTCTCCAATTTGGGCTGCGGGCTTTCATCGCAGCAAACAGAAATAAAGCCGCGAGGAATCACCGGCCCGAGATTGCGAACCGAACCTCGAATGTGCAAGTGACCATCTGCGGGAGTTTTGGCTTCCTCAACAGACATCGCGATGGCCAATTTGACCGGGCGGGTCTTTTTCAACTTCTTTAGCCGTTGGTTTAGTGACTTGATTTCTGATTCAAGCTCAACAACCTCAGCAGACTTGGCTTTGTTAGTGGCGGCTTCGTTTGCGATCCCCGTACTTCCTGCCTTCTCAGCCTCTTTTGTTATCGAGGCGTCGCTAGAATCAGTTTTTAAATCGGATGGCTTGGATTTTTCATCTGCATCTTTTACCAACTCAACTTTCTTAATGAACTGGACGGCGTCCACCATCACGTAGCCATCAGTGCCTTTGTTCGAAATCGTTACCGTCGACTTATTGTCGGCTTCAAATCGAAACGTACCAAGTGAAACAAACAGTCCGTCGATAGGCGGTGCCTCGGATTGATTTACATTGACCGACGCCAGACCGTCTTGATGATTGATCGTAACCGGCACGTTGGAGGCGCGGTTTCCATCAGAGGAATACGACATCCTGACTTCGTATTGGCCGCCCGTTTCGAATTTCGGTGAAAAGACAACCTGTTTTTCGCCCTTCTTCTCGTTGTCATCGTGAATGTAGTGCCCGTCCACAAACAAACCTACCGATGTCGACTTTTTCCACCGGCCCACCAATTGAGCCATTTCGCTATCCAAAACAATGCCTTCAAGATTCTTTGAAAGCCGATTCTTCTTCGCCAGATCAGTATCCGTTTTCTTTTGGCCATTGAGCTGGGCAAGTTTCTTCTTGGCCGTGTTCAGCTGGCGACTCAATTTCGCAACGTTGGATTTGTACGTTTTCTCGATCGCGATTTCCTCATCCGTGGCCAACGGGCGCTCGACGTATTTGGAAACGTTTCCGTCAACCAGCGAACGTGTGCTTTTTAAAATTCCAGCCATCGCGTAATAGTCCGTCATCGGGATCGGATCAAACTTGTGATCGTGGCAGCGGGCACAGCCAAGCGTCAGACCAAGAAAAGCGCGACCAATCGTATCGACTTGTTCGTCAATGACCTCCATCCGCAACAGCTCTTTGTCCTGTTGTTCGTAGTTGGTTGGTCCCAACGCCAGAAATCCCGTTGCGACAATGCGTTCAATTTTCTGGTCATGCGACTCGAACGGCATGAGATCACCCGCGATCTGCTCTTTGATAAATTCATCGAACGGTTTGTCGCTGTTGTAAGCATCAATGACGTAGTCGCGAAAACGCCAAGCATGAGGGAACATCAAACTGCGACCGCCGCCGCTGGATTCGGCAAAGCGAGTTACGTCCAGCCAATGCCGGCCCCAGCGTTCACCAAAATGCGGTGACGCCAACTGCTCGTCAACAATTTTTGCAAATGCGATTTTTGTTTCTGAAGGGTCGGATTCGAACTGCTCAATCTGCTCAACGGTCGCGGGCAGACCGGTCAACGCCAACGTCGCGCGGCGAATTAGTGTTTCACGATTGGCATCGCCCACGGGTTGGATTGATTCAGCTTCCAGACGCGCCAAAATAAATTCGTCAATTTTCGAATCGGCCCAACTGGCGTCTTTTGTTTCAGGTGGAGTGACACCATTTGTTTTTTTAAAAGCCCAATACTCTTTCCCTTTTGCAATGTCGATCACATTCGTTGTCGACGCCTTGCCTGATTGACGCGGATCTGGCAATCCAAGCTTCACCCATCGGGTCAACGTTTCGATGTCGGTGTCTTTAAGCTGCCCCTTGGGAGGCATCTCAAACTCTTCGTAGTGAACGCTGGCGATCAGCAGGCTTTCTTCTGGTTTTCCAGAAACGGCGGCCGGCCCCGAGTCACCACCTGAGAGAATTTCCGCTCGGGATGTTAGCCGCAATCCACCGCGAAGTTTCTTCTCGTCATCGCCATGGCATTGAAGGCAGTGCTCCACCAAGAGTGGACGGACTCTATTTTCAAAGAACTCGATTTCAGTGACGGAAAAATCAGGCTGTGCGGAACCTTCATGCTTGCGTTCTTGAGCTGTAACCTGTTTTACAAATATTAAAAAAACAAGTGCGAACAACATCACGAAGAAGAAACAGTGTTTCATCAGATTCTGCACTGGATTGAAAAAAAGGAGTGGTTTTCCACAACCGATTATAGCCAAAACTTGATAACTTCGAGCCGAAGCACAACTATTTCAACCAAACCCTGTAATGAAGTTTTGCGTAGTTCGTCCATACAGGTACCGAAACTTTCAGCCCGTTGGTTGTGGACGGTAATGCTTGCCTATATAAAAATTAGTCAATCATTTGTCCGAGAAAGCCATAGAAAGGGCGAGTTTCAAAATTCAAGTGAGATTTTGTAGTGAGTTCAATCAGACGGAGTGATGTATGGCATTAGAAATGGAGACAGACCCTTGGGTTCAGCGTCTCTCCGGAACTGATCCGGAACGAGAATTGGCGATCAAAGAATTGAGCGCTCTATTGCATCGTGGCCTTACGTTTTCGTTGAGCAAAAAATACGGAGGCGGATTGCAAACAGAAGACGTTGTACAAGAATCGCTGATCAAGATATTGAAGTCTCTGGAAACTTTTGAAGGGCGAAGTAAATTTACAACTTGGGCCATGACCATCGCAACACGAGTTGGCATTAGCGAGCTACGCAGAAAACACACACGCAACATTTCGCTGGATGCATTTACCGCTGGCAATGAATTGCGATTCGAGTTTGCCGATGAGAGATCCACACTCGCTGGCGAGGACTTGGAAAAACGGCGCATCATTGAAACGCTGCAATCGCTGATCGAGTCAAAATTAAGTGCTAAACAAAAATTGGCCGTTCGAGGCTTGCTTGAAGGAATGCCGGTGGAAGTGATCGCCGAGCGAACCAACAGCAATCGCAATGCAATTTACAAGCTTGTTCATGATGCAAGAATAAAACTGCGTAAAGGCTTTGAACAATCAGGCATCGTCGCTGAAGACGTTAGTGCGATTTTTGCTTGAGGAGAAAAGAATGCCAATTTCAAAAGAACAACTCTCAACCTTGATGAGCCTGATCACGTCCAGTGAGTCTGACAACCTCGATTGTGATGGTTGTTTCGCGCAGGTCTCTGAATTTGCCGACACTGTTTTGATGAACAAGGAAATTCCGGAGGCTCTCAAGAGCGTCGAAAATCACTTACAGCAATGCATGTGTTGCAAAGACGAATTTGCTGCGCTGCTTGATGGACTTCGTGAGATGGATAAAAAGCAATAGCGTCACGCTTCCTACCGCCTCTTATCTGCGGCTCAGTCTTTTCTTTAGCTCACTCCGCTTAACGGTCACCGAATGCGGTTTCTCGCCGTTGATGTTTACGACTTCGTAAGTTGCCGTCGGATCGGTCGCAGTTGTATCAATCGTAACCAGGCCAAACGACTGAGGTTTGTTGTAGCTGAAAATGGCCCCTTGCTTTTCCATCGTTGGGTGCACGTGCTGATTGGTCAGACGTGATGAATTGAACTCATAAAAATCGTAGCCGTTTGGGCGCGAGATTTTCCAACAGTCGGATCGATGACGATCAGCAGACATTAGAATCACGCCCTCGATTTCATTGTCTTCGATGAAGCTCAAGATCTCTTCGTGCTCATCCTTGTACCCGTTCCAAGTATCCTTGCTGTCACCCTTGGTGCGAAAATCCCAGGGCACGGACGAACAGAGAACCTTGAACGTCCCGTCCGCAGATTTAAGTTGTTCTTTAAGCCACTTTTTCTGGACGTTACCCAGCATTGATTTGCCGACTTTTGTTTTGGGTGACGTTCGATAGTAGCGGCAGTCGAGCATAATGAAATCGACATCGCCGATGTGAAAGGAATACCAACACCCTGGCTGATCATCTCCGCCCGCGTAGCCAGGGTTTGCCCAGTTTTGTCTGAAGATCGGAAACACCCAATCTTTCTTCCAAAACGGAACATCGATATCGGCTCCTCCCCAACTATCGTCAGTTCCAAAATCGTGATCGTCCCAAATCGTAAACACGGGTGACCTGGCCGTCAGTTTCCGCCACTCTGGACGTGATTGACGACGATGGTAGGTATACTGCTGCATGATGACCGACTCGGGATCGTCGATGTATACATTGTCGCCAAGCAACAGAATCGCATTGGGATCAAACGATCCAATCGTGTCCCACATCCGTTCGTTTTCGGGGACAAAGCCCGCTCCGCCACCGAACGCGAGCGTAAATTTGGTTGGTTTGCCTTTTGTTTCAAGCGTCCGGAATTGTTGCTTGAACTCGGGCGCTGCTGTTTTTCCGTCGAGCAGAATGGAGTACTCGTATTCGGTGTTTGGACTGAGTCCGTCAATGGTTGCGACGGTCGTATAGTCTTCGGATGCGGACGAAGTGACTTTTTTACCTGTGTGTTTTTCGCCGCTTGCGATGTTTTTGGCCTGGATTTGAACTTCTATTTCTATCGCCGTTCTCATCCAAAACGAGGCCGAATTCCCAGTGACGTTTCCAACAAGCGGTCCATGGACCAGGCGTGAAGAAAATTTTTCAGTGAGATCTTTTAACCATTCGGAATCTTTAATCGGCTCCATCATCTTCCGTGGGCCAGCGATCAAACGGCCTTCTGGCAATCCCGCCTCAATCGCGCCGGCCAACATCGAGTTTGCTTTGGCAATTCCTTTTTCCGTACCACGCTGAGCATGCAACAGGCCAAGCATGTAAATCGTCTCTTCATCGCCCGGATGTTTTTCAAGATACCCATTTAGGAATTTTTCAGTTTTG
This sequence comes from uncultured Pirellulaceae bacterium, assembly GCA_964448575.1. GTDB lineage: Bacteria > Planctomycetota > Planctomycetia > Pirellulales > Pirellulaceae > Mariniblastus. Next base: position 26,174 of record CAYUWY010000038.1, read on the forward strand.
TCCAATTGGCCGTTGAGAATCAGGCGAAGCGAAACCTGATGCACACGTTTGTACTGGTCTTCTTTTTTAAAAGTAAAGAAAGGCTTCGGCTTGCTTGCCCCTCCAAGATCGTATTTCGGAATCGGTTGCGCAAAACAATTGGACGGCAAAAGAAGCAACGAAACAAAAACTACAATCAGGCTCTTCATTGAAAGATCGCTTTGTGGAAAATCGTGGTTGAACAAAAGACTATTCTACCAAATCTTCTAAAACGATTCTTCCAGGTCATATAGTAGCTCGACTCTCCGAGTCGAAACTGAATTGACGACTCGGAGAGTCGTGCTACTGATAAAAACGACTCGGAGAGTCGAGCTACTATTACCTTACGACGTTGGCATTACCAATACCCATAGTAGTCCATCAGAAGTAAGTGCCTGCACGCCAGCCAAGTCAAAACAGCGATGGGCAAAGTCACCAAAATGATTGCGATTCGCCGCCCCCAGCGGCGAACCCAAACCAATTCGGCAATCATGGCAACCACAAAGATCGCACAGAACAGTTTCGTATAGAAATCGAATTCTGCCGCTATCCAATTCTGCGGGCTGATGCATGAAAACACAGCACATAAAATTGCCGCGACCGCAATTAGGACATTAGCAATCAGCGAATTCCAAAATGGATTCAAGCCTTTGCCAGTGAAGTATTCAGCGACAGGATCGTCACCCCATTTATTGGCGGTGCCCATTGTCAAAACTCAGGTTCGTAAGATCGCACCACTCAATCGTGGTGCGATTCAAAGAATTCAATTACTTAATTCTTACGATCGTGAACCGGGTAGATTTTTTCCTTGGCTCGGTCGTAAGAAACCTTTCCAGCCACGATTGCGTGCTCGACGTAGGTTCGGTAGTCCAATGGTGAACCGTTCAAGATCAAGATGTCAGCGTCTTTACCTTTTTCGATGCTGCCAATTCGATCTTCGAGTCCCATCATTTTTGCAGGAGTGATGGTGACGGCTGCCAAAGCCGCTTTTTCGCTCGCTCCACCGCGGACTGCAAATGCTGCCTCAAGTGGAAGGCTCGACAAATCACGACCTGCAAGGCCGTTCATGCTGATCGAGTTGCTCAAAGTGGCAATCGCAAATGAAACGCCTGCAGATTCGAAAATCTTTGTAGATTCGATGAAGCTTCCGGTGGTATCTTCTTGGCCTTTTCGTGCTTCTCGGCGTTGCCGTGGAGTGAAGATCACGCCAACTTCGGCGGCGCCCAATTCTCGCCCGACAACCCAAGCTTCAATACCGCCTTCGATGATCAATTCATAGTCAAGCTCTTCGGCCAGTTGAACCATGTCGCGAATCTCATCAACAGTGTTGACGCGAACACGCATCGCTGTCTCGCCTTTGACGAGCTTAGCAACTTCAGGGTTTACTCTTGTTCGTGACGAACGAGTACGGGTTGTTGTTGGAGTCGCTGGCTTTTTCGCATCAGCCGTTTTGGTGGTCGAAGTTGAAGGCCTTCTACTGGCAGTAGCCGAAGCTTTTTCCTTAGCAGCTTTTTCGCTGGCCTCAATCGACTCTCGGGCTTTCTTGACTTCCAAACGCCAGTTATGACGTTGAAGACGACCATTGAGCGCACCTGGAGCTGGACTGTAAAAAGCATTTTCTTTCATCAACATTGAATCAAGATTGCCATAGCTCATTTTCACGACGGCCATCTTGCGTGGCTGTCGAGCGGTTGGTCTGGCAGGGGTGATCGGTTCTGTTGGAAGAATTGGCAATCCACAGCACGGACAAAGCGCGGTGTCTTCGCTGCCGTAATCAAGCATCTCTTCGGTTTCTAATTCTTCAATTGGTTTTTCAAAACCAAGGAACAACTCTTCTGGTTCACCATTTCGACGGCGTCTTCCGCGACCGCGACCGGTAGGCATCTCAATACAACCAGACGTAATTCCGACGCCCAATGAGTACTTGATATTGCGATCAAACGGGTTGAGTGCATCGGCAAGTTTCGCCGTGCCCGTCGGGGCCGATTGGATTCCAACACCTCGCATACTGATGGCAACAAATCCTGGTGTGATTGTTTTTCCGGCAGCGTCAATTACGGTGGCACCTTCTGGGACTTCGATGTCTTGTCCAACGTCCAGAATTTTGCCGTCCTGCATCAGGATCGTGCCCTGACGAATGACAGGACCAGAAACCGTGTGAATATCGCCACCCACGACCGCTGTAACGGGCAGGTCTTTTTTCTTTTCCTCAGCCTCTTTTTTGACTTCCGGTTTTGCCTGTCGTTGAGCATTGGGACGTGCCCCCGGACGCCCGCGTCGTCGACCACGCTCCTGCGCGAGAACGGGAACCACAAACAGGCCTACCAACATCAGCGTCAAACTGATGCGACTGAAACAAACCAAACCGGTTTTCATAAGATTAGTTTTCATAGGTCTGGTTTCCATTCAAAATTACTTGCTCAAGACGGCTTCCAGTTTTAAGTGGGTCGCCATCAAAGATTAGAAAGTTCGCGTGTTTGTCTTTTTCGATCGAACCGTGTGTCTTTTCGATTGCCAACAATTTGGCCGGTACCATTGTAACGGATTTCAATGCTTTGTCCCTATCAAGTCCTGTTCGCACAAGCATCGCCAGGGGAAACATCGGATCATCTTGAGATTGAGTCAGTTGAGATCCACTGAGCGTCATCGAAATGGCGAACGGAATCTCTTTGGTAGCAAGCATTTGCGACACATTCATCAAATCAGATTTGTAGGGAACTCGATCGAGCCCCGGCTGCAAAACGACCGTTACGTTTTTGTTTTCTTTCAACTCAACGAGCGACTCGTAAAGGTTAGGTCCTGTTGCAACGACAACCAAACGGGCTTTCTCGTAGTCCTTCATGATCTTTAAAAGGTAAGCCACAGACGCCTGATTGTTGACATTCACAAACAAAGGCATTTTGCCTTCGCGGACTTTGGTCCACAGTTCTTTGATCTCATCTGCAGATGACTTGGCTTTATCTTCTGTTTTGCTCGTTGACGTGCTTGTTGAAGTTGACGCTCTTGTAGACGTTCTTGTTCTCGAAGTAGTCGTTTTGGCCGGAGCCAATGGCTTGCGAATAATGTCCAGTGCCGCAGTCTGATTGGTCAGTTTCGCATACAGAAAACCGTCGTTCTTAAACAACATTTCCGGCGTGCGTTCGTCGGTGATATTAGCCAGTGCAGAAAGCCCACGACCATCGGAAACAAGGTTGCCCGTTGTCACGCCGCTGCGAAGTGCTGGTTTGAAATTGAATTTGTACGGATAAAAATACTCACCAACGCGAGTAAATCCCGAGGGAGTCACAGTCGCGCCTCGGTTGGGAACGGTAAACGTTCGACCATTGAATACAACCGTCCGAGTCGCACCGCCTGCCGAGCTTTGCTGGAAAACAAAGTACGGATCAATCAAGCCCGGCATAATCGTTTTGCCAGTCATCGAAACGACTTGAGCATCACCCGGGATCTCAACATCCGTTCCAACATCGACGATTTTGTCATCGCGAGTCACCAACGTTGCGTTCTTGATCTGGCCACTTTTGCCCATTGTTTCAATCGTGGCGTCAACGTAAGCAACGGTCTGAGCGAAGCTCGTTGGCGCAAATGCGAAACAACAGCATCCAATCGTTAAAACGAAGGAGCGCGTCGCAAGTTGTGCGAATCGAAATGGAAAACATAAATTCATGTTCTTAAAACCTTCTTCGATCTTTTGTGGTGTCGTAGATACTGCGTCCATCGATGAACACCTGTTTCACATAGTTTCGCGGATCAAGAATTGAGCCGGTGGTAATCAAAATGTCAGCGTCTTTGCCAACTTCGAGAGAACCGACTCGGTCGTCAATCATCAATGCTTTGGCGACTTCGATTGTCAGACCACGAATCGCACGCTCTTCGGACCAACCGTAACGGACGGCCATCGTGGCTTGGAAAAACAATTCTTCTTGAGGAATCACAGGGGCATCAGTGTTAACGCCAAGCACTTTGACTCCGCGTTTTTCATATTCGTTGACGATGCCAACGATTTGACCTTTGTCACGATCAAGCTGAAACGCACGTGGTCCAGCCATCACAGGGATGTCGCGTTTGACCAATTCCTTACCAATTTTGTAAGCATCAAACGTGCCGTGATCGATCACTACTTTAAGGTTCATCTCATCGTGCAGCATTCGCACGGTCGATTGAATGACTTGAAATTGCTGCGTGTGAACAACAACCGGAATCTCGTGATGAAAAAGCGGTTTAAAATACTCCAAACGCAGATTGAATTCAGGCTTGGATGCTTCACCTTTTTCGTAGTCATCCCACTGACGAACATACAATTGGCCTTCGCGAAGCTGTTGGCGAAGCACATAGTTCATTCCCATTCGGCCCGAGCCAGTTTCGCCTGAGCGTCGTTCGGGGTTACCAGCCTGTGCGATTTTCAAAACGCCTGGAGCCCGAATGATGACGTCTTCACGTGATCCAGGACCGGTTTTCATAAGCACACCAAATCCGCCCATGTTGGTACCGCTACCTGGGATGCAACAAATCGTTGTTACACCGCCAGCGATTGCGACTTTGAGTTGTTTGTTGTGTGGGATGATCTGATCCCAGTTTCGCAACTCGGGATTGGTTTGATAAACCATCTCGTTCAGGTCGCCCGTGCCACCAACGTGGCTGTGAGCTTCGACCAATCCCGGCATGGCGAACTGATCTGAATGATCAATCTCGGTATAGCCATCGGGCACTTCGATTTCTTTACGCGGCCCAATCGCTTCGATTTTTCCGTCTTTGACCAAAATCGTACCGTCGGCAATCGCGTCGCCGGCACAAGTCAAAATTTTGCCGACATGGATTGCCAGTTTTGGTTTCGCTTTTTTGGGCTTAGCCTTTTCGTCTTTGCCCTGCCCGTTAGCTGGAGCGACGGCCAGCATTAACATGCACGCCATGGCGACCATTGAGCACAAAGAAAATTTCGCGAGGTGTTTCATTTGATTCCTGTTCATTTCTGTTCCTCACGTTCGTAAACCCAAACACCGTCAATCATGACGGCCAGGACTTTAGTAGAAAATTCAAACGGTGGACCACTTAAGACAACCAAGTCCGCGTCTTTACCGCTGGCGAGGCTACCAAATGTAAGTTTGTCGGATAGCATTTTTGCAGGGTTACCCGTTAACGCGTCAATTGCGTCGGTCGAAGAAAGCCCTTGACTGACGGAGTATTGAATCGCGGCTGGCAAGCGCCCGGATCCAGTTGTTCCTAGCGATTGAAAGCCAAACGGCAAACGCTCATTGGAAAGCAATTGAGGGAGATTGGTCGGCGGCTCTTTGTCGATCGTGACTGAGAAAGCCGGTCCGGCAACAACCGAAACATCGTATCCAGCAAGCAAACCTGGCTCGCGGGCCAAGTCATCCGCGCCAACGATCGTGGTTCGGACGTTGTACTTCTTGGAAAACAACTCTGCCGTGGCCTTGATCGAATTCAAATCGCGAGACTCAACAAAAGCCGGAATCTTGCGAGCGAACAAAGCTCGATACGGCTCAAGTGCTGCCGACAAACGTGGTTTCCTTGGTGCCTTGAGTTCAGTCTTTTTCGCAGCAGCAGCCTTGTCAGCGGCCGCTTTTGCGTCAGCTTTTTTCTTTTCGTCAGATTTATCATCCTTCGATTCAGACTTTTTCTCTGCATCTTTTTTGTCAGCAGGTTTGTCTTTCTTCTCTTCCTTTTTGTCCTCTGGCTTATCCTTCTCCGGTTTATCCTTCTCTGGTTTGTCCTTCTTTTCCGGATCCGGTTTCTTGCTCTTATCAACAGTTCGAGTCGCCGTGAATTCGACGGATCCACGTCCCACATTCAAGGACATCGTGAGCTTACCACTTTCGTCAATCGTCCCAGAAACCTCAGTAGGATTTCCGCGACGGGACACAGTAAGTTTCAATTCTCGAGATCCAGAATCGTAAGATCCGGATTCAATTTGCATCTCAGCCCGAAGCAAGGAAATGGTGCCAGTCACCTTTCCATCTTCAAGCACGAGCTCGAGTTTCACAGCCTTTATCGCAGGAGGAAGTCGATCGTTGTCGATCTCGCCTTCCCAAGAACCGGTAACAGGATCTGAAGTAACCTTCTTCTTTTTGGAGTCTTTTTTCTCTGGATCCTTTTTCTCTGGATCCTTCTTTTCCACTTTTTTCTTGTCTGCTTCTTTTTTATCAGCAGGTTTTTTCTCAGTCTTTTTTGCTTCCTCTTTTTTTGCCTCAGGCTTTTTCGCAGCCGGCTTTGCTTCGGTTTTCGGCTTGGAACCCGATTCCTTTACCTTCGCTTCGTACTCAGCCAAATCTTTTTCGTATTTGGTCCAAGAGTCTGCGTAAGCCTTACCAGCTTTCAACAGTCTTTCGTTGGTTGCAATTCCGGTCGCTGTGTTTCCGGTCAGTTTGAACCGAATCGCGATCGGGTCTGAAATCACACGTGCGTCAGAACCCAGCTTGAAAGCAACAAGCGGTGAAGGCGTTGAGCTGGTGCCCAACAGTGCCGTCGTGATTCCGTGACTTCGAGCGTATTCAATTGCTGGATCGTCGCCATACAACTGGCCACCCATTTTTGTCTGAAGCGAAACGGCTCCTGTCAGTGGACCACCGATTCCCAAACCAGAACCAAGATCAATATATCCCGGCACAATGACTGCATCGCCAAATGACTTTACGGCCGCTTCGGCTGGAGATGATACATCAGCACCAATCCCACGAACTGTTTTTCCTTTGACCACAACACTCGCGTTGTCGAGATATTTTCCTTCGCCGATGTAGACGCGACCGGCTTTGACAACGGTGGTTGTGATTTCTTTCTTTGACTCAAACGTGGCCTTGCCCGAAACGTAAGTCGCCATGACTCTTGAGTGGAGCTTGAACGGCTGGTCATTGAGCACAACAAAGTCAGCCCGTTTTCCTTTTGCGAGTGTTCCGACTTCGCTGTCGACTCCCATCAACGCTGCTGGTCGGCTGGTGATGGACTCCAACAATTCGCTGGCTGTCAAATCGTCTTGCATGAACTGACCGGCAACGAACATCAGTCGCGGCAAATCAGCATCGACTCGTGTACGAATCGCGACAGGAATTTCAGCGTCGATTAACTCGCGGGCGAACTCCCACGGCTCTTTTTGGCTTTTGATTTGGGCAAGCGTTGGGTTAGTGATTCGCCCTGGTGTGAACCCAGAGAGCACAACGCCTTTGACGTACGGCTTCCAATCTTTAAACGATTTCGCAAACGGCTTGAGGCCGACGCAATCGACAAGAATGATATCCAAGTCAAATTCTTTGGCGAGACTAACGGCTCCACGAATTTCTGGAGTGGTCGTCGCGGTGATTCGAATCGGCGTTTTGGCAGCCATCAATTCCGCGACCACATCGATCACTTCGTCTGGCGCGTCGTTCGCTGAATCCGATTTCGATTTTGCGTTTGCCTGTTTAAAAATCTGTCGTAGACCAGCCAATGATGCAGTCAGCGTCGCCAACTGTGGACGGGTCGCATTCAACGGCCGGTCGTTTGAAACTGGACCAACGGGTGGTTCGTAAATTCGTGGTGGCGTGCGTGAACTGGAGCTGAGAACAACCCGCAGGCTTTCCTGCTCAGACAAAATTCGCTCGCCAATGTCGTCACCAGCTAACTGAACCACACCGCCCACACCAGACATCAACCGGGCTGAACCGGTCGCGATTTGAGCTGTCGTGATTCCTGATTTAAGCAGTTCATTGCGGTCTGCAAAAAAGTCAAAACCATCCACCGCTCGAATTTCCGGTGTCAATGTTCGTTCTTCATCGCCGGCGCCTGAAAGATTCGTTTGGGCTGCCACCAATCCAGGAATGATGACTCGACCACCAAGTTCATGGCGACTGGCAGTTGGCGGTTCTTCCACGTTTCCACGCGGGCCAACTGCGATAATTTTTCCATCCACGACAACCATTGCCGCGTCTTCGATCGGTTCGCCAACACCCGTCCAAATCTGTTTTGCAAAATAGACATCGGACTGTGGGATTTGCGCTATCGCCGGACTGCCCGTGTACGCAGCAATTGCAATTGCTACGTAAAAGGCAAAACTGATTTTTGCTCGCACACCTATCATGATCAAACTATTCCTCGTGGTATTTTCTGGGAGGTGTACTACTTGTCTTCTTTATCTTTTTTAGCGTCCGCTTTTTTCTCACCAGATTTGGCAGCCTCTGGTCTTGAACGAGAGCCACGTCGACGGCCCGTTCGGCCAGCACGCCTTGTTTCTGTTTTCTTTTCATCCGCTTTCTTCGCATCTGCTTTAACGGCTTCGGTTTTCAACGTGACTTTTTTGCCATCTTCGTCAATCAAACCAAGCAACCGCATGAGCTGCTTGTCTTCTTCACGATCGTAAACGACTACTCCGTTGACGAGAGTCTTTTCAACCCAAGTGTCAATTTTAAGTGGGTCACCTGAGAGGATAACAACATCGCCATCTTTGCCTTTTTCGATCGAGCCGACCAATTTGTCGACGCCAAGAAATTTCGAAGGCAACGTTGTGAGAGACTCAAGGGCTTCCTGCTCCTCCATGCCGTATTTGACACACGTTGCGGCTTGATACCAAAGATAGTTGTTACCAAGTGTTGCTGCGGCGGATCTTCGGACCTGACAAACGAACTTCACGTTGTACTCCCCGAACAACTGCGGGAGTACGATTTTGGTTTCTTCTTTTGTACGTGGATCCTCTTCCCAGAAAACCAAAGTCGAATCAAGAATGACAGGCAATCCTGATTTGGCAACCTGAGCTGCAGCCTTGTGGCAATCGCGTCCAAGTACCAATTTCGCATCCAATTTAAACTCTTCAATCAAACGCAAAGCCTGACCAACGTCCATTGCTTTATCGCAGTAGATGATCGCCGGAAGTTCGCCTTCGAGAAGCTTGAACATCGCCTTGTCCAGCTCAGAGTCTGGTCTGGCGGGAGTTGATTTTTTATCGTCTTTCTTGGCCGTGTCCTTTTTGGAATCAGCCTTTGCGTCTTTTTTAGAATCCTTCTTGTCGTCTTTTTTATCGTCGTCCTTCTTTTTGTCGTCCTTCTTATCGTCTTTTTTATCGAGCTTTTTCTTCGCGTCGTTCAACGCCTTGCGAAGTCTCGACAAATGGCTCATTCGGCTACCTCGAATCGGTCGCAGCGAAATCTTCACGCCTGCATCTGGCTTGAGAATCATCTCGTCCAAAAACTCACCGCTTGTTTTAATCACTGCGGCTTGGCCACCAATCATCGTGGAGTTACCTGGCGTGATCGCCACAGAAGTTACGCCATTTCGACGTGCTTCTTTAAAGTAAGAATTCATTGGGTCGATTGAATCGAGAACCGAAACATAAGGCACCAATGGATTGGACTCGTTAGCCTGGCTCATACCTGATGAGCTGTGAGCCTCAACGATTCCCGGCATTACAATTTTGCCAGTCGCGTCGATGACTTTGGCTTCGACGGGGATCTTGAGATCGGCACCGACATCGACAATTCGCCCATCGCGAAAAATGATCGTGCCATTTTCGATTGGCTCGCCGGTCATCGTGATGATTTTGGCACCTTTGATTGCGAGCGGTTTTTGAGCCGAGACGAAACTCGACCCCGCCAAAATCGCAAAGCAACAAATACTTAAAGTCAGCTTATTGAGCACGGTTATTATTCCTTGTCTTTTTCTTTGTTATGATCAGCAGTTTTGTTACCGCCAACCATTTGGCCGTTTACCAACACCCAGCGAATCGAAGTTGTTATCTCAAGCGGTTCACCACTAAGTGCGATCAAGTCCGCGTCTTTGCCGGCTTCGATTGAGCCAACGTTTTTCTCAATTCCAAGCAAACTGGCCGGCGTCGTAGTGACGGCAGCAAGTGCTTCTTCTTTTCCAAGTCCATGTCGGTGAGCGAATCGAGCTTGCTCCAACAAATCGTCACCTGAAAATGCGAAAGTGACTCCAGCAGCAGAAAGCACACCAGCCTGATTCCAGCAAACATCAGAACCTTCGGCGCCTGTTACCAAGCCCGTCCCAAGTTTTTGCAAGATGACCGGATACTTCCGCTCTTTCATCATGTCTTTGATTTTGTAAGCCTCATGTCCGCCAACGATGATTGGCGAGAAACCAAATTCATCCTGAAGCGTCGCAACGGTCGTCAAATCATGCGTCATGCGACTGAACATCATCAATGGCCGTTTGCCATCAAGTGTTTCCTTGACAGTTTTAAGGCTCTCTGGCTCAACGCCACGTTTGGCTTTATCGAACGTCTTGCGAAGAATCCAAACAACGCCCATGCGATTGGTTGGCTGGCGAATAAAAATTGAATCCGGCCGCGTACGAGAACGGTTGTTCGATGCTGGATCTGCACAAAGCGATGCCACCAACGGTCCGTCATCATTCAAGATTGCATCGCCATGATCAGCCGTTTTGACGATCGCTGCGATGCCAGAAAATACATTTTGAGTTCCAGGGCAAACACACATCGTGGTTGTACCCAATTCAAGCTGACGCTTGAGAGCTGATTTATCCCAGTCGACTGAATAGACCGTTCGAAAATCAGGTGTGATTTCCTCAGTCGATTCGTTGGTGCCGTCGTCGCCTAATCCCGTTTGTGAATAGGGATCAACCAAGCCAGGCATCAACACTGAATCTTCGCCGAGATCGACAACTTCAGGAGAAGCACCCCCCAAATCAATCGATTTGGACACGGCTTTGATTTTGCCATCTACCACCAGAACCTGGCCGGGAGAAATGGGCTTGCCCGCCATCGTGTAGACTTTGGCTGCTTTATATAACGTGCCTTCTGCTGCTTCGTTGTCTGCGGCCGCCATCGACGGGCACAGCAAACCAAGCATTAGAATGCAAGCTGAAATTAAATTGAATCGTTTCATATGATTACTTTGGGGAAACGGTTTGACCATCAACGATGACGTTCAGTGGCTCGGCGGCTAGGTTCAACGGATTATCGCTCCAAACGACAAAGTCCGCTGTGGCTCCTTTGACCAATCCGATTTTCTTCATTCCGACGACTGAGCCTCCTCCTTCAGTCAAACCCAGCAGGGCAGACCTGGGAGGCAATCCGGCACTCACTAACAAAGAAGCCGTCGTGCGAATATTCTCAACAGACTCACCGGCAAACGCGATTGGAGCGCCAGCTTTTTCTGTCATCAAAATTTGTTCGAGGTAAGCGTCGTACTCAGTACCGCTTAGTGGCGGAACGACTAACCCAAAATCCTGCTCGGCCATTTGCTCGGCAAAGTCACCCATCCGTCCATTGGAATAAAGAGCAGCCGAGAACTTGTGTTTTTTAGCAAGGGCGATCGCAGAGCGAATTTCAAGTTTCGAAGTTGCCGCCAAGACAGCCATCCGGTCGCCATCATCAACTGCTTTTACGTTGGCAAGTTTTTCTTTGGCGATCAACTCGCCCAATTGAGCAGTAACATAAACGATCGAAGGAATAGGTTTTCCATCGAACAAGTTATTGAGCAGCTGAACTTGGCCGTTCAACGAAGCCGGGAAACGGTCGCGGCGTCTGGCCGAATCGTTAAGCACAAACTGGCTTGCGATCGAGGCGTTGGCAACATAATCTGCCGCTCCCAATCGAATATGACCGACGACGCCAGCGGAAGTGTTTGAAGTTCCTGGTGACACACCAACGTGAATCACACCACCGGCAAGCGCTTTTTCTGCGGCTTCGTTCGTTGGATCAACCGCATCAACGGCTCGCAAGTGAGAAGCGTCCGATTCGGTTGTGTCTTCGATTGTCGATTTTTGATTCAACGATGAGATAGCCATCACCAAACCAGGCGTAACGATGGCATCGCCAAGGTCGAACATGGCAAGCTTAGACTTCTGTGCAGCGTCGCCTTTTTTAAACGCTTTGATTTTGCCATCCTCGATCGTCAACGCGCCTTCGACGAATTTTCCTTTGCGAAGGATTCGAGTCGATTTGACGATGTAACTTTCTGGAAGTCGCTCTGGCAAAACCGCTGGCTTGGCTTCTTTTTTGTCCGCCATTTTCTCTTTGGCATCATCGGCTTTTTTCGCAGCAGCGGGCTTGGCTTGGCTTTCAAAAATCACAACTCCGTGACTCATTACCAATCGAGCTGGTGTGCATGGATCTAATGGATCCCCGATAAAAACCGCGATATCAGCTTGGTTTCCAACTTTAATTGAGCCGACTTCTCCGGCGACTCCCAAGATTCGAGCAGCACCCGATGTAACGGCAGTCAGAACCGAAGCGTGAGGTGCTCCCATTCGAATTGCAGTGGCGGCTTGCACGCGAAGCAATCTCGACTGACGTGCATTGGTGGCGAAACTTCCAAGTGCCCATGGCTGTTGCGACTGAGAAACTTTCTCAAGCCAACCAAAATCTGCATCAGTTCGATATCGTGGTGCTGTGCCCATTTCAAACAACGGGCCGGTGACAAATGGGAAACCTGACTCGGCCAGTTCTTCTGACATGCCGTTGATCTTGCTAAGCCCGTCAAGCACGACGCGAACTTCTAACTTTTTCGCTAACTCTAAAACTTGCTTGAGCGCGTCCGAATGATGCACTTCTACAAAGAGCGGAATCTCTTTGTTCAGAACGCGGCGCAAAACAATCGTTGAAGCAGACAGACTGTCGTCGTCTTTGTCTTCATCTTTTTTGTCAGCGTCTTTTTTATCGGCGTCCTTATCGTCTTTCTCGTCGCCATCTTTTTTGTCGGCGTCTTTTTTGTCCGACTTAGCCTTCTCATCTTTTTTGTCTTTGGAATCTTTATCGTCTGTTTTCTTGGCGTCAGACTTTTTGTCTTTTTTCTTAGCCGATTCAAGCAGCCTCTTCAAAGCCTGAACTTGGGCGTAGCGATCTTTTGATGTTGCACCAGACGTACCGATGGAAGCCTGAACGGCAGCTTCTTTTTTCAAGATGATTTTATCGACCGATCCATGTGGACCGACTCGCAAAACCGAACCGTAACCGCCCATCGAACCAGTGGAACTTTGCTGGACGTAAACAGAAGTGATTCCCTGTGAAGCAAGCTCGCGCCAATCTTCGGACCAAGGATCAATCGCGTCGTTAACGTTTAACTCGCCTCTGGTATTAGTCTCAGTAATCGCCGCGGTGGTCAGCCAGAGCTTTCCACGACTTTCAATCAGTCCCGGCGTGAGATGGCAGCCGGTCAAATCAATCACCTTTGCATCTTTTGGTGCTTTGACTTTAGCACCCACCGCCGTAATTTTGCCATCTTTAACGACGACAGAGCCAACAAAGGTTCCCGCCGTTGATTGGCTATGAATGGTTGCGTTCTCAAGAACAACCACTTGAGATTCTTTTGCTTCGTTATCGTCAAACGCAAAACTTGCGTCGTTTAAAGCAAACGTAAATACAGAGAATACTAGCGCGAAGAAACCAAGCCGTTTGATTCGTTCAGTCGTCAGAGGCGATTGCATAAAGGCAATTCCCGTTTGAGGTGAAGCAGTGGAAGTAAGACTCCTCTAAGTTGCAGAGATATAGTGGCACGAAGAGTTGCCGATTTCAAGCGAGTGGTGAAAAAAAAACGCAATAAGATTCAACTAACTTCCTAACGAATTCCGAACGTGAACACTCGCACCAAGAAATCAAATTTTCCACCGGAACAACTAGACCAAAGCGGTGTTGCATCTCCACGTCTGAATGAGGCCAAGGCATGAATAACCGGTAACACCCGAATTTCAAACACGGCTCTTGTAGGCCTTCAATCCTTCTTCCAAGCACTTCATCGCGGCCCCCAAATCTTCGCAATTTAAAACGTAAGCGATACGAACTTCGTCAGCCCCAAGTCCCGGCGTTGCATAAAACCCCGCTCCCGGAGCCATCATTACTGTGGCGCCTTGGTATTGAAAATCTTCCAACATCCATTGGCAAAAATGCTCGCTGTCAGAAACGGGCAAACGAACCATTGCATAGAACGCACCATTAACTTTCGGACAAACAACGCCATCAATTGCGTCCAACGCGGACTTAAGAATGTCTCGACGTTTTGCATATTCTTGATTGACGCCTTCGTAATAACTCGCGGGCAGTTGGTATACCGCGGTAGCACCAAGTTGGCCATATGATGGTGGCGAAAGTCGAGCTTGCGCCATCTTCATCACGTGCTGCATCAATTCTTTGTTACGCGAAACGACACAACCGATCCTCGCTCCGCATGCCGAAAATCGTTTGGAAATCGAATCCACGACAATCACGTTCTCCTCAAGCCCTTCCAAACCAAGCGTTGAGTGATGCTGATTGTTGTCGTAAGCGAACTCGCGGTACACTTCGTCGGCGATCAAGAACAAGTCATGCTTCTTCGCCAAGGCCTGAAGTTTTTCGAGGGCTTCTTTGGGATAAAGCACGCCAGTTGGGTTACCTGGATTACAAATCAAAATGGCTCGCGTTTTCGAAGTGATCTTTTCCTCAAACGCTTCGATGGCCGGCAACGCAAAATCATCTTCGACGCCGGAGGTTACGGGCACGACAACGCCATCGTTGCCAAGCGAAAACGAAAGGTAGTTGGCGTAAAACGGCTCGGGAACGATAACTTCATCGCCCGGATTCATGATGGCGGTAAAAACAAACTGCAACGCCTCTGACGCGCCGGTCGACACGATGACTTCTTCCATCGCGATCGGATACCCCAAACGAGTGTAGTAACTTGCGATCTGTTCGCGCAACGGTTCGATGCCCGCCGAGTGACTGTAAGCAACCACTTTCAAGTCCGCTTTTGTGATCGCTTCGAAAAATTCTGGGGGCGTCGGGATATCCGGCTGGCCAATATTTAAGTGATAAACCTTCACGCCTCTGTCTTTGGCGGCATCGGCAAACGGAACAAGTTTGCGAATAGGAGAAGCGGGAAGATTATGGGCGCGATCAGAAAACTTTGGCATTTGAATTAATGTGTGTTGTGCATCAGTAGGTTTAGTGAAGGAGCATCGTTCACGGCGCACATTGAAATTGGCTCGCGACCATTTTGCTCGGCTCAGATTATAACAAGAACGGATGAAACCACGAGGAATGTACCAACAGAGAATTAACAGCCACGTCGGTCATGAAATTCACACAACCAATCCAACGTTTCGGCGTGAACTAACTTGAAATATATTTGTCGTTGATTTGGTACAGTTTGAATTGTGTCGCGCCAAAAAGTGACTTTCGAAATCAAGGGAAACATGACCAACGACCACACGGAACCTAGCCCCATTCCGATTTGGTATTTCGCAATCCTGCTGGGTGCGATGCTTTTGCCGTTTGCGTTTCACGGTTCGACGCGGGCTGCGGTTTTTGCAGTCGGGCTCCCGCTAGCGATGATGTTGCTCAGCTCAGCCAGTTGGTTTCAATCCAAGTCGGGGCTACTGAGACTATTTTCAATCACTGCCGCAGTATTGTCTCTGGTTTTCGCCTGTCGTTGGTATTGGGCTCCTGACGCTTTTTTTGGCGACATGATCGCGCAAATCTCGGCTGCATTCTACGTCGTCGTCGCAGGCATGACTCTGACTGTCTCCGCCTGTACTTGGTTCGCGTTTAATCAGAACCGGATTCTTTATAAGTGGCGTTGGTTAGTACTCACTTTGTTTTTTGGCATCGTCGTTTCGCTTGGTGCGATCGTTCAACGTGCAGAATTCGGCCTCTCGTCATCGGTGATCCTCCGTACGATCGCGAGATACCAACAACCAGGGAACCAGGATCTTTATGCACTGCAGGAGCTAAGCGTGTTACTTTCCATCAGTGGGCGAGAACTGGAAGCCGAATCGATTTCGGGTTCAAACCATCAACCAGCAGCGATGCATTTTCGGCAAACGAAATTGAGCCGTTACCATGGCGAGAGACGATTGAGAATATTGCTCGCCGTGAACGATTGGTTATCGTCATGGAAGCCCACAATGCGCCCAAACACCGTCAGTGGATTGAGCAAGCTTTGCCGATCTTTCACCGCGCGGGGTTTCGCGACTACGCTGCAGAAACACTTGCACCAATGACGCGGGCCTTGCAATTGCGAGGTTACCCGACAAACACAACCGGCTACTACTCGGGCGATCCAAGTTTTGGAATCCTGCTTCGCACGGCAAGTAGTTTGGGATTTCGATTTCACGCTTACGATTCGCTTTTCGCTGACTTCGAACGCCGAGAAATCAACCAAGCAAAAAATATCGCCGACCTAATGGCTGCCAACCCCGATCGCAAATTCCTTGTTCACGCTGGTTACGCGCACGTCTTCAAAACTTCAAATGAAAAAGAGTATGTGAAAATGGCTGGGCATCTCTGGGAAATGACGGGTGTCGAGCCGTACTGCATTTACCAAACTTGGCATTCGCCAGAAGAAACCGAATCTAATCAGCTTTCATCATTGATTGGAGCAAACGGTGAAATAAAGATGCTGATCCCTCCGCCAACGGGAATAAAAAATGGCCAGTTGAATTTTCCGGATGGAGCCGCCGACGCGATTGTCGTTCACTCGCCTTCTGTTGGCGGTCTTGCCACGCGAGAACATTGCTTTCCGTCGCAGCGTAAACGAATCGCTGGAAAGTGGCTGGGCAACGAGTGGCCAGTTCTTATCGGCGCGTTCAAAAAGAATGAGTCACCAATGGCAATCGCTTTGGATCAAGTCATGCTGAAAACGAATGAGCGCGAATTTGTTATGTGGGTTCCAGACACGCCACACGAGATCCGCGTTTTTAATACCAGCGGACAAATGAACAACAGCAGCGATCAGCTTGAATTCGAGCAGCAACCTTAATTTGAGCAGCAACCTTAAGTCGCGACCCGATTTTTACCTTGCTCTTTCGCGCGGTACAACGCCTTGTCTGCTTTGTCGACAAGAACCAGCGAGTCAGTTCCGGCTTCCGGGTAACAGGCAACGCCAATACTGATGGTCGGCCGAAGCGGAATGCCGTCTTTCTCGAAACCGGCTGTCTCGACGGACTTTCGTATCGTCTCGCTAATCACAATCGCGGCAGCAGCATCGTGGCCAGGCAAAAACGCACTGAACTCGTCGCCACCAAATCGACATGCTTCGCCTTTTGCACCAATCACTTTTGCAATGAGCTTTCCCGTCTCACCAATCACATGCGCACCAAACAGATGACCATGCGTATCGTTGATTTGTTTCACGCCGTCCATGTCCATCATCAACAACCCAAGCGGACTGGCACCAAGACTTGCCGACTCGAGCGCAAACTCAAACGCCTGGTCGAATCGGCGTTTTGACGGAAGCCCTGTAAGCGGGTCAGTACTAACAAGCGTGGCGACTTCGCTATGAAAGTCGA
Source organism: uncultured Pirellulaceae bacterium (assembly GCA_964448575.1). Lineage (GTDB taxonomy): Bacteria > Planctomycetota > Planctomycetia > Pirellulales > Pirellulaceae > Mariniblastus. The sequence goes on from CAYUWY010000038.1 coordinate 43,409, forward strand.
CGTCCATCTCGTCAGCAAGCGCAAACCGGAGCACGGTTTCGCCGATGAATATTTTTTCGCCATCTTCCAAAAAACGAATGCCTGAAACCGGAGTGCCGTTAACGCGTGTTCCGTTGGTCGATTGCAAATCCTGAAGCACATAGGCCCCGTCACCGGCGGGCCGAATGATCGCATGTTGCTTGGAGACGCCAAAATCATGAAGAGGAATTGTGCAGCTTGGATCCCGACCAAGCATCGTCGGCCCATCAATCAAAACATGAACACCCAAATCAGCGCGGCTTCGAATCACGTTTACGAAAGCTCGAGTGCTCGGCAATTTCGTCTCTGCCCCATCCCCTTCACCCCGATTCTCCATCGGCATCGTTTTCCACATTTGTCTTGTGTTCGAATTGAACTTAGCTTTGTCGTTAGGAAACTGATTCATCGTTTAACGTTCCGGTTGAGAGCATCGCTTGTGTATCGGCCAGGCCATTGCGGCGCGGAGTATATCAACATGGGCGATACGAATCACCACCGACGAATGTTTTAAAAATCTGCAACTGCTAGCGGGATTTGGTGGGTCTTTTTTAGAGCCAAAACGTCAATACCGCTCCAATGCGCAAGCCAGTGAACGGCGTTACAGAAGTCGCGTTCGAGTAGAGGAGAGCAGATGGCGTAGCCGATGTCGCCAGACTTCGGGTGAATTGCCAGTGCCCCTGAACTCTGGCGAGCCCAGCTACGCTTTGTGCCGGACTGCGAATGAACAACTCCTTTAATGATTCTTGTTTAGAGAAGCTTGCGCGGCGAAAGACTTGAGCGTAGATGGTAGCCGATGTCGCCAGACTTCGGGCGAATTGCCAGTGCCCCTGAACTCTGGCGAGCCCAGCTACGTTTGTGCTGGACTGCGAATGAACAACTCCTTTAATGATTCTTATTTAGAGACGTGCGCGGCGAAAGACTTGAGCGTAGATGGTAGCCGACGTCGCCAGACTTCGGGCGAATTGCCAGTGCTCCTGAACTCTGGCGAGCCCAGCTACGTTTTTGTGCCGGACTTCGAATGAACAACTCCTTTAACGATTCTTATTTAGAGGCGTGCGCGGCGAAAGACTTGAGCGTAGATGGTAGCCGATGTCGCCAGACTTCGGGTGAATTGCCAGTGCTCCTGAACTCTGGCGAGCCCAGCTACGTTTTGTGTTAGCACTGCGGATCTATCACGTTGATTTGTCAATCGGAATCAAGTCAGTTAACCAGCTTGGCACGATTCCGGACACTCTTGACATGTCTTCAAGATATTTACGCGCAGAGCGCTGACCGCGAGGGGCGTAATCTGGATCTGCACCATATTTTAGAATTTTTTTCACCACTTCAGGTGCCAACTCTTTTCCGATGCCATTTGCATAAGCAAATTTCACAGCCTCTCCTAACGGAAAATCAGAAAACCGGTTTGGGGACATTACTTTTGCGCCTGCAGCCAAGATCATCTCCAACAAATCAAGGTCAACCCAGTAACCTATCAACAACATCAGGCAGGATTGTTTCCGACCTACTTTAGATTTCTTGTTAACATTGGCCCCAAACTGGATGAGGGTTTTTGAACAGTCATAGTTGCGAGTCAATATTGAATAAATCAGTAGTGTCGAGCCACGACCGCGACCTTTTTCGCCGTATTTATTCAAGATCTTTGGGGATTCTCTCAATATCGAAGAAAGCCGCTTCGAGTCATTTTCTTCGACGGCCAAAAAAGCCTCATTCAAAGTTTTGGTTAAATCGTCCATTCTACCTGTTGGCCCATTTGAGCATGCTCGGCGAGCAGCAGTACGCCGAAAAAAAACAATTCGAAACGCTCTTCTCACTCTCCCAAAAAAAGCCAACGTTCGCCGTGAAAAAACTAAGCGTTGTGTTTCGCCTCGTGATCCAACAACCATTGCTTTCGCCAAACGCCGCCGCCGTACCCGCTGATTGAGCCGTTACTTCGGATCACGCGATGGCAAGGAATCACGATCGACATTCGGTTGTTTCCATTAGCGGTACCGACGGCGCGGTGGGCTTTTGGTTTGCCAATTTTTTTTGCCAGTTGATCATAGCTCTGTGTTTGTCCGTACGGGATCTTCGTGAGTTGCTTCCAAACGACAGATTGAAACTCGGTGCCCGGCGCCTTCAATGGAACGGTGAAAGTTTTTAGCTTGCCCGCAAAGTACTTTTTTAACTCCGACTCCAATTGCCTGATCAACGGATTGGTTCCCGGCGCGAACACAGTTTGGAAATACTTTTGCACTCGCTCCAGCTGAGTCTCCAACATCCCGCGGTCGGCAAACTCCAACAGTGAAACAAAATTACTGTCGGCCGCGACTAGCATCGTCCCAATCGGTGTCAGGATGCGGTTAAGCTTCATTGGCTCGTTTGAATTTTTCGCACTCGCCGTCGTTTGGCCAAACCAGTCTTTGAACGCTTCGCGAAAATCGGCTTGCGACTCATACTCATTTGCCAATGCAACATTCGTATCCGAATCACTCGTGTGAATTTGTTCCATTGCGTTATCCGATCTACCAATACGAGGGGAAGAATGAAATGAAATGTCGAGAGTTTTCTGAACGGTTTTCATAATATCATTTTAAGACGTTTTGAATCTGACTAGACCGAAAAACGAACATGGCTTCTGGGTTTAATCTGCACGAATTTTGTCACGCTTGAAAAGAGTCGCCGCAAACAACCCGCCAATCAAAAAACGATTTTGAAAACGCATTTGGATTCCATTTGCAAGTACTTTGCGGAAAGATTTTCGACTCGAATAAACATTGCGTTTCGGGCAAGATCTAACGGTAAAACGACGTGCTTGCAAGTGAGTGTAGTGGTCGTTAAGTTGTTGCTCAAGAGCTCACCAAACTCTCTCTCCGCGCCCCATTTTTCACCAATGGCCGCTTCGCAATAGAACTCGTACCAAAAAAGGAATTTATCGTGCCATTTGAGGAAGACAAACAACGCAAGGGGCTTTTTGTTGCGATTGATGCCAACATTGGAGCGGGCAAAACGAACGCCTGTCACGCGATTGCTTCTGCTGCGATGGCTGCCGGATATCCGACTCGCGTCATGGAAGAACCAACGCACCACCCGAAGTTCAATCACTTTCTGGAGCGTTACTACGAGGATCTTCAATCAGGCAAAAATACCGGTGGCGGTTTTGCCATGCAGATGTTCATGCTTTGCCAACGCTATGAGCAACATCGTTTGGCCGTCGAAATGGCTTGGGGCGATCAAGGCATCGTTGTCGTTCAAGACCGACCGATCTACGGCGACACAGTGTTTGCAACGACCGCGATGGAACGTGGATTCATGACTCCCGAAGAGTACCAGCTGTACGTCGATGTCTATCGCAACATGAGCCGAGACGTAATGCCACCAGACATTTTCGTTTACCTCGACGTGTCACCTGAAGAATGCTACGACCGCATGCACAGCCGTGGTCGCTCACAAGAAGAAGGCGTTCCATTGGACTACCTTAAAGAGCTTTACGACAACTATCAAAAGTTGCTTGGCGAAATGCGTCGACGTGGCGTCCGCGTTTTGAAAGTCGACTGGAGCGGATTTGGCCCGCCGGTTGAAATCTGGAAAAAGATTAAAAGCTTGGTCCACCAGAACGATCAGTGGTACGAGCAATTGGCATTTTCGCTTGCCAAAGAACCTCGCGTTCCGATCACGCCTGGCACCAATCCAAGCAAAGATTTCTAAGCAAATCTGAATCACGAAAAATTGCCGGATTGCGAATTTCTGAGTTTCCTTTGCCACAAGTGCAAGGTGCCGGTACTCGCGAATCCGGCTTTTTTATGCGCAAAACGAAACTGCCAACCTCTACGAAATATCATTGATAAACTAAAACTGATTCCAAACGCTCCGGGTATTGATACATGGTAAACGGAGAAGCAAATCTAGCCCGGAGATTGACGGTGATTGATCACATCAAAAAACATGCTCAGCATCGCGACTGCCAAAAACGATTCGCCTCCAAGTTCGCTGCATTAGTGGCACTGATCGCTGGCTTCATTCCGACCACTCAACTGGCCATTGGCCAAACCGATTCGGCAGCCGACTACTTTCCAAAAACGACTGCCGTCTACGTGCACGTTGAGAAACCGGCCGAGCTAATCTCGACGATCGAATCCCATCCCGTTCTCAATTACGTGCTGGAAATGAAAGAAGTCCAGCAGCTTATGCGTTCTCCACAATTTGCAATGGCAATGATTGGCCGTGGATTGCTGGAATCTCAAATCGATGAAAATGTAATCGAGGCACTCAAGACAAACACGGCCAACGGAATTTGGATCGGAGTTGACACGGAGACTGATGGCGTGCTGCTTGCCTTTCAATCAAAAGATGAAGCCCGGCTCAAAACAGTCGCCGGCAAAGTTCTAAAATTGATCGCCACAACGGCCAACAAAGACGGCAACGATCCTCCCTTCAAAAAGCGTGACTATCGTGACGCTGTGGCGGCAGAGTTTAAAGGCGGTTTGATCGCCAGATACAAATCATGGTTTGTCCTCACCAATAAAAAGGATCTCGCAAAGACATTCGTTGACAACCTTCACGATGGACAAGACTCGCCTTTGTCAAAGCAGGACTGGTTCAAGAAAGCCGTCGCCCAACGTGCGGCTCAGAATTCAAAATCCGATGTTTGGGCCGCGGTCGATCTTGAGACGATTCGCAAGTCCGATGACAAGAATGAAATTTTCCTCGGCCAAACAGACAACCCAGGAGTCGAATTGATTTTTGGCGGCGTGCTGGATGCACTTAAAAACGCTCCCCACGCAATGGGCCAACTCTCCCTCAACGAGCATCTCGATTTTTCGATGTCAGTCCCGTTCGACGCGGACTGGGCTCACGAAGCACGCGAATTCTTTTTCGGCAAAGAGCTGGGCGGATTCGCTCCAAAAGCACTTCAACCAAAAAACATGATCGTGAATTTGACTTCGTATCGTGACGTTGGTTTGTGGTGGCTTTCCAAAGAAGAACTTTACGCTGAAAACGTGATCGCCCAACTGGCCCAAGCCGATAGTCAACTTTCAACGATTTTCTCTGGCATGGATTTTGGAAAAGACGTTTTGGGAGCACTTGAGCCTGGCGTTCAGATCCTCGTCACCGAAAACACTTTCAACAAAGAGTACATTCCCGACTTAAAACTTCCCGCGTTTGCATTGGTTGGGAAAATCAAAGACTCGGAGCAACTAAAACGAAAACTGCGGATCGCTTTTCAAAGCGTGATTGGTTTTGCCAACATCAATCTGGGCATGAATGGCCAGCCGCAATTGGAAGTTGAAACTGAAAAGATAGAAGACGGAAAAATCGTGGCGGCAGAATACTTTTACGAAGACGGCACTGAGGAGGGCCTGCTGCTTTTTAATTTCTCTCCCACCGTCGCGTTCCAAGGCTCCCATTTGATCATTGCCAGCCGCAGAGAGTTGGCCGTTGAGCTGGCAGAACTGGTTGCAAACGGAAAAGAAAAAACTCTCGAAAAAACCAACACGCGAATCGAACTCGATGGCGACATGCTGCATAGAATATTGACCGCTAATCGTGAGTCGCTTATTGCTCAAAACATGCTGGAAGAAGGCAACGAGCGTAAGGAAGCCGAATCACAAATCGACATCCTTTTACGAGCTGGAGATTTAATGAAGGAGTTGAAGCTCGATTACCAAATTCGTCCCGATGAAATGAAAGTCGATCTTTCACTTCGATTCGATGACGTTAAAAGTTCGGCAAAGAAATAAGGTGACTTGATGATGACCACTTCAAAGTCAAAAGAATTTGCGATGCGAGACTTGGATCCGGTTTTGGCCTGGAAAGCATTCGAGCCGAGCAAGGAACGGCCATGGAACAACCGGCGTGCCGCCCACTTATTTCGCCGAGCCGGATTTGGCGGGACGATTCCGGAGATCGAAGCAGCCGTTTCAGATGGCTTCGAAAAGTCCATCGAGAAATTGTTTGCTGTCGACGAACAAGCCATTGAAAAAGAAATGTTGGCGGCGGGTCGACTTGTAACGGGCAGCGCAGATTCGAATCAGCTTGCCGCCTGGTGGTTACTGAGAATGATCAAAACGCCGGCTCCATTTTTAGAAAAAGCCACTTTGTTTTGGCACGGTCATTTTGCAACAGGAGCCACCAAGGTCAACGACGCCCGGGCCATGTTTCGGCAGAACCAGCTGCTGAGAAAACACGCGTTGGGTAAATTCGAATCGTTGGTCAAAGAAATTTCGTCCGACGTCGCGATGTTGATCTACCTTGATTCAGAAGAAAATCGGCGCACGCGCCCAAATGAAAATTATGCTCGTGAGTTGCTGGAGTTATTCTGCCTTGGCACGGGCAACTACAGTGAAAAAGACATCAAAGAAATCGCTCGATGTTTTACCGGCTGGGAAATCCGCAAACGAAAATTCAGTTTCAACGATCACCAGCACGACAAAAAAACCAAGTCGTTTCTTGGAGCGACCGGCAATTTCGATGGCAATGATGCGATCGAGGTCATTTTGAAACAGCCGGCAGCCCCGCGTTTCATCGCTCGAAAGCTAATTCGTTTCTTCGTGTTTGATGAAGTTCCGATCAGCGATGAATTGGTCAATCCAGTTGCCGATAAACTTCGCCAAACGAATTTCGACCTTCGCGAAACGATGAAACTAATCCTCAGTAGCAACCTTTTCTATTCTGATGTTGCGATTGGGAAAAAGATTAAAAGCCCAGTCGAGTTGGCCGTTGGATTTTTGCGTTTCTTCGATGCTTCCACCAATATCAATGCACTCGCGCCGAGATTGGCGACGCTTGGACAGTTGCCGCTTTATCCGCCCAACGTAAAAGGCTGGACTGGCGGTCGGACGTGGATCAATGCTTCAACCATTTTGGCACGCGGAAATCTGATCACTGAAATTTTAAACAATGACAAAACCAAGTTTCGCTCAGGCAGTTTGGACAACTGGGTGAAAGCGAATTCGCAACACAAAATTGCAGATTCGATCGAGTGGATTGAAGAGTTCCTGTTGGCAACAAAACTGTCAGACGAAACACGCGAGTCGCTGAAAAATGTTTTGGCAAAAACGAAAGGCGATCCGGCGAAATCCTTGGCTTCACTGGCTGCGCTGCCCGAGTTTCAACTAAATTAATTTAAAGGATAACGTTTTGCGATTCGCCACAATGTCGTTCAATGAGTATGGAAACACGGTCGCCTTCCGGCTCGTCGTTAAACTGAGTCTTTTTTAACAACCAAATTTTTAAAGTGATCATCATGAATAATCGACGTCACTTCATCAAACAAACGTTGGCTGGTTCGGCTGTAATTAGCCTTTCCGGAGTCGTTCCGAACTTTTTGCTTGGCGCGTCTCGCACTAAAAACCGTGATGAAAAAATCATGGTCGTTGTCCAGCTCAGTGGCGGCAACGATGGCTTAAACACGGTGATTCCTTATGGCGACGACGAGTACTACAAGAATCGTTTTACGCTTGCGATTGGTAAAAACTCCGTTCTCAAAATTGATGACCATATCGGTTTTCATCCCGCGTTAACCGGATTCGACCAACTGATGCAGGACAACAAACTGGCCGTGGTTCAAGGCGTTGGGTATCCCAATCCCAACCGCTCGCATTTCGAATCGATGGATCTTTGGCATACCGCTCACCAGATGAATGATCAGGCACCGATTGGATGGCTGGGGCGTTCGATTGAAAAGGACTTATCGGCAGCGAATCTACCGGCGCTTCATCTAGGCCGAGAACTTCAACCGCTTGCTCTCAAGACGGAAAAGAAACCCGTTCCGTCCATCCGTTCGATTGACAACTTTCGCTTGAACGCACTTCGTGATGCCAAAGTGAAAGACAAACTAGCCGCTTTGATAAAACAACCTCGCAAGACCGACAACTCTTTGCTGGCCTACATTCACGATTCGGCAAACGTCGCGCTGGAGACAAGCCATAAACTCGAAGGCATTTCGCGCGAGGGCAAAGACAAATTTGACTATCCGCAAACCCAGTTGGGCAAAAACCTTTCGGTCATCGCGCAGTTGATTGGAAGTGGTTTATCAACGCGAATCTATTATGTGACGCTTGATGGTTTTGACACTCATTCGAATCAAGGCGATTCACACCGAGGTTTGCTTACCGATTTAGGCAACTCGGTTGCAGCGTTTATGAAACAGATCGAAGCCCAGGGCGACGGTGATCGCGTGGCGCTATTGTCTTTCTCGGAATTCGGACGACGTGTGCGGGAGAATGCAAGTCGCGGCACCGACCACGGCGCAGCGGCTCCTTGCTTCGTTTGTGGCGCAGCAGTCAACAATGGAGTGATCGGGAAACACCCAAGCCTCACAGATCTCGATCAAGGCGACATGAAATTCAAGATCGACTATCGCAGCGTCTATTCTGATCTCTTAAAGAATTGGTTGGGCGTCGATCCCGAACCGATTGTTGGCGGAACGTTCAAACCGGTTGGTTTGTTTGGCTGAACCAGCTCAAAAGCCTGAAGCGCTAATCCGTTGTGCGTGTTTTCATTCCATTGATTTCGACTAAAATCTGGCTTGTACACCTCTTAATCAGGAAGAGCCATCATGCGATTCAAATTCTGTTTTCACGCCGCGATATGCATTACAGTCTTGGCAGTTTCGTTATTGCGAACCAGCGCTGCAGCGGCTGATGACCAGCCCAACGTATTGTTCATCGCGGTGGACGATCTCAATGATTGGATCGGTTGCTTAAAAGGCCACCCTCAAGCCCTCACGCCCAACATGGATCGCTTGGCTGCCCGCGGTGTATTGTTTGCCAACGCCCACTGCGCGTCGCCGGCGTGCAATCCGTCTCGCGCTGCAGTGTTTAGCGGTTTGATGCCACATGCGACGACCGTTTGGTCCAACGACAGCGAAGGCATTCACAAGAGCTTTCCAGATTCGCTTCTCCTGCCGCATGCGTTTTCCAAAGCTGGATACAAGACCTACGGAACGGGAAAGCTGCTTCATCAAAAATCAGCAAAGGACTACGACGACTACTTTTCGACTCATCAACGCTGGAGTCCGCTTACGAAAAAAAGCGTTGAGTACACAGCCGAAGAACTGCCAAGCAAAGGAACCAACGACCCTTCGCACAAAACAAAAGACAGCCAAGGCCGCGACGTTGTGTTGCCGCTTAACCGCATGCCGTCTGACCGAAGCCCCCAAATGAACAAGGGCGAGTCATTTGATTGGGGCCCGTTCGATGCCCCCGATTCAGATTTTGGCGACACAAAGATTACTGATTGGGCGATTGAGAAATTGAAAGCAGGCGGAGACAAACCAATTTTTCTTGGCGTTGGATATTATCGTCCGCACATTCCACTGTGGGCTCCAAAACGTTTCTTTGAGCGATTCAAAAATGAGCCGGGCCAACTTCCGCCAACAAAGAAAAACGACCTTGCCGATTTGAATGAAACAGGAAAAAAATGGGCGACCGAAGCCCTGACCGCAGGCAGCCACGCGACGACGGTTAAAAACAAACAATGGCAACGCGCGGTCGAATCGTATCTCGCGTGTACGACTTATGTTGATCACGAAATTGGTCGCTTGCTCGACGCACTCGACGACTCCAAACTGGCCGACAACACGATTGTGGTGCTTTGGTCCGATCACGGTTGGCATCTTGGTGAGAAAGAACATTGGGGCAAGTGGACGGGCTGGGAACGTTCGACCAGAGTTCCGATGATGATCGTGCCGTCGCGAAAGATGGCGGAGAAATTTGCATCTGCGGGCAAGCAATGCAACTCGCCCGTTGGGTTGATCGACCTTTATCCGACATTGGTTGAGATGTGTAACATCGATGGTCCGAAGCGACTCGATGGCCAGTCCCTGGTATCACTGTTGCAAGAACCAGATCAATCAAACGATCGAGCAATCGTTACAACTTTTGGTCAAGGCAATTGTTCACTTCGAACAAAACGTTGGCGTTTTATTCGATACCGTGATGGGTCGGAAGAGCTTTACGATTTAAAAAACGACCCCAACGAATGGGACAACCTTGTGGCGGTCAAAGAGCACAAGAAAACGAAAGCCAAGCTAAGCAAACAACTGGCAATGGAGTTTTTTGATCCATCGCAATCCGAGTGGTACCCAAGGTATTCAAAACAAAAAAACGCGCCCAAGCCAGACATGATGTTGCTTAACACGGATCCTGAGCCAGAATTGAAAGAGGGTTTTGAGTCGTTGTTTAACGGAAACGATTTGAGCGGCTGGACTCCCAAGGGCGGCACCTGCAAGTTCGAAGCAAAGGACGGTTGCATCGTGGGCGAGTGCGTGCCGGGATCCAATAGTACTTATTTGTGCACAGAATCAGCAGAGTTCAAAGACTTTGTTTTTACTTGCGACATGAAATGGGAAGTCGACGGCAACTCCGGTGTCATGCTTCGCGCTGATACCAAGCCCGGAAAGAAGGGCGAAGAAACAGTGTTTGGTCCCCAAGCCGAAATGGAGGGCTTTGAAAAGGATCGCGGTTGGTCAGGCGGCATCTATGGGCAGAGTTGCGGCGGCATGATGTATCCGCTTTGGCACAAAGAGCATGTTGCGGCGCGGGCTGCACTTAAGAAGGAAGGCTGGAATCGGTTAACGATTTCGGCCAAAGGAAACGTCGTCAAGACTTGGGTCAACGGAGTACCGTGTGCCCACTGGGTAGACGATGGCACCTACCCCAAAGGCTTTTTCGGCTTGCAGATCCACAAAGGAAAACAGGGCAAGGTGCTTTGGAAAAACCTGATGGTCAAACCACTAAAGTGACCGTCTTTAGAACCAAAAGCGCACGTAGGTCAGGCTGTGCCTGACGGAAGTTAGGTCACGCGTCACCCGACGACGCAAGCGCAATGCAGGTCAGGCCGTACCAGACGCAAGCGCACGCACCTAAATCAAACAACGCAAAAGACCATTGAATTATTTACGCGTCATCAAATCACTGGTCGCAATCTGATAAACAATGTCCTTCAACCTGAAATTTTTCTTTTCGGTAGCAGTCAAAATCGCTTCCACTGTTGGATAGTCCGCAGCAACCAGCTTTCTGCCTTTGGCGTATTCAGCAATCCGAACAATCAAATTTCGAGCAAAAGGCCGAACGTCCTTGCTGAGGATCTGCTTCAATCCCGTGACGTTGTCGAACTTCTGACCGTTGAATCGGCCTTCGGTGCTTACCTTCTGCCGTTTGGAATACTTGGCGCGAAAACGACCGATCGGGTCATAGGATTCCAAAGCAAAACCGATCGGATCAATCCGTCGATGACACGTCATGCAGGCGGTATCGCTTCGGTGCTTTTCCAGTAGCTGCCGAACCGATTGAGCCCCGTTTTGGTCAGGAACCAGAGCGGGAACTTCTTCAGGCGGCGAAGGCGGCGGAGTACCCATAAAGTGTTCCAGCACCCAGACGCCACGTTCGACCGGCGACGTTTCGACGCCGTTGGAGGTGAGAGTCAATATGCTCGCGTGCCCGAGGATTCCGCCTCGACGTGAGCTTCGCGGAAGCTTCGTAAACACCAACTGACTCTTGCTGTCCATTCCCTTATCGGCCTTGCCTCGATCCTTAAAGGGAACTTGATATAGCCCAGCCAGTTTGCTGTTGAGAAAAGTGTAATCTGAATCAATGAAATCTTCGACGCTACGATTCTCTTGAAACACATGACGAAAGAACTGACGCGTTTCCGATCGCATCGCCGACTCCAGCGCGCCGCTGTATTCCTTAAACAGTTTCTTGTCGGGAGGCATCGTTCCCAATGTATCCAGTGCAAGCCATTGATCTACAAAACTGTCACTAAAACGCTCGGAACGTTTGTCACCAATCATTCTCTCGACTTGCTGCTTCAAGACCTCGGGATCAGTCAGCTTGCCCGATTCCGCAAGCGAAAACAATTGTTTATCCGGCATCGTACTCCAGTAGAAATACGACAAACGGTTGGCGAGTTGAAAGGCATCAAGCTCCCCTTCGTCCTCTCGCAGATAAAGGAAATCAGGTGACGCCATCATCGCCGTCATCGTTTCGATAACCGCATTCTTCCAGTTACCGCTGGCGGCGCGACGGGTTTTCAAATACTTGACCCACAGATCCATTTCCTCGCGCGAAACATTGCGACGAAACGCACGCTTCGCAAAACGCCCAAGCAAATACAAACGTGCTTTGGCATTGTTGAAATCAGGAATTGAACTGCTGTCCAAAGTCGTTTGAACTGACTTTGGCGGCCAGACGTCATAAAACGGGCCTTCGATTTTGAACTGTGTGACACGGATGCCTGGACCAACGTACGGCCCGGCAGCGTCTTTCTTGGTAAGCTTCTTTCTCCGCAGTCCAGCACGGATTAGCACGATTGGCTTTTTGGCACCGTTGACGAAACTCAAGTACGGATGAAAGCCTTTGTCGATTTGCCGTTCAACCTGAAACGTTTGCTCTTTGTCGTACTTCAGCGTAAACGTTTCCTTGTGCGGGTCGGTTTCAGAAGCAGCAAGGCGATCGCCCGACATCGTGCCAATGCCCAGGATCGGTGCTTTGTCGCCCGGAGCAAACGGGATTGGATAACGGTCCTTGTCAATCGCCGATGCCGTGACAGTGATTCGGTATCGTCCCGGCCGGTCGATGAGTCGACTGGGACCGGCGGCGTGGATCTTACTTTGTCCGATGCGAAACACAAATGCATCGCGACCTCTCGTTATGAATCGGCCTGCCGCCCCTGTCATTTTTCGGGTGTCGACGTTGATGACATCTGGCTTTGGCTGCTTTGGAGTAAGCGTAAACAAAGCTTGTTGCAGACTGAAATCGGCTGCTTTCAAATACTCCAACAACAACTCATTGGACGTGACGAGCGATTCTGCTTCGGTATCAAAGCCCTCCACTTCGTCTTTGTAAATGAATTTCGCTGGATCAAAAATTCCATCGTCCAGCCCCAGAAGATCTCGGACGGTGTTGCGGTATTCGCGTTTGTTCAGCCGTCGCAGTGCAGCCGTCTCAGGGACGGATGACTTTTTGGCAAGATTCAAAAAATAACCCGCCAGTTGTTTTCGTTCTTTGGCCGTTGGCTGCGATTCATCACCGGGCGGCATTTGTTTGCTTGATATCTGTTGGTAGATTCGCTCAGACAGATCAAAGTCATCGGCTGCAAACTGATCCAACCGGACATCACCCTCCGCCTCGCTGGCGTTGTGGCATTGGAAGCAATATTTCTTCAGCAGCTTCTGAGTTTTAACTGTATCTTGAGCGCGTACGTCGCTGGTCGCCGCCAACATTCCTACAATGAAAAGTAAAAGAAGTTTCGCGACTCGGGCATAGTTCATTTTTTGCAATTTCATCAGTTTCAACTTAGCTCGACAGTACCGGTCGCGTTGTTAAACCGGTCAATTCTGACCCCAAAATTCTGCAGCATCGTTGTGTACAAATTGTTGAGTGGCGTCCGTTGCTCTCCGGCGAGTTTGGCATCAACATGCCCACGGTGTTTGAATCCACCGCCGGCAATCACCGTTGGCAGATCGCGGTTACTGTGTCTGGCCGCGTCGCCGAGCCCGGTGCCGAACAGCACCATCGTCTTGTCCAGAAGCGTTCCGTTACCGCGACTTCCCAACGAGGTGTTTTTTAACCGATCAATAAACCGAGCCAATTGCTCAAAATAAAACTTGTCGATAATCTGCAACTGGCGAAGCTTTGCCGCGACTCTCCCGTGATGCGAAAGGCTATGGTAGCCGCCGGTGACACCATCAAGTTCGATGGTTTGATTGTGCATCCCGTAGCCGGCCGTGAACACGCGACTGGAATCTGACTTAATGGCAAGAAACAACAAATCAAACATCATCGGTGCCAGAAATCCATAATCCGTTTTCGAATGAGGGCGGCCCGAAGCATCGTAGTCAACTTTTGGTTTGGGTTTGTGCAGCCAACTTTGCATGCCTTGAAGTTTTATCTCTGCCTCTCGAATCGCAGTCAGATACTCGTCCAATTTGTGCTTGTCCGAAGCGTTCGTTCGTCGCTCGAACTGTTTGGTTTGCTCGCGAAGCAAATCGAGAATGCTGCCTTGCTCCTTGAGATTCTTCTGACTCTTCTTGATCGCTGCGGCTGAATCTTTGACGAACAACAAATCAAATAGCTTCCGAGGATCTGCGTGTTCGCGAACCTTGATGCCCGACCGAGTCCAAGAGGCTCCCAGGTTTCCTCCAAGGCTCACATGCAACGAGGGAAACCGTGTTTTGTAGCCGACATGTTCCGCGGCAACTTGATCAACAGAAACGCCTGCACCTTGGGGCGAGTTGGCCGCGTTGATACCGCTCAGTACCGACTTCATCGCACCATGTTTGGTGAAAATACCGGGATGATCCATATGCGAAAAAACCGTGAACTGCTCCCGCAAATTCTCCATCGGTTTTAGCGTTGGCGAGAGCTGATAATCGGCTCCAAACGTCTTTGGAAAAAACGCTTTTGGATACAGCCCAAGGGCACTGCTGATGCAGACCATTCGCATTGGGACTTTTTCTTCGATCGAAACCGAACTTCCCAACGACTCCATACAGGGCAGGGCGATAGAGATTCCGACCGCTTTGAGAAACTGGCGACGCCCTCCCGACGTTAACGGCTTGTCATTTGTGTTGGCATCGCGCGTCATACGCAAACTCTCCTGGTAAAACTTAGTTGATCAGCCGTTGGTTGGGGCAGGATGGTAATGTTTCTTTGTCAAAACGGCATGCATGGCTCCGTGAAACAGATTCGGAAATATTCCCAGCAAGTCATAGATACTCACAACTGAGCTATTATCGTTAAATTTCTCGCAGTTAGTTAATAAATCCAAAAACAACTGATAAACGGCAGACTTCGTATATCGATCGCCGCAAGAGTTTTTAACTCCGCAACAGTTCTTTTAAGCACCGCAATCGCGATTCAACCCAAATTGCGGGTTTTGCTCGCATTCATTTTTTGGTGGCCGATTGTCATTGTTTTTTTGCCAGTGGTCTCGCGTTCGACCGAGGCACGTAACAACAAACAACCAAGAAAAGAAATCATCACAACAACAAAGTGAAAGGCAAACAACCTGCACTGCGTTTGCGCAAAAAGTACGCAAGCACTAAAAGTTCTTTTTTAAAATTGACAGTACGATTCAGGAACGTTTTGTTATCTGACTATTTGCCATTCGAATTCGGCCGAACTGCAGTAAACACAACCTGCTTTCCACCTTTTGATGAATCTATTTTGCTCGCGGTCGAATCGACCCAAGCGAACAACAGCTTAGGTCCCGAACGTTTAATGATGGCGTAGTGCGGTCCAGCCCTTTCACCGTATTGATACCCAAAACCTGTTAACTCTAATTTCAGCTCTTGTGAGTTTGGAACCTCTCGCGATTCCATGACGACAGCCTCGCCATCGGTGGAGGCAATCAACACTCTGTTTTCAGAAAATATCAGTTCGACTGTGTCGCATTCACCGGCAGACAGCGAGCCGTCTGGATCACTTGCCAATGGGTAATCTTGGCCATCATTTGTTGCTGACGTAACTCGCCACACTCCATCATATTTAGCAGGGATTCGGAACCCGCCTTGGTATCCCGCCAAATAACCCGCTACCATCGCGACAAGGGTTAGTAACGCTGCGATTGAAAACTTGACGGGAAATTTCATAGTCACTTCCTTGCTGGATACCGTCCATGACCACCGAGCCGGAACGAGCGACGATCAACTTCAAAACCACACGCAAATCCGGATTCGCGTGCATTATATTGTTATGCCGAGTTTTCTCGAACAACAAGTCGATGTTTCAGCTACTTTGTTGATTTGGTACAATGCTCGCATAGCAAATTTAGCAGGAGAAACCGACCATGTCAGTTGCAGAAGCAGCAAAAGCTGTATACGAATCGGATTATCGGGTGCGTATGGAAAAGGAGAATCTGGGTAAATTTATAGCAATAGAGCCGGATTCACGTAAATTTTTTATCGGAGACACATTTATCGACGCAGCGATGGAGGCGAAGACGCAGATACCTGAGAAAATGTCGTTTGTGATTAAGATTGGTTCAGATGCTGCTGTGCATATTGGATCGGCCAATCTATGAATGGCCAAGTAGATGATCAAAATCGGGCGCTAATGCGGGTAGAGGTTCAAGCCAGTCTTTCTGCCGACAAGAAGGCAGTTGATGCGTGGATAGACACGGCGTTTGATGGCCATTTTGTATTTTCGTCGAACTTGATTAAAGAACTCGGACTCGAAACACTCGTTGAAACCGAAGCCATTCTTGCTGACGGCTCAAAGGTCCCGCTTCAAACTTACGTCTGCTATTTGGAATGGTTCGGTAAAACAATTGCGGCTCAAGTCATTGAGAACGAGGGTCGGTTTCCACTGCTAGGCACTGCTCTGATGGGCGATCTTCGCTTGGTAGTCGATTACGCTGCCAAAAGCGTTGACCTGATCAAAGTGACATAACGTCGGCGACAACCGAGTCGCGACAAAAAGCTAAATATTAAAAATCCGCCACAAACGCAACACTGGCTCATCTAATTGTTATCTGGCGTCCTCACCATCAACAAGATAGTAAGAAACACCCCTTCAGGGATTGCACCGAATCGGAGGCCGCTTTTGATCAGGGAGCGAGTTGATGAAGTGCTTTTTTGGGAAGAACTAGGCGCGATTGTTAAGTTTAGTTTCGCATCCGTTTTTCTCTATCTGGCTTAAAACGCCAGGTGGGAACGCTTTGTTATCCAGGGCGTTGCCACCGACCCCGAATCCACGAGTTCATTTTAAGCACAACCACCAAGACCAATGCTGCCGTTACCGTGCAAGCAATAATATACATCGGATCAATTAATTCGCGAAGCAGAATTGCTGGAATGACACAGACTGCACCAGCCAAAAATTGAGGAAGGAAAAAGTCCACACATTCGTAGGCACTGCCCGCAGGTCGATCTCGGTTTTTGCGTGCCAGCAAGTAGCCCATCAGTGACCCCACCAAAAAAATACCAAACGCAACTACGATCGAAATTCCAGCGAGCTCAAAGACGGAAAACCCAAAGTACAGTAAAACAATAATGGTGATCGAGATTAAGACACCGGCGATCAAGTTCGCCCGCGCAATCTCGAACCAATTCTGCGAACAGGCGAAGCCTCTCAAACCATCGCGAAATGCATTGACCATTGAGTCAAACAGTGCGAACGATGCTCCAACCAACGAGACAAACAACCAAGGAGTAAGCAGCAAAACCAACGCCGAATGTGCATAAGGAATTCTTGATAACAGCCCCATACTAAAAGCAAGCGTTCCGACCAGAGCCATTGGAAGAATCGCCGGCGTAGCGTCACCAGCCGATCGAATTTCCTGTGCAATTGCAGGCCAACTGCGCGGATCGAATGACGCAAACAATAAGCGAATCATTTAATGTGCCTTTTCGATAGGTTGGCTTAGTCGACTAACACCCGTGCGGAACGATTGATCATCGATTCAAAATCACGCAAATCCGATTTCGCGTGCATCAGATTGTCAATCCTTACCCGGATATTCGTGTTTGATTTTATACTTCCAATATCCAGCTTCACACTACAGCGAAATCGGTCAAGTCGCGCGATAACTTCTTTTGAAAACTCCATTGGATCGGGCGGTGTCGCTATGCCGTCATTGACGCCCAAAGTCAGACTTTGAAATCGAAAGCTCGACCGCTCACGGCGTGATTTGCTTTGGAATACTTTGTCAAGTTTTCTTGTCCGTCTAATTCGGCGTTTGGGGACACTGCGGAAACTTGAATGGTCGTATTTGCAATCCCACGCCAAGCAGAGAATTTAGTCCTACCGCTCAAGGATTCGGTTTCGTACAATTTTGAATTCGCAAGAACTCAAACTCCTAATTCAAAATCAACAATCAATGACTGTTCAACAACAATTCGCGACTGTTCGTACCGAAATCTGTGGCCATCCTGTGACTGAGCTGGCAAAACAGTTTGGATCTCCAACTTATTTTTACGATGCGACAACGATTCGCGAGCGGATTGAACAACTGCGGCAGTTCGATGTAATTCGGTTTGCCCAAAAAGCCAATTCAAACATCGCTGTTTTGGATTTGATGAGAAAAAATGGGGTGGTCGTGGATGCCGTCAGTTCCGGTGAAGTCTTTCGCGCTGAAACCGCTGGCTTCAAAGCTGATTCGACAATTGAGCCACACCAGATCGTTTACACCGCCGACATTTTCGATCGAGCTGCATTGGATTTGGTCGTTGAGAAAAACATTCACGTTAACGTCGGTTCTCCCGATATGATCCAGCAGCTCGGCGAGCGATGCCCGGGCGCTGAAATCACGATTCGGATAAACCCTGGTTTTGGACACGGACACAGCGCGAAAACAAACACCGGTGGCGAATCGTCAAAGCACGGAGTTTGGCACGACCAACTCGAAGAGTGCATCGAGCTTGCTGGAAAGCATGAAGTTACGGTCACTGGTTTGCACATGCACATTGGATCGGGAACAGATTTTGAGCATCTGTCTCAAGTCTGCGAAGCGATGCAAAAGACTGCAATGCGAGTCGGGGCTTCGATCAAAACGATTAGCGCTGGTGGCGGTTTGCCGACTCCGTATCGTGAAACTGATGTTGGCTTGGACGTTGACCGTTACTTTCAGTTGTGGGACAAAACGCGAAAGGAACTTGAGGCTGAGTTTGGTCATCCAGTTAGTTTGGAAATTGAACCGGGTCGTTTCCTGGTCGCCGAAAGTGGATTCTTGGTGAGCGAAATTCGCGCGATTAAGAAGATGGGTGGCAACTTGTTTTACCTGCTTGACGCGGGCTTCAACAATTTGGCTCGTCCGATTCTTTATGGTGCCTATCACCCAATGTCAGTCGCGTTTTCCGGAGAATCCACCGATCAAACACAAGCCGTTATCGTTGGCGGACCGCTTTGTGAGTCGGGCGATATTTTTACACAGGAAGAAGGCGGATTCGTTTGCTCTCGCGAACTTCCTGTCGCTTCGGTTGGTGATTTTCTGGTTATCGAGTGTGCGGGCGCGTACGGGTACGTGATGTCGTCGAACTACAACAGCAAGCCGTTTGCGGCCGAAGTGTTGATGGACGATGGCGGTATTCACTTGATTCGCAGCCGGCAAACGCCTGAGGATTTGATCCAGGGCGAAGTGATCCCTGGTTGATTTTCAGCCAGACAGTAGAAAACAAAAATGGTCAGCGATCGTCTCGCGAAAGATGATCGTCTTGCGCGCAAGGTGATTGTCATCCCGCATGACGCTTCACCGTTTTTGCTCGTCCTGTTTTGGGTTTTCGTCGCGTGCGTATCGAAGCTGCCCGAACTGCGGACGTCGGCGCGATTAAGTGTTAAGTCGCGAGCAACCGCATAAGTTTAGCGCCCGTTAATTTTGTCGGTAACGATTCTTTTCACATCGCCAATCTCGGCCGCGACTTTAACAAGTTTCTCTTTCATCTGACTATCAAGGTGATCAGTAATTTTGACTTCGACACTGTCAAAGATTTCCGACATCGTTTCGGTAACCTCACTCAGTTGTTCGCCCAAGCCTTCACCATTGGACCGAATCGAATTCAAGACTTGCAAAAAATCTTCTTGCTTATAATTCGATTTGGCGTTGGCCATGATTGTTTTCGCTTCGTCAAATTTATTTTGTTTGGCAAGCGTCAATGCGAGAAGGATATCGCTTTTCGTTTGCATTAATTTAGAACCGTAGTTGTCTTTAAGAATCTTACGGACTTGTCGAAGTTGTTCTTCGGCGTTCTGCCATTTGTTGCACTGAGCATGCAGCTCAGCCAGCTTCATTTTCGGCCCGGCCACAAACACATCTTTTTCGCCAAAACGTCTTTCCATTTCGGACGACAGGCACTCCAAAGCTTGAAGTGCATACTCGCGCGATTTTCCGCATCTCGTTTTTACGTCAATCTCACAATCGGGAGCCGTTTCACGATTGCCCTTAATTGAATTGTTCAAAAATCGAATTTGAAATGCATCATCCATTCCCGCGATGCACATGTTTCCATCAGGTTCCATGGCGACTTTAAAACGTTGATGACGAGGCGACGTAAAAGATTCAGAGAATTCGGTTCGCTGGTTCGCTGCACCAGATGCCTCGTGCATGTCTGACTTGGGATTGGTTACGTTCCAGACGGTTGGGTTTGCCGGTCGAGCAAGCTGCATCTTGGCCGAACCCGCTGCTGGTGTTGCTGCTGATCGTTTAAGCGATTGGCTTTTTTCGTTTGTGTCCACGAGCTCGCTGATCGTTTGCTCGGCATTGTTCATGTTCATGAATTGAAAGCCCGCTTGCCATTGAACGGCTTCCCGACGGCTTTCTCTTTCGAGCTTGCGCAATTCTGCTTGGGCAACCAAAGCTCGATCACGATCCATTTCTGCAGCAAGCTTTGCCTCTTGTGTTTGGGCAAGCAGTTGGCTCGCGAGCCGCTCGGCTTTGATTGCACGAGCCGCAAAAGCAAATGAAACCACTGATGTAACGATCAAGCATGAGGCAACAAGCACCGCCGATGAAACGGCAATACGATTCCGGGCAAGAAACTTTTTTATGCGGTAAGTTCGGCTGGGTGCCGCAGCAAAAACAGTGTCTCCATCAAGATATCGTTGAACTTCGGCGGCGAGTGCTGCTGCCGATTTGTATCGGTTGTTCCGGTCTTTGGCCAAACATTTGCTCAAAATCCAATCCACGTCACCGCGCAGGAAACTCTTAAGCCCCTTTTGATCGGCGCGTCGGTTAATTGAAATTTCATTGATCGTGCTGGCCAAATTATTGACACGAGTAGAAGCCAGTTCTGGTTCTTCCGTGCAAATCGCATCGCAGAATTTCCGTAATCCACTTTCGCGATGGCGGTAAAACGGAGTCGTGCCAGTCATCAATTCATAAAGCACAACGCCCAACGAATAAACGTCGCTGCAAGTATCCACGTCCAGCCCGTTCATCTCAGCTTGCTCAGGGCTCATATACTCGGGAGTGCCAACCATGTTGCCATAACTGGTGAACATCGTTTTATCAGTCAGCGGTTTATCGACAGCTTTGGCAATTCCAAAATCAATGATCTTCGGGACGGCAACGCCATCCAGTTGCGTCACCATGATGTTGGTTGGTTTGATGTCGCGATGGATAACGCCTTTTTGATGTGCATGATGTACGGCGGTGCAGACTTTGAAAAAGAGTTCCATTCGTTGCCGCAAATCAAGTTTTTGATGGTCACAATATTTGACGATAGACATGCCCGTGATCAGTTCCATCACGAAATAAGGGCGGCCGGCATCGCAAACGCCAGCATCAAAAACTTTGGTAATGTTTGGATGCTCCATTATGGCGAGGGCTTGGCGTTCGGCTTCAAATCTCGCGATTACATTTTTACTATCCATTCCGGGCTTGATAATCTTGATAGCGACTTTTCGGCGAACGGGTGCAGACTGCTGGGCCATGTAAACGACGCCCATGCCGCCGGCACCAATTTCCTGAAGCAGTTTGTAATCGCCAATCTTGGACCCGACGCCGACCGCTTGAGTGTCTTTTTCAGGATTAGAATTCGCGCTCGCGCGGTCGTAAGCCCCATCGGCGGTGAATTCTAAATCGCTGTCGTTTTGCTCGTGAATTTCGAGCAGGTTTTTAATGCGCAAACGCAGACTATCGTTTGTGCCGCAAGCTTGTTTTAAGAAAGCGTCTTTGTCTGGCCCGTCCAGTTCGACTGCGGCCAGGAAAAGTTGCTCTTCGCGAGAGATGGTCTTATTCATTTCGCTTCCTTGATTCTCTTTAGTTGCTACGCGTGTTGCGAATGCAGTTGCAGTGTGTAATAGAGAGATGGTTATTGCAAACTTATTGTTGTTGCGTGTTACAACGGTGTTACAAAAGTTGGTCGAAACGGAATTCGGATTTCAAGAAGTTAAGACTGCACTTAACGTACTTTCAATTTCTCGATTTGGTTTCATGGGTTTCGACTCAATCTCAACTGAAGTTCTCAAAGTGAACTCCTTCAGCAGTCCTTACGAAAGAACTACCGTTTCAAGTGCGAATTTATTTGGGAAAATCCGCCAGATTTTTTGAAAAAGTCAAAAAAAGCGAATCGGCTAATAGATCACGACACCAGAAACACGAATGCAAATCCGATTTTCATTCGCGTCCATAAACGTTAATTCGCGGTTCTGCTCTACTGGCTCTTTATTCTTCCGTTTACGACTATGACCATTGGTGCAACGATT
Source organism: uncultured Pirellulaceae bacterium (assembly GCA_964448575.1). Classification (GTDB taxonomy): domain Bacteria; phylum Planctomycetota; class Planctomycetia; order Pirellulales; family Pirellulaceae; genus Mariniblastus. Next base: position 65,554 of record CAYUWY010000038.1, read on the forward strand.
TTCAGTCGTAAACATCAGGCCTTCAAAAAAATGACGATCGTGCGCCGCGCGGAAACAACTTTGAATTGCTATACGAATTGCGGTAACATGCTTGCTTGCATGCTGACAAAATACAATTCACTCGAACTGTTTGAGTATGGCACCCAACGCAAACGATGAAACGGACTGGATTGCTTTCCAGCGAATACAAGAAGTGAAATCAGCTTCACGGATTAATCTCATTCGATTTGTTGCCGTCATCCTGTTTTTCTCGATCCTTACCGTTCTCTACTTGGCAGCCGGCAGGCCCGAAGAACAAACGAAATACTGGCTCAGCTCAGCCCGTGTCTGCGGCATCTGGCTAGTCGTCGTAAGCTTGGTTGTCGTTGCATTGAAGCGAAGAACCGTTCCAGCAATATTGAAGTATGTGACTTCCTTTTGTGATGTTGTGTTGCTGACAACGATTGCATCTGTTGGTGCCAAAGCGGAAAGCACGCTCGTGATCGTGTTCTTTATCATCTGTGCTTCGACGTTTCTGCGTTTAAGCAACAAGTTAATCCTTTCGACCACAACACTTTGCATTGTTGCCTATTCGGGATTGGTCTACCAAACCGAACACTTTTGGAGCTCCGAAAACATTCGGGACTTTCCGTATCTCGAAGTAGGCCGAACCATTGGCGGGCTGATCGTGATGGGAATCATCGGGTGGCAGCTTTGCCGATCATGTCGATTTGGAGTTGAAGCACTGGTTGGCTACGAGCGATTGCGAGGCAGCAATGAATGAAGAACAGACTTTAAAACCCTGTCCACGTTGCGAGTCACAAAACCCACTCCAACACAACTTTTGTTGGCTCTGTGGCCTGGCGTTGGTCCAACTGACACCGTCCCATCCAATTCAAGCTCCGGCCAGAAACAATAAAGGAACCATTATTGCTTCGGCTGGGACTGGGATTTTCGGCGTTCTTGTCGGAGCGCTAGGAGGCATTGCGATTGGCGCCATGATCGTCTTCGCATTGGTAATGTCAGTTCTTAACTCGATCGCCGAATCGTTCAACTGTGCCGGAATGTTATTATTCATGGCTCTAGCGGTTTCGACAGCATTCTACTCGATCCTCTGCTGGTTCTTTTGAAAAGTGGCGGTGGCCCAGCGCTTCGGCCGGTCTTACCGCCTTCAATTTAGAACTCGCGTTTTTTCACAGCCATTCACGGCGTTGCTTAACGCAATAGAAAAACCCGTTCTCAGGAGTTTGCCTGATTACTCGGATCCATCGCTTCGATGCATCATTTCACGAAGGCGCGACTCATCATCATTTTCGAGCAACTCGGCTGAGCCATCGCAAAGGGCGATCATGCAACTCGATCCGCCCCACGTCCCGTTTGTGAAAGACAAAAGATCTTTGATTTCATCCGGATCGAGATCTTTTGGCGACGTCCACTCGACCGCGTTGTCGCTATTCACATCGACAATCGACACTGTATTGCTAACGCCATCCTCAATGTCTGCAAACGTCAATTTTTTGAGGCCGAACACACCATTGTCTCCGGCGACGCCAAGAAAAGTTGTCTTTCCTGGAACGTGATAATTAGCGGGATTGTCAAACACGTCTGGCATCTTTTCCAAAAGCTTCTTGTTGTGTGCGCTATCCCAAGGCTCGTCCAGATGAAATTGATCATAGAGGTCGCCTTCATCCAGAAACGGCAGAATGTGAACGCGCCAGCTCAACAGAGGCTTGCCATCTTTGTCGACCGTATAGGCAGGTGGGAGTTTTTTGTGGACCGATTCGTAATTGTGGATTGCCAATTGAAGTTGACGCATTTTGTTCATTGTTGTCGCTCTACGCGCCGCGTGGCGAACTTGCTGAACAGCAGGTAGCAACATGCCGACCATGATTCCGGAAGTGGCAACGGTTGAACCGCCGGGAAGCGTACTTCGTTCGACCATGTGGAATCCTTTGTCAGTTCTGAAGACACCGATCACGTTGGATTCGACGCCGTTGGACAGCACATCGGCCGATGGCAAATCGTCAAAACCAAAATCGAAACCCGGTATTCGCTCGCCACCTACAAACGTTTGGGCGAGCGGCATCACAATGTTGATTATCGACTCAACGTCGACGTGCGAAAGCATTACCGGCTCGCCCCATTTTCGCGATTTGCCATAAGCGAACATGCCTTTGATTCGCTGATTATCAACAAGCCGGCCTTTGGTGCGGCCGATTCTGCGAAGCTGTGAACTGACAACACGTGGCCCGGCTCCTTGGCCGATGTAAAATTTCTCTCCAGCGAGGCACCAGCTCAATTTAGCTTGCCCGAAACCGCTGGAGGTGAACGTGCTGATGGTGTAGTCCTTGTACTGTTTGTCTTCGACGGATCCTAATCCCAAGTCCAAGACCTTCATTCCAACCTTCTGTCGAAACCTGCCGAGTCGGTCGGCAAACATTTTTGGGTCTTTGACTCCCAATGCAATCACTCCGCTGCCCGTGGGATTGCTCAAAGTCATTTCTGAATACACCGATCCAAATCCGTCAAAGCTATCGACGATTTCCGATTCGAAATCCAAACCCGTATAGTTCTCAATATTGAGTATCGCCTCGTCCATGCCTTCTGCTGAATCAAAATACTCCGAACTACTTTGCATCATCGATAGAATCATTTTCGGATCCAATTGGATGGCGGCTGCTGACATTACACCGCCAGGCATTTCCGAGATTCGGTCAATCGTAATAGGCTTGGAGCCACCAAGGACAGACAAAATGCCTTTTGGATCCTTGGGGCATTGAATCAACAGATGGGTGGCGAATCCTGTTTCGTCCAATCCAAGCTGACCACTAATGGCTTGAAACTCTTCCAAATGCAAAAACTCTGGCGGCGCCTGGTCTTGGGGGATGTCGTCCATTAAGTCGGTCAGCCCAGCAGGGGAAAAATGAAACATGCCAAGTGTTTGCTTGAAGCTGGCCAGTTTTTTTGTTTCGCTGATCCACTTGGGTGCGGGCTGGTCCAAATTCGCAAGCGTCCGTTCAATTCCGTTTGCGCCAAATGCCATTAAGCAATGGCCGTTGGTGATACCAATGTGAAGATCGTTTTTTTTGTCCAAGCTAATCTTGTAAAAGTCTTTTCCTGCAACCGCAACTCGCTCCAGAGGTATTTCGTCCTCTCCGTCTTTGTCTGCAAGCGATGCGAGCGTTCGCTCCAGCCACTTTTCGTGTTCATTAAGTTTTATGGCCATTCCGCCGTACAGAGTTTCTTCAATTTCTTTGCCCGGTTCGATGCCTGCCATAAAGAAAGAAGCCGAACTGGTCTCAAGCATGGACGGAGCTTTTTTCAAGAACTCGGCCACAATTGGGTCTTCAGGAGGATTGTTCTCGAGATAATCATAGATCGCGGACAACAGTTTTTTGTACGAAGCCTGAATCTCTTTTTGTGCCATCCATTTTTCGGTTGGGTTGCCAGCCGCATTTGACTTTGGCATTCCTAGCCAGCTGACATACACGACGCTATCGCTTGGTGCGATCCTTTCCAACATCGAACTCGTGTCTTGGGCAGACGCAAGTTGCGGCGAAAGCGTTGCAAAACAAATCGCAAGAATGATTGTCGATGACGCGAGTAGCGGAATGGTTGCGAGTGAAAAACGAATCTTGGAATAGTACATTGGTTACTCTTTGTAAGCGAGCCGTTGTTAAACAAATTGACCTCATAAGTATAACGATCATTTTCGGGGCTTGCTGTAACTTATTAAAATGGGAACCCGACGCGATTGAATGGAAACCCGACGCGTTATAGGATTTTGCATCAAGCAGCTGTTGCCAGGTTTTGCATGGTGGATTTT
>CAYUWY010000039.1:0-68123 GCA_964448575.1 uncultured Pirellulaceae bacterium
GGTGGTGGCGGCGGTGGAGGCGGTGGAGATCAGCCTCTACTGAAGAAATCTGCCGAATTAAAGATGCTCCGATTGCAGCAATTACGGCTAAATCGGCGAACGAAAAAAATTGAGAAGATTCGCGGACCAGAGGATTTAGATGAGATAATTAGCAAAGAATCCAAACAAGCGGCCGATTTGCAGCAAAAAATTATCGAAATGACCGAAGGAATCATGGAAAAAGAAGCCGGAGGGTAGTTTGAAGGGTTATAAATAAGTATCGGAGAAGTGCTGGCATTTACAATTCTGATGGATTGTTGTGTAGTTTTTCACTACAAAATGCCCGTAAACACACGATACTATAGAAGTTGGAACGAATATCTTTTATTCTCATCTAACGAAAACCACTGACCAACTGCCAAGAATATAATAATAGATAGTCACATTACCTCGTCGAAGGATTACCAATGAAAGCAATTCGTACTTTCGCGCTTGGCTGCCTCACGGTTGCCATGATGCTCTCTGTTAGCTTTGCATACGCAGGCGACAGCCACACCGAAGAGGTCGTGGGCTCATTCTTGAAGCATATCGAATCACTCGATTCGGTCAGTGCTGAAAAGAAAACTGAAATCAAGAAAACGGTTGAAGAGCTTTCCAAAGAACAGTCTCTCGACGCCGTCACAGAAGGCTTGATGCAAGTCTATCCTGAATACTCAAAAGCGGTTGAGTCTTCTAATGCAGACAACATTGATGAAGCAGTCAAATTGCTTTCACCATTGGCTGCTTCAGAAGACAAGTTTCTTGCTGCCGAAGCAAGTTTCTACTTGGCTCGAACTTTGATGAATGGCGATCGTTTCGAAGAAGCGATGCCTAGTCTCGAAAAAATTACTGGCGACATGTCCAAGTTCACAGTCCACCAGGGCAGTGCTCAATACTTCACAGGTGTTGCCAATGCAGGCCTGCTGAAAAACGCGGAAGCAATTGAGTCATTCATGCAGTTCTTGCAATTCAATCCAGATGCTCCAGAGCGTTTGCGAGTAAGTGCTTGGCGACAAGTCCAGCAGCTTCAGTCAATCCAGGAAGGCAAGCTTGATGACATTCATCAGCGAATGGATTACTCACGCCGTCGTCTTGATTTGATCGAGACGGGTGAGCAGACTCAGGCTGAGCAAGACAAAATCGTCAAGATGTTGTCCAAGATGATCAAAGAAGAAGAAAAGAAAGAGTGCGGCACCTGACAGGGGAGCAGCGAAGCTTCTGGTCAGAAGCAAGAGTCACAGCAGCAAGCTCAGTCAAAGCCAAGCAAAGGCAAGCAAGGCGGAACAAGCAACAACGCTAACGGAAAAGTTGTCGACAAGACTTACGACGACGCACCAGCAAGTCCTTGGAGTCGTTTGCGAGATCGCGCACGTGATCCTGCCAACAACGCAGTAAAGGATAAGCTACCTGCACGTTACCGAGCGATCGTTGAGAAGTACAACGCAGCCGCTAACGGTGAGAAGTAAGTCGATTTGATCTACTACTGATCAACACGGAAATCCAAACGGCACTTTCAATCTTGAAAGTGCCGTTTTTTTGTGCGCACGCCAAGTTCATTCAGCAGCAAGCTTGCTCCAAAAAAACATTTCTAGCACCCAAAATAATGTTAGTATGGAAGGGTGCGTTGCCCGTCCCCGATCTTCCAGCCCTCCACCCGCGCTGGCCTTAGGACAAAATGAATCAGTTTTCTCTCACACAAGTTTTACTTTTTTTGACATTTTGTTGCGTTGCTGCAGCGACAATTTGTGTTCCTTTATTGAGCGATGTTCAATTGCTTGTTGGCATCGGAGCGTTAGTCACTGCAATTCTAGTATTTGTCAAATCAAACAACTTATTCGTTAGTTGCAGTTTGTCGTTACCCTTGGTCAGTATTGTGAATTGGTCGCTTTTCGTTATTGCGACTGGGTTTGTGTTTGGTTCATCTGGAACCATTGAGACAATCGTCGGCCCATTTGCAAAGGTAATCGCCTCGCCCGTAGTCTTCGTTCAGAACGCTGTCTCCTTGGTTAGACCTTGGGATACGATGACTGGTTTATTTGTCGTGTCCTTGGCAGAGATGTTTGGTGTTTTTCTTTTAGTAAAAGTGTTCTCAATGGGATCCAGTAAAGGTGTACTCGTTCAACAACCTGATGAGGGTTGATGGTTTGCCATCGGAGGAAAGGGTAAAGTCGTACAACTTTTACATTTCAAACCAAACGGCGGAAATTCGTGGCTTTCAAAACAAGACATCGGGAGTCAGATAAACTAGAATATGAACATGAACGAACTCAAAAAACGACCTCATCAGTGTGCTCGTATTATGCAATCCAAAAGCCTCTTCGTTTTGTTTTTGATCGGATGTCTCGGCCAACTGGTAATCCAAACTTCATACGCTCAAGACATGGGCAAATGTTCGGTTACTTTGCTTGATGGCAAAACCGTTGAAGGAACGATTTCGGGAATCGACGCCGAGGGGGTCGTTACCGGCAATGGCTTGCCGGCAGGAATCAAACTTCAAGACATTCTCTCGGTCGAAACTACAAAGAAGGCCAACGCTTCAACTGAAGAAGGCATTGTCACCATCGTGCCAATCGAAGGCGGAATGTTGAAGGCAAGGAACGTATTGCTCGCCGATGAGAAACTGACTTTCGATACGCAATCCGGAATCGGCTCCATGCCACTTCAGACCGTTCGCGCGATCGTTTGGGCGGATGCAAATTCGGTAAAGCAAGCGATCGCAAAACCGTCTACCGGTAATGACACCATCGTTGCCAAACCAGGCGATGAGGAAATTATCCTCGAAGGGATTTTCGAATCGATTGATGCCGAGCGAATTGGGATGAATTACGAAGGCGAGTCTCAGAGTATCGGATTGGAAAAAATGATGGCCGTTATTACGGCTGACGTGAAAATAGACGCGCCCGCGGGATCGTCAGCAAGTGTCAGTCTAACTGACGGTTCAAAATTGATCGGTGTCATTAAAACAGTCGCTGACGGGGTGCTCAGTATGAAAATTGCAGGCAACGCAACGATTAGTTTTAAAACGAGCAGCATTGTTGATATCACGATTACATCGGACCGAATTCAGTATCTGTCTGACGCCGAACCGATTCAGGTTGATGAACGAGCCGTGTTTACGATTCAACGAACTTGGAAACGAGATCGTAGCATCGAAGATAATGCACTGAGCATTCGGATCGGGAAAACACCGGAAACCGTAGAATTCAAAAAAGGAATCGGCACCCAGTCGTTTTCGCGGTTGGTATTTTCAAACACAAAAGAGTTCGATCGTTTTAATGCCACCGTGGGAATTGATGCTGAAACCAAAGGCCGTGGCGATTGCCAGATGACCGTTCGCGGCGACGGGATCGAGCTTTGGTCAAAACGGGTACAAGGTTCCGGGAAACCGCAAAAGGTCGACGTGGATATCTCTGGTATCAAAGAAGTCGAGTTAGTTGTTTATCCAGGCGAAGACTTTGATTTGGGTGACCATGCTAACTGGTGCGACGCAAAATTCTTGAAGACGAAATAATACGAATTGAAACACGACTTTCGTTTGCGAAAAGTGTTTAACTTTGTTGTCTGACCATTTGGTTATTCAACGCCCTGCAAAGTCAATCACCCATCGAATCCGATCGTTCCACAACTTAATCTGCTTTGGAGTTACAGATGCAAGTTCGCCAATCATCAGCTGCTTTAGTGTGCTTGTTAAGTCTGCTGTGGTTAAGTCCAGCCTGCCCTGCTTCGTTTAGCTCCGCCGCGTTTGGAGCCACCGCGTCTGCAGCCGCAATCGACAACGATGACAATTCGGCCAATGATGACATCTCAGCTGAAGACCAGAAGTTGATTGATGCCGTTGAAAAGCATCGAGTCAAAGCGATCAATAAAGTCATTGGTAGCGTGATCGCGATTTATGATGACGATCGCAATGGTGGCGGATCTGGCGTCATCATTCATCCCAGTGGAATTGCGTTGACCAACCATCACGTCATCATGGGATCAGGTGTTAAAGGCTGGGGCGGATTGGCAGATGGAAAACTGTACCGCTGGAAACTGATCGGCACAGACCCAGGTGGCGACGTCTCAATCATTCAAATGGAAGGCAAGGATGATTTCCCTTGGACGCCATTGGGGAATTCAGACAAAGTCAAAGTAGGTGACTGGGCGCTGGCGATGGGCAACCCGTTTATCCTGACCGAAGATCAATCGCCAACAGTGACGCTCGGGATCGTCAGTGGCGTTAAGCGTTACCAGCCTGGTGCCGGTTTGAACCAGCTGGTTTACGGCAACTGTATTCAAGTCGATTCGTCGATCAACCCTGGCAACTCAGGTGGCCCGTTGTTCAATCTCAACGGCGAAGTCATCGGGATCAACGGTCGTGGAAGTTTCAAAGCTCGTGGCCGGGTCAATGTTGGCCTGGGCTATGCCATTTCAGCAAACCAAATCAAAAACTTTATTCCCGATTTGCTGGCCACCAAACTGGTTGAGCACGCGACGCTTGACGCGAATTTTTCAGATCGAGATGGGCAAGTGCTTTGTTCGACGCTCAATATTGATTCAGCTGCAGCAAAAGCTGGATTGGCTTTGGGTGATGAATTGCTTGAGTTTGAAGGAACGCCAATCAAGAACGCAAATCAGTTTACCAATCTGATTTGCACGCTTCCTGAGGACTGGCCAACGAAACTGGTTGTTCGGAAAAAGGATGGCGCTGAAAAAACGATCGTCGTTCGGACGTTCGGACTGCCTTATGCGAAACCTCGAAAGCCGAAAAAAGGCCCTCCGGGGTCGGAAGACGATCCTGAAAAAGCCAAACAGGCAGCACGTCAACGTGAGATGGTCGAGTTGCTTTCAGCCGATCCGGGCGTGATGCGAATCAAAGACGCGAATCAACAGTACGCCAATGTGATTTTGAATGAATGGAAATCGCTTGATGCCCCGCGCGAAAAACTTGAATCGCTCGGCGTGGCAAAACTGACTGATATGGTGACACAGGACGGAAAACAAGTTGGGACGCAGACCATTTGGGTTGCGTCTGATGGGCGGTTCCGAATGGAGTGGAAGCTGGATGGCGAGCTTGGAAAAAAGAACGCCACTTATGTTTTTGATGGAAAATCGTTTTACCGGATTTTTGAAAAAGAGGGTAAAGAAGTCACAAAAATCATGACGTCCGTTGAGGCAAAAGTGAATCTAGCCGTCGTTCAGGCCATGTGTATTTCGACCGTTTTGAGTGAGGCTCCGTTTGCCGCGATGGGCGAAACGTTGCTTGACGGAAGTGATAAAACTTTGGATCAGAATTCATATCGCTTGAAATTGCTTGATGATGAATTTGATCCGTTTTTCGTTTGGATTCAAATGTACGGGGCCGACGGACATCCTGAGGCGAGGCTTTCGAAAGCTTCGGCGACCAAGGATTGTGACAAAGGTGGCGTGACTGTTGGCGGCTGGCAAAAAGTTGGTCAAGTCAACATTCCGTTGGATCGGCAATTTGTCTCCGGTTTGCTGGAAGAGCCAGGTTTGAAAATTGAAAACCAGAAACATGAATGGCTGACCGACGAAGCCGATGAAGAATGGTTTCATGCCGAAGACCCTGTTGAGGTCGCTCGCTTGGCAAAGATAAAAGCCGAAGAAGAAGCCAAAGCGAAAGCCAAGAAAGAGCGAGCTAAAAAGGAAAAGGCCGAAAAGGCTGCGAAACGTAAGGCCGCAATTGAGAAAGCTAAGAAGGAAAGAGCGGAAAGAGAAGCGGCTGAAAAGGAGAAAGCTAAAGATAAAGATGAAGATGAAAACGACAAGGACGAAGAAAAAGCGGACGACAAAAAAGACGACAAAGAATCAAAAAATGAAAAGGAGCGTAACTAATGCGACTTTTCGAGACACGAATTTGTAACTGGCAAAATATGCGAATCGAATCAATGGCGGCTCGGTCGTTGGTGTTCGCGATGATGGTCGTCTTTGGTTTAGCAGCCAAAGTATCTGCCCAGGAAGACACCAACAGCTTTGTTCAAAAAACAATCGACGCTGCCCAGTTGAAAATGGCAAAAATTTACGGTGCCGGTGCGGGGAACGTTGACGGGTTCGCAACAGGGATCGTCGTTTCCGATGATGGCAAAGTGTTAACGACCCAGGGCGTGATTCTGGATGGAAAACGTGTGCGTGTGGTGCTGGCCGATGGTAGCAGTCACATCGCGACCATTTTGAAACGAGATCGCATTCGGCAAATCGCATTGTTAAAAATCCAGGCGGAGACTCCAAACTTTTACGAGTTGTCGGATAAACCCGTTGGCGAAAAAGGTGATTGGGTTTTCGCGTTAAGCAACGCCTTTAAAGTGGCTGACAAGGAAGAGCCTGTTTCCGCGACTCTGGGAATTATTTCTCTTCGCACAACGATCGAAGCACGTTTGACGAAACGAGATGTTGCTTACAAAGGCGAAATGGTTTTGATCGACGCGATCACCAGTAACCCTGGTGCGGCAGGCGGTGCGGTCGTTAAAGCCGACGGGAATCTGGTCGGGATGATTGGCAAAGTGATCAGTAGTTCTGAAACGAATACGCGACTGAATTATGCAGTCCCCAGTTCAGCGTTATTGGCTTTTGTTGAAGGGAAGGAAAACCCAGTTGAGGATGCCAAAAAGCCCACGGCGGAGGTTGCCAAGAATGCCGAGCTTGGCATCGTTTTGTTCAAATTCGGTGGCCGCAGCAATCCGGCATACATTGATCGAGTCAGGCGCGGCTCACCTGCTGCAACGGCCAAGCTTAAAACCGACGATATGATTATCGCAATTGCAGGTAACAAGATCGGTTCGGTACGTGACTACAACTCGACGGTCGAAACGCTTCGGCCAGACGAAGAGATTTTGATGATCGTCAAACGGGGTGTTGAGATCTTGCGAATTCGAATCACCCCGACGGCCAAAAAGTAAAACTGTTCACTAGCGGCGACTCGCTGGTGGCATTTCGATAACCGAAATTAAAGTTCCTTTCAAACCAAAGCAATTTTTGCAAAGTCAATCATGAAGTGTTCTCTCAAAACTCGGACGACAAAATTCGGCTTGGCTTTTTTCAGTGCATGTATGTGTTGCACGTTTTTGGCGTTTGCAACAATGGCTTCGGCTCAGGAAAAAGAAACAGGAAAAACTGAGCCCGCAGCCAAGGCCAAAACCGAGGCGAAGGCTGCCGCTGAAATGAAGGCAGCCGATAAACCAGCAAGTGAGTCGGGCGATGATGCTGTCGCGAAAGAGGTTGACGAGAAAGCCAAGGTTGAAACGGACAAGTCCAACGCAAAAGTCGCTGATGAAAAAGCAGCTGGTGCAGATGAAAAATCGCTTACGCAAGAACAGTTGTTCCGTGCGATGATGCTAACCTCTCGTTCGTTTCGCAGTGCGGCCAAAAAAGTTCAGCCGGCTTTGGTGACGATCGAGTCTTATGGTGGAGTCGGTGCTGTACAGGGCCGGATCGGTGGAATTCGTCGCCAGGGCGAAGGCAACACGACAGGGGTTATGATTTCGTCTGATGGTTACGTCGTGACTAGCACTTTCAATTTTATCCAGCAGCCACCTGTGATCACAGTAATCACTAGTGACGGCACTCGGCGTTACGCACGAATGGTCGGACGTGACGACACTCGCAAAATTTGCCTTTTGAAAATCAAAGGCGTCAAAGATATGCCTGTTCCCGAGATGGTGGACACCGACGATATCAAAGTCGGCCAGTGGTGCGTTTCGTTGGGAGTGGGTTATGGCGATACTAGCCCTGCTCTTTCGATGGGAATCATCAGTGCAAAAAACAGGATCGGTGGTCGGGCGATTCAAACCGACGCGAACATCAGCCCAGCAAACTATGGTGGTCCGCTGATCGACAAAGAAGGCCGCGTGCTGGGTTTGTGTGTCCCAATGAACCCTCAATCCCAAGCCATTGGTGCGGGTGTTGAGTGGTACGATTCAGGGATCGGTTTTGCCGTTCCGTTGGCGGGTACCAAATCGCTGATGCGTCGCTTGAAAAATGGTGAGCGAATCTATCCGGCGTTTCTGGGTGTTCAGGCAGTTGCCAATCCGGAAGGTGATGGTTTGTTGATCAATAAAGTCTTGGAGAATACGGCTGCTGCGGAGGTCGGTATTGAAGACAAAGACATTATTCTTGAGTTGAACGATCAAAAAGTTAACGACATGTTGAAGCTCAGGCAGCTCTTGAATAAGTTTGAATCGGGTGACACGGTTATTTTGACGGTCTTAAAAACCAAAACCGACGAAGAAGAGACGTTGGAGTTTGAGCTGGGCACGCCCCCAAAACCAAAAGGCGAAGAAGACCAGTTGGAGCCACCAAAGATCCGCTAGTTCAAAAAGCGGTGATCTCGTGTACAGGCATGCTCCAAAGCGTGCATCTCGGTCGGCTCAAAGCGGATTTGCATGTGCAGCCGATTTGTCGCTATCTATGCTTCCGACTTTCTAACCACAGAAGATGTGGAAATCTGCAAGTCTTGCTTAAACGTGCTAGGTCAACAACGAATTTGACCAAGTAAAACACGAGTCGGATCGTTTTCACTACCGCGTTTGAAAAGTCCACTTTGCAAGTTTTTCTGGGCATTTTTCCCAAGTGGAAAGTTGGCAGGGCTAAGCAAAACAATTACTATGAGCAATTCGCTTAACCGTGTTTATTTTCACGGAACCACCCTCCCTTCTTGTTTTGCTCCTTTCAGTTAAGAGGTTTCTTGATGAGTTGTCGTTGTTCTCATGCTCTCACGTTCTTGGTTTTGGCGTTGGGGGTGACGTACTCCGCTGCTGCTCAGACTCAATTCAATGATGTTACTAGTCAACTCGGCCTAAATAGCTACCGTGGCAACTCTGGAGATTTGCATAGTCCCGGTGGAGTGTTTACTGACCTGAATAATGATGGTTACGCAGACCTCTACCTAGTCAGCAGTGACGGTGATTCAGGATTTAATTCGATCTACCTGAATGTGTCTGACGGCTCTGGCGGCAGAACGTTTTCGTTGCAGTCCAACGGTCAAGGCGACAATGCACTGGGGGCGGTTAACGCCACGACAATTGGTCTCGACGGGGCCGGTCGATTCACACAAGCAGGCGACACATTCGGAAACTCGGCAAATCCGAATAACTTTCGTGGTGTTTCCGGAGCTGTTGCAGCCGACTACGACAACGATGGTGACACCGACTTGTATGTTACCAATTTTGGAGGGACCAACCGGCTGTACCAAAACCAGCTTTCAGATTCAGGCAGTTTGGGATTTGTTGATGTAACAAGTACTGCAGGTGTCAGTGGGTTCAGTACCCTGGGCAACTTTAGCGCCAACGCCACTAGCGCTTCGGCAAACGGTTCGGATGATTCGCTTACTGCAACGTGGTTCGACCCTGATCGAGATGGCGACTTGGATTTGTATGTCGGTTCTCACAACGACCAGACCGACCGCTTTCCCTTTGATGGCGCTCCTGACACTTTCTACCGCAACAATGGCGATGGCACATTCCAAGACGCCACGGCACAGTTCCGTCTTGCTGGCCATGAAGACCGAGACGGCAACTTTGGCAGCTTGTTTGCTGATACCAATGCGGTTGCTTCAGCGGACATCAACAATGATGGCTGGGCCGATTTTATTGTTACCAACAAATCCGGCGACATCCGAAATCCAAACGACCCCACTGATGGCAGCCAGAATATTGATCAGATCTATTTGAACCGCGGCAATGATGCCAATGGTGAGTGGCAGGGGTACGAAAACCAAAGCTTCATGGATGCCTTCCGCGATTCTTTTGGCAACGATCGAGTGACGCGTTCGGGAATGGGGATTTTCTTGGCGGACGTTGACAATGATGGCGACTTGGATATTTACATCAGCGACAATCCTGAGTCTGGTATCTCAGGTCAATTCGGTGCCAGCGATCTGTTCGTCAATCAGTTATCTGAAACAGGAACGTTGAGCTTTGAGCACGGGTTGGTCGATACGGGGTTATCGTGGGGCGTGCAGATTGCGGACTTTGATAACGATGGTAACCTGGAAATTCACACAACTAACGATACAGGCGCCAACGGAGGGTACGCTGCGTTACTTGAATTCGGGGATGACGGCGAACCACTGCTGCGTGATTTTACAAATGCTGATAGCAGCAATCCGCTCTTCGAAGACCTCGCTGGACAAACAATTGTCAACGTTGTCGATGCCGGTCAGGAATCCGGTGCGGGCAATTTTGACGGAAACGGGCGCGGTAACCTTGCTGCGGACTTTAACCGTGACGGAAAACTGGATCTGTTCATTGTTAATACCAACAACGACATTCGGGAGGGACGTGAGCTTGATGATCCTTCTGTCTTGCTTGAAAACATCACTGAGAACGGAGGCAGTTTTCTAAACATTGAACTTATCGGAGATCCTGACGACGTGACTGAGGAAGGCTTTGCAACCTCGCGCGACGCGATTGGTTCACGTGTATTCATTACCGCAGACATCAACGGAGACGGGATTGCCGAAACGCTTATCCGCGAGATTTATGGTGGTGGTGGAAACGCTGCCAGCACCAGCAGCTATGACCTGCTTTTCGGTCTTGGGAGTGCATTAGAAGCTGACATTGCGGTACTCTGGGCTGATGGCCGATTCAATGAGCTTGGCACTTTCAGTACCAACCAGTTTTTGGTAGTTGATCAGGCTTTTGTAGGAGTTCCAGAACCGTCATCCCTTTTGATTTTGGGGCTTGGAAGTCTGGCTGTATTTAGCCGTCGTCGCCGTCGCAATTGATAATCCGTTTTGCCGATAGCACCGGATAATGGACCACACTTAAAATTGATGGTACGGCTCTCGTGGTTGTCGTGTGCCGCCTTCCCGTCGGCGGTTTCCGACCTTGAGCCGCAACAATCCGGCGGCAGCGCCTAATCGGCGATGTTGACCGCGATGATTCGACCCTTTCGGGATCTGGAGAAACGGATTCCGGCATATCGATGGCCCAAAATCGGACGGCAAACGCGATGCTGAGCGCCAGCCAGCAACCGCCGCCGTGGGTGAACACTCACTTTAGATTTTGGGCGAGCGGGTGCGCCGAGGGGAACGGCGCAGGGATATGGTTTTAGCCACGAAAGTGGCGACAGAATGTAGCCCTTGGCGCAAGCCATGAGCCCTATCTTTCTTTGGCCAAGGGCCATTTTCACCGTAGCCTAGGGCATCGCCCTAGGAAAACGAAAGCAACGAATCAGCTTTGGCTGAAGGCCATATTCAAACGGTGCCAAAAGTGTTCGGTGAGTTTGGCCTACAGCCAAAACGGTTCAGTGCACTGCACCATTTAGGGCGATTGCCCTAGGTTATGGTGAAAAAGGCCGTTGGCCAAAAGTGCGTCTGCCAGATTTAAACCGCTTCTCACTATTTGACCAAATACTTTGACGAGTCCGCGGCCTACATTTTAGCGAGGCCTTTTTCCGAATCTAAAACGACCTCACTCACGTTGGCATTACTAAACAACAATCATTCAGCCGGTTTGACGTGGACTTTTGCTTTGTAATTGCCGGTCCAGCGATAGCCGGAGTTTTGAATGTAGTTGTCTTGAATTGCGATCGCCAAATAAAGCACGCCATTCTTTTTGGCGACAAATTCTCCTTTGGATCCGATCTTAATAATCTTTCCGCTGGAACCAATGCGGGCACAAAGCGTACCACTGTTGACGCCCTGGTATTGTCCCTGGTTGGTCATTCCATCAGGAGTTGAAGATTGACTCCAGTTCGTCCACTGCACCATGCCATCTGCACGGATCGAAATTTTGTCGCCTTTGTTTACGCGGATCCGAGTCGAAACGGGTTTACGTTGAAAGAAAATTTCGCCGCCCACGCTGACCGTTTTTTTGACTTCTTCGGCTAGAGTCTTGAAGGGACGGTCGGCCATTTTGATGTCGCCTAAATTGACCGTTAGTTGGCCAAATTTGCTTTTAACAGTGAACTGCTGCTGTTCAATTTTTCCAACAATCGCAAACTCTGGTGTGACCAGAGTGTCACCACGAATTAATACCGTCCCATCGTTAACGCCTTCTTCTTCACTTTCGTCTTCTGCTTCATCGAGTTCTTTTTGAATCGCAGCCAGGCGTTTTTTCTGTTCCGAATTTTTGCCGGGGTCGACTTGGTCAAGCACGTCTCGAATTTGGGCTCCCATGGCAGAAAGAGCGCGGGTGGCTTTTTCACGGACATCAAAGTCTTTGTCACCCAGTGCTTTGATGTGCTCCTGGATCTGTGCGTCGAGTTCAGGAAAGCTGTCCAGACCGGGCGACATTCTTCGGATTCGTTCAATGGGAATTTGCAAGACTCCGAACTCAGTGTTCATCGCAATCTCAGCGATGGTGACTTCGCCAGTGATAATCGTGCCGTCCCACATGTGAAAACGGACCAATTTGTTTTCCGGTTCTTCATCTGGTTTCAGCGTGGCAGTGTCGGTGACCGGTGTGTTGTCTTTTTTGTCATCTTGTTTTTCGACCTCTTCCACAATCGTGGCACGTGGAGCTCCAAAAGCCTGAATAGCTGGTACTGGAACTACCGGAGTAAAACGCTGAGCCAAAATAGTTTGTGATTGGAGTGAAACACAAACAAGCAAAACGAGTCCGACTAGAATATTGTTGAAGAGGTTGAGTTTCATCTGATGATCCTGCTAAGCCTTTGCGATTTTCATTTTCTCTGAGCTTCTATTCTTAACGATTCACGGGCCAAGCGGTAGTTTTTGACACAATGTTTACAAAAAAAATCCATTCGAGTCGTGTACCCGTTTTCAATTTCACGCTCAAAATGCCATCATAGGTTCAGCAACCCTTCCATAATGCAGAAACAGGAAACTTTAATGACAACTGCTGTAGCGGAATTTCAATTTGATCTTGGCTCGGTTCAAACTGCGATTGCAGATTTTGGGTTCGATGGATGGTTGCTCTACGATTTTCGTGGGCTCAATATTCTTGCCCTGAGAGTGCTGGGGGTTGCTGAGTCGGGTTCGCGTCGGTTCTTTTATTTTATCCCTGCCAATGGAGAGCCCAAAAAACTTGTCCACCGAATCGAGGCGGGAGCGCTGGATCACTTGCCAGGCGAAAAGATCGTTTATTTGACTTGGCAAGAACTGAACGCGGGTGTGAAAGAGTTGGTCGGCAATTCAAAAAATATTGCCATGGAGTATTCGCCTAATAACGCGAACCCTTATATCTCACGAGTTGACGCCGGGACGGTCGAGTTGGTTCGTCAAAGTGGCGTTACGGTTGGAAGCTCCGGAAACTTGATTCAATATTTCGAAGCCCGTTGGTCGGACGAGCAATGGCAGTTGCATCTTCAAGCCAACGAGCTAAACCTGCAGGCGTTTGATCTGGCGTGGTCAACGATCGCTCAGCGAATGCGAGATGGCCAGTCGCTTCGTGAGACCGAGTTGCAAGATATTGTGATGGACTTTTACGCCAAAAATAACATGACGACTTATCATCCGCCGATCGTTGCGGTTGGGCCTCATAGCGGTGATCCGCATTACGCTCCGCAAAAAGGAACGGACGCGGAAATCAAGCGGGACGATTTCGTGCTTTTGGATATGTGGGTCAAAATGGATGTGCCAGGCGGTGTTTACAGCGACCTAACCAAAGTCGGCTTCGTTGGCGATTCAGTTCCAGACAAGTACCAGTCCATTTTCGATATCGTGGCAGCGGCGCGGGACGCAGGAATCAATTGTGCGAAATCGGCGTTTGGGGCTGGCAGAGAATTGCAAGGTTGGGAAGTCGATCGAGCCACACGTGACGTCATCGACAAAGCTGGTTATGGAGAGTATTTCATTCACCGAACCGGACACAACATTGGCCAGGAAACGCATGGCAATGGTGCACATATGGATGACTTGGAGACAAAAGAAGAGCGGTTGGTTTTGCCGCGAACTTGTTTCTCAGTGGAGCCAGGGATTTATATGGAAGAGTTTGGGGTCCGATTGGAGGTCGATGTTTTTGTCGACGCTGATTCCCACGTTCATGTAACGGGTGGCGTACAGGAGAAGGTGATTCCGATTTTGTCAGAATACTAAAGAAGTAAAGAAGGCAGGTTGGCTTGTTGCAGCGGCTTCGAACTGCCGACGTGAATATGTAACCGTCACGTTTCAATGCTTGGTCGCGTTTACTTGCTTATCAAGTAGCCGGCGATAAAACCTACGAGAATTCCGATCGCCAAGCATGTGATCGCAGTGACAAATAGCGCGGAAATTGAAAAAGTGGTTGGGTCGTCGATGTGAGCGACCGATTTATACTGCTTAACCGTCGAAAGAGGCGGTGGCGGTTTCGTTTTGTCTTGTGAAAGCGAACCCGTATCTTGATTGTCGCTCATCCCAATAGCACTTTGCGATGAACCACTTATTTCACTGATCGCCATCTCCGTAACTTCATCGTTGGGAGAAGTATCCTGTCCGTCTTCGGGTGGCTGAATGGGGCCTGGCATCCATCGCGGCCGATCGCCCATGTCTTCACGAAGAAGCGGACTGTCATCAGAAGCCCAAGGCGCAAGCCGTTCGGCAACTTCTCGCGCCGTTTGGATTCGCTCGGTCGGATCCTTCTCCATCATGTCGCCGATCAGATCAACAAAGTCATCACTGACTTCTTCGTTGAATCGTCGCGGGTGCCAAGGCGTTTCTTCTAAGTGCCGACGGGCTTTGCCTTTTGGCGTTCCACCGGGAAAAGGGACTTTGCCCGTACACGCGTAGTACAAAGTACAGCCGAGCGAATAAATATCACTTGCACTGGTAATATGAAGCGGCGTTCGAATCTGCTCTGGCGAAAGATAGTCAGCCGTACCAACGATCTTTCCAACGCGAGGATCGGTTGCATCGTTCAAGTAAAATGCCAAACCAAGATCGGACAGTTTCGACACACCGTCAGGCGTTACCAAAATGTTTCCGGGTTTGATGTCGCGGTGAATCAATCCACGTTCGTGAGCGTGGGCCAAACCCTCCGCCGACTGCTTCACAATGTTGGCTGCCTGTTGGACCGATAATTTTCCCTTTGACCGAACAAGTCTTCGAAGGTCGGTTCCAGGGACGTATTCCACGACGAGGTAATGAACGTTGCCGTCTTCGCCAGCGTCGAAGGCGCGAACGAGGTTAGGGTGATCCAGTTTGGCTTGTGCCCGAATCTCTCGCCGAAAGTTCTCGATGGCTTCGGGAGTTGTTTTGTGAAGTGGCAGTACTTTGACCGCCGACTCGCGGCCCAGCATCTGGTGCACGGCTTTGAAAACCTGTCCCATACCGCCTTGCCCGATCCAGTCAGTGATCGTGTAAGGGCCGAGGTTGAGTTTGGTTCGACCGGTAAGAAGTTGGTCAGCTTGGTAGGCCGAAATTACATTCATCTCGACCAGTTTTTGCGCCAGTTTTTTTTCGCTGACTTCGGTTGCAATCCGAGGATCGCCGCCTTTCGACTGAACGATCAAATCGATCGCTTGCTGCATCTGCTCTTCGCTCACCAAGTCACTGGCAAGAGCCGTCTCTCGAAATTTACTTTTGACTGGGCTCATTGCAGCTTTTATAAAACCTGGTTAAGAGTAGTATTCACATTATGAGCTAATTGAGAGCGTTGTACAAATTCAAAGTCGGCATTCTCGTTTGCCATTCATTGGGGCTACCCCTTCTTCAATCGGATAATCCGAATCGTCCGATATCCCAACATTGAGGAGGTTCCGACTCGAACGATTGTATGACTTTTTTGGTCGGATGCTCAATTACAAGTCGCCGTGAGTGGAGAGCGATACCCCGCTTAAAAGGTAGGCTACTTCCATATTTCTTGTCTCCAATGATTGGAACCTGGATGTTTTCTAACTGAACTCGGATCTGATGTTTGCGGCCGGTTTCCAACTCAATCTCAAGCAGGCGATATTGGTTGTGTTTGGCCAGCGTCTTGTAAGTAAGTTTGGCAATTTTTTCGCCTTCGACAGCAGGCGAATTTTTAGGAACCACAACCATCCGATGGCGTGCTTCGTTCTTGACGACGCGGTCTTCCAACCGTCCGTTTTCAATGGACAGTCCCTCGGGCACGATCGCCCAATATTTCTTTTTGGCCGAGCGACTACGAAACTGTTCGGTCAAACGGCTCGCAGATTTCGACGTCCGAGCGAATACAATCACACCGGTAACAAACGAATCCAAACGACTGACCACGCCAAGATAAACGTTGCCCGGTTTGTTGTATTTTTGTTTGATATAATCACGGGCACGATTAAGCAAACTGTCTTCTCCTTCGCGAACGCCCATCGTCGCAAGCAACGCAGGTTTGTCGACAACAAGTAAATGGTTGTCTTCAAAAATGACTTTCAGTTTTTCTGGATGTTTGGTCATACGATGCTTGGAAGTTGGCGGCAGTTTTACTCCACCGAAAAGCGAAAACAATTTTACTTGCGAACCGTTCAAGACTAACAGAAACCCTATTGATGAACAGCCGAAACTACAAATTGGTCCTTGCCAGCCAGTCACCCCGTCGCCGAATGTTGCTTGAAGAAAACGGGTTTGAGTTGGAGGTCATTGCCCCACACGATTCCGTTGAAAAAGGCGTTTGCTCAAAGTGCTCGCCGGAAGAGTTGGTGATTGAATCCGCGTTTGTGAAAGCCCGAGCGATCGCTTCGCAAGTAGAATCCGGGATCGTATTGGCCGCCGATACCGTTGCCGAGTGCCGGGCGGAAATTCTTGGCAAGCCTGTTGACCGGGACCACGCCGAAAAAATGCTGCGGTTGATGAGCGGAAATGCGCATCAAGTCCTCACTGGAGTTTGTCTTTGGCATCGCCCATCTGACAAGTACCTCGTGAAGATGGAGCAAACTATTTTGAAAATGGATGAGCTTTCCGATGAGCAATTGGAGGTGATTCTTGAGTCCGATAATTGGATTGGGAAAGCGGGCGCTTTCGGATATCAAGACGGCTTGGATTGGGTTCACGTTCAGGCTGGCTTGGAATCAAACGTGGTTGGTTTGCCGGTTGAAAGATTGGATGCGTGGATCGAGGAGTTGATGACAGAAGTTCCTGAATGAATTTCCACGGCGCAAGAAATTCTACGGATGTTCTGCGATTCTGCGATTCTGCGATTGGATGTTACTTCGAAAGTTGGTCCAGCAAATCTTGCCGATAGACCTCGACTTGCAGGTTGTCATATGTTCGCAATGAAACTTGCCTGTTACGCATTGCTTCTTTTTTTCCACCCATCAATTCAGGCCCGCGGGCTAGTTTCCCAAGCTTCGCCTGATTCCGTCTTTTGGCACCGTTAACGCGGCGGATTTCCTTGTCGATTTCCTTTAACTGATTGTTAAGTGAATTGTTGACTTGGGAAATCTGATTGCGGATCCCATTAAGTTGATTCGAAAGCCCTGCCCCTGAGTTTCGCAACGAGGCAAGATTAAGTTGCGCGTTACGAATTTGGTTGCGAACGAAAAAAGTTGACCGGCGAGAGTTTCGCGGTGCCAATAGAATATTGTTGAGGTCGATGTACAAATATTGTAAGTCGTATTGAACCGATTGGATGTCAGCCGAAACGGAAGAAAGCTGTTGGCTGATTCCGGAACTCTGTTGTTCAAGTCCTTGGATCGTGCGGCTGGCATCGGCACGAAGTTTATCTTTTCTAGGTTCCAAATCAGATTCGGTTTTCTCAAGCAACTCGTTTTCGCGTTCGAGTGCAATGATCTCTTGGTCGTTTTCAGCTTTGACCTTCACCAATTCGACTTGCGTTTTTTGGCCTTGCTCGTTGAGTAACGCATCATGTGCCTTGAGAACCTTGTCTCGACTTTCGTTAAACGTCTTTAATACTTCCGGTGGAATCCCGTTGGCTAATTGTAAAATGGTTTCGTCCAGGATGTCGTTGTTGACTTGTTTGACAACTGGGCCTTGAAAGTAACCAACTAGTCGGCCAAGCCGTTTGTAGATTTTGTTTTGTGTTACTTGTGGCAGGTCTTTTGTTTCATCCATTGCTTTTTTGAATGAACGCATGTTGAGCAGGGAAAGATCGTAATTGTTGACTAAGGCGTTGATCCAGATCCTCAACATCCAGCCGTCAAGATTTCTTGAAAAACGTGAAGTCAACTCCTCTGCGTAAACTTTGGCTTCTGAAGCTTTGTTGTGTTGAAGGCGATTGATCGTATAAGCGACCAATACATCTGCGTTGTAGTTTCCCGCTTCTGCAAACGTTGTTTTTGAATTTGAGGCATTGGTCGGAGACTTGTCCCAATCAGTCGTCAGCAATTTTCGAATTGGCTTACTCGATGCCGCATCAATTTTCGTCCGAGAAGGAACGATGATTTGACCACTGGCCGGCGCAATAGCTATTGAATAGACGCATGCTATCGCAAAGAGTGTTAGTAATTGTTTTCTGCACATTTTGATCGATCCAATTGGCCCCGGCTTACGCATGCATTATTGAGGATTTTCGTGCCAAGGCAAGTTTTTTGCGGTAATGGCGGTAGTTTGCGTGATTTGTGCAAAAGGATGGGCGCGAGTTGTGTTGTTGGCGGTTTGGGTATCTTCGCGAAAAATTCAATGCTATCCCAGCACTGTTTTTAATCGCCATTGACTCGAAATTTGATTCGGGACAAGTTATCGCTCTTCAAGTAATGCATCAGGAAGATGTTTTGATTTGACCCGGTCCCGAATTCCAGAGGTGCAAGGATGCCCGTTTTGGTTTCTAGAGTTTGTCGTTTGCGAGCGAAAGTTCGTTTGTCTGTTTGTCGCACACTCGTATGTTGCTTGATCGCAACGTGCTTCTGCATTTGTGAACCGGGAATGGTGTCGGCTCAATCCAGTGTGCTCGAATCCGCGCCGGTCAATAACGGCCAGTCGGTTCTGGGGTCGCAGGGTGTTTCACCAGCTTCAAAAGTCCCTACGTTTCGAGCCGCTGCAAACGGGATAGCACGAATCAACGATAACGATTCGACATTTACTTCCCGAGCCCAGCGTGATGAAACTCCGTCGGTCCCAAGGTCTTTACTCGTGCCACAAGGCCCAACCGAAGACGACTACACACCAGAAGAGCGGCAAGGATTGCGGTCAAGCGATCTGCGCGGCGAAAATGTTCCTACTGCCAGTTTTTCAAGACCTGAATACACGCAGTCTTCGAGCCAGTCTTCCAGCCAGTATTCATTCGGCGATCAAGGGAA
Organism: uncultured Pirellulaceae bacterium; assembly: GCA_964448575.1. GTDB lineage: Bacteria > Planctomycetota > Planctomycetia > Pirellulales > Pirellulaceae > Mariniblastus. Next base: position 19,105 of record CAYUWY010000039.1, read on the forward strand.
CTCGCAAAGCCCGCCTTCAATGAATGGACAACTTGGAAACGGCCAATCACTGAACTCACCCACTGAGAATCCGTTTGCGCAAAGCTCGCGTTCGTCTCGAATTCCAAATCCAGCCCAGCGTTCCTTCGAAGCACCATCCGTTGCCTCACCAGCACAATTTCAATCGGCTCAAGGCAGCCCAAGCGGCAGATTGGGGGGAACTACACAATCGTTCGGCGATTCGACATCCCAATCTAATCTGTCATCAGGCAACGTCCGAAGCAGAATTAGCGACCCGTTCTCGGGATCAAGCTCTCAACCTGCAGCCCAAAGCAGAATCAATGATCCGACCTCAGGAACAAATTCTCAACCTGCACGGGCTCCATTGGTTTCGTCTCAAGCATTCTCAACTCAAGCACCTCCATCGGTTCGCTTCAATGAGCCAACGGTTCCTATGAATCGGCTAACTCCACAGACCGGGTTTAGCAATCCGCAGCGAACGATCAACTCGGCTGCAACCTCGCCCAACCGTGCAGTTCAAGGATCCTACAACAGCCCTATTAATTCTCAAGGCAGCTCCGCACAAAGCCTTGTTCGTCCGACAGGTTTCAATGAACCCGCAAAACCTGTTGACACTAAATTGGCCAGGTCGATGATGGAAAAATTTGTCGTCAACCCGAACGGCCAGAATTTACCAGGGACACCGCTTAAGCTAATTGAAATTCTTCGCGAAATGACGATTGTTGATCAACGACCACGCATGATAAGCCAGTATTGGGAAACCTATTACGACTGGGCTTCATTGGTCAACGCACAAGAATATTCAATGTGGCTGGGAAGGCTCAATGCAGGTCCCTCACCGGCACAGCAAGCCCTACTCGAAGCCGCGCGATCGGAAGCACGCAACACGACGTTGGCTTCTCAAATTCAATTGGGCAAATCACAGTCGCTGCTGATGCAATACATGCCCAACCGACCCGCAGAGTTTTTACCTCTACCAAGTGACAAGCCACTGATCGGAAATTACCGAACCGAATACGAAAAGTATAAGTATTTTCAAATGATGCCGGTCAATCTTCGCGGCATCGATCAGATTTTGCCCAAGCAGTTACAGCTGATTGCCGATCGAGCGAAGACCGTCAACGTTGCCAAAAGCGCAGCCAATCAAATGGCCCAAGCACTCTCAAATCGCCAGACGACTTTGCAATCTGTTTTGGAGGCCGCACGCGAATGGCGAATTTCAGAAAAGAAATTAGTCGGATCGGTCGTGTCTTACAATCAAGCCATTGCAGACTATGCATTGACTGTCGCCCAAGGTTACCAGTCGCCTCAAGCGGTTGCCGCAATGCTGATTGCAAAACCGAAAACTTCGACTACTCAGCCAGGTGGCCAAAGTAACCAACGGCAAGCCAGTGCAAATCTGAACGGAGTGTTCGATCAAAGGACTTCAAACGTGAGTTCGCAAGGGCAAGCCCCATTGAATCAGCAACGAACTCAATTCCAACAGCAAGTTCAAGCTCAGCCGCAAGCTCAAGCTCCCGCGAAGCCAGCGAATCCGTTCGGCCAAAACCAACCACTCGCCAACGGCGCACGTGCTTTTGGCAGCGGCGGTGGTAGAAGAGGTAGTCAGGCAGATCGTACCGCCAATCGAGCGGCTGGTGCAAACGCGAATTTCAACCTTGGACGCAACTCGCGAGGTGGAATTCCAGGCCGCCAACCAAGGGTCAATGGAAACAACAATGGAGCAGCTGCTGCGTTACGAGGAGCTCCAGGTCGTGGGGTTGGAAATCCCATTCCAAACACTGCCATTCAAAATAATGCTATTCCAAGTGGTGGCAATTCAAACATCGCCAATCCTAATAACGGAGCTCCTGTTGATGCCGCGCCACCAGCGGTAAACGGCGCATTCGCACCACAAAAAGGAGCATACAATCCACTTCCGCCGATTCGATCCGGAGGCGGCGGAGCGGAGCCTAGCCAATTTGGCCCACAACCTACCCAAGCGCCCGCCACAAGATCGGCTCAAGGTTTCGGTGGATCCTTCGCTAGATAAGTGAGCCGTTTTGGCGATAGCCGTGGTTACTCAGAAACGAACTGAGCCGTTTTGGCGATAGCCACGGTTAATGCGCGCTGATTGAGCGGTTTTGGCGATAGCCACCGTTGAAGCGCAAAGAAAAACTGAACCATTGGGTGATACCCGCGGTTGAACACTGCACCCAATTACATCAAACCCGTCGCACCTTCGCCCATTGCTTTTCCATTCGCTTGGGCGAAACCGTCAAACTGGTTCCAAGTTTTTGTGCGAACAAACTGACTCGCAATTCTTCGATCATCCAGCGAAACGTCTCCAGCTCCGGATCGACGATGGCTTGGCTTGCGTGAAGCTCCCGCATCTCAAGAAGCTGTTGCCAAAACTTGGCGACTTGATCGGATTGTGCTCGCTCTTTATCCGCGGGCGTCGAATCGAGCTTACTCATCCGATAACTCATGCCTTCAAAGTATCGCGGATACTGTTGAAGCCATTGCCAAGGCGTCTGCGCCAAAAAGCCTTCCGTTTTCAGCTCGGCAATTTGGCTTCGAATGTCACCTTTTGCCGAGCCGTATTTGTTGGAGATTTTTTCAAGGTTCAAGAAAGTCTCATGAACGGCCGCCGCGAATTTAGGCAGCCATTTGGCAACGTCCTGCGTCGCGATGCTAATTCGCTCGGTCGCGTTGGCTTGCATCGCATCAAACTCAGACTTGCTGCGAGGGATTTTGTTGCGATCAACAAACGCAATGCGAGCAATCAAATCAGCAAGCTGCGGTTTCAACTCCTTCGATGGAACAAGTCGAGAAAGTGCCAAAGCCTGTCGATCGAAATCGGGAAGCCAGTTTGTTTGTGACTTCAAGTTTTTCCGATTGGCGATTTGAAAAAGCCGGACCAATCCCTGTCGCGTGCGCATATCCGATGAGTTTTTGGAGTCGGTCAAACGTAAGCCAACGGAGTCTTTCTGATCGATGATTGCTGGGAAAGCCGCCAGTCGCGTGCTGCCGCGAGTGATCATAATCTCGGCTGGTAAATCGTCCCATGTCCACTCGCGTTGGCCGTCTTGATTCCAGTCGGCGTCGTCAACTTCGACAATGCTGCTCGTGTGTTCGGCGCCAAGCTGTTTTCGCAGGTCGGCAACCGAACGTCCTTCAGCGATTACCTCACCGTCATCATCGACGACTTGTAAATTGACTTTTAAGTGGTCCACCAGTTTGGATGTGTTAAACATCGAAGCATCAACTGGCAATCCGCCGATTTTCGCAAGCTCATGTGCGACGACTTCTGTGAAAATCCCTTGTCCAAACGGAATCGTCTCGACGATCTTTTTTGCAGTGTCAGGAGCCGGCACAAGATTGCGTCGAATGGATTTTGGGAGACTTCGAATGAGTGCAACAATTCGCGACTCCATCAGACCAGGAATCAGCCAACCCGTTTGCGCGTCGTCCAGCTGACCCACGCCTTCGATTGGCAGCCGAACGGTAGCACCGTCATCGGAAGCACCGGGCGCAAAACGGTAAGCGATCGGGATCTGCATCGAACCGACCTGAACTTGATCTGGAAACTCGGCTTTGATGTTGGCCAGTTCCGAAGAAGGCAAAAGATCTGCCCGGGTCATTCTCAGACGCGTATCCAATTCTGGGTCGGTTTTGATTAACTTGTTCAAGCTCACGCCATCAACGGCTTCGGCTGGAATTCGCTCCTGATAGAAATCGATCAACGTTTGCGAGTCAACAATCAGGTCGCGGTTTCGAGTTTTTGCCAGATCGGTTGTGACTTCTTCGATCACCCAAAGATTGTGTTGGTAAAAATCGTTGTTGCCGACGAACTCATCCCCGACAAGCCCACGCTCGATAAACAGATCTCGGCAGACTTCCGGATCAATTTTCGCATATCCAATCGATCGCCCTGTAACAATTGGTAGCCCAAAAAGTGTGACGTGTTCGGAAGCCAAAACGGATTGGCGTTTCTTGCTCCAGTGTGGATCGGTGTACCGTCGTTTGACCAGATGCCCTGCTAGGCCTTCGATCCATTCGGGCGAAATTTTGGCAACGGTGCGACCGTAACGCCGCGACGTTTCCACGATCTCCGCGGCAACGATCCATTTGGGCTTTGATTCAAAAATCCCGGATCCTGGCCAGAGATTGAACTTAATGTTGCTCGCGCCGGTGTACTCATGTCGATCGCCAACATTGGCAACGCCAGATAACAATCCTGTTAACAGACTCCGATGAATCGCGTTGTAGTCGTCTTTGCGTGAGCGAGTTTTCAATCGTTGTTCGGTGACCATCGCGCGGAGTTGTCGATGGATGTCTTGCCATTGCCGCATCAGCGGATAGGAAAGGAAGTTTTGTTGGCACGCAAGTTTTAGTTTGCCACGCGAGAGATCTTCTTTGAGTTTGTGAAAGAAGTCCCAGATTTTCAGCAGCGAGAGAAAGTCTGATTTTTCGTGCGTGAATTTTTCATGCTGGGCATCGGCGGCTTTTTTGTATTCGACCGGTCGCACGCGTGGGTCTTGAATTTCGAGAGCCGAAGCGATGATCAGGATTTCGCTTAAGCAATTTTCTTCGTCGGCTGCATAAATCATGCGGCCAATTCTTGGGTCGACCGGCATTCGTCCCAGCTTTCGACCCATGTTGGTCAATCGTCGGTGGTTGTCGACGGCACCCAGCTCAAAAAGCGTTTTAAAGCCGTCGCGAATGGCTTCGGGGCGCGGCGGGTCGAGGAATGGAAACTCATCAATGTTACCAAGCTTCAAAGTCAACGTTTGCAGGATAACGGACGCGAGATTGGTGCGCCTGATTTCGGGCGTGGTGAATTTGGGGCGGGAATCGTAGTCTTCTTCGCTGTATAAACGAACGCAAACGCCGGGACCGATTCGGCCGCAGCGACCGGATCGCTGATTGGCGGAGGCTTGAGAAATGTCTTGAATCGGCAGCCGTTGCACTTTGCTGCGCGGTGCGTAATGGCTGATTCGCGCGGTGCCCGTATCGATCACATAGCGAATTCGTGGAACTGTAATCGATGATTCGGCAACATTGGTGGCCAATACGACTCGGCGTTTTTTACCCGGCTCAAAGATTTGATTTTGCTGGTCAGTAGAAAGCCGAGCGTATAGCGGAAGGATTTCTGTTTGCCTTCCGGGCAGGCGGATCGAACGAAGCTTCTTGCTGACAGACCGAATATCACGTTCGGTTGGAAGGAACACAAGCATGTCGCCATCGTCGATTCCGGCCAGTTCACGACATGCATTGACGACCAATTCTTCGGTTTCGTTTTTCTCATTCCTGGAGTCAAACTCAGACGGTTCAGGAGGAGCGTATCGAATTTCAACGGGATACGTTCGGCCTTCGACGTTGATGATCGGCGCCGGTTTGTCGGAGTCGACGGTAAAGTGATTGGCGAAACGCTCGGTGTCGATTGTCGCCGAAGTGATAATCAAACGCAGGTCTTTTCGTTTTGCCAAAATCTGTTTGAGGTAGCCCAGCAAGAAATCAATGTTAAGCGAGCGTTCGTGGGCTTCGTCAACAATGATCAAATCGTATTGCTCAAGAAACCGATCGCTCTGCGTTTCGGCCAGCAGAATTCCGTCGGTCATGAGTTTGATATAAGTTCGCTCGCTCGTTTTGTCGGCGAAACGAATTTTGTATCCAACATCCGTACCCTGTGCGGTTCCAAGTTGCTGTGCAACTCGGGCAGCCACGCCCCGTGCGGCGATTCGTCTTGGCTGAGTGTGGCCTATCGTTCCTCCGATCCCAAATCCGGCTTGGATCGCCATGAGGGGAAGTTGGGTTGATTTACCACTTCCTGTTTCACCGCTGATCACGACGACTTGGTTCTGCTGCATTGCGGCGATGATTTCATCGCGGCGTTCGAAGATCGGAAGGTCTTCGTCGATTTTGGGAACGGGTAGGCTTTGCTTGCGCGCTTCAAATTTGGCTGCTGATTTTGAAATGTTTTCGGCAAGTGATTTGATTTTTGCCAACGTGGCTTGGCCTGCCGGGGTGTCTGTGGCGGGAGGATTCTTTCCGGTTTCTTTGACCAGGCGGTTTAATTCGCTTCTTAGTCGATGGCGCCCGCGCAGCATCGTGCTGGGAAGAAGTTTTCTTAAGTCGTCTAAGTCGGGGGTCGGGTCCAATGGTTATCCAAAAATCTGAACGGAACGGAATTCACGACACTGCGTTGTGGGAAAGGTTCGTGAATCGAGGTTCCGATGTGAACGGCTCACGCGGCTATGCAGTTTAGATGGTAGTTGAGAACCGCAAATCGGCAATCCGGGTTACAAGTACCGAATTGTTGAACCCCGTTTGGGGTTCGGTTTTTATGCCGCCCAATATCCCAGCGTGCGCTTCGCGACACTGGGCTTTGGAATAAAACCCCTTTGGGGTATCGCGCTGCCGACTCGTGGTTCTTCAAAGCTGAAATGAATAATTTGTCACAGGGTGCCATGCTCAAGCGCAGCATGAGTCGGCAATCGGGGTTACGTACTGATTTGTTGAAGCCCGTTTGGGGTTCGGTTTATGGGCCGACGCGATCCCAGCGTGCTTCGCGACACTGGGCTTTGGAATCCTTTGGGGTATCGCGCTGCTGCGAGTAGTGAGCATGTTTAAGCTTCGGTAAACATGCACCCGTCAATTCAGGTTTGACGCCAAGTCGACCATGGTGACCGAATGAAACCGATTTCTAGTTCCGCGTGACGTTGGTCATGAGCTCGCTGTGAGTGTCCACAGGTTTCTGAGCGTGGTTTGCCGTCACGTTGAGACGTTGCTTTTGCTGGCCAAGTTTTTCCGATCGCACACGGTAGCGAATGATCGCTTCGGCGCCCGCGGCCAGTGAGTCCAGTCGCCAAGTGATTGTTCGGCTGTGACGATCGATGGTTGCTTCGCGGTCGAGCAAGCCGACTTCGAATCCGTCAGGAAGTTCAAGTGTTAGAACGATATCGGTGCAACGAGACGATGTTGGGTTGGCCAGGAAAACGGCAAAATCGCCTTGTTGGCCAAAGGCAATGTTTTCTGAGCCAACGAGTTCACTCATGAATTTCGAAGTCGGATAAACTGGCGCTAATTCCGTTTGAATCGCTGTCGTTGAATCCGGTTCCGGCGTTACGTCTGCCGTCACGTTCGCAGTCAGGTTTGGGCTGACTATCGGAGCCACAAAATTCGTTTGGGCATGCGAATGCTTTGGAGTAGTTTCTGTTTGCTCATTGGGTATGGCTTGAGCGATTGCCTGGTTTTTAGAAATTGGATTGGGAGACTTGGTTCTTGATTCATTTGGCCGTGACCCTAGATCGCTCGCTCCGATCAACTCCGATTCAACGAACGGATGTTTGCTTGTGGGAGCGTTTGAAATTGCTGTTTCTGTTGTCGCACTTTTTGCTACTTCGATACCGTCTGTTGTTTCTGTACCGTCTGTTGTTTCGATTCGCTGCACCATTGGTACGTTTGCGTCCTGCTCAACGTAGCTTTGTCTTTGGTATCGTTGAATGCGATGTTGGAACGCGCTGAATTTTGGAATCGAAAAATGCGGATTTTTAACAAACCCTTCGCGCGGTTCGAAAGTATCCGCTTTGGCGTTATTTTCTGTAGTGGATTTTAGCATCCGCACTTGTTCCGTCATCGAGCGGTTGGATGCGAAGCGTTCAGGCGGCTGGTTTGTTTGAGGCAGTTGAATGGCCGTCGGATTTTTGGGTGGCTGAGGAGTGGGATTTTCCTTTGATCCTGGAGTCGTTTGTTCCATCTGGATCCGGAAATTTCGTTGGGCCCCGTGAGTTGAGCTGGGAATGAGTTCAATCGAAGTGATCGAATCGGGAATTGACAGCCGAATGGAAAAATCGTTTTGGCTATCGGCGATTTTGTTGATTTCCATTTCGCAGTCGTTTAGCGCGGAACCATCAACAGAGGGCCGAACAATGATTGTGGGGGCTGCTGGCGATTGTGAAGTTTTTTGAGTCGATGTTTGCTGCACGACTGGGGACTGCGCGGCGGCGACTTGCGGCTTGGTTTGACGCCGATTTTCCGTAGGCCAGGGCTTGGAGAAAATGTCATTGGCCGCCTTGGTGTTCTGCGAGAGCACACTCTGATGCGAGCCGAAAACCAAACAGGTTGTCGTCGCTAAAATTGCGAGAGGTTTTTTCCAGCTTACCATTTCTCTTCCGTTGCTCAATGTTGCTTTAATGGTTTGCAAACGTTCGTTGTCATCAGCGATAACTACCGAGGTGCAATTACTGTCGTGTCAAAGTAAGTGTTGCCTTGGAAAGTTCCGTTGGCACCGAGGGTGATACTTTGTTTGAAACGACCGGCTGTTTCGCAAACTGCACTGTAGTAAATCGTTTCTTTGCCACCGGCAGGGATCTCAGCGACCTTCCATGAGACTAGCCGTTTCTCATTGTCCAACCAGGCGCTGCGGTCAAGTTTTGTGATGGTGACGTCTTCAGAGACGTTGAATTGAATGATGACATCCTTGGCCGCCTGTCCCGATGTGTTGGTAACGACGATTTCAAAGTCTTCCGGAACGCTTGGCGTTAACGACTCTGGGCCGACGACCGTTGTGGACAAAAGCTTCTTTGGGATGATTGGTGTCAAATTAGTTTCGGGCGGGTAGTTCGAATTGGCGTTGCCCTGCCCGGTCGTCGCAGCGGGCGGTTGAATCTGCCGTGGCGGCTCGGGCGGCGATACGGCTGAGCGTGGCTTCGTTTTCAAAACCGCTGGAGGAATGAAGCCAATTGCGTTGGGATCTTCAGAGCTGGAACTTGAAAAGTTGTAACTTGCGCCAGGCTGGGTTTGTGTTTGGGGGGTAGCAAATTGGCCGGAAGCGTTTGCTTGAGCGCCAACTTTTGGCTCGTCGGAAAAGTTCATTTGTTTTGGAGTGTCATCAGCACGGAAAGTCATCACGGTGCCAAACTCCGGTTCATCAATTTTACTTGGTTGACCAAGCGTTCGGTCAGTAAATAAGTATGAACCCTGTGGCAAATCTTCTGAGTCTGCGGCCGGAAGCTGCACCATCTGAACATCCATGTCATCATCAGTATCACTGGCCGCAGGTGCTCGTGACAGCACCGATTGTTCTGGTCGCTGTTGTTCTAGTCGTCGTTGTTGCTCGAGCCTTTGCTGCTCTAGGCGCTGTTGTTCAATTCGTTGTTGAGTAGCGATTTGATTGGCTCGTTGTCCTGACGAGTCTGCAGACCGTGGAGCAGGTGCTTCGGGCGATTGAGTTGGTAACTTGGTTGAAGGCGTCAGATCGCGAGCCATTTTGGCATCCCTTGGCGGGGCGCGGTAAATGTTGTCCGTTTCAATTGAAGGCAGAGTGTAAGGACGTGCCGCTCTTTTCGCAGGACGGTTGCGTTTTGTTGAACTGGTGTTGATCGCTGGTACGCGTTTGGCGTTTCTTCTTCTCGGATCGATTCGCTCAGGTGCAACCGGTACGACGGACGAATTTTCAACTTGCTTTGGCACGCTATGGTCAATTGCTTGCTGCAGCGACCGCGGAAAAGTCGGCTGGAATTGGGCCTGGGCCAGTACGGAATTTGCGCTCGCCGCAATTAAAAACGTGAACAAGATAAACCGAAACATCATTCTCTCCGAGTTGTCGCCTTGCAAAAACATGCGAACCTCAAGGCTCAGGTACAACTCTTAAAATCGGTACAAATTGGCGGCAATACGCAGCAAAATCGTCATAACAGTGCATCCGACCGAATCAACGCATGGCTTAAGCCGAATAACCGGAAAACTTTAACGGTGATGCTAGCGGAATTAAGACAACGCTGGCGAAAACTTACCACTTCCAGATTGAATGCGAATCAATTGCCAACCACATAAAACGGCTGGCTAAACAACGAAAAGAACGCCCTCACAAATTTATTCGCAAATTCAATTTCTCATTTGACCAGATGTGTCCGGGCTCTCGCGAAAATAAGAACAGACCCGGACGGGAGCGGTCACAGTCACACTGAAACCCGCAACCAAAACAAACTTGGTGGTCCGGAACCTTTTAAAAAACGAAGTAACGCAGGACGCATTTTTCATTTACTCAGGAGCGAATACGATGTTGGTACTTTCACGAAAAAAAAATCAAACAATCATTATCGACGGTCAAATTGAGATCGAAGTTTTAAAGATCAAAGGCAATACAATTCGGCTTGGCATCACCGCCCCCAGCAATATTAAAGTCCTTCGAGGTGAGTTGTCGCCTTTTGAAATCGAAATGAAAATGACCGAATCAGTTAGTGAAACGAAGTCCGAATTTCATATCGACACCGAAGACCTCACGCAGTTGCCAAATCCTTTTGCCGTCGCAGCCGCAAGTTAAGCAGTCAAATGGTGGGAAAGATTACCGATGCGTTGACTATCTAACCACCAAAACACAATTCCCCCAACTTGGCCCCAGCAATGGGGCTTTTTTTGTGCGCGGAATCTGCACATTCCAGGGCCGCAAGGATGAACTATAATTTGGGCTCAAAACTGAAGCTCGTTTCAGCTTTATCTCAGAGTGAATCGCGATTGATTCGCATTAAATTTTGAGTTGCCTTTCCTTTGCGCAGGATTACTTGCATGAACTACCGCCGAATATTTTTGACATCACTTGTACTGCTGGCTTGCGTTTCCCAAGCCGATGCTCAGAACCGAATTACTGGCTCCCAATTCGCAACCCGAAGCGAAGTGATTGCCAAACACGGAATGGCCGCGACCAGTCAGCCGTTGGCCACGCAGGTTGCGATTGATATTTTGAAAGAAGGTGGCTCTGCCGTTGATGCAGCGATTGCAGCCAATGCAACCCTTGGTTTGATGGAGCCGACTGGCAACGGAATGGGTGGCGATCTTTTTGCGATCGTTTGGATTGAATCTGAAAAGAAACTTTACGGACTCAACGCAAGTGGTCGGTCTCCCAAAAGTCTGACGCTTGAGAAGTTAAAAAAGGCGTTGGGCAAACGGAAAACGATTCCGTCACTTGGCCCGCTTCCAGTATCTGTTCCCGGTTGCGTTGACGGTTGGGCGGAGTTGCATAAAAAGTTTGGCAAACTCCCGCTCAAGCAAGTCTTGCAACCAGCGATCGGCTACGCGCGTGAAGGCTTTCCTGTTTCTGAGTTGATCGCTTACTACTGGAATCGCAGCGAAGGGTTGAAAAGGTATCCGGGATTCAAGGAGACTTTTTTGATCGATGGCAAAGCGCCAACCAAAGGTCAAATTTTCAAAAACCCGAATCTTGCCAACACGCTTGAAAAAATCGCTGACGGAGGCCGCGATGCTTTTTACAAAGGCGACATTGCGAAAACGATCGCGGCGTTTATGGCGAAGCACGGCGGCTATATTTCTTACGAAGACCTGGCGACGCATCAATCAGAATGGGTTGAGCCAGTTTCGGTTGACTATCGCGGTTACAAATTGTGGGAGCTGCCGCCCAACGGCCAAGGCATCGCAGCGCTTCAGATACTTGGTGTACTTAAGGGTTACGATCTTAAAGCGATGGGATTCGGGAGTGCTGATCATGTTCACTACTTTACCGAGGCCAAGAAACTTGCTTTTGAGGATCGCGCGCGATTTTATGCCGACCCAAATTTTTCCGACGTCCCCGTCGAGCGGCTGATCTCTGATGAATACTCCAACGAGCGGCGAAAGCTCATCAAAGCCAAACGCTCGGCCAGACGCTACGAAGCCGGTCCGGTTGAAGGCGACACGATTTATCTGACCGTCGCTGACAAAGATCGCAATATGATTTCGCTAATCCAAAGCAACTATCGCGGGATGGGATCGGGCATGTGTCCCGATGGACTGGGGTTCTGTTTGCAAGACCGTGGCGAGCTGTTCGACATGACGCCCGGCAGACCTAACTCTTACGCGCCCGGCAAACGGCCTTTCCATACGATTATTCCTGCCTTCGTCACCAAAGACGATAAACCGTTTCTAAGTTTCGGAGTCATGGGCGGAGCAACCCAGCCCCAGGGGCACGCTCAGGTGTTGATCAATATTGTCGATTTTGGAATGAATTTCCAGGAAGCAGGCGATGCACCAAGAATCCTGCACAGCGGTTCCTCACAACCGACCGGCGAGACAATGACTGACGGCGGAACATTAACACTGGAAACAGGATACGACTACAACGTGATTCGCGAGCTGATGCGGCGCGGGCATACCGTCGGTTACAACAACGGTTCTTACGGCGGCTATCAAGGGATCGGCTATGACGCAGAAAATGATGTTTACCTGGGAGCATCGGAATCTCGCAAAGACGGCCAAGCATCCGGGTATTAATTAACTGATCAATTAATTAATTGGTCAATGATTTTTAATTGAGGCGAACTGGCAATGCGCGTTGTGATGGTGCAGAATGGGTTCAACGAATAGAGTATCCAAATGTCACAATCTAAAGTCACAACCTTAGACAACGATCGCATTGATGAATTGGGAATCTGAAAACTCGAGTTTTGCAATGTCTAAATTGCAAGGTTCGGCCCAGCCAAAAGTTATCACTTCGCTGGAGCAATTCGACGAACTTGACCCATTGGTTTTTGCTGGTCTTGGCCAGCATTTGCTTGTGGACCTGTACGGTTGCGCCAATATTCCATCGACGGCCCAATCGCTTGAGCTACTGATGCTTGAGACGGCGAAGGTAATCGAAGCAACGGTTGTGACAAGTTCCTTTCATGAATTCAGTCCGCAAGGGCTCAGTGGTGTCGTCGTAATTTCGGAGTCACACATCGCCGCTCACACATGGCCGGAACACGGTGTCGTTTGCGTGGACATTTTTACTTGCTCTCAAACGATGAATTCGATCGCTGGACTTAAACAACTTTTCGAATCACTGGCTGCCGAATCGTTGACCGTTAGTAACGTTTGTCGTGGTAAGCGAATGGGAATTGAGCAACGCAGGGAGTCAAATGAGTGACCCGATTTTTCGGCCGATGAGGCCTCAAGATGTTCAAACGGCCATCGCCATCATTGACGACCATGACGAAGACGATTCTGCCTGGGCAAAACAGACCTATGCCCGATCGCTTCACGGACAGTATGTTTTGGAGTTGGACAGCAAAGTCATCGGTGTCTCGGGCGCTACTCCGATTGAGGGGACGGATCGAGCTTATTCGATTTCGTGGACTTATTTGACTCGCGATTTTATTGGGCGAGGCTATGGGCGAGTGCTTTTGGAAAACGTCATCGATCAGATTCGAAACGAAGATGGCCGAATTGTGTTCGTAAACACTTCCGATTACTACGATCCGGAAGACGGTGATATTTATCGTGATGCGCGAGAAGCCTATCGTGCAGTTGGATTTACTGAAGAGCTGCGACACGCGGACTACTACGACAAAAACGAAATGCTGATCTCGTATTCAATGCGAATTCAGCCGCTTGGCAGTCCCGCCGCCCATCCGCAGAACCAGCAAATGATTCGCTTGACCGATGTCGATGAGATTCCTGAGTGCGAGGGAGCTTATTGGTTGGCTTGGGAATTGGATGAAGTTGGAACCGATCCATCGAATTTCAACATGATCGCTGAACAAGTCAAAGAGTGGAATGGCCGAGTCATTTTCATGGCCTTCCCTAGCGATTTGGAAAACGTCGCGGAATTCATGACCCGCTGTCGATTTCGAAAAGATGGTTTATTGGCCGACTATTTCGAAGATGGTATCGACGAACTACACTATCGGTTCGATATCGCTTGAGAAAAAGCAGGGTGATAATTTGGTTTGCAGTGGAAGCCAATTATCTAATACACTAATTCTTTCGTGCCTTTTCAAAATACCTTTAGAGATCGGTTTAGGAGCCAACGATGCGTTGCATTAAATTCTTGTTTTGCGTTGCGGTCATTTCTTTTTGTGGCTGTTCACCGTCGGTCGAAGTCGTTGACCTCAATAAGGTGCTGGATGTGTTTCAAGCAACACTGTCAGAATTAGATGGTGATGATGAGTCTGTCGATGCGGCAGAAATCGAGGGTGCAGAAGTTGCGGCTGGAGAAGAAAAAGAAAAGCAGGAACAGTTCCTGGCTACGTTTCGTACCAACCTCAATGCGGCCAAACTGGTTGCCAGTCCAATCGGTGTCAAAATGCATGAGTCGGGAACCATCAACGGTTTTAGCGACAAAGACAATGACAACGTGCAAGACTCTGGGGAGCTTGAGCTTTTTAAGGTCGACATGGACGTTGAAGGGAAACGCTTGGTTGCCTCGGATGGTGCCGGACACCATCGCGATCACACCTACCGTCGTCGGCATGGGTTCTTTACCGGATACATGCTTGGTTCGATGCTTAACCGGAACCGTGGGTACTACTCAGGCGCCCGAGCCAGTCTGAAGCCTGACTATTCCAAAACGGCCATGAGCCCAAAAACGTATCACAAATCAGCGGTTGCCAAAGCGAAAACAGCAGCTCGTTCGTCTTCGGCGCGATCCCGATCTGGTTCCCGCGGATTCAGCTTTGGAAAATAGTCTTGGTTTGAGTCGTTTGCCGTTGCCTGACAGGTAGCAGCTCACGCTTAGGAATGAAAAGACAAGAGAACACTTTAGAGCCACTGGTTTCTCCCAGTGGCTTTTTTCTTTGTAATAATGTTATGGCAAATTAGCCTTAAACCTCGGAACAAAACATGCAACCGACTTTGTCCGATTCCAATTTTGATTCGGCATCCGATTCGGACTTGAATGCGACTCCTGCGGAAGCTTCCCAGGAAGAGTCGCCCCTGACCAAGCGGCAAACCAGCGTGATGATGGCGAGCGTACTGATCGTCGCGCTTTGCGGGATCGTTTACGAGTTAATCATCGCAGCGGTTTCGAGTTACCTCTTGGGCAACAGCGTCTATCAGTTTTCGATGACCATTGGATTCTTCATGTTTGCGATGGGGGTGGGTTCCTATATTTCAAAATGGTTCCATCACAATTTGATTTCAACGTTCATCACGATTGAAATCATGGTCGCGCTGATCGGTGGAATTTGCAGCAGTCTATTGTTCCTGGCATTTCCCTTTCATTCGTTTTACCGTCCAACGATGTTTGGGTTGATCATCGTGATTGGTACGCTGGTTGGTTTGGAAATTCCTTTGCTCGCGCGGATTCTCAGTCGCTCTACGGCGTGGAAAGAATCGATCGCCAATGTTCTGTCACTTGATTACCTCGGTGCGCTAATTGGTTCCGTGGCGTTTCCGTTATTGTTACTGCCATCGTTGGGGCTTTTTCAATCGTCGTTTATGGTTGGGCTTTTAAATATCGGTGTGGCGATTGTTTCGATTTTCGTTTTCGGAGACACGTTAAAACACTACCGTGCGTGTTTCTGGGCGGCGATGTTAGTTCTGGCGTGTCTGATTGTCGGCCTGTTGGCGTCGGAGAAACTGACGCAATTTGCGGAAAGCCAGCTGTACGCGGACAAGGTGATCTTTTTAAAGCAAACGCCTTACCAAAGAATTGTGGTTACTGAAAACGCATTGAACAAACGGATTCGGCTTTACCTTGATAAGCACATTCAATTCGCTTCCGTGGACGAGCATCGATACCATGAGTCGCTGGTTCATCCAGTCATGAGCGCAGAGGGTAAACGAACGCATGTGTTGATCCTTGGTGGCGGGGATGGGTTGGCGGTTCGTGAAGTCCTGAAATATCCTGACGTTGAAAAAATTCTAATGATCGACATTGATCCGGCGATCACGGAATTTTGCTCAACATTCAATCCAATCGTAGAGCTCAACCAAGGAGCTTTGAAAAACGAAAAACTAACCATCGTCAATCAAGATGCGTTTAGTTACCTGCTTGATTACGCTGGCAAAGAAGGGAAGGACTTTCCTCGATTTGATCGAGTGATTATTGATTTGCCTGATCCGCACAATGAAGTGTTGGACAAGCTTTACTCAAAAGAGTTTTATGAGATCGTGCGAACTTGCATGACGCCCGACGGCTACATGGTTTCGCAATGCTCGTCTCCGTTTTTCGCCAAAGAAGTGTTTTGGTGCATCAACCGCACCATGGAAGCGGCTTCATTCAGCGTGAAGCCCTATCGCGTTCCGATGGTTTCATTCGGCATCTGGGGCTTCAACCTGTGTGCAGCCGACGGGAATCCAATCGAGTCGGTTCAGATTGATTCAAAAAAATGCCGGTTCCTGTCGACGGAGATTTTTGCAGCCAGTCAAATTTTCGGGAGAGATATCGAGAAGATCGATTCGCCAATCAATCGAACATTTGAACCAAAGTTGTATTCGTTGTACTTGAAAGGTCTAACGCAAAACTAAATTCTTGCGAATCAGATTTTCAATACGCACGACTCGCCAGAGTTCAGGGCAGACAAGACACGTAGCTGGACTCGCCAGAGTTCAGGGGCAGCACAACAGATTGCCCCAGCTCAAGTAAACAGTTCGTTTAAACGTTGCACTTAAGATGGATGGCCTAAGGTCGAGCCGAAGCAATCAAAATCAAACGATCACCTGTTTCTAATTCAAAGTTGTCTTCTGGCAAAAGTGTGTTTGTTCCTTTGCGTCGAATCCCAACAGGAACACGTCCGGCAGCTGAATTTGCTTTTCGCGCCAAACGATAGTTCTCATACTTCTCCGGAAGGTCGATGATGTAAAACTGCTTGCCCTCAGCATTGCTTGTAAGTTGCGAAACAACTTGGCTAACACCTGGGTCCTGAAGTTCCTGAACCAGCATTTGCTCCGACAAGGTAGACACGCACAACACGCTGTCGCAATTTGCCCGCATGAAAAACGGCTCGTTTTCTGGATCAATGCATTCGACAACTAGAAAGACATTGGGGTTAAAACTCCTGATGGCCAAAACGATCTTGAGGTTGTGGTCGTCAGCACGTTCGCCTTGACAAGCTTGGACAATGACCGCGTGAGCTTGGCCGATATTGGCTTGAGATAGTACGGCTTCGCGTGACGGATCGCCATGAACGAAGTGAATGTCTTTTTGTTTTAATTCGGCAGGCAGTTCATCCAAAAACTCATCAATGATGACGATCTCCGAATTGGAAGTTGCTTGGTCACGTTTGATTTCGTCAACGAGTTTCAGCAAACGCTCGCAAGTTCCAAATCCACAGATCACAACATGGTCAGTACAGTGCACGTTCTTCATCCCTTTCGCTTCGAGAGTTTTCGATTCCAACATTACCGTTGCAATCAAAGACAAAATGTAACCTAACAATCCGATCCCAAGAACCATTGTTGGCATTCCGACCAACCAGCGTCCGCCAACTGTCGTCGGAAAAAAATCACCGTATCCGACGGTCGTCATCGTCACGATTGACCACCAAAACGAATCTGACCAGGTCAAATCGGGATTAGTGTGAAACTCAAAATACATAAATCCGGTTGCCGAATACAGCAACAAAGCGACAAACAACAATGCTGCTTGACCGTAACGTTCGCGCATCACCGTGAACGTGCTCTGCTTGAGAATGCGAAAAATTACGTTAACGATTGTTTCGCTCCTGATCCCAGACATTTCTCATTGATTGAGCTCGCACGGCAACCCTGTCGTTCTGCCAGAGCCCGGTCTTCTTGCTTTGCGCCAAATTTTGAGCAGCAAGGTAATCATCCATCGCAGGAAAAGAAAACTTGGTGTAAACCAGCGTCAATCCATCGGTGACCATCGTTTTAGCGACATCTGCATTGTTGTCTTCAAGGATGAGCGTCGCCAATAAACGGCCTTTGTTGTCCACGCGTTTTTCAGCGACCAAGAGTTTCGCCCGTTTGCCGACGACTTCTTGTTCAAGATAGTCAACGGCGATTTTTCCGTATTCGGTGAGCAACATGTCCCGCTCGCTGGCATCGAACGACTTGATTCCAAGAATTCGTAAGCGGGTTCCTCCCTGCGAATTTTTTATCCGAACCTCATCACCGTCAATCGCCCGAACAACCTCAACCATTTCGCCGTCAGTAAACAGTTCGGGGTTACTGGAAAGCGTTGCCATCCGGACGCGTTGAATCGAAACGAAATAAAAGATCGAACACAGCAACAGACAGATCGAAATAAAGTTTATGTAATTCTTGGCCAAGTAGCCGATCCATTTTCTAATCAAAGATCGCTTGGGGCGAGTCAGGGCAGCTAGGCGTTTCATTAGCGAAATTCGTTTATGGTTGAAACCAATCAGGTCAAAAGGTCATCATAGCGTTGGGGCAAGGTTCCCTCAATCAACCTCTTGCCCTTGGTAACGCTTTGTTTCAATGGACATCCACTGGCATGATTGGGGCAAGCTACTCGCTAGACTGTCCAACGATGCATGGGTTGGGAAGCCAATTGGCGGTGGTGAAACTCACGTCTGAGTTCTTCCAGCGGCGAGCACTTGCACGGCTCAAATGCGGAAGCCGCTGAAACATACCTAACTTTGACGACGATTCGTGCGCGTTTGGGCCTTGATTGATATTGCCCCTAAATTTCCCGCTTAGCTAAAATCAATGACTTGATCCAACTTACGTTTGGACCAGCATATTCAACTTGGACTCATTGGCGAAAGCTTAATGCTGAAAGCAAAAATGGCGAAACCTGAAATTCTCTCTCGAGACGACATCCACAAGATCATTACGAATCGGACTCAGGGCAGTCGGCCGGTTGCTTGGGAAGAAGACATCTCGCGCAATACGCTAGACACTGAGCCGTTTCATAACTTGCCGCCGGTAGCTCAATGTGATCCGTCGCAGCTGGTCATCAACCATCGCTTGGAAACAGTCCAAGAGCGAATTGGCGACATCAAATTTGAAGAAGCCATCGCTCGCGATACTTATCCGATTCCCTGTTCAGACGATCGTGAAAAGTACTCGCCCGACAACGATGCGTTTTATTGGATGAGCGGCTTCGAAGATTATTTGAAAATCATGGAGGTCGCAAAACGTTATGACTTGGCGCCCAAAAGCATTTTCGATTTCGGATGCGCCTCGGGACGAGTCATTCGTCACTTTGCAGCCCAAACCGAGATTCCAGAAATCTGGGGCAGTGACATTAACGCTCGGCACGTTCGCTGGTTGTTTGAGCACATGCCGCACACCGTGATGCCGATTTTCAACCATTGCATTCCTACGCTACCGATTCCTGATAAATCAATCGATATTGTTACTGCGTTTTCTGTGTTCACGCACATTGATACTTTTGAAACGTGTTGGCTGGCGGAACTACGCCGGATCATGTCAGATGACGGGATCGCTTATTTGACGGTTCATAACGAGGATACTTGGGATCTGATTCGCGATCAGGTTGATAATGAAAAGAACCGTTTGGTGCAATCGATCATCGCGATCGACCCGGCGGCTCGTGAAAAATTGAAAGGGCCACTGCCGGATACGCGAACCGTTTATCGGTTTGCCCAGTCCGGGCCTTATCGGGCTCAGGTTTTCCATTCCAATAATTATCTCAAGCAAGTCTGGGGGCGGTTTTTCAAGATCGAAGAGATCTTGCCAGGTCACCACGTGCGGCAAACTGTTTTAGTGTTGCGGAAAAAGTAATGGACGAATCAAAAAGTCTTCAGGATCAGTTTGCCCCGAACTTGATTTGTTTTGGCTGCGGGCCAGCAAATGAAAAAGGGCTGCAAATCAAAAGTTTCGTTGATCCGAATTACAGTGATCATTTGAACGAAGGCCACTTGGTCGCTTCGTTTTCTCCCCAAGACCATCAGCAGGCTTTTCCAGGCATGGTCAATGGCGGCATTGTCGGTGCCTTGCTCGATTGCCATCTCAACTGGACGGCGGCTTGGCATCTGATGTTGAAAAATGAGTTGGATGCTCCGCCCTGCTGTGTGACAGCGAAATACGAAGTCACTTTTGAAAAACCAACGCCTTCCAATTTGGAATTAAAGCTGGACGCTTGGGTTGTTGAGTCTTCCAAACGCAAAGCCGTGGTCGAGGGCACGATTGGCTGTGAAGCTGGAGTTACCGCTCGCTGTCGCGGCACCTTTGTCTCAGTAAAACCAGATCATCCGGCGTTTCATCGTTGGTAGCAGAGGCGGCCGCTAAGTCGTTTTTCTCGACAGGCGTTGAGCTTCTTACACGACAGACAGAGCGGTTGCGCTTTTCCGAATCGATCGTCATATCCCGCAAAGCTTCACACGCCATTCCGTTTGAATCGGTAAATGTGGTTGAAGCTGTTCTTACGACTTTTGAAACCTGTCACGCTGGCGATAGTTCTTTGATTTATTCATGTCATCCCGACGAAAATCACCCTAACGGACCTCGCGTTTGGTCACAATAATTCGCTCGTCGTATTTGATGAGAGTTTTACAAACGTTGTAGTCTAAATGGATGGGGAACCAAAAGTTGAACAGGATGTTCGAAGCTATGAAGCTACCAAAGACTATTTTGATGTTGAGTTTGGTTACAGCAATTGTCGGATCTTCAGTGACCGCAAATGCACAAGACGATGGGCGATTGTTTGGCAACGGCCGATTTCTGCGACGCTTGACTGGGCAGCAATTTCAGCCAAAACCACAACCTAAAAAGGCTCAACCGCCAAAAACGCCTACAAAAGCTGTGCCTGGGATACGCCCGCCAGCCAAGTCGACGTCGCGGGCGACACCAACTCCGGCACGCAAGCCTGGACAACCAAATTTTGCCCAGCCAAATTCTAACAAGCCAACCTTGCCTAACCCGAATTTGCGCAAGCCTAGCGCCAACAGTCGGCCAACGGCATTGAATTCTACCAGACGAGCGAGCACGCCTAGCCGCAATGTGGGAGCTAACTTTCGTGATCCTGCTCCAAGCGGTGGTGATCAAGAGCTTCCACCGTTGGTTACGAAGTCTGCAAAAAAGACGACCATGGGTTTCGGCATGCTGATTGAAACTCGCGACAACAAAATGGTTGTTACAAAAATTGCCCCCAAAGGCAACGCTCACGAAGCCGGTGTACGTGCGGGCGATCAGGTCGTTGGCGCGGGCGGCGTTAAGCTTGAGTCAATGGAAGAATTTAATGGGATTACAGGTATCCTTGGCGAAGGAGATCAGCTTGAATTTATTATTGATCGCCGTGGCCAAGAACAGAAACGCCTGATTCAGTTCGGAAAAACTCCAGAGGTCGGTGACGTCGCACCGGGAGAAGTAGCTGCTCGGGAAACGACCAGTCGTCCTGCGAGAGTTGGCACAGGTCTTCGCTCTGTAATGAACGACAGTAGCAGTCGTCAACCGACAACAGCCAGTCGTGCGACACCAGTGCTCAATCAAACGATCCAGCAGCAACGCCAAGAGATCGAGCGAATGCGGTTAGAGATTGAGCGGCTTCGCCAATCCCAATCGGCATCAACCATCGAACCGGCAAATCCAGTCGGTAGGACAATTCTTAACGGTCCAGCATTGTCAGGGCCGAAGAGGTAAGAACCTGAAGAGGGGCAACAATCTAGTTTCGTGCAGAATCGTTCAGTTGTTTTAGAGAAATCTAAAATCCAACTGGCGGAGTGCACTTCAAAACACGGTCGATACCAAAACGTCGACCGTGTTTTTTTATAACAGCGATGTGAATGAAAAATGGTGAAATGATCTTTGCTGACTCGAACTCGATTGGCGCATATTGTTCGCTTAAATCGGCAATTGACCACCTGATATAATGGAGTCACTTGGACTGAGAATTCAGCGTCCAAAATCAGTTCACCAAGAACAATTCCAGAACAGTTTTTAATGCCCAACGATCATCAAAACACAAATCAAACAACCGCAGAATCTCAGGATGACGTGCGTCAGGTTGTTGACGTGTTGATCAAAGAATCCGAAGCGATTCGAAGCGTCGCCCAGCGAGTTGACGGGACAATTGGCGAAGCGATCGACATTCTGTTTCAATGTTCTGGTCGCGTGATCGTCACCGGCATGGGAAAGATGGGATGCATCGCCCGAAAAGCAGCCGCGACGTTTTGCAGTACTGGAACGCCAGCCGTTTTTCTTCATCCAGGCGAAGCCGTTCATGGTGATCTTGGAATCGTTACCGAGAACGATGTCTTGGTCGTGTTGTCCAACAGTGGCGAGACTCGTGAGATCGTCGAACTGTTTCCGTACATGGCCAGGATTGGCGTGCCGATGATTGGCTTGACTGGAAATCTAAACAGCCAACTTGCCCAGCGGTGCAATTTCGTCATCGATACGGCGGTTGAATCCGAGGCCGACCCGATTGCGGTCGCGCCAACCAGCAGCACAACGGTGGCGCTTGCCATGTGCGATGCGGTCGCAATCGCGTTAATGAATCGACGCGGATTCACCAAAGAGCAATTTGCGATTTTTCACCCTGGTGGAATCCTGGGAAGTAAGTTGCTGATCCAAGTCACCGATTTAATGCGGGGTGGCGAAAAAATCCCAAGAACAGCTCCGGTAGACAGTCTCCGTAACGGCATCGGATTGATTTCGCAAAAAGGGCTTGGTGCGGTTTTTGTTGTCTCAGATTCAAATGAAGTTCTGGGGATCCTGACCGACGGCGACCTTCGTCGGATTATCGAACATACGGCCGGACAATCCGAAGGGAACGTTTTGGATGAGCCGATGTCCAATCATATGACGGCAAAACCAAAGTCCATCGGCAATGATGCATTGGCTGCCGAAGCACTGCGTTTGATGGAAGAAAACGGAATCACTGTGCTGCCGGTTGTCGACTCAGACAAAAAATTGGTTGGCGTGATCCATTTGCATGACTTGATTCGAGCCGGGTTGGCTTAGTTGAAATCTTTTCACAGAACGCTTGAGCAGAAACGCTGAAAACAAAACTCCAGTTGGCCACAATTCAAAAACGACTTATCAAAACTGTATGACCTTGGACGCGGGCAATTCGAACGACCACAACGTCGAGAATCCAATTTCAATTGAAAGACGGGTTCCTACTGGCGATGCGCACAAGTCGCCTGCAGGTTCGGATGCCGAAACGGATGGGAATTCAAAGGATAAAAGCGACGGGGGCGAACTGGAAATCCTGCCGCTGCAGACTTCGAACATAGTAACCGTTTACAGCGCGATTTCAGAAGTTCGAAATCCAGTTCAATTGGTAAAGAACATTTTTTCTGATTTCTGGTCTGGGCGAGAACTCGCTTGGCGATTGTTCTTGCGAAATATCCGTGGGCTTTACCGGCAAACATTGCTCGGTTTGTTCTGGGCGTTTTTACCGCCGATCGCCAATACGGCAATTTGGATTGTGCTCCGGATTGTGACCAATTTTGATTCCGGAGATACCGGAGTTCATATGGCGGTTTACACGTTGGCGGGCATGATTTTGTGGCAAGCATTTATGGACTCGTTTCAAATGCCCAGCAACGCGTTGGCGAAGAATCGAAACATGATCGCCAAACTGAATTTCCCACGCGAATCATTGTTGATGGTTGGAATGGGCGAAGTCCTTTTCGATCTGATGATTCGGCTGTTGCTGTTGATCCCAGCATTTCTATATTTCGGAGTTCCCTTTCATGCCACGTTGCTGCTCGCGCCGTTCGCGATTTTAGCGTTGACCACATTGGGGGCGGGGTTGGGGCTTTTGATCATGCCGTTTGGTTCGCTGTATCAGGACGTTGGCCGATTCATCGGCATGGTGATGCCGTTCTGGATGATCATGACTCCAGTTGTTTACGCGCCTAGAACCGAAGGGCTCGCATCGTTATTGAATTGGGTTAACCCGGCGAGTCCGTTGATATTGCTTTCGCGTGATTTGATTTTGTTGGGTGAGACCCAGTTTCTTACGATGGGTTTGATCTTTGCGGCGCTTTCTGTGCCGATCGCTTTGTTGGGATTGTTGGTTTACCGAATCTCGATTCCCGTCCTCGTTGAACGAATGACGGCTTAGGAGAAATCATGTTCCACACCAGCACTGAAACCGACGACGTGATTCTTGATGTCAATCACGTTTGGAAAATCTATTGCCGCCATCTTAAGCGCGCGATGTGGTACGGGATCAAAGACCTCGGCCGCGAAGTTATCGGAATGGGGCGTGATCGTACGCATCACGATTTGCGGACCAGTGAATTTTTTGCAATCCGTGATGCCAATTTTCAAGTTAAACGCGGTGAGTGTCTGGCGATGATCGGGCCTAACGGTGCGGGCAAGAGCACGATGTTGAAAATGGTCAACGGCTTGATTCGTCCCGATTCAGGCTCGATTTCAATTCGTGGAAAAATCGGCGCGTTGATTGAACTTGGGACTGGATTCAATCCAATCCTTTCGGGACGCGAAAATATCTTTATCAATGCGACTGTGCTGGGAATGAAAAAACCAGAAGTTGAAAAGATCTTTGACCAGATCGTCGAGTTCGCTGAACTTGGTCATGTGATCGACGATCCGATTAAGACTTACAGCTCTGGCATGAGAGTCCGACTTGGTTTTTCAATCGCTGCCAATCTCAGACCGCAGCTTTTACTCATGGACGAAGTTCTAGCCGTTGGTGACGTTGGGTTTCGGATGAAGTGTTTTGCGCACTTGAATCGCCTCATTAAAAGTGGCGTCTCGATTATCCTAGTCACGCACGCTGTGGGGATGCTTCAGCGCGTGGCGACACGTTCTGTTGTGTTCGGCCAAGGCAAAATTGTGCACGACGGCGACTTGGAAACCGGCTGTACAATTTACGAGGAAATGCTGGGCGGCAGCGATCGTGACCGCTCAAAGAAAAAAGAAGTAGCCGGCAAAACTCACGTGGGCGACGTCGAAGTTTGCAACCACTTGGGCCAACCGCAAAAGGAATTTGAAACCGGCGAGTCGGTCAAACTGCGGGTAAATCTGAACACAATCGAGCCGGTTAAGAACGCCCGGCTGGTGGTTGCGCTTTGTTCTCCAGTGCATGGTGTACTGAGTTCGATTTCGACTTCGTATCAAGACGTCCGGTTCGACGTGGACGCGCCGGGAAGCGTTGTTACACTGGAATTCCCTGAGATCCCCTTGTTGATCGGATCTTATCATTTCAACATTTCATTGTTGGGCCCCGGCCCGACCGATTTTTATCACCGTAGTTCGCTTCGCGGGGTGTTCCGAATTGTCGGCCCACCCACGGACGCCAATGGCTACGGACTAAACGGAATTACGACAATCCGACACGGCTGGAAAGTAAATGGACAAACCTGAGATTCACTTCATCATTAGCGCTCCGCGAAGCGGTTCGACATGGCTGACAACGGCGCTCAATGGTCATCCCGATATTTTTGCGACAGAGCAACGATTGTTTGGCGACTTTTGTGAGATTTGGCAAAACAACGACGGAACGACTGCGCCACGAATCACGTTCGATAAATACGCCAAGTCATTTGGTATGCATTATTTTTATCAATTCATGAATCGCAACTACGATACGTTCGTAGAAGACTTTCAAAAATCGTTCGTCAATTTTCTTTGCCATTTCGCTTCTGGACGAACGGGTAAGAAAATCATCATTGATAAAATCACGCCCTACCCTGGTACGGCTCAATATGTCGTCGATGAAATCACGCGATTGTTTCCAGAGTCGAAAATCATTCATCTCGTCCGCGACGGTCGCGATGTTTTGACCAGCGGCACATTCGATTGGTTGTTGAAAGACGCCGAAGGAACCGACCGCCATAAATTTTACGTGAACCCGGTGCCGGGGATGCGGCTGGAACGTTTCTTTGACGCGAAGGTCATCAAAAAGTGGACGGCAAACTGGTCCGAAACGATTGATGTCTTTAATGGCGTCAAACCCGACGCGCGTGTGACTTATGAAGAGATGAAAGATGACATGGCGGAAACGTTGAAGGGTTTGTTCACGTCGATTGGCGTCGAATCCAACAACGAGATCGCCAACGCCTGCGAGGAAGCCTCCACGTTCGAGCAAATGTCAGGCCGACCGCCAGGTCAGGAAGATCCAACGGCCAAAGCACGTAAAGGAATCGTGGGCGATTGGAAAAACTACTTTACGCTCGCCGATGGCGAGTTGTTTGATGCGTTGGCGGGTGAACAGATGGAGCAAATGGGGTACGAATCCAACAGCGATTGGGTGAAGAGTTTGCCGGACCGTTTGGACATGATTCGCGAGCCGGGTGCCAATAACAAGATGTAGTTTGTGTGAAGTCCGTCTGGTGAATCCGTCTCGTAAAGTCCATTGAGGATTCGAATTGATTAATTGATTTCATTCGTTTGATGAATATTCGAATGATGTCTATTCGATTGATATTTACTACTTAGCCAAAAGATAATCGTGTCCCAACGAGCCTATATTCTTTGCCGTTTTGCCAACGACAGCGGCATCTATTCCAGTTGGATGGATGATTGTTCGCTGCCAGCGACGGTGGTTGATGAGTCGTTGATCGATTGGCCGGTGCCTGATGATGCGGGGATCTTGATCACCCACATGCATTATCGGTGGGAAGAGTTGACGACGCTTCGGAAAGTGCTCGGCCAGAACTCGGTTCCAATTTTGATTTTGTCAGATGGAATTCTTGAGTACCGCAACACTTGGGAGCACCCGGATTT
The DNA here is from genome assembly GCA_964448575.1 of uncultured Pirellulaceae bacterium. Classification (GTDB taxonomy): domain Bacteria; phylum Planctomycetota; class Planctomycetia; order Pirellulales; family Pirellulaceae; genus Mariniblastus. The sequence goes on from CAYUWY010000039.1 coordinate 45,436, forward strand.
AGTCGATGGTTCGATCTTTCAACCATTGTTCGGCCACAAACTGGCATGTATTGGTCGCGGTCAATCGCGAGTCGTTGAGTCTTGGGGTAACGCAGGTCGCTGCGAAGTCGTTGGCCTGCCACGTTTAGACTGCGTCAATTCCTCAGCCATTGCTTCAGTCCAAAACAACGGACCTTTTCGTGTTCTTATCGCGACCGCCAACACGCCCGCGTTTGACGATCAACAGCGCAAAACTGTTGTAGAGTCTTTGAAGGCGATTCAGACTTGGCTGAATAGTAACCCATCGATCAACGACCGGCCGATTGAAGTTACATGGCGACTGAGTGATGGGTTAGATGTTGAGATCGGAATCGCAGAAGCGGCTTCGACCGAGGACCAAGACGCACCAGACGGCCGGCCTCCGATCGGTGAAGTCATCGAAAATGTCGATGCGGTGATCACCACGCCTTCGACGATGTATCTCGAAAGCGTAATGCGCAATCGGCCAACGGCGCTTTTGGATTTTCACAACAGTCCGCAATATGTCACGGCGGCCTGGACGATCAACTCGCCGGGGCAGCTGGGTTGGTTGATGGGCGAACTGGAATCGCCACCGGCTGCGAAAATGATGTTTCAGGAATTCGTTTTGGCGGACCAGCTTGAATGTCGCACGCCTGCCAAACCGAGAATGCTCCGGCTGATCGATGAGATGGTCGCAACTGGCAACGCCGCGCGGGCTGCAGGAAAGCCGTTAAGTTTCCCGGCGCGAATTCTCGAAGACGATCAAAACGGATTTGCGTCTGTCCCATCAGGTTTCGATCTCGCAAGTCTTTATTCCAACAATGAAGTCTTTCAAGACCAGGAGATTCAGCGACTCCAAGTCGAATTGGACGCGGCGATCAAGCGGCTTGGTCAATTGCCTAATGAGTTGGCGGAGAAAAATCGTTACATGGCCCAACTGAATCGGATGCTTGATCGTTCCCGCGACCGAGTTGAAGAAATGCACAACCGAGTGGTCGCAATCCGAAAACGGTTTGGTGTCGGTGAGTAGTAAGCCGAACTGTTTGGGCGTTTGCGTTAATTTATGTGTCTGGAAATTTAGATCAAAACATCATTGAGTTTTTTACCGCGATGGCGGCGGTCACAAATTTTCCCAACATCCAAAGTCAAATGAGGTTGGCGTGGTAAAAGATGCCGTTTGCTAAGCAAGCTATTTTGCTTCTACATCAAACGTTCACCAAAGACGCCTTTAAACTCCAACTTGATTGCGTTCAAATAGTTGCAAACGAGAGGAATGCTTTTATGAAAAAATACGACACATCAAAACCGGTTATCTATACCCACATTCCCAAGTGTGCTGGTAGCAGCGTCGTTCGATTGTTGCGTCACTGGTTCGGCGAAGAATATCACAAGCTAAATCAAGACGAGCGGCGAGACATCGTGCTGCCTCGTGTTGAAACCCAAGACGCCAAAGGAAAGTGGTTGCCGAATGTGAAGTGCATTCATGGTCACTTTAACCACGGGCGCGGGTACGGCCTGCCTTATTTTTATCCTGAGCTTGATCAGTACTTTACGATTTTGCGCGATCCGTTTGATCTTGCTGTGTCGATGTACTTTTTTGCCAAGGGCCGAAGCCGAGACGGGCGATTTTGGTTTCGCGGTGAATCAGTCGATATCAACAAGCAGTTTCCTAACGTCGAAAGTTACGTGAACTCTTATCCTTACTGGCTGTTCGATCACTTGCCGCAGGATGTGACGCTCGAAAACTACGAAGAGAAAATGCGTGCTCGTTTCGTTTACATCGGAATTTTCGAAGACCTGCAAACGACGATCGACAATTTGGGCAAAGTGCTCGGCAAAGAATCCGCGACGTTGCCGCATATTAATGTTTCGACGTACGACGAAGCGATTCCACGGCACTTGCGAGAGAAATTTTACGCCGATTATCCGTTGTTGAAAAAGGTTTACGATTTGGCGGTCGATACCTATAAGCTTGAGGGCTACACGTTCCCGGCTGATGGTGGACCGGCTGTTCCGCCTGCCGAAACAGAAGAGTCAAAATTGCACGCCGTCGCGTGACGGTAATCAGGCGTTGCCTGTGCACATTTATTTGGGCAAATTTGAATTCCAATTAAGATTGAATCTTGATTGATTGTTGTTCAATTTCCAAGCTTTGGAGTTGTTGGTGAAGTTCGGTTTTTATTCTTGCATGAGCGGAATGCCTTGGGGTGGCAGTGAAGTCTTGTGGCAGCGTGCCGCGCGCAAGTTGCAAATTGAAGGCCATGATCTGACCGTGAACTTTAAGTGGTGGTCTTACAAAGCGCCGACACTTCAGCATCTCGAAGACCACGGTGCATCGATATGGTATCGCAACCAACCTCCCCTGCCCTTTTTGCAACGTCAAACCGAAACGATCAAAGGGCTGTTTGGTGCCGCGTCGCCCGGTCTGCCTCGTGATTGCTCGGGTAAGGCTTGGCTGGATTCCGAAAAACCAGATGCGGTTTTGATTACGCTTGGTTATCATCCCGATCCGATTACGATCGCTGAAGAATGTGAAAACCGTGGCATCCCTTACGGCATCAACCTTCAGTGTGCGAGCAATTTTTTCTTTATCCATGGCGATCGCGTTGACGAGTATCGCCGTTGGTATCAAAACGCGGAAAAAGTTTTCTTTGTCTCTGACGAGAACCAGCACAAACTAGAAAACAACATCGCGATGAAGCTTGAGAATGCTCAGATCATCGCCAATCCATTCAATGTCGATTACGATTCCGCGCCGCAGTGGCCAACTGACGATTCGGAATTTCGAATTGCGTTAGTGGGACGAGTGCACTTTCAATCCAAAGGCCAGGACATCATCGTCGATGTAATGAGGCAGCAGAAATGGCGAAAACGTAAAATCAAAATTCGATTTTACGGTCACGACCAAGGCAACAAGCGGCAGTTGCTTGACCTGATCAAGATGCATGGATTGGAAGATCAGCTGGAGTTCATTGGTTTTTCCGACAGTGTCGAAAAAATTTGGGAAGACAACCACGCGCTGTTGTTGCCGTCTCGATACGAAGGTGCGCCGCTGGTTGTGATCGAGGCAATGCTGTGCAATCGAATCGCAATCACGACCGACATTGGTCGCAATCGAGAGCTGATGGACGACAACGAGTCGGGATTTGTTGCCCTTGGTGCGACGGTCGAATTGATGGACGAAGCGATGGAGCGGGCTTGGCAGAAACGTCATGAGTGGCGAGAGATGGGCGAGTTGGCTGGCAAACAGATTCGCGAACGGTATTCGGATGATCCGGTTCGCGATTTTGCAGGCGACATCAAGCAGTTGGCTGGCGCCGAGAGTACTGCTTCCGCTCCGCAAAAAACAGCAACTCCTGCCGCTCCACAGGTTGGCAAAGTCGGCAATTCGATTGAGGCTTGATTTGAGCCGTTCCACCCAAGTCGACGTTGCGATTTGCACTTGGAATCGAAGTGCACTTCTTGAGCAAACTCTCGAGAGCATTTCCAAACTTGAGATCGCTGACGATGTCGAATTGCGATTGATCGTCGTCAACAACAATTCCACCGACGCTACGGCCGAAGTTCTGGAACGGTTCGGGCAATCGCAATTCGCGCAACGGCACAAGTTTGTCAGTCTTGTCGAAGCTGACCAGGGCCACACGTTCAGCCGGAATTGTGCGGTTTGTTTTCTTCGTGAAGAACTGAAAGAGAATGGAACTGCGCCGGGTGAGAATGACTTGGTCGTTTGGACTGACGACGACGTTATTGTTGCGCCTGATTGGATCACGAAATATGTTGCGGCTGCGAAAGAAAACGCTGGTGTTGATTTTTTTGGCAGCGTGATTGAACCCAAGTTCGCAACCAACCGACCGAGTTGGATAGAAGAGAATTGGGATACTGTCAAAGGCTGCTTTGCCCATCGAGATTTGGGAAACGAGCCGGTCGAGTTTACGAAAACGCGATTACCCTACGGCGCGAATTTTGCGATTCGTACGCGAGTGCAAAATGCGTTTGAGTTTGACGTTCTGCTTGGTCGTCGCGGCGAAAGCGTGATGGGCGAGGACGAGTTGGATTTGATGCGCCGAATGTTGGACGCGGGACACGCGGGAGTTTGGGTTCCCGGTGCGGTGGTTGAGCATATTATTCCGGCCGATCGAATGGGCGAAGCGTATGTTTACGATTACTTCGTCGGGCAGGGCGCGGCTGTTTTAGCCAAAGGCGAATCGCAGTTTGCGAACCTGAACGAGATGCAGCGCGAAGCAAAACGGCAGTACTGGTTGTACAAACTCAAACGGCCATTTGTGGCTTCACCGAATTGGATGGCGCACATGGTTCGAAGTGCGTTGGCGAAAGGCCAAGCCGATTCCTCAAAGTAGGATGGACATTCTTGTCCGTCTTCGAGGCATGTTCACAACTCGCTTCTATTTCTTCGTTGTGCGATGTCGGACAGGAATGTCCAACCTACGTTTCTTGTGTCTTTATAGCGCACAAAAAAGAGTGTGCCCAACCGAAATTGGACACACTCATTATTAAGTCACCAGTGAAACTGTCCGCAGCCAAGCGATGTGGCGCGAATTCAATCCTGTTTACTGAGCCGCGTTTTGCTCGTCTTGATTATCATTCTTGATTTCGTCGATTGGTCGAGAGCGAACGGCGGCATCAGAACCGGGAACCAACAATGGTCCAGGTGAATTTTCATCGATGATGCTTTGGAGTTCCGTCGCGTCAACGGATTCGACCTCAATCAAACGATCGGTGAGGGCGACCAAAGCTTGCTTGCGAACTTTCAACGTATTGCGAACTCGCTCGATGGCTTCGTCGATAATTCGTTTGACTTCGCTATCAATCTGCTGAGCCGTATCTTCGCTGTATTGACGTGAGCCAATGCCACCGTTGCTTGATCCAGCCAGGAAAGCACTGCTGCGATCTTCTTTGAAATTGATTCGGCCAAGTGAACTCATGCCGTACTGCATCACCATGCCACGAGCGATATCGGTCGCACGTTCGAGATCGTTCGAAGCACCCGTTGAGATGTCTTCGTAAATCAATTCTTCGGCAAGCGTGCCCGCAACGAGAATCTGCAATTGGCTTTCAAGTTCGCTTTGGGTCATCAGGTACCGGTCATCGGTCGGACGCTGCATGGTGTAACCAAGTGCAGCCAATCCTCGAGGAATGATCGAGACTTTGTGAACCGGATCCGTGTTTGGCAAACTGTACGCAACCAGCGCGTGACCGGCTTCGTGATAGGCAACACGCTGTTTTTCATCCGCGTTCATGACGCGTTGTTTTTTCTCAAGTCCAGCCGTCACACGTTCGACGCCTTCGTTGAAATGTTGCATCTGCACCGTTGAGCAACCACCACGAGCGGCGAGAAGTGCGGCTTCATTGACAAGGTTTGCCAACTCCGCACCGGCAAAGCCAGGGCTAATCGAAGCGATTTGTTTTAGCTCAACATCAGGATCCAGTTTCACGTTCTTCACGTGGACTTTCAAAATGGCTTCACGGCCCATAACGTCAGGTCGGTCTACCAGAACATGTCGATCGAAACGTCCGGGACGCATTAGAGCTTGGTCAAGTGTTTCCGGTCGGTTGGTTGCACCCATGACGATCACGCCACTGTTGGATCCAAAACCATCCATCTCAACGAGCAACGCGTTAAGCGTTTGTTCACGTTCGTCGTGCCCACCAACGGCGCTTCCGCCACGGGTTTTTCCAAGTGCATCAAGTTCGTCGATGAAGATGATACAAGGGGCTTTGGCTTCGGCTTGTTGGAACATGTCGCGAACACGAGCGGCACCAACGCCGACAAACATTTCGACAAAGTCACTTCCTGAGAGGCTGAAGAATGGAACGCCTGCCTCGCCAGCGATTGCTTTGGCGAGAAGAGTTTTGCCTGTTCCAGGAGGTCCGACGAGCAAGACGCCGCGAGGGATCTTGCCGCCAAGCTTTTGATATTTTTCTGGTTTTTGAAGAAAGTCGACAACTTCTTTGACTTCATCAACGGCTTCATCGATACCGGCAACGTCACTGAACATCACGCCGAGATCTTCTTCGGCCATCAATCGTCCACGGCTTCGTCCGAACTGCATCGGACCACCGGCGCCACCCAGCCGACGAATCATCAGGTAGAACAACAGAATCAAAAGGCTCATCGTGAACAGGAATACGCCGTACTGTTCCCAGAACCCTGGTTCGTCTACGTAATCCCAACGAGCGTTGGATGCGTTGAGCAATTCGGTGAGCGTATCGTTGGTGGTGTCCGCGTTGTCTTTGTTGCAGCTAAATGGGACTTCTGTGAAGTCATCTTTTTTGCCTTTGCCTTCGGCGACCCGATATTTGAGATGGCCTTTGATGCTTGTTGGAGCAACGACCATATTGTTCGGTTCCATGTATTCAAACACGCGACCGTTTTCGCCAGGCTCGGTTACTCGATGAACGTGATTGACATTGGCAGTCAATTTTTCGCGAGAGCTGTCGAATTGGGTAACCTTAAGCAGGCTGATGAATTCGTTGAAATCCATCGACTTGTTTTTGTTCTGTTGCAAAATCAAGAACAGGGAAACGGCTAAAGCGGCGATCGCTATCAGCGCAAAATATACCGTTGAGTTGTTTCGATTTTCGGAACCACGTTTTGGGTTTTCGTCCATTCGCTAAGCCTGAATCTGTTTTGGATCTGTCGGTGATAAAGTGTGGAGAAATTGGGTTGCAATTGGTGCGCCAAACCCGAAACTGGTCAGCCAACGCTCAATCGTACGCAACATGGTGGCAAAAAACTGCCCCTACAGCACAATGTTATCGGGCTTATGCCGAATCTTCCAGACGCAGGCAGGGTTCGTCTTGTGGTGAAATGGACGCGAATTTAGAATGCGGGGCCTGACAGCAAGCACTTAAACCATTTTTTGGGAGCATCAAAACGGCTCCAAAACACTTGGTAGAAACCCGTTTTTGAATGAAACGATTGCGGACTGTTGTTTTGCTTACGTTTATCAGGAAACCAAAAAATCGAATTTGTTTGTCGCCGCAAACTTTTGATGGTTGAGAGCACTTTATTCTTCGTTGAATTTTGGCAACACGTTGTATTTGTCAAACATTTTGGACAACCGTGTTGCAAAATTACAACATCCGGCATAGCAAAATCATAAATGACCCGTAGCAAAAACATTGCGATCCTAGGATCGACTGGAAGCATTGGCCAGAGTGCGCTTGAAGTGGTGCGCGCGATGCCAAACTTGAATGTGGTCGCGATCTCCGGTCATCAGAATCTTGAGAAACTGGTCGAGCAGGCAAACGAGTTTGAACCGGACTTTCTCGTGGCCTCCGATGAAGCCATGGCAAGCGATTTTACTTTTCCCGCTTTCAGCCAAACCGAAGTCCTAACCGGGCCTGAGTCTTTAGACCGAGTCGCCAGCCTTCCACAAGTCGACATCGTCCTCGCAGCCATCGTTGGGGTTGCGGGTTTGCCAAGCACTTGGGCTGCGATTGAAAATGGCAAAACGGTAGCACTTGCCAACAAAGAGACATTAGTTGTCGCGGGCCATTTAATGACCGAGTTGGCCGCCCAGTCGGGAGCAACCATTCTCCCGGTCGATAGCGAACATAGTGCGGTTTTTCAGTGCATGAAAGCAGGCCGGGCCTCCGAAGTCCGCCGCGTCATCCTGACAGCCAGTGGCGGGCCATTTCGTGATTTTGAGATTTCCGAGATGCAAACCGTTTCCGTCGAGCAGGCTTTGGCTCACCCAACGTGGGACATGGGACAGAAGATTACCATTGATTCTGCGACGATGATGAACAAGGCACTTGAGATAATCGAAGCCAAATGGCTATTTGATCTGAATCCAAAACAGCTTGAAGTCGTCATTCACCCTCAATCTATCATCCATTCGCTGGTAGAATTTGAGGACGGGTCCACGATCGCTCAAATGAGCCCGCCGGACATGATGTTGCCGATTCAATACGCATTTAGTTATCCAGAACGGATTGCCGGTCCATCGCCCAAATTGGATTTGACGAAGGCGATGGACCTGACTTTTTCACCACCGGACTTGGATAAATTTCCGGCGTTGGAGCTTGGGTTTGACGTCGCGAAATTTGGAGGCTCAACCGGAGCCGTCCTGAACGCGGCCAATGAGACGGCAGTGGATGCTTTTTTGAAAAAAGAGATTTGTTTTACCGATATCGCGATGGCTTGTCGCGAAATACTCGATCAACACAACTATGAACCTCACCCCACGATGTCGCAATTGATTGCGGCCGACCAGTGGGCGAGGCAGGAGATGTCCAAGTGGATGTTGGCTTAATTTTACTTGCCGCAGAAAATTTTTGGCTGCAGCCTTCGAGCTGGTGGGCGATGCTCCAAGTCCTGTTTGGATTGGGCATGGTTATTTTCGTGCACGAGCTGGGACATTTTCTCGCTGCGAAGTCTTGCGGCGTGAAGTGCGAAAAATTCTACGTCGGTTTCGATGTGCCGATTAAGTTATTCGGCCAAACGATTTTGCCTGCAAAACTGATCCACTGGCAATGGGGCGAAACGGAATACGGGATCGGTGCCATTCCACTTGGCGGTTACGTCAAAATGCTTGGCCAAGACGATAACCCCGGTGCGCTTGAAGAACAAATCAAAGAGTCATTGGCCGAGGGCGAGTCGACGGACGAAGCTTTCCTCGCGTCAGGATTGGTCGATCAGTCAAAGCTCGACCCTCGAAGCTTTCTTGCAAAATCGGTGATCCAGCGAATGTGGATCATTTCGGCGGGTGTGATCTTCAATTTGATCTTTGCCGTTTTGTTTGCAGCCTGGGCTTTCAAGACTGGCGTCGATTACAACCCGCCGTTAGTTGGCAACGTCATCGGCAGCGGGCCCGCGTGGACACACAACCTGGCTGGCTCAAAAATCAAATTCGTTGGTGACAAAGAAATTACTGACGCTGAGTATTTCACTTACATGGACCTGGCTCAGGAAATCATCTTTAGCGGAGATGAAAAGCCATTGGAGTTGAAGGTCATTCGTTACGGCGAAGAAGAACTAACGACGATATTGGTGACGCCACAAAAAGGTTTACTTCGGCAAGCGCAAGACCTCGCTTTGATGGGCTTTAGCGGCCGTTCAACGCCCGTTTTCGGTGCCGAAGCAACACTCCAAGGCAACGTTGCTGCCGACGCCGATCCTCCACTCAAAGGTGGTGATGTCGTTGTTCAACTCAACGACTATCCAATTAAAACCGACATTGATCTACGACGTGCTTTGGCTGCGGTGGCCAACGAAACCGCCACATTTGTTTTGGAAAGAACAACTGGCAAAGGCGAAGACGCAAAAACCGAACGCATCACGACCACCGTAAAACCAAACCCGATGCGCGAGTTTGGATTTGCTCTTGAATGGGAGCCGATCGCTGCGATACGAGTGGGATCGCCTGCCGAAAAATCCGGTCTAGAGATCGGCGATGAAATTGTAACGGTCAATGGCGAGGCTCACGGTGATTTGTTGACGCTGGACCAACGCATGATTCAAGCGGCTCGAAAAAGCGAATCGGTGACGCTGGGCGTAAAACGAAATGACGAAATGCTTTCAGTTTCAATCGTTCCCGAGTTGCCAAAAATCATTCCAGACTTGGGGCCAGACAAACCTGTTGCGATTGATTCGCTTGGTGTTGCGATTGCCAACAATTTGAAAGTGGAAGCAATCAAAGCCGGCAGTTCGGCTGAAAAAAGTGGACTGGTTGTTGGTGACGAATTGACGTCGGTGAAATTTTTGCTGTCTGATGTTCAGAAAAAAGACGATATGAACGCCAACATTAAAAAGAAGCCAATTTACTTTGTCGATGACACAACCAGTTGGGCAGAGGTTGCTCATATTGTGCAGCGACTTGAACCGGGCAGCTCGATTGAACTTAATGTAAAACGTGGTTCTGAAGCAAAGACGGTTTCGATGGACAGCGTTGCGTCCAGTGAGTTCTTTTTGGATACGCGGGGCATTTTCCTCAAAGGCCTTCAGTGGCATTATCAATCAGACAGTTGGGGTGACGCGTTTAAGTACGGTCGACAACGAGTTTGGAGTGACGGCACACGTGTGTTCAAGACGTTGGTCAAACTCATCCGTGGAAAAATCTCGCCAACGAATCTTGGCGGACCTGGAACGATCGCGATGGCGGCTACTTCAGAAGCGACACGCGGCACGTCTAATCTGTTGTTGTTCTTGACTTTCCTGAGTGCGAACTTGGCGATTGTGAACTTTCTGCCGATCCCGATTTTGGACGGCGGCCACATGTTGTTCCTGGCGTATGAAGGAGTCTTCCGTCGACCCGTGACCGAGAAAGTCAAAATGATCCTCACGTATGTCGGATTGGCGATGATTCTCAGCCTCATGGCGTTCGTGATCTGCCTGGATCTGTCTCGCATGGTGGGTGCGTTTTAGTTTATGTCCCATTCCAATGAAGACTTAAATCAGGACGAATCGCAGCAGGAATCAACGAAGAACGAAGCTTCAACGAACAACGAAGGGGCGCCGCAAAACGAAGGCGTACCCAATAACAAAGGTTCAATCACTCCAAAGGAACAGCCCAACAACCCAATGCATGGGATCAAGTTGGCCGAAATTCTTGAGTATCTCGTTGAAGTCTATGGTTGGGAGGAGCTGGGCGGTCGAATCAATATTCGCTGTTTCAATAGCGATCCGTCAATCAAGTCCAGTTTGAAGTTTCTTCGTAAAACGCTTTGGGCACGTGAGAAAGTTGAGCGACTGTATCTGCGTTCAATCAAAAAGACGCCTCACGTTCGGCCTTGAGCGGTAGCCAGCCTGCCAAGTCAAATTCCGAATCGCAAAAACGCGTGGAATATCGCTTGCAGGCAACACACTTTCAGCGGGTCGAAAATCGGGTATCATGATGCTCAGACGGAGCCAACCGAGCTCTACAAAGTCAGACAGAATCAGTGCAGAAACAAATCGATGAGTGAAACAAAAGTCCGCGGTATTGTCCATTTGGTTGAAGAAACAAAAACTTACGGCCAAAAAGGTTTTCAAAAACGACTTGTTGTTCTCGAACAAAATGACGGTCGGTTTTCGAACTATATTCCGCTTGAGTTCCTGAAAGATAATTGTTCAGCAGCAGATGACTTGAACGTCGGTTCCGAAGTCGAATTCAGCTACAAATTGTCTGGCCGCAAGTGGCAGAAAGATCCAAGCAGTGAAGTCAAATACTTCCTCAGCGCCGAAGCATTGAGCTTCAAAGTGTTAGGCGGCGGAGATGATGGTGGCGGAGCGGCAGACACGGGTTCAGCCAACGACGCGTTTGCAGATGCTTCCTACGACGAAAACGATATCCCGTTTTGATATGTCTACCAGGCCGTGATGATCGGCATTTTAAAACTTGATCTACATAGGGGCGTCCTGCTACCGTTGAATTACGGGCATGATGCCCTCATTTTTTTAACCGATGCGTTTGTTTGAAAACTGTTTTGACAAAACGTTTAGATGATCGAGGAGAATTCAGTTGGAATCGCCAAAACGAAAACACCTCATTCAAAAGAAGCTCCTTTTTTGCTTCATCGTGCTGCTGGTTCTTGTTTGCTCAAAGCAATCAACGTTGGCGTGTCAATCCAGCGATTCGACAACGGCACGCTCTGATACGCCGCGTCCCAACATTATCTTGATCAATCTTGATGATGCCGATGTGGATCTGTTCAGCGACAAAATTCTTGATGACTACCTGCCCAATATTAAGCAGCTCGCAAAATCCGGACTGAGTTTTACAAACTTTCATGTTACCACCCCGCTCTGCGGTCCCTCGCGTGCGTGTTTGATGCGCGGGCAGCATGCTCACCGAACGGGAATTAAGACCAACGTTGAAACGGGTGCGTTGAACAACGGCTATTCCGGTTCGTACACTTTGTTCAAAAAATTGGGTTACGAAAAAGAGAACTTGGGCGTGTGGATGCATCGAGCTGGTTATCGCACGATGATGATCGGAAAGTACTCGCATGGAAGAATGAATCCTGTTGGCATTCCTGGCTGGGACGATTTGTTTATTTGCTTTGGCGGAAACTATTATTCGACCGCGCGATACTCGACGAGATTGCCAAAGAAATTACGTCGCGGCCCAACGCGAGCTGATGAATACCGCACCGTTGTCGAGGCCAAAGAAGCCGTAGGGATGATCGAGGAACACGCCCAGCGAATCCGCGCTAGTAAAGATGCGAACAAGAACGCTGAAGAGACTGATGCGGCGAATCAAAACGCAAAATCCTCCCGCCGCCGTCCGGTAACTACAGCGCCAGCCGCCCAGCCATTTTTTCTTTATATGGCCCCGCTTGCTCCGCACTTACCTGCTGGGAATACAGAAATGATTGAAGAGCAGTACAAGGATTTTGCGAAAGGACTGCGTTTGGAGTCGACACCAGACCTCAATGAAGGCGATATGTCGGACAAGCCAAAACATTTGCAACTTGCGAAATTCAAAGACAGCGAAGTCGCAACGATGCACGAAGAACATCGCAAACGATTGGCCACCATTAAATCGATTGACGATCTGCTGGCTAAACTGATGGAATCTCTCAAGGCCAATGGATTCGACAAAAACACTTATATCTTTTTCACCTCGGATCACGGTTACCAGCTTGGTCACAACCGCATGATCGCAAAAAAGATGCCTTTTCATCGCAGTACCATCGTCCCAATGTTTGTGGTCGGGCCGGGAGTCAAAGCCGGAGCCACAGATCACTTGATGGCCCATATTGATTTGGTTCCAACGTTTTTGGAGCTTGCTGGTGGGAAAGCTCCAATCGATCTTGATGGTAAATCGATGGTGGCACTGATGAAGAATCCCGAATCGATTCCGCTTGATGACTTCCGTTCTGAACTGTTGATTCAAAACTGGGAGGAAAAGGGGCAGGTCGGGATGTATGTATTTGCGACGTATGCGTCGATGCGAACTTCGAAACAAATTTATGTTGAATGGGCCAACGGTGAACGTGAGTTTTATGATCTTGAGAAAGACCCGTATCAGTTAGAAAACAAAATCAATTCGCTTGAGCCAAAACAACTGGCCGATTTGTCCAGACGGCTACATGACCTGAAACGCGGAACGCCCCAGCCGGTTGCGACGATCGCTAACTCTGAATTGATTAGCAAGAATTCAGTGATTCGTGGTTTTGCAGAAGACGACAATGCGGTGGCCGCCGTCCAAGTCGAATTTCGTAATCCGGCCAATGACGATTACTGGAATGGAAAGACGTGGCAATCGGAGAAAACTTCCGTCACTGCAAAGCTAGGCTATCCCAAAGGATTGATTTCGACTTGGGAAGCGGCGGTTGATCTTACGGGATTCGAAAACGAAAGCCGTTTGGATGTTTCAGCGGTCGCAATGGATGATCAAGGCACCATTTCCAAGCGAGCCCAATTCCAATGCCGCGTTGATGCGATTGACCCTACAACATCGTTGCGGATTCCGGTTGCCGATTCCACAGTCACGTCTCCTGTGACATTGGCAGGCAACTGCGATGACAATCAAAAAATGAGAGGCGTCGAATTGGTTTTGGAGAACACGGCTGACGGGACTTTTTGGAATGGCCGAAAATGGACGGCTGAAAAGTCAACTTTCTTCAAACGAGTCTTGCTCAAGCGGTGGCATCGAAAAGTCGAATTGAAGCCCGGAAAGTATCGCGTGACCGCTCGCTCGCAAGACATGGCAGGGAACTTTGACGCAACGCCTGAGGTGGTGGATTTTTCCGTCAAAGAAAAGTAGCGGGTTTGTCGTTGGCAGCTACAGTTGTTGCAGCGTTGGCATTGGACTTGTCGTCAGTTCTTGAGGCAGTAGAAAAGATTTAAGACTTAATGAACGACGAAACTCCCGAGCATTTGCGACATAAACCGTTAAGCCCACTTGAGCGTCCGCGCGAGCTTGTTCTCGTTTGCCCTGCATTTAAGAGTTCGGTCAATCTTTCACGAATCGTCAGGCTTGCCGGGTGTGCCGCCGTCGAAAAAATCATCGCCTGTGGTTCGGCAAAAATTGATCCCAATATCGCCCGGGATGGCGCGGAGCATGTGGTTATTGAACGCCGCCGGACGATGGTTCCTGTTTTGAAAAAACTCAAGCAACAAAATTATCGCTTGGTTGGGTTGGAGCAAACCGATCGTTCTGCCCTACTCAGCCAGTATTCATTTCCGCGCAGAACGGCGCTTGTGATTGGCCATGAACGATTTGGAATTGCAAAAGATGAACTCGCTCAAATAGACGACTGTGTCGAGATACCAGTCTACGGACTGCCTTATAGTTACAACGTTGTTACGGCCACCACGATGGCTGTTTATGAATACTTGCGGCAGTTTCCAGTTGGCTGAGTCAAAAAAAATAAAAATTGGGCGAGAATGAAAACACGCTCGTTCCATCTGCATACCCGCATTCTTTACCCAATCACCCGGGAAATGCCGAGATTCATATCAATTATTGGGAAAGTTCATTTTAAAAAAGGACTGGACCCGCTTAAGATATAAGAAAGTTTATTGCGTCTCCAACTACAAACTCACTTCTAATCGTCCGCAGGATATTCCCTTGGAAAACACCTATGTGGGCCCATTTTTAATCGTTAAAAAGCTCGGTACCAACCGCCGGCAAAAGGTCTACCACGCGCGACAGACCGAGCAAGAAAAAGATGTCGCCCTCAAATTTATAAAGGTCCCTCCCACGGTTCAGTGGAGCAAGGCGCTCGACAAGATCCAGCGCGAAGTGAACGAACTGCAAAAACTTCGGCATCCCAACCTGGTAAAAGTTTTCGGCGCAGGCGTTGATGAAGACCGAATCTTTTTTGCCACCGAGTTAGTCGAAGGCGAGTCTCTTTCTGCCATTCTTGCACGACGTGGAAAATTGACTCCGGATCTGGTGGTTGAGTATGGTCGACAAATTGCGGAATTCTTGCGCTATCTCCATTCCAACGATCTGATCCATTCGAAACTTACACCTGAAAAAATTCTTGTCACGCAAGATCATAAAATCAAAGTTTCAGATCTACGGCTTAATCGATCCAAACGAAGACGCTGGGACGCACCGCGTCGACGAGAGCTGGACATCGCGGCTTACATGGCTCCTGAGCAATTCACCGAAGGCGCAACTCCGAAATCAGATTTCTATTCGCTGGGCGTAATCCTGTACGAAATGTTGACAGGCAAGCTTCCGTATCAGCCGGATACGATGGGGCGAATGACGAAAATGAAAATGAACGCGCCGGTTCCCTCTGTCGCAACGCACGTCATGAACTGCCCGATTTGGGTCGACAAAGTCATCTCGCAAATGCTTTCTCCCGATCCGCGTCAACGGCCACACTCGGCTCGTGCCATCGCGATGGGTTTCGAAGAGATCAAAAAGATCGACGCTTCAAAGAAGGCCGCTGTCTCTCAGATTTCTGGCAACTTCAATCCGCTGACTGCCGGACAAGACAAAACCGAAGCTCGACGTTTGCTTGGGATTAAGAAACCGAAAAAGAAGAAGAACGCAGACGTTCCATTTTTCCAGCGTATCCCGTTTCAAATTGCGGCGCTGCTGGGAATCGTTGCTTTGACGGCGATTCTGATGTTACCCATAATGCTCAACAGTCATGAAAAGATCCTCGAAAAAGCTTCCGCGATGATCGCTTCGGATGATTCGACGCAATGGGGCCAAGCCAGAATCCAACTCAAGAAGATCATTGAAGGACAAGGCGAGTTTTCCGGGCAAGCCGAAGAGTTATATTACGTTTCCCGTCGAAAGTCGCTGGTTCACCATGCCGAAAACGGGAAAGGCAATCGCCTTCAAAGCGAAAACGTACAGCTGTTCGGCAAAGCGGTACGGCTGCAACAAGATGGTAAGCATATTGAAGCCGCCGATATTTTTTCCGAGCTGGTCGCCAGTATTGATCCCAACGGAACTGAGCAACACATTCATGTTGAATCAAAGGCGCGGCTTGAAGAGCTGGTTGAGCTTGAGCCGCTTCCGACAGATGTCGCTTTACTGGCAGATTTGATTGCCAACGCTCAAAAGGCGGAAACGCCCGCTGAATTGGTTGAAGCCCAACAGGTCCTTGCGCGTATCGCGATGGAATTTCAGGCTGCCGAAGATTACGAGGAAATCGTAAAACTGGCGAAAGAGCAACACAAGGTTATCAAAGATCGGATTTTGAAAGAGCGGGCAGGTGGCTCGGATCCGTCTGAAAAAGCCGAAACGCCAGAATCTGATTCAGAAACTAAGCCCGATGGCGAAAGTAGTTAACGGTCTTTTGGTTCGTCAAAGCTGAAATGAATAGTTTGTCCTCGGGGTTCTGGGTGCCATGCTCGCGAAGCAGGAGCATGCTTACGCTTCGCGTAAACATGGCACCCGTCATACTTGGCTAAACATCAACGATTTCTGAAGCGATTCCATCACAGACCAAACGGCCTTGTTGGGTAAGCTTCCACCTGTCGTCGGAGTGATGAAGCAAGTTGTTTTCAACTAGCGTCGTCCCGAGCGTGCCAAGAATTGATGCAACCGAAAAACCGGTTCGCTGGAGAAAGTCGTCTTCTTCGATCCCATCAACCATGCGTAGTCCGATCGCCAAACGCTCTTTGGCTGCAGCCAATGGTTCAAGCTTTTCCCGATCAGCGACCGGAGAATCGCCTGCTTCGATTAGCTTTAAATATTGCATTGTGCTTTGATGATTTGTTTCGCGAACCCCATCGATGAATCGGGAAGCACCTGGCCCGAATGCGAAATACGGATCGCCGGTCCAATAGGCCAGGTTATGTTGGCACTTGCGATTGGGTTTTGCGAAGCTTGAAACTTCGTATTGAGTAAACCCATTTTGTCCCAGCCGCTCAATTGCCAAGAGATACATTTCAGCCCGCAAATCTTCGTTGGCTTCATGAAGCTTTCCATGCTGGAGCCGATTCCAAAACTGCGTCCCTTTTTCAAACGTCAATTCGTAAGTTGACAGGTGGTCGGGCTGCATCTCGATGGCTTGATTGAGATCCTGTTCCCATTCATTGAGCGTTTCATCTGGACCGGCAAATATCAAATCAAGTGAAACGTCAGCTTTGATTTTACGTGCGACCGAGACCGCGGATTCAATGTCACTACGGTCGTGATCGCGCTCAAGTCGCTTGAGTTTTTCAGCGTTGAACGACTGAACTCCCATACTGATTCGGTTAACGCCGATTTTGGCTAACGCATCGCCAACGGCAACCGTCAAATCGTTTGGGTTGCACTCGGAGGTTACTTCGGCGGCGTCCGCGAGGCTGAATTTTGAGCGAATGATATCGCCCAATCGGTCCAGCTGGTTGGGCGAAAGATGTGACGGAGTTCCGCCACCCAGAAAAAGGGTATCCAACTCATAATAATTATCCAACCAACCGATTTCTTTTTCGATCGCATTCAGGAATCGTTCAATCAAATAATCTCGACCGGCCACCAATGTGAAATTGCAATAGCCGCAGCGATGCCGACAAAACGGAATGTGGATGTAGGCAGATCGCGGTGCGACGATTTGAGGGTGGTAGGATGGTTGCATTGATCACTCGTGAACGGATCAAACCCACAATTTCAAGCGACCGTCAAGCATTGCCGGTATCCGTTTCTTGACGATTTTTTCTGCTTGATGGCGGTTGTAGCGTGTGCTGAAGTGACCGGCGATCACCAATTCGTTTTTGAATTTATCGGCACGTTGCACAAAGTCATCCAAGTGCATGTGCCCTGTTTTGTGAATCAACTCTTTGCGATGTTCCGGCGCGATGAAAGTCATTTCGGTAATCAAGACTTTCGGTTCGTAAAACTCTGGGTTGTCGTCGAGGCCATTGGGAGACGTGTCGCCTGTAAACCCAATCAGCGGTAGCCGCCGCTCTGCAGTGATTTCAGTGCCGCCCTCTCGAAGATCACGAATCTGCTCGCCCGTGAGTTCGAGGTACTCAGGTTTAAGCTTTTTACGACGCTCTGAAATGATGTAGCCAACACTGGGAACCGTGTGCTTTGTCTTAAACACGTTGACAATTAGTTCCCGCGAAAGCTCGATTTCCTGTCCCGCTTCGACACCGATCAAATCGCACGGCATCCGGCCACGGTCCAGTCGAACGAAAGAATCGAGCATCTTGCGAACGGCGTCGACGTTGCACGCGGGTAGGTAGATTTTTGGCTTGGCCATCTTCATCAGTCGACGCCGGGCCACATAAAGCGGAAGTGCCGCGATGTGATCGAGGTGGCAATGCGAGATCATCCAAGTCGGCGTGCCCATGAAATCCCAAGGGTGCGCACCGAGGTCAAAGCCAAGTTTCAACTCGGGGATTCGCCAGTACGATTGCACTGCGGCGCGCGAGTAGCCTTCGATGGTGAGCCCATCGTGTTTCCAGGATTTGACAGGAGCGTTATCAAGCATGTGTAAGTTGGCTTTTGGGATGTAGATCGTTTTACGAAAAATATCGTTCAACGGGCAGTTAGTTTAATTGCAAGTTGTCGGCGGTTGTTTTGGTTCGTCGATGTAAAAACGCCTTCGACTAACCGTTCAGTTTTAATACTGTTCAATGAAGGCTACTCGTAGCTGGATTGGGCACAATTTTTTAACGCAAAGGCGCAAGGACGCTAAGACGCAAAGAGCTGTTTGGTTTCGTTGATCCATTTTTCACGACTTTCTCGCCAAAATTCAGTCGCCTGTATTGTATGGCTGCGCTGCATTTTGTTTGGCTTGGCTGAACTCTGGTTCTCCTGAACTCTGGCGAGTCCAGCTACGGTTCGCGCTTGAATACAGAGTGTAGCCAATGATGACCAAGACATCGCCAGCAAGGTTCGTCTTGCTGGCGATTTTGTTCAAAGTCAATTTATCGCTGTGCTGTGACTTTCTGTTTTGCCAAGCTTAGCGATGCCATCATTGCGGCCCAGTACGGATTCTAACTCGCGACGGATTCTTTTTCGTCAAGAACATCAACTGCAGAAAACGATTTCCCTTCAAGCATCGCCAGACTCGCCCCGCCTCCGGTGCTGACATGCGTGACAGAATCTTCGAAACCAAGCTGCGCGATCGCGGCGGCACTATCGCCACCTCCGATGATGCTGGTGGCTTGGCTGTCGGCGATTGCTTGGGCGACGATTTTGGTTCCTTCGTCGAACGGCGGCATTTCGAATACGCCCATCGGGCCATTCCAAACAACGGTCTTTGATGACTTGATAATGTCGGCGAACGTTTTTGCTGACGCTGGCCCGATGTCCAGACCTTCGTAACCGTCTGCAATCTCACCAGAAGCGACGACTTGTTTGTTGCAGTCTTTGTTGAAATCGTCGCCACAATGGGTGTCGGTAGGAAGCACAAGTTTATCGCCGGCTTTGGCGATCAGCTCTTTGGCCAATTCAACTTTGTCCGGCTCGACCAAGCTATTGCCAATTTTGCCACCTTGGGCAAGCGAAAACGTGTAGGCCATTGCGCCACCGATCAGAATTTTGTCGCAAATGCCGATCAAGTTTTCGATGACTTTGATTTTGTCTGAGACTTTGGCACCGCCGAGAATCGCCACGAAAGGCCGCGCGGGAGTACTGATGACTTCGCTGAGATATTTGATTTCTTTTTCAACCAACGACCCAACGACCTTGGGCTTGCCACCCATCGCCAGTGGCACGCCGTACATGGAAGCATGTTCACGGTGGCAGGTTCCAAACGCGTTGTTGCAATAGACATCGGCAAGTTCAGCGAGCTGTGACGAAAAAGCTTCGTCGCCAGATTTTTCACGAGCGTCAAAACGAAGGTTCTCCAATACAACCACGCCACCATCGGCCAGCGCGGCGACTTTTTCTGAAGCATCCGGGCCGATTGTGTCGGCTGCGAAAGCGACGGGTTGGCCAAGGATCTCAGCAAGCCGTGCCGCGACCGGAGCGAGACTGTATTTCGGATTGGATTCACCTTTTGGTCGTCCAAGATGGCTGGCAAGAATCAAGCGACCCCCGCGCTCGAGAACCGATTTGATACTTGGAAGCGCCATTTCAATTCGGCGGTCGTCAGTGATTTTCAAGTCATCATCGAGTGGCACGTTAAAGTCGACTCGCATTAAGACTTTTTTTCCGGCGACATCGACGTCGTTGATGGTGAGTTTGGCCATGATGATTCCAAGGTAAATATGTATTTGTGATTTGGTGAACTGACTATTCGAATAGACCTGATTTTTTAATCGCTCAGGCAGCAACCAATTTATCGCTCAAAAGCATTAGGAAAAAGGGCCGATTCGATTGAGTGATTGAGCGAAAGAACGGCCCCTTTGTTCATTCTTAAAGGTAGATCTGCCTGTTTACGCTCGCTCGCTGATTTTGACCTAATGGTAATCAAGTCGAAGATCTCATAAAAAGAAGATTCAAAGTCGCCTGCATTTATAGAGCAAAGGAAGAAACTGATGTCACAATCGCTTAAATCGTTGATCGACTCTGGAACCAAACTCTGGCTTGACAGTATTGCCCCGGATCTTGTGCGTTCCAATCGTGCCGTTGGTGCTACCGGTGCGACTTCCAATCCGATCATCGTCGCAAACTTGATCAAGACGGGGCGGTTTGACGAGCAGATTCGCTCGCTTGTGGAAACGGGATTGGATGACAGTGCAGTCGCTTGGCAGCTTACAGATCAAATGGTTAAAGATGCGCAAAGCGTTTTTCAAGAAGTTTGGAACGAAACAAAAGGCGACGACGGTTACGTTAGTTTTGAACTCGATCCACTGCTGGAAGATCCTGAGCTCAACCTTCCACACGATCAGCGAGTTGCCAGTTACATTGAGCTCGGAAAAAAGTGGGCGGCTGGAAACACGAATCGAATGATCAAAGTGCCTGCAACTCCCGCTGGTTTGGATGCACTGGAAGAATTGGCCGCCGCAGGTGTCAGCCTCAACGTGACTTTGATTTTCACAGACCGGCAATACATTGCGGCTCGGGACGCATGTTGGCGAGGTGCACAGCGCCGGGAATCGCTTGAACATTTTAAAAGCGTTTACAGCATCTTTGTTTCGCGAATTGATGTCTATACAGAAAAACATGTTTCGGATTTATCGGAAGCGTCACAAGGACTGGTTGGCATTGTTAACGCCCAGAGAATTTGGAATTCCAACCAAGCGTTTTGGTCCGACAAAGGATGTCCGCTAAAGCAGGAAATGATTTTCGCAAGCACTGGCACCAAGAAACCGGATGATCCAAAATGGAAGTACGTTGCTGCACTTGCTGGAAGTGATATTCAAACCAATCCGCCTGCGACCAATGATGCGGTTGCCGAAAGTGGTGTTTCATTTTCCAAGCTGGTTAGCGAATTGCCAGCAGCCGAGATTTTGGCGGATATAGATTCACTGGTTGATTTCGCGAAACTTGAAGAGGTGTTGATGGATGAAGGCATCGCCAAGTTTGCGAGTCCTCAGCACGAATTGATTGCACTGATCGGTGAAAAGCGGGCGGCGGTTAACGCTGGTTAAGTCGCCACCAGTGGCACAATGAGGCACAGCGGCGCACAATGCACGGCGCACAAAAAAAGCCACCCAGACCAGGGTGGCTTTTTCATTCGTTCTATTAAGTTGAAGAACTACTTCGTAGGTTGTTCTTTTGACTGAACGCGCTTTTGAATGTCTGTTTCGATCTGCCCAAATACTTCTTCGTGTCGCTGAACTGAAACGTGCAAGGCATGAAGCAAACGCTTGGCTGTGTAAAAGTTCAACACGATCCGCTGCGCAATCTCAACTGGTTTGTCGTTTGAGCCCATCGGCTGAGCGTTCATGCCAAAGTCAACGATCAACTCTTCTGGCGATCCTGTGACGCGGCAAAAGTTGGCGTAGCAGCTGACGGTCTTTGACTCGTCAACTTGGATCGGACGTTGAGCTGGTTTGGATTCTTCTTTGGCCATTTTTAACCTCGATTAAGCTGAAGGGACTTCCCAAACGGGAGTTGTGTTATCACTTTAAAAACTCAGATACTCTAAAGATCACGAAATCCCCTTCTCGCGTCAAGGCAAATGTTGTTTACGACAGCATGATTCAGCCCGTAATTCAATTCATTACCGTAATCAAACCAACGAATTGTTTTACTGAACCTCACTTCTTGCCCGATTGACCCAGTTCTGTAGTCCGGGTGCCCATTTTCCATTAACGATTTTTTTGAACTGGACATTAGCTTCGCTTTTCCGTCCAGCAGATTTCAGTGCTTTGCCGTAGTGAAAGATCCACTGCGGATTGGCGGTGTCCCATTGTGGAGCTTGTTCGAAAAATCGAATTGATTGAGCGATGTCGCCAATCCCTTGAAACCATGTTCCGACTTGGTGGTAAGATTTAGCATCTCTTGGCTTGCGATCGATCACGGTTGAGAGATATTCCCACGACTCGGTGTCTTGTCCAGCCGTTTTCAAAAGCGATGCCATCATTGCCGGTAGCGCTGCATTGTCGCGATCAACATCTGCCCAACGATCCCAGGTCGCCCGAGCACGAGTCAGAATTTGATCAATTTTTGAGTCGCGATCAGCGTCGTCTTTCGAGATCGAGTTGATGGCGCTCTGATACTGAGTCCAAAGCCAATTATAACGTTGGCGGAACGAGTTTAGATTGATGGCGTCGGGCAGGTAAGGCTGCTCAAGCTCAAGCGCCTTTTCTTCCAATTCAACGGCTCGTTGGGCGTTGCCGCTTTGCTGAGCCAATCGCGCGGTCGCGGCAAGCAAACTTGGCGACACAGGAATGTTGTCTGCATCAATTAGAACAGCATATAAGGGGCGGTCTCGCTTAA
>CAYUWY010000040.1:0-65266 GCA_964448575.1 uncultured Pirellulaceae bacterium
GTGTAAACACCATCGCCGCTTGGTCCGCCTTGCGAAGCCGAATTGTCGATCGTTCCCGTGATCTCGCCTGAATTCAGGTCAAGCGTCAAACCGCTTGGCAATCCGGTCGCTGTATAGGTCAACGTGTCGCCATCAACATCACTGAACGCGCCGGTCACATCAACAGTAGTGATCGTGTCCGCGTCATCGTCGGCTTGATCTGCAATCGTTCCACCAGCGATCGGAGCGTCATTTGCACCATCAATCGTGATCGTAATCGTGGCTGTTGCTGTTCCGCCTTCGTTGTCTGTCAACGTGTAGGTGAATGACTCAGTTAGCGTCTCACCGTTGTCCAGCGCGTCCACGTCAGCGTTTGTATTGTCGATGGTGTACGTGTAAGTTCCATCGCCATTGACAACGATATCGCCGTAATTTCCGTTAACAGCAACGCCAACGTTGGCACCAACCCCGTTGACTTCGCTAACTGCTAAATCATCGGCGTCCGGATCACTGTCTGCGCCGAATCCGTCATCATCAGAGATGACATTTCCAGCCGCTGTTGTCGCGGCAGCATCTTCCGTGACCGAGTTCGTGTTGTCAGTAGCACTTGGTCCAGGGTTACCGACCGTCCAAGTAAACGTAGTCGAAACAGTCGCACCGTTGTCGTCGGTTGCTGTGACTTCAACCGTGTAAATACCATCGCCGCTCGGTCCGCCTTGTGAAGCCGAATTGTCGATCGTGCCAGTGATCTCACCTGAATTCAGATCAAGCGTCAAACCAGCAGGCAACCCAGCCGCCGTGTAAGTCAATGTGTCCCCATCAACATCGCTAAACGCACCGGTCACATCAACAGTGGTGATTGTGTTCGCGTCATCATCGACTTGATCCGCAATCGTTCCACCAACGACCGGAGCGTCATTGGTTCCATTAATCGTAATGGTCAAAGTCGCTTGCGCGGTTCCGCCTTCATTATCACTCACGGTATAAGTGAATGATTCAGTTAGCGTCTCGCCATTGTCTAGTGCATCAACATCCGCGTTGTTGTCATCAACGGTGTAGGTGTAACTTCCATCGCTGTTAAGCGTGATCGAACCGTAAGTTCCGTTGACCAAAACGCCAACATCAGCCGCAGTTCCGTTGAACGCACTTACTTCGAGATCATCCAGGTCAGGATCGCTATCAACCCCTGCACCATCATCGTCAGTGATGACGTTGCCAGAATCTGAAGCCGTCAAATTCTCAGTAACAGCGGCTGTATTGTCAGTCGCAGATGGTCCAGGGTTACCGACCGTCCAAGTGAACGTAGTCGAAACGGCCGCGCCATTGTCGTCAGTTGCTGTGACTTCAACCGTGTAAACACCATCGCTGCTTGGTCCGCCTTGGGAAGCCGAATTGTCGATCGTGCCAGTGATCTCACCCGAATTTAAATCGAGCGTCAATCCGCTTGGCAAACCTGTCGCCGTGTAAGTCAACGTGTCACCATCAACGTCACTGAACGCACCTGATACATCAACAGTGGTGATTGTGTCTGCGTCATCGTCGACTTGATCCGCAATCGTTCCACCAACAATCGGAGCGTCGTTGGTTCCATTAATCGTAATGGTCAAAGTCGCCTGTGCGGTTCCGCCTTCGTTGTCACTCACGGTATAAGTGAACGACTCAGTTAGCGTCTCACCGTTGTCCAGTGCATCAACATCAGCGTTGTTGTCATCAACGGTGTAGGTGTAGCTTCCGTCGCTGTTAAGCGTGATTGAACCGTAAGTTCCGTTGACCAAAACGCCAACATCAGCGGCAGTTCCGTTGAACGCACTAACTTCGAGATCGTCCAGATCAGGATCGCTATCAACTCCTGCACCATCATCGTCAGAGATGACGTTGCCAGAATCCGAAGCCGTCAAATTCTCAGTAACGGCAGCCGTGTTGTCAGTCGCACTTGGCCCTGGGTTACCGACGGTCCAAGTGAACGTAGTCGAAACAGTCGCACCATTGTCGTCGGTGGCAGTGACTTCGACCGTGTAAACACCATCGCCGCTTGGTCCGCCTTGCGAAGCCGAATTGTCGATCGTTCCCGTGATCTCGCCTGAATTCAGGTCAAGCGCCAAACCGCTTGGCAGTCCTGTCGCCGTGTAAGTCAACGTGTCACCATCAACGTCACTAAACGCACCCGTCACATCAACGGTCGCGATTGTGTCCGCGTCATCATCGACTTGTGATGGAATGGTTGCGCCGGTTACCGGAGCGTCATTTGCACCATCAACAGTGATTGTTAAAGCAGCGGTCGAAGTTCCGCCTTCGCTATCGGTAATCGTGTAGTTGAACGTGTCAGTTAATTGCTCACCCACGTCAAGTGCATTCACGTCGGCATTGGTGTTGTCCAACGTGTAAGTGTAATTTCCAAGACTGCTAACAACGATCGAGCCGTAGTCTCCGTCGATCGTTAAACCAACATTGGCAGCCGATCCATCGAATGAGCTTACCGATAAAACGTCGCCATCAGGATCGCTGTCAACACCAGCGCCATCGTCGTCGAGGATCAAGTTTCCACTGGCGATCGCCGTTCCGTCTTCGGTCACCAATCCGCTGTTATCAAATGCTGCCGGGCCTGGGTTGGTCACGGTCCAAGTGAATGTAGTCGAAACCGATTCGCCATTGCCGTCGTCTGCGGTGACTTCGACAGTGTAAATGCCATTGCTGTTTGGTCCGCCTTGCGAAGCCGAATTGTCGATCGTTCCCGTGATTTCGCCCGTGGCTGAGTTGATGCTTAAACCAGCTGGCAACCCGGAAATTGAGTAGGTAAGCGTGTCATTATCAGGGTCACTGAAAACCGACGAAGTATTCACGGACGTAATGGTGTCTGCGTCCAAGTCGGTTTGAGGTGGAATCGTCCCGCCGACAATCGGGGTATCATTGGTTCCGTTGATGGTGATCGTCAAAGTCGCCGTATCGGTTCCGCCGTTACCATCATTGATCGTATAAGTGAACGACTCGGTCAACGAATCCGAATCAGACAAACCGATCACGTCCGTATTGTTTGTGTCAACGTTGTACGAATAAGTCCCGTCGCTGTTGATAACGATGTCGCCATAGGTTCCAGTCGTGGTGCCATTGACCGCGCCGGCCCCACCTTCGACCTCGCTAACGTTGATCGTGTCACCATCAATATCCGAATCGACGCCAAAGCCATCGTCGTCGAGGATCAAGTTTCCAGAAACTGTCACTGGGTTGCTTAAGTTGACGACATTTGTGTTGTCAGTTGCCGTCGGCCCATCGTTTACACCAGTAACGGTGATGGTCAAAGTCGCCGTTGCTGTTCCGCCTTCGCTATCGGTGATCGTGTAAGTGACTTGGGTGTCTCGTGATTCACCAACAGCCAAGTCCTCAAACTCTGAGTTGGGTGCGAAATCATAAGATCCGTCGCTGTTGATCGTGAAAAGACCGCCGTTTGAGCCGGCAACCGCTGTGCCAGGCGCAATGATTCCATTGATAAACTCGACGGTAATTACATCACCGTCTGGATCGGAGTCGTTTGCAACGATCACGTTGCCGCTGGCGTCGGTTTCTTCGTCCGTTGTATTGGTGTCGTCGACTGCAACAGGACCTGGGTTGGTGACAGTCCAAGTAAACGTTTGGTCAACCGTTCCGCCGTTTCCGTCGTCCGCAGTCACGGTGACTTCGTAGATTCCGTTGTTGCTCGGGCCGCCTTGTGAGGCGCTATTGTCGATGGTGCCCGTAATCTCGCCGGTCGCTGAATCGATGGTCAAGCCGGTTGGCAGACCAGAAACGCTGAATTCTAACGTGTCAGTAGTATCGACGTCGTCAAAGAACGGACTGGCGTCGATTGCTGTGATCGAATTGGCGTCTTGGCTGTTCTGATCAGGGATCGAACTAACAGCGGTCGGATCATCATTGAGACCAGTGACTTCAATTTCCAAAGTCGCCGTATCGGTTCCGCCTTCACTGTCAGTGATCGTGTAGGTGATACTTGTCGTCGTTGATTCGGTGACTGCCAGGAAATCGAAATCGCCATCAGGGCTGAACGAGTAAGAGCCGTCGCTTTGAATCGTGAACAAACCGCCGTTTGACCCGGCGACCGAACTGCCAACATCAGTTGTTTGTCCGCCGACTGCGTTGACAGTGATCACGTCGCCGTCTGGATCAGTATCCAATCCGGCCATATTTGTAATGACGTTTCCGTTGGTCAACGCAGCTTGAGTGGTCGAATCAAAATCGTCAACTGCGTCTGGACCAGGGTTGGTCACGGTCCAAGTAAACGTCGTCGAAACGGTGCCCCCATTGCCGTCGTCTGCGGTGACTTCAACGGTGTAAACACCATTGCTGTTTGGGCCGCCTTGAGAAGCCGAGTTGTCAATCGTTCCCGTGATTTCGCCCGAGTTCAAGTCCAGCGTCAAACCGCTTGGCAAACCGGTTGCCGTGTAGGTCAACGTGTCGCCGTCCACATCGCTAAACGCGTTCGTTACATCAACCGTAGTGATCGTGTCCGCATCATCGTCGGCTTGATTTGCAATAGTCTGGTCGACAATCGGCCCATCGTTTACACCGGTAACGGTGATGGTCAAAGTCGCCGTTGCTGTTCCGCCTTCGCTATCGGTGATCGTGTAAGTGACTTGGGTGTCTCGTGATTCACCAACAGCCAAGTCCTCAAACTCTGAGTTGGGTGAGAAATCATAAGATCCGTCGCTGTTGATCGTGAACAAACCGCCGTTTGAGCCGGCAACTGCTGTGCCGGGTGCAATGATTCCATTGATAAACTCAACGGTAATTACATCACCGTCTGGATCGGAGTCGTTGGCAACGATTACATTGCCGCTGGCGTCGGTTTCTTCGTCCGTCGTATTGGTGTCGTCGACTGCAACGGGGCCTGGGTTGGCGACAGTCCATGTAAACGTTTGGTCAACCGTTCCGCCGTTTCCGTCATCTGCAGTAACGGTAACTTCGTAGATTCCGTTGTTGTTCGGGCCGCCTTGTGAGGCGCTATTGTCGATGGTGCCCGTAATCTCGCCGGTCGCTGAATCGATGGTCAAGCCGGTTGGCAGACCAGAAACGCTGAATTCTAACGTGTCAGTAGTATCGACGTCGTCAAAGAACGGACTGGCGTCGATTGCTGTGATCGAATTGGCGTCTTGGCTGTTCTGATCAGGGATCGAACTAACAGCGGTCGGATCATCATTGAGACCAGTGACTTCAATTTCCAAAGTCGCCGTATCGGTTCCGCCTTCACTGTCAGTGATCGTGTAGGTGATACTTGTCGTCGTTGATTCGGTGACTGCCAGGAAATCGAAATCGCCATCAGGGCTGAACGAGTAAGAGCCGTCGCTTTGAATCGTGAACAAACCACCGTTTGACCCGGCCACCGAACTTCCAACATCAGTTGTTTGTCCGCCGACTGCGTTGACAGTGATCACGTCGCCGTCAGGATCAGTATCCAATCCGGCGATATTTGTAATGACGTTTCCGCTAGCCAACGCAGCTTGAGTGGTCGAATCTAAATCGTCAACTGCATTTGGGCCAGGGTTGGTCACGGTCCAAATAAACGTCGTCGAAACGGTTGCTCCGTTGTCATCGGTGGCAGTGACTTCGACAGTGTAAACACCATCGCTGTTTGGGCCGCCTTGGGAAGCCGAGTTGTCAATCGTTCCCGTGATTGCGCCCGAGTTCAAGTCCAGCGTCAAACCGCTTGGCAAACCGGTTGCGGTGTAGGTCAACGTGTCGCCGTCAACGTCACTAAACGCGTTCGTTACATCAACCGTTGTGATCGTGTCTGCATCATCGTCGGCTTGATTTGCAATTGCTTGGTCAACAATCGGAGCATCATTGGCTCCGTTGATCGTGATCGTCAAAGTCGCGGAAGAGGTGCCACCTTCGCCATCGGAAATGACGTAAGTAAATGATTCCGTTAGGGTCTCGCCTTCGTCCAGGGAGTCCACGTCATCGTTGTCATTGTCGACCGTGTAAGCGTAAGAGCCATCGCTGTTAACCGTGATGGTTCCATACGTTGTCGAAATTGCTGATCCAACATTGGCCGCACTTCCGTCGAACGAAGTCACGGATAAGTCATCGCCGTCTGGATCCGAATCAACACCGGCTCCATCGTTATCGGTAATCACGTTTCCATTGTTGGGTGTCGTGATATTTTCCGAGACACTGTTTGTGTTGTCAGTTGCCGTTGGCCCTGGATTGGTTACCGCCCACGAGAAAGTCGTTGAGACCGATGCGCCGAGACTGTCCGTAGCAGTCACTTCTATCACGTAAATCCCATCGCCGTTGGGGCCGCCTATTGAGGCGCTGTTGTCGATGACTCCACTGATCGATCCGCTATTCAAATCAAGCGACAAACCTGCTGGCAATCCAGTCGCTGTATAAGTCAGCGTGTCGCCATCGGGATCGCTAAACACATTGGTGATATCCACGCTGGTGATGGTATCGAGATCTTGATTGGTTTGCGGAGGAAGATTGCCTCCAACGATTGGATCGTCGTTTGTACCTGTGATGATAACGGTTACCGTAGCTTCGTCGGTCAATCCGGTCCCATCGCCAACCTGGTAGTTGATCGTTGTGGTGGTCGTTTGGCCCTCGGCTAGAAAATCAAAATCTCCGTCGGGATCGAATTCGATTGTGCCGTCAGAGTCGATTGTAAACTGACCACCGTTTGAGCCAGTGACTGCTGTTCCGACATTGGCTGTCATACCATTGACATTCATCACGGCCAATACATCGCCATCGGGATCGCTGTCTGCTCCTGATCCATTGTCAGCTGTGATCACATTTCCAAGAATCGTGGTGTCCTGATCGGTCGCAAAAAGATCATCGGCGGCTATCGGCTGTGTGAAGGTTACTGGGTTGTCAAATTCCCTGGTCGTCAGGCCGTAACCTGTGTTAACAGCGCGTGATTGAAAGATCAACGTGTGGCTAGTGGTCTGATTGAATGAAATACCAACCCAGCGTTCTTGGTCGTTTGGTGAGCCATTACCGGTGAAGTTCGTAAACGTTGTTTGGCCATTCTCTTCGGTATCCACGATTTCTGAAGGATTCGGATTGCCGGAAAGAGTGTAGTTCAGCACTTCATCTGACAACGTAATAATCGCTTCGGCTCCACTTCCATTGTTTTCTGGTGGTTCGTAATCAATATCTTGAAACGTGAAATCACCCACGATTGAAAGGGGGTTGCCAGTTGCTTGGTCGAAAAAATCAACTCGGATTTCAGCAGTATGCCCCTCGAAGCCATTTGCGCTCGCACCAACGAATCTTGAAAGCACAACGGGGCTTTGGTCCCAGTTTGAGAATGTAACCGGCAATTGATTGGCTTGGCCAGTCGTCAAATTTCCAAGCTCATCGAACGTATTGACCAAGGTCAAATGCACGTCGACATCAATTGCACCGTTATTTGCAGTTGCCGCGTTTGCATACACAAACGTCGATTGGCCGGGTTGTCCTTCAGGAACAATCGCAGTCTCACCATCGACGAATATGGGGGAAGTACCGATGGTAAAACCATTGTCACTCTCCAACAGGGTTCCTGAAAAAGAACTCGATGACAACGATAAAGCTTCGATGGATCCCGTCGATTTTTCCAGATCCCAATCACCCCCTTCAAGAGCCGAACCAGTTAGGTCATCCGAAGCAGCAACATCGGCGTTGGTGATGTTGCTTAGTTCGCTGATGAACGCTTCGCCTTCGACCGACGAAGCAAGGTCGCAACCGTAAATCAGAATATCCCCAAATTCTGAAAGTGATTGCCCAATGCGAACGAGTTCAGAAGTATGTTGGCCGGCCAAGTCTTCTTGCGTAACAACTGAATTCCCCAAATTCAATTGCGCATCGTTGCCGTGTGAAACGATGTGAATCGCTTCAATGTCACTTCGTCCCTCAAGATGGTTGGCGATTTGCTCGAAACCAGAGGACTGGTCGTTGATGAAAAATACATCGACGTCTCTGGTGGCTACAAAATCAGCGACGATCGATTCATATCCCTCGACGGATTTATCGACAAACAGGACTTCTCTTTTGGCTGCCTGTTCTTGTTGACTGGCGCCGGCTTCAGCATCAGCTGAAATCGCGTTGACCACTGTTTCAAGATACGCAGTGGCGTCGGCTTCGATAGCCTGAGCGTCAATTGGAGCAACGGGAACGGCATTGAAAAGAGCCCGTTCTTCCAATTGTTCAATCAAGAGATTTTTTTTGTCTGGACCAGGTGCATTAGATGGGGAGTCTGGCATTACAATTCCATAATTGCGAAAAAAGCTGGGGGAGTTCGAATGCAGAAGGCCAATTGTCAAAGTTTGACGGTCGCGCAATCTACATTCATTACGGCGCAGCCGTGGCCAAGGAAAACTTACCTTGCGCGGCAAACCGTGTTGTCTTTTCTCGACGCGCAAGATAGGCAATTAAAAGGCGAGTTGCCCGAATGCGCAAAAAAAAGCGACGATGCAAAACTGCATCATCGCTTTATAGGAATCGTATGCTTTGTAGAGCTATCCAACCTTCTTTTGGGTAAAGATGCTCTGGCTGAACATTCAGATCAAATAAGACAATCTGAAGTCACAATCAGCCTATTTAATAGCCGGCTCGGGGATCAAAAATTCGTTCTTGGATTGGTCGGTGGGAGACTCTGATTCAAATTCAAGCTGAGCAGGGATTAATTCGACTTGAGATGCTCCATTGGCACTGTCGATTCCGCTTGCTTGTGAAACCCCGCTTGGTTTTGAAGCCCCGTTTGGTGGGGCGACGCTGCTGATCGGTGAGATAACACCACGGAAAGACCTATTCAACAGTGGCTGAGAATCTCCTTGCTGTGGTGTCGGAACCACATTTTCAGATCCAGCAATCATCTGGCCTTTGCTTAAAACATGGGTCGGCAAATCCGATTCGAGTGTGGATCCAATGTTGATTCCTTCGGTACGAAGCAATAAACCAGTGCTACGTTTCAAATTCATCTGAGCCAAGTTGTAGGTCAATTGAGATTGCAGGTACTCAGCTTCGGCGTCAGCCAAACGCTCTTGAGCGACTAATAGATTTTCCAAAGCCAGGCTGGCAGAAAGGTCTTCGCCAGGTAGCCGTTTCCAGCGTTTGGTCAGAGCATCCAGTTGGGCTGAACGGGCTTCCATTGCCTGGCGTTTGGCCTGCATTTCCTGGCTGGATGTGTCAATCTCGCGAACGGCAATTTCGACTTCCAGTTTTACAGTTTGAAGGGTCGTTTTGTATTGAGATTGAAGCTGTCGGAGCTCAAGTCGACGGCGAATGTTTCGGGCATTGGCAGCGCGATTTGCCAATGGAATTTCATAGTTTACACCAATCGAGTATGACGGCCGGCCGGCGTTGAATTGCTCTGTAAACGCGTCGCCAAATTGCCCGTCGCCGTCCAATCCAGCGACGTACGATTGAGTGACCAAATCCAACTGTGGCAGTAACTCATGAGTCGCCATTCCCAAACGAATTTGACCCGCTTTGATTTGTCGCAAGGCTTGCAAAACTTCAGGGCGATTTTGAATTGCAAACTCCATTGACTGCCGCACTTCTGCAGGAAACGGGGCCATGCTCGGAGCGTCAAACGGAATGAGTTCGACTTCATCAAATTCACCCAACGACGGATCGTTTACAAGCGAACGTAGTCTGGACTCGGCATTCTTGACAGCCATTCGAGCACGTATCAGCTCGGAATAGCGTGTTGTTGCAGAGGCACGTGCACTGATAATTTGAGATTGCTGGGCATCCACCATACGTCGCTTTTCCAACATGTTGTGGATGACAAAAGCTCGTTGGTAGGAGTTCATTCTTTGGAACAAGGTTCCTCGCTCCAGGTACAACGTCCAGTATGCGCGAGTGACTTCCAGTAGATGCGATTGCAGCTGGCGTCGAAATTCTTCGTCCGCAATCGAAACGTCGATCTTTGCGAGAACGGTCAAACTTTCGTTGTAGATTCGGCCCCGTCCGCGCAATAACGGCTGGGTATAACCAAGAACCAAACGGGCGGTTCCTTGTGGATTGGGAAGAAAGAAGTTTGAGTTCGTGGTTTGGTGACCCAGATTTTGCGTAATGTCGAGCTGGCCACCTGTACGGGTTCGACGACGAAAACCGCCACCGGCAGTCCATTGTTGGTTGATGAAACGAGTTCCGTCACCGCCAACGGTCAGTGAACTTCCAACAGGATCATTAAGGTCATCCCATCGGGTTTCTAAAAATTTTGACCAGTCGAATGCTGCGTCCGCTTCGATGATCGCAGTTCGGCGAATCATCGGGAGGTCAGAAAATACTTTGATTTGATTGGAATACTGCAACGTCCTGACCAAAACCTCATCCAACGTTAAAACTTGTTGAGAGGCAGACTCACGCATCGGCTGGGAAACCATTGGAGCCCACCAACCAAGTTGTTGATCTGAGCCAAGAACCTGCATTTGGGTCTGGGTGAATTGATCTTGCTGCGCCTGATCGGGGCTGAGGTTGTCGGTCGGTTCGATAACTGAGTAGGACGGTGTAGTTTGAATTTGCGCATCGGCATTGCTACATAAGAACGCAATTGCAACGCTCAGAGCTATCAAAGTTTTCAATGAGACGGGAAAGCTCATTCGATTTTACTCAATATTGGATAACGTAAGTTGTGCGCGGGTGCACAACATTATCCTTATCGAGCGTTTGCAACGATTAGTCTTGTCGTATCTATCATAATGCTTGGAACGGTTACAATTTCTTTAGCAATCGTACCGGTCACGTAAAATAGTGAAACGAGGCTGGTTGCGGGAAGAAGTAGGTTTCCCAGTTGAATGCCTTATATAAAAAACTGCTGTCATTGTTGCAGGCAGATTCCCAAAGCATTGTCGCAGTACGTTAACTGACTAGAGACTCATCGCTTTTGCTTGTTGGCGCATTTTTCTAAGCCAGATAGTCGCTTTTTCTGATAGCACTTCGCCGATTGAGCCACGCTTGGTTCTGAAACTTACGATTGCCGGTTGCCCACTACGAAAACGTTTGCTGTCGGAATCTGAAAGCTTCACTCGTGCCAGGAAATGAGGATCGACCAATTCCAACGGGCCTTGGTCATCGCTTTGTTGCGCATCTGGAGCTCGGTACTTTACTGCTAACGGTCCGCCTGCCGTCGCACTGAACGCGGGATGTGGCAAATCAACTCGGCCGCGTGGGTTGAGATGGCTCATTCGAGCGGAAAAGTAACCAGTGCCCATTCCCCAAATGTGCACATCAACGTCCTCATCAATTCGTTGTTGGAATGACTCGAAATCGTGTTGAGAAATCATCGCATGAACTTCTTTAAGCGAGTCCGTTTGAATCGTGCAAAGCATGTGGCCAGGCGCCAGATATTGTCCTAATAGGGCATCTAATTCATCCGCGTCAACGATTCCGGATGACTTGGCTCGCACCTCAAGGTTCTCTTGTTGCGTTTGACGCTCAGCTAATTGTTCCAATAACGCTTCTCGATTTTTCGATTGCACGTCAACGCCAGGAATGTTTTCGTCGGTGCGAAGCCTTCGTGCGCGAATGTCGTTTGCTTGAAGTTCGATCAGCAATTTTTCCACATCCGCATCAACGCTAATGTTGTCCAGTCGAGCCAACAATTGACCTGCTTTTACGACATCGCCAGGTTGAACAAAAATCTCGCTCAAGAATCCGCCCACTGGCGTTCGGATTTCGAGACTCTCTTGAAAATCTACGATCGCTGGAGCTTTGATGCGTGCGTACCAAGGCACGTAAGCAAATGTCGCCCACGCTGCCAAAGCCAATCCCGATGTCAATAAGCAAAACCGAAGTCGCCCTGGGCGTTGCTGGGTTCCTTCACCGATGAAGACCATTTTAAGTAGTTTGGCGATCGGCCAAACAATCCAGAACACCATCGCAATTGCCGCCAACACAACACCGGCTCCGAAGAACAATGTTTCCGCCGCAAGTGCCAATCCAACCCAAATTAGGACTTTCCAAACAAGGGCCAAAACTGCATAGGTCGCAATCATCCAAGTTCGTTTCTCGGGCCAAGACGGTTGTTTTACGTCCATGCCGAGATAGTATTTTTTACCGACCCACGAAGTCCACTGTTGTCCGTGCGTGCCGAGGTTGGGAAGTTCCAACCAATCGGAAAGCATGTAGTAGCCATCGAATTTCATCAACGGGTTGGCGTTAAAAAAGACAGTCGTCACACTACCGGCCAACATCACGTTAAACGCGTGCTGCTGAATCACGCCATCGGAATAGGCCCAGACGATGGTTGCGACCGCAGCCAGGAAAATTTCAACGTACATCCCAGCGGCGGCGACATAGATTCGTTGCCACTTGGACGTGAAACGCCACGAACTGGTGACGTCAACAAACGGAAGCGGAATCATGACGATCAAAACGAGGCCGCATTGATTGACGTCTCCTTCGAATCGTTTACAAGCTAGTCCGTGAGCGATTTCGTGAAAGACTTTGAGAATAACCCAGGTCAAACCCAGCCAGATCCAGTTGTCACTGGTGAAAATCATCGATTGGCTGCTGGTGATCGCGTCCCAGTTTGCACCGACCATATAAAGTGCCGTTGCAACGATGCCGCACCAGATCAGGAACATTGGGAAACTAAAGACCCATCCAAACGCTGCGTTTAAATGTGTCAAGAATCGGTCGGGATTGAACAGCGAAAACTTGGGAGTCACCGGGTTCATCTTCGCCATTCGTTTTTTGCGATCCGATTCGTCAAACGACTCCATTAATCGGCCCGCAGATCGCGAGGCTTCAGTCGTTGCCAGTCCGCTATCGATTAACCATTTGGCAATCGTAATGGCGTCTTGTTCGCTAAGAGCTTGGTCGCCCATCTGAGAAGCGGTTTGGGCGATGGCTTGCGCGATTTTTGTCGATCCGTTCATCAATGAGATGAAGTGGTACTCCGCCATGCCGACGCGAAAGAATCGCGAGTTGATTTCGTCTTCGATCAAATAACAGGCAGCGCCTTGATATTCCTGAAGATGAAACTCAAGGTCGGTGCGCAACTCAAGCTTACAGTTGGCCAGTTCAACGGTGCTATGGTGAGCGGTCGAGTTGTTGGGGGGAGTGTCCATTTTTTTAATTGGCAAATGTTAGTTGGCAGTAGGAGTAGGCGATATTCAGTAAGCGGCTATTTACGTGCGATCTCAAATTAGAATCCCACAGCCGTCACGATTTTCTCCCATGGTCGATGAAAAATTGCCCAGCCGAGTGTGCGTTTGGTTCCGTAGACTTTTGCGTGACCGTCCATGCCGGGTCGGACTCGGCCGTCTTCGTTGTCAAGAATGGCTTCGGCGATAAACACGTTTTCATCGTCGCGAATGGTTGAGCTTGGTCGGATCTTTTCAACAACTGCTTCGATCGTCTCGGTGCCAAATCCATCAAAACGGAACTTCACCGTTTGTCCGGCTTCGATATGCATGACTTCATCTGCGGGAATTGCCAGTTCAACTCTCAGCGGCGTAATTGGCGCGATCTCATAAAGCTTCTGGCCAATATCGACCGGATAGTTTTGGCGTTTGTCGATGCTGCCGGAAAGCACGACGCCTTCAATTTGTGATTTGATCTCAAGGTTGTTTTGGTTGAATTCCAGCACGCTGAGTTCGGCTTCAAAGCCCTTCATTTCAAGGTCAGCCTGAAGCGATTTCGCAATTTCGCCGGCTGCCCGATAAGTGTCAAAATCCTTGGCGGCACGATTGCGATCGGCAATGGTCGAAGCCATTGTAAATCCGATTTCTCGACCATCCATCTTAGCGAGCACTTGGCCCACGGCGACCACATCGCCAGGCTCGACAAACGTGTTTTCCAACAGGCCTTTGTGTGGAGCTACGCTGAAGCTTCTGGTTACCGGTTCGGCCGTGCATTTTGAATTGACCCGATAAGGTACCGGAATAAACATCGCAACCAATGAGGCGATTGCAAGTGAGCCGATGATCCATTTCTTATTTGACTTATCCTTCGACACGAGCATCCGCGAGAGTTTTCGAAGCCAGCCACCTTCGGCACGGCGGACGACTTCGACGGTGCTGCCCACGGGGTGCTCCAACGCGCGAATCAGGTTTCGCGAATAGTCCGTGCGATCAAGCGAGCGTTTTCCGAGAAACGTGATAGCGCCAATGGTCTTGTTGGCTTCGTTTCGCAGCGGAACGGAAATGGCGGCTTCGCAGCGCATGTGATTGGCTAATTTCTTGTGCGACAAAGCGATACTTCGCGGGCCAGTTGAATCGGCGGCAGGCCCTTCAGGGAAAACCGTGTATTGACCGCGCATGATCGATTCGTCGAAAGCACTTTTTAACAGCCGACAGGTCCGCGATTGGTTGTCGAATTCAGCCATCGAAGAAACCGCGACCAATTTAGATGAAGTCGCACTGGTTCCGGTGGGGCCTTTTAATCCAATCGCAACATATTCACAGCGAAAGAGGTTTTGAAGTTCATTTGCGATTTTGACACAAGCGTCTTTTACCGATTCACTGCCTTCGGCTTTTCCAACCAGTTCCAGAACGGTTGCGGTACTGCGGACTTCCATCGCCATCGTTGTCAGCTGTTCACGCGATCGCCACACGTCAAAGTGATTGGCAACGGATTGGCAGACCATCATCGCTTCGGCGCATCGCGTTTTGTCATCATGGAAAACGCCACACATCACTGCAGTTGTTTTGTCGTTTTTGTAAAACGATACGCAAGCGACCAGTGAACCTCGAATGTTGTCACATTTTAAAATCTGTGGGCCAGGATGAGCCGACGCATAGATTGCTGCCGACAGCATCTGCTTGCGCATGGCCGAATTGTCCATCGCAGGGTTTTTAAAACGTGACTCGATGATCTCAGGTTTCTTGCCAGCAGAAAGCTCGATCCAACCACACGAAAACATGCGGGCTCGTGTAGAAATAGCGTCCAGGAATTGCTCAATCAGCTTTTCGGATTTTTCCGTCGTGGTCGTGATCGCACGAAGGTCTTCGGCCAGTTCGACCAAGTGAGCCGTATCACGACTTTTGGATACAGACTCCAACGTCAACGATTCGAACGGCGTTTTTTCTTGTATCGATTCTGCAATCGAGCCAACTACGATTTCGGCTGGTTGCGAGGTGATGTTGTTGTTAGTGGGCGGATTAGACATTGCTTTGTCGTGGTTTGTTGTGATTTGCCAGAGGTAGCGTCGTGGTTTGGCGGTCGAAAAAGTTTATCGCGAATTACGGTTGTCGAGCATTTCCTGAAGCATCGAATGTTGGCTAAACGTTTCGAGCATGCGGCAGCGCACACCGCTTCGGAACTGGCGGCGTTTATTTTCAATGACGACCTCGATGCGAACTCGGCCACTATCGGCATTGGTGACTGGAGCGACGTATTCAACAATCGCTTTGGCATGTTGGTCTTTTTCTGTCATCAACACATCGGCGGTGTCGCCAACTTTGATTTTGACCGCCCGTGCGGTTGGCAGATAGAAAACGACTCGCAGAGCATTCAGTTGTTCCACGGTGATGACGTGCGGGTCGTTAACCGAAACGTATTCGCCGACCTTTTTACGGACATCAATCACGACGCCGCTGATAGGGCTGCGAACGCGTTTTTGTTCCATCTGGCTTTCGATTCGTTTGGTTTCAAGCGTTGCCTGTTCGTTTTCTTCAAGTATCTCTTCGATATTTTGACGGGCGATTTCCATTTCCGTTTTCGCACGTTCGACTTCTTCGGGGCTACCCGCGTTCTCATTGAGAAGTTCGACTTTTTGTTTGTATCGTTTTGTGTTGGTCTCTAGTTGGACCTCCGCCGCACGAAGTTTTGCCTTCATGTTGGCTTTGGCTAGAGAAAGCCTGCGGGAAGCCTTTAGCACGCTCATGTCCAGCTCAAACAGGAGATCGCCTTCTTTGACGATGTCGCCTCGTTTCACGTTGATTTCGTTTACGATCCCGTTTTCAGCGCAGGCCACTAACACTTTTTGGTACGACTCGGTGAACGCTTCGTCTGCAGCCGTGTGTGAGCGGAGTTTAATCGTCCGCTCGCGTCGACTTCGAGTGTTGTTCCCGTTGTCGTTGGCGTTAGTCCAAGCCGAACCGAGCGCGAAAAACACCGTTAACGCTGGCAATGTCGTAAGCAAAGTAAATTTTGAAATGCTGGTATTCAATTTGAACTCCGTGTCCGGTGTTTAGCAGTGAGTTTCAATAAGCCTGACTGCCGTCTCTGAACGATATGTTTTGTAAATGATCAAGCAATTAAGTGATCGAGGCTTTCGTGATCATCATGCAGTTTTAGCCACCGATTCCTGAACTGATTCCATCCAGTTGTCGTGGACGACCATTTTCTTCCTGTTGTTAAAACCGATTGATTCGATCCGGGTTTGCAGCGCACGAATTTGGTGATCGAAATTCGAACGGCACTCGCCGGTGGTTTTGTCGGCTGATCGCTGTAGCACTTTGGCGAATCCCGGTTCGTAACGCCTGATGATTTCGTCGTCCGCGGAAACGTAAAATTGACATGATCCGGGGTCGGACTGTCGTGCGCTTCGTCCGATCAACTGCCGGTCAACGCGTGGTGAGTCATGATGCTCGGCGACGATAACATGTAACCCGCCAGCGGCTCGTGCTTCGTCATCGAGTTTGATGTCGGTGCCCCGCCCTGCCATGTTGGTTGCGATCGTGAGGCATCCTGCACGACCGGCGGCGGAAATAATGGAAGCTTCGTCCTCGTCCTGCGTGCCGTTAAGAACGATGTGCGGATGGTTTTTTGATTTGAGGATTTGAGCGATCTCGCGACTCTGAATAATGGTTCGCGTACCCACAAGAACGGGCTGGCCAGTGGCTGATTTTGCGATGGCTTCGTCAGCGATGGCTTTGTATTTCGATTCTTGGTCGCCGAAGTATCGAGCCTTGATTGTGGCTCGCCGTGAAGGCTTGTTGCGTTCAATTTTCACAATCGGCAGATCGTAGAACTCAAGCAACTCCGCTTCATTGCCCATCGCCGTCCCGGTCATCCCGCAGACTTTTTCGTAGAAAGCGAAATAGCGCTGGCGTGTGATGCGGGCTTCGATTTCTCGCTCCTCAGTCATCGGAACACCTTCTCGCATTTCGATCGCCTGGTGCAAGCCGCTTCGCCACTTACGTTCTTCATGAAGTCGCCCCGTGTTGGCGTCAACGATCACAATTTCGTCATTGGAAACGACATAGTCGGTGTCTCGTTTCAGCAGCAACCTCGCGTGAAGCGCCTGCTCGACGTACTGTGACCACGGCCGTTGCAAAAGGAGTTGAACATCAGGAGGTAGTTGTTGGTGAATCAGTTTCCAGCCTGAATCAGAAAGCTTGATTGAATTCTTGATCCAATCGATTTCGAAATCTGCATCCTCGTGCAGTTGGTTCGCCACATTGAGCGCCGTTTCGTAAACGTGCGGATCGGGGATGGTGACGCCACTTGTGCCAGATAAAATCAATGGCGTTGCGGCTTCGTCGATCAACACACTGTCGGCTTCGTCGATGATGGCGAAAGAAAGCGGGCGCTGCATCAATGTGACATCTCGTTCGTCCATTCCACGCAAGCGACACAAAAATCGTGCGCCCAGTGGAAGGTCGGGTTGGTTGCGGATGGCCATCTGGTCACGCAGAAAGTCAAAACCAAATTCGTAACCGGTGCCGTAAGTGATGTCGCACTCGTAGGCAGCGCGTTTTTCGGTGACGTCTTGTTCGCTTTGAATCAACGCCGAACTCAACCCAAGCGCCGACAACACTGGCACAAGCTCTTCATGATCACGTTCGGCCAGATAAGCGTTCGTTGTCGCGACGTGAACGCCTTTTCCAGTCAGGCCATACAAAGACGACGCTAAACCGCACGTTACCGTTTTGCCTTCGCCGGTTTGCATCTCGGCGATCGCACCCGTTGCCAACACCAACCCACCCAGCAACTGGCAATCGTAATAGACCTTGCCGGTCGTTCGACGCAGGGCTTCGGTCGTCAATGAAAACGACTCGATCACGACGTTGCGAGAAAGGATCGGAATTCCATCAGTGCGAATCTTTGTTCGAAGCTCGTCTGCGAGTTCAAACAATTTTGCATCGCCGCAGCCCTCGATTTCTTTTGCCCGTTTGCGTATGTCCTTGAGGAGTTCATGGTCGGACCGTCGAGCATGGTGCATGCGTGGCCACAATCGGTCAACGAGGGATCGATATGGTTTGACAGCACTCATGGATTGCCAATTGAGAATGGAACTTTGAACTGATTGCAAACGGTCAGCAACCTGGATTGCTCCTTGACTTTTCCGCCGAAACGTAAGCCAAAGCGCAGGCGTAATTTCGCCTATCTATCGGTTCGGGCGACTTGTAGTTGGCCCATGAGTGCAATGAAACTCAGCTGTCCGACTTAGGGTTGGTGCCTCTAGAAAAGTCCGATAACCGTCAAGGTTTAACAAACAGCGTTAAGAACGTCGGTGTTGGCAGTGTTTGCTGGCAGAATAACAGTCCTTGTCGTTTGATTTAGCAACCCGAATCCGTCAAACTTGATACAAGCCGTGTAACCGTTCGCCTAAAATTGGCGGTCGTTTCCGGTTGTGTTTATTATGAAATGGCGTCTACCAAAACTAAGGCATCACGATGTTTGTTAGCAATTTGAAATCTCAAAATCTCCGCTCCGCCTATCGGGGGATGGTGATCGCGTTGGGTTGTTGTGTGTTCGGATGCGTGATGACCGTGAACTCCGCTAGCGCACAGATTAACGGTTACGAAACATATCAAACTTATAAACTCGTACCCGTGACCGTCTACGAGAAAAAGCCTGTCACAATGTCTCGTTGGATCAACGAAACGACTAAAGAGCGAAAGCAGGAAACGGCGTACAAACAGATTACGCAAACCGAACAGCGTGAGCGCAAACGTGTAACCTACAAACCGATTCGCACTACAAGCGAACGCGAAGAGCGTATGGTTGTCAAAAAACCAATTACTGAAACGCTTTTCCGTCAGCGCAGGACAGAAGAGAGGACTTTCGAAGAAGTCACCGACTATCGCGACGAAGAATATACCGTTCGCGAACCAGTTGTTGAAACTGAAATGCGCGAAGAAAAATACACCGTTCGCAAACCAGTCACACAAAAACTAATCGAAGTCAAAGCAACCACGACTTATAAACCAAAGTACAAAAACCAAACTGAACTGGTTCCAACCACTGCCGTCGTACCTCAAATCGTAGCCACACCTGATCCGACTCAGCGACCACGCATGACGTGGCTTGGCACGGGCTACTATACGGATCCCGCTAGTGGGCAAACCGTCTTTCGGCGTCGTGGGCTTCATTGGGTTCAGCCTTCTGTATTGACACCTGCCGCTTCGACCGTGCCCAC
Organism: uncultured Pirellulaceae bacterium; assembly: GCA_964448575.1. Taxonomy (GTDB): domain Bacteria; phylum Planctomycetota; class Planctomycetia; order Pirellulales; family Pirellulaceae; genus Mariniblastus. The sequence goes on from CAYUWY010000040.1 coordinate 19,274, forward strand.
ACTTGTTCCTAGAGAAACAGCCAAATTCGAATTCGTTCCAGAGACCGTAGAAGAACGAACGCCTATCGAAGTCACTCGAATGGTCGAGAAAGTCGAAACTCGCAAGGTGCCGGTGGAGGTAAAACGCATGGTCGAGCGAACCAAAACTCGCCGTGTGCCCTACTCTAGAAAAGTCCCAAAAACAATTGTTACCACCGAAGAGATTCCCTATACGCGAACGACGTATCGCGAAGAAGTCGTTGTCAAAAAAGTCCCCTATGAAGAAGTGATTTATCAAAAGGTCGAAACGTTCGAGCCATACGATGTTGAGACTTCAAGGTGGGTGCCTTACCAACGCGAAATCGAAGTGCCTCGCACGGTTTCCAAACGTGTTGACTACGAAGTGATGCAGGCGATTCCGCGAACCATCATGATGAAAGTTCCCATCGACTGCTTTGGGAATGAAATTGGCGATCCCATTTTGCTGAATCAAGCCCCCATTTTGAATGCCGTGCCTAATCCAGCTGCGTCCAATGTTTCTGAAGGATTCGGTACAACGCTTACTCGCCGGGTAACACCTTCTTTGGCTGGCGAAAGCGAAATCAGTGCGCCCACAGAGCGACGAAGAAATTACAAAGGGACGTTGTCGCTTGAAGAAAAACCAACCAAAGTGATCGATGAAACGTCGAAATCAGTCATCGTCAAAGATCGAGATCTCGGTGAAAACATGGCTCCGATTGCCAGGCCATTTGGCGGTGGCAGTCCCAACGCATTTGGCGGTGCCAACGATCAACCTCAATTCGGCAGAAGAACTGTCGAAGTCGAGGATGTTCCAGAAGAAGTTGGCGAAACAAAAACGCTTGTCGAAACGGGTGGGCGAGTCGAATCTGATCCGTTCGCAAAAGTCGAGATGCCAGAGAATGTGCCAACCGAATCAGGCAACGAAAACGCCGAGATGCGTTCGCAATTGAAAAATGATTCATCAGACGGTTACGTTGACCCACCAGTCGGTGAGGATGATGAATCGGAATCCGATGACAATTCGCCTGGGCTCAATGGCCCTTCGAAGTAACCTTGGTTCGAGCGAGTTCACGGCTTAGCGGAAACCGAACAATATCTTCTGACATGGGTTCACGAGTTCGGCGCCTTCGTTTGACGATCTTGCTAAATCGTAGACTTGACGCTGAGCGTTACTTTTAGGTGCGTCTTTGTCCGTCAGAGTCGGAGTAAATGGTGGCAAACAAACATGGTGGCAAACCGAGAACTGGACAATAAAGCGGCGATCATGATCGTCATCGAACATCTTGGCGACGTTAAACCCGGACAAAAATGTTCCGCCGTGTTTTTTGACCGCGAAAAGATCCAACGCGAGAAAGAGTTCCACGCAAAGCTGTATAGCCAGAACGGAATTCACGATCCTGAGATTCTTCATGCGATGGTGGAGACCAATGTGCCTGGCGATCCCTATTGGTTGGTCGCGATCAAACCGGCCGAGGGTGCGCAGGGGCAATCTCGTATTTGCAAAGTGGATCACCGAACCGGAAAAGTGCTGCCCGAGCGATTTTGATGAGCTTCGGAGTCACTTTTGCAAAGAACAAGTCCCTCGGGTCGTTAACTCGCGTTTTAACTGCTTTAGCAATCGGTCAGCTACTGAAAGTGCTTACGAATAACCTTTCTATCAATTGATGTCGGAGTTTTGCGAAAATCAGGCATTCCAATCTCAAGACAATTTCAATCACTCGTCACGGAATTATGGCTATATTGTTCTCTCGTTTTCGAATATGAGGCGAAAGATCGATTGGAACTCCTTTCCATTTTGGGTCTTGATCGTTTTGTCATTGGGGGAAAGTCAACCTGAAATTCACTCTCAAGAAAACGCTGATCGGGATCGCCTTGTGCAGCGTCATGCTCGCTTGCCTGGTCAAGATTGCTCCTGATTACCTTGGGATGGCATGGGTTGCGATTTTGGGTATCGTAATTTGGCACACCTCACACCAATGCCTGTTTCTTTATCAAGGCGAGCACTTACCATTCGTATCCAACTCGCCGGCCCGCTGGATTTGGTTCACGATACGACTCTTCGGAACATTGTTATTGCTCACGTTTTTGATAAATCCACTTGGAATCATCCCAAGTGAGCCTCCCACTCTTATTAGGAGCTCAGATAGCACTTATCTGGAGCCAAGCAGGTTGAGATCGGAAATCATTATCGGTTATCTCAGATCATTGATTGGCCCATTGGGACTATTGATAAGCGTTATGCCATTGTGGCATTGGCAAGCAAGACGAAGATGGGTCGAATCGTGCGGCATGGTCCTGTGTGGATCAATTGGAATCATCGCCACCGCCTACACTGCTTGGAGTAATCAACTCTTTATTGGTCATGTGTATCTCGCCAATCAAGGCATAGAAATTGGAAGGATTAGCTTTGTTGAGGGATTTGAGAATGGCGCGGCATTTCAAGACCAATGGATCGTTCATGAGAATCTAGTGCAGTCGTGCAGTTTTCTCTTTGCCGTAACAATCATTGTTGCATGCCTGTCAGTGGCGATTTCACGTACGAGACGTCTCGCGAAGTCGCTGTTGTTTGGTGCCTGGTGTATCGCCGTTTTTGTCAGCGGATTCTGGCTTTGGGAATTTCATCAAGGCTCATACCCGAGCCTTGCTGTACACCAGTTGTCTCCAATATGGAAAGAGACGATTGTGCTTCCAGATGGCTGGGGAATTGCGGGATTGTTGGGCGTAGCCTCGTTGTTTGGCCTAATCGTCACTTTGATGTTGGGCCGGCCCAGTCCACAATCCAAATCTCTCACGCAATCCAATTTGAATTACTATTCGCTGCCACCGTTGGTCTGGTTCATGATGCTCGCGGCCTTTCTTTGGCCATTCATTTCTTTCAAGTTTGGAAACGGATTTTTTCTTTTTGATTCCGGGAGCTATCTGTTGGAATCGATTGAGTTACCAATGGCTCAAGTTCCCATGATCTGGGGAACGATGATAGGGCTTTTAGCAGTGCAATCCGCCGCGCTCAGGTATTGGAACAAACGAAATATCCAGCGCATTCCTATCAACTGCGTACCAAACGGTCTTTGGAACAACTTATTGCATTGGGGAGTTTTCACTGTAACGCTGGTTTTGTTTGCTCTCGCCACAACTTGGTTTGCTTTCACGATCACAATTCACTCAGAACCGAGTTTAATGTTCTCCTCGGTTGACTGGGTGGAACAACTGGTTTCATCTGCCCAATACAGTTCCATTGTTTTTTACGGTGGCATGGTTGCGCTGGGACTGGCAGCCACTTTCGTTATTGTTCGCAGTGTATTCGCATTTTGGTTTCCCAAATCAGCTGATTCCAATATAGAAGTCGGTGTGTAAACCTGCGGATTCATGGGAATTATTTGAATTGCTCAGACGGGCGCTTGGTGAAGTACTTTTTGTAGACCAAGAATACTGCGCACCTTGGGAATTTTTCGGCTGCAGCGTTATCGCGACTTTCCTTAGTTCGTAGCGACAGTCCTCGATGAATACCGCTGCTTTGAATCGTCGAATTCGATTTCAATACGAAAAGACAGAGTAAAAGAACCGCGAATGAACGCCGATGGACGCGAAATGAAAAACCGAATTTGTAGTCGCATTTATTAGCGTTCATTCGCGGTTGAAAATTCAGCGATCAAAGATGCTCGCCTAAAACAGGTGGCGTTAGCGAGGAGTCACTAGCCACCAATTCAATAGCTATTCCCAACTCCCCAGCCCAGTGGATTGTCGCAATTCTTATGGTGGCGTTTTAAGAGGTCCAGTGGAAGCAGCGCGCTGCTGGTCAAGAACTTCATTCCAGACACAACAGGTTGTAATCTTTCGTCCCGCAATAATCCAAAACGAGTCACCCCTGTGTTGATTCCATGTCGCTCGAGCAATGGGTCTTCGAAGAACAGGTTTTGGTATACGTCATTTGGCGCGGTCCACTGAACAAGCTTTCTGGACTGCGTTGCTTGGAATGGGGCATTCTGGTTTGGGACGGGCTTCAAGTCAGGGGTTTGCAGCTTTGGAGCCAGCGTTAGATCGATGCTTCTCAGATCGTTTCGCATGAAGCCTGACAAAGCAGCACCTGTGTCGTCCTCAGTCTTTTCAAAATCCAACTGAGTGGAGTCTGCGTCCTCAGTCTTTTGGAAATCTAACGGAGAAGTGTCAGTATCTTCGGCCTTTTCGAATTCAAACTGATTGGAGTCAGCGTTTTCACTCATTGCAGGCTTCAACTCAGCTGGTTGGATTTCGTTCTCTTGAGCTTGGGCTAGAGGCATCACCAAGAGGTTAAGGATGCCAATCACCAACACAGTTGAAAACATGTGGCTGTAACAATTAAGACCAATCAAATGACGCTTGGGAATCATGAAGATGCTCGGGTTTGAGGCTCTTTATGTAAGTAACTTCCGTCGTACGTAACTCGTATGAAGAATCCCACGAGATAAGCGTAGCTGGGCTCGCCAGAGTTCAGGCCACCCAGCAAAGCAACAACTCAATCAGAGGCTGACCAAGGAATGGACTGTGATTAAACCGTGGCTATCGCCAAAACGGCTCAGAGGTGAATGCTTTACAGATACCTTCGTTCACCTTGAAGTCTGGCGACTCCGGCTACGTCGTTAACTGTTCTTTCGGTCAAATCGGTAATGTTGAATTGACACGCCACGGCAACCATGGGGTTGTAACGATAAACAGGATTGAGGCACGCCAACCAATAAATTAGGCAAGCTTTACGGGTCGTTCGTCATTGCCGGGTTATTCGTCATTGCGCGGTTCGAATTTTGTTGCCGAAAATTTGCGTCGATAGTATTGCAAGGAAATGTTCGATTACTCAGAGCGTTAGAAGAACGCGTTCGTTGTTAATTATGCATCACAAGTCATCATTTCGAACCATTAACCAGCCAATAGTTGTCTTGAAACTTTGTGCTCTAAATCCTGCTTTCGCCAATCCATTTGGAATGAAAGAAATTGGGCAATGAAACGAACGAACCTATATTTTGCATTTTGGATTGCTTGTGCAACCCTGCCAGTGATGCTGTTGGGTTGTAAGTCAAATCAAAAAGTTCGTTTGCGAACCCCCATTTCATATCCGACCCACTATCAAGGCCAATTCGATGGTTTGGCCGGGACTGCAGTTGAACGCCCGCGCGAAACACCGACGGTCAAGCGAATCTCGCATTCGCATGAATTTTCGAATCGTCCCCTCACCTCCGCCGATGATCTCCCACCTGCATTTGGGATTTCAGTCGACAATGCCATTGAAGCTGCATTGAGCAACACGAAAATCCTTCGGTCGCTGGGGGCACAAGTTCTCGTAAATCCACAAGCTACGGCAGGCGTTTACGATCCCGCCATCCAGGCGACCGATCCGATTTTTGGTGTTGAAGCCGCGTTGGCTGAATTCGACGCGAATCTTTCTGCGTCGATTAATCACGCTAACAACGACGACGTATTTAACAATTCAATTCTTGGTGGCGGTGCAACCGAAGTCGTCCAAGATCTAACAACAGCAAATTTTGCGATCCAGAAAAACTCAGCTGTTGGAACGGCTTACACGCTTCGCAATAATATTGCCTACGATTCAAATAATAATCCGACCAGCACGTTTCCGTCTTCTTATACCGGATTTTGGGAAGCCGAAGCTCGTCACCCATTGTTGCAAGGAAACGGTTTGGCGTTCAATCGAATTGCCGGGCCTAACGCTCAGCCTGGGTTTCGAAATACCAATGGCGTGCTAATTAGCCGAATTAACAATGACATCTCGATCGGTCAGTTCGAACAAGGCGTGCGGCAGTTTGTGAATGACACCATTGACGCGTATTGGGATTTGTATTTTTCCTACCGCAATTTTGAGTCAGCGAAAATCGCACGCGACACGGCGTTGGAAACCTGGAATACAGTCAAAGCACGTTTTGACAATGATCTGCCTGGCGGTGAAGCCGACAAAGAATCGCAAGCCCGGGAGCAATACTATTTGTTTCAACAACAAGTCGTCGCCGCTCTCAATGGAGATGCTCCTGCGGGCGTGATTGGAATCCTGCAAGCAGAAGCCAACCTGCGACGCTTGATTGGGCTTCCGCAAACAGATGGCCGATTGCTTCAACCTACCGATTCGCCAATGTCCGTCAAAACGGTTTACGATTGGGATGCACTGGTCAACGTCGCACTTGATCGTCGCGTTGAAATTCGTCAACAACTTTGGCGAGTGAAACGTACAGAGCTGGAGTTGTTGGCTTCACAAAATTTCCTGCTGCCTCGCTTGGATGCAGTGGCAACGTATCGAAACAATGGTTTCGGAGACGATCTGATTGGCGGTGGCGGACGATTTAGCAGTGTGCTTTCTGATCAGACCAGCGGCGACCACAATGAATGGGAATTGGGTTTGCAGCTCAACGTGCCAATTGGTTACCGCCAAGCATCTGCCGGCGTACGAAATTCCCAATTGCAGCTTCAGCGTGAACGTGCCATTTTGGACGAGCAGGAAAAACAGGTCATTCACGATCTTGGCACGGCGATTCGTCAAACGGAGCAATATCACTCGGCCGTTGAGAACGCTTACAACCGATTGCTGGCCGCTCAGGATACCGTCAAAGCCCGTCAAGCCGCGTTCGAAGCCGACGCTGTTTCGGTAGAGTTGCTCTTGGAGGCTCAACGTCGACTGGTCGAGTCACAAACGGCTTTCCATCGCGCCGAAGTGAGTTTGCAGCGGGCAAACGAAAGTGTGAATCGCGAATCGGGACAGTTGTTGGCAAGCCATTCAATTGGGCTCGACCAAATGCCCTCGCTCAATAACGCTCAAGTCAGTGTGGCAAATCGTAAAGCGATCGTTAACGCAGAACGCCAGTTGGACTATCGCTACTAACGAAATCGGCATGAAGAATCAGCATGCCGAAACGCTAAACGTTAAATGCAAAACGCCAAACGTTAGACGTCTTCTTTTTCCACACCACGGATCGCGGAAAGAAACTTTTTTGCGCTCGCCATTCGCTTGTTCGGATCGACTTGCAAACACTTGTGGATTGCTTTGGCGAGTTTTGGATTCAAGTTTGGCCGATGCTCAAGGATCTGAGTCACATCCGATGTGTCGTGTGCAAGGGCCGCTTTTCCAGTAAAGTCCGTTGAGCGCCACGGATGCTCGAAAGTCAGGAAACGATAGACCGTGACACCAAAGGCGAAAATATCCAGCCGATTGTCAGTCGCACGGCGCCGCACGATCTCGGGACACATATACTGCGGCGTTCCCGTTCGGTTACCTGGCAGGCGATAAGGCGGTTCATCGGGAACGGTCAATCCAAAGTCAATCATCTTTAGCCACGTCATGTCTTTGTAGCAGATAAAGTTTCTTGGACAGATGTCGCGATGGATAAATCCCATCTCATGTACCGCTTGAATCGCTTCGGCCATTTCGCGAATCAGTTTCAGCCGGTCGGGAAAGATCGACGCGTCCTTTTTTCGAATGGCTGCGTCGAGACCAGGGCCATTGATGTACTCCATCAAAATGTACTCTTGGCCGGTCGTCGTTTTTCCGTACTCGTACGTTTCAACGATCTTTGGATGCTTGATCGAAAGTGCGATCTCGCCTTCGTGCGGTTTATTCAAGCCTTTGAATCGGGCGTTGAAGTACGCGGTTTTCTCTTCGTCAAGAAACTTGATCCCGTACAGTTTCTTAGTTCCAATTTCCTGAGCCACGTGGAATTTGGACATCGTTCCACTGAACGCATGACGGTCCAGGCGAAATCGTGCGGACACATCAAGTGCTTCTTGAGTGGCCGCTTTTTTCTTGAATAGTTTGTCGAGAAGTCCCATGTTGGGTGACCGTCGTTACGAATAAAGCTTGGGTTGATGTTGGCCTACCCGATTATACATCACGAGTTGGGATTTATTCGCCAACTCGTTGAATCTTCACTTCCCGCAATAGTCAATTGTGCGGGCAATTTCGGATTTGAGTTTTGAACGTGTCACAATTCGATCAATGAACCCGTGCTCCAACAAAAATTCGCTGGTTTGAAAGCCTTCTGGGAGTTCGATCCGAATCGTCGCTTTAATTGTTCGTGGGCCAGCGAATCCGATCAATGCCTTGGGTTCCGCAAAAACAACATCTCCCAGGGAAGCGAAGCTTGCCGCAACACCACCCATCGTGGGATTGGTCAAAACGGAAATGAACAAGCCACCTTTTTGGTCATAGCGTGCCAACGCTGCGGACACTTTGGCCATTTGCATCAAAGACAAAATGCCTTCGTGCATCCGGGCACCTCCGCCAGAGCCGCTGATGATGATCAATGGCAGGTCCTGCTCGGTTGCTTTTTCTACTAACCTCGTCAAACGTTCGCCGACGACGGATCCCATGCTTCCCATGATGAATTGGGAATCGGTCACTCCGATGGCGACTCGACGAGCGCGGATCATGCCGCAGCCAGTCAACGCAGCATCAGACAGGCCTGTTTTCTTGCGCTCCGAAACCAAGCGGTCGGTGTAAGCGCGGCTGTCGGTAAATTCCAGCGGATCGCCCGCGAGAAGATTGCCGTCCCACTCGGTGAACGTGCCTTCATCGAGAACTTGCTCAATTCGCTGTTTGGCCGAAACGTACATGTGATAATCACAAGTCGGACAAACGCGAAGGCGCTTTTCTGCTTCTTTATTAAAGATCGGTGATTTGCAACCCTGACACTGAATCCATGTTCCTTCAGGGATATTTCTTTTTTCTCGTCCAGTCACAATTGTCCGCGCTTGAGACATCGATAGTCCAACCTTGTTTCAACTCTGAGGGTATTTCGAAACCCGCTTAAGCTCTCTAGATCAAGCTGCTTATTGTCGCATAAAGAACCCTTTTCATTCAACAGGTTAACTGACAATGTGCCTGCTTTAAGGCGAAGAAACCACAAATTGAGGGCAATTCGGATGGTCCTCGGTGATCGCCCGCATTTTCAAATGCAGAAGTCGATTTCAAGATGGCAAATCCGAAGAAAAGTGAACCACGATTTAAGGCCAATCGGCGCAATTGAAACCGAATTTTCATTCGTGTCCCAATTCGCGCTGGTTGGTTTTGGCTCTACTGGCTGGATTCAGTTCAGTGGCTGGATTCAGTTAGAACTGGCTGTCTGGCCATTGTGTTCGACACGGTCTTTTTCCACTGTGATCCGACGAAGACTCGCGTCATTTCGTTTCTCTAAAGTGGCTTCGATTTTGTCGACACCTTCAGCGGTAATTGCCAACATTCCGTTTTCTTCACGGTCAATCAAATTTTTAGATCGGAAGTACCAAAGGTAAAACTCGACGACGTCCATCGAAACACCCATCAAATCTTCCAAAGCCGCGGCTCCGATTCCAGGGCTCTTCATACTCTGCCGGCGTTTGGCATAAAAAAGCGAAAGCATTTTGTGGCGGTTCTCTGCATCCTCATCCAAACAATCTGTTTGAGAAATTAAGTCCTCCGTTTGCTCTTTCTGATTTTCGATCTCAATGTCGAACGCAGCGCGAAGCTCTGGATCTTTTAGCGTATCGTAGGCTTCGACGATGGCGGTAAATTTCTTCATATCGGGCTCATCCGAATGATCGGGATGAGATTGCTTAGCCAGAAATCGAAAAACTCGTTCGATCGTATCAGCACTCGCTTTTGGGTTTACTTCCAAAACGTCGTAGTAATTTACAAAGGGCTTTTTCATCATTTACCTTGGCGCGAAAATCGCATAGACCCGAGAAAAGAGAACCGCAAATCATTGGCGATAGCGTTGGCATCGCCGCGATAAAAAAACGTAGGTCGTGGCAGGTTGGTTGACGATCTGTTGTAGCGGAGATCCGAAACGATATCCGTTTTCTCGGGCAGATCAATCAATTCTGCGAATTGTTCCGGTTGTATGATCAAACCGTTTGAATCCCCCACGCAATGAGTATTAGTAAAAATACAATTTGTTTTAACTCACCGCCTAGTTACAATGTTTGGATGGAAATTCAGCCAAAACAACCTCTCGACAACGTCGTTCTCAAACTGCCCGAAGACCATCGTGCAAATCTCGCACTGTGGTTAGTTCGCAGTTTAGATCCGGCACCGGATCCATCTTCCGACGTTGCTTGGGCTGCTGAAATTGAAACACGCGTTCAACCGGCGGACAACTGTTCCGTTGAGCTTAAAGCTTGGAATGACGTGATTGAAAGAATGCGCAGACGTCACAACATCTAAACGGCAATTGAACCGTGGCTATCGCCAAAACGCTCATGACTTGTGTCATGCTTGAAACAGCATTCTCTTGAAGGCTTCTACCTACAACTGCTTTGGCGGTTGACTACCGTTCATCGAGTGTGTGGCCGCTAGTTAAGCAGATCCTTGATCGGTTTCCCTTCGCTGACTTTCATGGGACGGCCGATCGGCGTGTCGAGTTCTTTTTCAAACTCAATCCCCATCGCTGAAAAAATCGTGGCGTGGATGTTTTCGATTGGATGAGGGTCCTTAAGGTTTTCACTGGGCGTTTTCGTTCCCTTTTTGGGTGTTGGCGAAGTCTCACCGATGATCCGCCCGCCTTGAATTCCTCCACCGGCCATGGCGATTGTGAAACCGTGTGGCCAGTGGTCGCGGCCTGCCACTGGGTTAACCCAAGGCGTTCGTCCAAACTCGCCACCGCAAACGACTAAAGTTGAATCAAGCAGTTCACGTTTCTTTAATTCACGAATCAACGCCGCGTAAGCCGGATCGAGAATGTTGATGCGGCCCGCTTGAAGTTGATGATTGTTGGCATGTGTGTCCCACCCGGTCAGCGTGATTTCAACGCAGCGGACTCCTGTTTCGATCAAACGAATCGCCGCAAGGCAACCACGACCAAACGGTGTATCTCCAAACTCGGCTCGTTCAGATTTTGGGACTTGGCTTACATCAAAGGCGCTCAGTTGATCCGACGACATCATTTTAAGTGCCGCATCCAGATTCGTGTTCTTTAGTTTGTCACCGATCACGCGATTGTTTTTTCTTCGCTTAAGAAATTGCTGATCCGCAAACTCGAGTTTCTTAATTCGCTCCAACTGCCGATTTTGCTTGACGCGTGCCCGCACATCTGGAATTGGTTGTAAGGGATCAAAGACTTTGAAAGCATCGTATTGGTCACCCAAGTATCCACCGCGACCAGGCTGGCTGGCGGGAAGGATCGAAATGTGTCTCGGTACGTCTACAATTTTGCCTTGTTCATCTGGAAGCTCATGGCAAATGACACTGCCAATCGCTGGATGGATCAATGTTGGGTCCGGACGAAATCCAGTTTTGACATTGTAGATCGCGCGCTCGTGGTCGCCTTCTTTGCTGGTGACTGAACGAACAAGTGAAATGGAATCCATTAACTCGGCGGTTTGCTCCATCCCTTCACCTAGCAAAACGCCTTTTGTATTCGTTTTTCGGGCTTTGCTGCCGGCTGCAATTTCCGTGTCGGGATGCGGGTCGAAAGTTTCCAATTGGCTTGGAGCCCCCTCAAGCCAAAGGACGATCAGCGATTTTGCTTTGCTGCGTGCGTTGTGCTCGTCGGCTCGAGCAAGGCACGTCGCCATGGGAGTCAGCCACGAAAGTCCGCTCAGCCCTGCCATCTTTAGAACAGTGCGGCGGTCATAGTGCGATCGGCTTCCGCAGCTATAGTCTTCGTTGTATTCGCTCATGATTTTAGTTGTATCCAATTCACACTTTTAAACGCTGACTGTGCAAGTTTTGCCACTCAACGCAAGTTTTGCCACTCAGTGATTCCAACGAAACTCGGCTCCGTTGATCAACGCCCAGTAAATATCCAGGACTTCCCGCACTCGTCCATTTCCAGATTTTGTATCGATTGCTTTTACAAAATTCTCTTTCTCAGTATCGGTTGGTCGGCGAGTGAGAGTGGTCAAGTAAATCGTTTCCACGGCAGTTTCTGCGGTAGGAGCAAGGCCAGGAAGATGCGTTGGCGAGTTGATGGGGCTTTCTAAAAGCTCATCAATCATTTTTCCATTAAGCATCAGCAAACGTTGTGTTACAGTTTCACCGCGGTCTTTGAATTCGTCTTCACCCGGGTCACCAAATCGTTCTACAAAATCCCGTTGTTGGCCATATTTCGTTAGCTGCGTAATGATGTGAGCTGCCGAGTCGATTGTTGTAAGTTTCGAAGACTGAATGACGGCGCCGGCGACTTGATCAGGCCGAAGTCGAATCATGGGATAGACAGCCCAATGTTTCTCGTGCTTCTTCGTGATTTCAAAGTTGGCCGCACTCTCCAAGTGCATGGCTTGAGAGGCCGCAATGATTCTGATGAGACGATGCAGATCAAAATCGCTGGCGACAAAGTCTTCAACCAGAATTTCCATGGCTGCCGGAAACGGCCCCTCAAGTGGAATGTCATCCACAGGCTGAATCAATCCGCGGCCTGTCATGATGGCCCACACGCGATTGACCGTCGCCCGTGCAAAAGGCTTGTTGTCAGGATGAGTTATCCAGTTGGCAAGCCGTTTTCTTAGATTCTTTTCTTTTCCGTCCAGCGTTTCGTTGAAAGGAACCTTTGGCGGGATGACTGATTCTTTATCGGCGTCAAGCAATTTGTATTCGTACGGGCCTTTTGATGATGCATCGCGAATGCCCAACAGCGAATTATCCATCTCAGCAAAAAACGCAGCGAGTGAATGAAAATCAGATTGCAGTCCGCCGGTTGGATTTTCTGCTGTGCCCAAGTTAATCGTGCCCAGGAAATCATCATGACACTGTAGGCAGTCGATTCGCATTCCTAAAAAAGCTCGGGTCGTTCGGCCAGCCAAAAGAATCGGATCGGGTTTACTGGAGTCGTCTTGATTAATCGTTCTTGTGAAAAAGTTGACTGACGGAGTATCGGTCCAAAGTCCTTCGTCAGTAAGAATGTTTTTAGCAAGCGATCCGTATGGGCGGTTGGCATGGATTTCATCTGACAGCCAACTTGCGAAACGGCGACGGCGAAATATCAGGAACGGGCCATCTTCTACACCGACTAAAGCGCGAGTGAAACGTTCGGCGAGATGGTTGCTGGTTCTTTCGTCTTCCAGCAGTCGCGAAACCCACCAGTGGATTTGCGAATCTGCCGGCTCCTGTTCGAATTCGCGAATCTCTTCAAGAGACGGAATCGTACCGGCGAGCCCCAATGAAAGCCGGCGGGCGACTGCCAAGTTATCTGCTCGGCCCGCGTGCTCAAGTTTGTTTTCAGCCCAGGTTTTCTCAAACGCCGAATCTAGTTTGGCAGCGACGGTACGGATGTCGTTTTGGGATTTGCTTTTCGGGGCGTAAGAAAGTGGTGGCTCAATTCGCTCGGTGGCCATCAAGTAAATTGTCAGCAGTAAAACGCCACCGCACACGAGCGATAGGAAAAGTACGTTTTTTGCCCAAGTTGATTCTTGCATGAGCCACCGGTTGGCCAAAATTTAAAAAACAGATTTTCTTATTCGCCAAGATTAATTCAATGTTGGCGAAATATTTGTATTGTCAGCTTAAAATGAAACATTAACAGGTTTTCACTGGTTTGTTCTATTGGAAATACTCCCAAGTAAGTCGCTTGGTTTTAGATGGGCGTTTAATAAAGTCGATTTCAACTTTTTGTAATGTATGGCTCGGAATTCCAACAATCAGAACGAACCTATTTTACATCCTGAGGTCGTCGATGCGTCGGTTGTTCCAGGCGTTCAAGACTTGGTCAACGCGGAAGTCGTGGATTCCGATCTGGTTGAAGCCGAGATCGTCGGGCCACCAATTGGTAGTAGGTTAGTCGAGGAGCGGTCTGGGGGCGACGCTCAAATATCCAATTCAATAGAACAAGAATTAGAATCTTCCACCGCTTCCAGTCACCCCGTCCAAAGCCATGTTGCTGAACGCGCACGACAAAGCTGGGTCTTTCGATTTTTTGGATGGATCAGTTTGGCTTTGTCTCGAGTGTTCGGAGTTAGCAGTATCATTTTTCTGTTGGCTGTGGCGGCGAATATTCCGATCGTCCAATTTCTGAGCTTTGGATATCTCTTGGAAGTCTCCGGACGGCTTGCCCGCAAAAAGTCATTTCGCGATGCAATGATCGGATTAAAGAAAGCCTCCGTGCTTGGCGGAATCGTGCTTGGGACATGGCTGACCTTGATTCCGATTCGCTTCGCATCGCAGTTTGCCCGAGAAGCCTACTTGATTGATCCGACCAGTGGCCAAACCAGAGGCATGCGATTCTTTTTGTTTGTGCTGATCGCCATGACGGTCATGCACATTGGTGCCGCTTGGATGTGCGGCGGAAAACTGCGTTATTTTTTTTGGCCAATCATCGCTCCATTTTCGTTGGCGGTTTGGCTAGCACGCCGCGCGGCAGGGTCGGCTTTCGCACGAAAAATCATCGCTATTTCGACCGGCTGGATTTCCAAATCATTGGTGGATGACATTTGTAATGTAAAACCGATGAGCGATTGGTTTTTGCCAGCAATCTTCATTCAAAAGATCCGCTCAGGAAATGTTTACGTCAACTGTCGGGACGGCGTTTGGGATTTTGTGGCCAGCCTTAACTTGCTTTATTACTTCAATCTTGGCTGGAAAGGCTTTCTGGGGACGTTTGCGTGGCTCTTCTTCCCAACGCTTTTGTTGGTGACTGCCAGTTTCAGTGAGGGCAGCGTCTCGGTGCTCAGTGGAATATTTGGAGTTGTTTTTGCGATCCCAATTTTTATGATGCTACCATTCTTGCAGGCTCACTTTGCAACTGCCGGCAAAGTTAAACGCTTTCTCGAAGTCCGTGCCGTTTTCAAAAACTATGGCCGAGCTCCGTTCGCACACTTGACTGCATTGTTGTTAACGCTTGTGTTGGCGTTGCCTTTGTTCGTTCTCAAGATCGAAGAGATTCCGGGTGAGTTGTTGTGGACGTTGAGTGTTGTGTTTGTTTTATTCTCTTGGCCTGCCCGCTTGATCGTTGGTTGGGCGTATCGACGTGGAGGACTAAAAAACAGGTCCAGCCGATGGTGGGTTCGCTATCCATTTTTGACACTGGCAATTCCAGTCGCATTGGCGTTCGCCCTGATCCTAACGTTGACTCGTTACATTAGTTGGAACGGCGCACTGAGCCTTTACGAGAATCACGTTTTCCTCTTGCCAGCACCATTTTGGATGTAGTTGTCCTCTTCGCTTAGGCGCCTGGTTGGACCGTCGGCTAAGCGGGCTGATGGTTTGCTTCTGTATCCCCGGTCGCATTTTCTCTCGCTCTCAGCCGCTACGCGATAGCGTGCGGTTACTTGCGCTAGAGAGGTTTGGCTGGAGGAGTTCCGGGGTGTGGTAACCGCAGGCTATCGCCAGGCGGCTGATGGTTTTGTGTTTGTAATCGTGAGATGTTGCTCGGATGAACCGGTCAGCCAGGCGGCTGATGGTTTGCTTCTGTATCCCCGGTCGCAGTTTCTCGCGATCTCAGCCGCTACGCGATAGCGTGCGGTTACCTGGCGCTGGAGTGGTTTGGTTGGAGGAGTTCCGGGGGCGTAACCGGCGAGGCCCTAGGCTACGGTGAACATGGCCCTTGGCCAAATGGTTTGTTGTGTTCCACACCAAGAACCAAGACCACACCGCGCTTGCCAGGATTTTATGTCTTCAAGCGTGGGCAACGTCCAATGCTGCATAGTTTGCCGCAACTTGTTCGTAGTACCGGCTTTAGCCGGCTCGTTGCCATTCCGCCTAAAGGCGGGGCTACAAACGGTCTATACGCTCGATGCAAAATCCTATTGTGCAACACAACGCAAACGTTCACTTTCTAGCCTTTTGACGCTGCCATATTCCGCTGTCAACAAACGACTGTTTGCAGGCAACTTCACTCTTCTTGGTTAACTTTTTGGGTTGTACCAGTTTTGCTGAAGATTCCGATCGTAGCGGGCCGACCACAGTGTAAAGAATCCAATTCTGGATCGAGATTTACGCTAGCAGCGATTGGTAACGGAGTAGATATGACAGCAATAACTTATTTTGCCTTGGCTTTCGCTGGGATGCTGATTGGATACTTTATTTGGTACCGTGATCGGAGTGAAGATGAGCTTGTTTATCGCAAACTCACTCGCGAAAACGAAGACTTGAGAACGTCACTCAAGTTGGCTCACAATTCATATACCCAACTCGACGGGCGATTCACTCGGCAAAAAGGCCAGTTGAATGTCCTTCAACAGTTGTGTGACGATTGGTCGACCAGTCGCGAGAACGCTGAACGCGATCGTGCTATTCTCGAGTCAGAAGTCTCGGATAAGACCCGTCGTTACGAAGAAGCGCTTTTAGAGCTTCAAGACGAAAAAGCAAAACGAATCGCGCTCGAAGACGAAACGCATTTGTTAAGCCAACAGCAAATCGAGAAACTCAGCCAGATGGAAGAAGAATGGCGCGGGCGTCATTCAACGATTGAGTCATCACTCATCCACCATCAAGCCGACCTCAAGAGCACGACTGGCGAGAAAGAGCGTTTGACAGAGCAGCTTCACGCGGCCGAGTCCCGGGTTGCTGAACTTCAATCTGATCTTGCCACGCAAAAATCACTTTTGGATACCGCGACAAAGAACGCGAGCGGTTTGGAGCAAGAGTATGTTTCCGCTGAATCCTCGTTGAAGGAAAGTAGCGAACTGCTTAAACAAGCCCGCTCAGAATGTGCTGCGGCTCATTCGGCTCAAAAAGTCGCTGAGGACACCATCGCCGACCTGCAAGCAGAACAATCCAAGACAAAGCTGGCGATGGAAGAGCTACGATCAAGCGTCGCCAATATGGAATCGCTTGAGTCGCAAGTTGTTTCGCTTCAGAAATCGCTTGCCAATAGCACAGAGCAGCTTGAGAAAGTCTCGTCGCAGCGTGATGAGGCGATTGCGGCCGAGAAGTCTTCATTGGAAGTCGTTGCCGGTTTGCAGAAACGAATCGACAACCAGGAAAATACCATTCATGCCTTGCGAGCCAAGCACGAAGATGGCATGAACAACCTGAAGTTGGAGCTTAAGCGTCGAAGTGAAATTGAAACTGACTTTGAAGCTAAGTCTGCCGAACTAGAGGCTCTGCTCGCTCAACAAACGCAAGAGATGGAGCAGAAAACAGGTGCACTCTCGACCAGCTTTGAGCGAGAGCGAGCCGAGTTGCAAACCAAAATCGAAGCCCAAACGAAAGCGATCGAACAGCTGGCTCAATTCGAGGCAAAATCGGTCGAGCTGGAAGACCTGCTTGCCCTGCAAGTGCAGGAGATGGAGCAGAAAACGGATTCGCTTTCGACCACTTTTGAGCAAGAGCGTACCGAGTTGAAGAACTTGCTCGAAGCCAAATCGAACACGATTAATCAACTGACTCAATTGCGAGACGAGTTGAATAACGAGTTGGCTGATACGCAGGGACGGCTAAAACGATTGGCCGCCGAGCATAGTGAACTGGAAACGTCACTTGCTTCACGCTCTCATTCGATCACTGAATTGACAAGCCTTCATGATACAACTCGTGTTGAGCTCGTCGATGCGAATACTCGATTGGCCAAAATGGCGGGTGAGCGAGAGGTCTTTCAATCAACGACGGCTAAGCATGCTCAAACGATTGCTGAGCTAACTGTTGAGCGAGATGGAATTCGTGCAGAACTTTCTGCTGCCAAAGAGCGATTGGAGATGCTCAATGCGGAGTTGGATGTGTCCAACGCCAGAGCTTCTGAGCTAACTGACAAAGTCGAAGAGTTGAAGATGACATGTCAACGGATTTCAGAATTGGAATCCCTGGTCAAGGATCGCGATCAAGAAGACCAGCAAGTCGTCAACGAACTTCGAACGGTTCGCGAGCAATATGCAGAGGCGTACCAAAAACAGTTGGAGCTTCAGGATGAACTTGCTCGTGTAACCAGCGAACACTCTCGAATGAGCGTGGAGACAAACCGTAACGATCATCAACTTGAAATGTTGACGATGAAATTGAAGGCCAGTGAAGAGACGATTCGCAAGTTGCGACGTGAACGAGCTGCCGTACTTGCCCGTTTGGCAAACTACCGCACGATCGCCGAGCCAGATGCGACCGTCATTTCTTTCACCGAAGCAATGGCTCAACGTCAGCAGTCGGAAGTCAATTTCGATCGTGAGTATGGCGGAACCACCAGCCAACATGCGGTTCGTGGACTGGTCTATACCGAGGCACCAAAAAAGCGTGATGACTTGAAATTGATTTCGGGCATCGCACAGGTTCTTGAGGCTCGGCTAAACGACTATGGCATTTACACTTTCAAGCAAATCATGGAGTGGACGCCAGAAGCGGTTGAAGAATTTTCGCGATTGCTAACTTTCAAAGACCGCATTGAGCGTGACGACTGGATCAGCCAAGCCAGAGAATTCTATGAGCAAAAATATCGGTCAGTTGCTGCCTAAGAAGCAACGTTGAGATCAGAACGAGACCGTAGCCGGTTGGTACATTGGACCAGTCGGCTACACTTGTTTTCAGCCTCGCTTATATGAAGTGCGTTTGTTGAATCGTTGGTCTGAACCATTGCCAATTCTGTTTGTCTATAACTCGTATGGCCACCAAACATTCAAAAGCCGAGATTATTCGACTCGTTGAATCCGCAATCGACGATGTCGGTGGCACACCAAAACTCAATATCATGGTGCGAGACGTTTTGGTCAGTGGCTCGCCGCCGGAGCGAATCACCGCGTTTGTTATCGTTCGCTTTCTTGAATCGGCAGGTCCATTTTGCTGTGGCGAGCCTGGTTGCTATTCAAAAGCATTCTCTAGTTCTGGCGAAATTGAGATGGTCGAATTTTTGCAGCGGAAAATGAATCTTCGCCATGACATTTCGCTTACGCTGAAGACAGAAGTCGACTACGCTCCCGGCGTCAAATTCACCCAGCATGGAAACGGCGGGTCTTGAGGTACGGCTGACTGAGATGCCTGGTTTCAATCAGCAGAAGTGGCTTTCACAGGCGTTGTTTCCATTAGCCATTCGGAAAGCAGTTTGGCCATCTCGTGCGTTCGCTCAAATTTCTTGACCGCCAGGTTTTCTCGTTCGCCGATATCGTCTTTCAAATTGTAAAGTTCGTATCGATCTTTGTTTGCGGTTTTGTCATCGGTAAGTTGGATCAGTTTCCAATCGCCAACTCGGATTGCGTTGGATGACGAATGGCCCGACCCATGATTGTGCGGATAAGTCCAAGCAAGAAAACGGTTTTCCAATTCTGCGTCGGGTGAACCGTTGATCGCCGAGACCAACGAATGACCATCAAGGTGTTGTTTGGGCCGCAACGGCAATCCCGTCAGTTCAAGCAGCGTTGGATAAAAGTCCATTGTGATTCCCGGCGTAGCAGAAACGGCAGGTTTGATTTTTTCAGGCCAGGAAATCATGGTCGGAATTCGAATGCCACCCTCGTAGGTCCAGCCTTTTCCTGCACGAAGCGGCAGGCACGCTGTGGGGCCAATTTGACGAACCGTCGAAAGCCCGCCATTGTCCGACGTGAAAACGATGATCGTGTTCTTGGTGAGTTTTAGCGATTCCAAATGGTCAAGAACTCTTCCAACATTGGAATCGAGGTTGCTCATCATCGCAGCGTAAGTCGGATTGTCCTGTCGCGGACGCGTCTTTGCACCGTTGCGTTCTTCAATCGATTTGGAGTCTAGTTTGTCCAGCTTCGCAGCTTTCAATTTGTATTTGTCGACAAGATCCTGCGGGGCTTGGATCGGTGTGTGAACCGCGTAATGGGCAAAACACAAAAAGAAAGGGCGGGCTTTGTTTTCGGTGATGAATGAAATCGCGTGATCGGTAAGCCCATCGGTAAGGTAGTCGCCTTCTTTTCCGTTTTCCAGATCGGGAACATCCCAAAACGCGATCGCCTGTTTTTTCTTTTTTCGTTTGTAAGGAAAAAAATAGCTGCCGGGTGCGCCCGCTTTGTTGACGCCTCTCATCCAAGTGAAACCTTGCTCGCGAGGCTGTTGGTTGTCTTTGTCACCAAGGTGCCATTTGCCAATGTAACCCGTTTTGTAACCAGCAGACGAAAGCGCTTCGCCGATCGTGACTTCGTCCAAAGGCAAGTGGAGGTCGTTGGGCTGGTTAAGCCATTGGGTGATGCCCAGCCGATGGGGAGCTTTGCCCGACATCATCGCGACGCGGGTTGGCGAGCAAACTGGATTGGCAGAATAGAAATCAGTAAACCGAACGCTTCGTTTGGCTAGTGTATCAATGTTGGGCGTGTCATAAAATTCCGAGCCATAACAGCCAAGGTCCTTATAACCAAGGTCATCGATGAAAAACATAACGATGTTCGGCTTGGTTTCGTCAGACCCGGTAACGGTGTCGTTCGCATGTGCGTGACTCCCAGCGGCGAGTGGGCATAAAGCCGCAATTGCGAAAACCAAAGAAGTGAGGGCAGTCAATTTTTTCATGGGAAGCCGATTCGAAACGGAATGATTTTCATGTCGATCAAATTGGCATTGTATCAGTTATTGAGTTGATACAAGATCTTGAAGTTATCCGTGACACGTAACCTTTGAACTGAATGTCAGAATCAAGTCCAAAATTAAGTCATAGCGAAGCCCCAAATCTAGTGGTGGTGATTCATGGCTGGAGTGGGCATCGACTATTTATGCTTCCGATTTGTTGGAAACTCAAACGGGCTGGATTTCGAGTCAAGCAGTTTGGGTACCGAAGTTTGCTATGGTCCGTCGAAACGCACGCCAAACGTTTCGGGCAGTTCTTGAGACAACTCGATGACGATCCGGCGAACGAGAGTTTTCATATCGTTGCACATAGCATGGGCGGGATTGTGACCCGGACCGCGCTTTTGGATCTTAAGTCGTCGAATCAGGAATTGAAAAAGCTCAAACGGATTGTGATGTTAGCCGTACCCAATCACGGGTCGCCAGTCGCAAAGGTGCTCGGAGCGATTTTTCCGTTTTGCAAAACGCTTCGGCAGCTTTCGGATCAGGAGGATGGCTTCATTCGAAAACTTGAGCCGCCAGATAAAGATCTAAACATCGGTGTGATTGCTGCGAGTTACGATTTTGTCGTGCCAAAGCACAGCAGCCATTTGGAAAACGAAACCGATCACATTACTTTGTTTAGTGGTCACAATGGAGTGCTTGTTCGACCGGTAGTAGGGAGGCGCATCGTTGAGTTTTTAAAACAAGGCCAGTTCGTCAGGCGGTCAAATAGCTAAACCGACACGACCATCAAAAGTAAGACGGTTCGTTTCCTGGCTTCCATTTGACATTGCATCCCAGAGACGGAAGTTGAGTGCTGTTTGGATCTTCGCCAGCCAGCACCGCATCGATTGCTGCTCGTAGCTCTTTCCCGTTCGCTTCATTGCCCGTCGAATCATAAACGCCAGACGAAATTCGCGTTGGCCGTGTTTCATCTAATCGCCCGCGGTATTTCAATTCGTGGGCGGCGTCGAACAAGAAGAAGTCCGGAGTGCAGGCTGCGGTGTACGCTAGAGCGACTTGCTGCGTTGCATCATAGAGATAGGGAAACGGATAGCCATGCGTTTCTGATTCGACTTTCATCAACTTTGGCGAGTCGTCGGGATACGCCTCTACGTCGTTGCTTTGGATGGCAACAAGACCAATGTCTTTAACACGGTAGTCGTTGCCCAGTCGTGCCAGTTCGGTTGCGATGTGTTTTACGTAGGGGCAGTGGTTGCAGATGAACATCACCAACATCGGTTTGCCAGCGAAATCTTGTTGCGAAACGGTTGTGCCGTCGATATTGGTTAATGAAAAATCCGGAGCGGAAGTTCCGAGTTTCATCATCGTGGATTCGGTTAAAGCCATTTTGAATTGTTTTCGTGTTCGATTTTGATCTGAAAGAGGCGTGTTTTTCGAAGGATAAATTCTATCGAAGTTTGCCCCAAATTTTCTGCTGCAAGTCAAACATCTTCGGATCGTGTTTCTTTAACTCAGCCCTAACAAAGGGATAGAAGTCGTTGACGCCCAGATAGGCTTCTGTTGACTCGGCAAAATATTCTTTGTGATTCGAAAGTGCGTAGTGCTCAACGGTTTGGTGGTTGTGCGCTAACACTTGGTCATAAATGCCAGCCTTTTTCGCTTGTTTAAACGCGGCTTTGATTTCTTCGTCATCCCAGCCCAAAACTTGATCGTGGTACGCATGAGCCAACTCGTGCATGATCGCGTACGGATGTTTCGACCACTGGTTCACATCAAGCAAATGTTCAGGACGCGGGACGTGGACGTGGCCAGCCATTGCAGGGTCCATGCCATTTTCTTCCAGCCAACGAGCACTGGGGTGATAGACCAGTCCCCTGCCCTGCCCTTTTTGCTCCATCCAAATCGGAAGCTTTCGTAGTTCGTCGACTTTGGCTTCTGGGAGAATAAAGACAACTCGCTGAAGGTGATTGGCAAGTGCTTTGACTACTAGTTCGCCGGTTTCTTTGTTGGCTTCTGTAAATAAGTTGGGGTCAAGTTTTACAGTCCAGCCCTCAACCTCTCGCGTGATCGGTTTATAAAACGTTTCTGCTTGGGCGGCGGAATCGTCTTGGGCGTTTGCGTTTGAAATGAAAGCCAGTACCGCGATGATGAAAAAAGCTATTTTGGACATTGCTGATTTGTCTTTTGGAATTTGGGTCGGATCAGATAGGATTCTAACTGAAACGCCAAAGGGTTGCAGCGTGGCAAAAAATCCAAAAGCAAAGGGTGACGCTACAGGCAGCGGATTGTAGCGTGGTTCGTCTAGATCCGGCGTGATACCGCTTCTAAAAAGCAATTCCAGATCGGACCATCAATGTGTCTTGAAGCTCAAGAGAATTGAGTGCATTGGAGCGGTACACAATCTCGCGTTCGAATGCATAACCGAATTCGAAAAAGCCAGTCACTCGGCGTGGCCCAATCCATTCAAGGCCGGCGAATGCACGGACGTCATTGATGTCGACTTGATCCGGAGTGCCGTCGCGTCGTTCGATCGCCCAGCTTCCGCCACCGTACTCTGCACCGAGATACATCCACGCTTCAAAGTCAGCGAAGTTGGGAATCCGATGAGACAATTTCGTTCGCGGGAAAAACAAATCCAACTTCATGTCAGGGTTAGGCGTCATATAAAGTCCAACGGCCGGTAATAGTTTTACGTTTACGCGGTCAAAATATTCAACTCCCAGCTTCCCCACCGTGTATTCGTTTAGTCGATGCCAGCCTAAAAACCGTCCGGTGATCCGAACTGCGTCTGATGATGTGTTGTCAAAATCGCTGTAATAGCCGACCGTCAAATTGTTTTCCAATCCACTGATCCGTGACGGATCGGTGACGTGATCGAACGACAGATATGCACTGTAGGCTCGAGCGGGCAAATCAAAATCTGGGAAGACGTTGGAGTCTGGGCCGTTCCACCAATGAAAGATAAATCCTGGACTAATTCGCAGCGGCTGCGTGCCTTGGAGAAAGTTAGGAAGCGTTGCCGTTGTGGCAATCTCGATATCGTTGATGTTTAGTTCGTTGCCGTTGTTGCCTTGAAGGTAAGTTTGCCTAATGCGTGGCCGCTCGAGCACGCGCGGAAGAAACTGCGTTCGGAACGTTCGCCAAGCCTGTTGTGGCCAAGACCAATCAATCGAAGGAAGCCAGTTGGTGCCAGTGCCAGCGTACGGCCAACGGTTGGGGCCGAATGCGCCTTGGACTTGACCGAATCCAGGGCCATAACCGGGCCCGAATCCGCCGTTAAAATTTGGCTGCTGAAATTGCGGTTGCAGGAACTGAGGTTGTTGAAATTGCGGTTGGACGGCAGGCGGTTGGAAAATTTGGCCTTGCGGGTTGGTTTGCGGAAACGGGGATTGAAAAATCGACGGTTGATTTTGTTGAACGCGAGGAAAAATTGGGAACGTTTGGTTGGGTGCACGCGATGGATCAAACGATGGCGCAGTGACACTTGGCAATCCCCCGCCAAAATTTGGAACGCCTTGGATGATCGCTCCGGGAGGCGGCTGCAACACTGTTCCGGGTATGCCTTGGCCGACACCACCTGGCCCAAAATTAGGTAACTGAAGGCCTGCCGCTGGCGGAGTCGTAATGATTGAGCCAGAACCTGGTAAAACATTTCCCGGAATAACATTCCCCGGAATGCCAAAATTTCCCGGAACGCCAACTCCACCTTGTAGCCCTGGTATGCCGGGCAAATTTGCGGGAGGAACCGGCGTTGAGCCTTGAAAACCAAAAGGGTCAGAGAAACGAGCACGTTGGGCTTTGGCAGAATCAGGACTCAAGATTGCGCAAGCCAAAACGGTGCAGGCAAACACTGCTTGCACAAAAAATCTCGAATTGTTTTGAAGTTTGCTAAACAAAGCCGCACGTTTCCGTCGATAACCGGATTTTCAATTGGGTGAAACGTAAGTATCAGCGCGACAAATCCCGGTCAATACTGACTCGGGCAGATTTGAAAGCGTAATCGACTTTGTGCAATTGGTTTTGATGCAAATTTTGGAATGCTGACGGTCCAAAAGAGGTCAACGCTGGCAATGAGCCCTCGAAATGACTGGCAGCGTCAGTTTTCGTTGTCTCAGGCTGCTTGATTCTTCTCGTGTGCTCGAACGTTTTTCAACAAGTCTTTGATTGCGGACCAGATCGAGGGATAAGTCGCTTCGTGGTAGACCGAGTCGTCTGCCAGCTGGCCGACCAGCCGTCGATGGGCAATCCCAAGATTGTGATACGGAATTCTCGGGAACAAATGATGCAGCGCGTGGTAACGCAACCCAAGAGGACACAATAGCTCCGTCAGCCAGTTGCCAGCCACGTTGGTCGAATCGAGAAACTGGTCCAAGTGAGAAATCGTTTTTCCATTGCTGGTGTAACGATGTGCTGAAAGTGTGCGGATGTGATTCAATGTCAACGCAAACATGGCCAGCATGAAGATTTTCGGCAATCGAACACCGGGCATAATTCCGCTTAATACCAACGCAACCATCACCCAGGTTCGAAAGCACGTAAACAATTCCCAAAACGTATCCGACGGCGACTGCCCGTTCGATTTAAGCTCTTTTTGATACTGAAAATTGATCACCAGTGAACTTGCATGAGAAAGCGTCCACTTTCGCAGAGCGGGGTGCAAGAAAGAAATCGGAGTCCCAATCGCGTATCGCAAGAACACAAGAATTGGCTGCGAAAAAATCTGTGTCAAAAAGATCAAGATGCCTTTGAGTGTTCCCGTGGCCAATGGCAGGTACTCCCCATCGTGCTCGGTTCCATAATGCCGACTGCTGTGATGATGCAGATGACTGGCATAAGAAAACGAAGGGATCATCATGGGAACCCCAGCAAAGAAATTCCATGTGCGCCGAAACCACTTCATCTGTTTGGCCGGAAGATGGACCAGTTCGTGAATAAACATGGACGCCCGATACAACAATGTTGATCCGGCAATGAATGCCAGCCAAGCCACTGGGGATGTCATCGGTAGAGCCAGCCAGATACTGGCAAACACGTAGGCGCTGGTTGTCGAAACGACGAAGTCTACCCAGAATCGCCATGGTTGAGGTTGAAACAAATCAGACACGATTTCACGAGCTTGAACATAAAACTCGCGCTGTTGATCTAGATCAGCCTGTGTTGATGCCGAACATTGCGAAAGTTGATTCATCTGTTTCTCTCATTAATTGTTCCACACCAATCAACGTGGCGGTAGAACGATTTGCTTGGGCTTTCCTGGATTAAAAAATGGACGTTGGGTGATCGTTTTCAAGCGAATTGCTAGACAGAGTCAGCCCGGTCAGAACACATGTTCCTTTTTATATTGTCATCAACTCCATCCGTTGTGCAATTTTTTTTTGGATATTTCAAAAACGTTTCACCAACAAAGCAAGGGTATTGCGGACTACGCAAACTCGCAGCCCGGAAAAACACTGGATTGGCGGTTCGGTTGATGAGTTCACACACAGCGACACACAGCGGTTGGGGAGCATGTTTACGGTCGCGTGAGCATGTTTGCTTTGTTGCGGTTTTTCCAGAGACCTTTTTGAATCATAATTCTATATCGCATCCGATTCGTAAAACTTTCACAGACAGAAGTCGCAGGTTTGAATAAAGAAAATAAGAAATCAAAGTGGATCAAGCGGTTGGGCTACATGCTCCTGTTCGCCATGATCGCGTTTCTGGTTCTATGTTGGATTGTGGGTGGCAGACTCGTCGCGCCAGCTAATCAGCACGTCGGGCAACCGCCTGAAGAATTGAACTTCGTTTCCACCACCGTCAAATCCGAATCGGGTTCTTCGTTGGCAACTTGGTATGCGGATTCGGCTAACGCGAAAGCCACTGTTGTTTTGCTTCATCCGTTACACGCTGACCGGCGTGTGATGTTGGATCGGGCACGGTTGTTTTTGAAGCACGATTTTTCGGTCGTCTTAATGGACTTTCAGGCCCATGGTGAAAGTGACGGTGACAATCTAACCATTGGGTATCTCGAAAAATTTGATGTCCAAGCGATCGTCAAATTTGCTGCCGGCAGAAATCCTGAACACAGTTTGATGATCGACGGCTGGTCGCTTGGTGGGGCCGCAGCTGTCCTCGCGGGTCCGATGGAAGGGGTGGATGCGATCGTTTTGGAATCGGTTTACCCAACGATCGAGGAAGCAATCGACGATCGGGTCGCTATGAGACTGGGACCGCTAAGCACAATCGTCGCGCCGCTTTTGACCGTCCAGCTCCCAATTCGGCTTGGCATTTCACCAACAGAGCTTCGCCCGATTGAAGCGATCAAAAACGTCGATTGCCCGATTTTGATGCTTGCGGGCGACCAAGATCAACACACGCCGCTCGACGAATCTCAACGGCTGTTTGAAAGTGCCAACTCACCGAAAAAACTAGTCGTCTTCAAGGGAGCCGAGCACACCGATCTTTTTGCGTTCGATCCCGAGCTGTTTGAATCCAGCGTGTTGGCGTTCTTCGACGAACATCTGAGCAAATAGATTTGCACGAGATTAGAGTTTGACGATGAGATTTAGAGTTTGACGATGACTTCGTGAAACACTGCATGGTCGGAGCGTTAAAGAGCGGTTAAAATCAAATCTCCACCCACATTCCACGAGCCGAACATGAATACGTTTTTGATCGCGATCGCTTCCTTTGTTGGTTTTATTGTCGCTTACAACACTTACGGTCGCTGGATTGCAAAGAAAATTTTTGCGCTCGACGACGATGCAAACGTTCCCAGCAAGGAGCTTGAAGACGGCGTTGATTTTGTGCCTTCGCGTTGTTCAATCGTGTTTGGTCATCACTTCACCAGCATCGCGGGAACGGGGCCGATTGTCGGACCAGCGATCGCCGTTTTCTGGGGCTGGCTGCCAGCGCTGTTGTGGGTCGTTTTTGGAAGCATCTTTATCGGAGCCGTTCATGATTTTGGCGCACTGGTTGTCAGTATGCGTAACCGTGGCCAAACGGTAGGCGAAGTCGCCGGGCGGTTGATTTCATCACGAACAAAGATCTTATTCTTGATTGCGTTGTTTTTTGCTTTAACGGTCGTCCTGGCGATTTTCGGATTGGTAATCTCGACGATCTTTATCTTGTACCCGCAATCAGTTTTAGCCGTTTGGGTTACGTTGCCCGTAGCGGTCGTATTTGGAATCATGATGAAACGTGGGTCTAACCAGTTGCTGCCGATGTCGATCATCTCGTTGATCTTGATTTACTTGGCCGTTTACGTCGGTGCCTACCATTTACCTATCAAACTCTCCGCTTGGTCATTCGCAGGATATACGTTCAGCCCGATTGTGACATGGACGGTCATCTTGCTTGCCTATTGTGCGCTGGCTTCGGTGCTACCGGTTTGGTTGTTACTCCAGCCTCGCGATTACGTAAACAGTCATCAACTATTTGTTGCACTCTCGTTGCTGGTAATCGGATTGCTGGTTGCATGTGCGACAGGCAAAGCCGATCTGATGGCGTCCACCGAAGCCGTCACCCAATCGCTTCCTGAAGACACTCCACCGATCTGGCCGTTCTTGTTTATCACGATTGCCTGCGGTGCAATTAGCGGTTTTCATTGTCTTGTCAGTAGTGGAACCAGCAGCAAACAACTTTCGAGTGAAACCGATGCCCAAGCGATTGGTTACGGTTCGATGCTTCTCGAAGGCGCACTGGCCGTCGTTGTCATTTTGGCTTGTTGTGCCGGCGTCGGGATGGGCAAGTTTGAAAAGACCTCGGTCGCGCAGGCCAATGGGACTTCGCGGATCGAATATCAACCGGTGATCGATGCTGAAACGCAACAGCCCTTAACGGGCGCGGCGGCGTGGCGAAGCACCTATGAGCTTGGTGAAGGCAAGTCTTGGAATGACTTTAAGCTTGGCAGCACGGTCGGTGCGTTTGTAAACGGTGGAGCGAATTTCTTGTCTGCTATCGGAATTCCATTGCAGCTTGGGATCGCTTTGATTGCAGTTTTGGTCGCGAGTTTTGCCGCCACGACTTTGGATTCCGCAACCCGTTTACAAAGGTATGTGATTCAAGAGCTTGGGGGAAACCTGAAAATTGCGCCGCTTAAAAACATGTACGTCGCCACAATTCTTGCCGTCGTATTGGGCGGCGCGATCGCGATGCTACCGGAAAAGCCTTTCGCTGAAGGGGGAGCAAGCGGCAAAGGCGGTTTGTTGCTCTGGCCGTTATTCGGAGCGACCAACCAATTGTTGGCCGGACTTGCGTTGATGGTCACCACATTTTATCTATGGCGACGCAATAAACCTGTGTGGTTCGTCGCCATTCCGATGGTCATCATGATCGTGATGCCAGGCTGGGCGCTCGTCTGGCAGTTGTTTAACGAAAGCACTGGCTGGTGCCGAACTGGCGAAAAACCCATGTTGGCTATTATCGGATTGGTCACGTTTGGTCTCCAGATTTGGATGGTGATCGAAGCGATTATCGTTTGGCCCCGAGCCCGTGGAATTCTCGAAGAGGCGCTGCCAGCGATAAAGCCATCCACTAAACTGAACCAATCGGGCGGAAGGTCATGTTGAAAAATCGTGTTTACAACGTGAGCCATTCCAATTAATTCGCCCGAACCCAAAATTGAAAAGGGAAGAGTTTGAAACCCAGCGTGCACAATTCGATTTTCCTTGTCGCCGTGATGCTGTCGACCGTACTCGTTGCCGGCTGCTATCCAGACTGGCCAGAGCACGCGGGGAAAGCTGAAGTCCACGGGCGAGTCACATTGGATGGTGCTCCCGTCGGAGGCGCGAAAGTTGTTTTCATGCCGTTTCAGTACTTCAGCAGTTCCGGAAAGGTCATGCCGTTAGCGTTTGGTTTGACAAACGCGGAAGGCGAATTTGAACTTCAGTACGCCGACAAAACGAAGGAGCTGACCGCCGGCAATTACAACGTGATCATATCGAAAGCCAAAAAGCCTGATGGAGATAGTGTTCCGGTTGATTTTTCTGGTCTGGCTTCGGAGTTAGTTCCGCCCGCGTTTTTGAATTCGCCTTTATGCGGAGACACAGAAGTAATCCCAGCGATTTACAACCGCGAGTCGACGCTGACTTATACGATCGAAGCTTCGCCCAAGGTCGTGCGGGCGAAGTTCGAACTGAGTTCGGTGGACCCGCTGATTAAGTCTGCGAATTAGGTAGCCGGAAACGAACCGCGTTGAAGGAAGTATCAAGATGAAAGAAGAGACTTGCAAGAACTGCGGCCGCGTCTACAAATTCAAGCAGCACAAATCGCCGATGCGAGATAAGGATTCAATAGACTGTAAATGTGGGAAAGAGATAATTAAATGGAATGGAGGCGTCTGGTTTACAGTTGACAGTATTCAGAACGAACCGAACCAAGAAAATAACTCTTAGCAAGTGGTGTGCCAGCACCTAGCGTCCTACTTGGTGATCGGGTGTCTTTCTGAACCCGTTTTGCAGATCGCGACTTCGGATTTTTCACCAACAGTGATCTGAATGTAATTTAACTGGTCTTCGTTGAGCTCAAAGAACGCTCGATTTTCGACTGTCCATTTGGTTTCGCTGGCTTGGGGTTGGTTCTTGGCTTCTGTTTCGACGCCAGCTTCTGTTTCGACGCCAGCTTCTGTTTCGACTTTGCTTTTGGTTTTGATATTGGCTTTGACGGGTTTAAAGGCTGAGACAGTTTTGTCTGTTTCACTAACTGCATCCGCTTTCACGTCTGTTTTATCAACGACGACTTCGAAATAAAGCCAAGCCTGTTTCATGTCTTTTTCATGACCAACCCACCGGACGGTTGGTGTTATTGTTTCATCAGCCGAAGCAGCTTTTGAATCTGCCGATTTAACCGAGCCGCGAATAAAGAACTTTTTCTCGACGTAAGCCTTCAGCATCTCGTCAAGGTTTTCGACTTTGTCCAAGTCGATCGTTTTCCCTTGATCGCGCGAAAGAGCTTTTTCCAAATCGGCTGGCCACAAGCACAAAGCGACTTCAAAGTTACCCGTTTTCGGGTTCCAGTTAAGCTCGGTTCTGCTGACATGATACGGGTGCGCGAAAATGTTGGAAGAAGTCAAAACCATGCCAGCCATGCATACGGCCAGCAAGATGAAATTGAACTTCGATTTCACATTGGTTCTAAACATGTCGGTTGCTTTCAAAACAAATCAGTGGCGAGAGAAAAGTTTAAATCGGCTAAGAAAAATTACTTGTCCAAATTGTTCAAATCATCATCGTCTTTTTTCTTCTTTTTATTGCGACGAGATTTTTTCTTTCTCTCTGCCCGCTTGCGCTCCTTCATTTCGTCGCTTATTTCCGCTTTGGCTTTTTCTGCTTTTTCTTGGGCTTCTTTTTTAGCCTTGGTCGCAGCTTCTCTTTTTGCTTTGGCGGCAGCGCGTCGCTCTTCCATTTTAGCCTTTTGCTTTTTGGCTCTGGTAGCCGCGGCTAAAGCCCGGGCGTTGGCGTCGTCGATTTGCTTATCTGCTTCTTTTTGACGTGTGGTTTTCTTGTCATCTGCAGAATCATCCTGGTTTGGTCTATCTGCTTTTCTGCCACCACGTCTCCTGTTCTCTTTCGCTCGTTTGGCTTCCTGCATTGGATTGGATCCACCACCACGACGAGTGCTTTTGAACAACTCAAAACGTGATTTTTGAATTCGCGGTGGGTAGAAGTTGTTATCCAAATCAACGTCGGCGGTTTCCAAGCGTGGATCAAGCGTAACTGATTTGACCGCTTTCTCCGTCATGATGAGCTTGGTCACTTTTTCGTTGTTCTGCTTCCAGATTTCAGCAGGCAAGCGAATCTGTTCCTTGGTTCCGTCTTCGAATTCGCAATCAAAAATAACTGGCATCACCAATCCGCCAATATTCTCAAACGATATCAAGTAGAAATTTCGCTTGTCGGAGATCATCTTTTTCTCTTCTTCATTCAAAGAGTCAAAAAATCGCTTGTACATTTGACGATCCCGATCAGTCACGTCCAACTCATCAAAGTCGTTATAGAAATCTTTCAAGTCGGGATACTTGTTGGCACGTTTTGGCAAATCGGCATTTCGTTCTTTCGCAGTCGATGTCGGCATCGAATCGCGAGCCTCACGGCGGATCGCTTTTTCGATTTCCGGGTCCGCCGTGTTGATCGTCAAATGGCGAACATTGGTGATCGCCAAATCAACGTGGTCGCTTGAGTAAAACCAGCCACGCCAAAACCAATCGAGATCGACGCCAGATGCGTCTTCCATCGTGCGGAAGAAATCGGCAGGCATCGGTCGTTTGAATTTCCAACGCATCGCGTATTCTTTGAACGCATAATCAAACAGCTCACGACCAAGAATCGTCTCACGCAAGATGTTAAGTGCCGTTGCCGGTTTCGAATAACCGTTTGGACCAAACTGCAGAATCGATTCAGAGTTGGTCATGATCGGAACCTGGTAAGGACTACGCATGTAACCAACAATGTCTCGCGGTTCGCCTCGGGATGACGGATAGTTGTCTTCCCATTCTTGTTCGGCGAGGTACTGCAAGAACGTATTGAGCCCCTCATCCATCCAAGTCCACTGACGCTCGTCCGTGTTGACGATCATCGGGAAATAGTTGTGGCCGACTTCGTGAATGATTACAGAGATCAATCCATATTTCGTTCGAGCCGAGTACGTTCCGTCGGCTTGCGGTCGAGGTCCGTTGAAACAAATCATCGGATACTCCATTCCACCAATCGGTCCATTGACCGAAATTGCGACTGGATAGGGATAGTCAAATGTGAATTTTGAATAGACTTCCAAAGTATGAATGATCGCGTGAGTTGAGTACTTGCTCCACAGCGGTTCTGCTTCTTTTGGATAGTAGGACATCGCCATCACAGGAAAGTCACCCATGTTGTGCTGCATCGCGTCCCAGATAAACTTCCGCGAAGACGCAAACGCAAAATCGCGAACTCGGTCGGCTTTGAAAATCCAGGTCTTGTTCCCATCGGGTTCGCTGGATTCGTTTTCCTCGGCTTCTTCTGGTGTGACGATGAAGACAGGATTCTCTGCCGTTGCCGCTTCTTCCAAACGTTTCTTTTGTGTCTCAGTTAGGACTTGATCGGAATTAAGTAGTACGCCAGTCGAGCCAACGATATGGTCGTTTGGTGCGGTGATCCGGACGACGTAGTCACCCATCTCCAAAGTGAATTCGCCGCGACCGAGAAATTGCTTGTGTTGCCAACCAGTGTTGTCGGTGTAAGCACAGAGTCGCGGGAACCATTGGGCGACTTCGTAAATGTAGTTGCCGTCTTTTTCGAAAAACTCACAACCACTTCGGCCGCTAATGATTCGAGCGTTGTTAATTTCGTAATCCCAGTCAATGCGAAATTTGAACGTTTGCCCAGGCTCAAGTTTCGTTGGCAGGTCAACACGCATCATCGTTTTCACGATCGTGTGCTTAAGTTCTTTTTTCGTGCTCGCGTCTTCGCAACGAGTGATGTTGAATCCACCATCAAAGACTTCTTTGGCAAGCATCGTTTTCATTTGACGAAAGCCAAGCCGAGTGAGATCGCTTGTCGTGCGAGTCAAATTCGCATCCGAATCTGCCCGGTGAATATTCGCATCAAGTTGAAGCCACAAATACGAAAGCTTGTCCTTGCTGTTGTTCTTGTACGTAATCGTTTCCGAACCAAACAGCTCCTGTGTTTCGTCGTCCAATCGTACGTCAATGTCGTAGTCGACTTTTTGTTGCCAGTAGCCACTGCCTGGAGCACCCGAACCAGCGCGGGCTTCGTTGGGTGTGGGTAAGATTTCTTCCAGCTGGCGGAACTTGTCTTCCTGGTCAAATTTTTCGACCGGACCGGCTGCGGTCACTCGTGGACCAGGGCGCTGAGCGTTCACTGAATCGACAACCGTAGTCATCGTGAAAATCAATGCGAACAAGAAAAACAAAATCGGCAATTGGCGTCTTTGGTTCATGGAGTTAGTCCAGCTGGAATGGTCAGTTGTGAGGCGAAAGGCAACAATAGGTTTTCGCCACTATCTCTAGTTTAAGATGGCCATGCTATTTACGCTCGAACCGTTTTGCAAGTTGCCTGAATTCGAGTGGGATTTGAATTGATCGAACGACCGATTCTGACGACTAAACGGTCAAAAAGGCTGCAATGGGTTGTCCAAAGGCGAGGGTTAGGCGTTTCACCTTCGCTTGAAGATGCGTTGAGCGGGCCACTATAATTTCGATTTGCCCCGGTCGTCTAAGAGATAAGACACGATCACCAAAATCGAGATAGGAGTGCAAATCTCCTCTGGGGCTCTTTTTAACGCTGATTTACTGTTGCGCGAGATCATAAAACCAAATGGGCGAGCAATTAGTCAACGAGATCATTGCCAACCCAACTGATATTTCGGCACGTCTGGTGTATGCAGATTGGCTCGAAGAACGAGGCAACGATCTAGGCGAGTTCATTCGCGTTCAATGCCAGATTGAGGCAACCGACGAACGGGATCCAGGTTATACCGATCTGTTATCTCGCGAGATGCAGCTCAAGCGGCAACACAACAAAGAGTGGGCTGCGGCAGTGCGACCACTGGTGCGCAATTGGTCGTTTCGTAATGGCATGGTCGATCATGTTTGCATGACGGCGCTTGACTTTCTCAATCACGGCGCAGAAATCTTTAAGCTCGCGCCGATTCAGCATCTTGAACTTCGCGATGCTTATAAATATTTTTCCGACCTATCCCAATCCCGATTGCTTAAAAATTTACGCGGGCTCAGTTTGGCTCATTGTAGCCTTGGTCGTAGTGGAAATCCGGGATACGGAGAAATGCGTTGGGAACCAGATGCGGCTGAGCAAGTTCGAATGGCTTGTGCCGTAGAGCTGGAAAAGTTTTTGCGATCTCCGAACTTGAAGCAAATTGAGAACTTGGACCTTTGCGGTAATTCAATTGGAACCTCAGGCGGGCAAGCGATTGTGAACGCCGAGTTGGAAAACTTAAAGTCGCTTGATATTCGCCTTGGCCATGTCGGTGCCGAAGCCGTCGAGTCGTTCACCAAGCTCCGCAAATTGGAAGACTTGAAAATCGGTTCTTCGCGAAACATGAGTTTGAACTATTCTGAAGATTGGATTGGTCCATTGCCGCTTGAACTGGCAAAACTAATTGGCCAACTGAAATCGCTCGACGCTGGTTCGTGCGGCATTACGCCCAGTGGATTAAACGTAATTAATCAAACAAAGGCTTCGAAGTTGGAGAGCCTTTCGTTAAATCGGTCGCCATTTTATAAATCGGGATATCTTGAAGCCGATGTTGGAGTTGATGTGGTGTCGGATGCACAGATGCTTGCGAAACTTAAGCACTTGGATCTTTCGAGTTGCGGCCTCGATCAAGATGCATTTGAGATTTTGGCAAACCGGTCGTTTGAACTTCCACTCAAATCTTTGATCGCGGATTACAATCATTTCAAACCTGAGACGTCCAAGACATTTACCAACGGAACTGCGACTCAAGCCCTAACCAGTTTGTCATTGGCAGGCCCGCGACGATATCTATATAAACCGAGCGAACCAGAGTATGGTACTAAGTGGTTCATTGATTTGGTTGATGGTTTGGATCAACTCGCTGAGCTTAAACTTAATCGTCAAGGGATCACGGATAAGATTCTTGATGGAGAAAGCGCTGGCGAGAATCTCAAGCGATTCTATCACTTGGATTTGCAGAATAATGAGATTGGTGACAAGGGTGCGAAGAAGTTTGTAAAGCTTGGCCCATGGCCGCGTTTGGCAATCTTGAATCTCAAGAACAACCAAATTTCGAAGCCCGTTAAAGAAGAGTTAAGAAAGACTTTCGGCTGGCGTGTCCTGTTCTAGCGTTTCTGCCATCTGCTTTCGTTTGGGCCTCAAAAAGAATCCAATGATGCCCACCAACAAACTCAATCCTGCGAAAATCATTGGCACGATATCGCCTATTTCGCGATAGAGACTCTCGCGGACAACAGGCTTGATCTCGGCTCGTATGATTTTTGATGCGCGGCGTGGACCGGTTTGGAGAAGCCTTCCACAAGTATCAATCTCAGCGGAGAAACCGGTGTTCGCACAAACCAAATGTGGCTTCCGCATTTCCACCGCGCGAAATACGTTGCAGGCAAGATGAGCATCCAGACAACTGGTCCCAAAGAACCAACCGTCGTTGGTTAAATTCACCATCACATCCGGCTCTTTGCCTTCAGTCCGTAGCGAATTGAGTTGGCGGCGAATGAAATGTGGAACCGTCGTTTCAAAACAGATGTTGGGCGCGATTTTAACTCCGTCCATCTCGATCATCTCGAATTTGGACCCAGGCGTCAGAGAGGGGATCGGAGAAATCGAGTTGATGAATGGGAATTGGCGGGCCAGCGGAATGTACTCGCCAAACATGACCAAGTGGTTCTTAAAGTAACGCTGCTCAATTTTCCCGTTGGTTGAAATCAACAACCCTGCGTTGAAACTTTCATCTTTGGCAGGGTCGGCCGTTCCACCGCCCGTTAGCAACGGCAATGGTGTATTGAAGACGTTAGGATAGCCGATTCCATCTGCCCAGAATTGTGTGATTTGATCGTCGAACAATGACTTGGACCGTTCTTGGTCGAGGTCGGACAAAAAATCGCTGGCAGGATTAAGGCCCGACTCGGGCCAGACAATCAAGTCGAGGTCATCCCACTTTTTGCGAGCTTCCCAAGTCAGTCTGAATTTGTTTTCGACTTGAGTTTGCATTTGCAGGTCCGTTGGCCGACCAAAGATGACATCTTCCGACGTTTGAATGATGCCAAAAGTCAGGCTGGCATCGTTAAGCAATTCAATTTTTTCATCCATTCGAAATTGCCCGTACAAAAACACGGCGGCCAAAGCACCAACCGAAACGGCGGAAGAAGCCAAGACAAATGGCCAGTTGTTTGAATTGGTTTCAATTTTTGGCATGAACCATTTCAGTGTCAGCATTGCCAGACCGGTCGCGGACAAAACCATCGCGAACGTTAGCGTGTAAGCTCCGCACAAATCGGCGACTTGGATGAGAACCGGATGTTGGAATTGCGTATGCGATAAACAGAACATCCCCATGCCTGTCAGGAAATTACATCGAATCCACTCGACGCCTGTCCACGTCAACGGGATGGCAACGATTTCAGGGATGCCAAATCGATGAACCATCGTTCGCGAGATTCCGACGAACATGGGCGTGTAGATCGCCATGTAAACCGAAACTACAATCCAGCCAGCCCACAGTGCGGGGTGGGGGATCGGGATAAAGTAAAACGTGCCCAGCCAATACAGCAGGCCCGCATAAAACAATTGCCAATAAGGCCGTTTGGCAGCGAGGCGTGAAGTAAGCACAAGCCAGATCAAAGGCACCGGCGCGATCCAACCCAACCAAAATATTCCAACCGGAGCAAACGAAAGCCACATCAGCACGAGCGAGATGAACGCTACGAACAAGACGAGGAATCCTCGCGTTGGCGGTTTTTGTTCGGTTGAAGATGTTGTTTGGGTTGACATGGAATTGGTCGGTTTGCTGTTTTCAGTTGGCGGTTCGGTGGACTGCGCCTTTTGTCTGATACAAATCGTAACGGGTGACCGAGCTTGAACCTATAGAAGTCCTTGAAGTGGGTGAAACCGAGAACTTGGTTATGCTTGGTTCTTAAAACGGAAAGAACCGTACCGATTCCCCAGCGGGATGCTGTTGCGAGTTGGCTGGGAAAAAGATCAGGCCTTCCGCTTCTCCAAGTGCAAAAAGATCCGATGAGCCGCGCCAAAGAAGCGGTTTAAACTTCCGAATAGGCGAATCGTCTACGATCTGTTTCGCTGGCCAATAAGTCGGCCGGTTGCCTCGTGTTTCATGCGGATCACTCAATTCGCCCATCATCGAATCGGTTGATTCAGAGGTCTGGCCCGTTAACTTTCGAATCGCGCGGCGTACAAACAATTGGAATCCAACCAAACTGCTGACTGGATTGCCTGGCAAACCGAACACGTAAGTTCGCTTGTTCGTTCCAGCTTCGTCGCGATCTAAAACGCCAAACCAAATTGGCTTTCCGGGCTTTACGCAGACTTTGTGAAATACTTGTTTCACGCCAAGCGATTGAAGAATGCCGGGTACTAGATCTTTCGTTCCCGTTGAAACACCGCCAGACAAAATTAAGATGTCGGATTTCAACCCACTCTCGATTCGTGTCTGTAAGTCCTCTGGGTTGTCGCGCCCAATTCCTTTGTCAGTCACGTTCAGTCCCAGCGCTCGAACCATCGCGATCAGCATCGGCCCATTACTGTTTCGAATTTGCCCGCGACCGGGAACTTGAGAACAGTCGACCAGTTCGTCGCCCGTCGGCAAAACGGAAACGGTCGGGACTCCACCCACCGAAACCATCGACGCTCCGACTTCGGCCAGCAATCCAATGTCCGTTGGGCGAACGACATGGCCTTTCGCAAAAACCGTTTGGCCTTTTGAAAAATTGACCCCGGTTCTGAGGACGTGTTTTTCTGGCGCGATTAAATCAGCCGCTTCGTCGACGAGTGTAACGAACTCTTGCTCGCCCTCAGATTCTGTTTTGGTTAGCTCGACCATGATGACGGCGTCCGCGCCGTTGGGAATCGGTGCGCCCGTCATGATGCGTGTCGCTTGACCGGGCTTTAGTTCAAGCTCCGGCCATCCACCCGCGATCACGGTTTCAATGATTTCAAGTCGCAATGTTCCGCTGGCAATATCGGCACTGCGAATCGCGAATCCATCCATGACAGATTTATCGTGCGGAGGCGAATTCACATCGGCAATGACGTTTTGCGAAAGCACTCGGCCAACCGATTCGCCAATGGGCACTGAATCGTCGGGCAGGGTTGCAATTGTGTTTTCGAGAAACGCAAACGCTTCGGTAATCGAAATCATTGTCCAGTTATCTCAACAAAGTTCCTTAGCAATTCGATTCCACATTCGGTGAGGAAGCTTTCCGGGTGAAACTGAACGCCGAACGTTGGAAAGGTTTTGTGTTCAACGGCCATGATCTCGCGCGAGCCATCGGGCGCTTCGGCCCAAGCGGAGACTGCGAACTCATCGGAAAGCGTATCCGGTTTGATCACCAAACTATGATAACGCGTGGCGATCATTGGGTTGGGCAGTCCCGCAAAAATTGCTTTTGAGTTGTGGTTGATTTTGTCGGTCTTGCCATGCATCAGTTGCTCGGCTCGAACAATCGTACCACCGGTGGCTTGACCAATTGACTGATGCCCAAGGCAAACGCCAAGCAACGGAAGCTTTCCATGGAATCGCGTAACGCAGTCGACGGAGATGCCGGCTTCATTGGGTGTGCACGGCCCTGGCGAAATGATTATGTGAGACGGGGCCAGTTTTTCGATCTCGTCGACGGTGATTTTGTCGTTGCGATGAACCTGAATATCCAAAGACGAATCAAGTTCACCCAGTCGTTGGACAAGGTTGTAGGTGAACGAATCGTAGTTATCGACGATCAAAATCATGTGTGGCTTCTAATTGGGATTTGATAGTGGTGCGAGATTTCGGCGAAAGCACACGTACTTCCGGCTCGCTATTTAAAACGCAAAACCGTTCAATGGAGAGCTTCGTCGTAGCTGGATTGGCCACAATTCAGTTTTCTCTATTGTTTGGTTTGCTTGTTCGGCTTGCCTGAACTCTGGCGAGCCCAGCTACATCTTGCGGTCGTGGACGATACTGCTGCTTAGTTACGCTAGCATTGTCGCAAACATTTGTTTGAAGTTAAAGGCGAGTTCTATTGACCGGTCCCGTTAAGCCTTCTATTTTCGGATTACGCGCATGGATTGCGTACCAAAATAAACCATCTTAAAGCCCAAGGAAGGGTCACCGATGCCCGAGAACTCCACCACTAATTCCGCGCCATTGCTTGACGTTGGAAGAGGCAACCAGCCACTTAAATCTGAAATCATGAACGCCGTCTCCGATATTATTGATTCGGGATGGTTTATTGGCGGCCCGCACGTCAAAGCTCTTGAAGAATCTGTTGCCAAAATCTCACAAACCAAACACGCCATCGGTTGTGCCTCAGGAAGCGATGCTTTGCTTCTGGCTTTGATGGCAGTTGATATCCAGCCGGGCGACGAAGTCATTTGTCCGAGCTTTACTTTTTTCGCTACCGCCAGCGCTATCACACGGCTGGGCGGCGTTCCGGTTTTCGTTGACATCGAGCCAACGACTTTTAACCTCGACGTTGATCACCTTGAGCTATTGATCACGGATAAAACGCGAGCGATCATCCCTGTGCACTTGTTTGGTCAGTGTTGCGACATGGATCCGATTATGGAAATCGCCAACCGACATGGAATTAGTGTCATTGAGGACTGTGCTCAATCCATTGGTGCGGCAGAGTCTGATCGGGCCGCCGGAAGCATGGGGTTAGTCGGCTGTTTCAGTTTTTATCCAACAAAAAATCTCGGCGGATTCGGTGACGGCGGAATGCTAACCACCAACGATGACGAAGTCGCCGATCGCTTGCGATTGTTGGCCAATCATGGCATGCGTCCTCGTTACCACCACGAAGTCGTCGGGATCAACAGCCGTTTGGATGCTATTCAAGCCGCTGTGCTCAACACGAAAATGCCTTATGTGGCAGAGTACTCTGAAAAGAGAAAACAAAATGCGATTCGATATCGAAAGTTCGTTTTGGAGTCTGGGTTAGGTTCAATGGTAGGGCTTCCTTCGTCACTGCCACGCAACAAACACGTTTGGAATCAGTTTACGATTCGAATTCCAGGCGGACGTCGCGATGAAGTCCGCCAAAAACTGGCTGATCGTCGGGTCGGTACCGAGGTGTACTATCCAATTCCGCTTCACCAGCAAAAGTGTTTTTCATACCTCAATGTTCCGGAGGGTTCGCTTCCGGAGACAGATCGCGCCGCTCGTGAAGTGTTGGCGCTGCCGATTTTTCCTGAGCTAACGGAAGCGGAGCAACGCTACGCGATCGATTGCTTGGGCGAAGTCCTGGAAAACGTACAACCAACGCAACTTCGGTTGGTGGGATAGACAACGAGTATCCTGTCTCAGCAATTTTCGAGTTGAATGCCATTGGGACATGCTCACGCAAGCGTGAGCATGGCACCCGAAAGCTAGATCGAGGCGCAGCATTTGGAGACGCAATACTTTGGCAATTTAACGTGAGCCGTGGACTTACTTGCCACCAGGTTCGAGGTTGTTGAGGAAGTAGTTGGTCATCAATTTATAAAGGTGTACCGTCGTGCCTTTTCCTTCGTTGATGGAATGGGAGCGATTCGGATAAGCCATCATTGAAAACTGCTTTCCTTGTGCAACCAACTCGTTGATCAAAAGCTCGACCGTTTGGTAGTGACAGTTGTCATCACCGGTGCCGTGAATAATCAGCAAGTTACCTTTCAAATTCTTTGCGTAGTTGATTGGCGAAGCGTTTTTGTAGCCTTCAGGGTTCTTCTGAGGCGTACTCATGTAACGCTCTTGGTAGATCGAATCGTAGTAGTGGATGTCTGGCACGGACGCCACGGCGATTCCTGTTGCATAGACATCGGGGTATCGGAAAATCGCGTTAAGCGTCATTGAACCGCCGCCGCTCCAACCCCAACTGCCAACGCGAGACGCATCAAGCCACGGATAGTGTTTGGTTAGTGCTTTGATTGCCGCTGCCTGATCCGCTGCTGCGATCACACCCATTTGTTTGTAAATCGATTTGCGGAACTTCGCGCCACGCGGAACTTTGGTGCCCCGATTGTCGATGCTGCAGACCGCGTATCCTTGTTCGCACAACATTCGGTGCCAC
Source organism: uncultured Pirellulaceae bacterium (assembly GCA_964448575.1). Classification (GTDB taxonomy): domain Bacteria; phylum Planctomycetota; class Planctomycetia; order Pirellulales; family Pirellulaceae; genus Mariniblastus. The sequence goes on from CAYUWY010000040.1 coordinate 60,331, forward strand.
AAGTATCGTGAACCGCCCCATGAATTGTTGACGGTGGTGCCCCATGGCTCGCCGTAAACGTGAGCGATGAGCGGATACCTTTTTGATGGATCGAAATTGGCTGGCTTCATCACGTAAGCATCAAGAAAAACGTCATTGCCAACTCCAACGCGAACAAACTCAGTATTCACCGGAGCCAAAGCAGCCAGTGCGTTCTTCATTTCGTCGTTCCGTAAAACCAATCGCAATGTCTTGTGCTCAGGAAGCGAAACTAATTCGGTTTGATCTGGTACGCCAAATTGCGAATACGACCGAAACGCAAGTGAACCATCTGGGGTGATTTGGTAGCTATTTGTACCCGTGAATCCACCCGGCGTGACTCGTCTGGCCGTGCCGCCTGTAATTGGAACCGAATACAGGTATCGCTCGGTTGGTTTTTCAGGAGAAGCAATAAAGTAAATGGTGTCTTTGGTTACTCGCGAAATCGAAATCACATCGTAATCGCCTGGCGTCAGCAACTTCATCGCGCCTGAATTTACATTGAGGGCATAGACATGTTGCCAGCCATCTCGTTCGCTGACCCAGAGGTATTCCTGGTCATTGAGTTTTTGAAGGTCATCACAAGTCTCAAGCCAAGCCGAATCGGTGTCTTGAAAAAGTGTCTTGGTTTCGCCAGTCGTTGCATCAGCGATCAAAACCGAGTTCGTATTCTGATCGCGATTCAAATGTTGGAGCATCAACGTGTTGTCGCTTGTCCAGCGTGCACGGGCAATATAATTCTCGCGCGGATCGCCTTGGACGTTAAGCCATTTAGTCGATCCGTCGCCCAGATGCACGACGCCCATTCGAACGGCTGAGTTCTTCTGGCCTGGTTTGGTGTGTTTGAATCGTTGAAGCTCAGGATAAAGCCCTTTGGTATTGTCGATCAGGATAAACTCAGACACTTCGGACGTATCAAATTCCCAGAAAGCGATCTTTTTACTGTCAGGACTCCAGCGGAAGCAATCTTTCAGGTCGAATTCTTCTTCGTAAACCCAATCCGAAGTTCCGTTGATGATCTCGGGTGAGCTTTTCTCAGTGATCTTTTTCGTCGCTCTGGTTGCGATGTCTTCCACGTAAACGTCGCCTTGAGAAACGTAAGCAACGCTTTTTGCATCCGGTGAAAGCTTGGCAAACATCAGTGACGTCGCGGGGCGCTCAGCTCCGATTTGCCGAAGCTCTTTGGTTTGGCGGTTAAGCAACCAATAGTCGCCGCGCGAATTGTGACGCCAGACTTTGCGTGTGTTGGTGAAGATCAAAACCAGATTCCGGTCTTCTGACCACTGCGTGTCGGCTCGCCCAAGCGGTTTGTCTTTGCCCGCTGGAATTAGCTCTTCGGCCTTGAGCAAAATTGTCTCTGCTCCGGTTTGCGGTTCAATCGCGACCAGGTCTTTGCCACCGCTGACGGTTCTTGACGGTTTTGAGCGGAGAAATTTCGAGCCTTCTTCTTGCCAGGTTGCTGCGAAAAATCCAGTTCTCAACGCCTTGGGGCCGTAAATTGATTCGACCGATAGCTTGTTGTTGGGAAACGTTCGTGGCTGTCTTTGCCTCTGCAGTTGTTGTGCAGCGCATTCAAGCTGGATGACGAACAGCAAAACGCAAACGGCGAGTTGGGCAACAATTTTCATGAAATTCTTTTCGCTGAAATAATCGCATTCAAAGATGCGCGGGAATGGGCAGTTAAAGAAGCCGACATTCTAATTTCAGCAGGAATTAATTTCTATGAGGGAGCGAACCAAATCCCATATTCGTAACCGCTACTCCACGCGACCGGGCTCACGGTTTCCGGAGCCTTTTGTTTTGGTCAATTTGTCGCCAAGGTCTTCGCGAACTTCTTCTGCGTACTTCATTAACCGAGCAACGACTTCTGGGTGTTCGTCTGCGATGTTTTTCGATTCGCCAACATCGGCTTTCAAATCGTAAAGTGCAAACGTGGCTTTGTTTTGGTTGTAATCAACTGGTTTGCCGTCGGTGCCTCCCTTGCGGCCGTTCAAGCTTCGGTATTGGTGTGGAAAAACAATTTTGTACTGTGAATCGCGAATCGCCTGAAGCTGTCCGCCTTGGTAGTAACACGGGAAATGAGTGTGAGGAGACTTGGCATCGGATTCACCAAAAACTAGCGGACTGATGTCTTTGCCGTCAATTTTATGATCAGGCAATTTCGCATCGATCCACTTTGCTACTGTTGGCAAAATGTCGATCGTAGAAGCAAGCTCATCACAGGTTGATCCGGCGGGAATTTTGCCTGTCCACTGCATCACAGTCGGAACGCGATACCCGCCTTCGAACATGGTCCCTTTGCCTTCGCGAAGCGGCGCGGCGGATCCAGCGTGGTCGCCATAATTCAGCCAAGGGCCGTTGTCGGATGTGAACACAACGAGTGTGTTCGTTTCCAAGTCATGTTTCTTCAGCGTTTTCAAAATTTCACCGACCGACCAGTCGACTTCCATCATCACGTCGCCAAATAATCCAGCACCACTTTTGTCTTTGAATTTGTCGGAAACGTAAAGCGGAACGTGAACCATTGAGTGAGGCACGTAAAGAAAGAAAGGTTTGTCCGCGTTGTCTTCAATGAATTTGACGGCTTTCTCGGTGTACTGGGTGGTGAGTTTTTCCTGGTCTTCACCTGTGACGTTGGCGTCAACAATCTCGTTGCCTTCGATCAAAGGAAGCGGAGGATAGTTGTGTTTACGTTTGGGATCGTCAGCAGGCAAGTCAACAAAAGCCGGATGGTACGGCCACATGTCGTTTGAGTATGGCAGCCCGAAGTAATGGTCGAATCCATGTTGTAAAGGCAGGAATTTCTTTTGCACTCCCAAGTGCCATTTTCCAAAACACGCGGTTGCATATTCTTTTTGCTTACAAATTTCCGCGATTGTTGTTTCCGAAGGATTGAGTCCCATTTTGGATTTGGGACCGATTGCGCCCGCAAATCCAACTCGGCGATGGTTGCAACCTGTCAACAATGCGGCTCGGGAGGCGGAACAAACGGCGCTGGAAACCACAAAGTCAGTAAACTTGCGACCGTCTTTGGCCATCTGATCCAAGTTCGGTGTCGAATACCCTTTCGCACCAAAGGGCCCGATATCTGCGTAGCCCATATCGTCAATGAAGATCACAACGACGTTTGGCAGTCGATCAGTCTGCTCGGTCGTGCTCGATTCGGCTTTGCTGGTTTTGATCTCACTGGTTTCGCTGGTTTGGAAAGCGATGCCAGTTCCAATATCTACAAACCCGATCGTTAGCAGCAATATTGAAACTAAGACAAAAGCGTTGAGTCGTTGGGCAGTGCCCACAATATTTAACAACATGCGAATTTTTCCGGGTTAGGTCGAGCGCAGTAAGTGCACACATGATAACGCGAAAAAACCTGAACGCCAGCAAGTCAATTTGCTCGCTCGCTGTTTGCCGAGCCGATTGGCGAATCACCGAACGGTTGAACCATCGTTCGTGGATCAACACTGGGAGTTAAACCAATTAGGCGGCAGACTGAGAAGCCGATTTCGATTTGTTGGACAGTGATGCAATCATTTGGTCGCATGCCGAGAACACGTCGCTTGCCAGAATGTCTTTCATTGCATCGTTGGCTGCGTTTCGCCGTTTCCGGCAGCTTCCTGATTGATACCATTTTTGAACGGCAATATGGTGTGGGCCGAAAGCGCCTGATTCTTCAGGACGAGTCGTTCCGTAGAGTCCGACACAGGGAGTTCCCATGGCTGATGCGATGTGCATCGGCCCCGTGTCCCCGCCAATAAAAAACGAAGCGTGGCTGGTGAGAGAAGCGAGTTCCCGCAAGTTCGTTCGCGGGGCGATGATCGATGCGTTGGTATCAAACGAGTTTATTTCCTTGGCCATTTCAAATTCATCAACGCCCGCCCACACGATAACACTTGTGAGGTCGTGATGAATCTTGAGGTAGCTGGCGACGGCGCCATAGCGATCCATTTCCCAGCGTTTGGAGGCCCAGCTTCCGCCTGGATTGATGAGGACGAACTTCTCTGCGTTTTGCTGCATCCAAACGTTTTGAGAAAGCCATGATTCAATGGAGGCATGACTGGTCGGGCAAACCGGCAAACTAAATTTGATGTTGGCTGGATGATTGTGGTTGGCTTTGTTTGGATCGCCTTTTTTTGTCTGATCCGTTTTGCTTTGATTTGTTGCAAGTGAAATTTTTGAAAGCAACTCAAGCGAGCGTTCGACGATGTGTTCGGAGGTCGTTTGTACAAGGCTGTTGTTTAGATAGGGCGAGAGCTCGCGGCCCCACCGGCCTTTGATGCCAATTCTTTTCTTTGCTCCACTGATCCATCCAAGGGCGGCACTTTTTGTGATCCCTTGCGGGTCGATGGCGATGTCGAAGTTGAGACTTTTGAATTTGCGGCGGAGATTCAGATAGTTTTTTGGTTTTCGCAACCAGCCTTTGGGGATCTGGATGATCTCATCAAGATCGGGATGGAGCTCGAGAAGTTGTTGAGTGGGTGATTCGACGGCCCATGCGATAAAGGCGTCGGGGTACTCGCGCCGGATCGCCGACAACAGCGGCAATGTGAGCACGCAATCGCCAATATGGCTGAGACGCGTGATCAGGATTCGCGGTACAGATTGGGCGTTGGTTTTTGGATCCACGTTTTAACTTCCTTGTTAAAAGTCATCGCTGGGTGGAGACTCAATAAGTGATACTAACCCACTGGAATTAACCCACCAATAGCGATGTTGCTGTCGGTGTGGGTTTAGTTAAATCAGGGGTTATGATCGCAATTGAATGCGGCGTGCAGCTCAAGCGACCATCGTGTTCTTTTAAAACTTTGCCATCTCGTCGGTTTTCTGTTTCTAAGAGCGCAAAAAAAAGGCCGACCAAAAATATGGTCGGCCGATCTTTTTTAAACTAATCGTTGATGATCAAAATACGCCACCGCCGCCA
>CAYUWY010000041.1:0-62708 GCA_964448575.1 uncultured Pirellulaceae bacterium
GTCCTTCTTGCCCCTGTCCTTCTTGTCCCTGTCCTTCTTGCCCCTGTCCTTCTTGCCCCTTTCCTTCTTGCCCCTTCCCCCCCGCGACCTGCTTGACACGTTTACTCAGAACGATCGCATCCGCTTCCACAGGATCATCGCGATCTGCACTATCCGTCTTCTTTTCAGAAAATGAAAACGCTCGTGAACCGAATGAATCAAACGAAGGGGTTGACTCCCCCATAGCTTCTGATTGCTTGTCAACAGCCAGCACTTTATCCGGCGCAAGTGGAGAATCCTTGCCCTTTATCTCTTTACTTTTTGCCTTAAGCTCCTTCAACTGATCGCGATCCATGACTTCCATTTTTTCCATCATGGCCACGTTCTGATCGCTTGGAAGATTGGCCCAATAAGCCCCTCCAACCAACACCCCCAACAGACTGGCCGCCAAAACAATCGGCAGCCAAGGCCGACTGCTCTTTGGCTGAACTCCTGTTTTTTGTGCCGGCTCAACAGTCCCACTGGACTCCGTCAAACCACCTTCAGATACAGCGTCACCGACAGGCGCAGTTTCGCCATCAACGCCCGCGCGAGCCAACACAGCCTTTTGATCGTCAAGCAATCGCAATGGTTCTTCGGCCAGATACGCCGCACCCAACAACTCAACCGTCTGACGAATTTCATCAACAGCGGTTGCGAGCTCAGGAGATTTCGAAATGGCGTTTTGAACTTCGGCCATATCGGCTTCATTCAATTCACCGAGTACAAAATCGGTTAAACGGGAGTCGTTTTTATTAATCATGGTAAACCTTAGTTTTAAGTCACAGCTTGCCTTTTGCGTCGCGGCTTGCTGTGATCTCGATCAAGTGATTCAGACGAATCGGCCTCGTGTGTTTTTTACTTTGACTGGTGTATTTGTTTTTAGGTTGGATCTGGATGGACCAGCCGTTGGCGGAGTTTTGAAATGGCGGTATGCAAAATAAAGCCAACATTGGTACTGGTCAGACCGGTGATGTCTGCGATTTCTCTGTAGCTAAGTCCCGCGTGAAACTTTAACCGCAAGACTTCCTGCTGCCGGTCGGGAAGTTTCTCGATCTGTTTGGTAAGCCCTTCTGCGGCTTCTGTTTTTTCCAAACGCGAACCCGGATCAAACGAAGCATCCGTTTGTTTGCTAAGTTGATCATCCAATTGATTTTCAGGTGCCAATTTCATACGACGTTCCTTGCGGCAGACATCAATTGCCCGGTTACGACAAACGGTAAACAACCATTGGGCAACACGCGGCTTGAGCTCTTCTTTGGGGTTTCGACAGAGCTGTAAAAAAGTATCCTGAACAACATCGCGGGCAGTCTCGACGTCATGAACAAAGTGCTGGGCATAGCGCAACAGGGATCCTTCGTGCTGCTCAATCGCGCACTTGACCCAACTCTCAGCCACCCAGCTTCCATCGGAACCCAAAGGTTCTTCCGGCCTGATTTCGTCGTTCATGAAACGTTCCGTTTTGATTCCTGCCCTTTTGCCACTGGAAATTCGAGGCATAACCAAAGTTAAAAACCAAAGCCCAACCTCGAAATTCGCCAGCCGCATGGCTCGCTGTTCAAAAGAGAATACGAACCTGTTTTGCATTCATTAGAACGTTTTTTCAAAAAATCCAGAAACTCAATAAGTGCCTACAAGCCCGCGTTTTATTGCTTTTGGTGAAATCTGCCGACACGGCCCGTCGTAGCAGAACTCCTTTACCGATTATTTGCGTTTTAAAATGCTGGAACGCATTTCAACCCATTCAGGATTCAACGAAACTCGATTTAAGTGCAACGTCGGTCCAAGCGTTGCCCCAGGAGAAAAGTGGTGGCAGAAGAAAGTACCGACGAGTTAAGAAAGTTCTGGGATGCGGTTCAGCACGAACGAGTCGATACGATGGAACCCATGTTGAAAGCCAATCCGGCTCTCGCGGGTCGCAACTATCATCCCCATAGTTTGCACACAGAAGGCTTTCCGCTGTTCCATGCCGCCCAAAAGTTGAACTCCAGGATGGTGCAGTTGCTGCTTGAAGCCGGTGCCGATCCCAATGCAAATTTGGACATCGAGAATCCACGTGAACGCGGCATGCCGTTGTTAAACGCCTTTCACGAATGCAACCGAAGACAATTGGGGCACTACGATGTCGTTCATCAGATTCTTGATCACGATCCGTCGCTGGTCGCTTTCCCCTACTGCTCAACTCCGTTCGTCGACTGCACGTTTAACAATCTGTTTGAGACAGAATCTGTTTACCAACCTGGCGAGACCTGGCGCTACAAGCGTAGTTGTCATGAAGAAGTTGCCAGACTTTTTCGGAAGTCCTTTGAGACTTACTCGGGCATCACCAAAGCCGAAGTCAAACAGGCAAACAACGATAACTTTCCTGAGCTGAAACTTTTGCAGCGAGTTATCGACATGGGAGGACAGCCCTCTTTGTTTACCCTCGTACGACATGAGCAGCATCACTTGATCGCGGAACTGCTCAAGCACCATGCAACGGATCCGGGAAATGAAACCGATTGGCCTCGTGGCCGGGTAATCGACAACATCAAAGGCGCTGCGACCTGGTGTGGATATCCAAAAACAGTCAAAGCCTGCATGGAACTTTGTCCGGAAATCTACACGCCTGACGTAGCCAAGCATTCCATCGGCAACATGAACAGCCACAATCGCGATGGTGATATTGATCAATACTTTGAGTTGATCAATTTACAACTGGAGTTCCTAAAGGCAAATGATGCTTTGACCGAAAGCTACGACAACGGCGACCCGTTTTTTCCATTGCACTTACTGGCAGATGACTTTATTCAGAAAAGCCATTACGGTTTCAAGTGTCAACGACTGGGCACCGAAGACGATGTGATCCGCCTGGCAAAGTTGTTTATCGAGTTCGGTTACGACCCAAACTCAAAGCATCCGAAAACAGGAAAAACGGTGATGGAAACTGCGGCTGAGAAAAGCCTCGGGAAATTTGTGGCTTACCTCGACGCGCTTGATTAGCGGTGAGAGTCACTCGATGTACGGACTGGTACCACGTCGCGATCAATAGCCTTTGGTTTCCGCGACTTCTTCCATTGGCTTATCACCGCCAAAACGATCGATCGCGGCGTTGATCATCGCCGCCGTTGCGGTTGCACCAACGCGGGTTACGCCAAGCTCTTTCACTCGAAGCAAGTCGTCCAACGTGCGAACGCCACCTGCTGCTTTGACTTGTACCTCGGCTGGGCAATTCTCTCGCATCAGTTTCAAATCATGCTCCGTTGCACCTTTGTAGCCGTAGGTTCCGTCGCTGCCTTTGACCATGCCGTAGCCAGTCGATGTCTTCACAAACTCAACCTTGAGCTCGCTGCAAATTTTGCAAAGCTGAATTTTATGTTTGTCTTCCGGCAAAAAGTCGTTCTCAAAAATGACTTTGAGCGCCGCCTTATGCTCACGACAAACGGCTTGCACCGCGGCGATTTCAGTCTTCACAAAATCCCAATCTTCGCCGAGCACACGCCCGATATTTACGACCATATCAATCTCAACCGCGCCGTCTTCACAAGCTTGTTTCGTTTCCGCAACCTTGATCGCCGTCGCACTATTGCCTTGAGGAAATCCAATCACGGTGCCAACCATTACATCGGTCCCCTTGAGCCACTGACAAGCCTGCTTGATCGCGTAAGGCTTGATGCACACCGAAGCCGCATCGTATTGCTTCGCCAGTTCGCAACCTGCTTTCAAGTCTTCATCCGTCATCGTTGGATGAAGCAGCGAATGGTCAATCATTTTGGCGAGTTCTTTTACTTTGTTAGTCATTGGAGCCTTAATTCAAATTTGGATATCGAGTTCAATTATCCGGTTAACTACTTCGACTTGTTAGTGGGTGTCGGCGATTTTCTTAAAGTGATAGCCTACGCGACAACTGCATCGGCAGACTTTTTGTCCATGTCACCGTTTTGCGATAAAGTCAAACTACAACAGCGTTTGATCACGCGCTGCGATTTCATCGGCACCAAAATCACGCGATATATTGCCGCAAGAAATTATAGCTTTGGCGGGCCGCTGATTTCCGTTTATCCAACGTACCTTCGTAAGCCCGGTCTTCAATCTCAACACAGACAGGGCCGTCGTAACCAACGCCAGTCAATGTTGAAAAGAAACTGCCCCAATCGACTTCGCCCAAGCCGGGTAGTTTTGGTGAATGCCATTGATTGGGTGGAGCCATCACACCGACTTGATTCAAATCGGTTCGATCAATGGTGACGTCTTTGGCATGGATGTGGAAAATCTTGTCCTTAAATTCTTTCATCGGTTCCACATAGTCCATGAATTGCCAAACCAAATGCGACGGATCGTAGTTAAGTCCAAAATTGGGACTGTCGATCACATCAAACATCTTGCGCCAAATCGCAGGCGTCGTCCCCAAGTTCTTTCCGCCGGGCCACTCATCCCAAGTAAAAATCATCGGGCAGTTTTCGATTCCAATATGGACGTTCTGGTCTTCTGCCAAACGCACGATGTCCGGCCAAACTTCTTTAAACCGGGGCCAGTTATCAATCACGGACCGGGTGTGGTCGCGACCAATGAAAGTATTCATTTGGTTGACGCCTAATAAAGCGGCGGCTTTGATGACTTTTTTGATGTGGTCCTGGTAAAGCTTGCCCGCTTCATGGTCGTTGGATAACGGGTTGGGGTAATAGCCAAGCCCACTGATTTCCACGCCGTGTTTCTGCAAGACATCGCGCATGCTTTCGGCATCGCTTGCGGAGAATCCATCCGCATTGAGATGCGTCACGCCAGCGTACCTGCGATCCGAACCACCCTCCGGCCAACACATGATTTCAACACAGTCGTAGCCCGTTTCAGCAGCAAAACGAATGACTTCTTCAAATGAAAGGTCGCCAAAAATGGCTGATACAAATCCAAGTTTCATATTGATAACGCACTTAAGAAATGGCTGGTTATTTTTTGCAAGATGGCCGTGCACCTAGCGAAAGTCATCTCGAATTGACGTTAGCTGTGATTACGAGGCAGGCTCAACAAGTTTACCTATCCATCGGGGAGGAGGGTAGGATACAGTTTTGATATGCATGGTTTTGCTTGACACAAAGTTGGGGCTGTTCTCAAATTGAAGACCGAAGCTACGACACAACCCAGGCAAAACTTGTCTGCTTTCGCTGCAGTGTAGAGACATTAGCCGAACAGGATTAGCAATCACATCGTGTTAACAGGACGGGCTGAAAACATGAAACCCAAAAAGGCAAGAACAGCCCAACCTTGAAGGCCCACCATGCATGAGATCCACCCTGAATTGCTTTGGCTTGGCCACGCCCTTGATGCCCGCGATCCGGAAGCACTTTTTGACGCAGGCATCGCAGCAGTCGTCGATGTTGCTTACGAAGAATTGCCTGCTCAACTACCACGCCAATTAATCTACTGCCGATATCCGATTAACGACGGTGGTGGCAATCAGGATTCCGTTTTGGTTCAGGCCGTTCAAACTTTAGTGGACTTATTAAGCTCGGGCACGAAAACGATGGTTGCTTGCTCGGCCGGTATGTCTCGCTCGCCAACGATCGCTTCCTTTGCACTGGCCGCTTATCTTTCTCAAGAACCAGAAGAAGTCATCGCCCGGATTGCAGAAATCAAATCGCTTGAAGTCAACGGTAAACTTTGGGAAGACGTTGCAAAGGTATTCTTGCGATCAGGCAAACCGATCAATAAACCGCGATCAATAAACTTAAGCACGTCGCAGCGGAATGGGAGCCGTGAACAGATAAACGATCGCGGTTGAAATCCCAACCAACAACACAGCCAACCCGAGCACCGCAAACAACGGCCCCATCGTCGTGATCATTAGCTCGACCATCTTTTTCGAATCGACCCCGAGCAGCACTAAAAGGAACACTCCCGCAAATGCGATTCCGCCAAAAATAAATACGCCGCGACTCGCCCCATTGTAGTCGCTTCTACTGGGTGCCATGTGACTTCCGACGCACAACACGAGATAGATAAAAACCCAAAACCGAACAGACGTCAGGTTTTCAATCGCCAAGATCTTACCGCTAACCGAAGTAACAACATTGGCAAACTGCTGAAACGATTCCGATTGCCCTGCTTGCCCCAATCCTGGCTCCGCACTGGATCCCAGCGTATCACCCAGCAAATCAATTTCCGACATCAGGTCATCGGACGGCGAAGCCGAAACACCTACCTTCGTCGACTCAAACGCGGCGCTGACTGCATCGGGATAAAACATCCAAAGCAATATCGCCAAAACAATTGAACCGGCAAACAATGGCGCGATTCCGATGAACAAATTTCCAACTTCCGGATACAAATCACCGGCTTTGAAAGAGTGCCGTACATAGCCGAGTCGTCCTGATTTTTCGTCAGGCTCAAATAATGCAATCTCATCGACGCTATGACGAAACACGCGGCACATAAACACATGGCTCAATTCGTGAATCGGCGTTCCCAGCCAGCCAGTCCACAACACGCTTCGCCATCCAAATCGCTCGGCCAACCGCCGCTGCGACACCCGCTCCAACCAGTGGATGATCAAAGCAAACACGACAAACGGAGCCAGCAAGATCAGGAGTAGTTTCACCGATTCGATGAAGATCTGGCCGGGACCTTGCGCAGCGTTTTGTGCCAGCAATTGTGCATAATTAGACACGCCACTCACCGGCTCAAAATCGGATAATAATTCCGCTGGCAAAGCAACCAAATCGGCATATCGAAAAAGATTCAACAATCCCAAAGTTTTCTCGCAAAAAAGCTGAGCAACAAAAAAGCGGGTCTCTATTATGCAGACCGAACCTCTGTTAGTTTTAGTCGTTCTGTACTACATCGACGAGACCAAAATCCGTTGGTCAAACCGGACTTTATAAAATCACACCATGAATCAGCCAAGACAAAATCGCCCAAAACAAATCAAGCGTGAAGAACTCAAACCAGGCGAGTCGCTTTGTGACTATTGCACCGCAAAATGCTGCCGCTACTTTTCGCTGGCCATCGACCGCCCCGAACGAGCAAAAGATTTTGATTATTACCGCTGGTACCTCCTGCATGAATTCGCAGCGATCTTCACCGAAGACGACGATTGGTTTCTACTGGTCCATACCAAGTGCAAACATCTGCAAAACGACAACCGCTGCGGCATCTACGAAACCCGACCGCAAATCTGTCGCGACTACACCACCAAGAATTGCGAGTTCGACGACAGCTACACCTTTGATCGCTATTTCGAAACCGCCGAACAGATTGAAGAATACTCAAACGCCAGGTTCAACGACCCAAGCAATTTTCGCACACCCAAACCAGGGTTGCCGATCTTGAATTAGTTGGCGGACAAACTGCATTAGCCAAAGTCAACTTTCAACTCAAAAACAACTTTCAACTGAATATGTCAAATCAACTTATCAACCCTCGCACCCTCAGCGGCTTTCGCGACTTTTTGCCTGAAGCCATGATTCCTCGCGAGAAGTTAATGGAGACCGCGCGAAACGTTTATCGCTCCTTCGGTTTCTCGCCCATCGACACCCCAACGCTCGAATACTCGGAGATCCTGTGCGGGAAAGGCAGCGAAGAAACTGACCGCCAGATGTACCGCTTCAATCACGGCAAACACGATGTCGCAATGCGTTTTGATCTGACCGTCCCGCTGGCCCGTTTCGCTGCTCAACACAGTAACGAACTTGGATTGCCATTCAAGCGATACCACATCGCCACCGTTTGGCGCGGCGAACGTCCGCAAAAAGGTCGTTACCGCGAGTTTGCTCAATGCGATTTTGACACAATCGGAACCACTTCAATTGCCAGTGACATCGAAACCGTGTTGGTGATCAACGATCTGATGCGCGCGATCGGATTCGAAAAATTTTCGATCCGCATGAACAACCGCAAAGTCCTCAACGGCATTTTAGAAAAAGCCAACCTCGCTGAACACAGTGTTACGATCCTTCGGGCACTTGATAAGCTCCCAAAAATCGGCGCCGAAAAAGTTAAAGAAGAGATGATTGCCACGACCGGAGCAGGGGACTCCCAAGTCGATCAGGTTCTCGAACTGGCCAACATTTCTGGCACCTGCGAAGAAGTGATCAACAAACTCGAACCGTTGTGCGCCGGAAACGAATTGGCAGAACTTGGCCGTGATGAATTGGCTCAAGTCATCAGTGGAACCAGTGCCGTCGGAATCACCGATGCCAATCTTTCCATCGATGTCTCGATCGCGCGCGGACTTGACTACTACACCGGCACCATCGTTGAGACGTTCCTTGACGACTTACCCACGATCGGAAGCGTTTGTTCGGGCGGCCGATACAACAATCTCGCTGAGCTTTACACAAAGCAAAAACTCCCAGGCATCGGGGCTTCATTGGGGCTGGATCGACTTTTGGCTGCCATGCAAATCCTCGAATTGATCCCGCCAACCAAGACAACGGCTGACGTGCTGATTGTTCAATTTGAAAAAGATCGCTTAAACGAGTACCTCAAACTGGCCGCCGACTTGCGAGCCGCTGGGATCGCCACCGAAGTTTATCCCGACGCCAAAAAGCTGAACAATCAATTCAAATACGCCGACCGACGAGGCTTCCGAGCTGCAATTGTCGCCGGTGGAAACGAATTCGAAGCAGGCGTAGTGCAAATCAAATGGTTGGCCGACGGCTCACAAAGCGAAATCCCAATGAACGCCGGCTCAAAAGAGATCGCCGACTGGCTAAAGGAACGGCTTGTGGATTAGACGGCACGTTTGCAACTCCCGGCACGTTTGCAACTCCCGGCACGTTTGCAACTCCTGGATTCTGGGTGCCATGCTCACGGGCAGCATGAGCATGTTTACGATTCGCGTAAACATGGCACCCGACAATTCAGGTTTGGCGCACCAGTCTAGCCCGCCCCGTATTGGACCAGTTCGATTTTGTTGTCGGCTAAAAACCCGATAGTCTGCTGTTGGGTTGAAACGAATTCTGCTGTTTCGGGCGAACGCCATAACTCCTTACCAGTCGCGTCGGTAATCGTTGTACCACGTGTTGGCGCGGTTAACTCAGTTATCGGTCGTCGTCTATTAGAAGAACAAACAAACAGGTCTTCTTGACGGTCAAACCAGAGCCAGCCATAGGCTTCGTTTTCACCCGACAGATCAAAATGTTCGAACACCATACGGCGAACAACTTCCTTGGTGTGGATGTTCTGGAATATCAGTTCCGTTGGCTGATCCGGTGGAGTGCCGGAAACATGGGCTTCGAGTTCGTTGTAGCCCCAAGCAATGGTTTCGTTGTCAACAAAACAGCAAGGCCGATCCCAGTTGTAGCCATTGCGATCCAAGGCATTGAGGGACACTCGACTGGGTTCGAATTCTTTGAGAAATTTATCAACACTCCAGCAATACAAAACATCCCACGGAGACCAAACCCAACCGTTACTGACAAAGTGTTTTCGATCAGGCGACATATGCAGTCGACTGTGAAAAAAATCGAGGTAGTTCAAATCTGACTTGCAGTCGATTTCACGTTCAGTCAAACATTGGCCGTTTTCCAAGCACGTGATATCAAGGCCATTCCACTGGGTCGCGTGAATCAGATGAGCCATGTCATTGCGATCAAAAAATCCAATCGGCCAAGTGCAATGATTGCAATGATAATCTTTCCGCGAGATTTCCATCTGCCAGTCAGGCTCGTCCAGTCGAAACACAATGCCGTTTAGACCTCTGCACTCGACAACAGCGGCATACTTTCCGTAGCAATGAACATCCAGCAGTTTGTCTTCCTGAATGGATGCTGGCAATTCTTTTTCGAAACAAGTGTTACCCGCGAGATCGACCGCAACGATGCTTCCCTTTTGCGTTACAACAACGACATGATCACGATCCTGCCACGTTGTATGCCCAGCGGCGCGAGGATCGGCCAGGTCGATTTGAGATTTTGATAATTTCATCTGATATTTTTTTCCAAAGCAACGCTAGGCACAGCATGACCTACGCGGAGCCAATCGCAGGTCAGACTGTACCTGACGCGCACCACGATTGACGTATATTGCTACTCGCGAGTTAGCATCTCAACAATGACAGGACGGGTTTCCTCAAACTTTTCCAAGTCCGCTTCGACGCCAACGATCCGGCAAATGTAGCGATAAACTCCGGCCGTTCTTTCGTTCCACTCGCCAGACACAACATCAACGGGCCGATCGCGTCTATTGTTACGCTTCTCAACAGCAGCGTCATTGTCCAAAAGCAGTTTCACAAACTCAACGTTGCAAAAGAAAGCCGCCGAGTGAAGCGGTGTGTTGCCATCGCGATTTCCTTGCGAGACGCGAGCACCTTTTTCGATCAAGAACTTGGCGATCTCAATCCGGTTATGGTTGGCGGCAACGCTTAACGGAGTCGACCCTGTATCTGGATTGCGCTCGCTAACCTTACTGCCTGCGGCGACAAGATTCTTGACTTCATCCAAATCGCCACGCTGAATCGCGCTAGCCAATGCGCCCATTGGGTTGTATTTGATTTCCAACTCGCGATCGAGTGCCTTTGCAGCTTCTGCGTTATCAGTGACATGAAACAAAAAGTCATTGCTCAGCAATCCGTGCTGATTCTGAACTTGCAAAGTATGTAAGCCGTTTGGCGGAAGTGATCCCAACTCAACTTTCAACGAATCGCCTTCACCAATACTCACCGATCCTTCCACGCGGCGACCATTGACCAACACGTTTGCACCACTGCGAATATGGCGGCCGCTCACCTCCATGACTTGATTGTCACGATGGACGATCGGAAACAACTGGCGTCCGCGCTGCGAATGGATTTCGCCTTGAGTCCAAATCGCTGGCTGGGGATGGGTAAAGTCCGCATTGACACCATGACGTGCGGTAAACGTTCCAACAAAGCTGTTTTTCTTGGCAAGCGAAATTAACTCTTCGCGTTTATAAGACCTTTCTTCCGAATCCACGGTAACGTATCTCCCGCCATCGTTTTCAGCATCGTATTGCAAGACAACGGGTACCGAATTCTCCTCACCTAGCATCATGCCTTCGACTTGCAGAACAACCTGGCCTTCACTCGCGTTTTGCTCAAGTGCTGCCAGTAAATCTTTTGTTAGTTTTGCGTCGGCAGAATCTTCATTGACGGTTACTTGGCGGGCAAACGCACCGGAGTAACCAGTACTGTTTTCCAAAACCATATTCCAAACGGGATTAAACCGAGGTCGGCCGCCCCAGGAAAACCGCCAGATACTTTGCTCGTCCCCACCACGATCGGCCACGCGGCGGTAAAAATCAAAATCAATAATGTTCAATCGACCTTGAGGAAGAATCAGCCAGCGATCGTAGGCCCCTCGCCATGTCGGCGCGTCCATCCCAGTTCCAGGAGTATTGGTGCTGACGAGAAATGGCATGCGGTGACAATCACCGCACACGTTTGGTTTTAGTTTTGAAGGATCATCATCGCCTTTGACGTGAAACAATTCAAAACCGCGTCGAGCTTCAGGCGAAACAACATTCGTATACGGTCGTCGTTGCGCCGGTGGAAAAAGAATATTAAGCAAAAATTTGGCCATCGCATCTCGCTCGTCCGCCGACAGCAAACCTTCTTTGCCTTCATCGTTTTTGCCAGGATTTCCAACAAGCGCCATTGTCGAAGCAAGCGCACCATCGATAACGTGGCGCGTCGTTGACTCAGGAACATCGGGATCACTGTTGGGCTCGACGTGACCGGCGACCTTCTCGCTGTTATTTCCGCCATACGGATCACCAGGAATTCCATCCCAATGAAACGGAGCCGTATCGCGCAAACCGCGAAGTGGCATCGTCGACCGCGGCATGATTTGATCGCCGCGCGTCACGATCGGTGTTTTCAAGACCCACAACAACTGATCCGTATGCCCGTCAGGGTGGCAACTCGCACACGAGAATGTTCCGTTTGTCGAGGCCAGCGCCGTGTTGAATGCGATTCGGCCCTTTTTGAATTCGGGATGCGTTGGGTCTTCCAATTCGATCGAATCGATAACTTTTAAATTACTGGCGTCTGAAACATCGACTAACGAAACCGTGTTGGCGACGGCGTTGTAAACCCAAGCCTCAATCGGTTTGCCGGACTCATCTGAATCAAGTGCGATCCCGCGTGGCACCGCGCCGGTCTCCACTCGGCCAAGCACTTTTCCAGTTTTCGTGTCGACGGTGAAAAGCTTATCCGACCCCGCGGCCGAGACAACCAATGTGGAATCGTCAGCGGAAACTTGAATGGCAAACGGTGTCGCCAAAGCCTCGTCTTGCGTGGGCTGTTTGGGCAAAACCGGTTCGAGATCAAAAAACACTGCATCGGATTCATCTTCAACATTGACCGAAGTGATTTGATTTAAGAACGCGCGGTTTTCCAATTCTTTCAAACCGTGATCTTTGGTCCCAGCTCGTCCGTTGGCATCATTCCGTGCGTCCGTCTGCGCGATGAACACATTGCCTTTCGAATCTACCGTCAAACCGTAAAGCAAAGTGCCGAGTGTGTCGACGGTTTTAACGAGCTTGTCCGTTTTCGTATCGAAGACATAAAGATCACGATCAGGAACGCGTGGGTGCTTGATAATGTCGAGCACGTGGCCAAGCGAAAGCACGTTGTTGTGGGTGATCGAATGATCCCAAGCGTCGAACGTAACCAACTCGCCGTCAATGTCGTCTTTGCTGCCGCCCGAAAGTTGCGTCTTGTTATTGGATTCAAACGGGATCACGTACAAACGATCATCACGAACAGTAATCGCGCGAGGATCTTGAGCCGTGATGTTCAAGCGTTTGGTAACCTTGCGAATGCCAACATCGACAACGGCGATCTTGTTTTCTGACGAAAGCGCTACGTAAGCTTTCTCGTTGTTGGCAAATGCGATTCCTACCGGTTCGTCGAATCGTGTGGCCTTTGTCTTCAAATCAAAATCTTGAACAGTCGCAACAACGTTATGGTACGTCTTACTTTCTGAATCATTGTCGATCACGCTGACCGAGTCAGAAACGTGATTGGCAACCCAGACTTCTTTTCCGTCGGGCCGCACTGCGATACTGACCGGGTCGATTCCGACTGCGATACGCGAGATCGTCTTTCGTGTTTTCGAATGGATCACGTCCAGCGTGTCGGATTGTGTGTTGACGACGAAAACGTGCTCGCCACTAATGGCGATCGGAGAAGCATGTGGGCTCATGAACGACGGATGCCCAATTTCAGCTGGTCGCCATTTCGAGGAAGATTTATTCTTGCCACCTGCCTCTGACTCAATGTTCCATGAAACCTGATTCACTGAACTGAAGCGGTTGGAATTGGGAGCGGATGGAACGGTCACACAAAACGCGGTCGCCATCCCGACGATGATCGAAAAAAGGACGATGTGTACAAATTTCAGACTCGGCTGCATGACTTATTCCTTTAACGAGTGGAAAGCTCGATCCAGTTCTTCAAAACGGCGATTCTGTTAATCCAGAAAGCAACCACCCCAACGATCACAGAAAGTGGACATTCGTTGGGCACCATATTCCTGATGAATCTGATTTTAACGACTGACTTCAGACCACCGATGTGAACAGGCCGCCCGGAAAAGTGTTAATTTTGCCTTACAGACGCTCTGGATGTCAATTTTGTTATTGGAAATACAGGCCATTTTGCGCGCGTCGGTTTGAAGAAAACACGGACCTCAAATAGACTGGAGGCATGTTTGAACAAAAAGAATATATGCTCGCCTACGCACTCACATTCGCGTTTGTGATTCTCGGAATGCTGGTCGTTTGCGTTCCTCGCCCAAGGAAAAGTGAGTTTGTCGATAAAGAGCAGGCCGCCAAGGACAAGAAGCTCAACAAGCAGAAAAAGGCAAAGGCCAAAGCCAAAAAGAAAGCTAACAAGCTGAAGAAAAAGAAGATCAAGGCAAAAAAAGCCAAGAAGAAATAGGCCGCTGGACGTGCTACGTGGCTACGTAGCTACTTTCAATTTACTTCTTCTCACTTCTACGTTTCGCACTCAAAGCGATTGCCCAAACGGACAAGAAAGCAGCCATTGTCCCGCCCACGATTAAAGGTCGACGGAAGTCCCTAGGATTTGTATTGACTTCGACTACCTTCGGATCGTTCAAATCCGCACCAAAGCCGGGTGTTTGGAAAGACCCAAACGCGATCAATAACGTCCAGACGATCAAAACGCCAAATAGTATCTTGAGGCCGTTGGTTGACTTGAAAGATTCGTTCATAATTGCAGTTGCGATAAACAAGCTCGAATTCAAACCTGCATTGTAACCTCAACGCCCATGTTGTTCACCAGCTTCCCGCGGCTTAATTAAATGTCGAAATCCAAAAACACTCAATCAAAATCGGGACACCTGGGGTGCGGATTCGTCCTTGGCACGGGGTTAATATTAATCTTGATGTTGGTTATCAACGCCTATTTTGTTCGAACCTTTTTCCAAACTGAAGTGACCGGCATCGACGAGCGTATTTTTCAAGCCGCCCAGTTTGTACTACCGATCCTGATGATCTTCATCGAGTTTCGGATTTACGACTTGATCGTCAACCGCAAACAAATCGCCAATGACGATGAACAGTAGGCCACTGAGTTGTTGACAGACTCAATTCTGCAACAACACGCCACTCGATTATTAGAAATTACTCGCTCCTGTTGTTTAGACGCGATACAATAGGGTGTTCAATTTCTTGATTGGAGAAACAATGGCAGCGCAATCAACTCTGGCTAAACAACTGAATTCTGCAGTCGCAACTGTCGTTTCAACTTTTGTCTTCACAGCACTTGTCTCCATAGTCACGGCAACCAGTTTTGCGCAGGATTCATTCAGCGAGTTGGAGCTTAAGTCAAACAAAATCGAAAAGCTTGGTGCAAAATTTGAAGTCATCACGTTTGCAGCGGACGGGAAAAGACTCAAGCCAGTTTTCACTGACCGGAACTCGGCCCAAAAACAGTTTAGACGCATTCAAAGCAAATTTAGGAGCCACTCTTCATCGTCTGGCGGAAGAGAGTCCTGGGCGATGGACGGAACAAACGCCACGTCAAAGATCGCTTGCGGATTTGGCTCAACTGGTGACTTGATTGGACGGCCTGGTGTTTTTTGGTTGACGATCGAAGATACCACTCCCGTAGGCGCAGTCGCCACGGTAGAAGTTTCAAAAGCCGGGGGCATTTTAATCAACTATTCGACCAACGACGGTGCATATAGTTTTCGATTTCGACAACGGTCAAAAAGTGGTGAAGTTTATTGCCGGGAACTGACAAAGAGGGCCGCATTTGCAGCATCGGCGAGCTCATTCGATGCTTTCTGTCAACAAAACTCTCAGTTTGTCCGCAAACGTGTGGAACCGCTATTCAAATTCGTTGGACTGGGTCAGGTTTCCAATCGTTTCGCAGATGACATCGCAAAAAATGTGCTTCTCAGCCTTCAACCAGTTGATCAAGAGCGATTAAAGAATTTCCAAAAGGCGATCGAAGGACTTAATGCCGACAGCTTTGACGAACGCGAGTCAGCGATGAAGGATCTCAAGGAGAACTTCAAAACATGGAGTGACTTGATCCAATCTTCAATCAATGATGACAAACACTCCGTTGAGACCCGGACTCGCCTCAAGAAAATTTTCTCAAAATCTGCGACGGATCAGGAAAAGAGTGACTTGGAAATTGCTCAAGGGGGCAAGCTGAGCGATGACGCTACTTATCTGATCTGGCTGCTCGAACAATCCCTTTCAAACAAATTCGAAATTACTCCGGACAGTAAAAAGCTATTGGTTTCTAAAATCGAGAAACTTACTGAAGAGAACCACGGAGATGATTTAAAAAAATGGCAAACTTGGGTTAGCAAATTTGAATCCTCAAACGCGACCAAGCCAGAACCAACGTTGTCCAATAGCGAAATGATGGAGCTTGAAGGGCCGCTTGAAAAAGCCACCCATCACATCGGCAAACTGGTTCGACTACAAATCAAAAATGGCCAACTCGAAGTCAACCGGGAACACTGGGGCGCTGCTTTCGGTGGCAAAACGCTCAAGGAGCACGTACAGAATGTAAAAAAACAGATCAAAGAATCTAACCTTCCTGTATCCTGGTTCGACGAAGGAGGCAAGTACGCGTTTGTATCGACAGAATACCCGCAAGTGCTATTCAAACTAATGACTGAGGAATTCGCGAAATCCGATCCACGGGCGCAAGCTCACTATTATTACACCCGTGAAACGCCGACTTTCAATCGAGAGTTTAAGAACGGGGATCTGAGGGCGAGTTTGAAATTTCACCCTGAGCCAGATGGCGGATTTCGCATGATGGTCGGCGCGCCCAAACCACCCAAGAAAGAGTTTTTCGAGTTTGCGATTAGTCAGTCGACGCCTAGGCTTGTGCGGAATTTCAGCTATCGAGAGCTGAATGACGGCTCACTCATTTTGACGCTTGAATACCCTAACAAAGACGGAATGTTAAAGATCGTTCAAGGGAAAGACTCCAACCTTGGCCAAGAAGATCACTTGATCGTGTTTGACATTCGCGGCCCAGTAGCGAAAGTCTTCAAAGCCAAGTCGTTTTCGAAATTCATTGCCGAGAACGAAAACTACTTTGACGAATTTTTTTCACCGGTTTTTGAGAAGTTGCGTATCAAGATCATCGAAGAACCGTAGTTCAAAACGGGTGGTACTAAATTCGAATTGAGTACCAATTCGCGTTCATTGCCCTACTTAATTTGCCGCTCGATTTTTTCTGCGCTGCGCATCGCGGAAGCTTTCTTGATCTCAACAGGTTTGGAACCAAGGCCAAAACCTTTTTCAGAAACCAACATTGTCCGCACGACGCATTTGCCGATCGCGTCGGCAGGAACGGTAAGCTCAGTTTTGAATTCACCTGCTGAAACGGCGATTTTTTGGGTAGTGCAAACCAAATTCTGCGTTTGCTCATACGTCTCTTGATAGAGCCTAAAAGAGGCTTCGCTTGAATCGTAATCTTTTCGCCGAGGTGGCCGGCGACGAAAACGATCGCGACGATAAGCCAACTCGACCGTCAACTCTCCCGCCGCATCTGCGTTGCCCGAAACGACGAGCTTGTCACCAGCGGTGGCTTCGTCTGCGGCATCCACTTTGATTTTGGCAGGACGCTTTAAGCGTAGTAACGGATCACCGATCAAGTGAATCAAGTCAACGTGCTCAAGCCGTTCTTCTTTTAGCATACCGGCGATCGGGCTGAATGTTTTACCCATCCCCTCGATCATCTCTCGATACTCTTTGTTGTTGTCGCTGCCGTTGACCATTCGTGATTTGGCAACGAGCATTAATTCGCCAAGCGTTTTGACTTCACCGTTGAAAAACTCATGGACCATTTCCAAAGACAACAAACTCATCGCGTAGGGCATCGTCACTCGTGTGCCGCTGACAACTGCAATCGGGCCATTTTCCTGATTGAGCATTTTCTCGGCCAAGCAGTCTTTCGAGTGGTCGGTTGCCCCCGTATAGCAGGCAAGAAAAATCGCGATCGGATTGCCTGACTGGCAGTTTAATTTTGTGACCGTCGAGCTATCAAGAATCCTGTGACTTTGGTCTGGCATGTAAATCTTGTCCAAGCGATGCCGATTTCCATGGCCGATGTAAACCCAAAACATGCACCCTTCATTGAATCGGGCAATCGTTTCATCGGAAAAACGCCGTGGATCAGGGCAGTAAGGACTGCGCCAGCTTCCGTATGTCATTTTGGTTTGATAACCGGACGGAACCAGGTCCGTGACAATCTGCTTTGTCGTTTGCTCAATCAAGCCATCAATGACTTGACCAAATCCGCCGACTCCTGCGACTAGATTGATTCGCCGCCGCCAGCTTTCGTTGTTGGACTCAGACTCGTATCTGATGATGCGCTCGGTTAGTTTTTCCAGTTCCTCTGAAGTATCAACTGGCAATCGACCGATCGTCAAATCGGGAATCCCGTCACTATCCAGATCCGCATAAGTGTTGTCGGTTGCGATTTCAGGTTCAGATCCAAACTTCACTGTGACCTTTGACGCGACATAATCTGTCGCCACGAGATCAGGAGCAGCAGAACGTGCGTCGCCGGCATCACCAACAATCAAAACGTGTTTGAGTGGACTGGTTTTGGCAAACTCTCGAATTTGTCGCTTGATCCCAAGTGCCGAAGCAGCCGGCGAAACAACGGCGACCTCGTGGCCTTGTCCGTTTCGATATTCAACCCAACGTTTAAGTGAACGTTGAAACTTTTTCGGCGAAAGCACTAACGTGTCAAAACCGGCGCTAGCCTTAGAAGAACCTTCGCCCTTACTTTCAGCGTTACCTGAAGGCGTACCGTTGGCAAGAAACGTACCGCTACCGAGAGACGTACCGGCCGGAACGTCGCCGCTATTGAGGACGAGCACAAAAACAAGAAGTAGGACAATGGTTCGCAGCATTGTTCTTCCGTGAGAAAACAAGTTGAAAACGCTCGTTAACAAGCGTACCACACTCGCAAATTCCATGTCGCGTCTGGCGTGGCTGAGAATTCAGTCTGAAAGAATCTCAGCCAAAAAGCAATAGAAATTGATCTGAGTGCTGCCAATTGTTTGCAATCGCACTATTAAAAGGCATCAATAATTTGCGCTTTTATTGGCAGCTCTCAGATTACACGCCGTCTGCTTATTTGCTGCCAGATCCCGCGCTGGATTTTTTCTTGGGAGCTGTTTTTGGAGCGGATGACTTTTTGTCCATTTTTGGCTTGTCTTCCTTTTTGGGAAACGCCATTTTTGACAACTCAGACCTTGAGTCCTCTTTACTCGCATCGTCGTCTTTGGATTTATCATCCATGGATTTCTTATCCATGGAATCGTCTTTCTTGCCATCGTCCATTTTGCCACCATCCATCTTGGCATCATCTTTTTTCATGTCGTCTTCGGCAGTTTTTTCCTCGTCTGCCGGATCATCCTTAGCGGATGGGTTGCCCGGAATGGCAAACAACATGTGCGATGCCCAAAACATTGGGTGCTTTGCCTTGAGCACGGGATCCGATTTCTTGACTCGGACGCGCGGTTCGAATTCATAGTCAAGATCCAATTCGCGTGTGGCCTGACGGCTTTTCAAAATTGCTTTTTCAACACCATCGGTTGGCAAAGCGGCAGCGTACTGACGAGTAAGTGCCAAAGCGGATTTGCCGCCAGTTGCCCAACGACTGATCAATGCAGTCCTTGAACCAGAAGCCATCATTCCCAGCGAAGTCAAAAACAAATCGCTTCCGTTTGCCTTGCCACGCATTCCTGCGCCGCCATCAGAATTAAAGCCTGGCATGACAACATGCTCAGGGCCACGCCAAGGAAGCGACATCCAAGCCGCGATTGAGCTTCCACTTTTCTCTTTGTCGATTTGCATTGGATTCATTGCAAGCGGTTGGTTTCTGGCCATTTTGATGTCGGACCAAACAACCAATTGATCGACGATGGAACCCAAGTAGTTTGAGGGCACTCGAATTTGACCTGCCAACTGTTGTGCGTCGGGAAGTTCTTTGGCCAGTTCATCAAACTCTCGCGTTGACAATTCAGCGTCACCCCGTGAATGCATCCGAGCGGTAACCACTACTGAGCGTTTGACTTTACTCGCAGGCCGCTGGGGTCCAAACGCCATGAACATTGTTGGTGAATAGCGAATATTGACTATGTCGCTGAGGTATTTCTGTTCTCCGTCATCGGCCTTTTCTTTATCATCGGCTTTGTCATCATCGTCAGCTTTGTCTTTATCATCGGCCTCGTCTTTGTCATCATCGTCGTCTTCGTTTGCGTCGTCACCTTTGAGATTGCTTTTAACGGGCAACGCTTCCAACGGCAAATACCAAAGCACTCCGTCGGGAATGACCACCAACTCCTTGTATCGCTTCCAAGCATCGTCGTCGGCACCGAAAAACTTCTTCTTAATTTCCAGCGCCGTCTCTTTCCACTTTTCGTCCTGCAATTTTTCTACGCTGATCTCGCCCGACAAACCGAGATTTTTAAGCAAGCTGCCAACGCTACGAACAACGTCTCTGCCCTTGAGCAACCCGACGTATTGAATGCGATCCGAACCGACTAGGTGCAAGTGATAACCGGCTGTGGTCGCAAGTGTCACAAAGGCCAATTGGTCATCGCGGATCAGGTCTTGAAACTCTGTGAATTTTCGTTGGGGTGGAAACATCATATCGGCGGGCTCGCGCCTCAACGCATAGCTCGCCAAAATTGCTTCCTGAGTCTCTGAAATCGCGGCCAACTCTTTCACCAATTTGGTTTGCTCGAGTTCTTCGGGTGAGCGGCTTTCGGGTTTGATCGGCAACTCTGTTAGTTTGCGCTGGATCGCTTCCGTTCGAGCGATTGACTCGCGGTACTTTGAGTTTCGATTCATGAAATTGACACGTTGCTTGGCCGCCGTCCCTGAAAGTGCTTCTTTAGGAGCGTGCATCACCCAGCGAAACGCCATGAGTCGCCCGCCCAGTGGAAGCGTCGAAAAGAACCGATGTCGACGCACCAAGTCTCCCACTTCCAGCGCACGTTGGTGGTCTTTTCGATCGGTCAGAATATCGAACCACAGTTGCATCGAAGCAACATGAGGTGAAGCCAGAAATGCGATCGACTCCATTGGGTCAAGCTTAAAATCCCGTTCCGTTGGATCACGCAAGATCGAAGAATAAAGCTGATCCGCCTGACGCTGGCCGATGCTTCCGTTGGCAATGAGCTTATTGGCCAAACCTAATCGATAAAGCCAAAGCGAACCCGTTTGAAAATGGGCCAGTGCATTTTTCAACCCCTCAGAACCACTCCCAAAGTTTCCTTTGAGATACTCGATCACTGCACCGACATATTTCGCCCTAGCGCTCACGACGGCGTTGGGTAGTGAATTTCTTCTGTTGATTGGCACTTTGACTTGACTCAAAACATTAGCGGCGGAAACAGCGTCACCAGCTTCGGCGTAACACTCGGCTAAGCGGACGATCAATGACGCCTGCATCAAACGAGCTTTGCTTCCGTTCGCCCACACGATCGCATTTTTAAGGGGCGCAAACTCAGTGCGCGAATTCACCAAATGGATTTTTGTGCCGAGGCTTAACGACTCTTCAACCAAGTCATATTGATTGAACAGCGCCGCAGAATAGCTTGCCTCCAGTGCGAAAGCTTTTGCTCCGACAAGATCGTCTTTTGCCAATCCGATCTTGGCCATCTCAAGCAGCGCGACGGGAGTCAGCGGATGATCCATGCCTTTGTAAGTCAGCGCGGTTTTAAGAAGCGCCTGGGCGCGATCCAATTCGCCAAAACTTGACAACGCCAGGCCTTTAAGAACTTTATTGTAAACCTCCACGATCCCAAGCGCACCGCCGGTCGAAAGCGAAGTAACCAATTGTGCATTAAATGGATCGTATTTGCCGATTGGACCGTTGATCGTTGTTCGACGATGAAGACAAATCGAAACACAACGCATGATCTCTGTCACATCGACGCTTCTGTATTCAGGGTTGTCGAGAGCCCCGCCGTCAGTTATTGCGCGTGCCGAATCGAGACGACCAAAAAGCACTTGGAAAGTATTTGGCACATTCGCGACTTTGATACTGCGAATTGATTTGCCCCAATTAATATTGGCTTGCTGGAAAGCATTTGAGCTCACAGGAATGGTCGGCGGAAGCTTTATTCGCGTCTGCCAGTTTTCACTTTGATACGACATGTACAAAGACAAGCTTTGGTCATACATCGCGACCGCCTGAGCATAGTTACCCATGTGGTAATTACACTCTCCCATCATTGTCCAAAAAACAATGGAATCAAGATAACGACGAACTCCGGCTCCCGTTCCTTTTTTGTAGGCACCATTGGCGCCAGACTGAAACCTTTTTAGTGCTTCACGATAGTCGCCCTGATAAAACTCTCGAAAGAAAACCGTGTTGTTGTAATGCCGGTTATCAGGAAGCCGCGAGGAACGCTGAGCGGAGCAAGGTTCCACTGCCACAAAACCGAACGTATAGATCACCGCGAAAGCAATGAAGAAACTTACCAAGCTCAAACTAAAACGTCGCATGTGATTCTCTCCGATGATCATGCCCCTGATCGAACGTTTGACTTTTTGACTCAAAACGCCAGCCCTAATTGTACCAACTGGGGATGCCTAACGAAGTCTTTGCGAGTCAAAGTCAAACAAAAACCAACCCAAACACCAACGTATTGTGAGCGATACCGTCCTGACGCTACTCGGAAATTGTTAGCGATTGGACAATACAGGTGGTCTCAAAACTGGTCCGGCCCGCAGAGGTCGAATTCAATGAATACGATTCGAGGCCTTTACCTTTAACTAGAATCGACGATCCAGATGCAAAACTGATTTATGAACCTTAACTTTCGACTTTGCGGCCTTTACTTAAATCAATTGTGTGGATTCAAGAGACTGCAAGGATACATACTTGCCGCGCCCATGCATCTGTTTGTTTTCTGCCGCCCCATTCGGAGCTCTCTCTACTATCGCGACGTTTGTATTTTCCATTTGGACAAAGCGGGACTTTCTCAACAGATTTTGGATCTCAAAAATCGTTTCGCAACACTGTATTAACCGAGCTGTCTCAACAGAAAGTGCCAGCACTTTGAAAAATCTACAATCCGAGAGCACAAGCGACTTTTACCCGTCTCACTAAACTCGCCATTCAAACACCAACTTGAGAGAGTAGGCAACTTAGGAGTACGTACTTGTTAAGGCTTACTAGTTGTGTCGATTTTTCTGCAAATGTTTCAAAGTCTGCCCACTAGCGAGACGATAAAGATTGTGACGGTTATCCTGCGGGAAGTTGTCGCTGTGATCATAGAAACCGCAGAACCGAAACATGGAGTTTTCCAACTGATGTATTCCCGAATGAAATCTCGAACTCTTAGTCTCGTACTGTGTGGCGCTTCCATTTTGGGTGCGGTAGCCTCGACCGGTTGCCAATCCAGCATTGGTGGGCAAACACTTCCAAGTGCATATTTCATCAGAGATGATGTGCAATATTTCCCAAAAGGACCAGAGTTTAAACTCTCCCGTGAAGCCGCGGCTCTTAAGGCTGCCCGCGCTCGAGCTGATCTGAATCGCTAAAAGTCCGAGGCAAAAACGCCTCACTGCAAATTTCATCGCAGCAGCCCGTCAAGTTTGAGCAATCAACTGGCGGGTTTTTTCTATGCGCGCGTTTTTTAAAATGCGCGTTTTTCTGTGCGCGTTTTTCTATGCGCGGGTTTTTCTGTGGCCGAGCGTTTTACGCCAAAGCGGTTCATTTAGTTGACGTTGCGTGGTGAACTAAAGGGTTGAAACG
Source organism: uncultured Pirellulaceae bacterium (assembly GCA_964448575.1). Taxonomy (GTDB): domain Bacteria; phylum Planctomycetota; class Planctomycetia; order Pirellulales; family Pirellulaceae; genus Mariniblastus. Next base: position 23,243 of record CAYUWY010000041.1, read on the forward strand.
GATTTGTAGCGAAAAAAAAGAGCAACCAGAAAGCCCCTCACCCCCAACCCTCTCCCAAAAATTCGGAGTGAGTTTGATTCTGGTAAATAGTTTTTCGTCCGAATTTTCGGGGAGAGGGGAGCTAGTGAGAAATAGGGGCTTGCGTTGTTCGCTTTTTGCAAAACTCAAGTGAGCGGTATTGCAGGTATTCGCCGATTGCTTAGTGGGACTTTATCGTTGTCCGCTTCAGAAACGTGCGGTGAACTGTCTTTAAACCTCTCACAAACGCTACTCCAACCAGCGACTACCGGCTGGTGGGATTGGGACGCCGCCAGGGCGGAACAAGCGTGGTTTGTTGGTGAACCTTGGCTCAAACCCAAACCGGAACCCCAGATTGTCGCGGCTTACATCGTAATTGAATCCAAACTGCCACAAGAACGATTCGCCAATGTAAACGAAGTTCAACGACTGTCCGATCGTTCCGGTCTCACCAAAATCAACCATGCCTCCCGCCTTCACACCCCACTTGTCGCTCATTCGATAGGTCAAAGCAGCCGAGAGAATGTTGCTGCTGATGGGACCTTCGATAGTTCGAAAACCAAGAAAAACATCGCCAACTTCTGGTCGACTGACGTTGGCTCCAAAACTGGCCGTCCTTAAACCTTGCGAAAAGAAGTCAAAATAGCCATCGGAAAATAGCGTAAACCGATCGCCAACGTGCCAACGGAAATCGTAATCGAACACGCCAAAATCCGAACCAAAATTGTCGCGTTCAGCATTGGGAAACAATGTCGTCTGCGCATCCAACGTGATCCAATCAATGATTCGTTCACGTCCAGGCAATCCGCGTTTGGTTTGCCAACGCTGACGAACACCAAACTTCACCGCCGCAAGATCGTCCGCAATCTCTGACGATGCCGCGGTCACATTGCTTTGAATGCCAGAACGGAAAGCAAAATTGCGTTCGTCGTATTGCAATGGGACATTGCCACCCGGCGAAATGTTAAACGTGTCGAATGCGAATCGACGTCGGAAATGTTCTTGTGGATCATCATCAAGTTGATCGTACAATGCCAACTCGTCGAGGTCCTGTGAAGCATCAGCGTAGAACGCATCGAGTTCAAAATTGACTTTGTGCGCCAATCCGTTGACATTCCAAAGCACACTTTGGATCGCAGGATCGACTTTCCACATTGGCAAACTCGCCCTCACACCGACTTGACCATAAACGCGAGTTAGATCGTTGCCGCTTAAGTCCTCTTGCCAATAGGTCGCGTCACCGAGCAAGTAAGGTATGACTTTTACGGGCCCGACTTGTACTGGAAAATCCAGTTCGTGCCTCGTGCCCGCGCGGAAACCGTCAACATCTGCTTCCCAAGCAAGCGGATCAAATTGAGCCAACTCAGAAGCATTGGTCGGTGGGTCGGCAACCCGAAGCCTTACATAGCCCGCTTGCGTCGAGCTGTGCCAAATGGCTCGATTGTTAAACACTTGTTGGCCAAGCACGATTTGTCTCGCATTAATGCCACTGGTCTGCGTAAAAAAATCGTTAATGTGCAGGTCGCCCGTCAAGTTAAAACTTTGCGTCCCAACATTTCGCTCCAACCAAAATCCAGTCGTATGATCCTTGCGTGTATCCCATTCTCGCTCGTAAAACATCTCCAGGAAATTTCGATCCGAGATGTATCCAAGCTCAGCTCGCAACTGATAGCCAGGGGCAAAATCGTGACGATGCCTTCCCGTAATACGTCCGCGTCGATCTTCCTCAGGAACCAAATCCGCACGATCGGCACCAAGGAAATCCAAGCCCCTATCGTTGATAAACCAACTCTTGTATTCCCCGGTAACTCTTCCGGGAATTCCAAACAACGAGTTTCTCTGGTAGTCGACCTCTGATCCGAATCCAACACCTCGCTCGCTTAGATAATCCAACACCCCAATCCAGCGTGTGCCTTGAGCACGGATGCCAAGCAACTGGTTCAAGTCCCAACCCGTTCTGATTTGAGTGCCAAAAATTCGATCGTTGTTGATGCCAAATCGATCAAGGTAAAGCGATGGATTGCTTAAGCTAGTTTTTAACCGCGGCCAAGCAAAAACGGGAACGCCGCCAAAGTAAATTCGATTGGCCTGACTATCAACCAGGAATTCGTCTTCTGTTTGAAACAAGCCCGTGTTGAGGTCCATCAATGGCTGCGACGTAATGGGATCGACTTTAGGAACCTGCGTTCGCTCGAGGCCAACGCTTCCCGATTGCAACCAGTAACGGGGCACGCCCAAACGGCTGGTAGTGAACGCCGATCCGAACGCCTGCAAATTATTGGCGTCGTATTGTTGCACGATGTCCGCTTTCAAACGAACATCGCCTTCGAAGTCACGAACTTTGGTCAACACTTCAGCTTTGAGAATCGTACCGGCTTCGGCTTCGACATCGTAGAACATTCGTTCGGCGTAAATCGCGCGACTGCCTTTGACGAAAACAACATCGCCTTCGAGATAGAATTGATTGCGTGTGGTCCCGTCTGGCGCTGTGAATTGCCAATTGACCATGCTTTCGGCCGCCAAGTAAACATTGGGATCTTTGTCGCCGCGAAACTGTGGCAGGCTTGCGATCTGTTCACTGTTGATTTGAATCTGGATTCCGCCAACCGCGTAGTAAATCCACTCGTCTGGATTGTTGGGATTGGGAAGCCGAGTCAAATTTGGTTTCACTGTTGAATCACGACCAAACATTTGAAACGAAAAAGGCGAGCCTTGGTTGGTTGTGCCTTGATTCGCCAAGCCTTGGTTCGTTATGCCTTGATTGGTCTGCGCCGCCGCGCCAAAACCTTGGGCACCGAGAGCTGGTTGATTCTGCGGAAAAACTTGTGGCGCTTGGAAAGTCGGAGCGACCTGTTGGACTTGGCCTGTCTGTGGCGAAATCACAAACGGCTGCTGGGCGAATGCGGCTTGTTGAACTGATGATCCATCGTCAACAGACGCTTGGGCGAACTGTGTATTGTTAGGTTCAGCTTCTTTTTCAAGCGCAAGTTGAGCCCGAGCAAAGATCGCTGGCACAGGGTTATTACCAAGCGGTGCCGTTGCCCGGTTCACATCCACCGTCGAGGTCGTGAAAAAACGGTCCAGCCAAACTTCATCCCGAATTTGATCTGACGAACGGCCGATCACATTGTGTTGCGTCCCAGTGCGGGCTCGATCAACAATCACCTTGCCTTCAAGGTACGCGATGATTTTGTACTGTCGTTTATCGGTAAGCGAATTGAAACTCGGATCACCAAACGTTGGGACTGAAGTTGCAGTAGGAATCTCAACCCACAAGATCGCTTCACTGGAAACGGCGGTAACAGGTTGCTGGCCAATTCTCACGTTCCCGTTTAAGTGCAGCACTTCATATTGGCCAACAGCCCACCGCGTGATCTGATCAGCCGATACCGCAATGGACTGATTCAATTCGGGGCGCGCAAACGAGACTTGTTTTGCGAAAGCTTGGGGCATCGAATTGGCGGCGAAAAAACAAATGGCAACCGCCGTGAAAAACAGACCTACTCTAAACTGGAATCCGAGTGCGCGCAAACCGATTGCATGTTTCGACAAAACGAAATTTAGAAGTCTATTTTTTGGTGACAAGTTCAAGTCGTTTGAACCGATCGTCGATAGAATTGATACGGACAATTAGCCCGGAATTTTCGGGTGCGGGAGTATAGGAACGTTGCGAAACGCCAACAAGCCAGATACTTACACGGAAAAATCCGCCGTTTTCTTCTCATAAAACGCCGCTGACCAACAATCGCCACTGCCAATTGGTCAAGCTGACTCAACGTCGCTTAACGTTTGAGATTGCTATCAGTAGAATGACAGCACTCACTTTCAGCTTCATTTGTTGCATTCATATTCAGGGCAAAACGTGGCGATCGAACTTGCAATTCAACTTCCCGATTCCGTTTCCGATCTCGTGACTTCGACTGTTTTTGAAAACTACACGGTTTCGAAGCCAGATAACAATCTTCGATCACGATTGAAAAGCTTGACGACTGCGGACCTTTTTCCGGCCGGTGTTTCGGATTCTCAATCAGCCAGTTGTTGCCTTTCGGGATTGTGGTTGCTTCACAACTTCCTCGATCCATCGCACGAGATCAGCCAAGACATTCACTCGCCTGAGGGAAGTTACTGGCACGGAATCATGCATCGTTTGGAAGGCGATTTTTGGAACAGCAAATACTGGTATCGAAAAGTCGGCGACCATCCGGTTTTCCAAACCATTGCATCACAGTGCCAAGGCGGTTGGAATCCAGATGATTACGTCGATCAATGTGAAGCGGCCAGCGGTGCAGGGGATTCTGCAAAGTCGCAAGTGCAAACGATTGCCGTGATTGAATGGAAGGCGTTGTTTGAGTTTTGTTACCAGAATGCAATTTGAGCGCCATGCATAAACTCATCATTGTCACAACGACCAGCGATGACGCCGGCGAGTTGGAGAAAATCGCCAGCGAATTGATCCAACGCAATTTGGCCGCCTGTTGTCAGATCGGCGGACCGATCAAGAGTGTTTATCGCTGGGAAGGCAAAGTCGAATCTTCACAGGAGTGGACTTGCGCGATCAAAACGCTTGAGTGCAAGTTTTCGGAAGTCGAACAAGTGATCTTGAATCTCCATCATTACGACACACCGCAAATCGTTGCAGCTGAAGCATCATTGGTGAGCGAGTCGTATCAACAATGGGTTCGTGATTGTTTGCCGTAAGTGGATCGTGGAATCAATCGTTGGGTGAGACAATCGAATCTGATGCTGGCCCGTCCGACCGAGCGAACTGCCTGTGAACTTGGCCTTCAGCCGAGGTTTTTTGGATGCTTAAAATCCCCAGGGCGTTGCCCTGGGCTACGGTGAAAAAGGCCTTTGGCCAATCGCCATTGAACATTGTTGTCGCCGCCCTTGGGTTGAGGCCGAAACAGGCCAACGGTTGATCCAACAATAGCTTCATCAACAATCAGACTTAGAGGCAATCGCCCCGCATAGAAAAAGGCCAGAACAAAATGTTCTGGCCTTGGTTCAATTCAAACTAGTTTGCCGTTTAGCAAAGTCGTTTTTGGCAAAGCGAGCGATTTTACTCTTCGCTATCAGCGGCATCGCCAGGTGAGTCTTCGCCAGCGTCTTTGGTATCCGCGGCTGAATCATCAGCTTCGGCCGAAACAGGTTTATCTGATCCTGCGGAATCAGGTTTGCCCCCTTCGGCTGCGGCGGCTTCCGCTGCTGCGGCTTCTTTTTCTTCTTCCAACTCATCGCGAGGCACCCGAGCGATTACGGCAAGCGAATCGCCTTCATCCAGCCCCATGATCCGGACGCCTTGCGTGTTTCGACCGATCGTTCCGATGTCCGCACACTTGATACGTTGGATTTTTCCGCGAGATGTCATCAACAACAATTCATCGTCGTCGTTGACTGAACGAATCCCGATGACTTTGCCGTTTCGCTCAGTAGTCTTGATATCGCGAAGTCCTTTACCACCACGCTTCTGAGTTCGGTAACGACTGCCGCTGCTGGTTGAGTCTTCTGAATCGGCATCCGAAGCGGTAGCATCTTCGCCTTCGGCAGGTGAATTTGGACCAAACAAAGTACGTTTGCCGTAGCCTTTTTCACAAGCGGTCAACAAAGTCGCTTCTGGATCGGCAACGACCATTCCGACAACAACATCGTCATTGGTCAAGCTAATGCCTTTGACGCCGCTGGTGTTACGGCCCATCGGACGCGAATCTGATTCACGGAATCGGATTGCCATTCCGTTTTGAGTTGACAAAATAATTTCGTCACCCTTCTTACAGACCAACACTTCGACAATCTCATCGTCATCACGAAGTTTGATCGCGATGATTCCGCCATTTCGCGGGCGTCCGTATTGAGACAAAGGCGTTTTCTTAACAAGCCCTTTTTTGGTTGCCATAACGAGGAAGTGATCTTCGGCTTCGAAATCACGAATCGAACGACACGACGCGATCGCTTCGTCATCGGCTAACGATAAAACGTTGACGAGGGCACGACCACGACTTTCACGACTGAGCGCTGGAAGGTCATAAACTTTTTTCCAATGCACAATTCCCTTGGTCGTAAAGAACAAAAGATACGCATGCGTGCTGGCAGCAAAGACGTGTTCGATCGGATCTTCGTCTTCGCTCTTGGCACCTTTAATTCCCTTGCCGCCACGACGCTGGGCACGATAAGTACTCACTGGCGTACGCTTGATGTAGCCACGGTGGCTGATCGAGACGACCATGTTCTCTTCTTCGATCAAATCTTCGAGATCGATGTTGCGAGTTTCTTCGTCCGAAAGAACGGTTCGGCGAGCGTCAGCATACTTTCGCTTAATCTCAGCAAGATCATCCTTGATGATCGCTTTGACGTTCGCATCGTCTGAGAGAATCCGCATATACTCGGTGATCTCTTCAAGCAATTTTGCGTGCTGGCCACTGAGTTTTTCTTGCTCAAGGTTAACCAACTGCCCAAGAGTCATTTTCAAGATCGCGTCGGCTTGGATTGCGGTCAGATAATAAACATCTGCCTCGCCGCGTTCTTCCTGGAATACTTTATAACCGTTTTCGCCCAACGCACGTTCCATCATGGCGGCGGGACATTCGATTCCCATCAACCCGGATTTGGCTTCGGCTTGAGTTTTCGAACTGCGAATCACCTTGATGATTTTGTCGATATCAGCAAGCGCCAACAGCAAACCTTCGATCGTGTGCTTTTGACGCCTGGCTCGGTTAAGCAAAAACTGCGTACGACGACGAATGACTTGAACACGATGTCGCAAGAACTCGCGCAAGAAGTCTTTGATTGAAAGCTCACGCGGTTTTCCGTCGACCAACGCCATGAAGTTCATGGAGAAAGACGTTTGCAGTGGCGAGAACTTATAAAGCTGCATCAACACGACTTCAGGATCGGCGTCACTTTTGACTTCAATCTCAAGCTTGACCGGCTCTTTCAAGTCACTGAGATCTTTGATACCAGAGATCCCTTTGACCTTGTCGGTCTTGACCAAGTTCGCGATCTTTTCGACCACGCCGTCACGGGTTTGTTGATAGGGAAGTTCCGAAACAACGATTTTGAATCGATTCTTCTTTTTTGGGATGGGTACAATTTCGCATTTCGAGCGCACAACGATCGTGCTGCGACCCGATTGATACGATTTAATGATTCCCGCACGACCACAGATGATTCCGCCAGTTGGGAAATCCGGACCTGGAAGGACCGACATGATATCGAAAATCGAGCAATCTGGATTGGCGATCACCATATCGAGTGCGTCGCAGACTTCGCCCAGATTGTGAGGCGGAATCGACGTCGCCATACTAACGGCGATGCCACTGGAACCGTTGACCAACAGGTTGGGAAACTTGCTGGGTAAAACCGAGGGCTCCATTCGCCGCTCGTCGTAGGTCGGAGTGAAGTCAACGGTGTCGAACTTCAAGTCTTCGAGCATCAGCGCGGCGACGGGGGACATGCGAGCTTCGGTATATCGCATCGCAGCTGGGGGAAGGCCGGCGATCGAACCAAAATTACCCTGCTTGTCGACCAAAACGTGACGCATATTCCATTCTTGTGCCATTCGCACAAGCGTCGGATAGACAATACTTTCACCGTGTGGGTGATAGTTACCGCTGGTATCGCCAGAAATTTTGGCGCATTTCACACGGGAAGCACCCGGAGAAAGATTAAGGTCATTCATCGCGACCAAAATTCGCCGCTGTGAAGGCTTAAGGCCATCACGAACATCAGGCAAAGCACGCGAGACAATCACGCTCATTGCATAGGTAAGATAGCTGTTCTTCAGCTCATCTTCGATTGGCATTTCCTGATAAGTTTCGTTGGCATTTAAGCCTGTACCGCCACCACCGTTGTCCTCAGGATCTTGCGAGTCAGTTGACAATTTCTCCGCCTTTCAACTTGTTTAGGGTGCGTGGTTGGACCATCAAAAATGGCTCTATATTCTGGTATGAAAAACTAGATTTATTTTGAGAGTTCCGCAATCAAATTTGCGGCCAGAATCACACGCCAACGCAATCTTAAAAAATGCAAAAACGCCGAGAAAAACGCGGCTTTTTTGACCCCGACATTGTACCAAATTTCGTCAACATTCACAACGCACCAAACCTGCTTTTGAAGCGAAAAAAGAGAGGGTTCAGATGCTGTTGACCAACGTCAAAACCACGCGTTGATTTAGGCGATTTCCATCTCAATCGGTTGCACGTACTTCTATGCCAACAGCTTGCTTCAACCGCACAAACTCCATGTCCAACTTGAAAAGGGCAAGCCAGAAAACTGCCAAGCGACGGACTACGGCATTTCAAATATCGCTCGTTGGCTCAAACACAAATGTGGCAACTTTTTTCGATCGGATTCATGTTAATTTTGGGCTTCCGATTTAAAGCACATTGCTCCAGAAAATGGTAAATGCCCCAACGCCCGGACCATCCGCCGCAAATGACATTCGTATTCGAACGAGATGTAAGGATTGCAAGTTGACCGGACAAGTACTGGTGAAGCTGTTGATTTCGTACTAGAGGGCAATCCCAACCATGAGTAGTTTGGAAATAGTTCGGTCTCTTCCGGACGAAGTAGTTCATCTTGTCATGGAAAAGTATGCCTCCATTCGAGATCGAGTGCTTTCACCCTCCGAAATTGCATTGCTCGCCGCCAATAATTTGGCGGCCCAGGATGGACATGTCTCAAAACTTTGTGAGCGACTTTGTTACCACGCACATGAACTCCAGCGTCAGGAAGAACCTCGTCGGCTTGAACCGATGCTGGCGAAAATCGGCGCGGACAAAAACTCAGTTGTCCTCGATGTTGGTTGTGGGGCAGGGCAGTCGCTACAGTTAATCCATCGCCGCTCCGGATGCAAATGCTATGGCATCGATTGCGATCTCGATTCGTTAGCATTTGGAAATCGAGTCAACGCCGCCTATCAGAATTCTGAAATTGAGTTGCGGCAAGGCCGCGGTGACGCCATTGAGTTTGAGTCAGAGGCGTTTTCGCATGTCATCAACCGTGTGGCCTTAAATTACATGCATCAGCATTCGGCGTTGAAAGAAATGGTACGCGTTTTGAAACCGGGTGGTAAGCTGTACCTTCAGGTCGAGAATGCAGGAACCGATTTGCGAGCGTTAAAGCAATCCAAATCCATCCGTGAGTTTGCAAGCCGGAGTGTTGAACTTGGTTTCGGTTTTATGCGAAGCCTGGCTGGCGTCCAATTTAAACCTGGCGCATTCCGAGGTTGCCCTGGCAGAATCTTTGGGTCCAATCGACGAATTGCCAAAGACCTTGCTTCATTGGGATGCCCCGTAACCGACGCCCAAGTCCTCTCACGAGACTTGGGAATAGCATCGGGAAGTACCATCGTGGCGACTAAGTCACTCTGAATGATAAATTCACAGTGGCTTAAACAATGTCGTTTTTTTACTCAAACGCCGCGTTTTTTTTCGTTTGTAGTTTGGGTGATCGGCGTATAAAAAACGGCTTGGGATGGTAGTATCGCGCGGCTTGTCCCCTTTCATTTACGGAAACGAAAAAAGAGCTCCAAAAAGCTGGCAAACTGGAGATAAAAATGCAGTTGTTTTGCCCCTTTTTCGAAGCGAATCTTGACGACTGCCATCCCCACGACCAACAATGGGATAAGCTTGATTCTTGATGTTTTCGCATTGGCTAATTCGACCAACTTTTAAACCGAATCTCATCCTCCAAGCAATCCACAAAATGACTTTGTGAACTGGCGAGAGTTCGACTCTCATTTTCAACCAAAGTCCGCTTTCTCGTGCACCACGCACTTCAAGGCAAACACAAACAGTGAACCAATATGCCTAAACCCAACGTCAACTTGATCAGCCTGGACAAAAACATCCTCAATCGTTTTGATCAATTAGACGATATTCCGATTGAGCCAATCCGGCCGTTCGACGCAAATGTAACTTCTTCGATCCCGCATATAAATCTGAGCGGCCAACAATTCGAATCCTCGAATGTTGCGTTCCTGGAACCGGGTGCTGCTGATATCAGCCAAACGGGCGTTCACCGGATCCGCTGCGAATCGGGCGACATCTGGGTTTCGGGATCTTCTTTGTTATGTGCCTGTCCCGACTGCTCGGCTCCAATGTCGATTCGAATGTGGCTGAGACTGGCCGATTGTTGGCGTTGCGGGACAAGCATCACGTTGAGCCAAGAGCAAATTGAAGCAGCCCAAAAGTTAGAAAAGCAAGTCGCTCCTCCAATACCCGATCCCGAACCGGAACCAGCTCCCGCCCCGATTCCTCTTCCACCACCAATCGGGACCCCATCTGAGTTACCGCTTCCTCAATTCAAAACAAAGCTGCCACCTCCGCCTCCCGCGTTCAACTTTCTTTCTCCAGAAGATGACACGCCGGCGGACGCTCGGACGCGAGAGTTGGAATTGCTAAGTCGCGGCTCGGCGATCGCGCGTGCCTTGCGAAACGGTTTTAGTTTGACTCCCGCGTGGATGGTCAGCTTCATAATCCATTTGATCGTGATTCTGATATTGGCGCTAATCGTTTTGACCGATCGAAGCATTCTTCCATCAAGCATCACACTTTCAACATTCTTAAATAGTGATCCTGCGACCGGGGGCGACATTCGAATTGAAAACAAGGATGACGCACTCCAAGACGATTTGGCTGTGGCAAGCGATTTCAAAAAGGGCGAACGCGAACTTCGCAATGTTTTACAAAAGGCAAACAGCGATGCCAAAACGCTTCAAATCGACCACCAACCATTGGTACCGCTGCCCAATTTAGACAAGGTAAAGAAAAACATTACCACGCGGCCTGACAAACTCATGTCGTTCGCCGCTCGTGACCCTCGTGTCCGCGCAGAGATTGTTCGAAAGCAGGGTGGCACAACCATCACTGAAGCCGCCGTCGCACGCGGCATCCGCTGGCTGGCCTCCGTTCAAAACAAAAACGGCGGTTGGAGTTTGCGTGACTACAGCAAACACAAGAACAAGAAAAACAAAAGCGACATCATGGGAACGTCGCTGGCATTACTTCCGATGCTGGGCGCCGGCCAAACGCATGAGTTCGGCGCGTACAAACAAAACGTCGCAGCCGGTTTGGCGTGGATGATCGAAAACCAGAAAAAGAATGGTGACTTGCGTGCCGGATACGCTGGTCAAGCCGGCATGTACGCCCACGGACAAGGAGCCATCGTGCTTTGCGAAGCACTCGCACTTACCGGTGACGAGAAACTAAAAGAACCTGCTCAACGCGCCATTCGATTTATTGAATTGGCACAACACGGCAACGGTGGCTGGCGATACAAACCACTTCAAGCCGGCGACACAAGCGTGTTTGGCTGGCAAATGATGGCGCTCCAAAGTGCACGTGCTCCCGAAATGAATCTCGAAGTAGACGACTCGACGCTCCGTTTGGCTGACTACTTCCTGGACCAAGTCACCGCCACGGCACGTTTTAACAATCGGCGTCGCACAAAACTTCCCAAGGGTTCGGCTTATGCCTACCAACCGAGAAAACAAGCCACACCGACTATGACCGCTGAGGCGATTCTTTGCCGCATGTATCTCGGCTGGAAAAAAGACGACCCGAGATTAGACAAAGCAGTTCAGTGGTTGATCGACGACCATCTTCCCAACGAAGAAAATGCCAACCTCTATTACTGGTACTATGGCACGCAAGTCATGCATCACTATGGCGGCGAGCCTTGGGAGAAATGGAACGAGACGATGCGTCGGCTTTTGATTTCGACCCAAGACACTCGCGGGTCGCACCCTGGCAGCTGGAACCATCGCAATTTCAAGTGGGGGCCTCAAGGCGGAAGAATCTACACAACGTCACTGGCCGTTTGCACGTTGGAAGTTTACTATCGCCATCTGCCGCTCTTCAAGCAAATTGACTTGGAAGAGTAGAGCCAAACGACGCTCACCTTAGCCGACAATATTGCGCCCATTTTTATGATCTCAAACTCTTGGCAGCTTCGAACACAGACGTTAACGATCGAGCGTGTTCCACTCATCATGGGGATCGTCAACGTTACGCCAGATAGTTTTTCTGATGGCGGAAAATTCGCTGATGCGTCGCGCGCGATCCAACATGCTTTGGAACTGGCCCAGCATGGTGCCGCCATTCTGGATATTGGTGGCGAAAGCACCCGGCCATACAGCACGTCCGTCGAAGTGACCGAAGAGATTAATCGGGTTGTCCCAGTCATCGAGGCCGTTGCCCGCCAAACAGACGTTCCGATCTCAATCGACACCTCCAAAGCCGCAGTCGCCCAAGCAGCCATCGATGCGGGCGCCGAAATCATCAACGACGTGACCGGGCTCACCGGCGATCCTGACATGATCAAGGTTGCCAAAGAATCAGGCGCGGGCATTTGCGCGATGCACATGCAAGGCACTCCGCAAACAATGCAAGACAACCCGGAATACGATGATGTTGTGGGTGAGATCCTGGAGTACCTTCGACTTCGCAAAGAGCACTTATTGGATGCAGGTATTGAGCGAGAAAAAATCTGCCTTGATCCGGGAATCGGATTTGGCAAAACGCACGCACATAACCTTGAACTGTTGGCACGCTGCCAGGAGTTTCACCAACTTCAATGCCCAATTCTGGTTGGTCATTCACGCAAAGGATTTATTGGTCATATTCTAAAAGACAAAACGGCCGATCGAGATTCGGGAACCCTGGCGATCACTTTGATGCTTGCCCAGAAGAAGATTCAGATCATCCGAGTGCATGAAGTAAAAGAAACGATCAGGGCGCTGCGAGTTTTCGAAGCAGCCGGTGGGATTTCGGCTTAGCATCCAATTCAACTTTGCTCGGAGCGGCCGTAGGTTGGACATTCCTGTCCGACAGCCGCGAGCCTAAATAAGAGCAACAGAAACACGCGCATCCCATCAACTGAATCTACTTCAAGTCGTAACAGATAATTTCTTCTTTGCCCCGAACGTACAACAAACCTCGGGCGATAACCGGCGCAACCCAAGCTGGATATTTTGGCATGACTTTCGTATTCGATTTATCCAATCGCCCCGACTCGACATAGCCTTTGGGAGTTGCTTTGAATACCGTCAAAAGCCCATTCTCACCGAGGTTAATGAAATGGCCATCAACAAAAATGATCGACGTTCGATCTGGCATCTTTTTTTCCCAAACGGTTCTCCCCGTATTCCATTGAATACACTTTAATTTTCCGTCAACCGTATGCCGCCCGCTGCACCCGTACAACATTCCCTCGTGATGGATCGGCGTTGCCCAGTGGGCCGCAATTGATTTTTCACGACGAGTTTTTGCGTCCGCCCAAATCGGACTACGTACATCTTTGCGAATCTGAAGCATGGCACCGCCCGAAGTATAAGCCTCCGAAACAAAGACTTGATCACCTACGACCACGGGCGTCGCGGCATTGACGCTGCCACCAATTCTTGATCGCCAAGGAAACTCGAAATCAACGACGGCCGTTTCTGGATGAAAGCCTAACAAGCCATCCCTTGTAAATGCCAAACACATCGGGCGGCCATGGATGTTAAGTAGAACCGGTGTCGCATAACTGGCGGGGCTTTTCCCGAACCCATATCGAAACACGCCAGTTCGTTTGTCAATCGAAATGATGCCCGTGCCTAGATCGCTCGCTCCCTTTGATTTTCCACCGGCGATAATTAGCAAACTGTTTCTGAAAATGACTGGCGACGTACCAACACCATAGGTAACCAAATCGCAGTCGTACTCTTCTTTGAGGTCCGATTCCCAAACCAGTTTTCCATCGAGAGTCTGGAGGCAGCGCAACATTCCTTCGGGGCTGAGGATATAAACGCGCGAGCCCTCAATGATTGGCGTACTACGTGGACCGTTGCCGTACCCGTTAAGGTCTTCATAGTCGGTTGGAAAATCGACTTCCCAAATCGTATCACCCGTTTCGCTATGCAGACAGGAAAGCCTTTCGCTAAATCGGTGCTCACCGGTCTTGTTTCGAACCCGGTGGTAAAGCATCAGCCTTCCGTTTGCAATTGAAGGAGCGGCAAATCCAGTTCCAATTTTGTGATGCCAAAGAAGCTTGGGTGGCTTGGCATTCCAGTTTGTATTGAGCCCGGTTTCATTCGACTTGCCGTCCGCAGTTGGCCCAAGAAAAGACGCCCAATCGGAACCAAATTTTCGTTTCGCCAAATTGGGCGCGTCTGGAATGCTTGGTGCCACAACCGTTGAAGTCAACTTCTTCTGTTCAGTGGTTAGTTTTGATTTGGCTTCCAATTTAGGCAAAGCGACTTGCTGGTTGTTCTCGCCAAAATAAATAATGTTCGTGTCGGGCAAATTTGCGCGCAACCGATCAATGCCAGCCTTGGAAAAAAATGATTCCGGAAAATTGCCTGCTTTCGAGTTACCGATACTTAGATGACGAAGACCTTTGCAAGTGCCTAAACCATCCAAGCCTTTGTCAGACAGGAACGTATCAAACATGTTAAGCCGGCGAAGGCTCTTCATTTTCGCAATCGACTTAATGCCTTCGTCGTCGATAAACGTTCGGTAAAGATAGAGCGTCTCAAGCTTATCCAAATCCGTCAGATACGTGAGCGAAACGGAATCAATTGGATTGCCAAAAAGATTCAAGCTACGAAGTTCTTTGAGACCGCCAACTATTTTCAAGCGACCATTGCTTACATGGATAGCGCTCAAATCGAGATCTTGCAAGTCAGTCAAATTACCCAGATGTGCCCAACCTGGATCTCTCAGTCCGATGTTCTCCGGGAATTGCAGGGCAATTATCCGCCCTTCTTCGTCTTTTGAAATTACTGCCGACGCCTCGAGCATGAACTTCTCTGCCGCAATTTTTTCGGGCGAGATTACAACGCCTTGCGCTATCGCTGGCGATTTCTCCTGTTTAGTTTCTTGAAACGCCGAAGCAGCGAGAGCAAACCCTAACGCCAAACTAAAGACGAAAAAAATGCCAATCCGTTTAAAGGTTGCCAGCCGGCCCGGAGGAAGTTCTTGTTTTAAATGATTCGAAAGGCTGGTGCTGAATTTCATTTTTGACAATTCAATTTAAGAAGACATTCGTGACAAACTTTAATGCAAGATGATCCATCTATTCATCGAGATTCCAATTCAGAGAGCCCTGCTTAAAAGGTAACCGAACCGAGGTTATCGCCAAATATCAACTTTGAACTATTCAGGTGGCTGAAGCGAGCCATACCAAGAAACGCGAATCCTAAATTCAAACTCGCCTGTCCGAGTAACGATTGCGAGTCAACAATGGAAAGCAATCGCTATGAACGCTTTGACAAAATCACGGTTCCCACGCAGATTCCAAGTACGCCCACACCGATCAAGACGGAGCAGGGCATCAGCAATTCGGCGTAACTGAAGTCTCTCCAGATCGCGCCTTCGATGGATAAAATACCCCAGCGAATTGGGCTGAGGACGGCGAACTTTTGCATGAATGCTGGCATGAACATAACTGGAATCATGCAACCGCCAATCATGGCCATGATCATGTTGATCGCCCATCCGGCTCCACTGACAGATTGTTCCGTTTTGCCGAGAACCGACATCGTCATCATGATCCCGACGAAACAAAACGCAACGCAGGACGCAGAGAGAATTAGTTTCGGATAGCTAAGCGGCCTCATCCCCAACCACACGCCAAGAATCGTCAGCATCACAATAACGCCAACAGTGGCCATGAAACATGCGAGCGCTTTAGCGGCAAGAATTTCCAGCTTCGAAATTGGCGCCACTTGCAAACGGGTCATCGTTCCGTTGGATTGCTCTTTGGCGATCGAAATCGCGAATCCAGCACAGCATCCCAACACACCCCACATCATCGCTTGGGGAAAACTGATGTCCCACTTTGAGTTCATCTTTTTAGCTTGCTCACTGAGACTATTGGGATCAACAGCCTTTGAAATATCCAACGATTCAATATTCGCAAATTGAAAACCACCATTGTCACTGGCACCATCGCCTTCCGCCTCGTTTGTGGCCGGAGTCTGTTGTTGTTGCAGCGCGTCAATATTTTCGGCCATCGTTTCGAATGAACCAAGGAACGCCGTCATCAGCATTCGATTGGTCTCCGTCATGGATGAATTTGCTTCAAGGTCTTCCTTCGATTGGGCAATGAAGTCCGTCATCGTCGAGGAGTCTTGAAAACGAGCCGAAACGAGCTGGCCAATCGACTCCATCACAAACCCTTGCAGCATCGCCGATTCAGCCGAACGCGAAGGATCAACACCTATTTTGATGGTCGGTGGTTCGCCCCAAAACACGCCAGCAGATTCACCGAACCCTTTTTCGACAACCAACAACGCGATACGATTTCCTTTGCGTACGCTTTCTTTGGCCGACTCAATCGAATCAGTTTCGACTTCGACAGATTCGTTGTCCATCAATGACTGAATAAATTGACGCGAGATCTCAGTCTGGTCGGTGTCGACAATGGCGATTTTCATTTTCGCCCCGCCACCACCGCTCTGCTTGCCCATCATCACGCCGAAAAAGAGTCCCATCAGAATTGGGAATCCAAAAATGAAGAACGCCCCCATTTTGTCGCGTGACAAAAGCCGCAAATCCTTCATTGCCATTTTAAAAATACGTATCATTAGTCGCGTAGACTCCTGCCGGTTAGATTCAAAAATACGCTTTCCAAGTCAGGCTGCGCGATATTGAGCGTTTGGAATTGGATGCCTTGGCTTGTCAACGTTGCGACTTGCTCAAGCGGTTTGTCTGAATCAAAACGTAACGTGTTGCCGTCCAAACTTCCTGGCAATTCGAGATCCGCTGGCCGCTCATTCAGCTCGCACGTCACCACTGAGCAGCCACCGTGTTTTTCGATCAGTTGAGGAACGGTATCAAGCGCCAGAAGTTTGCCATGATCAACAATCGCAACACGATCGCACAGTCGTTGTGCCTCTTCCATGTAGTGAGTCGTATAGAGTATCGTCATCCCGTCTTTTTTCAGCCGCTGGATGCTCTCAAAAATGTGGTTTCGAGATTGAGGATCGACACCAACGGTCGGCTCATCGAGCAAGAGAACTTCTGGCTCGTGAATCAAAGCGACGGCGATGTTCATCCGCCGCTTCATGCCACCAGAAAAAGTACCCACGCGATCCTTTTTTCGATCTTCGAGTTCTGCAAACGCCAACGCTTTGGTGACTCTTTCTTTAAGCCGTTGCCCAGCGAGCCCATAAAGTTGACCAAAGAACTCCAGGTTCTCTTTGGCCGTTAGTTCGTCGTAAAGAGAAAGCGATTGAGGTGCGACGCCGATTCGTTGCCGCACAGCAGGGTCAAGCGGATTTCCGGATTTTGATTTTGCTGATCCGTTCTTGCCGTCCCCCAGATTCACCGATCCTTTATCGGGTTTAAGCAGCCCGACAAGCATACTGATCGTGGTCGTTTTTCCGGCTCCGTTAGGACCAAGTAAACCAAACGTTTCGCCTTGGTGAATTTCAAAGCTCAACCCATCGACGGCCACGTTAGACCCATACGACTTGAATAGGCCCTGAGCTTCGACAATTGGTGCTGCTCCCATATTTCCCGCAATTGAGGTTGGAATAGTTTTGTAACGAAAGGGTGTTCGTAAGCGATTCGTAATTCTTGTCCAAAAAAAACAATTCCCAAACGAAGCTGGCGCAAGAATTCACCCAGAAATATCCGCGGTTAAATACCCTTCGAGCACGAAGAATGTTTCAGAAAGAAAAGTCAGCAGTTAAAAACAAAAACCACAACCGCCAAACGCACCTATTCGATGATCGACTTAATCAAGATAGCCCGATCAACGTTATGATTTTTGCCAGGCTCAAACGCAACCGGGACTGAGCGGTCGACCAGATAGAATCCGCGGTGACGAACCGATTCACCCGTTTCTACACCAGCTTCAAAACCCGATCCGTCGGATCGCGTTTTCAATGCTCCGCCTGGGTTGACTTCGAAATAACCAATCGTCACCCACACACCAAATACGCTTGAGCGTGACGTAACGAGGTTGCCCAATCGCTGACGCATGTCGTATTTGAAATACGCCGCTCGATCGTCATCCGCAAAACCAATTGTTGGTTCTGGATTGTAGTCAAACAACGGGTCTTCATCGTCTTCAGGATGCGCCCGGAACAAACCACAGTCGGCAGGGTTTACAACCGCCGATGATTCCGGCACCAAGTTATTCGCGTTGGCTGGACGATACGGATTTCCATATTGAGAAACGGAAGTATCACCTCGTCGCGACGCATCCCAAACCAAAAAATCGACTTTGTCAAATTCATCAGTCGCATAAAACCCCATCAACCCGTTCCAAACCAGCGGATCCAAAACGGTGTTAATGTTGATTTTGCCTGGATATCGGTAGTTCGAAATTTTATCGAATGGAGCCGCCAAGCCATACGAAACGCCATGGCTGTCATTGGCGAACGTGAGCGGATTGACGTACGATTCGGTCCCAACAAAACGCGATGGAACTTCCAGGTAATCAAACACGCGATGCAGCGACGCCGCTTGTCCACCGGACTCTAATTCGTCCGCGTAAAAATTAAGCAGGTGTGGAAAATGAGCCGTGTAGTTTCTGGCTTCCGTTTCAAATCCTTCCTCTCGAGGTGGCTCGTAAACGTTACGCGTTGAATCGCCAATATTGAACAACCGAGTCATCCAATAGCTCGAAGTAAACGGGACGTTCGCCAATTCCATTTGACTTGCAAAAGGTCGGTTATTCCAAGTCAACCAGCAGAACGGTTTTTGTGGAACTTCTGGGTGTGCAGTCAGATAATCTTCATCGTGAAAAGCATCATTCAAACCGCCAAACGACTCGCGGATATTCCAGCTAAAGACGTGAAAGTCAGCCCCGCTAAAATGATCTTCATCCGGATTCTCTACCGCATTCTGTCGACCCGCTCGGTCGTTTTTAAACATCAACCGATGACGTGATCCCGTCTGTCCAAAAAATGTACTGTCATCACTTCGTCGCTCGTAAGTCCCAAACCGCATCACCGTTGGCGAAACGTTAAGCGGATCAGCAGTAGGCTCGACTCCGTTATAAACGAACAGGTCAAGCGCACTTGAATCAACCGTGCGATACGGATTGGTGATCGCGTTGAATGGCAACAATGGGTTTGCAAGCCGTTGTAAATGAACGGTGCGATAGCCCGGCTTCAGCCCATCGTCCGCGAGGAAGTCATCATAGTGCTCCTCATCGGCCAGTTTGTCGACTGGCACGTCGTACGCAAAATCCGTCGGAACATTTGGATCTGTCAGCTCTTCGGTAAACTTCCAACCGTCAGCGATTTTTTCTAAACTAATCCGAGCACCACCTGGTCCAGGCACGTCGAAGTATCCAGTAATAGGATCACTCACACCCAAGTCACGTTCCCAGCCACCATCGTTTAATCCGATTGGCAACGTGACAACTCCTCGGCGCGTAAACAACTCCATTTCGCTTGTTGTCTGATTGAACTGATTGATCTCCAAAACTCGGTTACTGGGATCCAGCGTAATCCGACGCGTTTGTTCATTTAACTCTTCTGGCTCAAGTGCTTCAGCAGTTACACGCCGACCAAAATAGTTGTGATATTTGTCGTCGACTCTTGAACCCGCTGTTCCCACAACCGCGTATCGTCCTGGGCCAACCGAGCCAACGTTTCCAACGTCTTCGTCAGGAAAGAAGACTTCAGGGCCAACGTCGACACTGGGCGTTGGACGAGAAAAGTAAATTCGGCGAAGCTCGGTGACTCTTTCGCTATCCATGTTCTGCGTTGGGTCATCTGGATCAAGGTCTTGCTCGCCCGTTTCGGTCACCACCAAACGCCAAACCGGACTCGATCCGTCGGGCGATGTTTTTTGCAACTCAACACCACTTAGATTTGCATCGTACAGCTCCGTGGAACGAGCTTGATTGGCATCGTTCATGACCCATGGATTGTAAAGCTCGAAAAACACGGCTGGTTTTGGAGCCAAATGGCTATCAAAATCTTCATCTGGATTGTCAACATCGGTTGTTCTGGTCGGCGATTGACCGTCACCCACCAATTCGATTTGTAAATCCTGAGTACGCCGACCGTGCGTCGCAAATGTTTCGCTGATCAACAACTCCGGACGTTCGGTCCCCCATACGATTCGACGCATGTTGGTTCCGCCTTCAACAATCATCTCCGGTGTGCCAATGTTGCTGTCAACGCCCCAGCCGTTCCAAGGATTCAAATCGACTTCGAACGGAGTCATGATGTAATCGCGGTCACGGAAATCAACCACATTCACCGCCCACTGAGCAATCATGCGGCGATAGTCAATCAGATCCTGGTTGTTGGTGACGTCGTCCGCATTGAAGTCATACCAATCGCCAATATTGATCAGGCCATCACCGTTGCGATCCACCCGTTCGGTGGCGAGCAAAGTAACCACGTACAAATTTCTCGCGTAGCTGATTCGCGCGAGAAAAGTATCGCCGTCGCCCGTACTGTTGGAATCATTATCGTGATCGAATTCCACCTGTTGTCCCGTTGGATGGGTAAGCACGTCACTTTCACCAATCTCGTCGATCACGCCATTGCCATTGTTATCAATGCCGTCACCAAATTCCCGATTGACGTCCATTGGCAACCCGCGAAAAACTTCTGGGGGAAGCATTGTTCGCAAGTGCGCGGCGATATCGGCTTCTGGGATACCATTGTCCAAAAGAATGCCATAAAGCCTCTCTGGCAAATTTTCGTAAGTCGTCGGGACTTCGAAACTATGAGTCGTAACCGAATTTGCAGCAGACGACGGGCGAGCGAAAGATGATTGGCCAAACGTCAGCAAGCGATTGGAAAGCAAATTTGAATCCGAATCGTGACGACGGAGAACGGCTTCTAACTCAACCGCTGTAAACGGGGCATCGAACCCGCGATCAACTGGGCCACGAAAAATTCCACCGTCCACAAACGAAAACTCATAAGGCGAGTCGGCGATCTCATTGGGTAAATTGGAAAATCCGACATTGGAAACGGGCAACCCAATTGGAACTCGGTTGTCCGCAACGTCAAAAATCTGAGGATAGCCAAACGCGAATCGCCCATGAACATCCATAACCGATCCGAAAATTCGATCGACTGTGCCGGGAATATTTTGATCAAATGGCCCATCCGGATAACCAATCAATTTGTACCCAGACCAAAGATCGCGCACACCAGCTTCGCCCGGAAAACCATCGAAGCCATATCGCCCTGGCAATCCACCGCCGCCTTTGAAGATCGCACCTGCATCGAGGCCAAGCAACTGCCCCATACTGATTTCCGGTGGACCATAGCCTTGACCGCGTTTTAAGAAACTCGAATTTGCGTTGCCGAGAAGACTAATCTCCGTCATCTGCGGATCGCCATCACGCAACAAACTACCATGTGCATTGACGTTGATTCGGCCGCCCATGTCCAACACCAAATAAGAAACCAATGGCTTTACACAGACTCCATCAGGTCGAGTTCGAACGGGCAGCCCTGCGTCAATCCAGATGCCATCCGGTTTACCATCGTTGTTATTGTCAACAACGATATTTGCAGTGTCTCTCGCGTCATCGTTGGGGTGGTTTTCTTCGTATTGAGATTCTACACCCGTTACTGGACTGATCGGCCGAACAGGAACTTGATTGAAAGCGCGAAAATCCCAGCGAGGACTTCCACTGAGTTCACGTCGGTAGAAGCTTGCACGATTAATGTTTCCACTTGGTTTGAGCCCGGCGAGAAACATGTTTTGAAAATCAAAAGCATCATAAGCTTCGTTGGGGCCCATTGAATTGGCAATGCGTCGCCCATCCACAGTCTCTCTTGCAAAATACCCACTCGGATTGCCAGCGATCAATTGCGCCAATGTGCGGCCAGTTTGGTTTGGTTGAGTCGCGGATTGCGAAAGCGCTGCCGAACCGCGAGCCGTGTTCTCGGTATAAAAACCGGCCCCTGATCCAGAGAAAGGCCGGCCATTGATAATCAACGTTTGTCCAGTGATCGAGCTGGCGTCCGTGGCCGCAAAACCTTTTTCTGTTCGACTGGGAAGAATAACAATCGAGTGCGTATAACCAACCGAAGAATCGCCCGTGACCACATGGTCAATGATACGTGCACTCATTCCAGCGGCCCGACCAGTGACAACACTAGCCACCAATCCATTCAACAGACCGGAGATGGGTTTGGGACTTCCGGCGTGTACAGTGCTCGATTCAATCGGCGTGCCATCGATGATGTATTGTCCGTCCGAGTTCAAAGTCAACCGAATAAAATGCTGGCTGGAATCGACGGCGGCCGAACTAACCGAATTCTTGAACCCGTACCCATACATATCGGCAAGCAAACTGTGCCCGCGAAGTGGTGAAGTCGTGTTGGCCAAAGCCGGACCGCGAAGCAAATCATAGAACGCGTGTTCGAGCAGGGCTTTGCTGTCGCTGGAGTGAAAATGTTTGAAGCTGCGTTTTCTGGCCGAGCGAAAGAATTGGTTCGAGACCACCATGAACGTTGTGCCCATGAGCAAGAACAGCAACAGCATCGACACGACAAACAAAAGCGTTATCCCGCGCCGAGCCGATCGCGTTTTTCGAACGCCTCGTTGAACGGGTTGATCAGCGGGCTGACCATGCTTTCGGTTTTTGATAAAGCAACGTGACATGAACTATTCAACGAACTATTTCAACGAACTATTTCATCAACGACTTTTAAAAACTAAAACGGGCGGATGTGATTATTGAATACACAACAAACCTCATTGCATATTATGGCTTGGAGTCGTGAACTTCGCCGTACAAAACAATACCTTTAAGCAACTCCGTACGATTTGCCAGCAATACGCTGCTGTAAGTTTGCAATCACCATCAATTGGATACTTTGCACCTTCACTGTCTATCATTGAGACAACTGGAGACGCTAAAGTTCCATCAAACGATCGCTTTTGCCTGACATCCTCTCTGGCCAACATCCGGCTTCAAAAGAAGGATTACATTGGTTTGTATCGGAATCCCAAGTCCGATTTCGATTGCAATCTTTGAGCAGCCTTCGGTCTGGCTTCCATGAGCCGAAGAAGAGGTTTCGCCAACCGTAACAGGCCGTAAAACCGGTCGCTCAGGTTTACTTAAAAAGTGCGCCATTCATTACAACACAACCACCGACAGTAAGTTGGACAATTCCTTCTGTCCAACAGTCGGGGCTGAAAGACGGACAAGAATGTCCATCCTACATGGTTGTCATTTTACTCGATGATGCTCTTCACCAAGATTCCACGTTCAACGTTGTGGTTCTTGCCTGGCTCAAACCCCATTGGGACTGAGCGATCAAAGATACAAAATCCGCGATTACGCACGATTTCACCCGTTTCGGCACCCACTTCGATACCTTGGCTTGTGGTTGGGTCAAGTCGCAACGTGCCGTCTTCGTTGACTTCGAAGTAACCAACGGTCACCCAGATCGCAAACACGCTTGAGCGAGTGGTTACCATGTTGCCCAATCGCTGTCGAAGTGCATTCTTGAAGTAGCCACTTCGTTCAGTATCACGGGTGACGTCATTGAGATTGAAATCAAAAATACTTTCGTCGGAACCGGGCGTAGCACGTCGGAACAAACCGCAGTCTACATTTTCCATAACTGGTACACCTGTCGGCACCAAATTTCCTTCATGCGAATTTCGGTAAGGCCTGTTGAAACGAGTACCACCAGTTTGCCAACGTGAACCGTCAAAACTGGTGTATGAAAGTTCCGAAGTGTAATCGCCCAACAATGCATCAAAGACCTCTTCGCCAGGGATGGTATTGAGATTGATTTTCCCAGGGTACCGGAAATGACTAAGCGAATTGAATGGGCTATTGGTAAACACGCTTGCATTCAACCATTTTTCAGTACCGACATATCGAGAAGGCACTTCGGTGTAGTCAAGCAAACGATAAAAATTCGCCCGTTCCGGATTTGTCGATTCGTCATGACCATGAAAGTTCAATAGATGTCCAAACGTCGATCCCAATTGTCTTACGCCTTGTCTGGTTGGCGTAAGTGTCGTTGGGTCATCGCTGTACGGATTGAAAGCACTGTCTCGAATTGTGAAATGTGATGTCAGTTCACCAGGCGAAGAAAACGGAACATTCATCAATTCGTAATGGCTAACGTACGGTCGATTATTCCATGTCAACCATGAATACCTTTCACCGCCGCCAAGATAAGCAGCGTTGGTTTGGCCAAACGTCTCTTCAATTGGATACGAGAAATTATGCAGATCACTGACGTTGGTTCCTTCCATCGCAGTTTCACCCAAGTCGTTTGCAAACAACAGATTACTGTTAACTTGACTTTCACCACGTTCAGTCGAGCTAGGATCAGTTGCACCATCTGTCGCATTCTGACCGGGACCGCGTTCGTTAAGAGTCATATCATTGCTACTGTTTCCAGGGTTGATCCCGTTAAACGCCAGCAAATCAACAGGCATCTCATCTATTGAAATATATGGATTAGTATCTGCATTCCATGCGAGCAACGGATTCGCCAGCCGCTGGAGGCAAGCCCATCTAAAACGATCTGTTGTTCCATTAGTCCATATATCATCTTGATCATCTGCTTGCCCAAACCTTTCATCAACAGGTTCGACAGATGGGACATTAAACGCATCGCCATCAACTACATCTAGCACGGCTGTCGCTGGTGCCAACGGATAACCTCCAGCTGGATCACTGACACAAAACTGCCGTGGGGCAGCAGTGGTAGATGTCGGAACTCCGTCAATGACGACCGCAATTCCCATACGTTGGGTCTCAGCCATCGCTGTCCCATTCCACTCATTGCGGATGATTTGATTATCTGTCTCATCGGCAGTCGGCACCAAAGTAATACTTCGCGTTGAATCCAAAAGAAGCGAAGCCGCCGAGCCTTCGACAGCGCCATTGCGACGCCCAAATGTCGTTCGATACTCACCTGAGGCTGCTCCAGATTTATCATTACCCGAAGGGCCAATGACTGCGAATTTCCCAGGTTGGATTGTAGGTAAAGTGAACGTTGTATAAAACTCCTCGCCACCTGTTGTGACTGGCGATGACATAGATGACAAGTCTGCAAAGTAAACCGACCGCAAAAACGTTGTGTCAGCTCTGTCACGCTTGATACCAATTCGCCAAACTGGACTATCACCAGGCGCTACTTTTTGAAGGTCAATTCCTGTACTTGTTCCTGGTAATGTTCCGTCCCCTAACTCTGTCGGGATAAATTGATTTAAATTGTCCTGCGTCCAAGGCATGTACAACTCAAAAAATGCCGAAGCTTGAGGAACTAATCTATTTCCAAAAACCCCAGTACCAGGATCCTCAACACGACGGTCATGGTGGGCAAACGATTCGGTAATCAATAACTCTGGTCGCTCTAAACCCCAAACCAATCCACGAGTGTTGGCATTGTCCACCTCCCCAACGGAAATAACGCCATCCGGATCCCATCCATCCCAAGGATTTGGATCGTATTCAAAAGGAGTATTGATTGCATCGGGATCTCGGAAATCGACCACGTTGATCGCCCATTGTGCGACGGCCCTTCTGAAATCAGCGATACTTATCACACTTGGGTCAAGCCCCTCCTCACAAGTCAACAACGTCAAAATATACAAGTGACGAGCGAAGTCAGCTCTGGCTGTTTCGGGAATGGTTCCATTCTCATTTGCAAACCCCACAACCATGTTGTTGTCCAAGTCCAACCCATTGATTTCACCTTCCTCATCAATGGTACCGTTGCCGTTGTTGTCAACACCGTCTCCAAGCGGACGGTTGATATTCAGTTTCAAACCCAGAGCTACCTCGGGGGCAAGCAAACTAAAACCACGTTCTGTTGCAGCAGGTATTGCCATTCGACCGAACTGCACAACATTGTCAATCAGGGCCGCATCTGCTGGATCCAGCGGAGTTGCGGCAGCAATACCAAGTTCGACTCTGATTTTTTCACGTAGAACATTGATCAAACTGCTCGTTGTGCCAGCGGCAGTAACCGTCATGTGAGGCGCGACTGGGACTTCAAAACTATCAGTTGTCACACTATTACGTGTTGCGGGCGTCGTAACAGACGAGGAGATCAACGAAAAAAGGCGATCATCAAGCAAGTTCGAATCGATGTCGGCCTGACGCAAGACTCTTTCAAGTTCGGAGGCAGCAAACGGCGCGTCATCATCGCCGGTATTCCAACGAAAGAACGGGCTGGGAGCAAAGTTCGACTCATAGGGAGTGTTGACCATGCTGTCGAAAGTTCCGTTATACGTTGTCGCAAAATCGACTTGTGGCAAACTGTTGTTAAATCCGGGTGAGTTGAGATCAACAAACAATGGCCCAGCTGGCCCCTGAACACCAAATCGACCCCGGATATCCACCGGAGAAGAAGCAAACAAGCCACCAACGACATTCATTTGTGTTGGATAACCAAATAGTTTTTGCTCTGACCAGAAATCACGGGCAGATGTATCTGGATTCCCAGCAAACTCATCGTCGGTGCCGCCTATTCCGTCAGGGCCAAATCCATAACGCCCAGGTAAGTTCGCCGTTCCTTGAAGCAGCAATTCGTAATCGTCAATGCCAAGCAAGTCTGCAGGAGAAATTTCTGCCGGACCATAGCCTTGGCCCGCATAGTTGATGGGTGTACCGCCTGCGCGGACAAATTCGGCGTCCGCTCGGTTACCGACCACATTGAGATTCAATCTCCCATCAAGATCAATCACTCGGTAAGCGACGAGTGGTTTATAAAACCGACCATTGCCATTGGATTGAATCGGGTATCCGGCATCCATCCAAAACGCGTCGCCAGTTCCATCGTTGTCAGAATCAACAACCAAGGCTGGAGCGCTATCTCCTGGCATTGGATCGAATGCTGAAAACGTATGTCGGCTGGCAGCAAGTGCGTCGCCATGATGAGCAACCAACGCATCTCGATGAAAGCTTGGTTGCCCCAAACCGGCCAAATACATGTTTTGAATATCAATCGCATCGTAAGACTCGGCTGGGTTATTGGCCAAGTAACCAAGTGCACCTTGAGAAATGTTACTGTTGGTTAGATCATCGCGTGGCGTAAACAATGGGTCAGCGATGAATCGAGGGTCGATACGCGGAACGCCGACTTGATTTGGCAACAAAGCCAACGGAGACAACGCGGCCGCGCCTTCAGTAGCCATGGTATTAAAACCACCAGCACCAAGGCCTGAGAATGGCAAGCGATTGATAACGACTTCGGAACTCCCCAACAACGCAGGCGTAATACCCGATGCAAAGTTCGACCAAGGGGAAGCATCGATGATAAACCGAAAACCCACACCACTTGGGTCAATTGTATCGGCCGGAACGTAGTCAATGATCCGAGTTGAAACACCTTGAATTGGACCAGAAATAAAAGTCAAAATGTGACCGTTGTAGAACCCCGACTCATTGCTCAAAGCCCCTTGAATACCCGTTCGCAGATCGATGACTTCATCGCGAACTGCGGAACCTAAGGTGAGCGCTGTAGTATTACTCTTTAGTCGTATTTGCAGTAATTGGTTGCCACTGGGACGGGCAGAAACCCAATGTCGTGTCTGTGGAACTCCTGCAACCTGTGGCGCGTTGGTTAAATCCACATCGCCAGGAATTGATTCTACAACAGCCCCTTTAAGCCCATAGCCATACATGTCCGAAAGCAAATCGTGCCCACGCAACGGCGAAGTCGTGTTATCCAATGCAGGACCACGAATGACGTCCAGGATCGCTCGTTCCACCAAAGCAGTACGATCAATCGAGAAAATATCTCTTAGCGCACGTTTCTTCGAAGCTCGCAAATAGTCATTGGAAACAATCACAAACGTGGTACCCATTAACAGGAACAGCACGATCATGCTCACCACAAACAGAAGTGTGATTCCGCGACGTTGTTTGGCTAGTTTGTTTTGCATCTCTGGTTCTCCAATGGAGAGTATTTAAATTCGAAGAGTAGAAGGAAGAGGGACTCGGCTAAAAGGAAACATTCCAGTTTGATTCGCCTTCTGGCACGAAACTTCTTTCGTACACACCGACACAATTTCGCAAGTGAACGATGTAGGTGTCACCAATAATGTTGTTAGGGGCCGTTTCATCGCCAAAATTAAAATCTGGTCCATCTAAAGTAATGCTGGGCAAACTCACTCCGTTTTCGTTCGCAAATCCAATGACTCTGGCGAAAGCAATTTGTCTTTCGAAACCTGGCTCAGCCGGTTGAACACCGGAAGGAAATCCTGCAACCGTGTCATCCGTTTCGGCACGATTAATCAGCATCACCCAGTCGTCTTTTTCAAGCGGCGTGTCTTCAACGATTACCCCGCTGTTGAAGAATACCGTCCCCAAAGGACTCGCAAGCCCCACATTGGAAGCACGTCGAAGTGGCTGGGCAAACATTGTGCCTGTTAAATCTGTCATCGACGTTGGTCGGTTCTTGAACACGAGGATGTACATTCTGTACTTCCATCCCTCAGTGTTGTTTGAGAAAAAATCATCCTTGGTTGGAACCACGATCGCACACCAGGAAAGCTGGCCACCCGACTGTCGACGAAGCGTTCCACCATCAAAAACCTGTGCAGGACCAAGCAACTGCGCGTCGGTCCCGCTTACTGAAATTGGTTCGTCAAAAACAAGATCATCCATTCCACGGAACATGTTCCTGGCTTCAGCCACCCCCATTTGCACATTGCCTGGCAGCATCAAGTTTGCTGAAAAAATATTGAGGTTACCAGCGTTTGGAAATGTACCACCTGTTGGCAAAACCGGAGGCGGCACTCCAGGTCCGGTTGGAAACGGGAATGTAGTAATTCCGCCTTCAGTGAATCCCAATGGATCTATGCAATAAACATCCGGATTTTCTGCTGAAAGCCTCGCTGCCCCATCTGTCCAATTTAGTTCTCGAACGCCAGTCATCGGATTATCAACTGCGATTCGATAGCCACGAATTTCAAACTGATCATACGCATTTCGCGCAATGTTCGTCGCAGCGTCGTTGTCCAAACCGGACTGTGCTTGTTTGACCGCGAAAGGGATCATAATCATCACGCCGAAGACACCGATCATTGCCACGACGATCGAAGTGAGAACTTCAATAATCGTGATGCCGTTTCGATTTGTTCGATTTGTTCTTGATAAATACATGGTTCGTTGTTCCAACGAAAAGTTATAAAAGGAGAGACGAGATTATTGATCGGCGCTTTGGAATGAACTTGCCAGCCCACGAGCTTCGATAATGGTGCCAGACCCCACCGCGTTGTAACCAACGTTCACTCCGCCCGTTGTACCGTTAATCGTCACCCAAAGATTTGAAGGCTCAGTGATCGGATTAATCGCATTATCAATTTCGCTTGAGGTTACAAACATATAAAGCGAGTCCGTTGGAATGGCTCCAACGATCTGCCCAGCTGGACCAGGTATTGAGGAGTAGTAAAACAGCCGATCAATCGCGCCCGTTTCGTCAAGCAAAACCCTGATTTCATTCGCGCGTGGAATGATAGGATTTCGTGGAAAATCCAATGTCCCAGCCGTATCAGTATTAGTCTGTTCGTTCAGGACGGATCCTCCACCACCGTTTAGTGGACCCGAAAAACGCAAATCAATGTGGAAGCCTGGTGGCAATTCGACTCGACTGGATTCAACCTTCCGCGGCTGACGAAAAATCGCAAAAGGCACACCTTCTGGTGGTGAAGCCCCAGCCGGAGGCAATGACGGCAGCGGAATATAACCGCCGGTATCTAGAGTCAATTCCAGCCTTAGATTTGGAAATTCAGAAACGTCCGACCTAGGCACTACGTCTGAAATCCGGTACCTCACCGAACTGTTGTTCAATCGAATGTAGTCATTGACCTGAACAATTTGTCGCTCAGGATTTCCAACGACGTGCTCGAGAGGAACGTCAATGTTCACAATATTATTCGATGACGAATTTGCATACGCCATACTATTGAAATCATCGCCAATATAGGCTGGAAGATTTCGCATCACGTACATTGTTGTACATGCAAAATTCACATTGTTGGTATCTACAAAGTTAGGATGTCGCTCTAACAAGATCCCCGCGCCGCCTTCTGCAACTGCACGCTGACTGGCACTTGAAAACAAACTTCCGACTTGGCGGGCAGACTCACGAATATTGCGATCCTTGTTTACGATTCGCATACGTGGAATCAATATCGCGGTCAAAACCGAAAGGATCGCGACGGTGACAAGCAACTCAATGATCGTCAGACCGGCATGATTGTATTTTTTATGACTCAAAGACATTTCAAAACTCGTTTGAATAGTTGACTTGTTGATTAGATGCCCATTTCTGGAGAGACAGAAACGACTTGGAATCGAATCTGCTGAAGCTCACGGGCAATGGTTGGATTCACCAATCTGTAACCTTCTGGAACCAAGGTTGCTGGATCCGGATTGGTCCAATTGGTCGGGGAATCAATCCATAGTTCCGACCCAACGATATCGTCTTCTGCCGCGTCGACTTGAAGCACCCTCAACTGAAGCGGATTTCCAAACGCATCGACAACTTCTGGAACGCCGTCTGCATCGAAATCGCCCACCGCTGAATTGCCTAATACTTCAAGTCCCGATTGGCCCTCGATGTCGGTTCGCCGAAGAATTTCATAGAGATACTCTCCGGGGTTATTAAAAAATGGATTACCGTTCACATCGAGTGCTGCATCAAAGCCTTTCCAACGAATGATTTCCGAAGGCGTAAGCTGAGTTAAACGCTGAGCAAGAGTCTGGCCACCAACAGGATTAGGATAAACATCATTTAACCAATCCAAAAATCCATCTGAATAATCTGGGTGAGCATCAAACGGCACACGCCTACTGGGAAAATCACCAACTGCGCCACCCGCAGGATTCGAAAAGGCCACGGGAGGTTGAGCGATTTCTGCACTTATAATGTCTGCCAAAATTCGACGACGCAGATTACGCACACGCACAAAATCGCCCACCGCCTCTGTCGGCATTGGATTTAGCGGGTTAGCGATTACGAAATTACGCAACTCACCTATGCTGATTGGCAAACGACGGACTTCGTAGTCTTCCATTCTCAGCTGCATGAGTGCTTCGATTTGCGAAATCCTGGCGAGGGTCGCACTGACCCTGGCTTCAACTTGAGCCTGACGCATCACGCCTACCGACAGTGTCGCCAACACGGAGATGATCGCAATCACGATCAGCAACTCGGGCAGCGTAAAACCGGAACGATTGGATCCGGATTTTATTTCATTTTTGGATAAGAACATTTTTTATCTCTTTGTTTTGATCTATGTGATCTCAAAGGAAGGCAGGTGACACTCAAATACTATTTACTCGTTATCAATCACCCACTTCTCTAAACGACCGTCAGCGAAGTTACAAAGATTGTCTGAGCCCCAAGGACCATAAAAGTCAAAACCAGCCAGCGTTACCGCACCAAGCTTTGTTGCATTCCAGTTGCCTGGAACACCTGACAAACCATCCAAACCAAAAGACACCAACTGGAAGCCTCGAGGATTAGCAAACAGGTTCGGAGCCAAAGGAGGCGCCAAAGCAGAACCATCATTTGGGCCGTTGTAATAGGCAAAGTTTCCAGTGCCGAGATCGTAGCTGGTTGCGTGATCACGATACTTGTAGGTGTAACTGATCGTGCCTACGACACCATTTGAACTTACGATTTCCGAGCCTTCATCAGTGCCAAAGCCAGGATGGCGATATTCAAGAATAAAACCCTCTTGGTTGCCCAGTAGCCTCATGCCAGTGCGGCTAGGAATAATTACTTCATCAGCTGGGTTATCACCGTAAATTTGCCCCGTTTTGAAATCGAAGAATATATCCCTTGCAATTCCGTCATTGCCAAATGCATGCGCTGCTAATGGCGGAATACCCGATACATTTGATGTCACACCACCGGTAAGTGGAAACTGTCGGTTCAAGCAAACGCCTGACAACCAAAAGACCAGAGAGGATTCTTGATCCAAGTATTGGCCAACTTCATTCCACCAGTGATCAAATCGAGAAATACTAAGTCCAGGCGCCGTAGAAAGCTCAGCATGGTTGGGCGCCATTCGATTGATGTAGTCCAGCAACTGCCCTTTAGTCAGGCCTTCAAAACTGGGTGGATAAAAACCGTATTTATTGTTGAACTCCTCCATCGCCACTTCGATCTGTTTCAGCTCGAGGTTGATCGCGCCTTCTTTAGCAGCCTTAAGAGCATTGAAGGCAACCGGAGCGAGCAAACCTGCAAGGATCGCAATTACGACCATTGCAATCAGCAATTCAGCCAAAGTGAAACCAGCTCGCGTGCCGCCTGGTTTTAATCCGTTTCGGGAGTAAGTACGGGGGCTTGTCATTTTATCTCTCCAGAAAAGTTCTGTTTTGGGGCGTTGTTTTGAAATCGTTATTAAAAACTGGGCGTGGCTGACCGCAAACCGCGGCCAGCACCCATAAATTTTTGCTCTTACTTCTTATTACTTGTTAGACCGGAGATGATCGCGATCAGGGGCATGAACAAAGACGCCACAATGAACAACACAACCAAACCGAGGAAAATAATCATCAACGGTTCGATCATCTTCATCATGCCGTCTGTCAAGTTCTCGACTTCTTCTTCGTAGTAGTCGGCGACCTTGTACAACATGACGTCCAATTCACCCGTCTCTTCACCCACAGCAACCATGTTGACCACCAAGTCTTCGATGACTGGCCGTTTGTAATACAGGAAGTACCAACAACCACCGAGCAACGACATAAATACGGCACCATACAAAACGTAAAACCACATCTCGGGTTGAACGAACAATACACTTAATGGTGGAAGCGACATCGTCACGCAGAAGAAGAATAATGCGACTGGGTGGAAATTCGGATAGGAGTGTTCTTTCATCGGAATCGCAATGGTTTCACCTTCACGAATCGAATCAGTAACGCGACTGTAAACTTTCTCGAACATCGCGTTGCCGGATGTCTCACGGGTAATGGTCAATCCCTCGATAATCGGCACACCGGAAGCAACCAGAGCACCAAGTGTTCGTGTCGTACGAGCGAGGTTCGCTTTCTCAACCAGTTTTCCCATGATGGGAAGTTTGAGCAGGAACAAGTGCCAACCCATACGCCCGGCGCGGAATTTACAAACCAGTGAAACGAACAGCAACATGCCGATCGGAATTAGCGGGAACAAAAACCACAGGTTCACAACGCGATCTGAAATCGCCATCAACAACTTGGTCATCGCAGGTAGTTCGATACCGAATTCCTCAAACATTTTTTGGAATTCAGGAATGATCTTCAACATGATGAACGTCAAAATACCGATCGTGAACAAGACGACCATGATCGGATACATCATCGCACCAATGACTTTACTTTTCAGAGCCTGAGTACGCTCTTTAAATTCAGCCAGACGACGAAGGATGACTTCGAGTGAACCACCGGCCTCACCTGCTTTGATCATGTTGACGTAAAGTCGATCGAAAACCTTAGGTGATTTGGAAAGGGCTTCTGACAGCGAAGCACCGCCTTCGATTTCATCACAGACGTCGATCAAGCCGTTCTTGAGAGCACCCGGCATGGCTTGCTCTTCAAGAATCTTCAGGCTTCGCAGAATCGGAAGACCAGCGTCTTGAAGAATCGAAAGCTGACGCGTGAAGGTCACCATTTTTTTACCGCCGGCACCGCCAATGGCAAATGTCTTACGGGCTTTACCCGAAGATGCGGCCGCACCTTTGGGGGCTTTTTGAATGGAGATCCGCGTGACAAAGTAGCCCATCGACCGGATGGTTGCCTGGGCATCATCCTGTGTAGCGGCATCAATGACGTCTTTGATTTCCTGACCCTGCGGGTCCATGGCTTCAAATTGATAAGTTGGCATTTTTCAGCGTCCTTTTTCGACTTCGGGCGGTCAAATTGACCATTTGTATTAAAGTGTTCGGGGTCTAGTGTTCAATTTATTGGATCGAAAATTCCGATCTCAAATCACGTTTATGCATCCAAGACAGTTTCTCGAATGACCTCCTCAGCAGTGGTCGTTCCTTCAAAGACAAAATCAATTCCCATCGCACGAAGAATCTTCATGCCTTTCTCCTGGGCCTTGATTCGCAAGTCATCTGTGTTGCAATTTTCGTTGATCATGTCACGAAGCTCGTCGTCCATGATCATCAACTCAAACAACCCAACTCGTCCTTTGTATCCAGTATTGCTGCAGCTTGAGCAGCCAGCGCCACGGTAGAAACTCTTACCTTCAACGTCTTCACGAGTCAGTTCCAACTCAGCCAGAGCGTCGTCAGTGATTTCAATTTCCTCGCGGCACTCAGCACAGATCCGGCGAACCAATCGCTGAGCCAAAATGGCTTCGACGGTCGCAGTAATCAAGAACGTTGGCACGCCCATGTCTTTCAAACGAGTAACCGTGCTAGGCGCGTCGTTGGTGTGAAGCGTGCTGAAAACGGTGTGGCCAGTCAGTGAAGCCTGGACAGCGATCTCGGCGGTTTCAATATCACGAATCTCACCTACCAGAATCTTGTCAGGGTCCTGCCGCAAAATCGCACGCAAGGCCTTGGCGAATGTCACGTCGATGTCGTGATTGATTGGAATCTGAATGATCCCGTCGATGTCATACTCAACGGGGTCTTCGGTGGTGATCAATTTGTCTTCGATTGTATTCAGCTCAGACAACGCTGAGTAAAGCGTCGTTGTTTTGCCAGAACCCGTTGGGCCCGTCACAAGAATAATGCCGTTAGGTTTAGCGATGACTTCGCGGAATCCCGCCATGATCTCGGGATTCATGCCGACGTTATTGAGATCAAGCGAAACAACACTTCGATCCAACACTCGACAAACAACGCTTTCGCCAAACATGGTTGGCAACACGCTAACGCGAAGGTCAACCGGGTGACCACCAACCATCAATTCAATTCGACCGTCTTGCGGCAAACGACGCTCAGAGATATTGAGCTTTGCCATAACTTTGATTCGAGTTGTAATCGCGAACGCAAGGTGACGAGGCGGCGGAACCATCTCGAACAAAACACCATCGGCTTTGATGCGAATCCGGAACTCGTCCTCAAACGGCTCAAAGTGAATATCGCTCGCGTGATCTTTAATCGCCAGCAACAAAACCATGTTCAACAGCTTGCGAACGGGAGCACTTTCAACCAACTCGTTTACATCACTCAAGTTGATCGGACCATCCAAGCCCAACGCGGCGGTGGCTTTCTTCAAGTCGTCATCGTTTTCGAGATCACTAATGATCTTTTCAATACTCTCAGCTTCGGCATTGAAGAACTTGTCGATCGCTTTGAGGATTTGAGCCTCGGTGCAAACCAACAAACGAATGTCGTAACCAAGAAAGCGACGAAGCTCGTCCTGCATTGAAAGGTTGTGAGGATCACAAGTGGCAAGCGTCAAAGTGTTTTCGTTTAACTGAACCGGAATGACTCGATAAAGCTGAGCCATCGCATCGGAAACTGCTTCGCGAGCTTCAAGCGGCGGAGTGACGCCTTCGATATCAACGACCTGCAAACCAAACTGCTCGCCGAGCGCCTGAATCAGTTCATCATCAGAAACCAGCCCCATATCTTCAGCGACGCGACCAATCAATTGGCCGGGATTCTGGCTTTGCTCCTCAACCAGCATCTCAAGCTGGTCGTCAGTGATAAAACCCAAGTCGACAAAAATTTGACCGAGACGTCTTACGGCCATATGTGCACCTTTTTTTGTTAGTAGTCAGGAGTTAGTAATCAAGATCAAACGGTTTCGTTTTCTACGCCGTTTCTTGAAAACTTCCTTTAGTAATCCTCGTCGTCATCGTCGTCCATCTCCAAATCGTCTTCGCCTAACGCGACTCCGTCTTCCATTTGACGGCGAGCGGTAGCAATTCGTTTGGCAAGTGAATCGGGGTCCTGTGCTTTACCAAGCACGTCTTCCATTTCGGCTTTTTCGTTTACCCAAAGTTCAAACAGATTGTCGTCCATCAGCATCATGCCGAACTTGGCACCTGTTTGGATCGCTGAGTTAATACGGAATGTTTTGTTTTCACGAATCAGGTTTCCAATACCTGGCGTCACCACCAACGACTCAAAGGCAGCCACACGACCGCCGCCAATACGCGGCAACAACGTCTGAGCCAAAACTCCGATAAGTGAAGTTGAAAGCTGAGTTCGAATCTGATCCTGCAAGTTTCCTGGAAACGCATCAATAATACGGTTAACCGTTCCCTGAGCACTGTTGGTGTGCAACGTTCCGAAAACAACGTGACCTGTTTCCGCGGCCGAAATCGCAGCTTCGATCGTATCGAGGTCGCGAAGCTCGCCGACGAGAATCACATCTGGATCCTGTCGCAACGCACGCTTAATCGCTTCAGAAAAAGTTGGCACGTCAACGCCGACTTCGCGCTGGTTGATAGTTGATTTTTTGTGGTAGTGATAAAACTCGATCGGATCTTCAATCGTAATGATGTGATGATCAACTCGCTCGTTGATAAAGTTAACCAGACTCGCGAGCGTTGTACTTTTTCCAGATCCAGTCGGCCCAGTAACCAGAATCAAACCACGAGGCCGCATTACCAGCTTCGTGAAAATATCAGGCACACCCAGGACTTCAGGTGGCAGCATTTCATTGGGAATCTGCCGAAGCACCATCGCGATATCGCCACGCTGCTTGAAAATCGAAACACGGAAACGAGCTTTGTCTGCATAAGCAAAACCAAAGTCGGAACTTCCCATTTCCTGAAGCTCACGTTGACATCGCTCGGGAGCGATACTTTTCATCAACGCCACAGTGTCATCGGACTCGAGGACTTTTGTTTCAAGTCGTCGAAGCCTTCCATGCAAACGAAAGACTGGCGGTTGGCCAGTAGTAATATGGATATCACTCGCGCCCTGCTTAACACAGGCCTCAAGTAATTTATCAATCAGGACAGTTGCCATTTGGGTCTCTTTTCAACATCTCGTTAGTTCAAGTAACACGATTGTTTAATGTTTGATTCACCACCCTAAAGATCTTCAACGAATGATTGAAGGAGTTGCGTTTTTGGCGGGGCAACTCAAATTCTTAAGGGCAACAAATTAACAATTAGTGTTGGTGAAAAATTCACCCAATAGAGACATCAAGGCGGGAGTGGAAGTCAGCAATCGGAAGTCACCAGGTTCCCAGTATAAAACCGGGTGGCAGATCCATTGTTCGCAATCCGCCCACTTAGGTCCAAAAATTTGCTCAAAATGACCAAATTTGGACCGAAAAAGCGAAACATCGGCCCAACAAGACCTCCCCAACGGGGCAATTCATCACCAAAAAACGCCAAATTAGTCCTGCTCGGTTCGTTTCGCGACGCGGTAAACCTCGTCAAAAGTCGTGAATCCTTTGAGGACTTTGGCGATTCCGTCTTGGTAAAGCGTGGTCATTCCGTTGCTCATTGCGTACTTCCGAATCTCCTGAGCAGCCGTATTGGCAAAGATCATTTCGCGTACTTTGGAATCAACGATCAGCATCTCATAGATACCAACTCGCCCGCGAAACCCTGATCTTTGGCAACTATTGCAACCTTTACCCCTCATAAAGGTGGCACCCTCAACCTGCTCTGGAGTAAGCCCGGCTTCTTTGATTGATGCTTCAGTAGGCGTGTGGCGGGCTCGGCACTTCGGGCAAATCGTTCTCACGAGCCGCTGAGCCAAGATCGCCACGACACTACTCGCGACCAAATATCCGGGCACGCCCATATCAATCATGCGCGTAATGGCTGTGGGCGCATCGTTCGTATGCAGTGTACTGAAAACCAAGTGTCCAGTCAGAGAAGCTTGGATTCCCATGGAAACTGTCTCAGCGTCACGCATCTCACCGACAAGAATAACATTGGGCGCCTGACGCAGCATTGAGCGAATAATGCGGGCAAAGTCCAAGCCGATCTTGTGCTTAACCTCCACCTGATTGATCCCAGGCAGGTAGTATTCCACCGGATCCTCGGCAGTAATGATCTTTCTATCTGGGCGGTTTAGGCCGTTTAGGGCCGCATAGAGGGTCGTGGTCTTTCCAGACCCCGTCGGGCCCGTAACTAGGATGATTCCATTTGGGCGGCGAATCAGAGTGTTGAAGATCTTGTAAGTCTCTTCCGAGAAACCGAGCTGGCGGACACCAATCTTGATATTGTCTTTGTCCAAAAGCCGCAAAACGCACGACTGGCCCATGTTGGTCGGAATGATACTAACGCGAAGATCAAGCTCCTTCTCGCCCACATTGACCTTGATACGACCGTCTTGAGGACGGCGTTTTTCCGCGATATCGATTCCGGCCAAAATCTTGATACGGGAAATAATCGCACCCAACTGCCTTTTCGGAAGCCGGTCCCTTTCGTGCAAAACGCCGTCAATTCGATAACGGATTCTGACGCGATCCTCGAAGGGCTCAACGTGGATATCCGACGCCCGAAGCTGAACGGCTTCGGTGATCATAAGCTGAACAAGCCGGACGATCGGGGCACTACCCTCATGGCTGTCCTCCCCGCTGGATTCGATGTCATCCACCGTTTCGGTAAAGTCGATCGCAGTATCGGTGAATTCCTGCAAAATCGAGTCAGCCGATTCACCCTCAACCTGCCCATACATCCGGTTGATGTGCAAAATGATCTTGGACCTGGTAGCCAAAGCCACCGTTACATCGCGATTGAGGATAAACCTGAGCTTTTCAACGGTATCCACATCGCCGGGCTCACTCATAAGCACTTTGAGGCCGCGTTCGGTCTCAGCCAACGGCAAAACGTTGTTTTCACGAGCCACCGCTTCAGGCATCAATTCGATGACCATTTCGGGAATCTCAACGGAATCCAAGTCGACAAATTCCATTCGATTGTGGGTTGCCAGGGCACGCATGACCTCTTCTTCGGTGGCATAACCCAACGAATGAAGCGTCTCCCCAACCGTTTTCCCCTTCTGCTTTGCCAAGCTTTCCGCGTCAGCCACCTGCTCTTGGGTGACAGCGCCAGATTTAAGCAGGATCTTGATAAAACCGTCGACTAGTTTCGCCATTTTTAAGAACTTTCGTTTCGTGCACATACCGCGCACGAGGTCTGGAAGAAGCGCGGCGATTCAAATTGAAAATCTGGGATTTCTAATCCTCAGAGAATGTATCTTGATCCATCGTCATCCGGTTTGTCAATCAAATTACGCTGGTTCACTAATTGTGGATGTTTGTTTGGTTTTTGTAGGTACTACTTTTTGAGTTGGCGGGATTTTTGCCAAAAATGGCGGGCTCTATCCCTCGTTTCATCAGCTTCGTCATATAAGTTTGATTCCTCAAACTCTGCAGCCAGTTGCTCCAAACGCCTTGCCGCCTCACGAAGTACGTCAGACTGCCGGTTGGCCAACTCTGGACGAACAGCTGATCGCCGAGGTTCCTCAGACCATCGTGCTGCGTACTGAGCACGTTGCTGCTCTTGAGGTTCTCCTCGGTAATATTCAGTTCGATTCGGCGACTGATTCGAATTTGTGAATCGTCGCCGCCGACCTTCATTATAGGTTGACTGATCCCTCGCCGGCGGCATGGCTTCTCT
>CAYUWY010000042.1:0-59745 GCA_964448575.1 uncultured Pirellulaceae bacterium
AGTATAACCCGCGCTTCAACCTGCTCATGGGTAGATCACCTGGGTTCGCGTCTGCCGCATACGACAATTGTTCGCGCTATTAACACTCGGTTTCCCTCGGGCTCCAGACCGTAAGTCCTTAACCAAGCCGCATACGACAACTCGCCGGATCATTATGCAAAAGGCACGCTGTCACACTGAACGAATCATAGTGCTCCAACCGCTTGTAGGTATATGGTTTCAGGTTCTTTCCCTCCCCTAGACGGGGTTCTTTTCATCTTTCACTCGCGCTACTGAGTTCACTATCGGTCATTAGAGAGTATTTAGCCTTACGGGATGGTCCCCGTGGATTCAGACCAGGTTTCACGTGACTGGTCCTACTCAGGTGCTCTACGAGAGACTTCTAACTTTTAAATACGGGGCTGTCACCCTCTGTGGCCGACCGTTCCAAGTCGTTCTTCTAGTTAAAGCTTTCTAACTCTCATGTGTAAAGTCCTACAACCCCACCAGGGAAACCCCAGTGGTTTGGGCTGTTCCGCTTTCGCTCGCCGCTACTGACGGAATCGATTTTTCTTTCTATTCCTCGAGTTACTTAGATGTTTCAGTTCACTCGGTTTGCTGCAATCCATCTATGTATTCAATGCACGCTGGTTCGGGAATCTCGGGATCAACGCTTATTTGTCAACTACCCCAAGCTTTTCGCAGACTTTCACGCCCTTCATAGCCTTCTAATGCCAAGACATCCCCCATATACCCTTAATAGCTTGACCACAAATATCCAACTCTCCCTGACTTGAGAAACTCAAGCCGAAGGTGAATCATCAATCTGGGACAAACACATAGATCCTAGTTTAACGATAATCGCTTCATTTTCGGTTCTTTTGACTAGTTATTAGATCGGGAGACCTAATAACTCGACGCTACATTAAGAGTGGTGTATTTGAATGAATGATGTTTGCCTTCTCTTTCAATCTGACCCCGCAAAGAATCAAACCTTCCAAGAAGCATCAAGCATTCAGATGCCATCTACTTTTTATTTCACAACCAAATTGTCAAAGATCAATACCTTTGAATTCTCGTTCAAAGGGTGCAACTCAAATTGAGAGCGGTTCGTCCTAAAAGGTTCGCGCCAAAAACTTCAGCACGCTGTCAGACCGAACCGGCACCAACTTTTGTCGTCTTGGGGATTTGAGATTTTACTGTTGTTTCGGTTACTGTCAACCGCAGCTGAATCTCAAATGAAAAGAAAGGCCAAATAAAGGGGCAGCGTCTAGTTGAGGGAATCAACTCGCCACCCAAGGCTACTTCCGTGAGTCGCTTTGACATGATGTGTCACCGTGTCAGCGATGAGCCAAAGTATAAGGAACATCGGAAATCGCTCAACCCCCATTCACTACATTTTCAAAACATTTTCTGATTTGTTGTTTTGCCTCGTTTTTTCCAATGTCATTTTGCAATGGGCATGGCCTCGGCCTCCCTCTTCATAGCGATCACCGAAGACAAGTTTGCGTTTTGATTTCAATTTTCGAGAGACATACGGCTTTCAAGAGTGCGATTCAAACGCGTTGATTTCGACCAAGCCAACTCGCTTCGTTTGTTCGGACGCCGCCGCTACTTATCAATGCCACTCGCTCGCTTTTGTCACACGCAAAACAGATGTGGCTTGGTGTTGGCAAAGCCGCAGAAGCCGCGTGGCCTATTCCGGTGCCGGGCTTCGCGGCTACAGCCTTCGATATAGCTCGCATGAATCACAAGCCGTTGCGAGTCCGCCTAAGAGTTCACCGCCAACCAAAACGGCCTCTTGCTGCCTAAAGAACAAACGCAAAATCGCTTCAAATGCCGGGCAAAACCGAAGATCTGCTTCGTTTATTAACCGCTAACAAGCTTTCAAGATTTACTATCCGTAGCTGTCGCTGATCTCGCGAATGTATTCCAGCGCTTCCTCTAACTCCGTCGTTTGAACGCCGACTTGCCGCCCGCCGCGATCGCATTCGCCAAGCAAAACCAGATCGTGATAACTTTCGTTTTGCTCCAGCCGTTTTCGCGCTCGGGCGCCAATCGTTTTGTCATGGATTTTATGAGCCTCCATATGATGCTCGATCAACCAAGCCGTTCGCTCGGTGATGAATCCTTCCAGAGACTCCAGCCCGGCAAAAACATGGTCATACGGATCAACGCCTTTTCCAACGTCATGAAGCAATGCCGCCAATAGGAACTCTTCGTCGTACGGCAACTGATCACACGCCAAATCGTACACCTGCAAACTGTGGTAAAGCGCGTCACCCTCGGGATGATACTTGGGCGATTGCTTCACGTTTTCCAACGGCAACAACAATGAATAGTAAACCTGAAACCGATCGACCTTTTCTTCGTTGGCTTCAACCGCACTCTCTAAATCCAAATCCGGATACTCTTTGGCGAGAAATATCTCCAACTGGGCAATGGTCGCCTTCTCAATCGCTTTGCCTGTGATCGAACTCTTGAAAACGTAACTCACTTTATTGGTCGGGTAGACGGTAAGCTCAAACGGGTATCGATCCGACACGTGAATATGCTTGAACAGCTGCCGCTCGCCGCCTTTGACAATCCGTTTGTATTCCGTGTCATAAGTGAAACCGTGAAAATCCAATTCGCCCGTCACCGATTCGATGCTGTCTGCGAAAATGTGCAAGTCGATATCCGAACCCTTGCGAACGTGTCCCGTGAAAACGCTTCCGATCAAACGCGGGCGGTATTTTTCGAGCACTCGCATCATCCGCAGGGCTTCCACTCGCATGTCTTGAAGATGGTCTTTACGAGCATCTCCCTCAAACATGCGGGCAAGGTTTTGAATTTGGTCGCGAATCTCAGCGTTGCTCGGCAAATCCTTGGGCTTCACCCAGCCTTTGCAAATCTGCTTTGAGGCCTTCATTTTCGCGCGGTAGTACTCTGATTCCTGCCGCTGATACATCAGCATCGCAGCTTGGTAGGCGATCTGTCGCCTGAGTTTTGAAGATGTCATTGAATCGCGATGATTACTGTCGCGAGATATTGAGAGATGTTGAAAATTGAAATCAAAATCGGGTTTTGCCGCCTATCGAATCTCGATTCGCAGGCAAAAAGGGCAGTTGATTAGGAATTACGGTCAGCAATTCCCGTGGTTGGGAACTTTATAGCATAAACTGCCGATTTTTGCGAGAAAGCTTGTTTTCAAACGCTTGTTTAATACAGTTGTTTAATAAGCGATTTATCAGTACTTTACTCGTTTTGTGAGCTGCATCCCGTGTACCCAACCATTGGAACCCAATCCGCCTGAAAGGTTCACAGGACTCACGTTTAGATGTCTTTATTTTCCTCAGCCACTCTCAATTCATGCAAATTTTTGATGTCTGATTTAGAAACAAAGAACGCGGATTCAACCCGCGAACGAATCTTGCTCGAAGCCGGCCCGATTTTCGCCGCCAAGGGCTTTCGCGCAACCACGATTCGCGAAATTTGCGATCGCGCCCAAGTCAACATTGCGAGTATCAATTACTACTTTGGCGACAAACAGAAACTTTATAACCAGACCGTTGTAAAGGCTCGTGAGATGCGCGTTCAGCAAGTCCCGTATCCCAACTGGGAAGCATCAACGTCGCCCGAGCAAAAGCTGGCCGACTTTGTTGACCTCTTACTTCGACGTTTGGTTGCCATGCAATCCGAACCGTGGCAAGTCCGTTTGCTAATGCGAGAAATTCTTCAGCCAACCGAAGCCTGCGGTCATTTGGTCACAGAATATTTTCAACCCTTTTTCGAAACCCTACTCGCAATCGTTGACGATCTCGTTGGATGTCAACTTCCTGATCACAAGCGAAAGCAAATTGGATTTAGCGTCATCGGCCAATGCATGTACTACCGTTTTACTGCAGACGTCACTTCCATGATGATCGGCCAAGAACAATACGAAGACCATTTTTCACATGACGGTTTAGCCGAACACATCACGCAATTTTCACTTGGCGCAATCGAACAAATCAAGCGTCATTTAAAAACCAAATCAATCGAAACCGCCTAGTCCATCATTGAGTACCGCCTAAACACATCACGATTAGGTTAGTACAAAACCCACCTTACATCACAAAAACAATTCGTCTTTCGAATTCGATAGAGATAAAAAAATGTCCGATGTCCAAACGCCAACTTCAGATTCTTCTAAACGATCTGAATCCGGGCAACCAGTGAGTCCCCCTCAGACGACCGAGGCTGTTACCGCCGACTCGATTGCACCAACGCAATCAGAGGATTCGCCGCTGGAATCAGCCAATGATCAATCTGAACGCAATGAGACGTTGAAGTATGTCATCTCGGCTGTCATCCTTGCCAGCGGGGGTTTGTTGATGTACGTGCTGT
Source organism: uncultured Pirellulaceae bacterium (assembly GCA_964448575.1). Taxonomy (GTDB): domain Bacteria; phylum Planctomycetota; class Planctomycetia; order Pirellulales; family Pirellulaceae; genus Mariniblastus. The sequence continues at coordinate 4,348 of CAYUWY010000042.1, forward strand.
ACACACTCAAGACCCCGCCAGCTGACCAAGACTCAAAAGAACTGGTCCAGATGGTCAGCACGTTTGAAGCCACTCCCTTTTCAGGCCAGCTAGACAAAGTAATCTCCGGCACGGTTGTCCCGTTTCGCGAAATCCGTGTGGCCGCCGAAGTCAGCGGCAATATCACAACGAAATACGAGAGTTTCGAAGCGGGTAACTTTGTCAAGAAAGGCACGAAACTTCTCGAGATCGATCCGACCGATTACAAACTTCAACTGCTCACCAAGGAAGCCGAAGTCGAGCAATCACAAAAGATGCTTGAGGAAACCCAAGAAGAAATCACTGGCGCAATTCGAAATATCAAGCTCGCGGAAAACGAATATCAACTTGCGCAAAACGATTTCAAACGCAACAACCGAATCAAAAGTGCACTTTCTTCTGCTGAGCTTGATCAATCAAAACGGGCGCTACTTACCGCCCAGTCAGCTCTTACGACTCGCAAGAACACACTGGATACTCTCAAAGCCCGCGTCAGACGATTGGAAGCCGCGTTGGCACTGACCAAGGCCCAGCTCAAGCGTACGAAATTGAGTCTTGATAAAACGACGATCTTCGCTCCCGACGACGGAGTGATCGTTCGCGAGATGGTTCAAAAAGGAGACTACGTCCGAGCAGGCGATCAACTTGTCACGTTCGAAGACATCAGCCGATCGGAAGTCATTTGCAATCTCACGACCAGCGACTTGGCATGGGTACGTGACAACTCCCCAGCCAGCGCGGAGTTCAACAACTCAAGCCCTGACGACAATCCAGAATCGTTTTCCGTTTACCAATTACCGAAAACCAACGTCTCGGTATTCGACTCAAGCGAACCTGATTTCATCTGGGATGGCATCCTTGAGCGGTTCGACGGAATTGGTCGTGACGAATCGACTCGCACCATCCCTTGTCGAATCACGATCAAGAATCCAATCATCGACACGACCAAAGGCAAACGTGCGTTGGTTCGCGGCATGTATGTGAAATGTCGAATCCAGGTGCAAACCAGTGCGGAAAATACAAAACGCGGGTTCCTGTGCTTTCCATCGGTCGCACTGCGTCCCGGCAATTTCGTTTGGATCGTCCGCGACAAAAAACTCAAACGGCTTTCCGTTGACGTCGTTGATTATGCCGATCGATTAGTCGGTAACGAAACAGAAAAAATTGTTGTCGTCGCCGAAAATGAAGACTCGCTCCAACAAGGCGACCAGATCGTCACCACGCCGTTATCCCAACCAAACGACGGTGTAGAAGTTTTGCTTGAAGACGAACTGGATGAAGAAATAGTAACTATGGACGCTAAAGACGAATCATTATCAACTCAATAGTCGTCTACTTTTTCCACTTTCACTTTCACTTAAACGTATTCACACATTCTTTCGCTGAAACATTATGAAGTCAGTAATCCGCTGGGCCATTCGAAACTCGCCCGCAATGAACACGTTCCTGATCGCCGCCATGATTGTCGGCGCTGTCAGTATGATCGTGATGCGACGAGAAGTCTTTCCGAACTTTGCGTTGGAAATTGTGCTGGTCGGCGTGCCGTTTCCTGGTGCGACTCCGGAGGAAACAGAAGAAGGCATTTGTCAAAAGATCGAGTCCGCGGTCGCGAACTTGGACGGCGTCAAGAAAATGACTTCCGTTGGCATCGAGGGCTACGGCTATGTCATTCTTGAACTCGACAACAACGCCCAGGACGTTCAAAAAGTCCTTAACGATGTCCGTTCGGCGATCGACCAAATTTCGACTTTTCCTCCCAACGCGGAGGATCCCGATGTCCGACAAATCATTTTCAAAGCCCCAGCGATCTCTGTTGGCGTCCTTGCGCCCATTCGTGACGGACCTCCGACGCTTGAACAACAAGTCGAATTGCGCGAGCTCGCCGAAGACATCCGCGCGGAATTGCTGGAACTGCGCGCCGTTCCTCCGTCAAGCCTCGCCCGCCGAGCGTTCAGTAAATTGTTCCAGCCAAAAGGTCCCGCGATTGCCAACGCGGAACTGGTCGCCGCCCAGCCATACGAAATTTCAATCGAAGTCCCTGAGGACAACCTGCGTCAATATGGTTTAAGTCTTTCCGGAATCGCCGATCGCATCCGCCAACAAAACGCGGATACTCCAGGCGGCACGATGAAAACAGACAGCCAGGAATTGCTTTTGCGTGGTAACAACAAACGCGAAATCGGTACGGAGATTGCAAAGCTTGGGATCAAGACATCCAACAACGCTGACCCAATTACTGTTGGAGACATTGGCGATGTTATCGACGGATTTGCCGAGACTTCTTCTGACCATCTGATCAACGGCCGCAAAGGCTTGGTCATTCGCGTCTCAAAAACCGCCGAAGAAGATCTTTTCACGATCGTCGAAGCCGTAAAAAAATACGTCGCTGAACGGGATATGCCAGAAGGCTACTCGATTGATACTTGGGGCGACATCTCGGTCGACGTGCGTGATCGCATGGAATTGCTTTCACGAAACGGTGCCCAGGGATTGCTGTTCGTGTTTATCGTGCTGGCGGTTTTCCTCGATCTCCGATTGGCGTTTTGGGTGGCGATGGGGATTCCGATTTCCATTTTGGGAGCCGGCTTTATTTTGCTGGTCGCAGGTCAAACGCTCAACATGCTGACGATGTTCGCGTTCCTGATGGCGCTGGGAATTGTTGTCGATGATGCGATCGTGATTGGCGAGAACATTTACGCCAAACGAGAGCAAGGATTAGGGAACGTGCGCGCCGCCATCGACGGAACCGCCGAAGTCCTACCCGCCGTTTGTGCTTCGGTTGCCACCACGATCATCGCGTTTATGCCGCTAATGTATGTAACCGGAGTGATGGGAAAGTTCATTTGCATCATGCCCGTCGCGGTCATTGCGATGTTGGTGATTTCGCTTGTTGAAAGCCTGTTGATCTTGCCGGCTCACTTGGCTCACGAAAACAATCTGTTCATGAAAGCCGTCGGGCTTGTCTTTTACATTTTCAAGCCACTGACTGGTTTGTTCCGCCGCGTCAACAAAATGGCCTCCGCGTTCATGGAATGGGGCGTCGACAAGTTCTATCAGCCATTGCTTTTCTGGTCGCTTAAGAACCGCCTGATCGTGCTTTCCACCGTGACTGCCTTTTTCATGTTCACGATCGGATTGGTGCTGGCTGGAATCGCGCCCCTTTCGTTTTTCCCTCAAATGGACGGGCGAGAAATCAGCGCCACGATTGCATTTCCAAACGGCAGCCCCGAATCATTTTCATCCAAGGCCGTTGATAAACTCGAAGCCGCATTTCGTGAAATTGATGATGAGATCAAGAAGGAAACCGGCAAGAGCGTTGTCAAAAATCTGTACCGCCGCGTTGGCGAAATCGGTGACGGGAATCTTGGCCCAACCGGTGTCACCGAAGGCAGTCACGTCGGCAGCGTTGAGGTCCAGCTTACTCCGCCTTCAGAGCGGAACGTGACCACGCGTGATCTGAACGCCATGTGGCGCGACAAAATTGGGAAAATCTCTGGCTCCGAAATCTTGAAGTTCGGTGCGCGCTCGATGGGCCCCGGAGGTGCGGCTATCGAATTCAAGATTCTTGCCGACGATAAAAGCATCGAGTTCATGGAACAGGCGACTGAAGATTGCAAAAAATACTTGGCAAGCAAACTGGGTGTTTCTGACATCGAAGACGATTCACGTGAAGGAAAAGTCGAACAGATTTTGCGACTCAACGAAGCGGGCAGGGCACTAGGGTTGGACGAAAGCAGTTTGGCGAACGCGATTCGGGGTGGATACTTTGGCGTCGAAGTCATGCGGCTTCAGCGTGGTCGGCACGAAGTCAAATTGATGGTTCGTTATCCAAAAGAAGCACGCAAAAACATGCAGGATTTTGAGCAGATCCGCATTCGTGACAACCAAGGCATGGAACGACCGCTGCTTGAAGTTGCCGATATTGTGCAAAGAAGAGCTTATTCAAAAATCAACCGTTTGGATCAACGGCGAAGCATCACGATCTCCGCCAGCGTGGACTCAAAGGAAGCCAACGCGCGTGAGATCATTGCGGAAATGAAATCTTCGTTCGTTCCAGGAATGCTTGAAGAGTATCGCACCAAACACGATGCGAACCTTTCGCTTAACTGGGAAGGCGAGCAGGCTCAAAACGAAGAATCAGTTTGGAGCATGTTCATTGGATTTTTCATCGCCCTGCTTTGCATGTTCATTCTTCTAACGTTGCAATTCCGATCGTATTTACAACCGCTAATCATTCTCGCAATCATCCCGTTTGGCTGGCTTGGTGCGATCATTGGACATGCAATCATGAGCATTGATCTAACGCTGTTTAGTTTCTTTGGCCTAATTGCGTTGACGGGCGTGATCGTCAATGACTCGATCGTGCTGGTAGATTTTATCAACCGACGAGTTCGCGAAGGCATGCCTTTGTTTGACGCGTTGATGAGCGCGGGCAAGCGGCGTTTCCGGCCGATCATGTTGACTTCGTTCACGACGATCGCCGGATTGTTCCCGATGCTGTTGGAGACGTCACTTCAAGCTCAAGTGCTGATTCCGATGGCGGCCAGTCTGATTTTTGGCTTGCTAACAGGCACGCTTTTGATTTTGATTCTCGTCCCAGTGTTCTATTCGCTTTATGGTGAGATGCTTACGAAGTGCCAAATGCCGCTTTACCAAGACGATGATATTGACCTGTCTGATAAAGACCCCAAACCACCATCGAACACGACTCGTCTTCCCGAACACGAGCAAGAGCTTGAGCCGTCGATGGCCAGAGTTCGTGGGGAAGTTGGCCCGGCACTCTAATGGCTTGGCGTTTTTCCTTTTATCAACAAGAACGCAAAGACGGCCAAACGAGGCAGTACCTTTGGTTTGACGGAGCTTCGTTTGTAGCAGCAACAAAAGCGCTTCACGAAAGTGGCTTAAGCGGCATCGTGACTGACGAAGAGTCGGTACTGATCGTTGCGGATCAACTGGAAGACCAAGACCTGGTGATCGAAGCGGATGCAATTCGAAGATTTATCGAAATGGACGGCCCGCTCGACATGCTGCTTGACCCAACCCATCCCAGCCAACCGTCCAGTTAACCATCGATCAATCGGATAGAATTGCATTGGATGACTCAACCGAAGAGTTCACGGCTTATCACGAGTCAGGCCATGCGTTAGTCGCGGTGCTGGTTGGAGCGCGCGTTCGTGCACTGACCATTACGCCTGACCGAGACGATGGTCCCAGTCGGTCGGGTGAAACTCAAGTCCAATGGCCTGAGGGCATTTACTCTGAATCAGAGTTGGCCAGAAACAACATTCTCATTTCGCTTGCCGGCCCCGTTGCCGAAATGATCTTTCGAAGCGAACCATTCCACCCCGCGACCATTCCAGAATGGGCGGCAGACTGGCGCGACGCTTGGCGGATTGCGGCCAGCTTGGTTCCAGACGAGAAAAAACGTTTGGCCTACTTGGAGCAAACGACACGCGACCTTCACAAGATCCTGTCACGCGACCAACACTGGGCTGCACTTGGTGCTTTGGTAGACAATGTACAAGCTCACCAATGGCTTGAAGCAGAAGAAGTCGAAGAGATCGTTTCGGCTTGGATCTAGGGTTTGGATCTAGCGTATATATTTGGCGAACATTGCCGAGACGAATTTTGCTTTCATCTGAATTTCGCGTCTCATCAATCAGCGAATTTAATTCAGTCCCAAACGTCGTTCGATTTCTCTTGCTCGCGGGTCTATTCCAGATGCCTCGCCAAAGCTGGAATTCCAAAAGTTTCTTTTGGTTTCGACTGTATCACTGGCGGATGATTTTGCAGCACCTAACTCGATCTCGCCACGTTCTTTGAAAAGTGGAGAAGACCAATTGTTTGTCATGCAACCGACGCTTGCGATGATCAAGCAAAACGCACAAGCTATTACAAAAAACCGCATTAAAATCCCTTCAAAACCGCGAATCGACCATGATGTCCGTCGCCCCCGACCAAGGTCCCCCAACACGCAACGGAGAACTTTGGCAAATTTGAATTCCGGCGTCTAGAGAGATTGGCTTAAGGTTTAAAGAAGAACGTTTGGCGCGCTTAAATCGGGAATAAACAATGCTTTTCAAACCAGTCACGTTGCCAGCATTGTTGCCATCGTGATATCGTGACGGAGGAAATCGGATCAATTGGCGATGAAATTGAGCTTGCGGAAAAACTCCGCGATTGACCCAAGGTTCGAACAAATTTTGTATATGCGTTTCAGTTTTTTCGAGAGAATCAATGCAGCTTGATGCACTTGTGATTGCGCCACATCCGGACGATGCGGAGCTTGGGATGGGCGGCGGCATTTTGAAAATGTTGGCCGACGGTTGGAAAGTCGGCGTTTTGGATTTGACCAACGGCGAACCAACGCCTCATGGTTCGCTCGAAATCCGTGCCAACGAAACGGCCGCTGCGACAAAAGTCCTTGGCCTAAGCTGGCGCGAAAATCTGGGGCTCATTAACCGCAGCCTCGAAGCAACGCTCGAAGCCCGAAAGAAATTGGCCAGCGTAATTCGGCAGACCAAACCCAAATGGTTGTTCGCTCCGTTTTGGATCGACGCACATCCCGATCATGTAGCCGCAACCCAGCTCGTCGAAGCGGCGCGATTCTGGGCAAAGCTTTCCAACACCGACATGCCCGGCGAGCCACATCACCCTCAGCGGATTTTCAACTACTACTGTGTACATTTAAAAATGCACGCCACGCCCGCGTTCGTGCTCGACATTAGCGACTATTGGGAGCAAAAACTCGAGTCGATCAAATGTTATCACAGCCAGTTCATCAAAGGCCGCGAGCACCTCGACCCAACGTTTGTTGAGCAGCTCGAAATCGAAGCCGGCTACTGGGGCAAAACAATCGGCGTCAAATACGGCGAGCCCTATCATTCGCGCGAGCCAATTGGGATGAAGGGTTTTGGTCAATTGACCTAATTTCTTGACTTAATTTCTCCCATCCCAGAAAATACATCGTTACGAATATTCAATGGCGGTTACAAACTGAAGGATGCGATCACCAATTCGCACTGAATTTTCCTGTTCAACGAGTCTTATTGGGAGATTAAGAAATGACGCTTGTAAAAAGAAGCTTTCTCGCACAACTAGGATTGTCGATATTCGCGTTGGTTCTCGTTTCTTGCTCGTTTGAATCGGCTGTTGCCGCCCAAGATAAGGCGGCCGAAATTAAAGCCAAAAACGAAAAAATCGCAAAGGCGCTTGAATCAGGTGTATTTCTTGACTTCGATGAAACTCCATGGTGCGACATCCAAGACCTTTTGGCGAAACACCACAAAGTCGACATTTCTTTAGATCAATCCGCAATCAACGACAGTCTTGCAAGTGACGAGCCCGTCACTTTCAAAGGCACGGGAATCAAACTCAGGAACGCGCTGACGCTAATGTTATCACGGCACAACGCAACCTATTTCGTTCGCGATGGGGTACTGGTCATTTGCTCTCTGGACGAAGTCGAAAAAATTGGCACCAAAGAGTCGGCTGAGGCGAAAAAGAAACGACTTGAAATTGATGCTGTTTACCACGCTCGGATTGCCAGAAGAATCAAAAAGCCGTTTAAGGCTGACTTCAATGAAACACCTTGGGACGACATAGAAAAGGAGCTTGAACGCAAATTTAGCGTCAATATTTTTCTTGACGAATCTGCGATTAACGATGCTTTGCCTTCGGATGAACCCATTACGTTCAAAGCAGATGCGACGTCATTAAATGAAATTCTGGCAACCAAGAACGCGACTTTAGTGATTAAAAATGAAGTGGTAATGATCGTTTCACAAGATTCTGAATATGCAGAAGAAGCGAAAAAGTGGCAAGCCAAACTCGCTGTACCCGAACCGTCCGTCAAAGTTGCTGAAGACAAAATCGCTTTTGACTATTCAAGCAATTGGGAAAAAGTCAAACCGGCCAACCGGATTGTTGAGGCTGAATTGAAAATTCCGCGCGTTGGCGAAGACGAACAAGACGGCCGCCTGACCATCATGGGTGCCGGTGGTTCCATCGAGGCAAACATCAAACGATGGCAGGATCAATTCGGCGGTGCCGAAGCAAAGAGCGGCAAGCTTGGATCCGAAAACACGACGCTTGTCGACATTGCAGGAACATACTTGGACGCCCCTGGTGGTCCATTCAGTGGCAAACCAAAAATCGAACGCAAGAATTATCGAATGCTGGCAGCCATCATTCAAACAAAGAACGGCAACTACTTTGTAAAACTGTATGGCCCTCAGGCTACGATCAGCAAGAACGAATCTTTATTTCGCGAGATGATACGAAGCGTGGAAATCGAAAAATAGAAGAGCAAAAAGCGAAAGACGCATTACGTGGTTCAAACTGAAGGGTGCGAACGCCAAGTCGCACTGAATTTCCTGTCCAACTTGTCTTATTGGGAGATTAAGAAATGACGCTTGTAAAAAGAAGCTTTCTCGCACAACTAGGATTGTCGATATTCGCGTTGGTTCTCGTTTCTTGCTCGTTTGAATCGGCTGTTGCCGCCCAAGATAAGGCGGCCGAAATTAAAGCCAAAAACGAAAAAATCGCAAAGGCGCTTGAATCAGGTGTATTTCTTGACTTCGATGAAACTCCATGGTGCGACATCCAAGACCTTTTGGCGAAACACCACAAAGTCGACATTTCTTTAGATCAATCCGCAATCAACGACAGTCTTGCAAGTGACGAGCCCGTCACTTTCAAAGGCACGGGAATCAAACTCAGGAACGCGCTGACGCTAATGTTATCACGGCACAACGCAACCTATTTCGTTCGCGATGGGGTACTGGTCATTTGCTCTCTGGACGAAGTCGAAAAAATTGGCACCAAAGAGTCGGCTGAGGCGAAAAAGAAACGACTTGAAATTGATGCTGTTTACCACGCTCGGATTGCCAGAAGAATCAAAAAGCCGTTTAAGGCTGACTTCAATGAAACACCTTGGGACGACATAGAAAAGGAGCTTGAACGCAAATTTAGCGTCAATATTTTTCTTGACGAATCTGCGATTAACGATGCTTTGCCTTCGGATGAACCCATTACGTTCAAAGCAGATGCGACGTCATTAAATGAAATTCTGGCAACCAAGAACGCGACTTTAGTGATTAAAAATGAAGTGGTAATGATCGTTTCACAAGATTCTGAATATGCAGAAGAAGCGAAAAAGTGGCAAGCCAAACTCGCTGTACCCGAACCGTCCGTCAAAGTTGCTGAAGACAAAATCGCTTTTGACTATTCAAGCAATTGGGAAAAAGTCAAACCGGCCAACCGGATTGTTGAGGCTGAATTGAAAATTCCGCGCGTTGGCGAAGACGAACAAGACGGCCGCCTGACCATCATGGGTGCCGGTGGTTCCATCGAGGCAAACATCAAACGATGGCAGGATCAATTCGGCGGTGCCGAAGCAAAGAGCGGCAAGCTTGGATCCGAAAACACGACGCTTGTCGACATTGCAGGAACATACTTGGACGCCCCTGGTGGTCCATTCAGTGGCAAACCAAAAATCGAACGCAAGAATTATCGAATGCTGGCAGCCATCATTCAAACAAAGAACGGCAACTACTTTGTAAAACTGTATGGCCCTCAGGCTACGATCAGCAAGAACGAATCTTTATTTCGCGAGATGATACGAAGCGTGGAAATCGAAAAATAGAAGAGTAAAAAGCGAAAGACGCATTACGTTGATGATACGTTCAAACGGCGTAAATTGTGGCTGGCGATCGCAATCGCTAGTTATCGTTTCCACAAGCGTCATCATTTGAGGAATAGAATTCGCCTTTAAGTAAGTCTGTTATCATCTCGATCACGTTTGCTGCGGCTTCGTATTGTCGCTCAATTCGTGATCGGGATTGCAGTCGATGTGTCCCAACAGCAATCGTCACCGCTTGCCCCGACTCGTTTTTGGCAGCCACAGTAACAAAGATCACTCCGCCGACTTCGCTCTGACCTCTCGGGATGGTTCCAATGTCCCGAAGAACACTCAAGTGCCCGGTTATCGCCGCCGAACAAGTTGCTTCATTCGTTTTCGCCAATACTCCAACCGCCATCGCACTTGATATTTTGGCTGATTCCGCTGAATTGGATTCAAGCGTTTCAGATGGCATATTTAGCCATTGCTGCATCGCAGATGCACGACAAGTCACCACCGAGCCACAGAAAAATTCGGAAATCCCAGGCACCTGTCCGACCAGCGCGGACACCAAACCGGCGGTGCAACTTTCAGCGAAAACAATTCGTTCGATTGTCCCTTCCCGCTTCAACTCATTGAGACGCTGAAACAATTGCTTGGCTTTCTCTTCAGCCTTGGCGGTCATTGAGGACTTTGTGGACATTTTTTACCTTGCGTGCATCACAATGTTATTTTGCAATTGACGTTGATACCGCGTGATTGCTGAAGAGCATTGCACCAAATCGAGGAAGCATATCAGTCAATTCAAATTACAAATAACAGTGAGCCGTTTTGGCGATAGCCACGGTTCAAGACAGTAGCTCGACTCTCCGAGTCGAAACTCACTGCAACAAACTACGACTCGGAGAGTCGAGCTACTATCGATTTCGAAACACCAGAATCACAGTCCTCGGCGAACCTGAGCAAAATCAATAAGCACCGAGAAAACGTGCCGATCACACAGCACCACACGTCCGACCAAATAAAAGAGTTATTGGTATCGTGATTGAATTTCTGTTGCGTAATCATAGGTGTGATCGGGAAGTGTTGATATCACCAAATCAGGCAAGGCGGCTTGCAGCAGTTTTACACCTTTGTCTGTTACTTCAGTTCTACTTAAGTACAAATATTCCAGGTTTGCCAAATTGCAAATTGGCTCAATCGATTCATCATTTATGTTGCACCCTCCGATCGCCAAGACTCGAAGCATTTTCAGATTCCCGATCACCTGAATATCAGCATCTGAAATGTCATAAGGAAGAATAATAGTACCGTTTCCTCGAAACTCAGGCAGTTGTTTTGCGTGGTCGTTTAGATGAAACCAATTTCCCAATCCCAGATATTCAAGTTGCGTGCAATTTGCCAAAGGTTCAAGCGATGGAATGCTTCGCCCCTTAAGAGGACCCGTTGGGTTACCAATTTGCAGCCATTTCAAGTGTCTCAAGTAAGCAATCTGATTAATTGATTCCGCCGAATCATCAGACAAGTAAAGATAGATGACTGGACTGAATATATCAGTGCCAAACCAACGCTTGGTCATTTCAGCTATTTTTGATCGCACCGGCGGAAAGTAGTTTTTCCAGTCCGTTTTGTCCCAGGACGGTCGCTTGATCAAGTCGTAGTCGTAATAAATAGCAGTGAATTCAATAGGTTTTAATTTTTCAACAACTTCACGCTGCCGAATTTGATACCGGATTTCGGGAAATAAAAAACAACCCAGAATCGTTACCAAAACGAAAATTGTCCTAAGACTAATTCTTAGAAATCGAGTCCAAGAACGTTTCTTTGTCTTATCATCTCTGGTTTGTTCGGGCATCTGTTTAGAAAAAGCAAATAGCGGTTACGATCACCCAACCGGAACGAGCGATCATCGACTTCGAAACCACGCGCAAGTTCCGGCTTCGCGTGAATCACATTGTTATCCGATATTTCAGTCTCCGGTTTATCACTGTTAGCATTGTCTAGCCTGCAAAGTTCAATCACAAGCTTTTTTGCCAGATTTGTTAGAACAAAGAAATTGATCATCTTCACTCAGGCCGACGATTTCATTCAATTGGTGAGCCGTTTTGGCGATAGCCACGGTTCAAAGACAGTAGCTCGACTCTCCGAGTCGAAACTCACAGCAACAAATTACGACTCGGAGAGTCGAGCTACTATCGATTCCGAAACACCAGAGTCACGGCTCTTTGGCAGCCAGAACAAAATCAATCGTCGCCGCAGAAAACGTGCCGAGCACACAGCACCACACGTCCGACCAAATGAAAGTGTTCCCCAAAATAAATCCAATTATCGGTTGCTGGCGTAACCACAAGAGAAAAGGCGGATTCCACAGTTGCCCAAATTCCAACATCAACGTTATCGAAAGTGCGAAACCAACTAACGTCAGCCGTGACGCACGCGGCAAGCAGAACCTTCCCAAAAAGTAAAACATAATTGGCCACAGCGTATCACCCGCATAGGTAGCCAGGAATCCAAGCAGAGTTGACGGGTCCGCTCCAGAACGATGGGAACGAGCGAAAAGGCCAAGTGGAATCACAACCAAAATCACGATCACTGCAATCAACCTGCTTCGTGTTTCGTTTGACATTCTATGGAATTTGATATGGAAACTTAAATTGAAATGCCCGTGAACACCAAGCCGGAACAACTGATCATCTACCTCTAAACCACAGCGCACAATTCCAAATTAACGGGCATCAACTAGGAACGAATCCATCGGTGACAAAGAAATTTGAGTCAGTTGAAATCCGACTGAGTCCATTGGAGAGCATGTGCTGGAACATCCACAGCTGCATTCAATAGAAAATCAGGAATGAACTGTTGAAAATCTGAAATTGCCTTTGATATCGAAACTTCAGTGTGAGAATCATCTGCGAATGACTCCTCAAAAAGCTCCATTTGCTCGAAATCGTCATAAGACATTTGGCGTCCATCGCAAGCATGAGCCTGCCATGTGTTGAAGAGTAGTTTCGCCCGAAATGCGATTTGCCGCTGAATGGGTAGGAACTCAATTGCATCGATCGGAACGCAAACCACTGTTCCGCCACAAGATATTGTATTCTTCAGCCAGCTAAAACTCATGAGACAAATCAGATTACGACGCCAATCACCATCCACTTTTAAACCACGCGTAAATCCGGATCCGCGTGCATCACATTGTTATCCGCCAATTGGATCGCCCAAAGTGCCGAAAGTATACGACGCTAACAGCCAAACCAACAGCGTGTCACCGACCGCCAGTGATAATGGCAAAAGCATTAGAAGCGATTTCGGGTCGAACTGATTTCGGCGACCACAAATCAAAGGATAGAGCATTGGCAGCGTAAAGAAAAGCGGAAGGGCAATTCCAGAGACCACTGAAGCGTTGAAACCTTGCTGGTAAATCACGTCGAGTTCTTCGAGTGGCGCGCCCGAAATAATGAAAAAACTGTTGTAGACGCTGACATTTATTTCAACGCATGCAATGAGCCAACCTATCGCCACAAGAGGCCACGCGGATTTCCAGTCTGAATGGGTACACACGATAATACTCGCTGCCGCGACTAAACCAGCGGAAAGGTTGCCAGCCATTCCTGGTAAAATTGCTGCGCTCCGCAGCTCTTCATTAAGAGAAAGAAGGCATATCAACCCAGCCATTAAATAAGCAATTCCAAAGAGCATTGCGCGGATGGAAAAATTCAGCATCAGCGAGGTCTCCCAGTTTGCTTGCGTGTAGCCGGATAGCCGTTGCATCACCTAAACCACATGTAAATTCAAACCATCGCGCATCAACTTGTTACCAAGCGATATAAATATACAGTCTCAATTTACCCTTGAGGCATTGCAAAGTCCAACATAAAGGTTCCAATACTTCTACACAAATCGAATCCGGCATGGGAATTTTTGATGAGCGTTAAAAATAGACTTAAAGGATGGCTTGGGGAAAAATTTGTAGCTGCCATCAACTGGGCACTGCTAGACGGCAAAATTTACCGCCAAATGAACAACATTACGCTTGAACTGGAAGATGGGTCCACGACACAGATTGATCACATTGTCATTTCCGTTTACGGAATGTTTGTCATTGAAACCAAAGATATTTCCGGCTGGATTTATGGAGACAAGAAAGACAAGAATTGGACGAAGAAACTCAAGGGTGGAAAGACATATTCATTCCCTAATCCATTACGCCAGAACTATCGCCATCAATGCTCATTGATCGAGTTCTTGACGGCGCGATGCCCAGACATTGGTTTATCTAAATCCGATATCGATACACGAATTTTCTCCAATGTTTTCTTGGGGCCGGATTGCGAATTAAAAACCCGCGATAAACTTCCTGAAGGTGTCTCTGGAAGCATACATTTCATTAGGTCAAAAACGGAAATCGTTTTCTCAGAACCAGAGGTCGAACGGATGGTCGCAGCCATTGAAGACGGAAAACTACCCAATGGATTAATCTCTGGAATTTCGACCCATCGAAAACACGTAGAATCGCTAAAAGAACGCCACAACAGAAAAATAGGCGAACCTTGTCCTCGTTGTGGTGAGGCTCTGGTAGCCAGAAAACGCAAGAAAGACGGCAACGAGTTTGTTGGCTGTTCTGGCTTCCCTAAATGCCGTTACGCCAAACAATAGAATCGCATTTGAACAACGTGCCCGACTTTCGAGCGCATCAAATTGATATCCGCGGCCTTGGATGCATTCTCGACCGATTAAGTTCTACATTGAATACAGAGAAATTGATAAAGCCAAATGACTTCGCCAGCGGCACTCTCGACCGCTATCCTCAAGTCGTCGTTTGTTCGGCAGCTGCTCTACCGATGAGGCTGCAAGAAATCGGAATTGCAACAATTATTGGAGCTACTTGAGCTATTGCGACGAGAAAGTTGGCCGGACCATCTGTGACGGACTTCAATACTAACGGCAAAACAAACGAAGCCAATGCGGCCCCCGCAAGTAATGCAGCATTCATGGCTACGAGTTTTCGTTTTTCGTGGTGTCCCATGTTGACCTCTCTGATTATGGGTTTTGGTTAGTAAAGCCTACAGCGCTCCTACGATACTATTGTCTGATGTTTGCCGAACAAAAACATCCACTCCGCGATTAGGCCAGCAAAAACGAAAAGCATGGGCGTGCGACGTACAATCGCCCCTCAATGGTTAACCACTTAGCCACCAGATGCAATACATTGCGCAAATGATGATAGCCAAAAAGTGAGCCAACTTATCAAACCGCGACACGACTTGGGCGAAAAACACTCTAATACCCAAAACCACGTCTCCTGCGGACATCGTACGTCATGTACACACCGGAGTGATCGGCCACGTCCGCTTGAGAGCCCATCAACGATGTCAGATTTTTTTTTGGCGGTTAGCTGACAGCGAATACTTGAATCAGAAACTGAAATAAGTTCATGTATCAACGTGTTTTAAAATACGATCGAAGGACCGAAAAAACCTCAAAAATGCCCCCAGCAAATTTGCCGGTTTAAGTTTAAATTGCTTTCGTCATACGTTAAACTAGTACCGCCAATTAAAAGTTCCACGGCGGAATTTTTTTTCGAGCAACCAATTAAGAATTTTCCAATAAGGATTTCAATGTCTATTTCACCTTTCCGCTTGTGCGTGCTTTTTTTACTACTGATCGGATTTGTATTACCCATTTCGAATTCGTTCGCTCAAACCGACGCAACTGATGAGATGCAAAAGAAAGAATTGGTTACTCGTGCTCCGCGCGAAGCCGATGGCGTTCTGGAATGGAAATTTGAAAAAGGGCTTTCTGTCAAATTTACAACTGACCAAACTACTTCTATGGAGATGGAAGTGGGCGGGCAGTTGATGAACACAAAGACAAAGGCATTGAATGAATTATCCTTGACGATCGAATCCATCGACGAGAAAGGTGTCGCTTCAGCGACCAATACGATCGATCGCATGTTAGTAAGCACCGAATCACCGATGATTTCATTCGAATTTGATTCAGATAGCGACGATGACGGAGACGGTCCAGGAGCTGAACTTGCTAAAACGATTCGACCCATGGTCGGTCAACCCATCAGTCAAAAAATGAGAACCGATGGAAAAATTTTCGATGTCAAAATTCCTGTAGAGCTTCTCAAAGGGTTGAAGGGTAATCCTATGGCGGCAGCGATGTTTTCCGAAAAGAATTTTCAGGACATGGTCAGCAAAGCCAGCTTGGTATTCCCTAAGCCCAATCTGGATGTCGGCCATGCTTGGACAGTGACAGAAACGATGGATATGGGACCGATGAAAATCAATACATCCACGGCATACACTTATAAAGGCGTTGCCGATGTCGATGGAAAGCCGCTACATGTTGTCGTGGGCAAAGTAACCATGGACTTCGCAAAAGGTGGGCAGGCAGAAGTCGACATCGAAAGCCAGGATTCGACCGTCACATTTTTCTTTGATGGAGTCGCAGGGCGCACGGTCAAATCGGAGTTGGATCAAAAAATGGACATGATGATCGAAACCGGTGCACAAGACATCTCTCAAAAAATCACTCAAAAGTTGATCATGACGGTATCGGACAAGAAGTAGAGCCGGGCAGTTACAAATGCCGTTGAGCGATAGGTTTGAGCTCGTGAGTTAAACCGGTTATCGCCCAATGGCACTTCTTTAGTTTTTTTTGTTAGCCACGAAAGTGGCGACAGGTTGTAGCCCATGGCGCAAGCCATGGGACCTTGTTTTTAGGTCAGTCATCGAGCCATGATAGTGGCGGCAGGAAATTTCCTTCGCGTTTCGGGATGTCAGCCCCAAAGAAGTTACCAAAATCGTATTGCTTGCTACTTAAAATACAGCCCAGTGTTGTTTGTTGCGTAGCAACCGTGGCTATCGCCAAAACGGCTCAGGTAAGCGTTTCCACGCTTTTACGATTTGGTCTTCCGCCAAAATGCATAGCTTGACGGTACCGTTACCAAATTTCGAACCCACGATTCTGTGGCGATTCCTCCTTGCAACATTTTGCTGATCGCGTCAGGCGTTGCTTCAACGGCGGTTGAAGTTTGCTCGATCCCACTTTTTACAAGCGACACCAATTTGGAACTGGTCTGGTCGGGTGCGATATAAGTCAGACCGCCGACCATCGTGCCAAGTAAATCCAAAGTCAGTTTGACGGGCTGGGCAGCCAAGCCGGTTGCTTCGGTTGCCATCGACGAAACCAATTGTCGATCAAGTTCACGCTGCACTTGACGGGTATCGACCGACATGTTGTCGCGCACCGATTCCAATGTCGCTTCGATTTGTTTTGCAACTCTATCGTTATCAATCGACTTGATTCCGTTGGCAATCATCGACAAGACTTCTGTATGCGACTGGGTTTGATGCAATCCAAGTGCGATCGCCGTTTGGCCACCAAGTGCCGCAAGAGCCTCGCTTTCTCCACTCAACATCATCCCTTCTGACTGTCTGCTGATCGAAACGAACAGTGCAAAAATTCGCTGCTGCAAACGCCGCGTCAGGTGAGAAGAAGCCAGCTTTTTATCTGCAACAAATACGTCATGAACATGACAAAGCTGCAAGAAATTGAAAACGATCTCCGGATTGAAATCTTTCCTTGCAATGGGCGTCCCAAATTCTCCGAACTCCTCTTTTACTTTTCCAAAAATCAAATCAGGAATCAGAAAAAGCGTCGCATCGGCTGCCATCCACGCCGCAGGGTTAATCCCACAGTCATCCGGCATTAGATCCCAAACGCCATCCAGAAATAAATAGGACCCAGTCAATCCAGCCACGACCATGGTCCCAGTGGCGATTACATCTGTCGTCCGGTCGATCATTCCGATGCGGCTCAAGAAATAAATACTCGGCGGCAACTCGATCGCGTAGGCAATGACTCGCCCGAGCTTTTTCTCTTGTCCCGATAGCCACGAAACGGCAAACGAAAGTATCAACTGAGTCTGCCGTTCATCACGCTCACTTGATCGAAGTGCAACAATCAACTCGTCATCTTCCTCGGTCGTACCTCGGTACTTTTGAGAAAATCCGATGCTACCAAGCAAGCCGTCTGCCGGTTTTTTGTTACCGTCAAACTCAATAAGCGGAAAACTAAACGATTCTTTTTTCATAAACCTTTGCCCGGACCAAAGCAGCTTGTTCGTCGCGATTCTGGAATTATTGCCAAGAAATCGCCTAAAAACAAAGGCATCCCTTTTACAGTCTTATAATTCGCTTCAGTGGAGAACACCGCCCCATGATATTACTGTGCGGCAGTCGAAAACAACATTAGCCCCAGCATTATCAATGCAGGCGTGAGGATCAAACTTGCGATCGACGTCACGATTACAATCTGCACTGCGACGTTAGGTTTTCCGCCAAAGTGTTTTGCTAACACGATTGGAAAAATGGCGGTCGGCATTGCTGATTCGACGATCAAAACCGTTTGCAGCTCTTTGGATGATCGAACAATCCATGCGGCCCCAAGAAAAATGACGGGCATGATTGCGAATCGAACAAGCATCGAACCCGTTATGACGTTCCAGTTAAAAACAATTTTTTCTCGTTCCACAATGCCAGCTAACGTCGCGCCGACAAGAACCAAACTGATAGGAATCGAGCAGTTGCCCAGCTGCATCGTCAGTTCATTTACTGGCCCAGGAATTTGATGATAGATTCCGGTAAAGTTCAAAAACAAACCCGCCACAATCGCGATCGTTGGTCCGTTTATCAGTCGCTTAAGTGAACCCTTCATCGTTCCACTCAGCAAGACAATACCAATCGACCACATCGCAATCTCCAGCCCAAGGTTGTGAACGAAAAGGATTCCAACCGTTTCTTTGGCCGAGTCAGCAAACAACGCTTCGATTAACGGGATTGGGATGAAGCCATAATTCTGCAGGGCTGTGGAAACGCAAAACGTACTTCGACCTTCCTGTTGGCCAATCTTCAACGCCACGCCCATCAAGTAGGAAACCAATAGACCGACACAGGTTAAAACAAACCCAGCCCCCACTGCCACCCCAACCATCGAGGCGTCTTGCAAACTCGCGTTCCCGGGCACTCGCGACAGGATGAAGCAAGGATAGAGGACAACCAGCACCAATCGCATGATGCTTTTCTCAGAATCATCGTTAATGATCCCGACAACTCTCGTCAGATAGCCGATCCCAACCGCTAAAAACACCCAAATGGTCGCAGTAAGGATATCAAGAAATTGCATTGGGCGGCGCTGTCGTATTACGAAAAATCGGCGTCGCAAAATCGAAGCGAGAATGCGAATCAAGTTCGACATTCTATTGGCCCAACCAACAACGTCCAGCGTAAAAATTCAGTTAGTGGTTCTTAATTAAACACTGAAGTTGGATTGATCTGAATTCAGGTCGCTCAAGAAAAACCTAATTCTGGGCACTACGGCTACAAGCTTACATTCGCATTTTCAATCTGGACGCATCACTAGTTGGCTTCAACAATGACTTCGTATTCTGCAGGAGCGACTTGGCCTTCGAACCAAGCGTCAAAATTAATCTTTACCGTTGCTGGACCGGTTGCTGCTGATTCAGGGACCCGAACTGGGCCATGGAAAAGATTCACTCAGCACCGAACAGTCAGGTTTGACTTGACCGTAATCGGAGGCTCGCCTTGGA
The DNA here is from genome assembly GCA_964448575.1 of uncultured Pirellulaceae bacterium. GTDB lineage: Bacteria > Planctomycetota > Planctomycetia > Pirellulales > Pirellulaceae > Mariniblastus. The sequence continues at coordinate 23,610 of CAYUWY010000042.1, forward strand.
CGCGATTTTGAAAAGTGAACTCGGCAACAGGAGACGCGCCCTTTGGAATCTCAGTGTTTTCGATCGCCGTAAACGTTCCTTCGCCTTCCCCTTTGGTTCCGACGAACGAATAGAAGTCCGTGACTTTGTCGATCTTGAATTTTGTCGTTTCTCGATACCGCCCCATCGTCAACGGACCATTGAAATGAATCAGCGGTGCCGAATCTCGCACGGCTGAAAGGCTCAACGGAACCAAGTTCGCATCGGTATTTGAATTCTCGACGCCCCACATTTTCATGTTGATCGCGGCGCTGATTTTGCCCTCAGTTTGCGAAAGCTTTACCGTTAGACCAGTGTGGACGTCTTCGCCTTGTTTGATGTCGCTTGTCACGATCGATTCAAAGTAATGCGTGTTGGCGATGACCGGTTTCACAATGATCGGAAACGTCTCGTCATCGGAGAGTTTTCCATCGCCGTTTACATCGAACTGAACTTGCATTTCCTCAAAATCGACTTTCATTTCGCAAATCAGATCCTTTGACGGCCCGATGGCAACCTTGCAGTAAAGCGGTCCGTCGGTTTGCAAATGCTCAGCCGATTCTGTTTCTGAAGTTGCCCCTGATTCCGACGTTGATTTCCTGGTGTCAGAAGCGATGTCCTGCGATTGATTGGAATTTGAATCGGGATCGGTTTTTGAAAGCTCTTTGCTGCAACCGGCCGCCACTACGATGGCAGCAAACATCACCATGAAAAGGGCCGGCAATATTCTTAGCTGAGAAAATAACATATAGCTTCTTTCGAAAATCGGTAAAAGCATTCGCCACCGAGTTGCGATGGCATTTGGAATCGGGATTTAAATTCAAACCGTTTTTGACAGTTCGCATTAACACTAATACAAAAACGGCACAGATTCATCAACCTATGCCGTTGCGAGACTCAATTGTTAATCGGCACGAATTTACTACTTGTGGTCGCCGTGACCATCGTCTTTATCATGGCCCATGCCTTCTTTATCGTCATGGTCGCCGTGGTCGTCGTCATGCGAATGTCCGTGCTCGCCAGCGGCCGAAGTGGCGCCATCAGTCGACGCATCGTCAGCACAACCAGTCGTTAAGGTTAAGCCTGCAACTGCCAAGCAAATTGCAAATAGCAAGGATTGAAATTTCATCGTTTAGATCCGATTTTTTTGAATAAGTTAAATTATAAGAGGCGATTAAAGTTGCCTGCTAGATTGTATCAACAACACCCGTGTTAAGCCACTTTCACCCGTGTTAAGCCACTTTCGCCGAGCTCGTTTTAGATCGCGTGATAAGCCAACAACACTGAGGCAGCAAAAAGCCTGAACTCTGGCGAGTCCAGCTACGTGTCTTTCCAGTCGCTGGCTCTCCCTCGCTAACGCGTCGGGTTTCCATACTGCAGCAACCCGCGCTCCATACACCCGGCGGCTCCAAACTGCTGGAAACCCGCTGCGTTAGCGAGGGCCCCGCAGCTTCAGCAAGGACCACTCTTTAAGTTTGCTACGATTTCGGATAGGGCCGCAGACCAAGAAGTATTTCAGCTCGCTCCGTTAATGGCTTTTCAGCCAACTCTTGATCGGTGTACTCGGCCAAATTTTCAGCCACCAACGCATAGACCGCTTGTCGATCAAGACTCGTGTCGACCTCAACACATTTTTCTTTGCTTTTGAAAAGCTCAACCGTCGGAAGCGTTTCGGCTTTAAACGTCTCGAACCGCAGTTTCACACTTTCGATATTGTCATCGTTGCGGCCAGAGTATTTCGCCCGTCCCAAAATTCGTTTTTCAAGCACATCATAAGGACACTCAAAATACAACATCTTCGGCAGCTCAACGTCATCGCCAAACACTTTATCCCAAGCGGTCATATTGTCTAGCGAACGCGGAAACCCATCGAGCAAAAAATTCCTCTTGCCCGTTGTTCGGGTCACTTGCTCCATCGCATTCTTGAGCAGGCTGACAATCAACTCGCTGGGTGCCAGTTTCCCTTCTTTAAGTATCGCGTCGATCGCCGCCGCATTGGGACCGCCTTCTGCAATCTCGTTTCGGCAAAGCTCGCCCGTCGAAAAATGCGTCCACCCAAGCTGCGACTCAGCCAGTTCACACATCGTTCCTTTCCCGCTTCCTGGACCGCCAATCACGAACACAACATTGGGCGCAGGGCATGGGAGTCGTGGATCAAAATGATGAAGCACCACTTTGGGAGCAGGCGCAACTCCTTTTTTGTAAACGTGCCATTCAATATCTGTCGGCGGCATTTCGTTGTCGCAAGTCGCATCGTAGGCGAGATGCCCATCAAGCCGGCAAATTCTCCATGACTTGTAAGTGTTGGAATACGAAAGCGCCGGGCTTCGCTCAGACTTTCCATCCTCACGATCCCAAGCCATCCTGCCGTTCCAGTAACCAGGACTGGAAACCGTTCCCGATTCTGATTCAGTAGGTGGTGCAGTAGACGGAACAAACAAACCGTCGACTTCAGGAATTCCGGCGCCGGAGACTTCGATAAAAAAAGTGTTTGGCTTAAGCTCTTTTGATTCGGCCATAATATTTATATTTAGTATCCTGTTTTGTTAACGGAGGATGGTTTCGTCGGGACAATTGGAACGAATTTCGTTCCGCATTAAATCATATCGGAATCGACCAACCCAACCACTTGGACTAAGCAACAAACCAGCCCTTGTTTTTTGAAAACATTGAAAACGCCAACCACACAATCGCCAAAACCACGACGATTGAGGGCATCACCGCACCCGACGGCCCCATGACTTGCAACCCGCCCGCAACCAGCATCGTGTATCCCATCTGAATCAACACGGTGACAAAACTGACCGCCAACAACGCAATGCTCATAGCGCTACGTCTCAAAAGACAAATAGATCCTAGAACGCCGGTGACAACTGAAATTACAAAGACCACGTAAATCCATTTCGGGGTCGAGCGAGCCCACTCTTTTTGCGCTTCGGTCCAATCTTTGATCGCCATCTCTTGAGCAAAGATTTCGGTCAAGCAGATTCCACATCCCATGATGTTCCAGAGCAGTGCAATCCCGCCGACCATAAAAAACCATTTAGGGAGTGATACTTTCTGCGGCTCACTCATTCATCACCTCCAGATCCGTGTTTGTAAACGAACAGTTGTTATCGCTTTATTTCCCCTTAAGCTCCAGCCCACAAAAGGTGAATATTGGATGTGACATCCCTCAGCGAGATGACAATCTATCGACGCGGCTTGTCTTAATCCGAAACAGCTAAAGCAAACTTTCATTCCTCATCACTGTTGATTCGATCAGCAACGCCAGCAAGATCAATCGCCGTTTTTGAAATCAATTCAAAGTCGTCTATTTGCTGGACGATCTCCATCGGCAATATAGCACTGCCGTGAATCGCACCGAAGATATTGCCAAACATCGAAGCTGTTGTATCAGTGTCCCCGCCACACTCGACAATCAGCTTAATCGACTCCATTAAGCCACTCGATTCAAGGGCCGTAAGAATCGAAAACGGGACCGAGTCCACGACAAATCCTGATACCGGGTATTTATTGGCAAGCTGTTTTGCGCTGAGATTGTTTTTGCTTATTTCAATAAACCGATCACGCATGCGCGATTCCGGCAGCTTTACGATCAAGTCTTCAATGACGCTCAGATCAAGCGAATTGTTCGCGATGACGTAAACGATTGCCAACGCCCCAAGATACGCTTCGTCGTTCCGATGCGTGATTCGACTTACATCTCGAATCATCGTCCGATCGCCCATTTCGTTGGGGTCAAGAAAAAACGCCAGCGGAGAAATTCGCATCGCCGCACCATTGCCGGCTGAGCGCTCGCCTGTCGCGCCGGTCATCGCCCAATGTCCGCCTTCATTGATTTCTGTTAGCGCCTTAAGTGTTGACGCACCGATGCCAGATAAACGACGATCTCGAAACCACTCCGCCATCCGGTTTCCGATCGACTCAGGATCAACGCTCTTCGCCGCGATAATAGATTCACACGTTGCAATGGTCAGCTGCGTGTCATCGGTCACGCGCAGATTGTCAGGTACAACGAACTTAGGTGCCGTTTCGCCTTCGAACCTTGCACCAATTGAATCACCCAATGCGCCCGCAAGCAAGCAGCCCAGGATTCGATCATAAATTTTTGATTCCACGAAACGGCCTTTTGATATGCCCTACCTTGGAAATCGCGCAAGTGTCCGACTACTAACCTTCGTTGCTCACCGATACACTAATCGAGCGGGCGATCCAAAATACCTTTCCAAGTCTCCTTTGGTCTGGTTTGCATTATAAGATGCGGCCCGTCGATTGGAATCACAAACGTGTCGGGCTTTATCGTCAAGATATTGCGCACCGATCGCCGAGAGACAAGCCGATCGTTTGATGCCAACACATAGTCGATTGGGCAAGCAATCTCGGACAACTCTTGGCTCACATTTACTTTCAAAACACAACCGATCCGCCGAGCGAGGGTTGCCACCGATGTTGCCCCAATCGCTTTTCTGAGCATCGGCGCGAGAGCCGACTCGGAACCAAGAAAGTATCGCTTGGCAACAAAATTTGGCATTGGAATCTTGAATAACAATTTCCACGGGGCGAATTTTGCAAAGCTTGGCGTTGGAGAATTAGCAAAGGTAGACACCAGCGTCAGCCGCTCAACAACTTCAGGAAAACGCCGAGCCAACAGTTCCAATTGGCCCCGAAAAAGACTCCGCAATGATATGACACGGAACGCGCTCAATGACTTTTAAAACTTCTTCAACCAGGGAATCGTAGTTTGCATGAGGATCGTCCGGGAGAGGTATCACTTGCACCGACGTTTCCAAAGGTGCCAACTCCACAAAACGTTGAAGCAACAAATCGGTGCCATCGAGGCCTGGCAGAATATAGATTGGAATTGAATTCATCTTCTAAAGCAAAAGCCCTGGCCCTACCGGCATTAGCCAGCTCGCAATGCAAAGTGCACACCGACTGGATCGCGAACAATGGCGTGTTTTGACTCCGCGAATTCTTTAATGACTTCACCGCCAGCCTCGCCTACCAATCGAAGACTTTCTTGGAAATCGCCAACGGGCAAGTGAATCAGCCAGACCGCAGGGAAAGGATTGTGCTTTTCGCAAAACTGATTAATTTCGGCAGCCGAAATCGCTTCTTCAATCTGCATCTCAAATCCGGCAACCGCTTCGCCTTGGTTATCTGCCGCATCAATTGACTTGGCATTCCAACCCACAACGCGCTGATAAAAGTCGCGACTCGAAGGAGCGTCTGGAGTCGTCAATGAGAGCCAGGAAATACAGCCCAGCCGCTGACTCTGCTGTGTGGCATTTGATTCTTCAGCCACGACAGGAATAACCCCAAAGCCAGCCCCAAATTGATCCTCTAGAACGGCCCATTGGCTTTGACCATCATCGGTTTTGGAATGCATCAGCTCTTTGCCACCCAAATCAATCGCACTTCCAGCACTGGCCGCAACATCGGCGACCTGGAAATGAGGCATCCACTGAAGCGGCAACTCGCTGTATTCGGGCGTGCGAGCACCGAGGCCGATTACGGGCATGCCTAAATTGTTCATCAAGTCATCACGCCAAAGCGGCGAGTCACCTGTCGTGAGCACCCTCGTATAGAAATCAAGTTCTCGATCGTGATCGGGCACCGCGATATCAGCGCTCAGAACACCACCAACACGGTGAACAAATGGCTTTTGCATGGGTTCTCGTTTCAAAATTGCTTTTACTCCGCCGGTAGATTCAGTGCGATTCGTTGGAGTTAACTCTCGTACTGCCAATTTGTTTTTGTGATCAATCCACTTACTCAGCACGCAGTATTTTTTCCATCTTCTTGCCCTTTGCCAACTCGTCAACCAGCTTATCCAGATAACGAGCTTTTCGAATCAACGGGTCTTCAATCTCTTCTATCTTGTAACCGCAAATGACGCCTTTGATCAGATGAGCATTAGGATTCAGTTTGCATTTCTTGAAAAAGTTCTCAAAGTTCACTTCATCTTTGATCAGCGATTTCAACTTTTTCTCATCGTAACCGGTAAGCCACTTGATGACTTCGTTTAGCTCCTTCTTCGTTCTGCCTTTCCTTTCAATTTTGGAAACGTAGAGCGGGTAGACTGACGCAACCGTCATCTTTGCAATTTTTTCGGCTGTTCCACGAGGTGGCTTTTTCATGGCAATAAAGTTTTCCGTCAACAATTGAATTTGAAAGTCGCTTCCTGAATACGTTAACCCGCGGTCGCTTTTTTTCAATACGCCAATGCGATTCAAAGCCTAGCAACGCTCAAAGGTATCCCGAAATTAATCACGGTAGCGAGTCAAGAATTCAGCGACTTCAGTGTTCGAACGGCCATAGCTGACAATCTTAACATCAAGTCCAGAGTTAGCAAAAAGTTTCAGCGACCTGTCGATAGCAGACAGAATCCAATCAAGTTTATTGCCAAACACTCCGCCTCCGACAAGCGTCAAGTAAAGTTTTGGACAACCTGTTTTCATGAAATTCTGAAGCGCCGTGTAAAAGGTCAGTTCATAAGTCGCGTCAAGAATTAACCGTGGAAAATGATTCCATTTTGAGCGACTTACGTTCGAATAGGCGACAGGCAGTGCCGAGCAAAAGACTTGCGTAACCTTATGCGGCGAATCGCCAATCGTGATCTCCGTGTCAGACTGCACGCCAACCATCAGCTTTTTGCGAATTTCATCTAGTTGCAGTTCCGAGCATTTTGAAAGCCGCTGTTCGATCTCGTTTAATCCTTCCGCACTGGGGAAACAGTATCCATTCTGATTTCGCCAATACTGTCGGTCGGCATTTTCAAAATATCGTGCGATACCTGCAAGGCAGTCAATCTGGCAATCTGCTGTTTGTCCAATCTGCCCGTTGTGTTCGACGAAATAGTTCCGGTAAATCGTTCCGGCTCCTGCGCAAATACAACACGCCGGACCTTGCGTCCTATCATTTTGGTAAATACCGACTCCATCCTCTGGAACAAGGTGCGGAGCGGCCATCTCCAGGCAGTTGAATTGTGAAGCAACCTGGAAGACCGCGTTGGCATTGCCGGAATCCTGATGAAGCGATTGCACGTCGGCGATCAGTTCATCGACTTTAATCGGGTTGCCATTGGAAGGAATTGCGATCGTTTCACGCAAGGCTTCGAGACTTGGCGTCGTGAATTCGCCGGCATTGAATGAACGCTTGTTGATGACGGAAGTAAGACGGGTTCCATCAAGTTTTAGATTCGCCCTAACCGAATCAGGCGAAGTCTCAGGAAAACCAGTTAGAGTCTTAAACCAAGTCATATCGATACGGCGTAACGGGGACGGGAAACAATACAACGCATTTAGAAAGGGTTCTTAAAAAAGGAACACTAATCTGCGCTAATTTTCACTAATCCAAAAATCGCTTGCATGAAGTCTAGTTCTGTTTTTGATTAGTGTCGATTAGTGAGAATTAGTGTTCTCTTTTTCGAAACTAAATCAAGCACGCGATAAAAATAGTAGCTCGACTCTCCGAGTCGTTTCTCTGAACTACAGAAAGATTTTTGAAACGCAGAGACGCTGAGAGCGCAGAGAAAATACTTGCCTGTGAACTCTGCGCCCTCCGCGTCTCTGCGTTTCTACCTTTTTTAGAACTCTCGATCAGTTCCTGATCGCGGTGCGCGCGGTTACGACTTGGAAAGTCGAGCTACTTATGTCGAGCTACTTAAGGCGAGAAGACTGGCAAATAATTCAATGGCATTTGTAGAATGATTCCAGCCATCGCTGCTCCGAATTCCGGACCGGCTTCGCTGGATCGCCAAGAACCTGCTGACGTTTGGTTTTTGACCAATTGATCGCGGATAAGTGGATACCATTGAGCCCAATAGTCTCCGCCCGCGTGCCACATGGCTTGGACGGCGTAGTAGTTGGAGTAAAAATAGTGACCGCCCGATGGTGTGCCACTTGGCTTGTATCGCATCAAGTACTTAAGCGCCTTTTCAATTTCTTCGCCTTCGTAAATCCCGGCACTATAAAGTGACGTGACACCAGCGGCTGTCATTGCAAACGTCGTATGGCCGCCTTGTTGCGTGTAGCGAAAACTTCCGTTGTTCTTGTTTTGGCTTTTCCGGACGTAATCAATACACTTCGAACGAACATCGTCTGGCACGTCGATTCCCGCGTCCCTTGCCCCACGCAGTCCCATGATCTGGCAAACAGTAATCGAAAGATCAGCGTCTTGTTTCACCGGTTGGTAACGCCATCCGCCTTGCGCGTTTTGACATTTACAAGTCAACGCGACGGCCTTTTTAAGTTTGTCTCGGATCTCTTTCTTTTGCGTCATCCCGTAAGCTTGGGAAAGGAACAGCATGCCAAACCCGTGACCGTACATCCGTTCGTGAGAGCCAGCTTCTGTTTTGGCAATGTACCCCGAATCGCGCGTGTTTTTCATCACGAACTCGACGGCAAGATCAATCGATTTTCCAAACGCACCATGCCCCGGAGCGTTGCCTCCGCACATCATTGCCAGACCGCCCAACGAAGCCGTCGCCACACCCGCTGACTTTCCGCTTGATCCAAACGCGCCTCGGTTGCGTCCGGTCGAGATTTGATTGCGAAGCAGAAAATTCAAACCGCGGTCGATCGCTCGTTTGGCTTCTTTGGTGACCAGCTCAGCCGGCGATTTTTCGCCTTGGGACGCACGACGATCAACCGTCGTGGCGTTGGCAAGAGAAGACAGAAGTGGACTGGAGATTCCTGCCAAGCCTAAACCGGCTGCATATTTTCCGAATGTTCGGCGATCCATTTTCTTGCCCTCTGTCCAGTGGATGATTCGCGCCTTCGATGATTCGCGTTGAGATAAGTTAACGCTTCGATTGAAGAGCCGTTGTAATAATAGCCGCGTACCTAAAACGCGTCAAAATCAAATTCGTGTCGGCAATTGGTTTACTGGATGCTTTCGCCCCTGAAAAACTTCACCAGACTCTTAACAAGATACCTTACGATTACCCATTTGACTTAAGTAGTTTTGCAACACGTGATTGACCGATTCTGGAAATCGTCGATAATTTGCGGCTATTCCTGTGACGAGCGAAAACGCAACTCGTTAGCAGAAAGTTTGAAAAAAACAGCAAAAGCCAAGTTTAGACCGTGATTCATAAACGCGGCTTATCAAACAATAGCCATTTTTAGCGACACAAAAGGTAACGACTATGTCAACTTCGACAGCAAACATTCAAGAAACTGCCGTCAACACCATTCGAACTTTGTCGATGGACGCGGTTCAACAAGCCAACAGTGGGCACCCTGGAACGCCAATGGCACTTGCCCCAGTCGCTTATTCGATGTGGGCCAACCATCTTAAGTACGATCCGGCAAACCCAAATTGGATCGCCCGTGATCGATTTATCTTGTCTTGCGGTCACGCTTCGATGCTTTTGTATTCGATGCTGCACTTGGCAGGTGTTGCCAAGACGGATGCCGATGGAAATCCAACCGATCAACCGTCAGTTTCAATCGAAGACATCAAGAATTTTCGTCAGCTTCACAGCCCGTGTGCTGGCCACCCAGAGTTCGGGTACGCGGCTGGAATCGAAACGACAACTGGACCACTTGGGCAGGGGCTTGGTAACAGTGTCGGAATGGCGATCGCGGCCAAGTGGTTGGCGGCGACTTATGATCGGCCTGGTTTCGATCTGTTTGGATTCGACACTTACACGATCTGCAGCGATGGTGACATCATGGAAGGCATCGGTTGCGAAGCCGCGTCACTTGCCGGCCATTTGAAACTTTCGAATCTTTGCTGGGTTTACGATGACAACGAAATTACTATCGAGGGACGTACCGACCTCGCATTTAGTGAAGACGTTGCCGGACGTTTTGAAAGCCTTGGCTGGAGCGTGATCACGGTTACCGATGCCAACGACCTTGTAAGCTTGGACGGTGCCTACGAAAAGTTCCGAAACACCAACAACAAGCCGACTTTGATTATCGTTAAAAGCATCATCGGATTCGGCGCACCTAACAAGCAAGACACTTCTGGTGCCCACGGTTCACCACTTGGCGAAGAAGAAATTTCACTCGCAAAAGAAAACTACGGCTGGTCGCGCGAGAAGTTTTCCGTGCCAGAGGAAGTGATTGAACACTTCAAATCAAAAATTGGTACGCGGGGCGGAGAGTCTTATAAACAGTGGTCCGAAAAGTACGCGACCTACTGCGAGCAATTCGCCGAAGAAGCCAAACAAATCCAGGCAATGGCCGCAGACGAACTGCCGGCCGGTTGGGAATCGTCGCTTCCAACTTTCGACGCCGACGCGAAAGGCATGGCAACTCGTGCTTCGTCTGGCAAAGTGTTAAACGCTGTTGCGGGCGCGATCCCTTATCTCATTGGCGGATCGGCCGACTTGGCCGGCTCCAACAAATCGAACAATGACGCCGAAGGGGCAGGGCACTTTAGCGCCAACGAGTACTCAGGAAAGAACTTTCATTTTGGAATTCGCGAGCATGTGATGGCTGCGATCGGAAATGGAATGTCACTCTGTGGAATCCGTCCTTACGTGGCAACGTTCTTTGTGTTCACCGATTACCTGCGTCCGTCATTACGACTGAGTAGCATCATGCATCAACCGGTGCTTTACATTATGACGCACGACTCAATTGGACTGGGAGAAGACGGCCCGACGCACCAACCGGTGGAACACATGGCAGCCTGCCGCTCGATTCCGGGCGTACTTGTGATGCGGCCCAGTGATGCCAACGAAGTAGCAAAATGTTACCAAGCCGCGATTGGTGATACGAAGCGTCCAACCGTTTTGGTGCTCAGCCGCCAGAACCTTCCGACCATTGACCGCTCGAAATACGGAAGCGCCGACGGGGTCCTCAAAGGCGGTTACGTTGTTGCCGATTGCGATGGCACACCTGATGTCATTCTGATGGGAACGGGCAGCGAAATTCAATATTGCTTGGAAGCTGCGGAAAAATTGACAGCCGACGGAACCAAGGTTCGCGTCGTCAGCATGCCGTGCTGGAAGTTATTCGATGAGCAGGATGCAGCCTATAAAGAAAGCGTGCTGCCTGCGGGCGTGACCAAGCGTATTGCGGTCGAAGCCGGAATCAAAATGGGCTGGGAAAAGTATCTCGGAAACGACGGCGCATTCATCGGCATGGATTCATTTGGTGCATCAGCCCCGGCTAATGAGCTTTATGAGCACTTCGGCATTTCAACCGCGGCCATTGTTGCAAAAGCAAAGTCGATGTAGTCGATTGCTGGACATAACGTTTTCGGGCCAAGCAACGTTAAAGATAAATAAAGCACCCTGGTTTCAAACAGCCAGGGTGCTTTTTGCGTTCTGGCCACCATCGCAATCGAGACGGCGGATCCGATGGCAATGTTCTACTCAACTACCTTTCTTTTTTGCAAATCGTACTTTGCACCACGTTTCAAAATAACCGGCTTGGAAGAACTTCCATTTTTCATGTCATAAAACGAAACGGCATTGGAACCAAGCACTTCGGCAACGGAGCCTCTGATCGAAATCGCGGTTTTTTCATCAACGCCGATACCAAGCATTTGTGGATACTTCTCCATCAAAGGCTTAAACGTTTCGTCTCTGCCTCGCTGTAGAAAATGAGCGTCAAGAATAACGCCTTCGATGAATCCAAACCCACGAGTGTAGCCATCCAAAACCAGATCCCGATTGGTACGAGGGTTGCCTCTTACCAAAAAATCCCCGGCGACCTGACAACCAGCTGAACTTCCGCCGATCACTCCATCTCTTTCCAAAAGCTCCCGCATTAGCTCTGCTGCTTTTGTGCCTTGGAAACGATCCATCATGCGATACGTTCGACCTCCATCAATCCAAATCCCATCGGCCTTCTTCAAAGCCGCCAGAAAACGCTTGTCCTGATCTGCGACCAAAGGATCTGTCGCATGAAGTATCGTTACATTTTCGCATCCCATCGAACGAAGCTTATCAGCACTGTAGGAATTTGGCTCTCGTCCCTCGCGGAAATCAGATGCACTGGGAATACACACAAAGACCGACTCTTTTCCTCCAGCCGCATCGATAAAACGATTGAACGTGTCTTCATCGACTCCTGATCCACCTTGCAAGATCAAAGTCCCTTTTTCAACTTTCGTCACTGGTGCCTTTTCGGGCGGGAAAACAGCGCCTTGTCGGTCCATCGAAGATCGCACCCAGGAAAGCAAGTCCAGGTTGTACGAGGGCAGGTCGCCGACATCCCATGCATCAATCGATTCGATGGTCGTTGTTCGTTCATCCCAACCATTTTTCCCGGCCACCTGAACATCAACATTCTCGTTTCCCAAAGCAGAGACTTGGCGGCCGTGATGAAAGACCAACGCCGCAGAGTTTGGGACATACCAATGAACGCCAGCAGAAGATTCGCCCATCTCGTTCGATTGATTCTTAAGCGAATTCTTAAGCGAATTGAAATGAACAATAGAATCAGGCAGTAATCCAAATCCAGTGGACTTGGCCGCGTCATCAATTTTTTGATTTTGCCCTGTGATTGCCATTGCGCCTGCTCCACTTCCACCAATAACGCCGCCGCGTTGAGTAACGTTGCGTAGCAGGGCTTGAAAAAGCGAGTGTGTCTTTAAAACGGCAGCATCGCTTTCAAACCAAACTCCTTTCGCCTTTAAAAGCGTCAGCACCAATGATTCCACGTCGCTTGGAACTTTATCGATCACGACAACAGAATTCGCGCCCCGTTGCTTCCACCGCTCAGGCGAGATCTTGGGTTTCCCGTCCAAGCAAACCACAACCACATCCCGAGACGTCGTCCCGCAAAGATGTATGAAGCAATCCAAAACACAGTTGGGGACTTCTCCTTTACCGGCGAGCATTCTTGAGCCTTCGATGGGCCTCGCGAATTTTTCCTTGGGTGCCTCCTGAGCTGCTTGGCAAAACGTTGGAACCAGCAAACAAAGCCCAAAAAGTAATAGAGCAATTTCTTTTAAAGCGATTTCCATTTTGCCTGTGTGCAACAAGCCATTTCTTCGGCCACTTCTAATCATCTTGATCTCCAAATATCCGAGCATTTAATAACCAAAACCGGCACCAGCGTTAGCTAACCTAATGATATACCCCAATTCGTCGCCTACAACTGACTTTAAACTTAACTCTTCGTTAGTTAAACTAATGAATATGAGAAAAAACACACCATCTCTCAATGCGATCCGCGCATTTGAATCAGCCGCACGACATCAAAGCTACGCCCGTGCTGCCGACGAATTACTTGTTTCCCCCAGTGCGGTCAGCCAGCAAGTCGCGTCTTTAGAAGCAACCCTTGGTGTCAACTTATTCGTGCGAGTGAAACAACGGCTGCAGCTAACCGACGCGGGTAACAGTTATCGAATTTCGTTAGGCCCTGCCTTGGACCGAATTGAATCTGCAACCGTAGATCTACTCAGCCAAGGAACAGGCCCGCGTTTAAGAATCGGAGCACTCCCATCGCTTGCTAGTTATTGGTTAATCCCACGGCTTAAGCGATTTTCTGAGCTCCAACCGACGATCAACATTCAGGTTGTCACACTAGAGCTGGATTTTTCATTGGCCGAGAGGACACCGAACCTGAAGGGTGGCCAGATCGATGTTGGGCTGTTCTTTGGAGATGGACATTGGCCCAACCTCATTGCCGAAAAACTCATGGAAGAACGTTTGATCGCGATCGCGTCGCCAGAATTGATCGGCAACAAGAAAAGTTCACCTGGTCGATGTTTTCAAACGCTTCCGCTGATGCAACATTCCACACGTCCGATGAGCTGGAGCGAGTGGTTTCAATCCCAAAACCAAAAACCACAAGTGCCGCGCGGCCCCAGCTTTGAACATTTTCATATGTTAGTGGAAGCAGCCAAAGCCGGACTGGGTATCGCTTTAGCTCCCGATGCGTTTGTCCAAACCGAAATCGAACGCGGCGAACTCGTGCGAATCGGCAAACACGTGCTCGTTGCCAATCGAGCCTACTACACCATTTTTGAACCAAGCAAGAACGACAGCGATGCGTGCCTTAGCTTTCGAAAATGGCTACAATCCGAAGTCAGATAAACGTCTAGCGTCTAAAAGATGACTTACAACTCGATGACTTACAACTTTTTGGCTTTTTGTTTCCCGTTTTGGATTAAAGTCAAACCGCTGCATTTTCCGGATTCGTCAATCTCGAATTCAACCTCGGCTTTGACCGCTTTCAAAAACCAATTGGTTTCAGTTGCAGGAAAGATATTGAGCGGGCTCTGGCCAGTCATCTGTACCGTAAGCGCAGTTTTGCTTCCTTCAACATACGCAACATCGATGAAAACTTTCTTGGTTAGCTGATATTTTCCGATGAGTTTTGCACATAGCTCTTCAGAGACTTTAACCGTTTTTCGAAACTTGCGAGGCTTTACATCCTGTCCATTGAGCATCGCCATGATCTCGGATCCGAGCGTATCCACTTCGAGAGAGGCCGTATTGCACAGCACGATTAAAGCACGTTCGTTTTTTTGATCGACAAACATAATCGTATGAAAACCGCCTGTACCTCCGTTGTGCCAGTGGGTACCCGATTTGTTGATCACCCAACCAAATCCCATCGGCCCCCATTTCAAAAACTTGGCGGGACGCTGTTCTGCCCAAGCGAGCTCAAAAGCTTTTCCGATTGAATCTTCTTTTCCCAATTTTTCTGGCGCAAGTGCAGCCCGAGCGAATTTCATCATATCATTGGTCGTACTTCGGATCGCACCGCATCCCTTTAAAGCAGGAACCTCCCAAGTTGACGTTGGTACAAGCCCGTCATTGTGCGGTGTTGCAAGACGTTTTTTCTGATCCGGTGACAATGTGATCGATGTGTCGTTCATCTCTAACGGTTTGAGAATTCGCTCGAGCAAGAGTTCATCGTACGTCCGTTTTTGCTTGCCCGAAATCAAGTTACCCAGCAATCCAAAGGCAAGGTTGGAGTACTCCTCCCGGGTCCCTGGTTTTCGCTTAAGCTCGTAAGCATTCAAGAACTCGTGCAAATCCTTCGTCTCATATTTTGCATATGGGTTAACCAACTCCGTAATTTGCAAATTATCTGGAAGACCTGGCAAACCAGAAGTGTGCGTCGCAAGTTGAGTCAAAGTGATTTTAAGATCGGGCTTTTTCGGCCAAACCGGCATCTTGACTCCATCGGGCAACAATTCAGCCGCTGCTTGATCCGCAGTCACCAACCCGCGCTCGATCGCATCGGCAAGCAATATTCCTGTGAAGACTTTACTGATCGATCCAATCTCAAACAACGTGTCACCATCAGGCGCGTTTGTATTTTCGCTGCTAATCTGGCCGACACCGAAAACCGTTTCTACCTCGCCGTTGATTACGCCGAACGCAACCGAGTTAAGCACACCACCTTCAACGTACGGTTGCACAAGGGCTTTGATCCCGGATTCAATTTCCGCTTTTGTGAGACTTGATTTATCTTTCATCTGCCCATCTTTCGTTTGCCCAAAACAAACCGATGCGGCAAACAGTGCTAATACAGGAACAAGCAAACTTGGCTTAAGTAATCTGGCAACTCTCATTTCTAATTCCCCCGCTAAACTGATTCCCGATTCCTCCGCTAACATGTGTATCAGTGTGCCAATACACCTTTCGCATGTCAAGAAAAAAATTAAAGCCGACATCCCGTGCAAATTGCGGTCAGGCAGCGAATATCAAAAAATAGAGAACCGCGAATTAACGTGTTTGCACGTGAATACATATCTATTTTTATTTGCGTTCACTCGTGTCCATTCGCGGTTAAAAATACACGAACCAGAGATCAAAAATCTATTGCTAAACCAGGGCCTTCGCAAAAGGTCGCTTGATTTGCACTCGTATTTGTTAGACAGAACTGCCATATGCGTAGACAGCTGGCTTCGACGAGAAGTCGCGCCGACTTAAAAATGGAAAGCACAGAAAAAAGAGAACCGCGAATGGACGTTAATACAGATTCGGTTTTTAATTGCAGACTCAATTGAAATCTTGCGGAATCAAAATTGTGCCAGTCTATCCATACCAATGTTTAAGCTCGCAAGTTTCATGCGAACGGTACTTTTGCCGCCGCATAGCCACTAAAAAACCTGCTGCAGAAGTGTGCAGCAGGTAATTATCGAAAAACTTGGTCAGTTTCGTTTGCAGGAAGGATATCGCTAAACAACTGACAATCGTACAACTCGAGATCGCTATTTAACTTCGCTTGCGACTGAGACCAACAGCCAATGCTGATCTCCGTCTGAAGACACTACAAATTCAGGTTGGCCTGATTCAAGCAACAAAGTCGACCTATAGTTCCACTGAACAGTCTTCGTGTCGTCAAAATCGGAGGGTTCTTTGAGTTGGACAACGTCCGATTTGTTGATGCTTATTTCCATCGAGACTCCGCCATCAACTTTCTCACATAACACTTCGCTCTGCATGCCAACATTGACTCTTTCCGCGCTATACACCGTCCGGCCACGCGATTCTACCTTGCCGGTATTCACTGACAACACAGCGCCGGACTCAACTTCTGTTTGCGTACCGTACTTTTGCGTGAACATGGTTTGATCATAACGCACACCAAACTTAGTTCGAACTTTTGCAACCGCTTTGCGGATGTCATCTGCTTCTTTGATTGAGCTGATGGTCGTTGTTATGGCATCGGCTGACGTGTCGCTTGGGAACCGCAACAAATAAAGCTGAACAGCGACACGACTACTTTCTTTTTTGACTTCTGAAGCTTCACTCGTGACACCGCCAAGTAGCCCGGCAATCACCGGATCGGCGGAGGTCAGCAAGTCACCACCTTTAGTTCTTGACATCAAAGCGCCAATATTTCCGCCTCGCATTCGTTCGTCAACTTTACTATTGCTGCTCGAAGCACCGCCAAGCAATCCTCCGATATTTGCAGTCTGCTGCCCTCCGAGCATACCGATGCGTCTTTTAGCTCGGTTATCGTTGGAAAGCATTGCCTTGTAGCGAACAAACAGTTCGTTGCGTGACAAGATGCCGTCTTGGTTCGCGTCAAACTTTTTCCAAGGAGCACTCCATTTGGCATCTTTGATTTCGTTAGGATCAAGCTGCCCATTATTATTTTTATCGCTCGTTTTTAGAACTTGGTCGCTCAGTCGCAAATAGATCTCGTCCATTTCATCCGTCGACGTCCTGGATGCTGCTTTGGGATTTCCATTTCTTGGCACCATGGAATTCGTTAGTTCGTCTAGACTAACCATGCCGTCACCATTGGAATCTGCATTCTTTGCAGGCGGCCTCCGCATCATTTTTAATTCCGCTTCTGCCAACATACCGTCGTTATTCTTGTCGTAAACCTTCACTAAGTTCTCGGCATATTTCCGGTACTTGGAAACGGTGTCTGTGGCTCGCTCGGCCGGCAGTTCGCCTTGAGCAACCAAGTGACCTGGGATGACGAAGAAAAGAATACCCACGAGTGCCAAAGCAAATGTAGGGGCTAAAGCTAGTGATGAACGCATAAGGATCTCCCAGTCGAAATGGCTTAATGGGTGAACGGATGTTGAATTCGAAAACGCAAGCGCGGAACCCAACCAACCTTCAAACCACTTTTCCTAAAAAAAGTTCCGCAGAAAAACCATGGCAAGGAGAAAAAATCATCGCTCCAATCCCAAGCTAATCGGGATCGTTAGCTTAATAGTTCGGCATCTCAACAGACTGACGCGTAACATCTGCTTGCCCCAAAGTAATTCGCCGACTTAGCGCAGTATAAATCGCACCAGCATGAAAACGCTTTGGATGTTACATTTGAAATTAAATATCATCGGTTTTGGATATGCCGAGGTTTCAACCCGCCGATTCAACCGCCACTTGATTACTCAACCCAAGACAAATTTAATCGACATGACGCGTTACGGAATCTCTGCGGTTCGATACTGCCCTCGCAACAACCGAATAGAAAAAGTCAAAGCACACTTGATGTCAACGGACGACGTCCTGTCCAAGCTTAACGTCTATACACGCAACGCCGTCATCAAAGCCGTGGAAGACTACGACATTTCATTTGTAACGTTACCACCAGCTCACGATGGAAAATTCACCGTTGGTCCCGAAGTGGTGTTAGTCGAAATCGCAAACGAGATGTTCATCAAAACGTCGGTGAACCAAACCCAAGACGACAATCTGGGCGAGCTACCAGAATTTTAACGACACAGCTTTAGGAAGACTCACTTAAATCCTGTCGTGAGCAATGCTGAGATGCGGACGCTGAAGAATTATTTTTGACAGGATGAACAGGATTAACATGATTCAAGCGCATAAATCATGTCCATCTTGTAAATCCTGTCGAAAACAACTGCATGTTGAGAAAGCGGTCACATAAACCGCGCATGCCATTGAGCGGAATAAAGCAAAAGCTAATTTGCCGTTCGACTTGCAATCAGTTGCCGGATTTTGGCAATCATGACGGGCATTTTGCAGGGCTTGCTGAGAAACGTATTCGCCCCCGCCTCCAAACATCGGTCGGAGTCTTTGGGCATCGCAAATCCAGAGAGTGCAATGATCGGTGTATCTCGAAGTTCAGCGCTAGATCGAATTTGCCGAATCGCTTCCAGCCCATCCATCACTGGCATCTGGATATCCATCACGATTAAATCAGGCTTGTGTTCCTGCGCAAGCTCGACAGCGACCGCTCCGTTGACAGCTCGCACAACTCGAAAATTTGAGGCTTCGAGAAACGGAGCAATCGCCATAGCCACATGATCGTTGTCCTCCGCCAGGAGAATCAGTGGCAATACGTCAGAGTCAGTTTTCTCGTGCTCAGGGACGTTGTTGGCACTCCGTGGCGGAGTTGTGTTGGATTCTGCGTCGGCGTTGGCTTCTTGTTTTTGATACGGAAGCTCAACGATGAATCGGCTACCCTTGCCGGGTTCACTTTCGACGGAAATCGTTCCCGAGTGAAGCTCAACAAACTGCTTGACCAACGAAAGTCCAAGGCCAGAACCAGGAAAGTTACGGCTCAACGAATTGTCGACTTGCACAAATGGTTGAAAGAGCGTCTCAATGAGACTGTGTTCAATACCGATTCCGTTGTCTGAAACGACGAACCGTAAAGTTTCGTCACTTGAAGAAGTCGTATTGTTGGATAGGCGTTCAACCCCCAAACTCACTTTACCTCCATCAGGTGTGAATTTGATTGCGTTGCCAAGCAGGTTAATCAGGATTTGTCGAAGCCGTGTCTCATCAGCATGCAGTAGAGGAAGATTGCTGGTGGAATTGATGAACGAAAGCTTGATTGCTTTTCGTGCAGCCTGGGGTGCAACCAGATCCAGGCACGAATCGCACAGCTCAGCAACTTTGACTTCAGAAAGTTTGAGAGAGGCCGTTCCCGTTTCAATTTTTGCCATATCGAGAATCTCATTGATCAGGTCCAGCAAGTGCAACCCGCTTTCTTCAACGTCGAACGCAATGTCACCGTTTTCCATGCGCGAAGGTAGCGCCCAGGATTTGTTCAAGATCATCGGGATGAATTCGTGTCCAAAATTCGCCGGCATCTTTCAGAGGCGCATCGGGTTCGATCCCAAAAATAGTCCGGAAGCTGGGGCTGACGTACGCAAAGCTATGGCTTCCATCGGGATGAAACAAAGTTCGGTAGATCACGCCAGGTACATTTTCGGTCGTGGCGAGAAGTTCCGTTTGAGCGCTTCTCAGTTCAAGTTCGGTGGCTTTTATTTTGCTAATGTCGCGAAGGATCGTCGAGAAGTATTCAACTTCTTCGCCTTCTTCAGACTTGTGGGCGATGACAACTTGCGAAGTCGGAATCTCGTTGCCCAACTGGTCAAGCAACGCAGTTTCGCCCGACCAGATTCCATCTTCAATCGCTGTTGGCAGGCCTTCGTTCTTTACGATCTCGTAAGCCCAATTGGGATAAAGCTCCGAGATCGAAACATCCTGTCCCGCAATATCAAGATCGGAACGCAGTTCTCGAAACGGATTGTTCTGCCACAGGATGCCGACTTCGGGTTGGCAAATGCCCACGAAGTCAGACGTCGATTGCAAAATCTGAACCAGCCGAGCTTGCTCCTTCTCCATCCGTTTGCGGTCGCTGATGTCCCGAATCGTTCCCTGCCGACGTACCATATTTCCTTCGTCATCAAAAATGGGTACCGCAATGATCGAAACCCAAATATAGCCCTCCTCGCAAAGGTGACGACACTCGAAACTGACCCGGCTTTGGGCTCCGTTTTGTCTTTCGATAGCTTTCTTGACGATTTTCAAATCGTCCGGGTGTACAAGCTCATACGGCGACCGGCCAAGCCAGTCCTCCGAATCAAGACCAAACATCGTTTCGAATTGGGGCGATAGGTAGTGCAATGCACCGTTGACTTCAGCCAACCAAATAACGTCAGCAACTCCCTCAACAATGCTTTTGAAGTCGGGTTCGCTTCCAGCGAGAGCAAATTCTGTAGCCATGCGAAATATAGAAGTGGAAGAAAAGAAAAAGAAAAGAACACCACCCTCATTGACCGCGAAAACTTGAAGGCTCACGAAAAGTGCGCCCGAAACAGAAGCCGAGCAAGAGAAGTAAAGGCTTTTCGTCCTGCGACTCTCCCGAGCCAAATTTTCGTGAAAGATGACTGACTTGGCCCTCACCAACCAAGGTCTAAAAAGCACCCCTGAGTGGAATCGAACCACCGACACCAGCTTTAGGAAAGCTGTGCTCTATCCACTGAGCTACAGGGGCCTAACGCGACCAGTAAGTTGACAACCAAGTAACCAATAAGGTTCAATCATCAATCAATCCCAGTGTACCCCATTCGTGCGTTGGTTGTGAAGGCATTAACAACCTGTTGAGCAGTATTTGAAACAGTATACTTTGGTACGGAAATGAGCTGGCAAGACGACTAAGATCTTGGACTCATTATCCTATTCAAAACTCAGCCCACACAGATTCTCAAAACAGAAACTTAACGAACTATGAACTCCAATATGAATCGACGCAGCTTCTTGTCTCAATCCGCAACCTGTGGTGCTCACGTTTTGACCTTAGCCTGCTTTGCTCCCAACTTGCTCAAAAACGCTTTTGCCGCGCAAGACACCGACAAGGTAGTCGTCGAAGAGAAATGGGGGCGGTTGGAGAAAGTACACGAAGGCGTTTGGGGTTTGGTCTCAACCCCGTTTGAGACAAAAGATTTTACTACCGTTTGTAATGGCGGAATCATCAAAGGCGACAAAGGCGTGGTCGTCGTCGAGTCTTTTAATCAAAAAGAAGGCGCCGTCTGGATGGCCGAGCAAGCCAAACGACTGGCCGGTAGCTACCCAACGGATATAGTTTCGACCCATTATCATGGCGACCACACAGGAGGACATCTCGGTTTTTATCAGGACGACAGAAATCCGCGATTGTGGCTAACCGAATCAACCAAGACGGCGGCAGAAAAGTCATTCAAAGCGCGAAGAATGAAAGACAACGACTTCAAGAACGTGGTTGATATCGATGCCAAAGAAGGCGCAACGATCGACTTGGGCAATCGTTCGGTCAAACTAATTCCTCGATCCGGACACACTGCAAGTGACGTGACGATCGAGTTGGTTGAGCCAAAAGTCGTTTGGTGTGGCGATCTTTTCTTTAACCGCATGTTTCCAAATTATACCGATGCCATTCCGAGCAAACTAAATACTTATGTCGATTCGATCATCGAAGCAAAAGACGTAACCTACATTCCCGGACACGGCCCACTCGCCGATTTGGAAGCTCTGAAAAAGTACAAAATGTTTTTGGCGCACATTGAAGAGAAAGTAACCGCAGCTTTCAAAGCCGGAAAATCGATTAAGGAAGAAACCAAAGACTTCAAAATGATCGATTCACTCTCAGAGTGGATGGTTTGGTCTCCCAACAACGCCACCAAGGCCTATGAAGCTTGGTATCGCGAGCTAGAGAATGCGAAACAGGAAAATTAATGACAAGTGGTGCATCAAGTAGTTTTGATTTTAGGGTAGCTGGATTCGCCAGAATTCAGGCCATCCCCAATAAAACCGAAGTCTGACGATTCCGGCTACAATTGTTCACCTAATTCCAAATCTGGATGAAGCCCTAGTTGGTTTGAACTGCCAACTTTTTAAACGGATGGTTGAAAAATCCATACGAGTCGCCCCCGTTCACTCTGTGCTTCGACTCAACATCAACGCGTGGTGAATGTCAGGCGGTTTTTCTTGATTAATTCCTGGTAATGCGCATACGGCGTAAACCAGTTTTTCCCATCACTGCAGTCGGGAAGAATGTCCGCAGCCTCGATTGAAGACGGCGAAAAGCCCGCGTCAAAATTGACGACTTGTGAAAATGTTACGTGTGCAAATCCGCTGGCACGGGCAATGTCAACAAGTTTGTTGAAATGAATTTTGGCGTCAGCAACTGGCAACAAATCTTTCCCGATTTTTATTTGATTCGTCATTTCAATTTCGTAGTGAATCAGCGCAGTTTTCGGTTTCAGGAAGCATGCCCGAAACGACGAGCCAATAAAATTTGGCAACCAAACTGGTGGACGAAACTCGGTGTGAACGAGAATTCCTTGATCTTGAAGCGAGCGGAAACGCTTGGTTTGGTTTGACGCTTTCACAGAAAGGAAGCCTACACTGGCTGCAACAACTGCTACAACAAACACCGCTGTGAAAAGAAACCTTAACGAGAATTGCGGAAAACGGCGCATTGAAATCTCTAGTCGAATGATTTTACCACAACACTGTCCAAACACGCGAATGAAATTCGATTTTCATTCGCGTCCATTTGCGTTCATTCGCGGTTAAGAATCTATTGCCCAGGCGGACGGACAGGCAACTGATTAATGTCCGACGTGCGATAGGGGCGTTGCCGTTTGTAAAGCTCCAACCGCGTTCGCAAGCCTTCCTTTTGCGAATCGGTGTAGCCTTCGACGGACTCGTCATTGCGGAGAAGCTCAACAGCTTTAAGTTGAAATTCAACGGCTTTGTCAAATTGACCGACCTCGGCAAAACTGGCCGCGTAAATTTCCAAAGTCGATGGTGATGTTTCACCAAGAAGATCAACCAACGGCTTGATCAGTTCCTTAGCACGCTCGCCATCACGTGATCCTTCAAACGGACAGGTCGCAAGCAACATTGCCAGGATGCTTTTGGATCTGCGTCGAGTAGAATCGTCTTTTGCCAACTCACTAAACTCTCGAATTGCACTTTCAAATGACCCGTTGGCAAATTCAGATTCAGCAAGCAAACGTCGAATGTTTCGATCGGATGGTTGAAGGCGATGGGCAAGATTCAAAAACTTTCTAGCCGCTTCGTAGTCACCTGTACTCAAGTAGATATAGCCCAGATCGCCGGCAACATAGGGCAGTGAAGGGCGGTTTTCAAACGCCTTGGAAAGCACCGCAGCTGCCTCTTTGTATTTCTGCTGAAAGAACAACAGTCGTCCAACGACCGCATAAATTTCGTAGCGAGTCGGGTCCACTTCCATATAGCTGGTAAGCTGAGCAAGTGCGTCGGTAATGCGGTTCTGATCGATCGCGACGTTGGCTCTTCCCATGATGGCTTCTGTGTTCATCGGGTCGAGCGACAATGCAAATTCGAAATCAGCGATGGCCTGTTGCTGATATTTCGCCGACAAGGTCTCGTCAGCTTCCTTCCAGTTGCTCGCCATCCGTCTGAGCAAATTGCCTTCACCGACGTAAGCGGCTATGCAATTTCCGTCAACTTCCATGGCCTGTGCAAAAAATCCGCGGGATCGTTTCCAGTCACCTTGCGAGTCGAGCTCGATCCCTTTTTGTGCCAACTCGTAAGCTCGCTGACCTTGAGAGCGCTGGGCAATGAGCTTCGCATCGTCTTTGTATCCAATTTCATTCAGCCGTACTCGCAAACGATTTAGCTTCGAATAGCGGTATCGCGCCGTCCATCGCCCACCCAGCGGCGCCGATGCGGATCGACAATTCCAATCTGGAAGATCCACCAACGCAACGTCCTCAATGATCTGTTTCGAGTTACAAGACTCATCTGAATAGAACCCACAAACATTGCCGTCAACATCAATCAAGACAGCGAACGGAAGTGGCGGAAGCTGTTGGTTGTTGAACCAGTCACCCGACAAATACTTGAGCTTTTCAGTCGTGCTGGCCGCTGCCGCTCCCCACCGAAAATCAAAATTGCTTTCACTGATAATGTTTTCACCAAGTGAATAAAGTCGCCCATATTGTTTGTCTTTTTCGTCGTCATCGCTCCACTCGCCTGAGTCCGGATCGACGAACAGCGCCGCACAATCGGCATTGATCGCTCGGAGATCCTCCTGGGCTTTGGCAAAATCATCGATCAACTTTTTCGAATCCGAATTTCGCGAACAAAACAACGCAACCGTGGGCTTGCCCTCAACCGACTGAAGCGAAAACCATTGGTCAGGTGCGCCCATGTATTCGAGTTTGGGAAGCGGTGGACGCGGGTAAAAAATTGAGCGACTGGCAACGTCCGGTAATGACTTGGAGCCGAGATAACTCCGTGGCTTGATCGCAAGGTTAAACCGGTCGATATTTTTCTCTTCTAAGCTCTCACCGCCTTCAAGGATTTCGTAACGCGAGTTGACTGACACGTCTTTGAAAGTCGATTGCTTGCCAGAAGGCCACGTCACAATAACACGGGCAATCGTTTTTGCTTTGCCCAACCCGAACATCAACCGTTTTGTGGATTGACTGAGGTTGCCAGAACCGGCTTGAATGAACTTTACCAATGGTGCATTCACACCAGGAAGAAACAACTCAACGCGGGCACCAATCGCATCGACGTTTGACTCAGTTCCGACCAAGTCAAATTGAACGAATGAATTTTTGTTTGTTGATTGATTGCAAAAGATTCTTAGCTGTGGTGCACTACGACACGTCACCACCAAATCAACATCGCCATCGTTGTCCCAATCGGTCGCCGCAATAGCGCGAGCGTCATCAGGAAGATCCAAACCGGAGATCGAAGATGCATTGGCAAACCCCTGTCCGGTGCTCAAGTAACAGCGGTTGCGTTGATTGGCCCCAAACGAGTATCCGGCTCGGCAAAGATCGGAAACTTCATGTGCCGTTTTGGCAACTCTAATTTCAGTGCCGAGATTGGCAACCGCATTAACTCCAACGTCGGTTCCGCTTGCTACATTTGCTTTGATGGCGCGATCGGTTTTAACGTCAAATGAAGTCTCGTATGAAGCTTTCGCATTGATCGGCTGATTGCCAACGGGCCCAGGACCTGAAGTGTAAGTCTGCTCAATTTTCGGCTCAGCGGAATTGCCTGCTACCGACGCTGGATTGCTTCGATTAAGAAAAGCGTTTTGGTAAAACAATCCATCCACTTGTTTGTCACCGTATCGTGTTAAAAACCCGTTGGTCACAATCAAATCATCGAGCCCATCGTTATTGAGATCACCCGTCGCAGAGCCGAACGCTGTATCGCTGGAAAAAATCGGGGCGCGTAAGTAATAGGGAATCATTTCCTGATTCGCTTCTGCTCCGAACCAAATCATGTTTTCATCGGTATACGATTTTGCAAGATTCGCCACGTCGGCTTCCGAGCTGGTTTTGTCGTCGCTCAATTCGCTGATCGCGGCCAAGGAAGCATCGGTGGCAACGAAAAAATCAAGTCGGCCGTCTCGGTTAAACTCTCCAATTGAGACACTGCGATGACGCGCGGCGTTCTTTAGCCCAACCTCTTTTGAAATATCGCTGAACCAGCCGTTTTGATTCTCAAAAAACTGATCCGCTGCAAATTCGTTGGTGACGTAGAGATCGAGATCGCCATCATAGTCGTGGTCAACCCAAACGGCGGACCGGGAGTAGAACCGGTTGTCCGCAGTAATCCCAACCTCTTCAGTGACGTCTTTGAAGTTCCAACCTTCATCGTTTCGCAACAGTACGTTTCGACCGCCATCGTTGGCCGTTTGAAGTTTCGCAGGAAACATTAGCAAATCGTTTTGACGGTTGATCTCTTGAAACTTGCAAATAAACAAATCGAGATCGCCGTCTTGATCGAAATCGGCTGCCGAAATACTTTGCCCGTTTCGCCCAATCGCCAACTGATGCTCCAACTGGAACTCACCATTGCCTTTATTAGACAGCAGCAATAAATTCTCATCCGTTGTCACTACCAGGTCTTGGTCATGATCGTTGTCGATATCGATGATTAGCGCCGAATGAGATTCATCCAGCAAATCAAGCTTACTGCTCTTGCTTAGATCATCCACCGTGCCGTCAGGATTTTGAACCAACAACAAGTTCGGAAGTCCGTGTGGCTGACAAACATACAAATCGTCGAGCCCGTCAGAGTTAATATCCCCTACCGCAATTCCTTGATTGCCGACGATGTCGATACCAGGGATCCGACGCGACCATTGATCCAAACCATACGCCAGCTGTGAGTCCAAACTTTCACAACGCTGCAAAATCGAAGCCGTACAGTCAAGCATCAATTTGCCATCGGTGAGATTGGTAAGGGCTTCTTCCTGAGCCTGGATCTCAATCGACTCAAGTACCAACGATTGATCGTCCAATCGCCAATTCGTACTCCAAATCGAAGTCGCTTGAATGCCTGGAATTGGGTCCGTACGCCCGAATGTCTCGGCAACAATTTTCGCTTGAACCCGTCCACCCAAAATCTTCGTTTGGAATACCTTCAACTCAATTCGAAAATCTAAAGCACCAACCCAAGGCAACAAGGAACCTCGTACAAACTGCTCAAAGGAATTTTCGCCTTGAATCGCTGGTGACGTATCTGTTTTGCGCCAACGCCGAACAATGAACTGATCGCTCCTGAAGTTGTTTTGGAATTTTTCACGATCAACGCCATTGGCTGAGAACTGTGGCGAAATCCAACTGGCTTGATTTAGCGTACCCGCTACTGGAGTCGCGATATGCCTATCGATTTCGTTTTTAAGCTCAACCATTCGCAAGGCCAGCGCCTGCTTAATTCTGCCCTCAGCGCCCGCCGAGTCTTGCAGCTTGGTTAGCAAATCGACTTGGTCACTAACTGGTTGCGGTGATGCGTTGTAAAACAATTGTTTAAGCAAAACATCGTTCGAACTGGCGGTCTTGGTCGGATGATGATCCTCGTCGCCCCAAAAAGAAAGTGCGAACAGTCCTACCGCAGTGGCTGATAGAGCAACATAGAAAACGATCGGAGGAAGTTCGAGAACTTTTACGAAGTATTCGCTGAGCTTCTGTTTCATAGCTTTGCCAAGTTGTAAGTCCATTTAACAAGCGACAAGCCACGTCCAATTCACTCGCATTTTACTGGCACAGCGAATTCGAAATTACGCAGACTGGGTCACTTAGGGTCAATCCATTTGCAGTTTGGTCGTCCTGCAACTGCCAGTATCTAATAGTGCAAAATTTTCAGCAACCCTGCTTATCAATTTTGGGGAACTGGCGAAACTAGAAAGAGCCGACTTGAAAACCGACTGCAATTGCTAGCAGTCTCGTCTGAACCTTGCTCCAGTGGTTTGAAAGCACCGAAACGGTGGTCTAACGGTTTATGCGATGACGCTGTATTGAGCCGTTTTGGCGATAGCCACGGTTTATATAACCTTATGCGCTGTCGGTCGGCTGTTCGAAACGCAAGAGTCTTAATTTTCCTTGGACTGGGCGTGAGTACGTGACGGGGTGGGGAAGTTTTGAAACGCAGAGACGCAGAGAGCGCGGAGAGGTGTGTGGACAAGAGCTCTGCGGTCTTTGCGCCTCTGCGTTTCTAAATAATTGAGTTCAAAATTATTTGACTCAATGAAGTTGTTCACGATCGGTGCAATCCATCGACCAGTTTGACTTCATGAAAGTTGATCAACCACGTTATCCGCAGGCAGTGGCTGTTCGAAACGCAAGAGTCTAATTTCACTTGGACTGAGCGTGAGTACTGACGGGCTGGGGAAGTTTTGAAACGCAGAGACGCAGAGAGCGCGGAGAGGTGTGTGGACAAGAACTCTGCGCTCTCTGCGTCTCTGCGTTTCTGACTAATTTAATTCGAAATAATATCATGACTCATTGAAATTGTTCACGATCCGGTGCAATCCATCGACCAGTTTGACTTCATGAAAGTTGATCAACAATCCAACTTGCAGATTCAACAAGCGAAGGTGAGATAAGGTTTGCGCTTTGTCGACTGCATGAATTGCAGACTTGGCTTTCAGCTCGACGACGACACTTCCGTTGACCAGCAAGTCAGCACGAAAGCCGCATTCCAAATGGATTTCGTCATAGACAATCGGGATCGGTTGTTCTTCGACGACTTCGAAGCCCCGTTTACGTAGCTCATAGGCCAAGCACTTTCGATAAGCCGTTTCCAACAAGCCCGGCCCAAGGCGCTGATGAACCGTGATCGCCGCGCCAATGATTGATTCCGTCATTGCATTTAAGTCACTCACGAATCAACTCCTCACAGAAAGATCTTGAAACGCACAGATGATTGCCTAAGTCACCAACAAATCAACTCCTACAGGAAGATTTTGAAACGCAGAGACGCTGAGAGCGCAGAGAAAGTAATTGCACCTCAACTCCGCGCCCTCTGCGTCTCTGCGTTTCTACTTTTTTTCAAGAATTCTACAGAATCCAATAGACTGCTGCGCCGCACAGATGACTGCTTAAGTCATCAACAAATCAAATCCTACACAGAAAGATTTTGAAACGCAGAGACGCGGAGAGCGCAGAGAAAGTAACTGCCCTCAACTCCGCGCCCTCTGCGTCTCTGCGTTTCTACTTTTTTTTAAGCACCCTCAATCACATCCAAATCTGCGGCCGCGGTAAACCATCCGCCCAAATTACCAGAGTGTCAGCAAACAGCCAACTTATTCCTACGTGCGATGAGACGTAGATACACTCAGTTTAAGTTTGGGTTCAAAGAGCCAAATTTGCCAAGTCTTTTTTCTCGCAAACTTCCGCCAATCGAAAACGGCATCAAAATAGACTTTCGCAAAAACTACTTTATAATTAACACCGACATTGGTCGAAATTGTGTTGCTCGATTCGACGATTGTCGATAATGATTGTGACGCTTCCATCACATGCGTTTTAAAAACTGCTTCCCTCAAATCACCTCCAACGATTGGTGGACGGAATGAACAAGGGTCAAAACTCAAATCGTCAAGACGACGACTCGACTACGGATCGCTCAAGCAAAAGCGAATCTGACTCTGCTCACGAAAAAGGTCTATCTGAAGATCCTTCGAATGAGTCCAAAGCAACCGCTGACTCAAATCATTCCGCTGCGGTGGACGCCTGTTCGCCCCCTGCCAATTCGGTCGATACGGCCAAACCCAAAAAAGAAGATCGCATCCTCGTTCAACCGGAAACGAACAAGCAAATTGATGCGTTCCGTAAACTTTGGCGGCCCGTCGACATGGAAAAAGAAAAGAAAGAAAAGTTAAACAAAAGGGAGCCTTAATGGACAACGAACGTCAGCTTGTTTTCGACGAACTTTTGATCGCCGCCGACAAAGCAGAAGAGTCCGGGAACCTTTTTACTTCGACGTTGATGCGTGGATTCGCAAACGTCTACTTGCGAGCAACGCGATACGGCAACATTAACGACCCCGGCTTTATGACCGAAGCCGAATACATCACTCGCATCGTCAGACATTCTTCCTGGATTCAAGCCATGGAAGACGTTCCGGGAACAACCGAAGACCTTTCCGAATTGCGGCTGATGAGCATTGCTTTGAAAAAGCAAAACTTCATGCGTGCCGCTCTGGTTCTCAAAGAGATCGTCAAACCAATTGGCAGAGTTCAGAATTCTTGCTTAAGCGTGTTGATTGACGATGGTGTCGTGAGTTTATGGCAAGTCTTCGATGCCGCGCGGCTGCGTTTTTCTTTGCACCCCAGAGAACATGACATTTCCATACTCCGGGCGATGGAAAGGTTCGAATATGTTAACGAAGAAGACGTCGCAAACGCGCAGGCGAAATTTCACAACCTCGAGTTGGTCAATCCGCTTGAGCAAGACGTGCCGCACGTTATCCTGGATCTTGTAGGTGAAGGTGTTTGCCGAACACACACGGTTTTTCCGCTTGAATACTCCGACAAATGTTTAACGATCGCCATCACCAACCCATTGGACATACGCGCGATTGAGGATATTCGATTCAGGCTCACCTGCAGCGTGTTGCTTAAGATCGCAACAAAAACACGAATTCAAACTGCGATCAACCACCAGTACGCCGCGTCGCATACGCTGTAAGCAACTTTGCTCGACGGCAAGATGACTTACTTCTTCGGGCGAAAAGCCACAATGCGTTCCGGGTTGGTTTCAAAAAACGGTCCGCCAATCAAATCGATACAATAAGGGACCGCAGCGAACACGGCATCCAAACATTCGGCGATCGCTTTGGGGCTGCCTGGCAAGTTCACAATCAAACTTCCATGCTCGGAATGACTTCTGATCCCGGCCGTTTGTCGAGACAAGATCGCGGTGGGGACTTTGGTTAGCGAAACGGTGCGCATCAACTCACCAAAACCGGGCATCATTTTGTCGCACACTTTTTCTGTTGCTTCGGGAGTTACATCGCGGATCGCAGGCCCGGTTCCACCTGTTGTGATCACGAGACTGCAATGATGATCGTCGCAAAGTTCGATCAACGTCGATTCGATTCCCGCTTGATCGTCAGGGATGACTTTGGCAACGACTTCAAATTCCGTCGTGACGACTTCGTTCAGGTATTTTGCAACCGCCGGGCCACCTCGGTCTACGTATTCTCCTCGGCTTGCCCGATCTGAAACGGTTACGATTCCAATTTTTGGTTTCATGTTATTCACACGCTACATTTTGCTGGGACTCTGCCAACACCGCGAGTGTCGCTGGCTGGTTCAAGTCATAAGAGATCGCGGAAACGGTAACGTGGCCCGCCAACAACGCTTGGGTGTCCGACTCGGGAGTAGAAGGTTCCGGATTGGGATTGTTGGTTGCCCAAAAATACGGACGGCCTTTGGGATCGACGCCTTTGTCAAAATCGTAGCCCATTGGATTGGTTTCAACAGGCACAAATCTCGTTTCCGCATTCCCACTAAGCGACACCGTTGGAAAATTGATGTTGATGACCGAGCGGGGTGGTAGCTCAAGGGTACTAAACCGGTCGATCAAAGGCCAAGCCAACTCGGCAGTCCTTTCAAAGTCCATTTTGGGTGCAGATTCCAGGCTGATTGCGATTGCCGGAATGCCAAACGTTGCCGCTGCCAAAGCTCCACCGACGGTGCCCGAGTAACAAACATTGTTACCCGCGTTAAGCCCGCCATTGATTCCGCTAAGCACTAAATCCGGTTTCCAGGGCGCGAGTTCTGCGATTGCGAGTTTGACACAATCGACTGGCGTCCCATTTACCGCATAGCCATCGATGCCTCCGAATCGACAATCTGCTCCGCCAAGTGGCTTGGCAAAAAGCGGCTCAAGAAAAGTGATTTTTTGACTCACGCCACTTTGCTCGACTTGCGGCGCGACAACGAAAACTTCGGCGTGTTGGGCGACTCGCTTGGCAAGCTCAATAATGCCTTGCGAGTGCACGCTATCATCGTTGGTGATCAGGACTTTCATCAAATATTCTCTAGGGAGTTCGTTCGGTCATCCGGTTTTTGAAAGACCGCAGTATATTTGTTTCCAAGAAAACTTAAATGCGGGGTTCTTTTTGCAATTTGCTCGACTTTGGAAATTAAATCGGAATACTTAAGCGAGTCTGATGGGTTTAAAACGATACCACTCAAAGAAGAGTATTACGTGAGCCGTTTTCTATCGTCACCGTTACTCAACTGAGCCGTTTTGGCGATAGCCACGGTTTAGTCACGACTTGTTAACCGTGGCTAGCGCCAAAACGGCTCAAGACGAAAGCGTCTGAACTCCACGAAGATTTTACATAGCAACCAAGAATATGAATCAACTTTAGTCTCCCAACTCTTTTAAGCTTCACTCGAATCATTCAATTAGAATCACAAGTAGGGCTTCTCATGAATCAGATTTCACGACTTCGACGGCATCAACTTTTGCACTTCAAATTGAAAACAGCCGCACGGACTTTAGCGGCCTTCATTATCTTCCTGATTGTAAGCGGAGGACTCTCTCACACATCGAGAACTGCCCTGGGTTGTTTTCAAAAATCCAGCCAAAGCACGGATAGCGGTACTCTGAATACCGCTGCGGAAAACTCAACTTCCACCATCGAACTCAAGGTCGCGGAAAAAGGCCCAATCAACAAACTGAAGAAAAGTATTGCGCCGCTGTTGCGTCTAAAGCTCAGCGACACATCTGATTTCTTGACGCTTGATCGCTCACATTGGGAGGAGGCAAAGAATCAATCGGAAAAGGACCGCCACCAAGCTATGATCGATTCACTGGTTGATCGAGGACTCGATCCGGCAAAGGCAAAAGAACTTGCAGCAAGAATGGGTACTAGGGTTTTATCTCATATCAGCAGCACTCCACTTGATGCATTGTTTGCGAAGCTCAGAGCCGACGGGAGGATGAACAGCAGCGGCCGCTCTTCCAGTCGGACGTCGACACAATGGACTGGCGAAAGCGCCGAAATGACTTGTGCCTTAAACGTATTGGATAGGTCATGCCTGTTTCAAATTAATGAAATCGCCAGCCCCAATCGGACGTTAATTTTTCGACAATCCGACAACTTGACTAGCTTTATGCTTATCGGATTCGATTGGACGGTAGTTCTTCGACAAATCGATGGCAAGGTGTTTAGCGTGACCCTGATGACTGAAGGTGATACGACATACGGCAAATCAGCGAGCTTTGTCGAATTCACCAAAGAGCACCCCCAGCTATGCCAGCGCGTATTGGACATACTTTCAACGGTGGGTGTCGACGCGCCTCCAATGCCTTCCAGCCCAGCGGTAACCCAATACGTGACAAGAATAATCCAAGAGCGGGTTAAGTCTGGCACCACTCGGTTGGATGAATTGATCAAAAAACTGGACGCGCCCGAATTTCAAACCAGAGAGGAAGCATCCAAAGCGATCACCGATTCGTTTGCCGGTTTCGAAATGGGAATTGCCGATCGTTTGGCAAAGGGAGACCTGTCAATCGAAGCAACAAAACGTTTGCGCGAAATTAGCAAACTCCAGGAATCGGGAGCAAAGACGGACCCGAGAATCAAACGTTGTGCCGAAGTATTTAAGCTCGCAGGTTCGCCAAAGTACATTGCAGGTTTGCTGGCCGGACAATCCGAGGACGTTCAAAAGACACTCATCCAATATCTCACCAAGACCACAGGCCAAAAGTTTGGCAACGACGTGAAGGCTTGGGAAAACTGGAGCCGAGAGCAGTAGTTCGTGGTTTAAGCGGTAGTTCGCGCTTTATTAACGGACACCCAAGTGGTAAATGCTTTTGGCGTATGTGCGCAATGAAGAATTGAGCGGTTTTGGCGATAGCCACCGTTGCGACACAACAAAAAACTGAGCCGTTTTGGCGATAGCCACGGTTAATCCCTTAAACATGATTCGCTTCATCGAACCGAAGGAAGCCAACGACTCACAGAAAGATTCAACATGAGGCTGCGAAGTACAATCCGGGAAATGTTCTTTGCGGTACTAGCCTGCGCAATAGCGTTCGGCTGGTGGAGCAATTCTTCCCAACTTAGAAACGAAAACTCAAGACTCAAATCTTTTCTTTCAAATTCAGCTAAGCGTCTCATGGAAAATCACACTAATTGGCTAGATCAAAACCTCAAGAACTATAAATACACTATCGAGCACTGTACTTACAGCATTACGACTGCTGTCGATGTAACAGTTGAGAACGGGGTGGTGGTTGAAACAAAAACGCAAGAAAACCTTCGTCAACCTTCCCCAAATTCACAAGTAGAAATTGATGAGCACCTGGAAACGATGAAACGACACGGCTTCCTCGATGGTATCGACCAAGTGTTCAGCTATATAATAGCGGATGCCAAATCAGACAAACTATTCTGCTCGACGCAATTTGACAAAAGGTACAGCTTCCCCACACGTTTCTCAAAGCGCTACGTGGCTACGTCGGGCGGAGACTCTTTCACAATCGAGAACTTTGAGACAAACCAAATGACCGTTAATGAAACGTCGGCAAAATCCAAATAACCAGCAGTGACATAGGTCCGGGGTGGGATTTCAATTTCAATGGCCCCAGCCTGACACTCACGAATTTGAATATCCCTACGGAATTCGACTCATGACGGAGACCGCCCCTTTGCCCCTTCAGAAATCTGATGAATTGACGGGAGAAATAGCACAATTGGATTCACCATACGTAAATATGGAGGCTCACGACGTACTAAGTTTGCGACTCAAGTTCCTAGAACAACGAAATCAGGAATACTTGATCGAAATTCAGGCAATGGTTGACGAAACAATAACGGGGAAACCAGAGGAACTGTCACTGTTGGCTTAGGCGAAATAAGAACTTGATCACGCCTATCCAACCTGACGAAAACGCGTGATAACAATGCGATGGACCCAAGTCGCACTTCACGTCGGTTTTAATATTTAGTTTATGTGCTGCGACTCGGTCATCGCTGACGTTATATCGCTTAAGGAAACAGATGATTGCTCGCGATCCGGCCTTGCTTGCCATTTCTGATTTAATCATCTCTCGCCTTCGTGAGTACTACCGGCTCAAATTTGATACCACCGACGAACAGGCTCCGGCTGTTTTGAATTGCGCTTATTTAATTGGTGGTGGGCCGTCGCTTTTTGTTGACTTTTTGCTTGAGCAACTTTCTGTCGAAACAGTTGGTTCCTATTGCACCGGTTCTGGCATGCACATTTACGCCAGAACGGTGGATCCAAATCCTCAGCCTGAATCCGTTGCGATTCAACAAATCGTAGACGATTGCCAACAAGAATTTTCACGTCTTGAATCGCCAGCCGCTCATATACGTCGTTTGCGATTCCGATTCGAATTCCACAATTCTTCGGAGGTTTCGCGAGACATTCGCAAACTATTTTTCGCGCCGATTCTCGAACAGTTTCCTGGGGCTTTCATCTATCCAGATATAAAGGATTACGATATCCAATTAAAGATTGGCGACTGGGACCCTCATCCCGCGGGACTCCCAACCGCATGGGAAGCCGAATATCAATTTGACGATCCAGTGCCTGTCGAGACTCTTGCCACTACAATTGATCGCAACTATGGAACAAAACTAGAATTGGGAATCTTAACCCGCATGCCATATAAAGAACTAGATGGTGTCGGATGCCAATTTTCTTTGGCGACACGTTTCTATTAATGGAAGAATCGCGACACAACAAAACGATACACACAAAGCCGGACTTGGGCGTGTTTTTCAGGTAAAGAAAAAAAGAAAAAGGTGTCAAGTACCTTTTTGGTATGTCCGCTGGTACTTGAAATTGGGCATGAAGGTTCGGATGTGGTACGGCTATTTATGTCTGGCTGGGGAGTTTGAAACGCAGAGACGCAGTGAGCGCAGAGAAAATGCGTGACCAAATCTCTGCGACCTCAGCGCCTCTGCGTTTCTATTCTTTGCACTACACCGACGTGGCAACTGTCAATTTTTTGCACAGCAGGCAATAACTTGCCATACTGAATGCTTTCTCAGGCGATAAGTCCGAAAAGAACGTGTTGACCGACGACCTAACGCCGATAATTAAATTGCCATCCGCCTCAGCGTGGTGGACGAGAGAATCGCAGCCAATGAATCATGATCGGGAATCGTTAGCCACCGCTTTGAATGCGACAACTGAATTCCTACGCGAATTTGACACCGAAATCTTTCGCTTCAATGATTCTCGGCTTCGCTATGAAATGCATCTGCAACCAAATAGCGGAACGGCTCTGCTGGCGGTTGACCCGACAGAACCGATCCAAGGATGTCCGATGCTCGAGTTTAGCTTTCGTTGCACCGATATCCTGATTGGTGCAAGCGCCTATTGTACGGAGGGTAATGAAATCGCAATTCGATTTTATGATGGCGACGTTTGTCAGGCTGGGCAGCGACTGACTATGACTTGGGTTCCCGATGGTTACTGGTATATTTGGGCAAACGCCAATGCCAAACCCTACTCAGAAAACGGCGGATAACAAAACGTTCCTGAAACATATTGTCAATCTAAAAAGACTCATTTTTTTTGAGCTTGCGTACTCTCTTCGCCAACGCTGTGCAGGTTGTTTTTTTCTTGGGTGTTTGTTGTGGTGACGAGTGCTTTTTTGAAGGTTAGTTAGTTTTTGAATTCAAGCCTGATAG
>CAYUWY010000043.1:0-57243 GCA_964448575.1 uncultured Pirellulaceae bacterium
CGCGCTGCGAAAGCAATGAAATGCATGTTGAAAGTACTGGTCGCCAGACTTCGGGTGAATTGCTGGGGGTACTAAACTCTGTTGTCGGGGCTCCTGAACTCTGGCGAGTCCAGCTACGTTGATGGTTTGGCCAGCCTGGAGGTGATGGTTAACTAAAAATTAGTCGCGATCGAGACCAGCTCTAATTTCAGCTATCGATTCATTACTCGCGATTGATGGAACGTAAGATCTCAATCGCTCTCGTTCGAGACTTGCCGACGAAGACGAATCATTTTTAAGACGCTCTGCAAAACCGTCCACAATTTTCTTAACTTCCTGACGGCCTTTTTCATAGCGCTGCATCGGGATGGTTCCGTGTTTCCTCGCTGCCTCGTCACAACCTGCCAAAGAATCGGATGTCGGCACGCGACTACCTTTCGCCCATGCGGCCGAAGCCTCACCAAGCTCACGCAATCGACCCGCCCACTCGAATTTCTGCAGCGTGTTACTATCGTACTGCGCCCCGTCTTCAGGCAAAGGAACCGATTCCAACATGTCGCGAAGCAATTCGCAGCCTTGTTTGTAGTGACGTCGGTTGTAATGAATCCAAATCACCGATTGTTTCACCAGTGTGTGCTTCGGATGATTCAAACGCACGTTTTCGAGGATCTCAAAAGCCTCTCTCGTTTTGCCTTGCTTGATCAACAACAATCCGCAAGCCAACATCGGCTCCGGCTGATTGCTCGCTCCTTGATCAACCTCGTGGGAAAGGGCGATGATCGTTTTTTTGGTCATCTTTTTCCCGAACTGCGAAAGCAGGGCAATGATCTCGCGTTGTGAATCTTTTGAAAGTCGCGGCGGTCGACTATCGGGCACAAACAAAAATGGCGTTTGAGCTGTATCCGCTTTTTTCGACTGAGTAGAAACTTTATCAATCACATAATCAGCTAACTCGGTAATCTCAACCTTGAAGTCTTTTTCTAAATCGGCTTCACCCGAAAACGCTTGAGCTACCTGATAGCCAAACAATCCACGGTCCTTCGCTTCATCTGGTTTATTAAAAGACGCCTTTTGCGACTCGATGCAATTGGCAAGCACATAAGCCGAACGCGGATAGCCGCCACGCTTTTTCTTTTTGACCAGTTCAACCATCTCCCAAGCCGACGGCTGCCCTTTATCGTTCCAACAATCCAGCATCAACATTTTCCGGTTGCAGGGAGCGTCGTCGATTGCATCGATCAGCCATTCGAGTCCAAGTCCTGTCGAATCCATCTCGCCAACCACGGAATCCTTTGCCGCCAAATACGCGCTGGCAATTTTGTCGTTTGGCCCTTTGTCAGTGAACCCTTTTGTTGCCACGTAAATGTAAAATTCGCTACTAGCCGACGCTCGATTGAGATGATTAGGAATCTCTTCCTGCAATCGTACTTTGTCCTCATTTTGAAAAACAAAGACCTGTGACTTTGGCACACCAAAACGATTAATCAAACAAGACTTGATATTCTCAAGGTCTTTCACCGGTGTTGAAAGTCGGCCAACCCCCGGCGAATTGAATTCCTCGTTAGCCACCAGGATTGCCCAGCGGTTGCGGTTGTTGGGTCGTGCTGCTGCCAACGAAACGAGTAATGGGACTTCTTCGTCGGGAGATTCATGGACGACCTTTAAAGTGTCGCCGATTCGCAGATCAGCCAATTTGGCTTTTTCATCGCCCAAGGTAACGTTCGTTTTATCGCCGACCAGATAATGATGAAGCGATGTTGCAGAACTGCTTTTTACAACGACGTTGTTTGTCTCAAAATTGACGTCAACGATTCGGCCTCGATCTTCGTAGACTCGAAACGCGTCAGCGCTGACGATATTCACATCGTATTTAATCGAAACACGATCGTCGACTTCGAGGTCCGCAGGCGCTACCAGTTTGCCATCAATCGCATCCAACCCGTTTAGCGAAAACTTTGTGTCAGCAGTGATGGGCAACGCGACCAAATCAGAATCTCCCTCCAAGCTCACGGCGATCGTGATTTTCCCCCGCTTTGGATCAAGTTTCCGAATATAGCCTTCTAGCCCGACAACTCGCAGCGCATCAATCTTGATCGCCACCATTCCGGATTCATCGTCGGACAAATGAACCACTGCGCGATCTTCCGGCAACAACGAACCGATACCAGAAGCACCTTTTTCAACTGCTTTTTCGTTAACAGAAACCAGCGTTTCAGCGGACACATTCAATTCAAACTCTCGACCCGATTCTTCGCCTTCGGTAACTGAAAACACGAGTGAAGCAGCGGGAGGGTTGTCGCCTTCGCCAGGCGTAACATTGATTTTTGAGATAACGCCCGTGTGAGTTTCCGGGCGAAAGGCCATGATCTCTTTGCGCAGTCCGCCATCAGGCTGGCGGATGCCGCTAACGGTAACACGATCGCCCAACTGCAAATCTCTCAGCTGGCGTTTTTTTCGATTGAGCGTCACCTCGTCATCAGCACGCAGCGTAAACTCTCTCCAATCGCTTCCGATATCGACAACAAATTTTTCATCTACCGGCAACACGTTTTGAATCACGCCCCGAACAGGTTCTGGTGCGGCGGCCAAAGGTTTGGGTTCGCTTTTACCAAAAATGGAATACGCAATCATTCCAGTGCAAACCAATGCGCTGGCAACACAAGCCATAATGGCTCGCGTTCGACGTTTCTTTTTTGCTTTTTCTTCTTCTAGCCGTTTTGCTTCTTCGGCTTCCTTAAGCGACTGACCAACGGGTTTGACGCCGCCCGACAGATCAGAAATAACTTCACGTGCGGTCGCATATCGCTTGGCCTGATCTTTGTTAGTAAGACGATTAAGTGCTTTTGCCAAATCTTCTGGCACACCGTCAAGCATCGTTTCGATCGGAGGAAATTTTCGATCCGCCGAACAATGCCACATCATCCAGGCCATTTGTTTGTCACGGCCAAATGCGATTAGATCGGGAAACAAAGAATCGAATTCTGGACCGATCATCAGCTCAAGTGCAGAAAAGCCAAGCGAATAAAGATCACTCGCTGCGCCGACTTCGCCAAAATCCTCTGAAACCAATTCAGGAGCCATGTATTTCGTGGTGCCTTTAAGAAGACTACCCTCGTCATCACTGACACGCCGAGCCAAACCGAAATCACCAAGCTTGACCACGTCCTGCCGACTGAGCATCAGATTCGCAGGTTTGACATCGCCATGCACAATCCCATTTTTGTGCATACATTCCAACCCTTTGGCGGCTTCGATAATCGTTTCCCGCACATCGTCAACAGGCATCGGCTTGTTTGAGTAAATCTCATTCAAGCTCCCGCGCATCAACTCGAGCACCAAACATCCACGCGATCTGATCACGTCGTAGATGCTCATGATGTTTGGATGATCGAGGTCCAACATCAACCTTGATTCGCGCCAGTAACGCTTCAATTTTTCCTTGTCATCAAGGAACTGCGAATGAAGTTGCTTGATCGCAACCTTTCGTCCAAGTTTCGTATCTTCGGCGGCATAGACTTTGGCGTAATCGCCCGCGCCAATCTTTTCCTGAAGCACGTATCGAGTTTTTGTTTTTTCAGCAGCCATACAAATTATGATTTCATGTTTTTACTAAAAGGCAACACTAAAAACGGGACTTGCGCCTCGCGTCTTTTAGCAGAATGGAAATAAGTTCCTGCAATTCGATGTCCCAAGTTGGACTTCCCGTCAGGCCTTTGAATCGGTCTCTATCTTCAGCGCGAAAACGCGCCATTACTTTTTGTAATGCCCGGATTTCCGCGCGATAGTCTTCGGCTGAGTGTGCCAACTGCGCGGAACGTAACTCGTTTTGATACGGTAAAAGTTCTTCGTCTTCTCTGATTTCGTAAAACCGGGTGATCTTCTCCCGAGCTTCTTTGACGGTTTGTTTTGCGCTGGCACTTTCGTTGCCAGCCAACAGAATGATCATGCCCGAAAGAATCAAGCTTCCGCAAAGAATTAGACCAACGATCGCAGGATTCGATTTCCAATCCGATTCGACCGGCGGCTCATCGGCTTTGTCGACCAACCGTAATTTCGGAAGTTTTCCATCAACGGTAAGTTGCGGTTTAACGTTTTCGGTTTTTATAATCCGCGCCACTGCCTGCTGTTCAGGCTGTGGTTGCCGCGTTTTGATGCTTGCGGCCAACGGCGCAGAGGTTGGCAGTGCATTGGAATTGGCAACTGAACTCGATGGTGCTGCGGCAGATGGTTCTCGGAGAGATGGCGGCTCCGGAATCGCTGGCTCTTTCACAATCGCTTTTGGGATCGCGGTTGGAGCCGAATTCAAACGGGCGTTGGGATCGGCCTGTGGAATCGAAGGCTCACGTTTGACGGGCGAATTTATCTTGAGAGTGGGCAGAGTTGGCTTGTTTGGATTCTTTGGTTTTGGCTTTGCCGGCTCATCGGTTTGCTTCGCTTCAGGAGCAAGCAATCCAACGTCGATCGAATCGTCTTCTTCACTCGAATCAATCTTCGGCAAATCGTCAACTGCATCGTCGTAATCATAAACGTTCGGCGACGCTGAGATTTTATCATCGGCCTGGGAGCCACCGGGAGCGATCGTTCCCAGCCGCGCCTTTGAGTCAGCCTGCCCTGTGGACTTGCTTTTTATCCCGGACGGAACTGGAATCCCACGGATCTCGGGACGTTTGAAAGCATTTGATTTCGGCGAAGCCCCTTTAGATGGAGGCGACATATCATTCGCTAAACCTGATGGTTTTGGAAGGTCCACTGCGCTGGCAGGCCCGACATGTTTTGCGTTGATGGTCGGGGTGTCGCTGGAATCAAGATTATCATCTGGAACGAATTTCAATTTACAGACGGGACAGCGCACCGGTTGCCCGCGAAGTTTGTCGGGGATGCCGAGGCCTCCACCGCATTTTGGACATCGTTCATGCTTCATTGCGCTACTTTATTTTCACCAAGCTAAATTCTGGCGAGGTAAAAATCCTGATTATTTTGTTCAAGTTATTTTGTCCAGTGATAAGGGCTGCATTTTGACTTTCTGATTCACGATTTGCCTTTTCAATCAAAGCCTAAACCCAAAGATCAAAAAGTTAATCGCGAATGGGCCTATGATAACAATTACAGTTGCAGCCATCACCATTACGCCGGGAAGCAACATCTTTACGCCTGCCTCACCCGCAATGGCTTCGGCTCGCTGGGATCGCTTCAGCCGCAACACATCGGCTTGAGTTCGAAAAACAGCTGATAGCGGAGTGCCCATCTCTTCGGCTTGGATGATCGATCCGATGATGCTCGTGATTTCATCGTCTTGCAAACGCTCTTTCATCGCCTCGAATGCTTGGCGGCGTGTCTTACCTAAATTCATATCGGTCAATACGCGACCAAACTCATACGACAACGGATGCCCACGGTACTCTGTAACGCCTTGCTCAAGGGCACCCAAAAACGTCGTTCCGGCTTCCATCAACAGCGTCATAAGATCGAGCAAGAACGGCAAACGCCTTTTGATTTTTGTTATCCGCACAAAAGCTTTTTGGGTCAAGCCGCGGCGCAGTAAATACGCCAACAAGACCGTAAGCACACATCCCATCATGATCCCTGGAGCGTCCATCCAGAGGACGCAGCCGTAAAAGATCGCAGGTGAAATCAACAGTGCGACAAACTCAAGTTTCCCAAGATATTCCTCAGGCAACCAACTACGCGGCAATCCGGCTGCTTTGATCTCGCGGTCAATCGCAGGAAGCGAACCTTTGAACGCTCCCCGATTGAACCGTGCGAAAAACTGAATGATCGGCTGGAACAAACGAAACATCGAATCGGAACGTCGCAAGTCATTAACCCGACTAACGTCATATCGCCACTCGTTGCCTTGCTCCAAATCCGCCGTCGCCATCACGACGACAACCCAATACACCAAACTGAATACGGCTCCGCAAACGACCAACGTTGGAACGAACGCACCGGCATCAAGTTCTGCCATCAAGACAGAATTCAATGGGAAGCTAAATCCCAAATTCAAAATTTGATCGAAAACGTTTTCCACAAATTTACCGTTAAATATTGGGAGTCAAAATTGCTCGCGCCCACAACCACGCGCCCACGTCCAAAATCACAGCAACCGTCAGCATGACTTGACCGGGCAATGTTACAAACAAACGAATCGTGTTGACCGGGTCAACGAAATAATAGACAAGCAAAATAATCGGTGGCGCCAGCGCCATATAGACTGCGGACTTACGAGCCTGTGCCGTCTCCGCAGTGATCTTTCTTTCAAGCCGTTGAAACTCTCGCACTGACTCGGCGATCCGTTCGACCGTTTCGTTCAAACGTCCACCGCTTTCACGACTGGCCAACATCGCGGCAGCAAACATGGAGAAATTTTCGCTCTTCAAACGTTCCTTGGCTTGCTCCAAAGTTTCCTGTAGCGTTTTGCCCATCGAATACTGGCCAACCATGTGTTGAAATTCCAATTGAATGGGCTTGGGCGATTGCTCGGCAAGGATCTCAAGCGACTGGGCCAACGAAAGGCCTGCCCGGATGGCACTTGAAAGCGTTGTCATGCTGTTGGCCAATTGATCTTCAATTTTTTGCCGTCTTCGTTCTGCCATTCGCCGCAATAAATACCAAGGCAGCGGTCCAAGTAACGCCACGCTCAAGAGAGCGAAAATCGGACTGCCGTAGCTGAACCATAGCCCAAGGAATACCGCGACAATAAAGTACAACCAACACGTCAAATACTCAGTCAGGTAATTGGTCGTGATCCGCATCTCTTTGAGTTTTGCACTCACGTCCCGCTCAACGAACCCCAGAAAAACACCGACCCAATCACGACTGGCCCAGGTCAGCGCGCCTGCTGCGCCTGCCACGAGTGTGCTGATGATTAAAGGTTCTGCGGTTGTCATACGATTAAAACGCTCGATGGCGCCGGTCTGGTTTGTTAACTCTTTTGGATTAAGTCTGTTAGCTTACGTCTGTTTTCTCTTTTTAAAAAAAGCTATTTTGAGTTTGGGATTAAATCGCGAGGCAAGATCGGACGATTTCGCTGATCGGCGATTCGTTGAAGATCAGCACCATTCGTGCGTTCTTCGGTATACAAGAATCGGAGGTCAAGCAAATTTTTGTCGACCAATTGATCAACAAAGGTGGGCAGGTAACCCGTTGGCTGAAGTGACACGCCATCTCTGGCGTTGAAAATATCGGTAACGATCAAGTCACCTGTCTCTTCATCCATACGTTCGACTTCTGAGATCTGAGTCACCAGTCGGTGCCCATTTGGCAACCGGGAAAGCTGCACGACCAGATCAAGCGCCGATGCGATTTGACGGTGGATCGCCGTGACAGGCAATTCGACCGCCATCAGCACCAGCAACTCCAAACGCTCGATCACTTCGGTTGAACTGTTTGCGTGAACAGTGGTCATCGAACCATCGTGTCCCGTGTTCATCGCCTGGAGCATATCGAGAGCTTCGCCGCCGCGACACTCACCCACAATCAAACGGTCGGGTCGCATTCGCAGTGCGTTTTTCACAAGGTCCCGAGCCGTATATTCGCCGTGGCCTTCAACATTTGCGGGCCGCGTCTCTAGCGTCACAACATGCTCCTGATGCATTTGAAGTTCCGCCGTATCCTCAACCGTCACGATGCGTTCTTTGTACGGAATGAAACTGCTCATCGCATTGAGCATCGTAGTTTTACCGCTGCCAGTACCACCACTTACGAGAATGTTTCGCTTGTTGCCAACCGCCGCACGGAGAAACGCAGCAGCTGAACTGGTCAAACTTCCTTTGTTGATTAACTCCTCGATGGTCAAACGCTCAGCTGGGAATCGCCGGATGGTCAAGCAAGGCCCATTGATCGCCAACGGAGGAATGATCGCGTTAACGCGTGAACCGTCTGGCAAACGGGCATCGACAAGCGGTTGGCTTTTGTCAATTCGACGACCGACTTGAGCAACAATCCGTTCG
Source organism: uncultured Pirellulaceae bacterium (assembly GCA_964448575.1). Taxonomy (GTDB): domain Bacteria; phylum Planctomycetota; class Planctomycetia; order Pirellulales; family Pirellulaceae; genus Mariniblastus. Next base: position 7,929 of record CAYUWY010000043.1, read on the forward strand.
ATTACAGATTCAGTAACATGGTCGGAGATAAAACGCCTTCCGGATTTTTCAATCACACCATCGGTTTCAACATAGATCTGGTCAGACGAAACCACCATGATTTCAGTGATGGAAGGAACGCGAAGTAAATCTTGAAGCGGCCCAAACCCGAACACGGTGTCTTTGAGATCCTTTTTGATGGCCCGCAGGATAACGTACTTGCGAAGCTCGGCGTGCAAGAATCGCTTGAACGCGGGAAATTCGGCTTGCGCGTTATCGTCAACCAAACGAATTTTTTCACTGGTGTCCGACGGCAAATCCAGCTGCAATTTCTCTTTTAACATCCGCAGTAGATTTGCCAACTCAGTCTCACGCTCAGCAATCAAAGTCGCCGGGACGTCGAATTCGTTGCAAGTCAACGGCCCGCCTTTTTCACTATCAACGCCGCCTTCAAGAATGATCTGATTGGTCAACAAATCACGCAGAACCAACCCCACGATACTGTCCAACAACTCTTCGTTGGCTGCGGAAAAAACATCCATCTCGCGGCAGCAATCTTCGATGTTATTTTCCAACAACATGATGCTCGCGTGATCTGGTTTTCGCGTGCTCTCCATCCCGACGAGATCAAGTCGTTCGAGCAGCTGTTTGTGAATCCGCTGCTCCAAATTGCCCAACACATTGCGAACATGATTGTCGTATTCCGTACGGCTGATCTCAGGAACGGCTTCCAATTCAAAGTTCAAAGTAAACGGCCAGATTCGCACTGGCACACCACCATCAAACGTAACCGTCTCGCCAACTCCGACGTCCGATTCGCCAATCATGCAAATGTTCAAGCCAACGTTTTCGAGCTCAAAGTGGGTTCCGCTTCGCCTGACGACCGCGTGAAACTTGGAGACCAACGGGCTTTCCAAAACCAACATATTGGACGGATCGCGACCAATCGTCACGGCGACGTTAATGTCTTCGCCGTGTTCGTTTTTATCTTCCACTTCAAAAATGGAACGATTACTTTCGTTGATTTTATTGAACCAGATTTTCACGTTACTTTTTCATTTCCTTGTTTTAATAATTGTGACAAAACTCAAATGCTTAAATTGGCCACGTCTATTGTTTGCCGGTCTTTGGGTGAAGCAAAACTCCGGCTTGGCGGAAGCCCGATGTATTGATGCGTTGAAGCAATTTTACGGCTTTGGCTTCGTACACACCGTTGACTCGTTTTACGGCAATCGTAATCACGTTTTCTCTGGCCGACGAAGCACCTGAAGCACGCGAAACGGCTTTGCTTCCTAATCGACCGCCAAGTGACAACACGCGGAACGGCCCAACGATTTCATTTTCAAAATCTTCACTTAACGTAGGTACCGGTTCATCGTTCTCATTCCACTTTGCCTGCTCATCTTTTGCCACTCCGGGAATTTCCTTCGGCTTGGTAACCAACGAACTCGAGCCATTACCAATGATGAACGAAACCATGTCACCAGGAGCGACCAGTGACGAAACAAAGCTTCCTCCGATCGGGATCCAAGTTGCGACTTCGTTCGGGCCGAGCTTCAATTCTTCTGGCGGCGTTTGCAGTTCTTGCGTGAAAATCATATCGCCACCGGTGTAACGATGAATGGCTTTCATGCTGACGACGGTAAAACGATCGTCGTACAACACTGCGTTTTCTTTGAGGTACCCCACGCTTTTTCGTGGAATGTTCAGCGGCGTAAAATGTTTCTCAAGAAACGTATCGCCTGGACTGATCACAAACCCTTCCTGGATCGAAACGAAAGAAACCATTTCGATCTCCGCCGACTTTCGATCGAGGTATTTCCAGTTTAAAACACCCGCAACCATGGCCAGTGAAATGGCAATAAGTAGTCCGATCCAGTTTTTCATTTATTCGCCTTTACCTTTTTGCCAGTTCGCCGGACGCTGGCTCCAGCAACAATATTCCACGAAGCTCCTGTCCCGGTTGCGTTTGCAGTTGAACGCGAACGCTTTGGTAAGCCAGCCTGTTAACGCGTGGCACATGAAAACCGACGCTCCACGTATCGCCAGCTCTCGACCAAGGCTTCGAGATCTCCCAGCTCTTTTCAATTTGAAGATGATTGAAAAAAGCGATCACGTCATCACAATTTCCGCCAGAGAATCCAGTTATCGAAACAGATTCCGGACTTTGGATCGCCACTGTTCGTTCTGCCCTTGGAGGCATGAATTCGTCAGAGGCATCAGCGGATAGGAAGCTTGATTCAATCGATGAACTCACATAGGCCTTCCATGACGTCGGCGCGAGTGGTGCAGCTTTTTCTTCTGACTTATTTTCTTTGGTCGTAGGATTTGATTCATCAGTCTGTGCCATCGGTTTGGGAGCCATCGGCAGTGCCATGCCCCAAGTGGTCAAACGGGAAGGAGTTTTGCCGGGACAGTCGTCTCTAATTCCAATCACCATCGGCAGCCCCAAGGCTTTGAGTGATTGGGCAGACAAAGATGCATTTCTTTTGTCGAAGCTTTTCTCTGCGCCCAGATCGCCGACGCGAAAGATTCGCCATTGGCCGGGCTCTTCTAGAATTGGCTTCAGATCTTTGCATTGCTCAAGCATCCGAGATTCGTTGGGCCCAATGGATCCGATAGAACCGTCAAGCGCGGATAAGCCACCGCTTTCTTTTTTCAAAACAACGGCACATTTTGATTGCAGGTACTGATAAGCTTTCTCGCGATCACCTTCAAATTTTGAATAGTCAATCGTGACGGTCGAATCACCAAATTGAAGCGAACAAAACTCAAGCTCAGGCCATGCCTCCACAAGAGTTGGCTGTGACGCTTGAGCCGCCAAAGCACTTGCGGGCTGAAAACTTGAAACGAGATGCCGTCCACCGACCAACGCGATGATGATTACCAAAGCGGTCGCAATAAGATTGCTTGTCCAGCCCGTGATACGATCACCGATAGACGCATCGGTTTTAGATGCAGCCTCTTGTTTTGGATTTTCGGAATCAGGACTCAAACGAACACTCTTTTTCAGGACACGAATTTTGAACCAAGGGTTTATTTAGATGCGATTATTAAGGAAGAGAAGCCAAGTACAGCTTCAAAAAGTTTGCGATTCCCGCAAATTGCCCGCCCAATCTTTCAAACAAAACAACCGTTTTAGTGATGATCGTCTGTGGAAGACGCTCAATTCTGGAAAGCAAACTTCGGACACGATTTTGGGAAACCCATTGGACATCGGTACTGATGAACGTACTGATTTGCGGATAGCAATTGGGCGCTGAGCCAGTAAATCGAATAAAATCTGGGTCTCTTTCAAGTGGGTCCAGATTTCGCTGGTGGGCTGGGTTATCAATTTTCGCCAGTGCGTTTTGATACGCCCCTGATGGCAAGATAAAATCCAAATCAGTTTGGTAAATCAAAGGTAGCCGCCGCGTTGTATTTGAAATTCCCATTTCGAAGACTTGGAATCGACTATCCAGCATCTCATGGAACGAATCGAAATTGATCATGCCCAAACGAGGAAGCACAGGCGGCCTGCGACTGATGGATGTTTCCCCCACATCAACATCGCGCGAAAACACCAGAACATCTGAAACAGTGACTTCAGGAATTTGCCCAACAATGATTGGCGATTGCAGGACTTCGCTATCGTTGAAACTTCGAATTGCATCTCCGCTCGCAATTCCCTGTGATCCTTCAGCGGGCCATTCGGGAACTTGGACATGATCATGTGCGTCACGTGGAAAACGGGTCCGCCAAACTACATCTCGCGCCACGACTTCAGAGCGAACTTTCCACATTGACGCGTAACCGAATGCGATGATGGCCGCCATGAACAGCATTAGAAACGGAAGGACCAGGGTCATTTCCAACGGCGCGAGGCCGCTACGCCGGTCTCGAAATCGGAATGGATTTATCCGTTTGGTTGAACACCGAAGGCTGGACGCACGATCAGTGTGTATTGATTTGTCGAAATTCTTCAACCGACAGCCCTCCCAAGTTTGGTGTTTGAACTTCTATCATCGGCGGAGGCGTTTGCACAATTTGTGGAATCGCGGCTGCGGTTGCAGGAACAAGTTGAATCGTCCAATTTTGATTCATCAGGTCTCGATGGGTCGGAACGTTTTGACGAACAAGCCGCCTTTCAATTGGAAGGTCCAGCCGAATCAAAAACCGCGGCACGGGAAGCATCAATTGCGCTTGAGAAAACGCCATACCATCAGCGTCGTTTGGATTCCGGAAAAGGCCAGGCAACGTTTCGTCCATCTGTTCCCAATAGACGGCTCCAACAAACATGAATTCGTTTTCGATATACCCCTGTGTGTCGGTCTCCTGTGTTGGATCGATGCGAATCTGATAAGGAATATTTCTGTCTGGATATTCCTCAAGCAAAAGCTCCGTCAAATATCCACGTGTGAAACCCTCCCACATCGGCTTGAATTGCGACATGTCTCCAATACGCTCAAAATCGACCAACATCGTGTCATTGAGTTGCTGCAAGTAATTAAACGACGTCCTCCAGCGCTCTTCCGTACCTCGCTCAATATACTCTGCGCGAAATAGAGTCGTGTCATTGACCGGATCGGCTACGGGCAACTGCGAAAACATCGAAGACGATTGCCGTACACCAAACGGGGTTGCATCAGTACACCACATCAGGCCGCGCATGATTTCGCCTTGATTGATTCCGCGGTCAGCCGGCGCATGCCGTGAAGCGACCTCGTCGGCAACCTCGTTGGCCAGTTCTGGAGTGGCCCAAACGAGAGCCCGCTGAAACCGAGGGATTAACTCCTTACTGAGGATCTCTTCCATCACCGGCAACAGCCTTTCAGAGACCGCCGCGTTTTGATCGCTAAAAATTTTGATCAAGTCCCTTTCGAAATCCGTCTGGCGGGGAATCGTGGCACCCAGCCTTTTGAATTTAAGTAAGGGGGCGCCTTCGATAAACGGAGCTATAAAATCCCACTGACCAAGGATTCCGGGTGTCAACGAATCAGCATTTCGATCGCGTGCTTCTCGTAAATATGCCGTCATCGCAAACACGTCGCAAAGCAAATGATTCGTAAACGCCAGCGTGTTCATACTTCTTGCGACCACAACGCCACCCGAAAAAGTTGACGCGTCCGCCGCATTTTGAAGCTTCACTTTGCGATTGGTGTGACGACTAATATTCATCACCATTCCCAACAGCATCGTTAGAAACAGAAAAGTAAAAACAGACACGATACTGATCGAGCCGTTTTCGTCACGGTGAAGTCGCCTGGCAAAGTTCCTTAAACCAAAACGCAAATTGAAATTCGCAGCAGAAGTTGCCTGAGAGCGTTTTTTCATCTGAACTCCTCCTGAAAAAATGGAAGAAGCGATTTGTCCCCTTCAAGTCCCATCGTTGCAGATGCAGCAACCGGCCAAACATAGACTTCGCCTGACGGGTCAGTGGCTGAACCAACACCCGCAGTCACAAACGGAGCAAGCAACCGAGCCGGTCCTGGCAACAAAGGAATCCTGAATGTCACTGTGGAAGTGATATGATCCTGCCAGCCCAGCTCATTGAAATCGTAAACAAATTCATCTTGGAGCGGTGGCTCTTTAATGATCGGATGGTTTCCAAAGCGATGATAAAACGTCACATCAACATCTGTGTTGCGTGCCACGTACGCGACTTTGTTACGCAGCCGGCGCGTGATCAGATTTGACTCCGACGCTTGCTCGTCCAAAGCCTTGTAAAGCGTTGTCAGTGAACTGGCCGTTTGAGCATCGAAAGTTGAAAGTGGATACCCGAGACTTCGCGAAGGTCCCAGCGGAGTCAGCGCTACCACGGCTGCTTGTCTGATCTTTTGATACTTATCGCCCGAGGGATTGATTCGATACCGCACCCCGTCTCCCGTTCCCTGGATTTCAGAAAAACTGCTGATTCGATTTGCCAATTCCAAATTCGAAACATTCGCAGGAATCCAAACGACGGATGATCGAACTGAGGCAAACGCGGCGTAGTGGACCACCATATTGGCGATCATGATCTGGCTGGCTTGAACGATCAGCATCACCATCATCAAAAAGAATGGCAGCGTTAGAACGAAACTTAAACTTTGAACGCTTCCCTCTTCACACCGGTTGATCGAACGGATGCGAGCAAGCTGCAATTTGGCTCCGCTAAGTGCAAGGGTTAATCGAATCGCAATAAAAGCCACAATCACAACCACCACCCACGGCCAACAGCTTTGGAATAAGCTTTGGTTGAATAGCTCTTGATTGAAGACTGCGGGTTTCATTTCTTTATCCCAACAAACTTTGCAAACGATGCACCATTGAAAACTTGACGATCAACACTGCCGCCAGCGCGCTGGGGGCGAGGAAAATATGTAGCTTCATTTGTCTGGCTTCTTCAGGAGTCAGCGGATCCCATTGGCCCAAATTCAAGCGACTCATGACTTGATGAAACATTCGCTGCATCATCCGAATCGCACCATTGGTCCAAATCAAATAAACCAGTCCGCCAGCAGCAGCGATCACGAACGACCAAAGCAAAGCTTCGATCCCCAGTTGGGGGCCAAGAAAAGCACCGGCCATCGCAAGGAGTTTCACGTCGCCACCTCCGAACCCTGAGAAAAACACAAAACAAATCAACATGATTGCCGAACAAACCAGGAACCCAAACAGGCTTTCGGTAAACCCAATGTCGCCAATCTCACTGCGCCCCAATCCAGTTGCCAACCCGTTAAGCACCAACGCCAAAACGATTCCGGTGTACGTTGTCCAGTTGTAGATCTTGCCATCACGAAGATCCGTAGCTGCGGCAATAACCATCAGCACGAGAAAACAAACAGAAGCAACCGCCATCATCATCCTTGAACCAATCAGTTAGTGAATCCACCGCCACCAAAACCAGAATCAGTCTGGGCTTCTCGCGCGCCGTCCTCGAGATCAGACATGCCTTCGAGAAAGAACTCTTTGACGCGTGGCCAAGCAACGGTGATCAAGAAAATGAGAATCGGCAACGCGATGGCGCCGATGATCAAAATTGTCTCCAGGCTCACACCGCCCTTCTCGTCGTTGTGGACCCGCTTCAAAAGATCCTTAATTTTTTTGGTCATGACTTTTCCTTGTTTCATTGAATTGGATGAAAGTTTTTTCTTATGGGTTATACGAAAAACGGTTTTTACGTTTTAAATTCTACCAAGTTTTACGAGTGAGATTGATTGAATTGGAATCACGAGAACTTCAACTACATGAACGGCATTCCGATAATCACGACGGACATTTCATAAACCAGCCGGATCATTCGAGGCACGATTGCGTACAAAAAACCAGCCAGAGGCAAAATGATCGCGATCAACAAAACCAAATCCATTGAGGAATTGCCGCGGCGCGAAGCTCGATGCCGCTTGAGCACCCGACAACGGTTTAACGAACCGCCAAACAAAGCGTTCGATCCAACGCCGTGACTAATTCGATTTCGGATTGTTGATACGAATTTCAACTTTTATCCCAACACCTAAATTGATTTGCTTTCAGTTGGTTTGTTTGTACGTTTTGCTTAATTGGTTTTGCAAAATGCGATTTAACTGAGCCTTCATCATTCAGATTCCCACAGTCCCGCCGAGTGGTTGATCCGCGCGTTCATGCCGTTGTCAAAAGGCTCACTTTTGAACGTTGGCAGCGTTCCTGATTCTACAAGACTTAACTGGACGCCATCAGCAAAACTGGATTTGACGAGATCATTTTGTGCTTTTCCGTTTTTTGCCTTGGCTGGCTTCAAGAGGTAAAGCTCACGTGATTCATATTGTTGATCAGCTGACAATCGCAGCGTTTCACTAATCGAACTAATCCGCCTGCGGCCCGTTTCGTTGGAACGTGTCAATTGAACCACGATGTCGATCGCGGAAGCGACTTGTGAGCGGGCTACGTAGACAGGAATTTCGATTTCTGACATTAGTGAAAGTGTTTCCAAGCGAATCAACGCGTCGAGTGCGGAGCTTGCGTGAACGGTGGACAAGCTTCCTTCGTGACCGCTGATCATTGATTGGATCAAATCCAAAGCTTCTCCACCGCGGACTTCGCCAACGATGATACGATCGGGCCGCATCCGCAACGACGACCGGAACAGCTCGCGAATGGTAAGTGCCATTTGCGATTTTCGATTCGAGGGCTGCGATTCAAGATACAGACAATGTTGTTGATGAAGCCGAAGCTCGGAGGTGTCTTCGATTACGATGATCCGCTCGGATTCTGGAATGGCGCGAGAAAGCGCACCAAGCATCGAAGTCTTCCCCGTGCCGCTACCGCCGGAGATGATGACGTTCTTGCGAAGTCGAATACAGATTTCCAAAAACTCTCTCGCCGATTCGGTCAGACTTCCAAACTTCATCAGGTCTTCGAGAGTCAGCGGAGCGGCGGAGAATTTTCGGATCGTCAAATACGTTCCGCCACGAGCACTTGGCGGGATGATCGCGTGAACTCGAGATCCGTCAGGGAGTCGTGCGTCGAGAACGGGAACGCGATGGTTGATTTCACGACCAACCGATTGAGCGAGATTATTAATCGCTGATCGCAAGGCGTCTTCTGTCGGAAAATAAGCGTCGGTCGGTTCGACTTGGCCTTTGCGTTCGATGTAGATTTGCCGATGGCCGTTGACCATGATTTCTGTCACGGTCGGATCGTCCAGAAATTCCCCAATCGGCGTTAGGAAATAGCGAAGGCTCGCCTCAAAAACTGCTTGTCTCGACATTCTTGCCTTAAAAAATTGTTTTTACCTTCTCGGGTAAATCTGAGTGTTTTGCTAGATCAATGAATGCGCGAAGAGTGAGGCGTCCGCATTGTAACGAAGAACACTAAGTAAAAGCAATTTTTTTCGCCGCGTTCAGGCCGCTTGAACCAACACGGTTTGTAGTTGGCCAAAGCTGCTCACTCATCTTTTGAAATTGATCAAAAACGAGATCCGATATCTCGAAAACGGTGAACTGGGGAAGAATCTACAACTCTTTTTTGAGCTGTTATTGCTTAGCGGCAAAACCATCCAGAATTCATGAAAACCGATGCGAAGCGAGGAAAATTGGAAACCTGACGCGTAAGCGAGGGAGCTCATCGCGCACGAAAAAAGCCAACCCTAAAAGAGTTGGCTTTTTCACAGTGGAGACGAGGGGGCTCGAACCCCTAACCCCTGCCTTGCAAAGGCAGTGCTCTCCCAATTGAGCTACGTCCCCGAACGAATTCGAGTATTTTGAATCAAAATGATATCGAAAATCACTTAAAATTCAAAACTAGTTTGGAAACTTTTCATTTCCAGTGGGCGTACCAGGATTCGAACCTGGGACCTCATCGTTATCAGCGATGCGCTCTAACCGGACTGAGCTATACGCCCTTGTTGGACCATTTTTAAGTTTTGATCAACTTTTAAGAAAGAGGGTCAAAACCAATTGAGGTTCATCGTGGGTACCCGTTGATGTTAAGCCTTCCGATTTAACGCCTTGCGAGAAGGAGTATTCTAGGAATTCCGGCAATTGTGTCAAACGGGGTTTAGAACACGTTTTATCGGCTTCTCCAAAACGAAATCCTACCCAAATCTCGGGCAAACTGGTAAAATTTCGACTTCACTGTCCGGTTTGTGCAAAACGATCTGAAATTTTGTTACTCAACAAATTGAAATTCGACTCCAAACCACATACAACCGCTCATCCAATGGACTTAGCGACCCCCCGTTTTGCTCAAACCTCAGAAACTAACAATCGTTAGTTTCAAAATATGTGGAATGACCAAACCTTGCCTTCCTGTATCGATTCCCAATTAGTAACTTGAAGGGGCGTCGATATTAGAAAGACGCAGTTCTTCTCTCAACTTGATTGAATGATACAAAACCAAGCCCTAACAGGCTTTCAACTTCCAGCTAATTAATTTCTAACGAGTTGTGCCATGATTTTTGGAACCTTTCCAACACTGTCATCGAAACTGATTAAACCCTTTGCATTAGTGGCGACTTTCGCGGTTCTTGTAGTGCTCGGCGCTTCGGATGTTTCAGGCCAAGCCAGAAAGCCAAAACCGTCTGTCAATGATGCGTTGGCCATTTCGGCTCATCACCCAGTTGATTACGAAAAACCTGGAGTTGCCGTCAAGCAAGAGTGCAGCCTGGTCCAACTCAAGACCAAGCCAGGTGGTTACGTAGTTCATCATGCAAGCGGCCGTATCCTGCGAAAATTCCTCGACAACGATGCCGATGGCGATCTCGACCAGTGGTCTTACTACAAAGACGGTCGTGAAGTCTATCGCGACATCGACAGTAACTTTGACGGAAAACTCGACCAATACCGATGGCTTGGAACTGCGGGAACTCGCTGGGGCTTGGATAAAAATCAAGACGGAACGATTGACGTTTGGCGAGTAATCTCACCAGAAGAAGTTGGGCTAGAGTGCTTTGAAGCAATCAAGTCACGCAACCAGGATCGATTCAATCGACTGCTCTTAACTGAGACCGAACTAAAAGGACTTCAGTTGGGTCCAGATATCAACAAAGACGTCCAAGCGCGATGGCTCAAAGCACGCAAGAATTTTCTTGCGATGTCACGAGCTGAAAAACGAGTCAATTCAAAATCAAATTCCTTCTACGCAGGTAACGGACAGCCTTCCATGTTGGCCGCTGGAGAATTTTCCAACAAACGAGATTTGTTGGTTTACGACAGTGCGGGTGGATTTTTTGAAACCAATGGAAAACCTATTCAGTTGTCAATCGGCTCGATCGTCAAAGTCGGCGAGGCTTGGCGAATGTTTGAGCTACCAGAAGTCGTCACTGCGAACAAACCACTTGCAGGCGGCGGTTCACTTTTCCCAATGCCGGAATTCGTTGGGCCAGGTGGAAAGCCTGACAAAGAAAACGAAAAACTCGCGGCTCTGTACGAAAAACTAACCGCGATCGATAAAAAGCTTGACGATGGAGTGTCCGGTATTCAAGGAGAACGCCTGCAAAAAGAAAAAGCCGAAACGCTTTTTCAGTTGTACCGCTACACCAAAGACCCAAAAACAAAACAGGATTGGCTTGAAAACATGGCTGACTCAGTCGCCAGTGCTTATCAAGCGGACGGTTTTGACCAAGGCTTGAAGTTCCTTGATCAGGTCATCGCAACACAAAAAGGCGCCACGGGAATGGACTACGTCAAATGGCGTGGGATCTATGCTGATTTTGTGTGGTCAAACGAATCCGCAAGCAGCAAGAAAGAACGAGACAAGGTATCTGCGAAACTGATTCAAGACTTGGATGCGTTTCAGAAAAAGTATCCGAAAAGCAAATTCGCGGGCGACGCGCTGATTCAGATCGCTCAGCATTTCGAGTACAAGTATACCGATGAACCTGAAAAAGCCATCAAGTGGTACACGCAGTGTCAGCAACGCTATCCAAGAACAATGTACGGTCGGCGTGCTGCTGGTGCGATCAAACGTTTGCGTGGAGCCGGTAGCGCGATTAGCTTCACAGGTCAAACTGTCGATGGCAAAAGGTTTGATCTGGCTTCACAGCGTGGAAAAATCGTTGTCCTTCACTACTGGGAAAGCTGGTCGGATGATGGAATGGAAACGATCGCCAAGCTCGTTGAAAAATACAAAGGCGAAGTCGTATTCGTTGGTTGCAACATCGAAGCCAATACTCCTGCCTTCAAAAAGTACATGCAGGAAAATCGAAACCTGATTACCTGGACCCAGCTACACGCTCCAGGAAGTACAGAGGAAAGCCCATTGGCTCACCAGTTGGGTGTGGCGACAGAGCCGTTGATCGTGTTGATCGACAAAGCCGGTCGACTTGCCGAAAGCAATATCGCGCCTGGCGATCTTGACCGACAAATCGTTCGCGAAAAACGTCGTAGTGAAGCGATCAAGAAAAACTAGCTCTGTGAGACAACGGGCCACTGAATTTTATTTAGTGTGTTTCGATTGATAAAAAACGACACGCAGGTTGGCGACTTCCTGCGTGTTTTTTTGTATCGCAACAAACGAAATTTAGTAACTTGAATCCGCGTTTATCTGCGTCCATCCGCCGTTTAAAAAGAAAACCAGCAAGTAGAGCCAGTAAAGATACTGGCAAATCTCACGCTCAAAAATGGTGGCGTTCACCCAGAAGTCTCAAATCAATTCTCCAGCTCAAATTCGCAATTTTCCCTTAGTGAATCTTTCTAAAAAATCTTATGATGAAGAGCAATTCCGGATTTTTAACAAGATCCAAACCATCAAAAAAAGAGAAGCCAGCCATGCGCAGTATTTTCGAAATCCAAATCGCAAACAAATTCAGCTCCGTTTTCGTTCGTCTATTGGGTTGCCTATTCCTTGTCATTGCCTTCTCTGGTGGAAACGTGTTCGCTCAATCAAATTCAAACGAGTCCAAACCATCCACTAAACAGGAAACAGAAAAATCCAGCCGTCGGAAAACTTCTGGTTCAACTACACAAGAAACTGCACAACCTAAAACACAGCCTCAGCCCCCTCAGCCCCCTCAGACCGCTCAGTCCGCAACCACACAACCTGAAACCGCGCAACCTAAAACCGCGCAATCTTCGACCAATCAAACCAAAACCGAACCAACAAAAGAAGAGCTGGCCGCCATCGAATACAGCGTTGACTCCAAAGAACCTATTTTCGAATACATCAAAACCGTGTCGCATGTCGCGCCGACAAACGGGAAACAGTTTATTCCCGACCTTCAAATTTTCCCCAATGGACGAGCCGTTTTGGGCGGCAGGAATCCGAGCATTGAGCCATTTGATTCCAAAATTTCCCAATCCGAATTGAAAGCGTTGTTGCATCTGGTGGTTAACCAAAACCGATTCCTCGAAATCGACGAGGAAGATATGGAAAAACGGATGAAGGCTAACGAAAAGGTAAAAACGCAGATTGCTGATGGAAACACCGTTGCCTTTCGAGTCAATTTACCAAAAGGAAGAAGGCAAATTCAGATCTATACGTTGTACAACGCGGTAAAAAACTACCCAGAAGTTGAAGACATTCAACGTCTTGGGCGTATCGAGAAAGCATGCGACGCGATCATCTCCAAAATTCACTTGGGCGAAGACGGCCCGGCTATCCTGGCGACCGTAAACAAAGCCTGCGCCGCTCACGAAGCAGACATTGAACCGTTTGAGTTAAGCGACATGCGATTGGCCACCCGCATGAAACGAGGAAGATTCCAAGTCAGCTTTCAACGAATTTATCCAGCGGTCGGCAAAACGCCTGAGCGAAAACTAAACGCAATTTATTTTCGAAAAGATGAAAAATCTGAACCGACCGTGAAGTTTTATGGGCTTCCGAGAAAGTAGCCGCATCCGCGCGAACGGCCAATGGTTCCCATCCGCCGGCCCTCGCTACATCCAAAACTCGCCCCAAGTACATGGCGGCTCGTTAGGCATAACCGGTTTCGGATCTGACATCCTGGATTCCAGGATTCGAATTTCCTGATCAAGCGACTTGAGCAGATTGCGGAACTGTCGATTGGATTGCAACTTCGGTTCCTGCCTGGCTTTGTTTTCGTAAAGCTGTTTGAGAGTCGACAGTTGACGCGCCGCCAAACCCAAAATTTCCTCAAGAGAACCACTTCGCGTTGGCCAGAGGTTCTCGCGACAAAACATGACCACCATCGACGCAGCCGCGCGTATCTCCTGAGGTTTTTCACGCACCTCCAGTTGAAGCGTCCCATGAATCAAGCGTAACGTTTGCAACCACGGATCAAACGTGGCCAGCCAATCGACGGCTTCCGGTGCGTTCCACGGTTCTTCAATGGGTTCGTTGCTCACTAAATTTCTTCGTTAACTTGGTTGGTGGCTGATACTAAAAATGGCTGACGATTTTGATGAAGGCTTAATTGCCAGTCAGACATTCGCAAAATGGCTATTCCCAAAACGGATCCCAAGACGGCGGCGCCCCGATTTTTGACTTGCGATTCGATGCACCAATCTTCCGGCGAACCAACTCTATCTCGTGGCTCATCTCCTTCACCCGTTTCGCGTGGGCTTGGTGTGCGGCGATCGAAAGTGCTTTTCCTTTTTTGGGCTTGGGTGGCAGTTTGACGTAGTCCCTGGCCTTTTGCAAAATCTGCTTTAACACGCCTTTGTCACGTTCAGGCCAAACTCCGTCGCGCCCAAGCATCACTGCGAACGCCAACATCATGCGAACTGTTTCCAACGAAAGCTGATCCTCTGGCTTTCTCAGCTCATCCTCCAACGCCAACATGAAACTGGTTCGACGAAAAAGCGCCCCAAACCAGGCGCTGGATTTGGGGTGAATCCAAGGTGATAGATCTGTTTGCTCTGCCATGTTTTGTTTTGTCGCTTCCGATAGAACTATGCGTGATTGCCAGTAAATTTATCGTTTACTAATCGCGCCAATCGTCGTGGCAATTGCTGCACGACTGATCCATCACATTGTAGGCTTTGCTTGCTGATTCGTAATCGCTGGTTTCACAAGCTTCAACGATCTGCACCGCCGCGGTTCGCATTTGCCTTGCGTAATCGAGATAGTCGTCTTCGTCCGCGTCGTCCATGCTCTCTTTCATCAACACTTCTGACATCGCCGCAACCAACTGAGCCTCGTGAGTCGCGGTCTCAATGTCACCCGTGAACGTGGATTTGCTGGAAGTCAGTTGCTTTAACGAATCTTTCGATTTCGCCAATCGCACCATTATTGGAGAGCGTCCAATGACGACAGACCATTCAAGCTTTTCAGGTGGTTTGTCGGTTCCCGCGAAATTTCCGCCTCGAACCATTTCCTGCAAATCTTCTTTGCGCCGTTTACAACTTTCATACGCCTGAATCGTTCCGACCCTGGAGTTGGCTGCCGCTCGTTCAAACGAAGCCTGCGCTGCTCCACTACTTTTCTTCCATCGAACATCACCGTCGTATTGCCGGATGATTCCAAACAACATGGAAAGCATCGAAAACGACTGATGAGCTTTGGCATATTCACTTTTGAACTTCAGCGGAGTCGTCACGTCACGGACAAGCGAATTTTGAAGCGATTTCACCTCGTCTTCGATGACCGAGTTCGTAATTAATTTTGTCCAAGCAAACTTTTGCTCCGAGTTTCCGCCTGCTTCGGCACCCGAACCACCGTTGCCGGCAATCTGTGAATTACCGGTATTGGAACCGGGAGCCGCAGACGCGGGCCGATCGCCCACAAGGCCATCACGATAAAGATCCTCAAAAAAGATCCCGTCCCAATCGCGTTCGCTGAACTGCGGCCGTTTTACTCGAGTGACTTTCTTGGTTTTTCGTTCCTGTTGCACAACGATCGCGCCAATTGCACCGGTAACGGTCGTGGCAAGCACAAGCGACAAAGCGATGATTGTTTGACGTTTCATATTTAAACGATCCAAAGAGTACGAATTATTCGATTATGAAGTGGCTGCCCGCGAAACACAACAGCTTTTAGGCCTTTCTCAACGCGTTACGAATGCAGAGTGATTGATTACAATTACCGTATCGCAACTTTAAACCGTTTACGCCGCGTCAATCCCGTGGTCACACTCAGGTTCCTCAACGTAGTGGCCAATACGAATTCCAATGCCTGACGAAAACGAACACAGCCCAGTCGATCCGCAAGCGTCGGATCAATCTAACCGGCGAGATTTCTTGTCGGGAAAAGGTGCGATCAAAGCGATTCGCAGCGGCGCAATTGACAAACTTGAATTGCCAGCGGGTGTTGTTAACGCCGCTCAATCATTGGAGCGACAGTCGGCCTACATCGAGCAGTATTCCAAGAACGCGATGGCTTGCGAGTTTGAACTGCTTTTCAATTTGCATCAGTATCCGCAGTCCAGCGCTGCCGCCATGTTGGCGTTCGAATTGATCGACAAAATTGAAGATCAAATGACGGTCTACCGCGACCACAGCGAAGTCAGTCAGCTCAATCGAACCGCCAGCTCTGCGCCCGTCAAACTGGAAGAGAACCTTTTTGACGTTTTGACGCTCGCCCAACAGATTCACAAAGAAACAGACGGTGCGTTTGACATCACTTCTTCCGTGTTAACAAAACTCTGGGGCTTTGATCGGCGAAGCGGAAAATTGCCAGCCCAGCCCGAAATCGACCAAGCCTTGAAATCGGTCGGCGCAGAAAATATCAAACTGGACTCGGAAAACTTAACCGTCGAATTTGTTACTCAGCTTGAGATCAATTTAGGTGGAATCGGCAAAGGGCATGCGCTCGACCGAGTGGCAGATTTATTTGCCGCCAAACAAGTTAACGATTTTGTGATTCACGGTGGGCAAAGCAGCGTTTCGGCGCGAGGCAATTCCGTCACGCAAAACAATCCCGCGGGCCCAAATGAACCCGCCAATTCATCGCCAGCTCCCGAGACACCAACCACTGACACCGGATGGCCAGTTGGCGTCACCCACCCTACCCTGCCCGGCGTGCGATTGGGCGAAGTGACTTTAAGGAACCAATCGTTGGGCACATCGGGAACGGGGCGGCAAGGTTTCTTTCACAAAGGCAAACGTTACGGCCACATCATTGACCCGCGAACAGGATGGCCGGCCAGCCATTTCCTTTCCACCACCGTCGTCTCACAATCCGCCGCTTTGTCAGACGCTTTGGCGACTGCATTTTTTGTCATGCCAATCGATCAAGTCGAAACATATTGCAGCAACCACCCTAACGTTGGAGCCATTTTGGTCCTCGCTGGCGCAAAGAACAGATCGAACACTGCTTCAACTGGCCATGTCGAGATCGTAAGCTTCAACATGACCGACCAACAATGGAAAACGCATTGATCAAAACACTTTGACCAAAAACGTGTTTGATGCGAGACAATTCAACTATGCGAAAACTAAAAAACGTTGACGACTTTTTTGACAACCTTGAAACTTGGCAAAAGGAATCCGAAAAACTACGGGCCGTCGTCAATACGCTGGGGCTAGAAGAAACGGCCAAATGGAGCATGCCGGTTTATGTGTTCAAGAAAAAGAACGTGGTCGGTATCTTTGCCACCAAAACATATTTTGGACTTTGGTTTTACCAAGGCGCTTTGCTCAAAGACAAAGAGCAGGTCCTGGTCAATGCTCAAGAAGGAAAAACAAAAGCACTTAGGCAGTGGCGAATGAAGTCTGCGAAAGACATCAAAGTCCGAACGATCAAAAAGTATATTTTGGAAGCGATGGAGCTGGTCGAACTGGGCAAAGAAATCAAGCCAGCTCGCAACAAGCCCGTCACTGTTCCCGTTGAGCTTAAAAAGGCATTGGCAGCCAACCCGAAGGCCCAATCCAATTTCGATGAAATGTCAAAATCCCGCCGTCGCGAGTATGCAGATCATATTTCCGAGGCGAAAAAAGCAGAAACGAAATTGCGTCGAATCGAAAAAATCATTCCAATGATATTTTCATCAACGGGACTCAATGACAAATATCGCTAGGTTTATGAAGTCGCTTTGAGGGGCCAATCGAACAACCCGTTTTCCCATAGAAGATCCCGTGACAAACGTTCGCTCGCTTTCTCGTTCAACACGATTCTCGTTTCGATACTTTCATTCATTGTTTTCTAAAGTAGCCGGATATGCGTCCTTGCAATCAATGCCGCACCCCAATTGAAAATGCCCAACTGATTTGCAAGGAATGCAAAAGGCGCAATGAAGAAGCGGGTGTCGTGTATGACGGTTCGCCTCGAATTCAAACCGAATTGGGCGACCACGAACAACCCAAAGAAGGTGATAGTTCTTACACGCTCTTAATGATGACTTTCTATTTTGTCATCACCGCGCTATGCGGCCTGATCGGGCTGCTGGCATTTGGCAAAGAAGGATTTTATACCGGCATTTGCTTTGGATTGATCACGTCTCTGTTCCTGTTCAGTTTCATGACCCGTTAGAGTCGAACGTTTGGGTTGAACATCTGGGTTGAACCCAGCTCCAAAGCCAATCACCCCCAAACGATATAGGCAGCGACGATCCCGCCCACAATCGCTCCACAAACAAGACACCATATTGCAACGGACCATTGAAAACCTTGCGGCTCGGTTTTCTTTTGAAACCTCACGCCTGGCCGGGTTTTCTTTTTTTTCGAGCGAGCCTTAGCCTTAACGTAATTCGGGTCGTCCATGAAATCGAGATCGTCAAGAACTTGACTATCGTTGACAAGCTTGCGTTTTTTCTTTGTTTTCATCTATCGCTACTTCTTGCAAAAATGAAACAGGAATTAAATGCCGACACTCAGTATTTCGATTCGACCAATGACCAAAACGATTGGCCAAAATCAAAGAACTAAGACAGGGAAC
This sequence comes from uncultured Pirellulaceae bacterium, assembly GCA_964448575.1. Taxonomy (GTDB): domain Bacteria; phylum Planctomycetota; class Planctomycetia; order Pirellulales; family Pirellulaceae; genus Mariniblastus. The sequence continues at coordinate 26,118 of CAYUWY010000043.1, forward strand.
TAAGGACAGGGAACTAAGACAGGAAACTAGAACAGCCGCAAGAATACTTGCATTGGTGAATCAGAAGTCAATACGCTTTATATACGTCCCCGCCTGCTAAATTCGCCAAATTTTTGACGTATTTCTCAGATTAAAATTCCAAAAGAATCGCAATCGGACTTTCTTTTCACATCTTTTTCACAGCTCGTGAGTATCGAGTGCAAGCTGACAGAGGCTCCCCCATCTCATCAGCCAACTTTCTGCAAGCCATCCAAAGTAACTTTCCGTCTTACGGCAGGATTCAGCTAGATCAGCGCAGCAATCAACTCGATCAGTCTGAGCGCCGTGCGACTTAACGACGCAGGAATTGAATGACTTCTTCGTCGTCGTACAAGAATTCTGATAGCTTGAGCGATGTTTAAAGCGATCATAAAAAACGTCTCGTCATCGGTTCAATTGCTGTGGCTCAACGTAGCCGACTTTCACAAGCTTCTTTACCGCCTTGAAAATTGGCGACCAAAAGCTGACGATCATTAAAGCTTGAGACCAGGATCGGATTTGACTTTTGAAGCTTGAGCTAAAATGAGCCCACAGCTAAGCTGGCGACCCTCAAAATCCGGTTTAAGGCTCCTTTTCTCGGCGAAAACGATAGCGATTGTTACCAAGAAGCCACCTTGAGTAGCGAATGGACTTTTGAAATGGAAACAGAACAACTTGATCGTCATTCGGAAGAGGTCACACACTTCGACCGGATTTTCGCCGTTCCCATGTTCGTCGTTACCGTGCTTTTTCTGGTTCTTCTGGCTGGCCTGTTGCATTTGACCGATGGCGACTTGCTGGGGCCTCTCGGTTTAAAAATCCTGGCCGGTCTGGGCGTTCTCTATCTCTGTTTTGTTGTCGAAACCATCGTTCACTGGCGATCCGGTTCGCGAAGCATGAGGCAACACGTCAGCTACCTTTTGATGCCGGTGATGCGACTTTGCCCTCATGATCATGCAGACGGCGAACGCGCTTGGATTCCCGGGCTTGGCTGGCGAATCATGTCATCGCACTTGGAAAAATATCTGTCTCGGATTTTCAGCGCGCCGATGATCATCATCGCACTATTGGTGCTACCCGTCGTCGGCGTTGAGTTTTTTTATGCGGAACAACTTGCTTCCAATTCTTTGAGTAAGCGAATTGTCGAAATGTGTTCGGCATTTATCTGGATGGCGTTCGTCTTCGAATTCGTTGTGATGTTTTCAATCGTCGAAAAACGAATTCGCTACTGCAAGCAAAACTGGATCGACATCGCCGTTGTTCTCTTGCCATTAGTCAGTTTCATTGGTGCGGCGAGGCTAAGCCGGTTGGTCAAACTAAAGCAGCTATCTCGAACCGCAAAGATCTACCGCATGCGAGGCTTGGCGATTCGCTCGTGGCGAGCCATCGTTGCGCTTGACGTCATCGACACCATTTTGCGCCGCGATCCAGAGCAAAGGATGGACAGACTACAATTGCAGATTGATGAAAAAGAGGAAGAAATCGAGTACTTGAGAAAGCAACTGGAAAAGATACGAGAGAAGTCTGGCAAAGAACAAAAACAAAAAGACGAATCGTCTAAAGACGCAGCGCCTCAAAACACCAAAAGCGCGTAATGGAAACCCGACGCGTTAGCGAGGGAGCGGAAACGAAGCACATTTTTAGACACGTTAGATGTAGGATGGACATTCTTGTCCGTCTTTTAAAGTTCGCGACAGTCGGACACGAATGTCCAAGATCCTAAACAATGCTTCGCGTTGACTCACGAACGACAATCTCGGCTGGCAAGCACGGCATCTCATACTCTTTCTTGCCAAGCAAATTCAGCATCGCAGTGGCAGCGAGTTGGCCCATCTCATAAGACGGCTGTCGAATCGAAGTCAAAGGTGGAGTCGAATAAGCACACTCCAGCTGATCATCGAATCCAATGATCGATACGTCTTCTGGGACTTTGATGCCGTGGCGAAAAAATGCCAACCTTGCTCCAAACGCCATTCGGTCGTTGGCGGCGAACACTGCCGTGAACTTCTTTTTCGCTTTCAAAGCCGATTCAATCGCCGCTTCGCCCGAGGCACCGTCATATTTTCCTGGGTACACCAGGCCACTATCGAATTTTATCTCCGAATTGCTCAAAGCACTTTTATAGCCCTCAAATCGCTCGATGGCGTCAGGACAATCTTTTATTCCGTGAATATGAAGAATTTGGCGATGGCCTAGTTCGATCAAAAACTTGGTCGCCCGATATCCAGCGTCAAAGTTATTGATGAAAACACAATCGGATTCCAACTCGGCAATTTTTCGGCCCACGAATAGGACTGGCTTTTGTTGCCTAATCTCATCAATTTCCGATCGGTTTAAATCGCCGAACACAATGAGCAATCCATCGACCTGACGACGAATCAAGGTTTCGATCGTCGCTCGCTGGCTTTCCTTGGCAAATCCTCCCATCACGAAAATCGGAGAATACTTCGTACCGGTTAAAGCCTGAATGATTCCTTTGGTGGCCAGATCATAACAGTAGCTTCCCAGCTCGGGAGTCTGAACGCCGATCGTCATCGATTGGCCGCCCGCCAAACCACGCGCATAGATATTGGGTTCAAAATCTAGCTCGGCAACTGCCGCCAGAACGGCTTTCCGTTTCGCTTCGTTAACCGGCGTCGAGTTATTAAGAACTCGTGAAACCGTACTCTTGGAAACGTTTGCCGTTTCCGCAATATCTTTGATTGTAACTTTTTTGGATTCATCCACCCGCAATAACCCAATCGGAATCCGAATTCCCGTAATGTCTGAAGATCAATTTTGCATTGATTAGCAGAAGCGGTCGCTTCGCGCTTTTACTCATCCCAACACTTGTCGTAGTCTACTGTTGTTAACCAATGCCGCGCAGATCAATTCGTTTTTTTTCTTTTGATATTGAATTTTTTCTGCCCCCAATGGCAAAAGACAATTCAATTATTAAAAAACGAGTTCACACGTTGAACAAGAACTTTCATCATATGGTTGCCAACGTGATTTCCGAAAGCCTCAATAGTTTCTTTAAACATCGGATCTCTTGACTTAGGACCATCGCGGACTGGTTGTTAAGAACTGTGAAGATCCAATAAAAATTCCGACCAATCCACCTCGCGCCAAAACAACTCTAGCGACAGTTATACGTGCATGGAATTGTTATTGGTCAATTATTCACGAGAGGGAAGGTGAATTTCGGCATTGGAAAGTTTCGAATTCAAGCGTTTGGCAGCGACATTGGACATGTTGTTGCAGGCGGAAAGCTGGAGCACCTCAAGGTTCTGGAAATCCTCTAAATCATCCACCACATCGTCAGTCAGTTTCGTGTACCACAGGAATAACATCCTAAGTTCGTGCAGTCGCAGCAGATCTTTTCGGATTGCGAGAAAAGATTCGTCATCAAACTCGAAGGGGATGTCGTCCATGGTCAACGTTTTTCCACTCCTGAATCCAATGACGTCAACCGCTTTGACGCGATAAAGCCATTTGGGCTTCCATCCCATCGCCGCAATCCAAGACGGCCCGCAGTATTCGTATTCAACATGCAAGTCAGGTGCAATTTCGTCGATGCGTTCAACGATTCTTGCCTCTTTCTGATAGTCGGAGATACTCGCGCCGACCCACCAACACGGCAATGAGCAGATCAAAACCAACGCCAGGATGAATCGCAAGGTGAATCGAAGCCGTTTTCGGTTAGCCATTGTCAAAGCCCAATTCGTTTTTGATCACCCGTCGCTAGGGTTGATCTTCCAACTTTTAACCACGCGCGAGTTCGGATTATCGCGCATCACATTGTTACGCTAATGTTTTGTTAAGGCTTCCATGTAAACCGACCATAGCGAGTCGTGCCCGCAGGAAGGATCGGCAATTCTCGCCAATCGTTTTTTCCTTTGATCATGACATTGGCTCCGCCCCTCTTCGGATCAGGAAAGGAACGTGTGACAAATCCATCTGGCGACCAATTGGGATCGTCTCCACGCCCCGCTTTTCGCTTGCCCTGCCCGTCGCTTCCAACAACCCATACATGAAAGGTCGCCGCAATTAGCTGGTCTCTTTTTGGATCTTGCTTTCCCGTGAAGCGGCTCATATGAATCATTTCTACGCCTTCCCAGTGAGCAATCCATTTGCCATCAGGCGACCAAGATGGCACTTTCTGTTCGATGGGCAAATCCAGGGTTTCGTCTTTTTCACTAGGAACTGGCGAAATAGGTTTTGCATCGCTGCCGTCGAGATTACTTAGCCAGATTCTGTAGCTGCCACTACGATTGGAAACAAAAGCAACCTTACCTCCTCGTGGCGAAACAACGGGCATCGCGTTACTGAATTTGATCTGCTGAGCATCGCTGAACAGTGGTCTCGACTCCATCGTCTCCGTATTCATGATTCGCAATTGACTATTTGCCGCCGGATCCTTAGCGCCTTTCGCTGGCGTAGAAACCATCCATACCACATGCTTCGAATCAGGCAGCCAAGAAGGAACACGATTGTGTCCGGACTGCGTGAGCGGCTTGTGATTTTCTCCATCGGGATCGCAAAGCCAGAGGTTCAAGCCTTTGTTGCTCTGTCGCACATACACAACTTGCTTACCATCTGGAGACCAGGCAGGCATCATGCAGTTGTCATCTCCGCTCGTGATCGTACGCCTGGAAGATCCATCCTCATTGACCCGATAAAGTTGCATTTTGCCGTTCTCTTGAGCGTAGCTAACGATGACCTCACGCAATCGCGGTTTTCCGTTATCCCTTTCCGCGACAGATGCCCCTTCCGCCGCTGCGGACTTCTCCTGCGCAAAAACCCAAACATCGGACTGGCAGCAAAGAATTATCAATGCCAACATTGGACAGAAAGAGAGCCAGAAACGATTAATCATCTCATCCTTTCAACAGCGCGTGAAAATCGGAAAATCTGAAACCTCGTTGACACAAGGCAGTACCCCTAAGCCCCGAGCCGGAACGATTGATCACCCGATTCAAGACCACACGCACGCCCAGATTCGTGTGCACCACATTGTTATCAGACGTCGAAATTGCTCTTGGGTTCCAAGCCTCGAATAAACGCCTCGAACGAGTCAGCAATGAGCGTTATTTTATAGTTTCCTTCCTGATGTATGTGAACAACCTTAGGTTCGCCATTTGCTCCACAATCTCGATAGTCTAAACAAAACATGTCGTGGCCACCGGTTGGAGTATCCGCAAAATAGATACCGATGTCCGGGTAGCCCCATTCTTCGATCAAGAATTTGGACCCATCGTTGCCACCCAAAGAACAGTCGGCAGTTTTGCCAATCGCGAAAATACCCACAAGCTCGCTGTGGTCATCCGACCAAAAAATTGGCGTCCGAGTGCGAAAGCACGTGTTATTTGGTGAACCACCGTTCTGAGTTTTGCAGAGTTCAATGTATGCAGCTGGAATCTTGTAACCAAGTAATGACTCGATCTCCGCAATTAACTTTTCCGTAGGGGAGCCCTCAACGTAAGTTTCCGCTGCATGTGCGCAGTCTTCCCAAAAATCAGAAGCGTCAAAATCTCCAAACAATGTTGCCATTCAAATTCCTGTAGTCCGGTAACGCCCGTGATCACCGATCCGGAACCGAGCGATCATCAATTTCCAACCACGCCCGATTCGACGGATCAATCTAGAAACCATACATGCTCGAGCTTCCCCTGCATCACACTGTCATGCACCATCATTCAATGGTCCAAGTACACTCTGCTAACGAAATCAGTATCTGCATAACTCTCGTGACATGCAATACAAGACGCCTCTCGACCGACAGTAAGAACTTTCGATCCCACTGAATCAACAACAGAGTATTCCCAATCACCATTTTCCGCGTCGTAGCCACTTTCCATCTTTCGCATCAGCGTGAACAGCTCAGTTTGTTTTGCAAGTCGTGAGTTGTATTTCTGTTTGACAATAACCGAACCTACCGGATAGGTTCCTTTGCCAGTTTGAATCGTTTCAAGTGCTCGTTCATTTGCGAACACATGACAGTGGTAACCGGCGTGTGGAGGCTGCTGTGTCGGGAGCACTACACAGAGCGTCGCCGAAGCAGGTGACATCCGAAAAGTCGTTTTGGTCACCCGGTTAAGCGCCTCTTTTTCCCCAGTAACTGCATGGACTGCTGCGGCAGCCAAAATCCCGTCATCCTGCGAGCGGCGAAGAAACAAAGCCAACACTACAACCGCGATAGCCGCCACCGCAACAAGCAAGATTTTCATTTTCAGCACCACTTAATTTAGCGACAGTACATCCGGTCACCAGCCGGAACAAGCGATCATCCATTTCCAAGCCAAGCGCAAATCCGGCTACGGGTATCAAATCGTATATCGCAACTTCAGCCACTGAAATTATTTCCTTTTATCAAACAGAGCCAGTGCCATTCCCAGAAATGAGCAAGTAACACCCAACAGCAGGACTATTCGCTCAAACCAGTTTCCACTGAACATGGTAGAGATGTTGGCAAAAGTAATCGATCCGCCCTGCCTTGCAAACTTTTCCGCGACTGCTTGTTGAGAATTGTATTCCCGCAACTCAATTGAAGTCAGAAGTGCCACAAGGCAAGCAACCGTTACCCCTAAGAAAACTTGCCGAATTGTGAAGCTGCGGGGTAATCGTTCCGGAATCCTAAGAGTGAAAAGAAGGAATCCACCAGCAATTACAGCAAAGAGGAACCACTCGAATATCACCTCGACCCGATACTGCCAATGCCAGTCCAAGTCACTAGTGCAATAATAAGAGATAAAGTTGTTGTCGAACATGAATGGCCCCGAAGTGCCGAACGAGAACAGGTACGCAAAGGCTGCGAACGCTGCCAATCGAATTATTGTAGCAGTAGTCAATTCGAGCCTTAAGATTATAGTTTTTGGTGAGCTAGATGACGTGATCTTCGAGTGTGAACAGCCGGAACGAGCGATCATCCATTTTCAAACCACGCAAGCCCCGCGACGAGCGCATCAAAATTGCAAAACACCTTTGAGCGACAAAAATGCTTCAGCAGATTTCCCGATAAAAAACAGCGCAATGCGTTCTTCCTGATAACAATTGTCAGCTATCGACCAGGGTAAATCAAGCGATTCCGCATAATACGTCTCGCGCAGAAATGAACCTCAACTTAAACTTTCCAACGCCAAGATCTGCACAGCGATAGCGAATTGAATACAAGAATAGGAATTTGCAAGAAAGGTATATATGAAAATTCAATTCAAGGTTTTTCGTTCAAAATACAAGCCATGGGATGAGTTGTTCAGTGAGGCATCGCAATTCGCGTCAACACTGGCAAAAGAACATTTGATTAACATCAGCCACAGCTGTGACCACAAGCGAGAAGGGGTCGTCACTGTTTGGTTCTGGGCGAGCACATAAGCGACTGTAAACCAAGTTCAGTTTGACTGAGGGTGAATAGCGTAAGTGATATAACCAGACTGAACCGAGCGATTATTCGCTTCTAAATCACGCAACACAAATTTCGCGCGCATTACATTGTTATTCAGCGGCCACCTCATTTAATCCATTGGTTTGAATCCATCGGCTTGAATCCTGAAAGAGTTACCGCGTACGTTATTCTCCCTGGTCTTGCACTTCGGTTGTTCCCAACACCCGGCGTGTAATCTATGACAAGCTCAAGCCGGTTGTCTTTGTCCGTGTCAGCCAAAGTAATCGTGTGCGTCTCGAGTCTTGTACTCTTGCTGCGAATAAGCACGTCGATCACTTCATTACCCCCGAAAAGAACATTGACTGAGGAAAACATTCCGTGCGGCAGCCCTGGCGGACAAGTGCAAAGAGAAAGAACCTCGAGTTGCCCGTCTGTTCCGTCCATATCACTGAGCAGTACGTCACTCCGCAAGCGAAACGGCACTTTCTGTTCTTCTAACCTTAGCCTCTCATACTGCTCAACGGTCATTTCCGAAATTTTGAGATCCTCCTCGGCAACTCCGATTGACCGAGGCGATAACCGCTGGACCAACTTAAGAATCTTCATGTCCTCATCGTCACGCGTGTCCAGAGAAGCGTAAAGGTCAACAAGTCTGCGTTTTACCCGGGCTTCGTGGTCAAGATAAACCAACCTTTCAGATAGAAAGGAATTTTCACTCTCCAACTTGCGTTGACTCCACACTGTGTAAATTACGGCAACAAGGGCAATCAAAATCAACAGGTGCTTAATCGAAAATTTTGGCATAAAGATTCTCAATTTCAAGTGACATAACCTCTATCATCACCGCGCCGAAACGAGCGATCATCCATTTCAAAACCAAGCGCAATTCCGAACTTGCGTGCATCACATTGTTATAGTAATAAGTCACGCATTTATTTACACAACTATGGTTAGGGCGCTACGAATATACTCTTCAAAAACCAACCCACGCCCGAAAGCAGGAGACTCAAAATCAACCATAAAAGCCAATTTGCCCCCGCAGCCGCGCTTTCTTTGTTTCGAATCATTTCTCCAACATGAAAAGCGGGAGTATTGGACAAGTCTCCGCATTTTGGACATGGAGCTTGTTCAAACCCCGTACCGTCACGCACCGACATGAAAAAATCTTCGCAAACGGCACAGTAGAATTGAATTTCCTGATTTGGGTTCTTGTCAATTGCAACTAGATTGAGCCTGCAGTTTGGGCAGTTGCCGTCACTGTCAGGTTTAACCATCTCAACGCAGGTCGGGCATTTTTTGAGCAGAGTCATAAGATTTACCTTGTATCCTTTGCTAAAGTATCGTCGTGTGAACCGCTCCAGGAGCTTTAACGGCTTTCGCGTGCATCCTTTTGTACCAGAAAGCATTCGGTTGTTCGGATAAATTTCTGGACATCGCGTGCATCATATTGTTACCAACCAGCGAGTGCCATTTTTGAACGCTAGAACCGAGTGCCGACGTCACTACACCCGTGAATGAAAAGCACCAAACTGTCAAAAGCACTCGCGGGCCGCGGCTTCGCGCCTATCGAATTGTTATCCCGCGATCCCCGCGCAAGCAACGGTGCAGCCTGGATTCTCGGAGCATACCAAACGCCAACAGTGGAGCAAATCCAGCAACGGGCACGGTGATCGTAGCATAGTAAGTTTCCGTCCCAACTTCTGGTGCGTTTGATCCGAAAGTCCATATCACTATTGCCAAGAAAGGGTAAATTGTTGCAAAGACAATCGAGAATCCAGATAGCGCAAGTTTCGAGCCAGTACCCAAGTTATCCATTCTCCGGATAAAATTGGGACAAAATCGCGGATAGATTTCATTCCCTAAAACGAACACGATCAGCAGCACAGCAAGCAGCCACAAAACGCCTGCAAAACCAAAAGTAGTTGAAGCCATCATAATGCAGGAGCAATACGCGACAGCAATCAGCATTGTGCGAAGAGTGAATTGAATAGGTGTCTCCTACAAGCGAGATTACCGGACACGCACCGAGCCGTAGCGTCCACTTCAGTCCAAGCGCAAGTCCGGTTTCGCGTGGATCGCATTATTATTTTTTTGCAGCTTTCTCTTGCCGGGTGTAATTAAGGTGAAGGAACCAAGCATAGATTTTATCAGATATTTTCTCCACCGTAACATATTCATCTAGAGACTCCAGATTTCTAGCGAAGTCAGGCGAGTCAGAAATAGCCAATCCAGAAGAGCGACTGACCCATTTGAATGTGATGATGAATATGTCGTCGCCGATTTTAAATGACGGTACGTGACCATTGGTCGCTGCAACATTTGGTGTTCGGAAAGTATTGGGGAAAGCGTCCGCGTACTTATTTTCCTGAAAAGAGTAGGCATGAAACTTGAAGTCGGTTTCAAGCACGGAATCAACATGCGCGTAAACGGAGGGTTCAGTGTTCAACCACGGTGCATAAGTTTCGGGAAAAATCTGAATTCTTTCTCCGTAGAAGCGCCATGCTCCGCTGCAAGCGATAACAACGGCAACGAATAATAGAATTTTCGTTGTGTTTTTCATTAGTCAGACTACGTCCAAGACCACCGAGCCGGAACAAACGATCATCCATTTCTAAACCACGCGCAAGTCCGGCTTTTGCGTGCATCACATTGATGATATACCGCCGTTGCTCAGTATTTTTTTAGCTATAGGTGCAAGTAACACGGCCACCGTCTCCGTCGGTCGGGTTTTGGCCTTGAACCAGCGTGGAGAATATGTATCGCCCTGGCTGCACGGGTTTATCCCCTTCTGTGACAAATTTGTAGTCACTCCTAAATCCATCAAAATTTCCTTGATCATCCACGCCACGGAAAATCGCTTGAACAACAGTGAAACTTCCCAACGACTCGAATTTTAGATTGACGCCTGGCTGAGTGATTTCAATCGCCGCGCGGCCTGATTCCAAAAGGACCTTGCCGTCTGCGCCTGCTCTATTGATATGAAAAGCGATTGCCGATTGAGTTTTTGTTGTCATTGCAGTGCCCCAAGGGAATTTACGTCATGTGTTTGTCGATAGCGGGAAACCCGTCAATACGTTTGTGTTAGCAACCAGTTTCAAGTCAGAGCCTGACTGGCGTTGGCCAAAATCTGGTTCACCACCGACGCAAGATAGCGACCGCGTTAATCGGATTCGCGTGCATCACTTTGTCATTCGACGAGGTTGTGCTGGGAAGAGTTGGAGTTTGGCTTCGTAAAAAATAGTTTAGTGCGTTTTCCAAGCTGCCGCAACATTTCAGTCAACACGAATGCAATTCCATACTCGGCCAGCACGATAAATGGATCGTCGAAATAACCGACGTAGGTGTAGAAGCGGTATTCTCGTCCAGAAAAATAAATGACGGAGTAGAACCAACAAAGTGTCACGACGAACGGAACCATGATCGAGAAAAACAGGTGCCTGAATCCGGACAGTGAAAGTGAACGCGCGTGTAAACGAGTCGCAGTCATTACAAAAAAGCAGGCAACCCGAGAAAGATATTCTCCCTCGTAAGAAAATCCAGCGAGAGTTGCATTGTGATCTGCAGAATACGCGCACGCAGCAAATCCAATCGAAGCGGTGATTGCCATCAGCGTACGAATGTTAATTTTCACAGGCGACCTTTGACGCGCAAGTCCAGCTTCGTGCCGATTGCCAAATCAATTTGACGTGCCTACCCACAACATGCACCCTTGGCTCGAGTCAGCTGAATTAGTTACGCCTTCGTTCATTGCTCGGAAATTAAGAAGTACAAGTGGCAATTTTTCAAGCGATATTTCGCGTGGATCAGAAACTCCGCCAGAGACTATCTCTTCTTGAACGAGTGGCCACTTGCCGTCAACATCATCGATGACGGATGTACTGGTAGAACTTGAAGGACCTTTGACGACAGATGTACCGACAGCACCAGTACTCGCAACATCTGGCTTGCGGACGTCCATGCTATACTTCCATTGGTTCTCAATCAAACCAACCGATAGCGTTACAATATACTCTCCGTGAGGGCGGCCAATCGCAGTGGAATTTTTGTCGATTAAACCGATGCTTTTTGGGTCGGGAGGATTGGTAACTGCGGGCAGAGCATTTGCCAGCGGAAGTGAATTTACCTGGCATGCGAAGTAGTACTGCCGCCCCTTTGGCAGATACACCCGATAGCTCCATGTTCTTGCCTCGTAAGTCTTGACTTTGACGGCATGAAGTTTGTCTGGATGAATGATAGTGAGACAACTGAGTTCCTCGTTTAGCTTTCTATTTTCTCTCGCAATCGCGTCACGATCGGCTTTAAGCTCAGCTATCACAGTGTCGTATTGTCGTGCCATCTCAATGTTTGCTCTACGTGAACTGTAAATACCAAATACAGCAGCGATTACAGTAAGCATCAATAAGAGGTTCCATAGCGAAAACTTCATATGCAGGTTTTCCTTGCCGTCCAGCGCTAAAGCACAAATTAGCCGCATTACATCCGTGTTCCCGAGTCGGACAAGCGATTCTCACCAATTCAAACCCACGCACAAGCCCGACTTCGCGTGCATCACATTGCTATCCGGCGCTGTTGTTACCATTCCGGCGTTTTCGTGGGGACAATTTCGCCAAATCGTTCGTCATCCCACGGTCTAACGAGGTGGTTTTCAAATTCGTCAGGGTACCACATGCAATTAAAGAATCGTTTGGGATTCTTAAGAATATCATTGAACCCGCAGTTCGGAAACGATCTTAATACGCAATGATCTTCGTCGTACGTTGCGAACTCCAAAGTGCCGGGCAACCAAACAAGCACACCGAAGGCTCGGTATCCTGGAAAATCCAACAGTAGATCATATCCGCTAATTGGGTAGTAATTTCCAGCAAGTTCCGTTGATTGGTCCCCGTAATTTTCAATGTATTCATCGACCTCAACGTAGAGTGTAGCGATGGCAATTTCGTCAAGCTCACGAAACGTGATCGTTTCTTCACCTAATTCTTCGTGAAGAACTGTTGTCAGCTTAAAGTTGCCGCTAGTCGATTTAAGTTTTTCAACGAGTTCAGTGGGAAGTTTATTCATAGTGGGGTATTGTCCATGATCACCGAGCCGGAACGAGCGATCATCCATTCTCCGCGAAAGTCGAGCTTTGCGCGCATCGCATTGTTATCCAACGGCAAGAATGATTGAAAAAGATACTCTGTTGTTAGCAGGTAAGTTTAAGGGACACCGTTGAATTGTGCCAACAATGTGCCCATAATACCTATTGGATTTGCTATTCAGTCACAGGAGCGTTTATGTATGATTCAGTTTCCAGATCGGTTCCCGTTTTTTCATTCATTTGCCTATTCTTGTTCTTCGGATCTGGCATTTCGTTAGGCCAGTCCCGTATCCCACTGAAAGATGCGGTTGAAAAGTTCAATCAAAAAGCCAAAGAAGACCGCATTGGAAAAACGCAACCGCCTCTGACAGTGGCGGAAGTATTGGCAGCGATTCGCATCTCCCGAGGAGATTTGGCAAGGTATACGATTCCGGATGAAGCAAAGGATGAGTACCTCGAAATTGAAAACGAACTTTCGATTGAAGAGTTGGATAACATCAAATCAACCAATAGCTTGGGCTATTTTGAAATAAAAGGGGAAGTCTACGCATTCGATGTTTGGTGGATCGACCTGCGAATTAAGAGGCACGAAATTGCGGATGGATTCGGTCGCAAGCCAAGCCATTTCAATGTCCGTATCCGTGAAAACACAATTTCATCTCGAAAGTTAACGCCCGAAGAGTCTTTGAAATGGCGTAAGCAGCGAGAAAAGAACGAGATAGATATGGCAAGACAACGGGCCAAGTTAATGCAGAAACGTCAACAACCCCTGAAAAAGAAACCAGACCATGAGAAGTAGGGGGCATCGGCGTAATTTTAAGCGTCCAGCGGCCCCGATTTCAATTTGCGAATTAGGCGAAGAATCGAAGTCCGAAATCCTTTTTGTTTTTCGTCATTTGAATCAATTTTAAACCCGGTCTGCCCAAGGCATCGTTCATTGCCGTTTACAAGTCGACACTTAAAAAAGTGCGCGGTGTGCGCGAAGGAGATCAAGCAGCCACATTGTTAACAGTCGATCGGCCTATGTGTTGTCCGGTTGGTTCAGGACGTCCTTATTAAAATCGGAACGAAAACGTTTCGCAACAATGTAGCGATAGCTGCCGCGCGAAGAGTGAACTTGTACGCCCAGTAACCAGTCTCGAAAAAACACGTAAGATGTCAGTACAACCAACGGTCCCGCTAACATCGTAATCAGGCTCTATTCTGCGGCCTTGTCCCCAAGCACCATGGAATACAAAAAAGGCAGAGCAAAACACGTTGCGAGTGCCGCCAGATGGGCGAATCGGAGTGGCCAAATTGAAAAACGACAATCTGTACAAATTGGAATGTTGACAGAAGTTCGATTTTTCAACAGTTCAATTCCACGGACAAACACAAAAACATAGGATGCGATTGAACGTGACCCAGCCACAGATGTTGTTGCGAGATTCGAAGTGGCATCACATTTGTAACATCTGTCGAAAACCAACGCTCGGCGTGTGTAGCAAGAGACTCCAAAAACATTGGGTTTAATTAGGTAGTCGCCGTCCTGATCCATCTCTTCCGCTTGTGATATATCCGAAGATCCGTCATCCAGTGGTTCGTGGCAGAAAGTGCAGAACGGGTCCCCTGTTGGACGTAATTCCTCACCGCAGTTACGGCAAACGATAGCGTCGGTCACAGGCTAGTTTCCATTTAAAAAATGTCCGTGATCACCGAACCGAACAGTTTAATCACTCACTTCAAAACAACGCGCTAGTCCGGATTTGCGTGCATCATGTTATTAAGCGACGAGGTCAGCCATTGTCTTCAGTGGTGAACATCTTTGTGAAGTCCAAGTTCTTCAAATGCCGTTTGCGAATCATACCATGAAGCAAATGAAAATCACTGATTACCAGGTTTGACTCAGTACTAGAAAACAATTTCCACAATGAAAGCCACTCGTTCGGTTTGCCCCCACAGCCATCCGCAGCCGTTTCGCGCATGTCGCCGTTAAGATCGCTAAAGCGGCCGAGAATTTCTCCAAAACAAGGGCCTGAACGCGAACTAAATTCTGTATTGCAGAGTTGCTCGTATTCATCGGCCAAGCCCGCTTCTTCAATTTCATAAAATAGTTCATCACCATATTGCGCGAATCCAACACTCGTCGCGATCTTTAGTTTCCAAGGTTTTACATTAGAAAAAATGTAATCTGGCGCCGGGTCTGGCATCCGATAGCGGACCAGATCAGCTGAAGGAAAAAAGAATGTTTTACCCCCGTAATATGGATCGCGTTCAGAAAACGTCGACAAAATCCCATCGGATGGAAGCCCAAGCATCGAGCCGTCGGGCAAGTCCGAGAGATTCACCTGGAAAAGAAACTGAAGCGAGTCCAGGTCACTGGTTTGAAATGTGGAAGGCAGGTCCGGTTGACCACCAAACCTTGTTGTACCTTTCGCCCGCGTCTTGGATTGTTTAACACCAATGAGATCATATGCAGAATAGGCAGATTTAAGTATCGCGGAACGAAAATCCCCTAATCCAAGTTCGCCAATGCGATCGCGAATAATCTGCTGGTGCAGCGGGAGCAAAGTTTGATTCGCCATGAGATCCTTTTAAGCCACTGGTTGTTGCGATTCATCCATTTCTTGACGTCTGCCTGTGATGCTGTGCTATTTCCGATACCATTCAATATCGCATTTCGGGTGAGACTTTTCAAACGCCAGGACAGACTCTGTGGTGACAGGGCTCGCGTTTAAATCTGCGGTAGTTAAGTTCGGCATTTTGCCCAAGTGCTCGAACACAGTATCAGTGACGTTGGTCGAAGACAATCCAATCTCGGCGAGCGATCGGCACTCTAGAAGATGCTCCACGCCTGCGTCGTCAACCTTGGTGCTGTAGACATCGAGTTCCCTCAATCTCGGATGGCGAGAGAGGAACTGCATCCCGACGCCGGTGACTTCAGTTCCACGCAACCCGAGACTTTCCAGATTGGGCAGTGGGTCCAATTGCTTAAGAAACGAGTCAGACAACGACGTTGCGTTGAGTGCCAGGAAATCCAACGACTTGATCTGAGAAATACTTGCCGCCGAGGCGTCAATAATATTTGTACCTTGCAACCACAATTCACTTAACTGGAGATGTACAAGTTGCCGCACCCCATCATCGTCAATCGCGGCGTTGCTCAAGTCCAGCCGGCCCAACTCTCTCAATGCGGCAATGTGGGGCACCAGATCATTATCGACTTTGCCTTTACGCAAGTCGACTTTGTTTACCGTGCCGAATAGTTCAGAACCAAACCACCTTTCGAGTCGTGATGGCTCCCCCATTCCCATTTGGATTTTACCACCGGCTTGTCGAATCGCCGAAAACGCAGCCCAGCGTTTGTTGGCATAGTGGGCGCACCAAGCGAAGCCAATGACGGCGCAAGTGAACACGACCAGGAATCCTCGCAGCGATATTCGAAGCCAGTTTCTCTTAGTTGGCATTTCAGACGTCCTCGCTTTTTCAAATAACGTCAGTGATCACTGAGTCGGAAAGATTGATCTTCCACTTCAAACCATGCGAAAGTCTGGCATCACGTGCATCACACTGTTATCCCGCGACTGCCATATTACCCGGAGCGCCTAACCCAACCTACGAGATGGCTATGAGAATTATTGCGAACGCAACAAATGCACGCTATCCCAGACGTTTACTTTGGTTTCAAGGCCATCCATATCACCAGAACTGAAACAAAAATCGAAAAGCAAGAGCCCTGCTTCAATGCATTCTAATCGGGAGTATTCCAATGTTTGGGGAAGCATTCTCAAGCGATAGTAGCTGTTACGGATTTAATTGACTTTCGATTAAGATTCTTGATAATGGAGGGCACCATAAGGGCACAGAAACCAGGAGTTCGACGATGCACCTTTCCCGCAGACGATTTTTGCTTACCTCCTCAGCACTCGCTTCAATGGCTGGACTTTCCCTGCCTTTCACTAATCCGACTAATCCAAGTCGCCATTCCTCCACACTCATTCGCAATGCTCGACTCGACGAGATGACACCTGAATCGTTGAAAGCGATTCGACGAGGATTCAAATGGCTCAAGCGAGCTGAACTACGTGATGGCAGTTACGGCACCGACATCAATCAACTGCCCGCAAACATCGGCTGTACGGCAATGGCTGGTTTGGCAATGATGGCTAGTGGAAGCACACCGTTGCAAGGCGTTAAGAAAGTTGAGTTGCAAAAGATTCTGGCTTTCATTCTGAAGACTGTCTCTAAGATGCCAGCGAATAACATAACTAAATCGGCCGGCTCACAATTGGTATACGATCTTGGTCAGCAAGCCCACTCATTCATCGCTTTGTTGTTTCTAACTCAGATTGCTGGTGAAGGTCACCTTCCCAAAGAAACTCTTGAGGCGGTTCGCAAAGTAACCGATGTGGTTGTCAAATCGCAATACAGCGATGGTAGTTGGGGCCATGACGCTTGGGCTCCGATTCTGGGAACCGTGCTGGGATGGACAAGTCTTCGCGCGGCACATCTTGCTGGTTTTGATGTTGGAAGCTCGCCACAAAAAACGGCGGAGTTTCTGATCAATAACATGAGCAAACATATGGATGGTTCGGATTGGATGCATGGGTTTTACAAAAACGCCGCGGGTATCCGAGTCCTCTATGAAATGGGACGGGACGACGAACCGGTCGTCAAAAAATCTTTCAAGAACGTTGTAAACCTGGTAACTCGCAACAAGACAGCCTTTAACCAAGCGGGAGGCGAAGAGTATCTCGCCTTTCATCTAATCACCGAAGCGATGCTACAGAAAGGTGGCGACGACTGGTTGAAATGGTTTCCGGTCGTCCGTGACAGAATCATCGACGTTCAGAATCAGGATGGCAGTTGGACTGGGCATCACTGCATCACCAGTCGAACTTTCTGTACGGCGACCGCCTGTTTGGTCCTGGCGGCTCCCAATCGTTATCTGCCGATGTCGCAAGGATGATTGGCCGCCCGATTGACCAATCAATCGATACTGAAGTGACTCAATCAATCCTGGGACAGCCGACACGGATCAAACCCAACGCGGATTAAACCAACATCAAAGATCTACTTTGAGGTAAATCCCACACCGCCGTTTCGAGTTTCGATTGATCTTCCGCTTCAAACCACGCGCAAGTTTGACCTCGCGTGCATCAAATTGTTATCCCGCGATTGCCATGTTACCCGGAGGGTCTGACCCCAGCTACGAGATGCGCAAAGAGCATTATTGCGAACGAAACAAGTACACGATATCCCCAGGCGGTTACTTTGGCTTCAAGGCCATCCATGTCACCAGAACGGAGGACCATAGTCGCGGAAACAAAAATCGAGAGAAACAACAGCAACCCTACCACTAATATGATCCGACCGGCAGTTCTACGCCATGGAGAAACTTGGCTGTTCATGATTCTTTGACCTTTCGAGAAGCGATGTAAGATTACCTTGGAAAGTGCTGCTACCGAAGTAGCTTTTTCAACTTCGCGTGCATTATATTGTTATTCCGCGCCAAGTGGCGGACTCTTTTTCACCGCAAGTAAGGTACCGAAGTACGTGCTGGCGGAAGCACGGTAAACATTAGCACCCAGAACCAGGTTGGATACGGAAGCATGATCGGTTGCATACAACCATAGCAAACAGAAATACACCTATTCCACAGCCGTGCCAAGGACTTCTCCTGGGGCCTACGCGGGTTGCGATAAAGGTGCAGATGAGCATTGCCACCCCGTATCCAACACCACCCAGCAAGGCCAGCACCCAGGCTGGATAGGTTGTAACCTGATGCGAAATTTCCTCAACGGTACCGCCAAAGCCTTCAGGCCACGGATGCAGGATCGAACTTACGCCTTCGACCACCATAAACAGAATGATCGCGGCGACGAGGCTCAGAACGACCGCCAAAACGCTCTTAATAAATTTCGTACCACCTCCAAGTAATTGTGCAAGTCTCAGAATTTGGGAAAGCTTCCACTATCACGGTTGCTCGTTCAATCAACTGAACTTCTGAACCAATGTCGACTACTCGTCAGCGCTGAACGCATTTGTTATACGGCGGATGGACCGTTCCGTTTCAGAAAATGGTATGAAATTGAAGCAACAGCCATAATGATAAATCCATGCCAAGCGAAAGCAAGAACTCTGAACCGACCGAGCCAGTATCTGTAGTCAGGGTCAGCTAATTCTTCAGCGGTGGCATTTATATAAGGAACATTCAAAGGAGCGAGCAAAGCGACTCCCAGAACTGTCAATACAATCGAAGCAATGAAGAGCCGGTTTCTAAATGTGCCAGCAGAAGCGAAAAGCAATAACGCCAACACGAAAAGTGCGAGCCAAGAAACAGCAAGTTCAATCATCGCTGCCGCCTCCGCCAAGCCCGCCATTGCAAGAATACATTTTTCCATAAGTCATGATCCGTATAGCGTTCGTGATCATCAAATCGGGACAAGTGATTTACCACTTCAAGAGCTCTGAATCAGGGAATTTTTGCAAGTCATTGGTTGACTTGATTTCCTTTGATTGAAACTCCGGTGTTGTCAATTTGAATTCCATCAGTTTGCCGGCAGATCCATGAACTCAAATGGTAGCGCAACATCAGGTTCTCGCTCGGCCATCACCCTGATTGTATAGCCACCGTAGCATTTATCGCCAACCACTATCATCCAATCGGAGATATCATCCCGGCTCACTGTCCGGACATCACCTATATTTAGTCCCGGAATCCCGACTGGAACGTTTGAGCATTTGCCAGTAATTTTATCGCTCAGAATTTTGGTCGGCATAAACCAGATATGCTCGCGCCCACCATCAGGCGTGGGTAAAGCAAACTTGAGACTGGCCCCATCATTGTCCATCGTTCTCCAATTCTGCTCAAAGAACGACATCGTCTTTTGTGCGGTTTTGATAGCGGCAAGCATATCGGGAGCGTCGCTCTCAATGTCAACAACATCCGGTGGAGTGGAGCTATTGCCAGCGAAATCACTGCAACCAATCGTCAAGACAGACGCCAGCAACACTGACAAAATTAGTAGTTCTCTGGTCAACTCATGCTCCTTGTTTAGCAAGCAGGGTAACGATTGAGATCACCGGCCGACGGTTTGCGCAAACCACCATTAGCCCAACGATTCGCCTGAATTAGAACCAACCAGGTTTAAACTGTCAAAAAAACCTAAGAACAGTTAGCGGCATCAAAAGCGAACGAATATGTTTTGGCCGTTTCACGCATCGGCATGTTATTCTGCAATCTTCGCGTTAAACATCTTTTCTACGTTCATCAAAGTCCGCCCCACACGACCAGCAAATAGCAAAGCCTTCATCAACGTCCTCACCACATTTGCATGTCCAAGATGGCGTGGGCAGGGCATGCAATTCCTTTTCAATTTGGCTCAGTAACACACGGGCTTTTGATAAATCTTTCTGGCGAATTCGCACATCCACGGCAACAAGACCTGCAGCAGTGAGTCCGGCCCCGAAAGTATTTACTCCGTCGCCACCAGTCACCCATGCCTCGATCCCGTTATCCACTAGTGAATTCTTCAATAGCACGGCCTCGTATTCCTGCTCAAACGCTGCGAGTCGCACCAGATTATTGTCTTCATCACTCATCGTAAAAACACCTAAACAGTTTCACGGATGTGCAAGTAGTTGACCAAGCAGAATAACGTGCGGGATCACCAACCGGAACCAGCGATCATCCATTTCAACCAACCGCAAGTCCAGCCTCGCTGTATCACTATTTATCTGGCGATTAGGGCCAGTCGATAGTTATTGTATTATTGTACGGCTTCGACTCCGGAAGATCGCGTAATTTTATTTCATCAAACATTAGGTCAAGATCATGAGCCGGTTTCTCTTGAGTGATTTTGAATTTGATGTTTGGGTTTTTGTGTAAGTAGAGCCATCCCCAGTCATCGGACGCACCAGACCATTCGAGATCAAATGTGCCGAACTTTAACTTCCAATTCACGACCTCGAATTTAGTTGAAGCAATTCCTGATTCGAAAATGTGGCCATCGCCATCATCCCGATACCACCACGTGCAGTTCATTTGCTCGGGTTTCATCGTTTGAGAATTTATTTGAATCACCCCAACGGCCGAACCAAGTCGCAGCAGGATGAAATCACCATCTGAAACTACTTGAGCGTTTCCTCGAGAATCGTTTTGAATCGACATTCGTTTATTTTCCAACACCAATGCTCGCTCCCGGTTTTGTTGAAAGATTATCGCCAAGCATACAATTGCAACAATTGCCGTAAGGGCAAGAAGGCTGCGAATCCCAAATCGGATCGTCAATTTTGAGCTCCATCACAATCAAGACTACTTCCACTACAAAAACACGAGCCTGTCCGGCTTCGCATCAAATTGTTATCCCGCAAACTCGCTTGGTGGGGGCATTTCGGAAAAAACGAGGGGGTCATAATAAGCAGGTTCCAAATCTATCCATTCTGATGATCGGGTAAGCCAATGGGCTAGTGAGTACCCCTGCAATGAAAGTTGCCAGCCATCAGAGTCTGACATTACAACTTGCCCTTTGAATCCGTTTGGTGCGGGATCCATATCCAAGAAGATTGGGTCGCCATTTATCTCTCCAATCGGAACCCAACCTTCTCTCCATTTCATGTCCGTTCTACAGCAATCGTGTTTATCTGAAAACCAGTCGACATCTATTCCGAGGTCGGAAAAAAAATCAATTTGGGAGCGGGCCGCAGTAGAGATCCGATCAAGCGGGGTGGGATTGATACATTGAAAGAATTTGGATTTCGAGTAATCACAAATGCTTATCAGTTCGAAAAACTGCTCTGGCAAGCAAGGTGCCTGTTCGCGAATGGATTCAATGGTTGCTGTTTCTACACCCGGGTTTGCAATCACAAGTTCAGGATGATGCTTGGTTAACGTTTGATTCAGTAATCCCAGAGCCTCGACTATCGAAATCTGATTCATTGACTCACTTAAAATTATTGAACAAGCGGGGCATCACATTGTTCCCCGAAGATATTTAGCGATCGGTTTAGGCAGCTTTGATTTCACCGCGATTAACAACAACATCAACAAGTTCACGAAAGCGTTCATTGTCGAAATGAAGTTCGGACACAAATTCGAGGGCCTCGCCCCAAGAAAATTGGTGGACAACATTTCGGTCGTTTATGGAATTTAAGTAGAGCGATGGTTCTCGATGTCCTGAAATCTCCCCGTCAACACGCTTGATGGGAACGTGAAATTCGTACCAGTTGCCGTCGTCGGAATGGAAGCAGAAGCAACGAGAACCACCGTCTCGACAGATGTCAGCACTGAAAATTTCGATAACGGCAACAGTCATAGATTCTACATGCACAAGCTGATTGGCATTTTAGCGATGCACTTCGCGTACATCTTATTGTTATCAGATCCTATTCGAAGTCAGAAATTACCACGGCATCGCTTGGCAGACTGGATCTCAATCTTTTGACACCCTCTATGGAAACCTGAGTCCCTGAAAGGTCGACTTTACTTACAGACAAGCCGGCAAGGTAGACGAGTCCGTTATCATCTATCGAAGTATCTGATAGGTCAATTTCATAATTGGGATTTAATGTCTTTACGTGCCGCAAGTCTTCATTGGAAATCACAAGTGCAGACAGATCTACCACCGCAATCGAGGTCCCATATTTGTCGTGAAGTTCGGTAATTCGTGCGTTTTTGAATTCCAACTGCTGCGCTGCCTACGCTACACGATCGAATATTAAATTCTTGTAAATGGGCACTGCAATGGCCAAGGCCAACGCGACAGCAGCGATTGCAACAAACAAATTTTTGAGTTTGAATCTCATGAACTTAAAGCAAGGTTGAACGGATCATCTAAACATTAACACAAACACGCAAGCCGGCTTCGCGTGCATCATATTGTCATCCGCCGCTTTCGAGGATGGACCGCTTGAGGGCTCAGCAAAGTTCGGGCAGCTTCAAAAGCGGAAAGCGCTCCAATAGCATTGACGATTCAAGCAACGGCAGTGGCTCGAATCCTTCGTTAACACTGTCATTGCCAAACGCACAAGCCTTTTCCATCGGGTAGTAGCGGTTGTAGTTTTCTCGCAGTTCGTTGACATGATCAAGCCCGGCACCGGTAACAAAAGCTGACCAGACTCGATTAAAGCGTTCAGCCGATTCACAGAATTGTCGTAGCACTCGTCGGTTTGTCGTAAGAAATGAAAAAGTTTGAGTGCGTTCACTGGGCGCTATTTGGCTCTGGAGCACAGGGAACAGGCCAATCTCCTCCTGGCTCACTAAATATGGTTTGATGCGGGACCAATCGCACAAGATCCGCTGTTGAAGAGTTGCAAAATGGCGACGCGGCCACTTGAGTTGCTCTTCCCGATAAACAGCACAGTTCTGAAGTAAAGCATCAAGCGCAATTTGGGGAGCGTTACCCCGGCCAATAAACGCCAGTTCCTCGCCGAGCTCGGCAAGAACTTTCAAAAATTCACTTCTAGATCCTTCGTAGTCAAACATATTAAGGCAAAACTCATCTATCGGTAGCTTAGCTGAACAGCGTCCGGGTTCACCGGGCCGCGGCGACTCGCAAAACGTTGAAACCCGCGCGACCCGCGGCTCCGTATGCATCACATTGTTATGCCGCGTTTTCATCATTCTCAAGCAAAGATGGAATCGGAGGTTCGCCCAAGTCTCCTGAAGCCCATTCCACTTTTTCTAAATCGTACATGATTTGCATCGAAGACGTTAATTTCTTTCTGTCGGTTACAAGCTGGCGAAGAAAATTAGCACCACGACGTGAGACTGGTTGGGGCAGGAACGAAAAGAGGCCAGATGGTGTCTGCTGTCCAATGAATCGCGTTACGCCTTCCCACCCATCTATTCCTAACGCGTACAAAGGACGTAGTGCCTCAGCAAAGATTTCGTCTGCGATGTCTGGATACTCAGCGCATAAGTCTGCGGCAATTGCGACAAGTCCTTTCGCTGCCGACTCGGTATTCGTGGCAAACTCTTTTGCAACACTTTTCCAAGCAGTAAGTACTGCACTCATCGGCATGTCGCCCAATTTAGCTAGTTGCCGGGTGTTCTGGAGTTCAATGATCGACTGTTGAAGCGACATAGTTGAGCGTGATAACATCCTGGTTCACCGGGCCACGGCGAACTCGCTAAACATTGAAATCCGCGCGGCCCACGGCCTATGGTGCAACCCATTGTTTTCCGGCGACGTTGTACATCCTATTGCATTTCAAGTCTCACACCATCTTTTGACACTGCATCGTCAATGGCACGCGAAATCTGATCATTCACGACTACGCTGACAATCAATTCATATTCGTCCGAACCTGTAGAAGTATGAAACACCGGAATGCCGGACGCCAGAACAGAACCGTTAGATTTCTCAATTATGTTAATTGCGTCGCCAGTTGAAACGTTCCCGTTAAGTGCGTCAGAAAAAGTTAACCCCATCGCATAGACCTTGTGCCCCGCAGGGATTGATGGTGGGTTGCTGTTAGTTGATGTGAACGGAACCGTACTGTCGGGAGTGGATTCTTCGCAACCAAACACGGTTGCCAGAACGAGCAATGCCAATAGGTGTACAAGATTGAGGTTCATGTTAGCGGCCAATGTTGGTTCAAGCGGGATAACGTCTGCGATAACCGAGCCGTAACCTGGCAACTCGCAAATAGAATTGTAGCGGGTAAAATTGACGGAGCCAAACCCGCGGAAACCCATAAGTTCCAGCGCTTCTGCGGCTTCACGTGCATCACATTGTTATTTAGCCCTTCCCTGTTTCGTGTTAGACGCAGGAACCAGAGCCAATTTACGAACCTTCTGCAGTGACGAATTGTCCAGCGGAATTTCATGTACGGTACCCGACCAATCCACGCACCGCAAGGAATCAGAGTGTTCAGTTCGAAACTGGTCATTCTTAAGCATGGAGGAAAACTCATCGAGTGTAATGTCGCGAGGTTCTGCCCAATATATATCGCTGTTGGGCCATTCAACGATCAAGAGTGTCTCGTCTCGTATGTCAGCAACATCAGTGTTTATGTCCCAAGCCGTTCCTTTGCCAACAATTGCCAAGTACGTTGTGATGCCGTCGCTCCGCGAAACGGAAGGACAATTAAATAATATTGAGTCGTCAAACGTTTTCAGGAATTCTCGGTTCGCTGGGGCCGTCCACGGGGCTTCAACGTCCATGTGTTTCGAAAAATCAAGATATTCGTGAATTTGAATAACCGAAAGCCGCCAGCTCTGTAGCGCCCTGCCGCTGCTATCGCGGGTAACAGGTCGCGGCAGTTTGCCATGTTCGCTCGCGTATCGGTGTACCAGAAGCGAAACCAAGCGCAATTGACCGTTGCAAGTTACGGTGCGAGCGCTATGCCTAACATTTCGCACAACGACCACGGCCACAACGGTGATGGCTAGCACGCAAAAGATGACGAGGGTTCGTATCATCGTTGGGCCCAAATAACGTTCAGGTTCACCGGGCCGCGTTGAACTTTCTAAGAATTAAAGCCCACGCGACCCGCGGCTCCGTGTGTAACCCATTGTTATCCAGCGCTTATCTCATCTCTAATTCGGTCAGCCACTTGAGCATAGCATCCAGATTCCAAAGCCAATGATAGGTGTGTTTTTGCAAGGGGCAAGTTTCCGAGTTTTAACGCAAAGTATCCGATCAGATAGCTCCGCCTTGGACTTGGGATGTTCCCGAACCCCCAAAGTAGCTTCATATCCGTTTTCGACTTCATGAGGATTTCCAGCGTTTGTGTTGGATCCGAAAATTGTTGGAACCACGGTTCAGAAAATTCCGAAATCTGCGATGCGACGTCGTTAATCGACGCATCAAGTGCTTGTCCCAGCGGATCAATATACCAAACACATGTTTCCGGATTTGTTTTTTGTTCAACTCGGGGAGTCAACGAGGCACGAAATTGGCACTCCTGTTCCTGTGGCCGCAATTCACCATCCTTGGACGTGCTGCACGCCTTGTAATCACCATTGCTTGGGATATGTGTGTAGAAGCATCCCAGATTGACTGCAAATGAATAGGAAGTAATTTCCATGACTTCTGCATGGTAGGAGTTGAAGGATTGAAAATTGACAACGTCAATTCTGTCGTCGTGAAATCGCCAAGAGTTTCGACCGGTAAACCGAGAGAACCCCAAAGACTTTAGCTGTGGGCGAATCACTTTCCGTATCATTGAGTTAACGGCTTTACTATTCATTCGCAGAGGTCACTACTAAGCGTGATAACGCCCGCGATCACCGAGCCCGAACCAGCGATCATCCATTTCAAAACCACGCGCAAGTCGGACTTCGCGTGCATCGCATGTTATTCAGCGATCTATCAACTGCATTCCTTTAGGAACTCTTCGATAGATTGGTTTTCTTTAACGATGAATTCAGTCCACGGTTGATCCTCATCATACTCGTAAGCGCCCGTGTAATGAAAGAAGATTCCCTCGAGGCGGTTTCCGTTCTCATCATGCATATATCCTGCTGATTCTCCATTGTTGAAGTCAATGAAGGGGAAATACCTCGTAGATACCTCCTCATGGTCTTCCATCCACATCCTGCAGGATTCACCGAACTCCTCAAGAGAAGACAATTGTTTGAACCAGTCTAATTCATTCTCACCCTGTTTGTGTCCTACGCCGTTAAACGTTGAGTACAGTTCAAGGAATTCTTCTGAGGTATCGAATCCAAGTTGAGAAACAATGGATTGAATGTGGGGAATCTGTGCACCCGGCAGGAGCTGGAGTTCAGTAAGTTCATCCCGCGTCTTAGTTGAGTCGAAATGAGATTGAAACAACGAACGCCAGTTTGTCATTGCTAGTGCCTCCTGATTCAAGCCGAATAACGTCCGGGTTCACCGGGCCGCGGCGAACTCGCTAAACATTGAAACCCGCGCGACCCGCGGCTCCGTGTGCAACCCATTTTTATCCGGCGTAGGGATCTAGAGTTCGGTATACGATCTCAAGATACTGTCCGGTTTCGTTAAAACAAACAATCTGGTGTGTAAATTCAGCCTTGTCATCTATGTCACGTGTTTCTGCAAGTTTTTCGATCAACGTGGAATTGGCTACGACATAGGATTGATCGTCGACTAAGTTCCGCGGGTCAGCGTCGATTGATGCGAGAGCAAAATATGCGACATCATCGTAACGCAAGTGACGACGGATCGCCATGTAATCAACAAACACAAGGTTGAGCACGCCTTGAAAATAGGATATTCGCGGATGTTCCTCAGTGTCAGCAACCGCATACGGAAAAGAGCAGAGCTGTAATTCATCCATCGCGCACTACTTGTGTTTCGGGTTTACATTCTTGGATATCAAGTTCGTGTACCACCAGGATGGATGAGCCGGATAAAACTTTGGACTTCATAGTCGTCCGTGATCACCGAGCTGCAACCTAGCGACTCGCAAGTAGGATTGTAGCGGGTAAAATTGGCGAAGCTAAACCCGCAGAAATCCGTAAATTTCAGTGCCAATGCGACTTCGCGTGCATCACATTGTTATACGGCGATTGTCTGAGTCGTAGTCGTCAGGGAACAACTCTCTATCGGCGCCCTCAATTGTCTCACTGTTTATCGTGACGTTCCAGCGGATTACCACAAAAGGTTGATCGGAGAAATCGAGGAAAATCTGCGTTCGCAATTCGTCGAATGATTTTCGCGATGGTAAGGATCCCGAAACAGTCACAAGCGTTCCCTTTCTACGGAACACGGAGACGTTCAATTCGCGTGAGCCAGAATGGGATCTATATACTGTTGTGAGCCGATTTGATTGAACCTGCGTTTGCATCCAGAGAACGGCAGAAAAGCCGAACACGATAAAGCCGCACAAAGTCGTCATTACTATTGCCAGCAATTGTTTTCTAACGGCAAACGAATTCCAGTCGGCCAAATAGCGGTAGCAAATTGCGGCGAAAGCAATAATCGCCAGCGTCGCAACAACTGCAGATAGCGGGCCAAAATTAGTCAACAGCGCAAGTCCGATCGCGACGACAGTAAGCGCTACCATTAGCGAGAGCAGAGAGAACCGTCTGTTGGCATTGTCGTTCATTTTCGAGTAGTCGGATAACAATTTTATTATCGGCGTTAGGTCGTCGGTCAACAA
Organism: uncultured Pirellulaceae bacterium; assembly: GCA_964448575.1. Taxonomy (GTDB): domain Bacteria; phylum Planctomycetota; class Planctomycetia; order Pirellulales; family Pirellulaceae; genus Mariniblastus. The sequence continues at coordinate 53,648 of CAYUWY010000043.1, forward strand.
ACAAGTTCTTTTCGGACTCATCGCCCTGAGTATGCTCGGAGTATGGCAGGATATTTACCACTGTGCAATAAAACTATGTCGGTGTTTGATTCGAATAAATGCTGCCAAGCGAGACCGTTCAGGGCACTAAAGAACATGTCATATATTTCTTATGAATAAAAGTTCCAAGTCGCTTCGACTTGATCTGTTGTGCAAAAACTAGAAACGCAGAGGCGCTGAGGACGCAGAGTTTTACAGCGCATTTCCTCTGCGCCCTCTGCGTCTCTGCGTTTCAAAACTCCCCAGCCTGATATAGTCAGCCGTCGTTACCCAGAGACTTCAGGCCCAATTTCAAGGACTAGTCAATCGAACCCTATCAGATTGCTGTTTTCCGGTTGTAGCCAGCGAATCAGCGGGACGCTTAAGCGGCAGCAATAGAAACCGCCAAGCATTCCGGATCAAAAGCAAATTACAGAAACAAACTCAGGTAAATCTCAACGTCCTCTCCCAAACATCCGTCCGCCGGGTTGGGGGCCACCGCGACTGACGGTTTGCGGCGTGTTCAATGCTTGCCTTGAAGGCAGGTTTCGAACTGATTTGTTTCCCGTCAACCGATTTATTCCGCCAAGCAAATCCAGAATCGCTTGATGGTTTTCATACGTCTGAGCAATTGCGAATAAATCTTGACCACGAACTGAAACGTATTCAAGCGTCCCTACCCCCTGCCCGGTGTCTTGCCAAGAATCGACATTAACAGTGCCTTGAATTGTTTGAATTAGGGTTTCAATATCGACACCTAGCCCGGAGACATTGTACGTGATTCGCATGAAGTGCTCATGGTCTTCGCTTTCATCTAAAGAGATTATCGAAATGTGGTCACGCATAAATGTGAAGCAGGCATTCTTTTTCTCCAAAGCGACCTTCAAGCGAGCCCCAAGTGGTCGGTCTGGCAATTCAAGTGTGATCGGTTCGTCTTCAGGCAGTGAATCATCAGTAGCAGACTCGTGTATTGTTACGGGTAATCCGGCCTCATTCAATTTATGCACCAGATCTTTCGCGCTCATCTCACCATAGAAACTATTTGAATCAATCGAATTGAGTATCGATTCCCAGGAACGCCACTGAGCCGACATACTCGTGTTGGTAAACGCAGCGTGGGGGACCGTCTGGCTGATGGAGCGACTCGAAGAACTTCCTACAGAATGTGACCGAGATTCGTTGGCTGGGCTATTCAAAGAAGGCCGCTGTGCGAATACGAAATTGGAAGAGCAGCAAAAGAAAGCAATAAAGAACGTGCAAAGATATCTCATCGTTGACCTCACGAGATTAATTTGCCTTGCCTTTTAAAATCTTAGGCGAGTGCGAATGGGAAAACAATGATTAATGATTTAAAATTCTGTTCTCTTTCTCCCGCTTGCCGATTTTTCATTGCCCTCACCAGCAGATACGGCCCATTTTGCCTTGTATAATCAGGACCAAGCCAAACTTAAAAATTGGGTTATCGCTTATCTAAAACGCGAAATGTTTGCTTATGGATTTCATCAATCAACCTACTTGCAAAATACACCGCTTATTTATTGGCAGCCTGCTTACCTTGTTTGTGGCATGCTGCTCCAGTTTGTCGCTTTGCCAAGCCGCCACACAAGACACTGAATCCAATTCCAAACCTGAAGTCGATTACCAACTCAAATCGGCGAAAGCGACGTTGGCGGCCAATCGCATTCCCCCAACGGCTGAGGGTATTCGGCTAGCGTTGGAGTTGCTGGATCCGCAACATCCCAAAAATCTTGAACTTGCCAAGCAGGTAGACAAACTCATCGACCAACTTGGCTCGCCGGACTATTTGGCACGAGAAAATGCATCGAGTCGATTAAAGTCTATGATCAAATTGCCGATGGCCGAACTCGCCAAAGCAAGCCGATCGTCTAAACCAGAGGTTGCTTATCGTGCAAAATTTATCTTGAAATTTGCCGAGACACGGGACCCACAGAAGACTTCTGTTCGAGTCATCAAGTCGGTTTGCCACATCATTGCTTCCAAACAAATTCGCGGGCTCTCCGAAGTTCTATTGAAGGCCCTGGGAAATTTCCCGGAGGCCTGGACATTTCAAATTACTCAAAAAGCTTTGGCAGTCACGGCTGAGAAAACGGACGTAGCACGATTAAGGAATGCGATGAAATCCGAAAAACATCTGCTTCGCAGCGCAGGAGCATTGACGCTGCTTGCCCTGATGGAATCGGAAGTCAATGAAGAGCTCAAGCAGTTTTTGAAAGAAGAGAAAGACGAGCGTGTCAGAATTGGCCTGGCACGAGCTTTCGCCAATCGCGGCCAACGCCATTCTGTGCCAACACTTGTCGAGCTTTTAAATGCCCAAGACGTCAACATCCGCGTTCAAGCAAACCAAACGATCAAGTCATTGACGGGCCAGCGTTTTGGATTTGTGGCTTATGCAAAACCCGAAGAGCGTGAAGCCAAAATCAAACAGTGGCGTGATTGGGTTAGCGAAAGCCTGCCCAAAGCCGAGCTCAATTTTCCATTGACTGATTCTGCATTGAGCGTCGGGCGAATTTTGTATGCGGATTATAAACTGGCAGAGATTGTTGAGGTTGATTTGAACGGCAAGGAGCTTTGGCGCAAAAAGATTACGGGCGCTTGGAATACACAAGGCCTTCCCAACGGGCATCGACTGGTGAATTCGTATCTTGACGGCTCTGTGATTGAGTTTGATACCAACGGCAAACAGGTTTGGAAAATCATCACTACAAGTCCGGCGATGGGAATGCATCGCATTGCTAACGGTAATACGCTGGTTGGTCATTCGGGTAAAGTTGCCGAATACAATCGCGAAGGAAAAGAAGTTTGGAGCGCGCAAGTTGGTGGCCGAGTGAGCGATTGTCAGCGATTGCAAAACGGGAACACTCTGGTGGGTTTGTTCGACACGGGCAAGGTCATTGAAGTGGACGAGAAAGGAAAGATCGTTTGGACCCTCCAAACAAAAAAACAGCCAATGTCGGTTCAACGAACTGCCAGTGGGACAACGCTAGTTGCGTCATTGGTGTCGCCTCTGGTGCAAGAATTCGATTCAAGGAACAACGTCGTTTGGGAATTGAAGGTTAACGAGACCAACAGTGTCGCACGAAGATTACCAAACGGTGCCACGATGATTTGTGGCAAAACGAATATCAAGATGCTGGGACCGGACAAGACAGTGCGCTGGGAAATAACGGATTTGAAACACGCGTTTGGACTGTCGGCGTATTAGATCTGTTTGCGGGCAGCGGTCTGGGAAAGGGATCCTCACCAGTTGCGTTAGCACGGGCTCGATACAGCTGGAAACCCGCTGCGTTAGCAAGGGTGAAAATGGGAACCCGCTGCGTTAGCGAGGGCCTCGGCATTCATGACGAATGCACACCAGTGTGGCTAACGGATGCAAAACGATCGGCGATGCTTTGCCTGTTTTAGGCGAAGACCGTAGGTTGGAGATTCCTGTTCGACAGTTCCGAGGTTGAGAAGACGGACAAGAATGTCCATCCTACCAATTCACTCGGCATGAATGCCGGGGCCCTCGCTCACTAGGATTTTGCGCGAAAGGTTGTAAGTCATTGCGCGAAAGAGAG
>CAYUWY010000044.1:0-54722 GCA_964448575.1 uncultured Pirellulaceae bacterium
GCCTTTTTAAATTTTGTAAACTTTATGTTTCAAACCTATCAATGCACGCGAAGCCGGGCTTGCGCGTGTTTTTGAAGTGGAGGAGCACATGTCCCGGCTCGGTGATCATAACCGTTGTCCCGCTTTGAGAATCAAAAATGAAATTCTTAATTGCTTTGATTGCTGTGTTTTTGTCGCTAGCGCATGTAGGTTCCGCGTGTGGCCAACCGCCCGCTGATTTGCTGGGTTGGCTAAAGATGCTTGAGAATGACAAATATCGTCTTGTCTCCTCGCTTGACCAGAATGGGTATTGGTTTGCAGTTCGAGTTGATTCTGACGGTGATCTCTTGTTTTCAAGTCACCAACATGATGACGAACAGGTTGACGACAAATGCGTTCTTCGAGTTCAAGATGCCAAAGGGAATGATTTGCACGATATTGACTCCAAGAAACGGAGTCCCGAGACGATAAAAATTGTGTCGAAGAGACAAGTTAAGATTGGAAATGTATTCAGTGAAACTGAGTTTACGCTCTCCTATCTTGCTGGGACAATCTATCCTCTTAAAAATAGCAAGCTTAATGAACCCGTTGACGTAATTTACACTCGACACAACAAGGACGGGACAACGACGGAACTGTTTCGCCAGAGATTGGTGCGTTCAAAAAACGCGAAATAACAATTCGATGCGCGCGAAGGCTGACCGGATGGCACTTGCATTGCCCAAACAGTCACAGATTGAATGGCGTATTTTTGTCGGAGCATTTGCTTGATAACAATGTGACGCACACGAAGCCGGCAAGCCTCTTGTTGTTGATTGTTCGCGACAGCATAAATGAATCCGACAGATGGCATTTCAATTTGGATCGAGCGTATCGACTAGCAGAAAGGCGTGGGGCGATATGTGATCCACGCGAAGCCGTCAAAGCTTCGGGGCGGTTGGTCGTTACGATACTTTACAGAGAGCTTGCAATTTACTTCGTACTGTTTTCAGTTTGAGTTAATCAAGAGTCGGCTCGGCAGTCACAGATTTTTATCCTGCTAAACCCTGTGCAATCCTCGCAATAAAGCCGGGTTCTGAGCGAATAGCTTACAGAACGCCACATGCAAATCCCAGGCAACGCAATGACCCTATTACTCACCGGCTTTTCCTTGCTCGTTGCTTCTGTGTCGTTTCACGTTGGCGTTGGGCTGCTTCCACTAGAAGTACAGCAGTTTGCCAAGCTGGTCTGCATCTTTGCGGGGATGTCGATTCTTTTCAGCCCCAGAAAACCAACTCGTGCAAGTCAGCCCAAGTTAAAAGATGCTCTTGTAGCGTTCTCGATTTTAGTTCCTATTGGGATAGTACATTGTGTTTACAGCAATTTTATTACGTTATGGATGCCGAACGAAAACACGTTTGATAAACTGTATTTGTTTCTTCTTTGGGCGACACTGCTTTTTGCGCTGCTTCCGCTCTGGGGTTATGTTTTGCTGAGAATAAAGTTCATTTCGCCAGACGATGCTGCTTGGTTTCAGACTTGGAGAATAAAAACTACGAACGCGGGATGACAATTCGATCACGCAAAGCTCGACTTGCGCGTGAGTTTTATCCGCTTTTCCTTCAGGATCCACGACCTTGAGAATTCAGAAGAGGCCTTGCCATGAGCGGTGAATTTCGCCGGAGCGCAGTTCGTAAATTTGAACGCACAATGGCGGGCGGTAACAATTTGATGCGCGCGAAACGGGGCTTTTGCGTGGTTTTTAATTGCATAGTCGCTCGTTCTGGCGAGGTAATCACAGGCATTATGCCACCGCGGCACATTTCTCAATGAATTTAAGCTGTCCAATTTGTAAAGTCGCTTTGAGCCAGCGTTCGGTAGTTGACCAAACGATTGATCAATGCGATGTGTGCAACGGTGTCTGGTACGATCCGTCAGAGTTGTCTTCGCTACTTCGCAATTCAGCGGTACCTGATTTGCTCGATCACGAGTGTCAAAGTCCATCAGAAAGAATTTCATGCCCAAAATGCGAGACTGAGATTACAGCGACAATTTACGCGCACGACTCTGGAATCTCTGTTTTGAAATGTGCTAGTTGTTTGGGGGTTTGGCTAGCCGCCGGGCAGTTTGAAGAAATTTTCCTATACAGAAATGGCTCACACAAAACAGACAAGTTGGTACAACCAATGGCTGAGTCAGGTGCCCTTTCAAATACACTTGATCGAATCGCTGGTTTGATACAATCTCGCTTACTCTCAGCGGTTTTTGTTTTATTATCGTTGATTGTTGCCGCGCTGTGCGGGGCTGGCGGAGAGACCGTTTTCCGGCTACTTGCATCACTCGTTCTCCCGTTGGTTTGCATTTGGTTTTCTGATGCCATGGGAAATGTTTCTGGCATCGGCATGGGCTTGGCTAGTCCCAAAATCACTAAATCAACTCCTGGGATTGCCGTGGCGATTGGTGGCTGGATTTTGATGTTTGCAGTATTTGGCGTTATGATTTACGCAAATGTTGTTCACTGAACCAAATGGCGGAATAGCATAGTGATTGCACGCGAATCCGGGCCTTCGCGTGTTCTCGAATTGGGTAATCAATCGTTCTGGCTCGTTGATTGCGAATGTTATCCGACACAAATTCTTGATAGTCATCAATCTCAGGGAGCTGTTTCGTTAAGAAGATCAAATTTTCAATTAAGTCCGTGTTTTTTTTAACGACCCTAATCGCAATCGCTTTAGTGCTTTTGTCCAATTGGGAGGCAATGTATTGTCGTGTCACAATTGGACCGCGTGTCGCCGAAAGTGACTTTGAATTTCTAGGCCAGTCCTGGGGTACCGTGTATGTAGCGATCTACGGTGAGCCGCGTAGCACGGAAACATCGGACGCGGCCATGCTGACTTGGTACGCTATTGATAACGAATCCGGTCATCGGCCGAAACCAAAAATACACGGGGTCTGGAAGCATTCAAACGAGACAAACAAATTCACGCTGAAAATCGGTGACGAGTTTGTTGAAACGATAGACTAGTTTGTTTATTCGTGAACCGAATTGGCAAAAAATGGTTGATCTTGAAACAACGCTTGTTGAATTCCAATGTGAACTGGGCAGTTCAATTCTCCACCCATCCAATTGGGAGCCGCGCAGCATTTCCAATGGGTTCACGATATCGCATCCTAATGGTCAGGCGGTGCTTAGTAATTTGACATTCGCTAAGGAAAGTGGCACGCCTGTTGAATTTGGCCAGCGTTTGGCCAAACAGCTCGCTGGTGTGGAGCACACAGAGTGGTTGCCGTTTCAAATGAGCGGTTGCCAAGCGATCAAATGGCATTCTGATGTGGAAGCAACTGATGCGCAAAGTCACTGGTTGTTGTACGTTGTCCAATGCGGCACGTGTCTACATGCAATCGTCGTCGAATTGATCGAAGCTGCAGCAGTGCTTAATTGGCGGTTCTACGAACAGTTGGCCCAATCTTTCAAAGGAATCGATGCGTTGCCAGCCGCAGGGTGAAAATGCGATTTACGCGAAGCGAAAGCATGCCTATCCTGCAGCGTGAGCATGGTGCCCAGAGCCCTGAGCAAACTACGCAGTTCAGCTTTGAAGAACCACTACTTACGAGCATGCAATTGCAAACGACTCCCAAATTTGAAAATCTTGGATTCTTTATGTGGCTTAAACAAATGCAAATTTCGCTTTCAAAACTTGTCCTCGTTTTACTGGTTTGTCTTTGCGGCTGTAACGCCAGGCACGACACGGTCAATCTCGCCAGTAGCGACAACAATGTCACTGAAGAAGTTGACTCTGAAAACGCTGCTCCCGAAATTAAGCCGGGATTCTATCGCGATGGCGTTGAATATGAGCGTGTTGCAACCATGCTTGCTGCGTCAGACGCCAGTGTCAGTCTTGATTATCATTCGGGAATTGAATGGTATGACAAAAAGTCAAAAACGCGATCAACACTGGATGATATTAACGACGTAAAATCACTACTGGCATCAATCGAAAACAAACATTTGGTAACCATATCGACCGGCAAGGCTGCGTGGGAGAAGTGCGATGAATACATTGCGAAGGTTGCTGGGTTTGCTGAAGAACTGGGGTTTGATATGACAATTGTGACTGACAACAATGGGCAAGGGCTGGTAGTCTCAAAAGTGATTCAACATGAACACTGAGATCACTGGGATAACAATTTGGTGTGCGTAGCTGGATTTGAGCGTGGCTCTCTGTTGTTTTGTTTGTAGCTCGACTCTCCGAGTCGTTAGTTTGCGCTGTTTCGACTCGGAGAGTCGAGCTACTATTGCAGCAATGCAAGAAGCAACAGCCGGGTTGGTGCGGTACTGGCTTTTCTGATTCACGTTTTCTGAAATTTCAAATTCGGAAACAATTGTGGTACTATAAATGCCAGATTCTGAGAATGAATTTGTTGGTATTACGATCAATCGGGCGAATGTCGTTGATCAGTGTTCGGTCGGCTGGACTAGTCGCTAGGTATTATCTGATGCACGCGAAATCGAACTGCGAGTGGTGAAGAATAGATGATCAACTGTTACGCCTCGATGATCAGGCCGTTATAAAGCTTGGGTTAGTGCAATCATGCGATTTGTACAATTAGAAGATAAAAAGCTTGCTTTTCTGCCGACATGGCGATTGCTCATCGTGATGGGTATGTATTGCGCAGCGGTAGTCCAGATTGGAGCTTGGGTCATATTTACGATCGAACAAAAACCAATGCATCCGGTGGGGCAAATTTGCTTGCTGGTCGGATCGACGGCTGCTTTACTTCTTGGGCATTTCATTGGCAAACGTGATTTGAAACGTATCAGGGACGCGGGTGCGGTGCTCGAAGGTACACGATTTCAGCTCGCACTTATTATTCTTTGTGGTGCTGCCGTTCCCGGTTCATTGCTCCTGCTTGTCATCATTAGCGGGATTTGAGCGGTTAACAATTCGCTATGTTGGAACCTGCAAAATCAAACCGTTAAACTGACGGAACACGAGTCGTTCCGCGGATAGATAACAATGTGATTTACGCGTGGTCGGGCTTTCGCTTGCCATAGAAGTAGATCAGGTTCGACCACTATCGTGCGGCTGTTTGATTGATTTAAGACAATTTACAACTCAATGGCGCTGATACTCAAATGGACGACTGGGCTGTTTACCGACTTGACTTCAACTCAAATGAATTTGTCGTCGAAAAGGGTTTGTCACAAGAGGACGCGTGTCGCTTGGCTGAGGAATATATCGCGAAGGGGCATCACCAACATTATTGGGTAGACAAACAGCCGTCTGATGATCCCGATTTCTTGCAGCTCATTACGGATATGATAGGATCTGGTAGTTCACACGATCTCGCGATTAGAGTATTGCTTAGCCAAGGCGCAACAGTCACGGAGTGTGCAGGCGCACTGACGGCAACCACTGACCTAACCGCAGAGGAATCGTTTGCAATGGTTTCGGGCGTGGCAGAGCGGCTTGGTGAATCAGGTGAACAACAGTCGTGAGCCGAAGCGATCAATCGCGTGGGCCAAATCCTTCGGCGCGAAAAATACCGCGTTCCGTTTCAGGTTACCCGTTGCGGTGCGTAAGGGGCCCTGGGTTGCGGCTCGATGGTCATGAACCCTTTTCGATTGGTAAACGGATGCAAAACGAACTTAGGAACAACCAATTGCTCGGTTGCCTTGGTTTGGTTTTATTCGTTGGATTCGTCGGCGGGCTGTTCTTTTTGTGGGTAACGGATTCCGCATTTGAATCAATTTATAGGGGTGGGAGTGGTCCAGTTGAGTCGAGTGAAGATTGGCCACGCCCGCTAAAAGCACTTGCGGCGTCTGCTGAAGAATCCGGTGTCGAAATGTCAAATGTATTTGTGCATTGCTTAGGAAACGGTCTAGTGATCGAATACCTGTGGAGAATGGATTCGAATTCACAACTTATGGAATTGGTCACTCAAGAATTCAACCTGAAACCATACGCTCCCAGTAATGATGGCCGTTTTCGCTCGCAAAGCTGGACTCCTGAATGGTGGGATCCGCACGACGAATCGACTAACGCATATTTTTGTGCGAATCTAGATGGATTGGGCGACAGGTTTGTTGTGTTTCATGACAAATCCAAACAAAAGATATTTGTTCACTATATTCTTGACTAACTCTTGCGCGAAAAAATATTGGTACCGCGTACTATTTTCAATTCGCGCGTACCCTTTTCAATTCGGGACCTTCGACAATTCGGTGTGTAACCCACGTTGGGGTTCGGATTTCGGGGGACCATAAACCCAGCGTGCGCTGCGCGACGCTGGGCTTTGGCATGCAACGCTGTTGGCGTAGGAAAAATTCGCCCGAAGTCTGGCGACATCGGCTACGTAGTTAGTTAAGCCGAGAATGCGTTCAAACCAAAGTAGATAATCGCTGCTAATCCGCCGGCAACAGGCAAAGTAGTAATCCATGCCAATAGAATTGTGCCGATCGTCTTTACTTTTGCACCACCGGTAATTGCACCGATGCCAAACAGCGAACCGCAACTGACATGAGTCGTCGAAACAGGTAGCCCTAGTTTACTTGCACCGATGACAATCAACCCGGTGATCACGTTGGCGGTGAATCCCTGTCCGTGATTCATCGTCGTGATTTTTTTGCTCATCGTTTCAGCAACGCGACGGGCACTGATCACGCCGCCAATTGCGATCATGACACCAACTAAAATCAAACCGGTCGTGACTCCAAATGCCGGAGCAAGCAACAATAGCGCCGCGATTTTAGGAGTGTCGTTTAGCCCTCTCGCAAAACATACAATTCCGGATGAAAGAAAGTGAGATCTGTCCAGCGTCTCGCCAGCAGCCAACCCAAACACCTTTCCTTGATACCGGCTTTCGCATTCAACGACCGAGCCCATCGTTCCACTCAATTGCTCCGCTCGCTCGAGCGCGATGGAATGGCAGTTCGACGGAACGACTTCGACCGTTTCCTTGCCCACGCAAAGGCAAAGATTTTGCGTGACCCCCATTCGCTTTCGCGCGAATCTCATGATCGGATAAATCACAACCGTGGCAAGAATCGCCAGGAAAGGACTAATCAAGAGCGGAATGACAAACTTGGTGCCCAACGTCTGAACATTCAAAGTCGATCCAGCCGCCAACCCGGTTCCGATTAACGCACCAATCAAACCGTGTGTTGTCGAAATTGGCATTCCAATTCGGGTCGCAATCAATACGGTTAACCCTGCACCCAAAGCAACGGCCGCGGCAAACGAAGGCTGTGCAACGATCGTGTCCTCTATCAAGCCCTTCCCACCGAAACTTTTGATCAACTCACCGGCTAACAATAGCGCCGCCACCGAGCCAAGCAACGTCGTAACAGTAGCCCACGTCAGAGCGCGACGGTAGTTGGTCGTTCGACTACCAAACAGCGTTGCCACGCCTTTGAAATTGTCATTAGCTCCGTTGGCATAGGCCAAGCACATGCCCGCAATCACGATAACAAAAAATAGCATCAGTTCGTTCTTTTGTTTTTTAAAGACTAATACAACTCATGTCTGAACATTCTGCCGCAGCAAATGAGTTGTCTTTCAATGGAATTAATCAACGGCTTAGGCATGTTAAGACGCAGTTTGACGAACTTCCTTACTGTGAAGTTTATCGATTTGGTCAGGTCGTCTAAATTTGATTGGTAAAAAGAACGTTGAAAATTTTTGAACATTTTTGCGACGGGATTGTAAGGAAACAAAGATACCCACGTCAGATCAATAAGACGATTTTTGAGCAAAAAATTTCGTTTCTTATTTACAAGGTCTTTAAATCATGATATGCACTCGTTTTAAGAAGTTGTAACCGACGTGTGCTCTAACATCTGACGTGCCATCACACTTCATTGCAACGTTGTGCGTCTTGTATTTGAAACACAATTTAAACTCGAAAAACCATTGCTAGCGAAAGATCGCTTAGCACCAACACAAAAGCAAACAGGTCGTTTGCTAATTAAATCCAACTTGATACCACGGAAGGTTATCCAATGCGTAAGCTATTTGCGACTTCGTTGATTCTTTGTTTTCTATGCGTGCTTGCTACTGGATGCCAATCACCGAATGCTTCTACTCCTGGCTTGTTTTCCAGCCCAACCGCAGCTCGGTCAAGTGCGCCGACCTACCAAGTAGACCAAGGTTCAGGCTCGCGAGGTCCGGCTCCGTCATTCAATCAAGGTTCAGGTTCCCGGTAAGTCTCTGTATTTCGGAAGCTGAATATTCAATCGAACGGGGTATGAAATGGCTTTCAACAAAGACGACCAAAAACCTGCGACGAAGTCTTGCCAACAACTGCCTTTGGTCGTTGATGTCATCATTCCGGCGCTAAACGAAGAACATTCGCTGCCGCTTGTTCTGGCGGATTTGCCGAATGTTCGTCGTGTCTATGTCGTTGACAATGGCTCGACGGACGCAACATCATCAGTTGCGACCCAAGGCGGTGCCATCGTTGTCAGGCAGCCCCAACGCGGATATGGGGCCGCCTGTCTAAAGGGATTGGAAGAAATCAAGGCTCGAAATCTCGCCGGAGCCCCAAGCCCCGACGTCGTTGTGTTTCTCGACGCCGACTACTCCGATCATGCGGAGTACCTGACTGATTTGGTGGATCCAATCGTCAAAGGCGAATCAGAAATGGTTCTCGGTTCGCGATTGCTAGGCAAGCGGCAACCTGGCGCGATGCCGTTTCAAAGCATATTCGGCAACCAACTGGCCTGTTTCTTGATGAAGATAATGTTTGGTGTGTCCTACACCGACCTCGGCCCGTTTCGCGCAATCAAATACTCTTCGTTGTGTGACTTACAAATGTGCGACGAGAATTATGGTTGGACGATCGAGATGCAAATCAAAGCCGCTCGCGCCAAATTGCGAATCAAGGAAATTCCGGTACCTTATCGAAAGCGAATTGGCACAAGCAAGATTAGCGGTACAATCTCGGGTTCGTTCAAAGCCGGAGCAAAGATCCTGTTCATGATCGCCAAATACAGTCGCTCGCAAAACAAAAGTAACTTTGAACCAGCCCTCATTCCAACAAAAGAACGGCGATCAAGCCAGGCGATTGTGTGACCGACCAGAAACCGAATCCAACGAGCACGCGTTCCAAGTCCATTCCGCAAAAGACGGAAAGAACTTGGTTACTGCGATTGTTGGCTGGGATTTCTTCGGCTGCGTACTGCGTGATCTTGTTCTTGAGTACGGAATTTACGGTCAACAATCCTCCGAGTGATCGACCAATTGTTTTGGTAATGTCGCTTTTCGGATTTCTTTTTGCGATTTACGTTTTAGCAGTTCTCGTTGCGACCAAAGTCAAACAGAATTCGAGACTTGTCCTGCTGATCATTGCCGCTGCAGTTGTTTTTCGAATACCAATGTTGTTTTCGACTCCGATTCAGGAAGTCGATATCTATCGTTACATGTGGGATGGCATCGTTTCCGCTCAGGGCATAAGCCCGTTCCGCTATCCGCCCCAAGCGGTCATGTCGGCCAACTCGCAAGACTTCCGTGACCGTGAGCTTCGAGAGTTGGCAAGCCTGCGAGACCGACAGCCGGCGATTGCCGAAGTCTTACGCCGCGTCCACTTCAGAGAGTTGCCGACGATCTATCCGGCGACCAGCCAAGCCGTTTTTTATTGTGCGGCCGTGGCGACACCAGTTGATGCGTCGTTGACAACACGACTCTTGATCATGAAAGCCAGCTTGATCGCTTTCGATTTGGCTACCCTGTTTCTTGTTATAAAACTATTGAGTCTCGCGCGGATGCCGATCGGGCTGAGCATCCTGTATGGCTGGTGTCCGCTAGTTATGAAAGAGGTCGCCAACAGCGGACACCTCGATGCGATTGCTGTATTCCTGTGTACATTGTCGGTTTACCTGATCGCGCGTTTATTTTTCAGCGAACAATCGGCTTTACAAAATCGGGTGAAGTTTCACGCTAACTTGATTCTTGTCGCGTTAGTTCTGGCGGCCGCAGTCGGTGCGAAGCTTTATCCAGTTGTTTTGGCACCGTTGATTTTGTTTGGGACCGCACGACGATTCGGTTGGAAGACAGTCGGGGCACCCATTGTTGCTTTCTCTTTAGCGACGTTCTTCTTACTCAATCCAATGCTTCCGCCCCAATTTCGTTTGGACAAAAGAACCGCAGCTGCAACCGAAAGCGGCGAAGCGAATTCCACTGGTGCTTCTAATCCTGACCAGCCAGCGGCCAACGACCCGAGTCGAGGTGTAACTGCTTTTTTCAAGTCATGGGAGATGAATGATTTTGTCTTCATGATTTTGGTTGAAAACTTAAAACCAACTGCGAACAATCAATCCAACCAACCCGTATGGTTCTCTGTATTTCCCGAAGAGCTTCGGCAGTCAATCGCGACCGCTGTTGCGCGGTGGTTCTCGATTCCGGCTGCCGAAGCTCCTTTTTCCGCTCCGTTTCTTCTCACAAGAATCGTGACCACGCTGGCGTTCCTTTGCATCGCGCTGTTTCTTGCCTGGAAAGCGAGTAAGCACCAAAGCATGGCCTTAGTTTGCGAAGCCGCTTTTTTGACGCTGGCTTGGTTTTGGTTGTTGCTTCCAACTCAAAACCCGTGGTATTGGTTATGGGCGTTGCCGCTACTTCCGTTCGCTCGGAATCGAGCTTGGATTGCCATTAGCGGATTGGTGTTGGTGTACTATTTGCGATTTTGGTTGGACTATTGTTTCGCCAACATTGACGTACTGGGAACCGGCTATCGAGGAACTGCTTTCTTCGATTTCGTTGTGACCTGGATAGAATTCGCGCCGTGGTTCCTGTGGCTGACGATTGAGTATTTCCGCAAGGATGACTCCGCAAAGACGGATTGTGCCGCTTAAGCCAATTTTCAGACTTTCGAATCTACGTGATATAGCCATTGTATTTTGCGTAGGCCTGTTTGCTGGTAGGGCATTCCGAATTTCGTCAAAAATCGTCCTCGCACGTTTAGGGATGTTGTATTTTTCAAGGCTCGTCTCCGGTCAGTCTTTTCAACTAATCCACCAATGAAGCCTATCCCGAAAATTTTTCGCCTCATAGCTCAAGATTGCCATGGAGGTATTATTACCACTGAACTGGCTTTGCTTGCCACTGTGGGAGTCATTGGATTGGTCACATCGCTGGCCACCGTTCGTGATGCAGCCATCAGCGAAATTTCTGATGTTGCTGGCTCGGTACAAGATTTCAATCAGCAGTATTCGGTATTTGGATCCATCGGTCATTCTGGGCAGACTGCCGGAAGCGATTACACTGACCAGTTAGATCACTGCGACGACAACGAAGATGTTGCCGGCGTGATTGACAACTGTGTCATTTTCACCCCGCCCGAAGACGAATCCGGCATCGCGACTATTTCTGAACTGTTCGAAGCAGAAGACAGCGAGGTCCTTAAAACAACCGGTATCTCGTATGGTCTTGGTTGGAACCTGTTTACAAACGGCGAAGTGTTTATTGACTTTGAAATCGTTGACGCCGGTTTCTACGATTTTAGCAGTAGCGTATGGGGCCAACAGGGCGGACCCGAATTGCCAAACGGTTCATTGCTCGTTAACAACGTCGAGCACCTTAATTTTGATGCCACTGCAACAAGCCACGACACGGCAGAGCACGTTTGTGTGGAAGTATTCGTCCCTGCAGGCACGAATCGATTTAGTATTCGATTCAACAACGACCACTTTAACCCAGCGTTGGGCGAAGATAGCAACCTGCTGATTGACTCTTTCAGTATCTCAGGGCCGAACTAGTATCCCGCCCGCTCACCGATTCTAGGAATTGCTGCTGGAGATTGGCTGACTTAGTTTCGCTTCAAGTAAACTTCTTGCTGCCTTCGCGTCTTCGGCGGCTTGTTCAGGTGAATCGGCAAGTGCTGTAATATGGCCCATCTTGCGACCAATGGCAGGAACGTCTTTTCCATAAAGATGCAGTTTTATGTTGGGAATGCCAAGTGCAGAATCCCACTTTGGTTCGCCGTCAGCCCAGCAATCGCCAAGCAAATTCACCATCGCCGCAGGCTTGATCTGCTCGGTAGAACCAAGCTCCAAACCGCAAACCGCGCGGACTTGTTGTTCAAACTGACTGGTCAAATGCGAGTCAATCGTTAGGTGCCCCGAGTTGTGCGGGCGCGGAGCAATTTCATTGATTACCAGCTGGCCATCGCGAGTGACAAAGAACTCAATGCAGATCACTCCAATTACTTTGAGCTCCTCCATGACTGTTGACGCCATCTCTTTGGCATCCGCTACGAGTTTAGATGTCATGCCTGCAGGCGACAAAGAAACGTCGAGAATGTGATTGCGGTGCACGTTCCTGACTGGATCGTAACAAGCGATCATGCCGTTTGTATTTCTGGCTGCGACAACTGAAATTTCACAATCGAAATCGACGAACTCTTCAAAGATCGCTTCGTCGGTGTCAAGCTGCGCCCACGCCGAGTCCACTTCATCGGCCGCCTTCACGATGACTTGGCCTTTGCCGTCGTATCCACCGTTTGCCGTTTTCAAGACACCGGGCAAGAACTCTTGGCTTGCAGTTTTTAAATCTTCTAGCGAACGAATTGGATGCGAATTGGCAACCGGAAGTCCTGCCTCTTTCAAAACAGACTTTTCGCGAATCCGGTTTTGAGCCGTTCCGAGCACATGGTCACTTGGATGAACGGGTGCGTGTTTGGCTGCGGCGCGAAGTGTATCAACTGGGATGTTCTCAAATTCCAACGTGATGACAGAGACCTGTTTTGCGAAACGTTCGATCGCTTCGACATCATCATAGGGAGCCTGAATTTCGAGATCGGCGACTTGACCAGCCGGCGAATCGTGCGACGGTGAAAAAACGTGAACACGATAGCCCATTTGTTTGGCGGCGATCGCGGTCATCCTGCCAAGCTGCCCGCTTCCAAAAATTCCAATCGTTGCGCCTGGTAAGATCACGGCTTCCGACTTATTCATTGAGGTCATAGCTCTGAGTTTTTAAGTACAGTTTGTGTTTGGTTGCTGATGAAGGACTCAAGTTTTTCGCGAACCTCCAAGTTTTCATTGGAAAGAATGCGGGCAGCCAATAGCGCGGCATTCTTCGCCCCCGAGTCACCAATGGCGAGTGTCCCAACAGGTACGCCGCCGGGCATTTGGGCAATCGAAAGCAACGAATCGAGCCCGCTCAAGGCTCTACTTTTTACCGGAACACCAAGCACTGGCAATCGTGTCATCGAAGCGACCATGCCTGGCAGATGTGCAGCCCCACCGGCCCCCGCGATAATAATTTGCAGCCCACGCGATGCTGCCTGTTTCGCATATTCAACCATGAGTTCAGGAGTTCGGTGAGCCGACACAACGCGGGCTTCATAGCTGATTCCAAAATCATCAAGAATTTCCGCAGCATGTTTCATCGTCGGCCAATCGGACTTGCTGCCCATGATGATTCCGACAACCGGAGCGTCTGAAGACGATCCTTCTGAATTTGTTGACATTGTGTCCTTTAACTAAAAATCGAAAACGCAACTTGTGGTGTTCTGCGATCAGACGCAACACTTCCAATCGTTGAATTCACTCTGCTCATGTTTGTTGACCACGCCATTCTGATCGAACCGTCTTTTCGTTCGTCTGTCCAAGCGATGGTTGGCTTAAGCGTACTATCTAACAGCACACTTTGTCCAACCGGCAGTTCGACTTTTTACGAACCAACTCTATGGCAACGCCTCCCCCGTTGTTGGCCGCAAGCCGCTTTTTCAAGCAATCGTACTACCCAAGTTAATTTGACACGATTTGATTGATTTGCGGTAGTAATCGCATTGGAAACTGAAGCCGCATCCCTGGAACAGATTCATTCCGTTGCACCCGCCTTTTGTGATCAGAACGCAGTTGCGTGGCATAGGCCTGATAGATAAAAAAAGAGCTACTAATTCGAAAAACGAATAAGGGTGTATCTTGGACTGGCTAAATTACCATCATCTTTTATATTTCTGGACGGTTGCCAAGGAAGGTGGCGTCTCGCGCGCCGCTGAGGTCCTTCATCTTGCTCAGCCCACACTCAGCACCCAAATTAAGAAACTGGAACAGTCAATTGGACATGACTTGTTCGAACGCAGTGGCCGATCGTTAGTCCTTACAGAGACAGGTCACCTTGTTTACCGCTACGCCGATGAGATTTTTGGTTTAGGCCGCGAACTTACCGACGTCCTTCACAACCGAACGGAACAGGACAAATCGCGGTTCCATGTAGGCGTCCAGGGAGTGTTGCCAAAATTAGTGGTCTATGAACTGCTCAAACCGGCGCTCGAAGACAAAGACCAACCAGTGCATGTCGTTTGTTTTGAAGGCAAGCTTCAAGAGCTGCTGGGCGAACTTGCCATGCATCGATTGGACGTTGTCATCGCCGATCGACCGCTTACTCCGGACAATCACGTTCGTGCGTTCAACCACTTGCTCGGCAAATGTGGTGTCACTGTTTACGGGACGGCCAAGCTGGCCAGGAAACACAAAAAGGATTTTCCTCAGTCACTTAGCACGGCCCCGATGTTGCTTCCTACCCAAAACACGACGTTACGGCGCCAGTTGGAACAGTGGTTTGATGACAACGGGATTCATCCAATCATTCTTCACGAGTTTGAAGATAGCGCAGTTTTGAAAGTTTTCGGGCAAGTTGGCCACGGGCTGTTCGTAACTCCGACCGCCATCGAAGACGACGTTTGCCAACAGTATGGAGTCAAAGTCGTTGGGCGCATTCCGGAAATCGTTGAACGTTTTTACGCGATTTCAATTGAAAAACGGCTCAAGCATCCCGCCGTGGTGAAGATCTCTCAGTCAGCTCGTGAAAGCCTTTTTGGCTCTTCTAACTAAGTGCTTGCAACTGTACGAATTTGAAAATTCGGCCCTATCAAATGAACATCTCGAAACACTTTGCACGAATAACACCCATTTGCCCGATGCCTTGAAAAGGGTTCGTGGTCACGACTAACCATTGTCGACTTCATTGGCAGTGAATTCTGTCACAGTTAGCCAAAACGTCCACTTAGCTCAGCACTTACATACATTCGTTTTTTAGATGTTTTACCTTTGATTAATCTATTAGATAAATACTTAAACAAGACGTAAAGTATCACTATTAGACGTAGCAACAATACTGAGCGTTGTTCGTTCGTTGCCAGAGCCAAGCGAAATTTGCCCTGCGTAAAGTAGACCACTCGCGAATTCCTGACTCGATGACAATCCGACGATACACGATTTTAAAGTTCATTCACGTTCCCTAAAAAGAGCTTCTGTGACAAACACACTTACAAGAGAACGAATTACCGGCAATGAAATTGCGGGAATGATGCAGCGTATTTGCGAGCATTTAGGGATCGCGTTTTCTGCCAACAAAGTGTTCCCGAGTCTTGCGGATCTCAATCAAAACGGACTTACCGTCAGCGAGATAGAAGAGCTGAATGCGATTGGAAAACGATTTGGAATTCGTTTTCGTGAGATGACTGGCTCGATGCGAGAGCTTGCTTACGCAGTCAGCGACTCAGGAATCGCAGTTGTTAGCTCCAAATCCGGCTCCAATGATGCTGGAGATCCAACACTTATCCTATCGGCCAAAACAAGAGGTCGTTTCCTGGTCCATCGCAATGGTGACGACCAAATCGTTTCAAAAAACGCTCTTCAAAGAACGTTACACCAAAACGATTCCAAAAAATATGCGTGGTTGTTGGTTCAACCGATGTTGGCGGCCGAAAATGCCTCAAGGTTTCACTATGAAAGTGGAACGCAAGAAAACCCAATGAAGCCGTTTCGACGTTTCATTGCTTTGATTAAGCCAGAAATTCAAGACATCCGTGCCATGCTGGTCTTTTCAGTCATCATCGGATTGCTAAGCCTGACAACTCCGCTGGCTGTTGAAGCGGTTGTGAACACAATCGCGTTTGGCCGTTACCTACAGCCATTGATCGTGTTGTCACTAATCGTTTTCACATTCCTTGCATTCAGAGCCGGATTGAATGTGTTGCTAACGATTATGGCTGAGATAATTCAACGAAAGCTCTTTGTGCGCACGGTGGAGGATCTTTCCTATCGCCTGACCCGCGTGCCGTTGAGGACTTGGAAAAAGTACCACGGGCCGGAATTGGTAAATCGCTTTTTCGATATCGTCAGCGTTCAAAAGATCACCGCGAAGCTCTTGCTAGACACGTTAATGCTTGCCTTGCAAACGATAATCGGTCTATCGGTCCTGGCTTTTTACCATCCATTCCTACTTGGATATGACATCGGTTTGTTGGCCATGATGACAATCGTCCTCTGGTTTATTGGACGTGGTGCGATCAAAACTGCCAAAGACGAATCGCAATTAAAATACGAGACCGCGGCTTGGCTTCAAGAAATCGTGCGCCACCCCACGACGTTCAAATACAACGGTGGTTTGGGCTATGCGATCAACCGGGCAGATGAATTGGCAGCCCAATACATCCAACACAGGCAGAGCCATTTTTCAATTCTGATCAAACAGATTTCATTCGCGATGTTGATGCAAGTCGTTGCCGCGACGGTCTTGCTGGCTCTGGGTGGGTACTTGGTGATCGAAGGTCAAATGACACTTGGCCAGCTGGTTGCGGCCGAATTGATCGTGACTGTGATTCTTGGTTCATTCGCGAAACTTGGGAAAGACTTGGAGAGCTTCTACGATTTAATGGCTTCGGTTGACAAACTTGGCAAGCTCTTTGATTTGCCAGTTGAACGAAATGACAAATTGCAATTCGCTAAACGGCCAGGTGCCTACGGCATGTCATTGGTTGAGATGAAGTTAAATAATCAGAATGAGGCGCCGGTCAATATTGAGTTTCAATCGGGTGAAATTTATTCGATCTACGGGGCCTCGGAATTACTTCGCGGCAAACTCACCGAGGTCTTAGTAGGACAATTCAAACCAGCTTCTGGGCACATCTTGCTCGATGACTATCGCGTCGATGCCATTGGTGCGGAGTCGCTACAGGAAAAAATCAGCCTGATTCGCGAGATCGAATTGTTCGAAGCCTCCGTCGATGAGAACTTGCGAATGGGACGCGAAAATATCGGATCCGCCCAAGTCAACGAAGTAGTCAGCCGACTTGGCATGCGTGGCACACTTTCTTCGATGGATGATGGATTCGCGACTCGGGTCAGCATTTGTGGCTATCCGCTTTCGCAGGGCCAAGCGATTCGTCTCGTTTTGGCGAGGGCGTTGATCGCTAAGCCAGGAATCCTCTTAATTGATGGGTTACTCGATCGTCTTTCTGATGACGATACCGACGACGTTCTTTCACGATTAGAAACGTTTGCCAGTGAGACAACGATCATTGTTTCAACCGGACGGAAGTCGATTGCTGCGTGGGCAAATCAGACTCTCGACTTGGGTTCAGGACAATGGAGCTTGGAAAAGTTTAACGGTTAGGAAGTCAAAGCCAATTGCGGTTGAACGTTTTGGGAATCTACTACGAAAAATACGATGATAACAAATAGAGTCAGTAAACAGTTTGGAACGGTTGTTCCGAGGAATAAACGGACGCCCGCGATCCACCTGGTGCAGTCATCACGTTTTGCCAGGCGCCTGGCAAAACTATTATTGCTCGGATTGGTAATAGCCATTTTGGCGATGGCGTTATTGCCGTGGCAGCAAACGTCAAAAGGCACTGGGCAAGTCGTTGCCTATGCACCTCAAGAACGCCAGCAGCCAGTCCAAGCTCCCATTAAGGGTGTTGTCGATCGGATTGCAGACGGAATCGTTGAAGGAGCAAAGGTCACCAAAGGCCAGTTCCTGATGGAGATCAAGCCGTTCGCCGCCAACATGCTGGAGCAACTTAATGGACAACTCAGGGAGCTTAAAACAAAAGAGGAAACGGCGAACGTAAAAGCAGAAGCTTATGGGCAAAATGTAGAGGGATTCGCAGAGGCGAAAGAGTTTACGATCAGTGCTGCCAATGAAATGATCGAAGCGGCAAAAGCAAAACTTCAAAGCAAAGAAAATCAAATTTCAGCCTACCGAGCCAAAGAACTTCAGGCTCGGCTAAATTACGAACGACAAAATGGATTGTTCAAGCAAGGACTTAAGCCGGCAAAAGAAATTGAAAAGCTGAAAAAGGAATGGGACGTCGCAAAGGCCGATATCGAGTCAATCCAACAAGACATCATTGGGTTAAAAAACGAGTTAACTGCGAAACAGAAACAGCTGGAAGAAAAAAGACGTGTTGCTCAAACGAAAATTGATTATGCCAGAGCATTGCAACAAGATGCGATAGGAAGCGGAGCGACGATTCGAAAGGAATACGCTGATGTTCAAATGAAACTCGAAGCAATGCAACGCGGAACCGTTGTAGCGCCCAGAGACGGAACGATATTTCGATTGAACGTCAACGAGCGAGGAGAC
Organism: uncultured Pirellulaceae bacterium; assembly: GCA_964448575.1. Taxonomy (GTDB): domain Bacteria; phylum Planctomycetota; class Planctomycetia; order Pirellulales; family Pirellulaceae; genus Mariniblastus. The sequence continues at coordinate 18,333 of CAYUWY010000044.1, forward strand.
TCAGTCAAAGAAGGCGACTCGCTACTTACAATTGTTCCTGAATCAACGCAAAAAGCAGTCGAAATTTACATCCATGGCAACGACATGCCGTTGGTACAAATCAACCAGGAAGTCAGATTGCAGTTTGAAGGCTGGCCAGCAGTACAGGTTGCCGGTTGGCCGTCAGTGGCTGCTGGAACATTCAGCGGAAAAGTTTCAACCGTCGATGCCACGGATAATGGCAAAGGCGAATTTCGAATCCTGGTAACACCTAACGAAGAAGACGAACAAGAATGGCCATCCGATCGTTACCTCCGACAAGGCGTTCGCGCAAACGGTTGGGTAATGATGCGCAGAGTTTCATTGGGATACGAAATTTGGCGGCAACTCAACGGATTCCCAATCATGATTTCAGACGAAGAACCAAAGAAGAAACAAGCGAAACCGCCAAAATTGCCCAAGTAAATCAGATCAGTTTAAAGACGTCTTTTTCGGAACGTTCAATCCGGAACTTGGCCGTCAAAATTTCATTCATGCAAACTTCATTGATGTTTGCTGCGATCGCTTTCGTTTTCATCAGTGGATGCGGCACGGGAAGCTCCTTCAACCGTCGCCACGCTTCTAGTTCGCCGTGGTCACATGACAATTCCAAGGCTGCTTTGGCTTCCAGTCATGGCGTCGAAAACAAGGTTACATCCAAAGCTTTTCCAAATGTAAGAAACAAAAAACGTAAATCTGGCAATGTTCAACTGGTCGGATTTTCACAGGACGAAGACGAGCAAGCTGATAGTGCAATCAAAACGGCAAACGACGCTGCCGATGCAAACGACTCGGGCGGCGCAAGTACTGAAGAGACAAGTACTGATGAGGCAAGTGACACTGAAACACTACCGTTTGATTCAGACCCAAGCGCTACACTGGTACCCGATTCACTCGAAATCAATCCGAGCTCAATCTCACTCAATCAAGTCCTTGTGTCGGTTTCCCAATGTTATCCGGAAATTGATATCGCGATTGGTGAAATTGAAACGGCAAACGGAAAAGTCCTCGCTTCCTGGGGTGAGTTTGATCGCGTCCTGGAGGGACACAGCATCTCACAGCCTTTGGGTTTTTACCAAACATACCGAAATGGGGTTGGCCTTACACAACCGCTTTACGGGGGCGGCGAGATCTATGGAACATATCGCATTGGTGATGGAAATTTTGAGCCGTGGTATGGCGAGCGAGAAACGAACGAAGCCGGTGAGCTAAAAGCCGGCCTCTCTTTGCCGCTGCTGAAAGACCGAAACATCGACAAACGCCGTGCAAAATTACTTGCATCCCAAGCTCAGCGTGACCAAGTCGAATCGAAAGTCCAATCTCGCTTGCTTAAATTTCAAAGGTTCGCAACGCAGGCTTATTGGGACTGGGTCGCGAGCGGCCAAGCTGTTCAGATTCAGCGTCAATTGCTGGAGCTTGCCGAGACGCGAGTCTCTCAAATTAAAACACGTGTAGAATCGGGAGACCTCGCCGAGATCGCTCAGATCGACAACGACCGCCTTATCGCCAAACGTAAAAACGATCTGATCAAGGCAAGACGGTCGCTTGAAAAATCGGCAATTAAACTTTCACTGTTTTGGCGTGACCCCAACTGCAATCCAGTCATTGCGTCAGAGGAGCAATTGCCTATCCGATTCCCAGGTTCTACACCGATCTCAACAACTCAGTTGAATGCAGATATTGAAACCGCGTTTTCGGTTCGCCCCGAGCTGGTAGAGCTAAAAGCGACTCTTCGAGAAACCAACGTTGATCGATTGTACGCGGAGAACCTGACACTTCCTAAACTTGACGTAAAGGGATTTGCGGGGCAGGATCTTGGCGGCGAAACGAGCAGCTTAGGAGACAAAACGCCATTCGAACTTCAAGTGGGCGTATTCTATGAGGTGCCACTTGAGCGACGAAAGGGATTGGGAAAAATTCAGTCGGCGAATGGAAAGCTCACTCAAATCGACGCCAAAATTAGATTGACCGGTGACAAAATCCGCGCGGAATTGCAAGATGCGGCTTCAGCGGTCAATGCTGCATTCGATCAAATTCAGCAGTCAACTGAAAACGTACGGCTAACCAAGAAATCTCTTGAGCTTGGGTTAGTCGCGTTCGAAGAAGGCGACATCGACTTAATCACTCTCAACATCTACGAAGCCGCAGTCGCAACCGCCGAACTTGAATTGTTAAACGCACAGTTTAAGTACTTCTTTTATCAAACGGTTTACGAGACCGCCAAAAGCGGAAGCGCGTTCGATCGCTAAACTGAATTCAAGAACGTGTTCAAATAAAGAACCGTATCCTCGAAGGGCATCTAAAATCGCTTTCTTCGAGAGGTTGATCAACCTCGCAAAATGGCAGTTTAGTTTCGTTTGTCGGGCAGTGATTGTGCTGATTGGAACCAACCGTCGCCGCGATCTTTCCGCCCAAACCCCGCCGGTCCAGAGTGTAACGGGTCGGGCAAAGCGCTCGTGCTCGTATTCCAAACGTTGATCTGCAACGCTCGTTTTCGGTGCCTTGAGTCTCACCTTTGGCAGGGGAACGAAAACAAATTCTCGACCGTTTTACCGGGAAAAACCAGCATTTTCATGCGCTTCGTTTGACGCCAAAAAGTGCTAGCGTTAAGTTAATCACAGTTTGATTGCCAAACTAAATCACCTTTTGATCAATGCAACATGAAGGAACGACCCATGAAAAAGAAAGTGGTTATTGGCGCCCATGCGCTAGTTTTTGCAACGGCGACGATGTTGGTATTGTCCATCAGTGGCAACGCTGAAGCTCAGGAGATCGGGCGTGCTGCACCGACTTGGTATCCGTTTACGATCGCCCGCCCGGAGCATCGTGAAATGATTCAATCGATGCCTTTGCATCAACGGCCTTATCGACCTTTGCATTTTTACGGCAATGCAATTCGCCGTGACTATTATCGCGGCACACCGCTTCCGATGCCAAGAGATTTTGTTCGAGTAGCGAGAACAACAATCTTCCGCCGTTAGGAAATAGAATTTGACCAAAGCGTTTTTCATCGTAACTTGGTTGCGATGAAAAATGCGAACTGGTCCGGGCAATGTCATGCACAGCATGACCTACGTTGGCCAAAGGCCTTTTTCATCGTAGCCAGGGGTATCGCCCCTGGAACCACGTCTAATAAAACGCGGTTGGCTGAAGGCCATATCCACCACACCACACGCTACCGGTTACCAGTTTTTATTCCGTGGCGTCAAAACCTATTTTACTTTTCGGTAATTCGCGCGCCATTTCTCTGGTCGGACTTCGGTGACGGTATCGTCTTTGTATTGAACACGTAACCGCTCCAGTTCGGTCTTCATAGCCGTCACTTGTTTCGCGTATTTCGGATCTTCATAGAGATTCGTCTTCTCATCCGGGTCGTCTTTCAAGTCGTAGAATTCCCATTCGCCGAACTCATACATCTGCATTAGCTTGTATCGCTCGTCGCGAACGCCGTTGTGGCGAGGAACCATATGGACGCTGGGATATGCGTAGTAATGGTAATAGATCGACTTGCGCCAATCTCTGACCGTTTCGCCTTTTAGCAGCGGAACCAACGATCGGCCCTGCATATCATCTGGAATCGGAGCGCCGGCGACTTCGAGAAACGTTTCAGCGTAATCGAGATTTTGAACCAAATTTTCGTTTACCGATCCTGGCTTTGTCACCTCTGGCCATTTTACGATCAAAGGCATCTTCAAGGATTCTTCGTACATCCAACGCTTGTCATACCAACCGTGATCGCCGACGTAGAAACCTTGATCGGACGAGTAAACAACGATCGTGTTTTTATCGAGACCTGACTCTTTCAAGTATTCCATCAGTTTGCCAACGCTTTCGTCCACGCCTTTGACGCAACGCAGATAATTTTTCGCGTAACGCTCGTACTTCCATTTGACCAACGCGTCACCAGAAAGATTTGCGGCCGCAAAAGCTTCATTCTCTGCTTTATAACCTGCGTCCCAAGCATTGCGTTGCTCGGGAGTCATTCGCTTCAGGTTCTTCCAGCCAGATCTGTCTGTTTCCAGAGTTGGGTCGCCATCCCAACCTTCTTCTGGTGTGGTAAACAAGTCGTAAACGATATGCATGTGACGGTCGATTTCCATTTCCTGATTGCGGCTCGCCGGCGCGTTGTCTTCGTATTTATCGAACAACGTTTTTGGAACAGGAATTTCGATGTCGTTATAAAGATCGAGATGCCGCAGCGCGGGCATCCAACATCGGTGTGGCGCTTTGTGTTGGCACATCAACATGAATGGCTTGTCGGATTCCTTGTTCTCTTTAAGCCAATCGATCGCGAGGTCCGTCACGATGTCAGTGCAATAACCTTCAACCGAACGTTTACCCTTGTTCGAAATCAAACGCGGATTGTAATATTCGCCTTGGCCGGGAAGGATGTCCCAATAGTCAAAGCCCTGCGGATTGGACTTCAAATGCCACTTGCCAATCATCGCCGTTTGATAGCCGGCTGTTTGAAGCAATTTTGGGAACGTCTGTTGCGAACCATCAAAGTTATTGCCATTGTTCATAAAGCCATTGAGGTGGCTGTGTTTGCCAGTGATGATGACGGCACGGCTTGGTCCGCAAATTGAATTGGTGCAAAAACTGTTCTTGAACAACATTCCCTGCTTCGCCAAATCGTCGATATTGGGCGTCGGATTCACCTCTTTCAGCCAGCCTTCGTAGGCACCTATAGCGTGCGGGGCGTGGTCATCTGAAAAGATAAACAGAATGTTGGGACGATCTTCATTGGCAACGGCCAGCGAGGTGACGCTCGCGAAAATTCCAAACAAGATTGAACAAACAATCATCCGATTGAATGAAGGCTTACAAGGCATTGGTGGCTCCAAGTTATTGCGATGGTGAACCCCGATTTTAAAGCACAGCCGCGTTGGCTTCCACATGTTCGCTCTGCAAAGTCAAAGAAATCGGGTGGGTGGTGCTTAAGCCTTTTCCATCGAGACCCACAATACTAACTACCGACCTCAAAACTAGCTGTGATCGTCCGTTGGCGGAGCAGCCTGGACGTTTTGTCGTAACGCATAAAGATACAAACCGATTCCGACCCACACTAAAGAAAATCCAATCAAGCGAGTGACATCAAATTTTTCGCCCAAAACAAAAATGCCGACGGTAAATTGAATTGACGGGCCAAGAAATTGCAAAAGCCCAACTGTTGAAAGTTTGACGTGCTTGAGCGCGGTCGCGTACAAAGCCAAAGGGGCGATCGTGGCTGGGCCTAGTCCAAGCAACAACAAATTCATCTGCCACGAATCGAGAAAAACAACGCCTTTTGCCGTTGCCAGTCCCCACGCGAAAAAGATTAGCGCTGGAAAAAGCAGAATGCCTGTTTCGCACGTCAAACCCGATAGCGCCGAAAGCTTTGTTTGCTTTTTTACCAGAGCGTAAAATCCAAACGAAAGCGCGATAACAACGGAAATCAGTTTTGATGCCCAAGCCGTACCGGCCTCGATCGTTTCCGGAGAAGCGTTCGTTGAAGAACTCATGATGTAGCCGACGCCACAGGCGGCCATCACGATCGCACCCCATTGAATCGGTGACAATCGCTCACGCAAAAACAACACGCCAAGCAACACGACGACTTGAGGGCAAATGTAATAACCGAGGCTCGCGTCCAGCGTTTGCCCACGACTGACCGCCCATACAAACACAAGCCAGTTGGTCGCGATCAAAGTTGCAGCCAGCGCGAACAGCCCGACCGTTTTCTTATTCGCGAAAGCTCCTGCAAGGTCTTTGGGATTGGGAAGCACTGGCGTTGGGTATAAAAGTGCAGCACCGAACAACCCGATCAGAAATACAAATGACCAAACGATTCGATGGGCCACAATATCGGGAGCCGATACGGAATCCAGAAATTTGATGTAGATCGGAAACAGGCCCCACATCACTTGCGCGCCAACCGCGCATGCCAATCCAAATCGAATATTTTTGGGTTGATTCATGATTGGCAAGGCAAATTCGGGTTCAAAGCTAATCAAGCAGCTTAGATACCCGCAATTATTTTACTAGAGGGCACGTTTTGGCTCGCCTATCACCAGCATTCCCCTTGGCCAGCAGCCCTCGCCCGTTGAACCATCCCCCTAAGAAGATTCACATGACCATTATTCACCATAACCATTGGAACGGCCCATGCAGCCACAATTTATTTTGGCCCGCGTTCGTTCAACCAATAGCGAAATGCCATTGACATCACTCCTGAACCATCCGCAGTCACAAGTTCCAAAGTAACGTTGCAGTCTGGATACGATTTTTGAAACTCAACAAGTGATTCACGTTCGACAATTGGAAGGTAAGCATTTCGTAACCGTTGCAAATCTGCAGAAGCCAATCGCTTGACCCCATGCGCCGTCAAGAATGATCGCGAAAGTTTAATTTCCTCAATGTTTGGAAATAGTCGTGCCAGTCTAACCGCGCCATTGTCGGTAATTCCGCATCGCGACAAATTGAGTTTTTTCAAATTCGGATTCGCCTTCAAGCCATCCACAAAAGCATCGGTTATGGAACGCGAAGAAATTTCCAGCACTTCCAATTGTTCAAGCTGACCAACCTCGACACACATTTCATCAGAAATCCCCTCGCCATTGAACCCTATAAACTTCAGGTTCTTCATCTTTGACAACAGCCCATCAAACACATCTTGCTTGAGTCCAGCGGCGCTAGTACCAACTCCAAAATCCAGAGTTTCAAGATTTGGAATCTGCGAAAGCCCTTCAAATCCTGCCCGCGGGAATACTTGCCATTTCCCATCAACTTTAAAATGACGAAGACTCTTGAGGCCGCCGAAAAGCTTGAACTCTTCGTCAACCAAGCTCCATACGCACTCCAGTTGAAGTGTGCTGAGCGTTTTGTTTTGCCCAAGCGTTTCCAACATTTCTGCCGAAAGATCGATTCCTTTAAGAGTCAGCTCCAGACCTGGCAATCCATTAAGCAACGCAAGATCTTCACTGGTCCCTTTCCATTTTTCTAAGCCTGGATTCTCTTCAATGTTTGGAACACTGTGCATCGCAGTCTCAATTACAAACCTGCCTTGCAGAGATACCTTAATATTCAACTGCTCGTCACACGAAATCTCGGCACCGAGTCGATGAAGGTTTTCAATGGCGTCTCCAAGTTCCATATTAAACTTGCCGGCCGCGATCGCGTCTTCAACTTGCTTCCAACCGAATGCCGATTTATCTGTTGGCGTTGGAACCAATTCTACATCCAGATTCACATCGCCTTCTTCAAGTTTGATAGTACGCGATGCATGCCACTCATGACCTTGCTCATAAAAACGAAGCTTGTATTGCGACTGGTAACTGTCGAGCGTAAAGGAATACTTTCCCGGCTCTTCTGCCATTTTCCAACCGTTTACCCAATCAACTTTTTCATCAGACGTTGGAATTCCGAACGATACCATCGCATTTAGAATTTTCTCACCAGTGGTTGCGTCAATAATCGTGCCAGAAACAGTCGGTTTTTTGAACACTTTGATCACCGCATCCGTTCCCGCCAACAGCTTGTGTCGACGACCTGTCAACCATTTCGGTGAGTCTTCCGGTTTTGGACTTTCCGAAATAAAAGTTGTGAATTCCATTTCGCCAGCTGGAGCGTGTTTCCATTCATAAAACCCTCGTTCATCAGTCGTCAGTGTTTTTTGAAGGGTTCGAGAGCCGCGCCAGTTCGTCAGGAATAACTGCATGTCTGGAATCGGTTTTCCTTCAGTGTCCACGAGCTGACCGCGAAGCGTCTTGCCTGCGTTGATTTTTGGAAGCTCGCCAGCAGCAATCTGCATTTCAAAGTTGCCCTGATCTTTGATATCAAGATCCATTTGAGCCGGAGCCATCGCGTCAGCCTTGATGATGATTTGACTTGGCCCCGGTCTGCAGCCGCCAACGACAAAGTTGCCTTTTTCGTCGGAAGTCGCAATTTTGTTGTCCGCCGCGACGATTTCGCGCCCAACGACGATTTGTGCATTGCTAACAGGTGCCCCAGACTCGCTGAGCACTTTTCCTTTAATTGAAATTGCCCGTTTCAATTTTGCTTCGAACAGATTCGTTGTCTTATTAAGCCGTGAATCGAATGGGCTCACGAAATCAGGATGCGAAATCACCACGGCATGATGAGTCGCTTCACGCTGCCGAACACCGTATTTGCCCGGCACTCGATCACAAGTCCATTCTCCTTTGGCGTTCGTTTTGACGGTGGCAAGATCAAAGTCAAAACCGATGCCCCATTTTGATTTGGTTTTAGCACGCGTCCTCAATGTCACGTTTGCATCGGCGATTGGATTCCCTAATTCATCGGTCACCATTCCTTTTACCGTTTCGGGCTTTTCCAAGCTAATCGTATGCGACATTGGGAACGCATAGTCATCGTCAGCGACGGATGCTTCCAGTGCATAGGGAACGTGGCCCTCAACTCTTACGTCGAAGCGAAGGATACTGGGCTTGAACGGCAATTTGAAATTGAACTCGCCGTTGACAATTGTCGGACCTTCCATCGAAATGAATTTTTGTTCTGTATGGTCGAAATAATTCAGCCGTGTTTTTCCGGATTTCACAGCAACGCCATCGTGCCCAACGACTTTGATTGTCCCGCTGACAGTTGCATCTTCTTCTTGAGTTGCACGATCCACGAAATTTGCCGAGTCAAACTGGTTCGATCCGAGCGAGTTGTTGGCCGGTTGAATAGGCCGAACAAAATTGGGCCGAGCGCTACCCATTGCAACGACCGAAACAACCATCAACAACGCAGCGATGGTGACTTTGTATTTTGAAAGTCGGCAAAACGTTTTGTGCTTCCCAAGTCTTTCCAACCGTTGCATCACGTCGGCGCGACGGGCCATCGAAATTGCCATTTGATGATTGGATTTCTGTCGAAGTTGCCAACATTCAATCGCGATCTGGGCAAGTGTACTTCGGTATCCAATCGGATCGTTGGTCAATGTTGCTGCAATGTCGTCGCAAACCAACTCGCAGTCTTTTTGGTGCATTCGAACAATCGCCCAAGACAGCGGGTGAATCCAAATGAGTGAGCAAACGAAACGAATGAATATATTCCACGCAAAATCGTTTCCTTTTACGTGAGCCAATTCATGAGCCAACACAAACGGCAGATCGGCCTCACGAGATTTATCCAGTAGAGAGCGTTGAAGCAAAATGGTTGGGCGAAACAACCCGAACAAACAAGGAATAACCAATCCACTATTAGCGGGCGTACTCTGTGGAAGAAAACGAATCGTGACCGGCTGAGTTAACCCCAGTTTCTCATTAAGTGAATCAGCCGTCGTTTGGACCTTTTTCGAATCGTTGGAAACTGCGAGCTGAATGGTTTTCTTAATCCGCCAGCAACCGATCGCTATTCGAACAACAAGTAATAACGTGATGATCGCAAAAGCACCAAACATCAGCCGCACGTACGAAATCGGATTGGAGATCGCAACGGATTGGGCTGGCGCTGCGTCAACTGAATCAAGATTCTCGGGCGTCGTTAGGTTGTCCGCCAAAGCGACCGTTGGCTCTTGAGCTGTGTCCGCGGATACGACTGGTTCATCAATTTGATTTTCAGATTCGAGATCTTGCGCGGGCTCAGATCCATCACCAACTGAGTCTTGCGTTGTTGTCGCCTCAGGTGTTAGTGGATCCGATAAGCCTTCTTCATTGTTGTCTTCGACAATCGTCCAACTGGACGTAAGCGTGTTGTCGCGCGGCAAGACTTGAGCAATTTCCGGCGCGTCGATCTTAACACGCCAAATCCCTGGCAAAAACGAAGTCCCGATTGCGAGCAGGATCGCGATCGAACCTAAACGCCAAACTAAGATCCGCCACTGGGGGTTGCTCCGACGCAGAGCAAAAGCGATCAGCCACATGACTGCCAAAACCAGCGTAAGTTTAAGAAAAATCGCAAGCAGCAAATGGCTTTCGACCCAAAAGGCAAAACGATAAATGCTTTCGTTGAACAAGCTCATTTGTTTCTCCCTTTCTTTGACGAAGACTTTTTGGTCGCAGGCTTTTTCGGCGAAGACTCTATTGAGCTGTCTTCTTCAGCCGACGTTTCACCAGTTGCCATTCGTTTGAGCTCAAGCAAATCCGCATCGGAGAGCTTCTGTGACTTGATCAAGTTCATGATCAAGCCTTCGGTTGAGCCATTGAAGAACACGTCAACCATCTCTTTTAAATTGGTTCGGAGAGAGGCCGTTTGTTTCGTCACCGCTGAATACCGATACGCTTTGCCGACCATCTCGCGTTGAACGTGTCCTTTTTCCAAAAGAACTGCCAGTACGGCACGCAGCGCCGAGTCCTTAAGTGGCTTTTTCAATCGCGAAAGAATCTCAGCCGGTTTCAGCCCCTGCTCCTCCCAAAGCACTTTCATCACAGGCAATTCGGCGGTGGTGAATTTCGGCATTTAAAACGCTCCTGTTACGACGGGCACAAACTGTAGTGTTTACTGCATGTGCAGATGTTACTACAGGTAATATGCTTTGTCAATAAGAACCTCATTGGCAGGCAAGATCGAGGAATTCCAAGCAAACTTGGTTAAAAAAACCTGATATCTCTCTGTCAGGTTCGAGATGGCCAAGGACAACAGAGAATAATCCGCTGAATATCCTTTACGATTGAAACATCGGTGAGTACGAAAATCCTTATTCGCTTAGGACGTCTTGGAATCTTCGTTTTCCTATGCGCTACCACTACGCCTGCTTTTTCGAGCATTCTATTGTTTGAATCGATACCGCATGATTTGGTGACCCACGTTCATGAAGCTAAAAAGGTCAATCAAACCAAGGATCAAGCATCGAGTCTCGAAGCAGCCAAAGGAAAAGATGAAACACCCAGCGGCGATCCGCACGGACAGAGTTATCGAATTACTGACTCGGTTTTTTCGACAACGTTCGACTCATCGGTTCGTCCAACTGACAGCACAAATTTTGCGATGCTAGTTGAGATCGAATTTCTTATCCAAAACGATTCGAAATTTGCTTCTGTGGTCGCTCAACACGAACCCCAAAGTCAATTTTACGAGGTTCCAAATCGGCCTGACTGAACAATGTTTATGACTCTTCTTCTGTTTTAAACATTCAAATAGTCTTTTTATTAGGCAACAAAAAATGAGAATTATTTTAAAAACTGCTTTAAGCTTAGCGCTGCTTGCGTTTCTTAGTGTTGGGCAGACTTCGTACGTTAACGCATCTGTTCTAGGCTTTGACGACATCGACGATATAGATCCTGGCGCATTCGGTACGATTCCAGATGGATATGGAGGCTTCAATTGGTCAAACTTGGGTTTCCGCAACAACTCAGATGACGCTGGAGGTTATCCTGGCGGAACTGTATCAGGGGACTACACCGCGTTCAACCTTTTTGGAGACGTTGCGGCTGTCGGTCCAGGCACCTTTGATTTCAACAGTGCGTATCTGGCTGCGGCTTGGAGAAACAATTTGAGCATCAACGTGCGAGGGCTCTTGGACGGCGATGTTATCTACAACGAAACTGTCGTTGCCCAGTACGGAACCGAGAAGGGATCTTCCGCTGTTGAGTTTGTGTTCAACTTTATTGGAATCGATCAACTCATCTTTGATAGTTTTGGCGGTACAGACGCTGACTCGAATGACGGTGGTTCTGGAACCCATTTCGCTCTGGATAACTTCACCTTTAATAATAGTACTGCGGTCCCTGAACCAACGTCGTTGATGTTGTGGGGAAGCGGGTTGGGGATTGTCTGTTTTGTCCGGCGCCGAAAACGCTCGTAACTGACAGCCACAAACCAGGAATCTAATTCCGAGTATTTATGGACCGGCAAACAAGATCTGTTTGCCGGTCTTTTTTATTAAATTTGAGATGGCTTTTTTTACCCTTAACTGCCTATCAATAAAGGCCTCAAGCCACAACCAACTCATTTTGGTGTTGTTTTTTTCTCGAATCGAGTTAACCTACTTTTGAAGCTGCGGTATTAAACATAGCGAAGTTTTATAAGCGAGTTCTGAATTACAAATTCGGTCTCGCTTTTTTCGTGCGCCAACAGACGCACTTTTAAAGGCCAACCAAGCCCATCGCTTGCCGAATTTGCGCATCACAGGATTTGCGCATCGCACGTCGAATTTGCGCGACGCCGAATCATTTATGAAACTGGATCAAGTGTTACCGGGATTTGCCCTCTACGCCAACGGCGTTGAACTCCAAAGCCCAGTGTCGCGAAGCGCACGCTGGGTTCACACAGCCCCACAAACCGAACCCCAACCGGGGTTCCACACAACAAATTCTTGAACCAATTTGGTTTCGTTTTGCCATTAAGAAGAGCACAACCTATTCCCGGCGTGCACTCGCAACTCCGTGCTCAGAAAAAATCAAATTGCATAAAAGCATCGTTACATCAACGGCATTGACGCCCAAACCCCCATTGCGTCAAAAGCCAACACAGATCTAAGACAGGCAACTGCCCAAGCTTCACCAAATGGTCACCAACCGGATCGAATACCGAGTGCCTCAAAGCGCGAACATTTCAAGGTCAAATGTGTCAATTTTTCGGATCGTATCGGACGTGAATATGATTGAATAAACGCGGTAACAAGAACTTTTTGAATAGAGTGGCGATTCATCCATTAGCCCCTTGACACTAAGGCGCGAATTAGAGATCTTTACCACTTCGCAATTGGCAATCGTTCACACGATCATCCAATTTGCGGTCAGACCAAGCCTTTCCTTTAAGGAACGAGGGCGTAGCTCAGTTGGTAGAGCAACGGACTTTTAATCCGTAGGTCCAGGGTTCGAGCCCCTGCGCCCTCACTTCAAATTTAACCTCGTTTTTGTCGTTATTCCCGACGAAGACGAGGTTTTTTTGTGCGCTGTCATCGAAGCTCAATTTTCCATTTGCAGCCGGTTGCAGCCCGATACAGTGATCTGCTGCTGCGCTTTCCGCTGAGCGCGCAGCACTTTTTGACGAGCCTGAATCTGGGACTATTCCCGTGACCTTGTCGAACACGTCGTCCGTAAGCATTGTGTAGTGCTCGTCGCCTACTAGCTGCCCGTGGCCCATCCATCGCGAGACGGCGTGTGGAGGGTGGCCTTCGTTGAGAAACTGAGTGCGGCAGCATCGACGCAAGTGCTGAAAGATATCCTCCCAAGGCTCGACATTCGCTCGCTTGAGAATCTTTTTGAAAGTGCGATATCGGTTGTTGGTTTTGATGTCGATTATCGCCTTGGCATGCTTCTTCTTGTCGGCGAACGCTTCCTTCAAAAGCATCATCAACTCTGGGCGGATGGGCGCTTGCCGTACTGAGTTCGTCTTGGTGGCTCGTATGGTTAAAATGCCGCGCTCCCAATCAACGTCGCTCCAGTTGACTGAATGCGTCTCAGACGGGCAGCGAAGGCCTATGTATCGCAGTAAACCGACGAATGTGCGCCATTTCCAATCCGGACACGCGTCTATAATTTGCTGAGTTTCATCCGGCGTAATGTATCTTCCTTTCTTAGCCGCCACGGATGTTGATGGCAACTTGCTGAAAGGATTCTTACGGACGATCTCGCGCTCAACAGCATCGTTAAATAGCGTTTTTGCGTTTCTTGTGTGCGTTCTGATCGTTGCTTCGGACAGTCCAGTTTTGAGAAGCTTGGTTCGCCATTCTTTTGCGGTGCCCGGCGTGATTCTGCTTATCTTTGTTTCTTCCCCAAGATACAACTTCAGGAGGGCCATAGAGTCTTCAATTCGCCGAACTGATGCAGGTTTAATCTCAAGCTTCTTGAATTCGACAAAGTCGGATATCAGTTCGCTAAGCGTCGGGGTTACTTTGCCTTGTTTGCAGAGCCCAAATCTGGCCATTCTCTTTCGAATCGTCACGTCGATGCCTTGCAGCCAACGGACCGTTTCGGTGTCTGGTGTCTGACTTAGCCGGAGAGCGTTGAGCAGACGCTCGACAAAGCGTTTGAAGTCCTTTGCCTCATCTACCTGTACTTTCCCAATTCGCAAACGACAACGTTTGCCGTCGAGCCCCGTAAAGTCGATGGCTCTCGGTGGCTGTTTTCCCTTGCCGAGTTTGACAATGCTTGCCATGAAGTTTCTTTCAAAAAGGAATTCGTCGATTGCTGTAAGATCTAGCAGTCGAAGGATGAAATTCAAGTCTTTCGATTTTCAGAGGCTTGAGTTGCTTGTTCTGCCAGCCAGCGTTCCAACTCGCGACGTGGAACAAGCACCACTCCGCCTCGTCGAAAGTGCGGCGGTGGGTTGATGCTTGATTTCAACCAGTCGCTGAATGTTCTTTCCGAAACACCACAGACTCGAGCTGCATCGGCAGGTCGATATGCCAAGCGGCGTAGTTGGCTTGTTTTTCGCATGATTCAACTCGTATTCTTGGCAATTTAAAACAGACGGCGCTCAACTTGATTGCCATAAACCGTCCACTGCGTGCGTGGCTGCTCTTGACGACCGTAGAGTTCCAGATGTGGCCCCGGACTTACGCGTTCGATTAGTTCGCGAAATGCGAATGGTTTCCTGCTGTGTTGCGTGCGGCGATTTAGTAGCCAGCTACGGCAGGACTTGTCTCCGAATGGGCAACTGCCTCGCACGCCAAGTAAAAGAAATTCATGCGAGACACGCCAATAATTACCCATCCCAAGCTGTGGCTTGATCCAGACCATGCATGACTTGTATTGAAATCCCCAAGCCTCGATTACCGTGAATGCCTCGCGTAGAAACCCATTAGTTGTCCAAAGATGCAGATGAGCGTCAGGTTCGACGAGATTGGCTACTGGCTCACCGCAAATTTTTTCGATACTCAGCGTTTGGTAGTGATTGTCTGCCGATCCGCGAGATGCTTTGTTCGAATATGACCATGGCGGATCAGCGTAGACTGTTCGGAATCGTTGGGCACCGACCAGCGAGTCAAGGCTGTTCACGATGTTTGGGTTTGAGTTCACTGTGCGAGTTGCCTTCCAAGATCACATGCCTCGGCTTCTTGCTGCAAATAGATCCAGCCAAATGCCTCATCCAACACCAAACGAATGATTGGAATGTCGTCTCTTCCGTATCGAGTCGACTCTTTCCATTGATCGCCATTGCGATAAACCCGTACAACGCTCACCGAAAAATGCGTTCCGGTTTTTGTTAGCTTGCTACGGATCTTGGCTTTGATCATTCCCCGTTTGATTTCGTGAATTTGCTGTCTAGCCACCGGACTTGCTCCATTTTTGAGTCAACACGTCGAGTTCTGCCCCCAGTCCAGTGAGCTCTTCTCGAAGTGAATAAGAAAGCCAACCGTCGTCAGCGATCGAAAAAGCCAACACTTGGCACGCCTTTACAATGTCCCGAAGGTCTTGGGGGCGAAACGCATGCGTTACCTCGGAAAATGTGGACAAGCGAAACAGATTGAATTCGTATTCGGAACCGGATTCGTCTTGATCAGATAGATAGACGTGCGATACCAGTTGCCCCGCGCCAATAATCATTCGCGGTTGGTTCGGATGTTGAGAATTACTTCCGCGCTTCATTTGGTGATCCGATCTATGAAAAAAAGAGGAAGGAGCATCGTGCTCCTTTCTCAGGGTGTTCAAAAACTACGCACTAACTCTGGACTTTTTTTCGGCAGCAAGCTGTCGATTCCAAATCCAGCTGTAAGCGAAGTCCATAGCCTTCGAAACCACAGGTAAATCGGCGTGACCAAACGAGTTCGAGTCCTTGAACTCGTCGCCGTCCTTGTAAGTTCTGGTGACAACAACGTTGTACCAGGGCTTCCCTTTGTCACTTCGATTTTCCCAAACCGTCGCTTGGATACTTCCAAGCTTAATTTTTTTGATTGGTTGTTTTGACATCATGACCTCATTAATGTGCAGCTTTTGAATGCTGGTTGTCATCAAGCATGTCTTCCCAAATGGGATCATCTCTAAGTGCGACGTAAGTTGCTTCACGGTCACCTTCGGTGACGATCAGCAATAAATCCCGACTCGCAGATTCAAACACCGAGAAGATTTTCTCGCCGTTTATCAACGCTCGATCGTTTAATCGTTGGCCAATAGGGCCAATCAAACCCCAGTCACCTGCTGTATGACGCTCCAAGAAGTCATCGACTTCGGCTTTGGACGCAACGTTTAACACGCTGCGACGAACTGCAATCAGCCCGAGTTCAAACTTGTAGGATTCTGTTGGTTCTGTTTGATTTTTCATTTTCATTTTTCCAGTGTGAAACCACGCGAGTTACATCCTGAGGGACTCACGCGGCCAAAATCTCCCTCGCTCAAGGCAAAACTTGCCCTCAACGAAGCGCTGGTTCGAAAGTGAAAAAGTTGGGGTGTTTTAAATAAAACACCCCATGGAGTTGATTAAAGAAGAACCCTGAAAAAAGTAGGGATTAAAAAACCACTCACTAGAAAATAAAGGGCTCTCGAAAAAGAGTTGATGAGAGTTTTATGTTTTAGTGGTATGTGTTTTTGTTTTTTAATAAAACCAAAAGTTAGTTGTGTTGGAATTTTCATTTTCACCTCCAGTGTGAATGATTAATCAAGTTCCATTTTTCCATTTGCTTTTTTCACGTCGAGATGGAACGACGGAACGGGCCTTTGGAAGACCGATGAAAAATCATCGGTCTTCCAGCCAGCCTTAGCCAAACATGACCAACAAATAGTCGGCCATGGAAAAGGCTAAGAAGCCTATTGCGATTTGCAGAAAATCACGCACTGATGGCCATTGGTCATCAGGACGATCAACTTTCGTTTTGGCTTTTCTCTGGGCAGGTTCTTTCCCTAGAAGGACATATCCGGTGTGCGCACCTTTGTGCCCATCTCCTGCATTGGTCACGATTAAATCAGGCAGCTTCTTCCCAGTAAGAATGTGCGTTTTTCCTTTCGCGTCCTTCACCTCTAAGCGGTGAATTCGACGTGGGACAACGTCACCATTCTCAATGTGAGTACAGTACGTGAAATATTCGCGGCCTCGTTTAATTGCCATCTTTCTTTTTCCAAAAAAGCTGCTTCTTCGACCACGGTCGATACCAAGCAACTGGTTATCACCATCGAACACCTACACGAGATGCTCGAAGCTGACGGAAACAAGATGGCGATCAAAAAAAGGAGTTCCACACGAGAACTCCTTTTCGCCAAAGCGATGAACAGAAACGACACGTCGCAACTGCTGAGGCGAACCTCCAAAATCGCAATAAAGCTGTTTGTCCGTGAACACGTCACAGACTTGCTTGATGATTTCTCATCAAGCATCTACCAGAGTTTGTCATGCCGGGTAGAAAGGGGCAGGTGGGGATTTCGTTGGCTGAACCAATTTCTTGAAATGGTTCAACGTGATTCAGTTTGGATAGCTCCAGTATTCCGGATTCAGGAATCTCGGGCTATCAAATTCTTGTTTCAATGCAAATAGAATCGCAAGCATAACGACGAAAACCAAAAGGCTTCTTCCCGCGCTAAAGGCAATTTGCAACGCGGGGCTTGGGGCTCTGTAAACCTGCAGCAATCTCTCACCGGATACTTTTCCAAGTAAGAAAGTGACAACTATCAGCGAGATGAATATTAGAGCCGGCGTCATTTTGTTCGATCTGTTTGGGATTGTTTCGTTGGCTAGTGTTTGATTCAACAACCAAAGTATTGCGACGGGACACTCGATAAGCGATTGCACTATCTTGCACAACACCGCACAACTTTTACCTTTTCGGAAAATAGTCCTCGTCGTCGTGCCTCTTCTGTAGCTTCTTGTTTAACTCAACCAAATCTTGAACCTCTGCCACTGGTGGCTTTAGGGCGGATTGCCTTTCAATGCACTCGTCATTGGATTGGGGCCAGAAACTGCCGGGCGAGATCGTCTCGTCGCTTCGTGGAGGCCAACGAGATTCTTGGTGTTCTTCAAAAGTGTCTTTAGATATGGCGTAGTCTATGTGAATTGGAAATGCTCCCTTGAATTGTGCCGTTCCATATCGGCGATTGACCGCCAAGATGCAGCCATTCTCCGCCATGCTCACATCTTCGATTTCATTCGGCGTAAGTCGCGGGCCAGCCTGCGTCGAAACATCAGTTAAAGCAGGTGTCGAATCAAACGAGACAGCCCTATTCATGGTGACGTCGCCTTCCAAAACTCGATGAATGAACTGCTTCCATGTTGTTGTGTAATACGCAACCTCGCCGGAAATTTCAGACAGGTGCTTCTTCGCCTCAGGGCTACGAGCGGAAAAAAACTGCTTTACGCAAGTACAAGAATCAACCAAGTGCCGAAGATCATCACCACCGGGCTTCTTAAGTTGTTCGCGTGTGTGATGACATAGGACTAAGGCCACCCCATGAGAACGAGCTTGCTCTACGACCACCTCTAGATTCGCGGCGACAACGTTTTGAGCTTCGTCAACAACGATCGAAACGACGGGGGCTTTGCCTGTTCGATCCTTGAATTCTTTGGCAGCAGAAATGGCGTTGTACAAAACGATACGCGATATTTCACCAGTGGACATCGGGTCAAGAATCGACTCGAAGCTAAAATAGACGACTTGGTTCTTGTTAATGACCTCGTCCATTCGAATCGCGTTGTCGATTGCTTTCTGTGAAACCTTCGAACTTTCAGTCGCGTTTAGCTGAGAAAATTCGGCCAGCGTTCGCATCATGAAAAGCAAGTGCTTTGCAGAACTGTGCTCTGAATCATCGGATACGATTGCATCCAAATGTTTCATGAACTCATCAAAGCTATCCGGTTGCTTCTCTTTTGTTCCTTTTAAAGCATCCGTCAATGCTGCTTTAGAAGCAGCAGTAAACCATGATCGCCCATACCCACTTCCATGAAACAGGTTCATCGAAAGCAATTGAAGGCCCACCAGTTCAGAAAGCGTATGTGACTTGAGATGCGTCTGTGCAAACGGGTTGAAGACGTAAGTGGATTTGCCGCTTGCTGTTGTAAACCATTTGAACTTTCGATTTTCCTCTTCTGTCCACTGCTTTGCACATTGAAAAAGAGCAGGATCGCCCTTGGCATCAATGACAATCACAGGGCCCTCATTTTTCTTGATTAGCTGCCCAACTAAAGTTGTAATTCCAAGGCCAGTCTTTCCAGCCCCAGAACCTCCAAGTATCTGCATGTGTTCACCGATAAGCTTCGATGGCACGAGAATCGGAAAGCCAAGAGTCTCATGGAACCCAATCCAGATGCTTTCCCTTTCGTGCGGGTTACGGCTGTTTCTAAGCCTGTCGGTATATCCATCGAATGCAGTCCAGCCCTCTCGTGCAAGGCAAGCCTTTTCAGATTCACAAGCATCTGCAAATTGGCAAAGCGTTGGCCCAGCGGCAACGACCAGCATTGAGATTAATGTGACCGGCGACAATGCAAACACCACGAAGAATTGCAATACAATTTGGACAATTAGGTCGCTCGTGGTGTGGACGTGCGTAATGGCGAACAATCCCCATGAAAACCAAAAACTCGATATCGCAAAGCTAAGCACAAGAACTGCCGAGAACAGCAAATTTGTACGGCGACGCAGTGATAACGGGCTCTGGATCATCGAAGGCAGTTTTCTGATTGGTCGATAAACGCAGAACGACGAGATTGCATCAATGGCGATTTGAAATGCTCTCGGGTAGACAAAGTTTACTACAACAGCCAATCCGGTCGACAAGATGCTGGATAGAACGATTACCGTTTGCGGTAGCAAAAGCGTTTGTGCGGTTAGGACAGCAAACACACAGGCCAGAAAATAAACAGTGAACAACCCGATTAAAAACGCAGGGTAGAACGCAACAGCATGGAGAAACGTATCTATCTTGTCGTCGGGCCCAACGAGGTTCTCCTTTTTTAGCTTTGCAACTTTCAAAAACCCTTTCGAAAATCGCTGGCTCCATATCCGGCGTACCGAAACCATCGTTTGGATATCTATCCGTGGATTTGCAGTAGCCCGAAGCACGTACTGTGATGCAACGGCATCAACGACGTATAGAACAAAAGGCACAATCAAAAACAAGAAAACAGAGATGTAAAAATTGGTTCTCGCTTCCCCATCGAAAAGAGTTCCAAGGTTCGTCACCAACAGCAACGCAACGATCGTGAGATAAAGTTGCAATCCGTTGGCGTAACCTCTTCTGAATTTTCGCAGCACGAGTGGAATCGACGCTGCGATTGCAACCAAAAAAATCGACTCCAAGCCACTAAACAGAAACGGCCAGAGTGCGTTCACCACCGAGATAATAACGACCGCGACTGCTGAGCACACCGACGCGACCGAAACGAAATCCCTCGTTTGAGTCCGGTCTTCGTTAACGTCACGCGGTGGACGAAAATTCATATCGCACTTCTCGTTGGGCATTTTTTCCCAATCGACGTCGTCGCCTTTCTGACGAAGCGGATACTCTGATAGTTGGATCACTGACGTGCTTTTCTGTTTTTGGCTTGTGGGACGAGAGTATTCAATCCGGGGATTACGACGGTTAACGCTTTAACAGGAAAGCTATCTGGTAAATCCAATCCGTGCTTAAATACATCTATTCTAAGTTGCCGCCTAAGTTCGCGGTTGAGATTCAAGTCGATCGCTTCCTTCATAAGTCTCGTGCCTGTGAGGACAGTGATTTCGAAACGCCCGGCCTTCATGATTTCCGCGAACATCCCGCGTCTGATGAATTTCCGTGTGTGGTTGATGCAACGTTTCACGATTCTTTTTGGGTGAGAATTGAAGTCTATTATGATTGCTCCGAGATAGATCGACGGTGATTCTTGATTCTTCAGTGTGTTTTCTGCAACGTAAAAGTCAATCTTTGGTGGTCGGTTACTTGACGTTTTGAATATCTCTGGGTGTTTGGAAGGAACGCAGAGAGATCGAACAATGCCATTTGGATTAACACAGAGAAACTGGAGCCTTGCAAAACTTGCAGCGGCTTTTTGAACTCCCAACTCTTCTTTATCGAGCGGCTTTCCAATCAATTTCGCGCCCGCATGTGTCAGCCGGAAGTACTTTTTGCGTTGGCCATAAAACTTGTCAGCTTCGACAAGGCCATATTTTTCACGTAAACGCCGCAGAGTTGATTTTGCCGCTGCTTCCTCCAAATTTTCATAGAAAAGGTGCTTAACGATCTCGACGGTCGTGAGATTAAACTCGGCGATATGCGAGAGAATCAGATAGTCGCGTTTTTTCAAATAGGCTTGCTTGGGTTTCATGGCTACCAAATTTCGTAAGAGATGTTTTTTCGTTTCCAAAACTCATGAAAGGTCTTGATGTAGTTGCCGCTGTAGTCGCGACCTGCAAATTCGAAAACACGAGAAACCGCGTCGTTGGAAAATTCCGCGGCGTCTGGAATTTTCCTGATTTTTAGATGACGGAAATAGCGGCGAATCACATCCTCGCTCTTCCATCTGTTTGCTCGTTCGAAATTGCTGGATGACTTGGCAACGAACATTGATGCGGTTCCCAAGTCGTGTAGCAATTGAAATGGCTGACGGAGTTTTCCGCCTACTCCACCGAAATGGCGACATGCCAGATCGGTGGCTAGAAAGACTTGTTCTTCGAACGTAGGAACGCGTTTGAAACGTGACTCTGCTTGCCAGCTGATCTTCCAAAAATCCGGGGACGATTCTTGTTCAGCGGGATTCCAAGAATAGAGTGGGCTCGCAAGATCCAGCAACTGAGTCCGCAAAGTGATTTGTTCGATGTACCCTTTTCGCTTCAATGACCTGAGTACGGAATCAAGGTCACATCCAAGGAATCGTTTGAGTTGTCTCAATGCGATAACTCGAACCTTCCAAAGCAGCGTCTCAAGAATCTGCTCTTCTACCTGAGAGACAATCAATTCTCAGACTCACAAACTTTCGAGGAATTTGCCTTCTTGGGCCGTCCCCTTTTTCGTTTTTCTGGCTCAACATTAGCGGTCAGCTTTGGAGCTGCGGAATCAGTCGGCCTTGAATCCAAGAAATGAATCTGGTTGGACTGAAGGTCGCCGGCAATTTGTCCGGAAATGTGTCCCGTTGACGAAGTCGAAAGAATGGAGATTTTGTCTCGCAGCAACTGAGCCAATTGCAACTTGCCGTCAGCTTCGTATTCTCGTGCGGCTTCCTCTAAATCGTTGAGCGTATTTAGCTGATGTTTGAGCGTCTCGGATTCGGCTTTCGAGATAATCAACCCGCCGATCAAGGAAGCAACGCTGGAAATGATCTTCTCTGAGATCCAATTGATAGGTTTCATCATTTGCCTTTTAAGGTGAGGTTCTGTGACGGCTTAAAAAATACAAAAGCCAGATCGCAAAACCCAATGCAGAACCATGTACAACTTTGCACAAGCTAAGAATCGCAAAATCAACCCATCTGTTTTTCGTCAACTATGATGGGGGTGTCGAATCGAGGGAAAGGAATTGATGAGCGGGTATGTATTTGTTGATTGGCGTGGAGTTGAGAATGCTCTCGGCCATGGAATTTCTGCAGCTGAATTAGCTGAGCTCGCTGGTGTAAACCCAAGGACTGCCTCAAGAGCAATCAAGGGATTGCGAATGCAAAGGGCAAGTGCCGTGGATGTGGTAAGAGCGACGAAGGTTGCCAGCCCGGAGCTGTATATTTCCTCAATCGAAGGTGTGCAAACTTCCGAGCACTCCAGTGGGTTTGAGAATTACGGCAGTTGGGAAGTTGAAGACGAAGCACGGGAATACAGGCTTATCCGCGACATTCCTTTTTGGATTGGCAAAGCTACGCACTCGCTTGATGGACGCGTCGGAAGGCTAAAACGCTTTACACTTGGAAAACAACTTAACGACGAGGATTTCGAAATTGCGAAATTGGAGCTAAGTCGCCACCCGACAATTTGCGGACGATTGGAACGGCATCCAAATTTCCCGCTTTACTACGACAGCAAGTTCAGCGGTCAGAGCTATTTTTGGTTGGTTGAAAAATGGGAGGCAGACCAAACGCTTAAACAGTTTGTGGAGTCAGAGAGTTTTTGCGTGTCCTGCGTTCCCAAACTCGCAATTCAATTGGCGACCGCTCTCAATGATTTACATAAGGCCGGAATCGTTCGGCGGGAGTTAAATCCGAGCACAATTTTGATTCGTGAAAACGACCGATCACCGTTGCTAGTGGATTTTGAAACTGCAACGTTCGCCTTTAATACGTCTTCTCGAAAAATTGAATGGAAACGGGATCCGTTTCTGGCTCGCGAAGTTGACTCACCCGACGTCGATCTGAGAGCTGACTTGTACGGCTGGGCCCAAATTGTGATTTATTGCTTAACTCAGAAATGGCCAAAACCAAATTACGATCGAATTTTCTTTGCAACATTACCGGTGCCTAAGGAAGTTGTCACTGTCTTGGAAGCTTTCACGCAAGACAATCGTGACTGGCGAAAAGTCGAGCCAAAGTCAGAGCCGCCGGTCGTCGATTTCGAAAGCCTGCTCGGTTTTATAAAGTGCTGGGAAAAAGAACCATCAAAATGAATGCGAAACCTTACTCCAACCAAATAGGCGTGCACTCACTAAGCGAATTCGTTTTTTGTCCTCGCGCAGGAATAATAAGTCATTTACAGCGTTCCGAAGATGGCGGAACAGACGGCTGGCTTCCCGACTTAAGTTACATGCCGGAATACGACATCGCGGCGATCGACGGCAAGCTAAAATTTCTTAGGGCTAAACAATCCAAGCTGTTGATTTTCTCAGCCGGTGTTGTGCTCTATTTGTTGGCGATGTATCTGTTCGTCAAGCCATTCGTTGCTTTTCTGTTCCTTGTCGTTTCAGTGCCGGTTGCAATCTATTTTGGAAACATTTTCCTGAATCGACTATTACAGATTCGCCGCCTCGAAAAAACACTGGCGGACTATCGAGCCTCAAAAAAAGCTCGTCCTGATTTATCGAAAGCCGGCGTTAGCGAATTTTCGTGGCATTCGTTGATGAAAATTGGTGACCTTGAAAGATGCCACGATATTCTTGTTGATGAAGACTTGGGAATCAGCGGGAAACCTTGGAAACTACTCAGAACCGGTGAACTTTGCTTTCCCGTTTTTCGATGCAAGCAGCCGAAACCCCACAACGCAGACTTGTCAGACGCTCGGAGCTGGCTTTATCGGCAACATTACGTGCGAATTGCAGCGTATTGCGAATTGATTGAAAGGTGTACGGGCGATAAAGCGTTCGCGGGAATCATCGTTTTTTCAGGAACGTCCCGAGCAATTGTCATAAATGTATTTGCAGACGCGAAAATCAAAGAGGAACTGGCTCTTGCAATTGACTCCGCGCAGCAAACGCTTGCGATTTATGAAAGCCAGCAAGTAACTGAAACGCCAGACAAGCAAATCTGTCGCGGCTGCCCGCATGGCAACCCAAGAATTTTCAATTACGCGTCAACAACATTGCTGAATGACGGCACGCCCGTTCCCACCAATTTGCACAGAGTCAAGAACAAGTCACGTCACTCTAAATGCGGAGACTTTTTTAAATGGGTTCCACCGCACGAAAAAGCCTACGAACACCAGTTGCGACGAAATTAGATGTTTCGAATCCACTTGGCGATTGAAGAAAGGCTTTTCTCCAGAGTCCCTTTTTGAAAATGAGGTTGATTTTCTGGTTCTGTAAGCCATGCCAATTTTTTGGCTGACGCTTGCCATGCATTGAGCGTTGAAAATCGCTTTCGTGGGTCTACTGCCAGCACAACTTTTAAATACGCATCGACTTCCGGCCAGATATGTTTTGGAAATTTCGCCTCAACGTTTTTCTCGTATTCAAGTATGGGTTTTATTCTCGGTTGGAAATCAGGGTTTTGCTTCCCTTGCACGACTGTGCCTCCCCTTCCTGAATATGCAATTTCTCCGGTTAAAATCTCATTGAGAATCATTCCGCAGCTGAATTGTTCGGAAATTCGATTCGGCGGCTTTCCATTAATTACTTCCGGAGCCGCGTAAATTTGCTTGATTCCATCTCCAGTCGATAGTCGATTCGACTCGGAATACGTGAACGAACTGCCAAAGTCAATTAGCACTAACCGCGTTACGTCACGAGCTACGACAATATTGTCCGGTGAAATATCACCATGATGCACATGAGTGGTACGAGATAAATTTGCGACTTGCCCCACGAGTTGGCGGTTAAGCATAAGAGCTTTGTACGGGCTGATTTCTCGTCCAGTTTTCAGGTAATACCGAAGCGATTTTCCAGCTTGATGCTCAACGACGACGCAAAGCTTTCCGTCTTTTTTTACGTGAGTGAGAATCCTTGCGAATGGCAAGCTTTTGCCGGCAGCTCTGTCCAAGTTTTGAAACTGTTTCCAATTTTCAGACGAACCTTCGAGAACATGCACCACCCGATCCTTGAATTGGTTTCGGCCTGTGACATGCAGAACGTGGTCGATAGATTTATCGCCACGGCCGTATTTCCCAATCACAAGGTACGTTTCGCCGCGAATTGAATGCGAGCCTTTAACGTCGTAGGTCTTGTGATTGTGTCGAACGGTTTTAGGAATCTGTTTCATTGTCCCATTCGTGGCAAGTTCGGAAGCATGACCTTCTTCTTAGGGTAACTACATTCGGTCAAGAATGGACTTTGGATAACGAAAACCGAGCTTTTTGTGAATCACCATGGCAAGAACGATGGCATAGTTCGCACCATGAACTTTGCCAAATGAAATGAATCG
This sequence comes from uncultured Pirellulaceae bacterium, assembly GCA_964448575.1. Lineage (GTDB taxonomy): Bacteria > Planctomycetota > Planctomycetia > Pirellulales > Pirellulaceae > Mariniblastus. The sequence continues at coordinate 43,908 of CAYUWY010000044.1, forward strand.
CTAGGGCAACAAGCAGTAATTACAATGGCAGTAGACCGAGGCAATGAATTCTACACCGAGGCGATAAATGACAACGATCTTGGAGAATATTGCCAAGCTTGAAGAGACTTGGGCGGAAGCAAGTAGCCCTCCAAAGTCGCAGAGGGATCATCGGGCCAAAAAGAGCCAAAGCCTTCAGTCGAGAATCAATGTTCGAATCAAAAAGCAATTTGAACTTCCTCATCAGAAATCTGGTGACAAAGCAAATTTAGCCAAAACGTTCACTCGTGATTTGGATTCAATTCAGCGTCACGTCGATCAATGGATCGAGTTCGTAAAAGAACTTCAGCGCGTTTCATTCTTTTACAAAAACGCTCGCCTTTTGTCAGATGAGCAAAAGGCAGAATTGTCTGCTGATGTCGACCAGCTATTTGAAGATGCAATGGAGTTCAAGTTAAGTGACGACAAAGTTCTTGTTGATCAGTTGTTTAAATTTGATTTCGAGGAAATGCGTCTCCAGCTAGGTTCACAACTCGACAAAATGGTTGCGAGTTTTGTAAAACGAATTTTCTCGAAATTGGAATCGTTGCAACAGAAAAACATTCTTGGCACGATCTTCTGGGGTGCGCCCGACAGTTGCCACTTTGTCGACTGGCACCACGAAATTATTGCCGAACCAATGGTTGACAGATTGGTGGATGAGCGAGAGTTCACAGAAAACAACGGCTTTTCTCTCGATACCATTCGAGAAAAGACATTCGGGACGGGCATTTCCGCTGTTCACATGGCAACACGTCGAGAGCAGCATCTCGTTAATACTGAGCAGTCGCGATTGAGCGAATTCAAACTAAAGATCCCAAGTCAGTTTGGATCTCTGCTCGCAAAACTCCCAGACATCTTCAAGCCAGAAATTCGAGTCATTAGCGGGGAAGTATTCCGCAATGAAAAAACAGAACAGTGTTTTGGTGAAAAATCATGGCTTGGCACCCGAGTGGAACGCCAAGTCATTGAACGACTCGAATTCGGATTTGATCCGGCAGTGGTATTGGGCGACACAGTATTGTTCGCTTGGGACGACGAGGATTCGGCAAAAGATGCCCAAAAGCAGGATACCTTGGTCCATTTGATTTGGGCTCTGTCTTGCGCTGCAGCGGCTGTTGCTCTTTTCGTCTTGTTGGCAAACCAAAATTTGATTTCCAAATTCCTCTTTGTTTCGCCTTTGCTGGCAGTAGGAGTGTGGCTGGTCATGAATTCTTATAAAGGCCATCAAATAAAGCTGCGAAAGAAGAATGACGATGAATCGGCAGCGAAGATTGGTGGAGGATTCTTAGCTGTCATGGTTGGGCTGTGCACGAGTGCGTCGGGCTTGGTTACATCGAACATTCCGGCGTTGGTGCTTTCGATAGGAATTGTGAGTGTTGGGCTTTGGATTATTTCCAAGACGTTGCGATTCAATCAACAAGCGGGCTGAATTCACACAACCAGATCCGCAATTCGGTAAAACATAAAACGAGAAGAAAATGTCCGACGAAGAATTTGATCCAAATGACCTTTATGGGGAAAGTGCCACCGTCGAAACAGTCGGGGCAGCACAACCCAGTTTCTTCGAGACCAATCGAAGCCTCATTGTTGCTGCTGCCGTTTTGCTGGTGACCAGCGCGGCAGCCGTCAGTTTATTGATAAATGGGCTCGGGCAAGAAAATCGAGTCGCGAATCCCGAATCCGCATCGAACGACGCGCGTCAGAAAGAACCAACGGCTGGCAACGAAACACCTTCCATCGGCGAATTTGCGAAAGACTACGTTTCAAGAGTAACGGACAATACGATTCCAGACCGTGACACGAGGGAACTAATACGTGAGCTTGAAGGCGGAGCGATCGGAAAAGCCGCGATGGCGGAATTCGAATTGAAGGTTTCTTCGTTGCGATCAAGCTTCAATTCGTTGACGGAAAAAGAGAAAAACCTTCGTCAATTACTTGACTCGCTGCAAAGATCTGAGTTGGGTTCGAAATTGTCGGGAGATGCTGATTCAATTTCACAATACCAAGTGATTTTGGCCGAGTTTCAACAAGCCACTTTGTACGAGACTGGTGCGGGAATTTATCTCACCGAAATCGACAAAGTCCTAAAAAGTGTGAAGTCAAACAAAGAAACAGCAAGAGATTTCATGCCTAAAGTCGAGAGTTTTGACCGAGTTGAAAAACTGGACGGATCAATTCGTAGCCGGTTAAAAAAGGTCAAGGAACTGACTGCGGTGCTGGATATCGTGCTGGAAAAATCAAAAGACAACGAGCCCGGAATACCTTTAGTTTCAGCAATCGAAAATTCTGAAAAACTCAGATTTGAATCCATCTCAAATAGGCTTGCTGAAGTTTCGAAAATTGCCAAGGAAGATACACTAGCGAGTTTGGAAAAAAGAATTGGCGAAGTCGAATCCGAATTCGTGAAGTCTCAAACTGAGCTTGCTCTTGCGGAAAAGGAGGCATTGACTGCCGCGAATAAACAGAAAACTGACGCGATCAATCTCAAAACAAAAGGCGACTTGGATGCTGCCGCTGCTCGAATTGCGAAAGCAAAACTAGAACGAGAATACGTTGTGGCACAAGCTGAGATCAATACGTACCTGAAAGCGTTTATCTCCAATGGCAGGTCGAACCGGGGAGACGCTGCCGGTGAAGGGCCGGTTTCATACAGAGCAGTTGTTGGTTCTGGCGCTTTGGAAAAGAGCAACACTGGCGTAATCGTTTGTAGCCGATGGTGTGGAGCGGAATACGGCGGCTACAACAACAAGAATGAGCGAGCGAGGGGCTCAACGGTTGCCATGCTTAACCAGACAACAATTGTAGATCCTGCTGCAAAATCGCACATTGCTTTCATCGAGAAAGCTCAATCCTTGCTCACAAAGTTTGGGCCGCTGATGGTTGAAAAAGGCGTCCTTGCGGAATAAGACTTGCTTCGCTGAACGGAAAATGTAAGGGTCATGGAATGACAAAAATAAAAAGACTGAAATCATTCGCTCGTCCAACAGCCAACTTCGCGCTCGGTGCTTTGCTTGCAGCTTGGTTCTTGATGTGAATGATCGGAAAACGCCCGAAAGCATTGAAGCAGTAGGCTGCTTGTCGTATAAGCGAATCAGCAACCAACCATAGCTTGCTGCAATTTAGTCTCATCAGAACTGGAAAACTGATCTGGGGTCGAAACTCTACATTGGCCGCTCCCAAAATCACTAATTGCAACCCCGAAGTTCATCATGAATTTCCTAATTACATCGGGGGCGAAATGTCCGAATTTCTTTTTATGGGCCAGAACAATTCGTGTGGCGAGTTCCGGGTGAGTGTTTCCTAAAGTCCAGCCAGCTGCTTCAGATATTGCCACAATCCTAGACCGAAAGATGTCCAGCTGAGTTTCATCAATTCGATTTGTCAGTGAATCAGAAATCGCTCCACTTGCCGCGAACAACGGCTGAAGATTTACCGTTTCGCTGCCCCTGACCCTCGATTCTGTAAACTGCAATAGAGGATCTGCCAAGCAATCAGACAACAGATAGCGTTCGATCGTCGATCGAATAAACGAGCAACTGCCCGTCGTCGCGAACAACCCCACTCCCATCGGCTCAAACGCTCGCAACCATTTATGAGTTCCAGCGATCGTGAAATCGACAGCATTAGCAGCATCTTGCAAATCAATGTGATTGATGGCTTGTGCCGCATCCATGAGCGAGAATCGAACTCGTGCGTATTGTTTCAATTCCTCAAGCAACAACTTAACTGGAAGTTTGACACCTCGGTCGCAAACGGCGGGCAAAAACAAGCCATCGCATCCATTTTGGATATAAGCTGCTTTCAAGAAGTGAACCAAATCAGAAGCCGAGCTTCTATCGTCAAAAATCAAATGCTTGATTGGCACAAACGTAATCTTGCACGAATCGTTCGGAATTGCAGCGGTTAAGATATCGACGTACGGCTGCCAGTTTAGATCGGTCACCAAAACGTTTCGGCAGCGGGAGAAAACCATTTTGCTGGCGAGCGCCATCAAGCTAGAGCTTCGCGAAGCAAAAACGGCTTCGCCAGTTTCCTTTCCGAAAACAAGATGCTTGAAATCAGTCCTAAGATTTTCAATTCCGTTCCAACTTCTCAAGCCACGAAAATCATTCGGTGATTTGAGTTGTTGGTGTCCGCCAAAAAGCAAGTCATCAAAGTACGTAGAGGCACCGTATGCCTTATTAAAGCGTAAGACATCCGTTAAAGCTCGCTGAGCACCATTCGCGATTTTGCCCAGCCGAGCTGTATCTAAATATAGGACCTCATCCAAATAGTTCCCTCTCCGTTTTAAGGACACCACTGGATCGTATTCGATTAAGTCAGTTGAATCCAGTGTTTTTCGATAACCGGTGACTTCAAAGGAAGAGCAAAGGCATTTTCGCACAATAAAAGCTGCGCTACTGCGTTACAAAAGAAGCTTGGTAATTAAGACCGTTTGCTAAATCTGCTCCAGAATCTCGGCATAAGGTTTTGAAAAAACTTGGAGACGCTTCCAGTTTGTCTCCGCTTCTTTTAGGTCGTCAAATTCGAAACTGAGAGTGAATCGAGTCGTCCGTCCAGATGAATCGGATACTTGACGGCCGACGGCTCGAAATCCATAAATGCCAAAATCAGCAACCAAATGTGGTTCGCGGCTCAATTCTGATTCACGTACGAGCTCGATCCAGATTCCGTGACGATGCTGCTGATCTATCCATCTTCTGACAATAGTTGTTGGGAATGCCTCCGTGGTTGGCCACAAGTGATCTGCGATAATTACGATTCGTTCGATGCTGACTTTGCCAGAATCGTGCAACTCCAGATTAAGAGAAGTGCTTTTTTCGCCTGCTCCATCCTGCCAATAGTGTTGCGTTTCAATGTGAGCAACCGAGCGATACATCGTCGTGCTGGGGGATCGAAGTAGCTGTTCATAGAAAACTCGCCAGCTTTCCGTGTTTGCAAATTCAATTCGTCCATTCCCGAGCTGACGCAGGTCGTCAGTTAAGTTTGAAAGCCGAGACTCAAGTAGTGTTTGAAAGACGGCATCTTTGCGGCGAGACGCGTCGTACAACGCTTCGGAGATGTCTTTTTGTGCCTGTTCAACTTTTTCATCCTTCGCCAACCGGAATAGCAACTCCAAAGTGTCCGACTGAAAATCAGGTTCCACTCGTCGCTGCACGACAAACACGAGCAAGCCAACAGCAATAGAAACGATCAAACCGATTACCAACAACAGAATTTGCAGCGAACCGAAAATGTAAATCAAGATCGTTGCCGAAGCTGCGGAGAGGCTCCAGCCAACTGCATGAAGGAGTGCTTTCTTGTTTTGATTCGTTTTTCGCATGAGCCTACCGTAGATTTGACAGACTCCGCGTACAAGACACCATGGACAATGAATCGGTAGAAACTGGTATCAAATCGCTCCGAAATCACGGGCTTGCTGCAAAACGATTTGCAGAGCCGATCGAGAGTCGCCTTTCGCGATCGCTTGGTTAATACTTGGCACCAGCGAACGATCGAGCACTGCCCAGAAATGCCCAAGTCGTGCTTCAAAGATCGGGCTCGAACGATCTGGTTCTGTTTGCAATGACCGTAGCCCGTGGTGGTCGAATGTTCCGATATATGAGTCAAGCATAATTTGACTTACCACGCTTTCATTGACTATGTCAAACAAGATCACATGTTTTCTATGTTGTTTTCAATTCGGTGGCGAACGTCGTCCAAAGCCATGCTTAAAGCTTCTTCGATTGCAGCGTAGGTTGTTTTGACCGGCGATGTCACAACAATGCGATGATTTTCAGTCGGTGTAAACGTTAGCTTGGTTCCAGCACTTTTCAGTTTTCCGGATTTACCTTTGGTCAATCGAACACGATTCCTCGTTTCACTATGACTTAGTTTGCCGTCAGTAACATCAGCAGCCAACATTCGTTGTTGAGAATTATTTGTGATCTTGGATATTTCGTATCCAGTTCGAGCAGAAATCTTTTCTTCAGCGACTTGCTGTTGGAGGTCTTCTGGAAGCTTGAGCAGAGCTAATGCTCGGCTGACTTTCGCAGGATGGATTCCCAATGCTTCAGCAACTTGCTTTCTTTTCCAGTTATTCATTTCGATGAGTGCTGCGAATGCTTTCGCCTCTTCCATTGGTTGAAGCGATTGCCGCTGCATGTTTTCGATGACTTGCTCTTCCAAAATCTCCGATTTGGACAATTCAGAATCGTGAAAATAGCATGCTACTGTTGCCAGCCCTGCCATCTGAACAGCTCGCCAACGACGTTCGCCGGCGATGATGATCCATTTGCTTTCGCTGTCAGACCAGCGAACACGTATGGGTTGCAGCTGGCCCTTGGCCGCAATACTCGCGGACAACTCATTCAGTGAATCTTCATCGAATTCAGTCCGAGGCTGTGTTGGATCCGGTTTGACTTGGTCAATTGCAATGTTTCCATATTTCCGATCAGGGCGGCGCCCAACATCTTTCGCATTTGCTTTTCTGAGTTGGGGAGCCGGGGCCGCGTTGGATCGGACGCCCATCGACTCTTCTATGCTCGCACTATTGGATTGCAACCGTTTCCGTAAGCTCATGCCACCTTTCGTTTTGCCCTGTGTTGTTCCATCCGTTCAAGCAGTTCCAACGCAAGACTTTTAGTCTGTCGAGTTGCTCGACTCCAAGAGCTGAAATGCGTCACGGGTTTTCTCGACGCGACCGCTAATTTGAAGGCGGAGGCCTCCAAGGTAACGGTCTTGAAAACCTGATCACCATACACACGCCGCAATGCGGAATCGTACTCGCGATGAAGTCCAACACGACGATCAAATTTTGTCAAGAAATGGCCAAGCAAGGCCAATCTGGGATTCAGTTGTTGAGCTTGAACGATGGCCTCTTGCACAACGCGAAGCCCTTGTACACCAAAATCATCTGCATTTAGCGGCACAGCTACAAAGTCCGAGGCCAACAGTGCATTCCAGCTGCATTGATACAAATTCGGAGGGCAGTCGATCAGAACAATGTCATAGTTTTCTTCGAGCTCCAGAAATGACGCCAATGCAAATTGAGCCATTCCAGTTTCCATTGGCTCTGGGACATTGAATTTGCAAAGCCGTAGATTCGCTGGAAGTAGGTCGATACCTTCGACTGGCGTATTCAGGATCAGGTTTTCGATGCTTCCCGAATGGCCGTCATCGTCAAAGATGGCGGCGATTGTCTGCTCCTGAGGTAACGCTTCAATCATTGCTGAGCCGAAGAATGCTTGACTTAGTGAGCCTTGCGGATCGGCGTCAACCAATAGGACCCTATATCCAGACTTCGCGAAGTATCCAGCTGTATGGAAACATGTTGATGACTTGGCGCAACCGCCCTTCTGATTGATGACTGAAATGATGGCTCGCTGCATTCGATACACGATAGTCAGCACTTGCCAGAAAACTTGCCACTGGCAATTTTTCCGTAAGTGCTTGGTTTTACTTGTAGCCAAGTTGCCTGTACCAGCAAAGTCACGCAACATTTTTCTTTTGATGCGGATCAAGACGTGTTAATTCTATCGTTTAAGTGACTTAAACTAAGCGAGGAAATGTGGCACGTCGTAGCGCGGTAGCAAAAACAAACGGAGTCGGGCAGCTGTCGTTGGTGGAACACGCACTTTGCCCATTGGACGCTCGACTTTCTTTACGCCCCAACCAAGTCTTCAAATCCGGCTATTTCTACTCTGACCAACGCCGCCGGAGAAAACGAGCGAGTGTCGAAGTTTATTGCCCGCTCGGGCTGTCTCCACAAGACGAGCTGAACCTGTGGGGCATGCTCGCACTCACATTGGCGAACAAACAGACTGACGGCAATCTATTTGCCACGAGGTATTACATTCTTTCTCAGTTAGGGATCATCGACAGCAAAAGTCGCCGCGGAGGTCGCCAATATGGAGAGTTCGAAGCCTCTTTGGAACGTCTAAGCATGGTTACTTACCGAAGCGATGGGTTCTACGATGCGATTCGCGCTGAACATCGCAAAGTAAGTTTTGGTTTCTTGAGTTTCTCCGCCCCTGAAGATGACCGCTCTGACAGGCCATGGCGTATCGCATGGGATCCAGTCTTTTTCGATCTGGTTAAGCCAATTGGTGGGGCTTTGAGATTCAACTTCGAACTGTACAGTCAGCTGGACATTGCCAGCCGAAGATTGTTTCTTTTTCTTTCGAAGATTTTCTCCCGTCGCACCACAACCCCACGGCTCAAGCTAGAGCATTTGGCCACTGACATTCTCGGTTATTTGCCATCGGCGGCGCCTCGCAATATAAGAATCAAGGTCAGCAGATCAATTCGACGGTTGGAGGACATTGGAATCTTGGCACGAAATGACGATCACAACTTCGAAAAACTAAACGGGGTTTACTCGGTCAAGTTGCATCGTGGCCGTGACTACTTCAAGTTAAGCGATAGCCAGCCGACTGTGGTTTCGCCATTGTTTGAACCGCTTCAGAAGATCGGATTCGACAACCGGGCGATACGTGGATTGCTGGCAAAGTTTCCTGTTCGACTTCTCAATGAATGGATCGACATCACGCTCGCGGCAATGGAGCGATTCGGCAAAAGCTTCTTCAGAAAAAATCCTGCTGCCTATTTGGTCGACAACTTGAATTACGCGTCGCAAGGAAAGAGGCTACCTCCGGATTGGTGGCATGACATTCGGCGTGCCGAGGAAAAAGCGAGAGCAAAGGCTGCTCGCGAAAAGAGAATGGAACGCAAACCTGAAAAATCAAAGTCGTTGCCCGAGCAAGCGATTGCCTCGTTCGAAGACATTCAGGAGACGATATTTGATCACTTTCTTTCCGGTGGGCAGAGTGAAAAAATCGCCAAGGCAAATTCCAAACGCTTTCACGATGCTGTTCGAAAGAAAAAACGAACTCAATGACCAGCATTTGGTTACGGAAGGTTTGTACTTACAGTACTTTGGCAAAACCTACGGACTCCGTTTTTTCTTTGATTCCAGTCGGTTGCCGCGATATCGGAGGATTTTCTGCACCGCAACCGACACTACCTAATCATTTTGTTGCACCGCGTCCGACACTAAATTCGAAGGTTTTCTTGCACCGCATCCGACACTACTGGCCGTGCCACCGACCGAAGTAACTCTTGAGGCGTGTTGGCACATTCGCATTTCGCGATAAAGCAAAAGTGTGGCCCGAACATCATTGAACGCATCGTGAGCCTGCTTGGGTGAATGCTCGATCCCAAAGTGTTTGCACAGGCTGACTAGCCGAAAATCGCTTGGCCGAAAATTGTCGCTAGCTTCCTGCGAAAGCCACATCGCTCGCTGCATCGTACACAACGTTTGGAAAGACGCTGGTAAGTATACGTTCAGTTGTTTGAACCATGCCTGCAGGATGTCGGAATCGAAGCCCGAGTTGTGGGCTACCATTTGGGCGACGCGGAACATCTGACCGTTCTTTGAATATCGTTCGACGGTTGCATTCCGAGTCAAAAAGGAAGCGAATTCAATTGCAACCTTCTTGGCATCGCTTCCTTCAGCATCCCATAATTTTTTGTTGTAGCGAGAATGGGATGGCTTAGGCTTGCCTCCTTTTGGTAACTGAGCCTTTGCCTCGAATCCAGCCAGTTCCTCCATTTTCCCGTTGGTTGCGATCGCGGCTATTTGAATCACGTGAGGCTTGCGAACGGAGCCGACCGCCTCAACGTCTACGAATACAAGACGGTCATCTGTCGATTGCACTGCTAAGTCGCAGCTTGACTGGAACTAGAAATCGCAGATTCAGTCGTTTTGGTTTGACTGGCTGGAACCGAGTGCTCACGAATGAATTCAGAGGCCTGTTCAACAACATCTAGCAATGCATCTTCGTTGTTATGAAAAAAGCTGGTGCTGTAGCCTTCTTTTTCTCCAGATTTCAGTTTCCAAGAGCGACTCAAACTGAAGTCAAGATATTCAAAACCCGTAGAGGTTTGTCGTTTCCAAACATTCGCAGCGATCGCGCCCACGCGAAAGGTCTTGATAGGCTTTTGCGAGTTACTTTTGCGGTTTTTCGTTTTGTCTTCGCTCATCCTGAATTCTCCCTAATACAAGCGTTGATTCCATTCCTGATTTACTAACACGGTTTTGAGTTGCTGACAAAGTACGCTAACCATGCGGCAGGCTGTTTGGTCTCTCCGACCGGCAGCAGTTGTAAATTTTGATTCAACGCATTGGCCGGAACCCGCACGCGAAAAACGTGTGGAATAACGGTCAAAGGCTGACGCCGTTTGTTGGGGACAGCAGGTTCGGTAAGGATGGCCTCATCAGTCATTCGCAAAGAACCGAGAGTTTAGCCACTCTTGCATGCTGGCCCTTCGCGCTGAGTACGTGGAGACGCGTTCGCTCAGTGATAATGGAGGCTCGTTGGAGTAATCCCGATTGAATTCAAGCTCCATTTGTTTTGGAGAGATTTTGATCGAAGTAATACCAGCGTTCGATCCAATAGATTTTTCTCATCGAGATAGGTGATAGGGGGCGATGCGGAAAATCCTTCGCGACAGTAATTCGACTGTTGCAAGGCCGTGTCGGTGAAGTGTTGTTGGTCACGAAGATCAACGGACTTTATTTGTCGTCGCTTTGGCTGCGACATTTCAAAACGGGTGCGAGAAAGTTTTCAGAGTAAAACGATCTCAAATCCCGTCCGTGGGGTTCGGGCTTAGTTGCTGTGGCAATCGAGTTCGCTCAACGCGGCTGGCGTGGGGAGCTGTTGTTTGGCGACAAACAGCACCGGAGTTACCACTCCGGTGACCGAGTTAAACGCTCGGCGGTGAAAAGCTCAACTATGAAAGGCCCAATCGAAT
>CAYUWY010000045.1:0-51950 GCA_964448575.1 uncultured Pirellulaceae bacterium
AAAATCCACCATGCAAAACCTGGCAACAGCTGCTTGATGCAAAATCCTATAACGCAGCGGGTTTCCAGGTGAAGACACGTAGGTTGGACATTCCTGTCCGACAGTTCCGAGTCTGAGAAGACGGACAAGAATGCCCATCCTACCAATTCATTCGGCATGAATGCCGGGGCCCTCGCTAACGCAGCGGGTTTCCAGGTGAAGACACGTAAGTTGGAGATTCCTGTCCGACAGTTCCGAGGTTGAGAAGACGGACAAGAATGTCCATCCTACCAATTCACTCGGCATGAATGCCGAGCCCTCGCTAACGCAGCGGGTTTCCAGTCCTGATGGACGTCACTTATTGGCGTTCGGTTGCCAATTGTTGTAGGCGCAATGCTGAGTCACGCATTTCATATTCGTGTGCGATCTGCATCAACCGTTTAAACAAACTCTGAAAGACCTTTGGCTTGATCGACTTTGATTCTTCGGATCGGAGGAACGGAATGGCGACTTCCATCAAAGACCGGTACTGAACTTCGTCCAGCTTTTTTGATTTTGCCAATTCGGAAAACGATTCGCAAAGAATCATCGGCTCATCGATGTCGGCATAGATTCCCATTTCGATCACGGCGTCTTCAACCATAAAAGCATTGCCGCCACGAATCGCCAATTGACGTGCTTCATCAAGTAACGCAAAGTGCTGTTCAAAGTTTGGTGACTGGACGCGGAAAAGCAAATTTGCATTGGTCACTGCGCCTTTAGGATTCAACGCTCGAACTCGCTCATAGCCATATTCTTCACGGAACTCTGCAGTCAATTCCGTAAGCGTATTCTTTGATGGCATCTCAATTTTTGATTTTGGGCGACCGAGATTTTCAAAGTCAAAATTGGCGTAGTGGCGAATCAACTCAACATCGTGCCCGGCCTTCTCGGAAACTGCCAAATGTTTGTCGACTTGTGTGAGATAGTCACTCCCGATGAGTTGATTCACCGCATAAAACGCGGCCAGTTGCTTTTCCCAGGTGGGAACGTCTTTTATAGTGCCTTGCTTGGCCATCGCGACCGCTAAACCGGGCGGACAAAAATGATACTTGTACGTGATATTGGATCCGGATTTACGGACAATCAGTTTTTCTGCGTCGCCCTCGATAAAGCCCACGATCTGCTCGCCAACCTGGATCTCCTGACCGCCCGTAATCTCTCCGCAACTGGAGATGACTTGCTGCCAAAATCCGTCAATCAAATTGGCGACTTCTTTTGTCGAAGCGACCAGTTTTACGATTGGCTCATATTCGGGAGCGTAGTCCGAGGCAACTGCCGAACCTACGTCGTTCAAAATTTCTTCGGCAACAAAAATCTCTTCGAACGTGACGCCTTTGTCGCGCCGAAACAAACTTCTTCTTGCACGCTGGATATGTCGGCGAAATCGTGCAAGAGTCGCGTTGTCCATCATCAGGTTCTTTGATGGCGCATCAGGCTCGGCTGACTTCGGCGTCATTGCATTGCCCATTTCAGGATCGGCCATGTTAGGATCGGCCATTTCTGATGGCTTGGTCTCCGGCTCCATGTTCGATTCCGGATCACCCTTCGGCATTTCATTCGGTTCGTTCTTGCGACCGATTGCCTTTTTCGTATCCTCGTGCGCCATAACCGCATCAACATTCAGTTCAGGCATCGAATCGAAGTCGATTTTTGGAAGCGATTTTGCCTCGCCATCTTTTGCTGCATCTGGATCGGAAAGATCTTGTTTAGCAGATCCCCCGCCCTTGCCTTCCTCGTCGATAACTCCAGGAGCGGAAGGAGAATTTGGATCGACTCCGCCAGCCGCCAAGATTTTGTCGAGGTTGCTATAAACCAAATAGCATCCCCCGACCGTTGCAAGCAAAAAGAATCCGGCCACTAACGGGCCCGCATAACCTGAGCGACGACGCTTCCGAACCTTCTGTTCGATTTTGACTTGGGACGCGAGCTCGTTCTCGTCTCCGCTGGCGGCGCTGACAGGAGTCGCAGCCGCTGGACTAGCCACCGGAGTCGCGTAACCTTGAGCCCCGGAAGAAAGAGGAACCGCCATTGGAATGGCTGATGGCAAATCGGACTGTCCGGAATCCGCAGGAGTTGGCTGAACAGGCTGCGCCAGCGGCGCAGCATGCGGAGTCACGGGCGTTGCCGGTTGAGTTTGAGCCAGCGGTTGGGCTTGGGTCGGAGGTTGGACCTGGGAATCCGCCGGTACTTGGGAGGCCGATTTTGGTGGGACCAGATTACTATTTGAGTCGGCCGTATTTTTTGGCGCGGCTGACGGAGCAATTGGGCTTGCTTGTCCAGCATTCTGTGCTCGAATTTTGCTTTTGAGTTCCGCCAGATACTTTACCCGCGCGTTGTCGTCCAATAACGTGGCCCGTGCCTTGGCGATTCGCTGCTTCAATTTTGCAACGATTGGGTCAAACTTTCCCGGTGGAACTTTGGCCAACATTCCAAGATGTCGCTTCACCCCGGCGTCAACAGCTTGCTTAATTTCGGCGGAATCCGTCAGTTTGGTACTTACACCTAGCAGCTGAAAATGATGTGGGTTTTTCACGTTTGGTTTAAGACCAAGCAATTTGTGAAAAGGATTGAATGATTCAGGCATGGTATTTTTAAAAATGGAAGTCCATTGGAAAGCGAAACGGAATCACGTTGGCTAAAATTTTTGACAAAGGAAACTGAGACGGTGCCCTCGCCGGCTTCATTCTATCAATTGGGTGGTCTACCAAAACTTCGCCGCTTATTTTAACCTAAACCATTCTCAATTGCCGTGACACACATCGTTTATGGGAAGCGAACATTAGGCAAATTCTGGTGACTATACATAAGAATTTTCCAAATCTCCCCGCATTAGATTCGAAACTCGATCCACGATATCGGATTTTCTCAGCCTCATTGTACTAAATCAATATGAAACCCGAATTCGTAAACATTGCCGCATACAAGTTTGTTGACTTGGACCGTTTGGCCAATCGCAAAGCCGAATTATTGCCGCTTTGCCGTGACCTCAATGTGAAAGGAACCATATTGCTTTCGCTTGAAGGCATCAATATGTTCCTGGCCGGCACGCGAGAGTCGATCGACACGTTCCTTACCCATATCCGTTCGCAGCCAGAGTTCGCCGACATTCCCGTCAAGGAAAGCCTCAGTGACCATCAACCGTTCAGCCGCATGTTGGTTCGGTTAAAAAAAGAGATCATTTCGATGGGCGTCGAGACGATCAAGCCGCTTAAAAAAACCAGCCCCAAAATTTCGGCTCAACAGCTCAAGCAATGGCTGGACGACGGTAAAGATTTGACTTTGCTTGACGTGCGTAATGACTACGAAGTCGAAGTCGGCACGTTCGCTAACGCTGTACCGATTGGTGTCGATCACTTTCGAGTTTTTCCCGAAGCAACAAAGCAATTGCCAAGTGAAATGAAAGAAAAACCGATCGTCATGTTTTGCACGGGTGGCATCCGCTGCGAAAAAGCGGGGCCGCTCATGGAGGAGGAAGGATTTCAGGAAGTCTATCAACTCGACGGCGGGATCTTAAAGTACTTCGAAGAGTGCGGCGGCGACCACTACAACGGTGACTGTTTCGTTTTTGACAAACGCGTCGCTGTCGATCCAAATTTAAAAGAAACTGAGTTCGAGCAATGCTACGGCTGCCAATCGGTACTCAGTGCGGAAGATCAAAAATCTGACAAATACGACCCGCCAAGGACTTGCCCTAATTGTTTCCGAACCGAAGAAGAGAAACGGCGCGAGCAATTGGAAGAGCGAAACAATTTGGTTGCACTTTTGACGACTCCGCTGCCTGGCTCGGTCGCTTACGACAACATTCGTCCGATGAATGTACCGCTTCGGTTTGATGGTGCGGTGGTGATAGATTTTTTGCTTGGCATGCACGCACACGTGCCCAGAGAAAAATGGTTGGCGGCGTGTGAAGAAGGACGAATTACATACAAAGAAAAACCGCTCAGCGCAGACGACACCGTTGGGGCTGGCTGGCGTGTTGAGCACATGGTGCCACAAACGACCGAGCCGCCGGTGAGCAATCAAGTCAAATTCCTCTACGAAGACGATGTGCTGATCGCGGTGGACAAACCGGCGCCGCTTCCGATGCACCCTTGTGGACGATTCAACCGCAATACGCTGGACTATTTTGTGAATCGTGTGTTTTCGGGTGAGCAGATTCGGATTTTGCATCGGTTAGATTCCAATACAACAGGCGTCGTTGTTTTCGCGCGCAAAAAAACAGCGGCCAGATTTGTGGCTCCGCAATTTGTAAATGGTGAAGTCAACAAGACGTACTTAGCAAAAGTAGATGGGCATCCGATCGACGACGAATTCGATTGCTCTGCTTCGATCAGCACCGAGGCTTCGACGGCTGGATCTCGAACGGTTGATGAAGACGCCGGAGCAACAGCTGCCACGGAGTTCAAAGTTCTGGAGCGAAACGAAAACGGAACCTCGTTGATCCAGTGCACGCCTCGAACCGGCCGCACGAATCAAATTCGAATTCACTTAAGCCATCTTGGATTTCCAATTGTGGGCGATCCGATTTACAACATGGCTTCTGGCGAGTCGGCTTCATCCAATCCCAACCCGGGCTTTGTTCGTCAGACGATTTCTGTTGACGATCCGCCGATGTGTTTGCATGCTTGGAAAATCGAGCTTCGCCACCCACTCACAAAAGAGATGTTCGTGATCGCATCCGAGCGACCAGCTTGGGCCAACGATTGAGTCGGCAAGATAGCGAACCGAGTATATCGCACCCATTGTCTCACTACTTCGTTACAATTGGGGCTGCTAAAATAAACTTGGGGAGTTTCATCGATGTCCATTTCCAATTCACGTGTCAGCGAAAGCGTATCACAATTGGGTATTTCTTTCCGACGGCGCACAATCGGTCGGCGCAAAAACAAAATGACCGGCGAGAGTGTCAATCATTCGGCACGGCGTTTTGGGCTCGTTGCATTTACCATTGCAGCGACAATCTTCGCAGGAATTTCTACGTCACTTGCACAAGACACAATCAAGTTCAAGCCAAAACTTCTCACCATCGACGGAAATGAAGGCATCGATTTGGCCGACATCAACGGCGACGGGAAACTGGATGTGGTCGCGGGGCGCAACTGGTTTGCAGCACCTAAATTTGCACCGCGTCCGCTTCGCTTGATCGAAGACTGGAATGGATATGTGCAATCCAACGGTGATTTTTGCATGGACGTCGATCAAGACGGTCTCGTAGACGTCGTTGCGGGTTCATTCCTACCGACAAAGGTTCACTGGTACAAAAATCCGGGTGCAGAAGGTTTAAAGCTAGGCCAAATCTGGAAACAAAATTTACTCAAAGACACGGGCTTAAGCCAAAACGAAGCCAGCTTCTTGCATGACATCGATGGCGATGGCAAACCGGAATGGATCAGTAACAGTTGGAAGAAAGAGAATCCTGTCGTTGCTTGGGAATTCAAGACTGAAGAAAAAGCCCAAAACAAAAAGCAATCATCTACCAAGGGTGGCGACAGCGATTCAAAAAAGTCAGACAACAAAACAACGCCAACTTTAATCAAGCACATTGTTGGAACTCAAGGGAACACTCACGGCATGGGGTTTGGCGACATCAACAATGACGGCCGCGAGGATATCGTAATCGCGACAGGCTGGTACGAACGCCCGGAAGGCGATGACATCTACGCCGCTCCCTGGAAATTTCACGCTGACTGGGAATATCTACACGCCAGTTGCCCAATGCTGGTTCGTGATCTCGACGGAGATGGCAAGAACGATCTCGTCTGGGGCAAGGGGCATGATTACGGATTGTATTGGTGGCAGGGCGAAGGCCTCGACGAAGACGGAAAACTTAAATTCAAGCAACACGTCATCGATGACAAATTTTCACAGCCGCATACAATTCATTTTGTCGATTTGGATGGTGACGGAACCGACGAGTTGGTCAGCGGTAAACGCGTTCGCGCTCACAATGGCGGCGATCCCGGCGGGGCGGAAGCACCATGCATGTATTACTACAAATGGAACGCCACCAAGAAATCATTTAAGCGTTTTGTGATCGACGAAGGCCACATCGGAACGGGACTGCAAATCCGATCGGGCGATTTAAACGGGGACGGGAAAGTCGATATCGCGGTCGCGGGCAAAGACGGGACTTGGTTGCTGTTTCAAAAATAGCTCTGAGTCAAAATTTGCTTTGAGTCAAAAAGCAGGCCAGTTCGACATCACTAATGCGTTTCGTCGTCTTCGATTCCGCTGGCTTTATCCAATCCTTTAGCGCCAAGCAATATTGCACAGGTCGCGGTGATGAAAGTGACGCCCATCAGGCACCAGGCTACCGTCCAAAATGTAAGGTCGAGTTGCATATTAAATTTAGTTTGGTTTCAGTCAGGGAAAGAATCAATCATTTTGAATTGAAGAAACGACACTGGAATCAGATTGTACTTCATCGACCAATCGATATTGAACAGATCCATCTTTGAACGCGAAAGCCACGCCATTTCCAGTTGGATTGCCAAAAGAACTTTCATCAAATCGAACGCCGTTAGCTGCGGATCTTGAATTTCCCGGTTTGCACCAAGGCTGAAAACCCTCGGCAATTTCTCCAAACATTTTGGCGTTGCCATCGAGAGTCTCAACTGTCTTTGCCTCGTCCATGGGTATTGCCTCAAGGGTCGCTGCGTAGTGGTTGAGACTATAGCCGTTATCGTCAGTCTTCTTTTCACACAAGGGGCTGTGAAAAAACGCAAATTCATATTGAAACATCTCGCGACTATCTGGATGGTTCCAGGAGCGGTCCAATTGCCCGCCCCATCCATCACAAAAAGTATCAATGAAAGGTCTGATTTGAATTTCCCATCCAAACTGGTCCCCGTTACTTCCCATTGAAGCTGAAGCAGTTGGAAAACGGGAGTATACACTTTCGTAGCTCAAAGTCGCCCGCACGATTTGACGAAGATTGTTCATCGAATTTGCTCGCCAACTACTTTGCTTTGCCATATCCAGAAAACGGGCTGCCAGCGCAAGCAGCACAAATCCAATCAAGACAAGCGCGATCACTGAGGGCCGGCTGATGTAAGATCTCTCTTGAAAGCTTTCTGTGTTCATAAGAATTCTTTTCGAGCTAAGGTCGATTGGACCTCTCGGTGAACGCCACGGCTACTACCAGTTTTAAACCGCGAATGGACGTTAATGAACGCGAATACATATTCAGTTTTCATTGACGTCCATTGGCGTTTATTCGCGGTTCCTCTATTCCGTCCGTCATTACGCTGACGATTCATACAGTCCAAAATGTAAGGTCGAGTTCCATATTAAACCGCGGATGGACGCTGATGAACGCGGATACAAATTCAGGTTTTCATTCGCGTCCATTGGCGTTTATTCGCGGTTCCTCTATCCCAATCTGTCTTTACGTAAAATTCTATCGGCTTCCTGGGACAACGCCTTCGTATTCGAACAATGCAAACACGAAATGGACGCCTAGTGCGAACAACGTCGCCCACAGGATCGTTGATGTTACACTTCGACTTACATCCGTTGTGGAATATTTTGGCTTACGGCCTTGGTAATACGAAATAACTGCGATTCCGACTCCACAAGTCAATAGTTTTGCGATCAGCCAATAGAATCCACGATACTGAAACTGGCCCAAAACATCCAACCCGCGATGAAAGTGTTGATGCCAAAAATCGGCACCGCGATCTGGGTCGGCAATCACAAACGTGACAAGGCTAGTGAATTTGGCAATGTAGTAGGCGGCGTAACTCAGCAAAGGAGTCCCGATCATGAAAGCCCACATGATCGGGGTCAGCAAGTAAAATTGTGGCCGCGTGCCAAACGTCTTCATCGCATCGATTTGATTTCCATATTGCCGTCCGCCAATATCAGACGTTACGGCGGCACCACATCGCGCCGCGATCAGGACACAAGACAACACCGGCACGAAAATCCGGTACATCGCAAATCCAAGTGCAGTTAACAAATCCTCTACCAGTAGCGGTTCGGTATAAGCCGCATAAGGCAAGAATTGAAACGTGAAGTACGTCGTAACGAAACCGGAAATTAACCCAGACGCCATCAAGTATAAAAACGCAGTCGGGCCAAATATCAATTTGCAGTAGTGCGTGAAGAAACGCATTCCCCAAACCGGGTTCTTCCAAAATGGAATAAGACTTATCAAGCCCGTTAAACCCGCGATGCCCACATTGGATGTGGTCACGAAAAAGTCAGTCAATCGTTCCTTGATTACGTTGCCAAGTGAACTCGATTCGATCTCATCGTGCTTTTTGACCGACACGTTGGCCATGGGAGCCAGCTGAGCGGGAATCGTCTCCCAGTCTTCTTTAGCGACTTCGTTCAACAAACCCGCTTCAGGGTCAAGCAAATAAATTCGATCGGCAATTGGCATCAGCGAATGGTAATCATGCGTCACGATGATCGACGTTTTACCAAATTTGTCGTGTGTCTCGCGAATCAGATTAGCGACTTGTTTGCCCGTCAGCGGATCCAAACCAGAAGTCGGCTCGTCGTACAAAATCGCCGAAGGGTTGTAAGCGAGTGTTCGGGCAATCGCCAAACGTTGTCTTTGACCACCGCTTAGTCGAGACGTTGGAACGTTGGCAGGAACGCGGAGCTGTGCCAACAAGTCATTTGAAGAAACCGGATTGGCATGATCCCCTCCGCTTGAACGAGCAAACTCCATATTCGCGTGCGGTGACATCTCATCAAACAAAGCGAATGATTGAAACACAACACCGGCCTTCCCTGCCTTGGCCTTTAAGCCATCGATCAGCACTTTTCCCTTCCAACGAATTCCTTCGCTGACCGGACCTAACAATCCAGCCATCATTCTCAGCAAAATAGATTTACCAACGCCACTGGGCCCAACGATCAACGTAATCTCGCCGTGACGAAACTCGGCATTGGTCCCCTTGAGTAATTGCTGGGTTCCGGCGGTCACATAAACGTCGCGAATCGAAATGCCCACGCCTGAAGCCGCATCCGGCGTCACGCTGGTCGCTGTCGGCTTGTTCAATTTTTTTTCCTCGCCGGCACGTACGGAATGGCTTCTTTGGTTTGTGAAACGACGCCGCGGATAACTTTTGGTTCAATCGCTTGTGAGCTTCGGGGTTCGTCTGGGTTGTCTAACTTCAACGTGAACCAGCGGCTGTCTTTGTGCAGAATGCGATGTCGAACTACACGGGCAAATTCTTCCGTGATCGCACCGTCGGGTGTGCCAAAAAGCGCCGCACCAATATCGGAGATGGTCGGTTCAAGTCGCTTATTGGTAAGCGTCATGACGCGGCGAGCTTCTGGCCCGCTCCATCGCTCTTCAAGCACGCCTTGGAGGCGGTCATTGTTGACAAAGACTTCCTGAAACACCTCGCTAAAAAGTTGTTGAACTTCCGAGTCCTTGATGATCGTTTTCAAACTCGCAGAGACCGTTTCTTTGACTTTCTCGTTAGCCGATACCTTTTTCAAAATCGTTTTTTGGAGCTCAACGATTTCACTCATGTGCTTTTCCAAAATCGGAACAGCTTTGTTGTCGACGAACCGCTTGAACTCAGCTTCAGTCAATTTTTGATCGGTAAGCGGAGCCTTGTCGTACAGATATCGCCAACCAAAACGAAAAACGGAAACCTGCCCCCAGATTTCTTTTCCAACTTCACCCACCAGTGGCGTGCTTTCATCTTGAACGATTGGCCAAATTTCTTTTTTGACCAACGGCACGATTTCTTTTTCAATCAAGTCCGTTTGGAATCGCTGGCCCAGTTTTCGAATCTTGTCTTCACGGGCATCGAATGCGGATTGAAGGTCTTCACGAATCACACTGGAAGCATCTTTCAGCGAAGCCGCGACAACCGGGCGAAGTGCCTCGACGAGTTCGGCTTGATTGGCCTGGTATGAATCCATGATGAGCTTACGAAGTTCTGCGCGTTTTGAAGCTGGCAGCATCGTATCAATAACCCAACGAGTCGACTCTTCGGCGTTGTGGTATACCAGCTGATCTGATTCAGACAGCCGTGGTACGCCACCAAAGAAAGTCACAAAAACAGTGGTGGTCGAATAAAGCACTTTCTCGTTGTTGTCTGCTGAGTCAACGCGAGCGACAACTCCAATAGGCGCGACCAAATCGGTACCGGCAGCGAAAACCGGATCACCAACTCGCACCGGAACAGGCGATTCCATTTGAACTTCGAGAGTTCGGCGTTGCTTGCCGAAATACTGAACCAACTGGGCGGTGGCCGCCGGAGCTCGGCTTAGCGATTTTCGGGCGAAAATAATTGCAGTCGCGATCAGGCCCACCCAAATCAGGGCGCCAACGATTGCTCGAAATTCGAAATTTTGTCGCATAGAATTTGAAGAGGGTTAAGTTGAACCGCTTTAATATACCCCGTCATCCGGGCTAGAGTTTCAAAAAAGCGGCAGGTGAAAAGTTGTGAAATCGGTGGTTATTCCAAGAAACTTTCGCGGGTTTTGAAGTTGCAGCTGCGCCCTCAATTTTAATTTCGCGTAGCTACTTTTTTTCCTCGTCTTTGGATTCACTTTCTTCTTCATCATCTTTTTTCAAAGTCGAAGAATGGTCGTGTATGATTTTCCAACCATCATCAAATTGTTTGACAACCAAAGAGAAATTCCCATCCAGTTTTGTGTCGTCTTTCATTTTCAAATGCCAATTGCCCAGCACCAATGCTGATTTCGATTCGATCATCATGATTTTCAATTCGTCGAAATGAAGCTTTCCCATTTCTTTGGGAGACGCATAACCTTTTTTGTAATTGTCCAACGTCGCTTGCCACCCGTGGGTTGTTTTGCCACTACTACTAAACGTAAGTTTGTCGGACTTCCAATACGTCTGCATGAACTTTTCCAAATCGCCTTCGTTCCATGCATCCACTTGAGCTGACAGGATAGAAAGAATTTTGTCTTTCGAATCCTGTTGCGTTGACGCGACGCTATCTGTCTGAGTGTTATCTGCCTGTGGTTTATCTGCAGAGGCTAGCTTCGACGTTTGAGCTTTCGTCACGTTGCATACCAAACAGAATAAAAAGACGGCACAAACTGGATAGATAAAGGTTGTTTTTCGATTCATGTTTAGTTTTGCCTTCTTTTTGTTTTGAACTTCTAGCGGGCAACTGGTGTCTACTCTAAGATAACGTTTGGATACAAAACGGGTGAGACCAACAACATTTGAATTTCTTTAAGCAGCATTTCAAGCGATTATTGCGCCGCCGTTTTTAAACTCCAAACCAAACGACTACCAAGTCGAACTTTATCGGAGCGGATATGGGATCATATATTACCGGGATAATCATTGCGATGGCGATGGTTTTTGGGCTTTATGCAGCACTTGAAACGGCTGCCGGAAAATCACTCTTTGCCCAAGACAAATATGGCTCGGTTGATCCAGTCGAACTACGAAAGATCGCCTCAAAAGATGTGAATTTGGGTGGCGACGACATCAAAGGCCAACTCGACAATCGAATCGAGGCGATTCTTCAGCTTGGTGAACGGCCAGGTGAACTAAAAGAAACTGTTCCTCTTTTGGCCCGTCTAGCGAACCATCAGGACATACCAGTCAAGAACGCAGCTCATGCGTCTCTCAATTTGATTGGTGAACCCGCAGCGCCATTCATGAAAAGTTTTTTCGATCGCGACACGTTGGACGATCATCGAGCGGCGTGCTCAGCGATTCGCGCCATTGGAGAGCCTTGCAAAATCTACTTGCCACAAATCAAGAAACTTTTACAAAGCGACGTCAAGATTGAAAGACGGTGTGGACTGTTTGCACTTCAAGGACTTGGCAAGAGCGGAATTGAAGTGTTGGATGAAATCATAGGTTGTCTTGATGATGAAGATTTCAACAACCAATGTAGCGCTTGTCGGATTTTGGAAACATATGGCTCCGATGCAGCGCCTGCGAGTAAAGCACTTTTAGAATTACTGGAAACTGGCAACCCTTCAACACGCGGTTGGGCTGCGGTTTGTCTGGGCTCAATCGGTGCCAAGAACGCCGGGGAGATAGATATCGCCAAAGTTCTGGCGTCAAAATTGGACGCGCGGAACCCTATTGAACAACAGCGCGTGCTGACAGGTTTGGCACTGCTCGGCCCGGATGCGATTGGTGTTCTCGATGCAGTCAAAAAGAAAGCCGAACACAGAGACGGTTTCGTTCGTTCCCATGCAGGGTACGCGATTTGGCGAATCTCAAAAGACGATGACGTGCCGTTCAAATTGTTTGAAGAAATGATGGCTGATGACCAACTTGCACCCGATGCCCTTGATCTCATCGGACGGATGGGAAGTGGTGGCTTGCCAATGCTTGACATCGTTGTCAAGAAACTGAGTTCAACCGAAGCCCCAGTTCGAGAAGAGGCTCTCATCGCGATCGGAAGAATGGGAAATGGTGCCGCCCGAGCCAAAACAGAAATCGAACAACTTCTCAAAGACGAAGACGCCCTCGTTCGAGTCGCAGCCCGGCGTACGCTTGAGAAAATTGCATCTAAAGAATAAGTAACCGCTTTTTTAGCTTGCTACGATTGCCTGATCGGTGTGTCGCGATTCGATATAATGCTGGAATTGAAATTTCGATTCCAGTTTGCTTTGAAAATCGTAGGGCATCATGAACCGGTTAAAGATCCATTCTTTTGCGTCGTTTAATCTGACTTTGGTGCTTTATTGTGCCGTTGGCTTATCGGCATTCACCGCCAGGCCTCAAACGGCAACCGCCCAACGCACCGACACGTCTTTTAAAGTCATGACGTGGAATATTTGGAAGGGCGGCAAAGTCGACGGCGAAAAAGTTGGGCCCGACCGTGTTATCGATGTCATTCGCAGAAGCAAAGCCGACATTGTCGCGATGCAGGAGACGTATGGCTCCGGTGAGCAAATCGCCAAAGAACTCGGTTTCCACTTTCATCCGCGCGGCACCAACGTTTCGATTCACAGTCGCTACCCCGTACTCGAAGACATCTCCGTTTTTGAAGAATTCAAATGTGTCGGCGCCATCATTGAATTGCCCGACAAACGCCAAATCGCGTTTTATTCGATCTGGCTGCCTTATAATAAAGAAATCTGGAAAGAAGGAACGCGGGATGTTGGCAAGCCAAACGAAATGCTGGCCGCGTGCCAAGCGTCATGTGACGATCTCAAAAAGATTAAGAAACTAATCGAAGAACGACTCGCCGATAAAAAATACGCAGACGTTCCGGTGGTCATCGCTGGTGATTACAACAGCATGTCGCATCTGGACTACATCGATTCCGCCAAAGACCAGTTTGAAGTCGCGATCGATTGGCCGACTAGCCATGTGTTAATCGATGATGGTTATCGTGACGCTTGGCGTGAATCGCACCCGGAAGTAAATCGCGCGATCGACCGGACTTGGACTCCACGATTTCCAAAGCAGGAACAAGATCGTATCGACTTTGTTTACTATCGCGGCTCCAGCCTGGAAGCCCGTAATTCAACGGTGATCGATTCTTACAAGAAAGACAAATTCCCGTCTGACCATGCCGCCGTGTTAACCGAGTTTGATTGGCCGAAAACGGATTCCCAAAACCGACTGCGTGTGCTTAGCTATAACATCCGTCACGGTGAAGGGTCAGATCGACGACTGGATCTTGGAAGAACCGCGTCGTTGATTCGAAATGCCAACGTAGACATCGTTGGGCTTCAGGAAGTCGACAACAAATGCAAACGCACCAAAAAGATCGATCAAGCCACCACGATCGCAAAAGAATTGGGAATGAATTCTGCGTTCGGCTCGTTCATGAAATACCAAGGTGGAAATTATGGCCTTGCGATTCTTTCAAAACATCCGATCGTCAATCAATACGATCTTCGATTGCCAGGAGGGCGAGAACCAAGAGTCGCGTTGGCGTGTGAGATTAAGCTGCCAAACGATAAAACCGTAGTCGCAGTCAACGTTCACTTTGATTTCATCCAAGACGATAGCGTTCGATTCGAGCAAGCCAAAGTTGTTTCAAAGTATCTGAAATCATTGGAGCACCCTTACATTTTGCTTGGCGATTTCAACGACGTTCGCAAATCAAGAACGCTTAAGCTATTAGCCAAAAATTCACGAGAAGCCGAAAAGCCATCAGACGACCGGTTTACGTTTTCCGCAGCCGATCCAACAAAGGAAATTGACTTTCTGTTTGCATCGCCCAAAAAGAGCTGGAAACTCAACGATTGCCGGGTACTGGACGCGCCAAAAACATCCGACCATCGACCAGTTCTGGCCGTGTTTGAGTTGACTGAAAAATAGGAACGTCAACGGCTGAGGAGTCACGGAAAAAGTGACGACCGATCCTCCAGTGCTTTTAACCCGGCATGCCAGTTTGCAGCCGAAACACCATGTTCCAAAGCCGATCAATTTCACCGCGCTCGATAACCTCAAGTGGCTTTAAGCCGTCAAACGAATCGTTAGGGGTTCTAAACCAAAGCCCCAGAGACTCTCGATCTACAACTTCACTTAGCGCTTCCACCAACCGGTAGACCTCGTTGTAGTTGCGCATTAGTTTCTTTGCGGTCTTGCCAGATTCAGCGTCCGCGATTGTGCGCTCGGAAACATCGACAACTCTCCCAAACATCGGACGAGGCATTGCCAGCACGTCACGCAATTCCAGCTTGGTTTTGTTTCCAAGGCTCAACAATCCTTGCCCTTTGAGACCAGCGATTGCTTTCACGCGAATTGCACTGACCGTCTTCTTGACGTTTGCCTTGCGCTTGCTCGTTTTGCGCGCTCCAGTTTTACGCTTCGCCGCCTTCACACGAGACTTGGATTGAATTGTCTTTTTCCGAGTATTTGTTTTGGTTACCATACTGCCCTCCTATTCAAATATATCGGACAGCAGCATAAAAGCAAGTAAATAAACCTGCAATTTTGCATGTTATTCTGGCAGTTGATCAGCTGCGAAAATTACAATATCGACGCCTTCTCCAAGGTTTTCTTCAAATACAACGATGTTCTTGCCGGGCTTATGACGTGCTGACGGAACAATTAAAGCTTGAAACCCAGCCATCCGAGCCCCTCGTCCGATCGCTTGAGTCCATGACTCTTCACCACCGGCTTGAATCGCTTTCCAGTCTTCCTCTACAAGTTCTTTTTTCGTGAATCCAAGTTTGGAACAAACTTTTGCATCGACCAGATCTAAAACTTTATCGAGCGCTATTTTTCCACCAGCAGTGACACGGGGTTCGATAGTTGTCAGAGGGAATCCATAACTCGCGAAGTTTTGATACGCTTCGTGAGCAGCTGTAATGGGATCCAACGAGGCATAGATCGCTTCGATCCCAACAGGATTCCACCGCCCGCCCCATTTCGCAGCCCCGGCACCAGAAAAGAAATCTTTCTTGGTCGCGTATTTCATCGCAACACTCCGAACGATTTGGCCATCGAAGCCACCGGCACCTGGGTACAATGCTGCGATCGTCTCAAACAGCTCGATCACTTCTGGTGGATCAGCGGACGCTACTTTCTTTTTAGCCATAAATGCCTCCAATGAACCTGGCGGCGACACTACGAATTGGATCTCGCAGCTTTCATAAAACGCCACTGCTCAAAAGCACCGTCGCAACGACCACTTCCAAATGGCGATTCACTAAACCGATTTGGTCGCTTCGGCTGCCGCCGCACAAAGGGCTTCTGCGTCGGCCATTGAACTGGCTTCTGCGATCGCACGAACAATTGGCTCGGTGTTGCTTGGGCGAACGAGGATCCATTTGTCTGACCAATCCAAACGCAGTCCGTCCATCGTGGATTGTTTGGCGTCTGGAAATTGTGACTTTAAGACTTCAAACAAAGCCGGAATTTTTTCGCGGTCGATTTCGATTTTCGTTTTGCAGATATCGTAACTCGGAATCTCGGCTGCAAGTTCACTGATCTTCTTGTCAGACTTGGCCATCGCGTCAAGGACTTGAGCCATCGCGACAAAGCTATCTCGAACAAAGCCAACGGTCGGATCGATCGGGCCACCATTTCCCTCGCCACCATAAACGGCTTTGAGATCCATCATCTTGTTGGTGACGTTGGCCTCTCCGACGGCACTCATATAAAAATCGCAACCGTGTGACTGGCAAATATCAGCCGACATCCGGCTGGATGAGCAATTGATAACAACGGGGCCTTTGCGGGTCTGCAAAGCGTGGTTGAGGGTGATGGCAAGCGTATATTCTTCGCCAATGTAATTCCCGCCTTCGTCAATAATCGCCAAACGATCCGCATCGGGGTCTTGGCAGAAAACAGCGTCAGCGCCAAAGCTCTTGGCCATCTTCGTCGTTTCTTGAAGATTGATTTCCGTTGGCTCGGGCGAACGCGTAAACAAACCATCCGGCGTGTCGCCCAGACATTGGACTTCGCAACCAAGATTCTCAAGCAGCTGGCGACCAAGAATTGAGCCAGCGCCATGGTGGCTATCGAGGACGACTTTATATTTTTTGGCACGAATCGCATCGGCATCAATCGTTTTCAAAACGGCGTTCAAGTGCTCGGACGTTGTGTCTTCGACGTTCGTGATCTTGCCAATTTTGTCATGCGTGACGGCATTGAATTTGTAATCACGATAGGCTTCGATGACTTTTTCGCCTTCGTCAGCCGGGATGACCCGCCCGGTACTATTGAATAGTTTGATGCCGTTGTACGGGGCCGGATTGTGGCTGGCGGAAATCTGGATTCCAGCCGCGGCTGAATGCTCACGAACCAAAATGCCAGTGGTCGGCGTGGCGGCAACATCGCCATACATCACATCGCGACCCATTGCTGACAACCCGCTACAGATGGCTTGGGCGAGCATGGTGCCCGTTGATCGGCCGTCTCGCGTCACCACAATCGGGCCTTCAGATTCAAGCAAACTCGCAAACGCAGTGCTGTATTTGATTGCCAAAATAGGATCGAGGCTTTCGCCAATAATGCCGCGAAGCCCGGAAACGCTAATAATCGGTTCGTTCATGGTGATGAATTTTTTAGGTTGGAATTTTGATTGAAATTTATAGTTGGAAAAGTCGATCTTCAAACTGTTTTAACATTGGCAGAGAAACCGACAAGACTAGCCCTAAAGGGTAATCAGTATTTGAACGGCGACTCAAGTCAGGTAAAACGGACCAATACCACGCTTGAACGGTTTTGAGATAAAGCTCAAAATTCACGTTCTCAAACCGTGGGCTTGCTCCAACGACACGTTGACCAACCAAGCCAATTCACGAACAAGTCCAACCCAACCCACTTTTTAATTGATGGCGTCCATTTATGTCTGACACGATTGCTTCCTTTGATCTCAACGATTGCATCTCAAAAATTAAAGCGGCTGCCGTCGAAGGGAAATTGACCGATGGTGCTGTCGAAAATATCACTGTTTGGTTGACAGAGTCTCGGTACTCTAAATACGCACCGGAAGTTGCGGGATACATCAACGACGGAAAATGGAAAGAGCTTGATGACGTGTTCTGGACGATCATCCCGTTTGGCACCGGTGGTCGCCGTGGAATGATGTACCCATTTGGATCCAACGCAATCAATGAGCGGACGATCGGCGAAAGCGCTCAGGGTTTAGCGGACTATGTCAAAGAAGTCAAACCCGACGGCCCGTGGAAAATGGCGATCGCCTATGACACACGCCACCGCAGTCGCGAGTTCGCTGAGCTTTGTTCGAGCGTGATGGTCGCCAACGGTTTTGAAGTCTACTTCATTGACGACTATCGCAGCACCCCCGAACTTTCATACTTGATCCGATACAAAGATTGCGATTGCGGCATCATGGTAACTGCCAGCCACAACCCGCCTTCTGATAATGCGGTCAAAGTCTACTGGTCCAGTGGCGCCCAATTGATTCCCCCGCACGATAAAGCCGTCATCGAAAAAGTCGGCAAGGTCGACGAGATTCCAACCGTGGACTTTAACCAAGCCGTTAGTGACGGCAAGGTTCACATCATTCGCGAGGAAGTCGACAAGGCGTTGATGGCAGAGCACTTGAAACATAGCTTCGACGTTCCGCGAGATCTAAAAGTTATTTTCTCACCGCTTCATGGCGTGGGCGAATTCAATGTGAAGTCACTGCTAAACGAAGTCGGTTTCAACGAGCTTGAAATCTACGAGCCACATCGAGAACCAAGTGGCGATTTCCCCAACGTTCCTGGGCATGTTTCCAATCCGGAAAACGCGATTGTTTTTGAAGCCATCATCGAGCACGCAAAAACGACAGGTGCCGAATTGATTTTGGCCTCTGATCCCGATTGCGATCGAATGGGCGCTGCGGCTCCTGTAACGATGGACCCGGCGGGCGAGTGGCAAACCCTCAATGGCAACCAACTTTGTGCACTGTTGGGTGACTTTGTTTTGAGCCAACGAAAACAAGCCGGCAATTTGTCGAGCGACAATTACATCGTAACAACGTTGGTGACTACGCAGATGCTAAAACGAATCTGCGACACGTTCGACGTTAAGTGCTTTCATGAAAATCTTGTTGGTTTCAAATGGATTTGCAGCGTCGTTGATCGCGAAGGACCGGACAATTTTGTATACGGAACCGAAGAATCACATGGCTTTCTCGTGGGTCAGTACTGCCGCGACAAAGACGGCGCCGTTGCCTGCATGTTGATGACAGAGTTGGCGGCATGGGTTAAATCCCAAGGCAAATCGCTGTTTGAGCACCTGGATAGTCTCTACATGAAACACGGCTATCACCAGGAACGTTTGGTGAACATTCGCATGGAAGGCTCAGACGGCATGAAGCGAATGGAAAAACTGATGGCCAAATTCCGCTCCGATTCCCCAAAAACACTTGGCGGTCTCGAAGTCACTGGCGTCAAAGATTATTCGGTCGGCAAAAGAATGCTGCCGGATGGCTCGAGCGAAGCAATCAAAGGTCCAACAGGCAACGTTTTGATTTTCGAAACGGCGATTGAAGGCAACTACATCGCAGCCCGTCCGTCTGGCACGGAACCGAAAGTGAAATTTTATATGTTCACTTATGTTGCCGCCGATCAAATAGGTGACTTGTCCAAAGCAAAAGCCGAGATGTCTAAACGAATTGACGCCTACGCGGTCGACATGCAGGCCTTTGCCGATTCCGTTTAGTTCGAATTGCGATTATCAAATGTTGGTTATCGAGGCAGTGTATTAGAGTCGAGACATGGGTAACACCTGTACCTGACATCTGCATATCTACGAGCACGGCAAAAGCTTCGTCGGTCGTTCCTTCGTCTGTATAATCTACGAGCACCGCAAGGCTTTGCGCGAATTGAGTTGGCAGGGCCCTGAACTCTGGCGAGTCCAGCTACGAGCGCCCAGTTTCTTCACCGTCATCTCTTTCTCTAAAAAGTCGCGCCATGCTGTCTAATCATGTTGTCAATTCATCGGCGCGATGAGTCAATTTTGGTATCTAGCTAGCCAACTCTATGGCTTCGCACGTTTGTGGCCGCGTGCGAACGCAAGAAACTATGACTACAACCATTAAATGTCATGACTCCCGTTGCTCATTGCAAGATTTGAAAATTTTCAAAAAATGAAGCCTGCCCCTGATGCAGTTCTCAAGGTGTAGAATCTAGATTGTCAGCAAGAAGTGTCTCTGGGCGGTGATGACTACGTCATGAAAGCCTGTTGCGCAGAATTGGCCAAAAACAAATTTTGCCGCCCAAAGAAACCGGCTGGCATAGTAAATCAGAACAACCAACTGCATGGACATATGAATACGCGAAACAAAGGCTATGAAGCGCTCAGGGATTTTGCTGTTGCGAACTTTCGAAAGTACAGCGATGCCATTGGGGTCAAGTTAGAGACTATCCAAGACGACCGAGTTCGCAATTTCTTTGAAGGCAAAGAATTGGCAAGGACTTGGGTTGAAGAAATGGGCGTCACCGTAGAATTGCCGATTGCGACTGGTGTTAACGGAATGCCTCTCGGCTACATCGTTGACAACTACACGAAAACGGAATTCGGTGAATTGATGTTTGAGGGTAACTACTTCAACTTTGGAGTTTGTGGTTCCGGTGGTCCTTGGATTGTTTCGCTGGATGACGGTAAAGTGTTTCTGATGGCCCCATCGTGGTCATCCGAATACACATTCGAAGATTCCATCGTTGCAAAATGGGATAGTCTTGGCGATTTCGTTTCCGATCTGAAAACCGAAGCTCACTTGGATCAGATCTACGGATAGAAATACAAAAATCCACGAGAACAATAATTGTCCACCGTGGATCTCTGTGGGTATCAGTGCGAAAACAGGACTTTTCGAATTCGTTTAGTTTCGTCCTAAAGTTTGGCAGGTCCTTTGCTTACTCTTGTACACAAAACAAGCTGTTCTTGCCGCGAATAAACAATTGATTGCCAGCCGCTGCGATGGTTGCATCAACTGGTTCTCCGATGTCATTGAGTGAGACGGTTTCAAATGTTTCGCTGTCCTTTATGACGGCAGTTTTTCCACTACGCCCTGTGATATACACTTTGCCATTTGCAGCAATAGGCGATGAGTAGATGCCTTTGATTCCCTGCAAACGCTGGGCGGTGAAAACTTCCTTCCCATCGTCGGCGTTGGCACAAGAGATGATGCCTTTGTTGCCAGAGACAAAGAACAAACGATTCTCTGACAAAAGCAGTGAAGGGCAGTCGGATGAGTGACGGTCGATCGTCCAAGCTGGCTCGTTAGAAAGATCTCCGGTTCGATCAAGATAATAAGCGTGCAGCGTTGCGCCTTGACGCGAACAGCTGAAAATTCCAAAGTTCTTGTGAACAACTGGAGTGGCAACAGGCCGCATCGACAATCCAGATGATCGCCAAATTTCGTCGCCGGATTCCAAGTCGTATCCTCTGGAAAAGTTATCGCCAGCGTGGATGACTTGCATTTTGTCTTTGGTTTTTGCAATCACTGGAGTAGCCCAAGCCGACGGTTCGTCACGATCCTGTTTCCAAACCGTCTCGCCATTGGTGCGATTGAACGCTTCGATTTTCGACTGGCCTTCATGATCCCAAGGCAAGATCACCAACTCATCAGTTAGAGCAACCGTGCTTCCTTCGCCAAAATTTCCTCTTGTCTGCATTTCACCAAGGTCAGTTCTCTTCCATACCAAATTGCCTTTCAGGTCGTAGCAATACAATCCCATCGAACCAAAATTAACGAAGAGCTGTTTGCCATCTGTCACCGGAGAAGCGGCGGCGTAGTTGCCGTCAGCATGATGGCCAGAGATCGGCTTGCGTTCATTAGCGACTTTCTCCCAAAGCTGTTCTCCTGTTGAACGGTTAAAGCAAAGCACTACAAACTGGTGGGTTGTAAGTGATTTCTTGGTTCGTTCGGCCATGAACTTTTGAGCCTCTGATCTTTCGTCGCCTTCAAGCCGCCCGTTTGAGTCTTTGTCAAACTTGCTCATCAAGTCTGCTCGGGTTAGCTGAGGGAGTTTTTTCGCTGTCTCTTTATTGATTGCTGTGGTGAGAAAAACTTTGTCTCCCCAAACTGCAGGTGATGACGAGCCGGCTCCAGGAATCTCGACTTTCCAGGCGATGTTTTTTGTCGGTGACCACTCAGTCGGTGGCTTTGCCGTTTTTGAAACGCCGTTAAATTCCGGTCCACGAAAATTCCCCCAATTGTCTAAGGGATCATTAGACTGCCGAGCGATACTCGAATTGACCATTACAAAAGCGAGAAGTAAACCGAGCAAAAGTTGCAGGCGAAAAGTTGGCATGTTTAAAACCTAAATGTTGTTGGATGTGCGGTCTGAGAACTGCAATTCAGCATTCTGATCGTTTTTGGATTACGGTCAAGAATGGCGCGCCCAGCATTGGGCTAACGAACGATAAAGCGGTTGTTCGTGTGTACTGGCTTACAAAAACACGCAAACGATAATTCTCTTGTTTCAGAATTGATTTGTGATGCAGACGGTGGCAACTTCACGCTTACCCCAGCCCATGATTGAAAACGATAAAGTGCAGAGCGCGAATGGCTTGGGTGGCATGGCTTCCCCAGTGAGACTTGAACGAAAATGACCATGCCCAAATGATGTCATCGAGGATGTCGTGTTGACCGTCGCCGAATGCTGCAAGCGGCCCCACGAGATCTCGATGGATGTCCGCACAATCGTCGGCAAGGGCTCCGATCCATCCCGTGGCATAATGGGATCGAAAACAAGCCAGTAGTAGTCTCGCTCGCCAAACACGGTTGATATATTTTCGTAAATCCCACTCCATTGAGCATTCGATGATTGCGAAAATTCGGTTGACTCAGAAATCTCATTCGCCCCGGGCAATGCAATGGCAGCTGCGTAAAGCTGTGTGAGGGATTGAAGCAAATCACGTGGAAAAGATTCGGTCGACATTGCCGGAGTCGAAACGAGTGAGACGAAATCAGCTGCGACGTTGGCGAAGTGTTGAGCGGACGTGAGGTTTGTGTTTGGCACGGTCGAATCCGAATTGGGATAGTATTTCTTCTATAGAAGTATTTTGAATTTAAAAATTATGCTCACAGAATTCCCAGGCATGCAATTGGACTCAAAAAAGATCTCGAGCATGTCAATTTTACAGTCGATTTTTACGTAAAGGACTTTAGCGTTGCTAGGCGCGCGGTTCTGGTAGCGATCATACGCCTACAGGGTAAGTGGGCAATGCGGCCCTGCTGAGGATTCTTTACGCCAACGGCGTTGAACTCCAGAGCCCAGTGTCGCGCAGCGCACACTGGGTTTGTATGGCCCCCGCAAATAGAACCCCAACGTGGGTTACACACCGAATTGTTGAACCCCGATTGGGGTTCGTTTTGCGCGCCGGACTACATCCCAGCGTGCGCTTCGCGACACTGGGCTTTGGAGTAAAACCCCTTTGGGGTAGCGAGCCGATCGACGCACATGGTAATCGCTCACACCTTCCGCCCCATGTAATCGCTCACATATCGACCCAAGTTAATTGCTCACGCCTATCGACCGATGGTAATTGATTGTACCTATCGACTCATGGCAGTCGCTCGCACCTATTGGCCCGTAGTGATTGCTTACAGGAAGGGACTTTGACGGACAGGAATGTCCATCCTACTTGGCACTGTGCGCTAAAACTCTGTGCTACTCCGTGTCCTCTGTGGTTAAATCCAGCACCGCGACACAGAACGAATCTCTAAGTGATGAGTTTCTTGTACTTGAATCGACGTGGCTCATCTTCTTTCAATCCCAAGCGTTCGCGTCGCTGTTGCTCGTAAGTTTGATAGTTGCCTTCGCACCAGTGTACGTAGCCTTCGCCTTCAAAAGCCAGAATGTGCGTGGCAATTCTGTCGAGGAACCAACGGTCGTGACTTGTGACGACAACGCAACCGGCGTAGTTCAAAATCGCTTCTTCGAGTGCGCGAAGCGTATCCACATCGAGGTCGTTGGTCGGTTCGTCCAAAAGCAAGACGTTGGAACCACGCCGAAGAAGCTTCGAAAGGTGAACGCGATTTCGCTCTCCACCAGAAAGCACGCCGACCTTCTTTTCTTGATCGGGTCCGCGAAAGTTAAAACGATTGACGTAAGCACGTGCGTTGATTTTTCGCTTGCCAATTTCCAGTGTGTCGTGGCCTTCGGAAATCTCCTGATAAACCGAGTTGTTATCGTTAAGGCTATCACGCGACTGGTCCACATAGCCCAGCTCAACCGTTTTTCCAACTCGCAGCATCCCGGAGTCTGGTTTGTCCTGGTCGCAAATCATCCGGAACAAAGTCGTTTTACCAGCACCGTTGGGGCCAATAATGCCGACGATTCCTCCAGGCGGCAGACGGAAGTTGACGTTCTCCATCAGGACTTTATCGCCAAACGCCTTGTTGAGCCCTTCGGCTTCGATGACGACGTCGCCCAAGTGCTGACCAGCAGGGATCTGGATTTCCAACTCTTCTTCTTTTTCACGTTGGTCCTCGTTAAGCATCTGCTCGTATGAGCTGATACGGGCCTTGCTCTTCGATTGACGTGCCTTAGGAGACATTTTGATCCACTCGGCTTCACGCTTGAGCGCTTTAAGCCGTGCGTCATTTTGTTTGTCTTCGATTTTCAAGCGGACTTGTTTCTGCTCAAGCCACGATGAATAGTTGCCTTCGAACGGATGGCCTTCGCCGCGATCCAATTCAAGAATCCAACCGGCGACGTTATCGAGGAAGTAACGATCGTGCGTGACGGCGACAATCGTTCCGTGGTAATCCTTGAGTGTTCGCTCAAGCCAATGAACAGAGTCTGCATCGAGGTGGTTGGTCGGTTCGTCAAGCAGCAAGAGGTCTGGTTTTTCCAAAAGCAATTTGCAAAGCGCGACACGACGACGTTCGCCACCAGATAGTTTTGTAACGTCGGCTTCTTTGGGTGGCAGGTTCATGACCTCAAAAGCAACTTCGATTTCGTGATCGAGATTCCAAGTGTTGGTTGCATCGATTTGATCTTGGACGCGAGCCATCTCGTCGTAGACTTTTTGCATCGCCTTTTCGTCAAGCGGTTCAGCACATTTTGCACTGAGTTCATTGAAACGATCAAGCAATTGTCTGCGCGGGGCAACCGAATCCTGAACGTTGTCCCAGACATTTTTCTCTGGATCCAATTGTGGTTCCTGTGGCAAGTATCCAACGGTGAATCCATCGGTAAGCCGGGCTTCGCCATCGTATTCTTTATCAATGCCGGCCATGATCTTCAAAAGAGTCGACTTGCCCGCGCCGTTGCGACCAAGGACACCAATTTTGGCTCCGGGGTAAAACGAAAGCCAAATGTTGTTCAGGATGACTTTGGTGCCATGCTTTTTGGTCATGTCGACCATTTGAAAAATATATTGCTTACTCATAACTCTCTTCAATTTCTCGTTTAGTGTTTTTTGGTTGCCGTTTGACAACGCGAAACGTATCCGCAATCTGAACGCCTTTGCTCGACCGTAGCGAGCTTGGAAATGACGGCATCAATGTCCGTACGCGTTTTGAATTCAGGAAACGTTTCTTAGTTAGTTGTTGTTTGTGAATTTCAAAGTCAGCCTATTCCCACTCGATCGTGGCCGGAGGTTTTGAGCTGATGTCGTAACAGACGCGATTGACGCCTGCGACTTCGTTAATGATTCGAGTCGACATTTTCGCGAGCACATCATAAGGCAGTCGCGACCAGTCGGCGGTCATAAAATCGTCGGTGTCAACACAGCGAATGACCAGTGCGTTTTCGTAAGTCCTCGCATCGCCCATGACACCAACGCTTTGAACGGGCAACAGTACGGCGAACAGCTGTGAAGTCTCTCGGTACAGATTCGCGTTTTGAATTTCTTCGATCACGATTGCGTCGGCTTCGCGAAGCACGGCCAGTTTTTCTTCGACGACCTCGCCCAGGCAACGCACGGCCAAGCCCGGACCTGGGAACGGATGTCGCCAGACCAAGTTTTCTGGCAAACCCAATTCGATGCCCAGTTGCCTTACTTCGTCTTTAAACAAATCGCGAAGTGGCTCGACCAATTCGAATCCAAGTTCCTCAGGCAGGCCGCCGACATTGTGATGGAGTTTGATCGTTGCTGCCGGGCCATCTTTGGCGGCGCCGCTTTCGATCACGTCAGGATAAAGAGTTCCTTGGGCCAGGAATTTTGCGTCCTTAATATTCTCCGATTCAGATTTGAAGCAATCGATGAACACGCCGCCGATGATCTTGCGTTTTTTCTGCGGGTCGGTGACGCCTTTTAGTTGGCTGAGAAAACGCTCTTTGCCATCGACAACGCGGAGGTCTGTTTTAAAGTGGTCGGTAAAATGTTCGACGACCAGATCGGCTTCGTTTTTCCTTAGCAAGCCATTATCAACAAGGATACAAGTCAGTTGAGGGCCGATGGCTTTGTAGAGCAGGGCCGCCACGACGCTTGAGTCGACTCCGCCGGAGAGTCCGCAGATCACTCGGTCTGACCCGACGTTTTCGCGGATCCGCTCGATGGCTTCGTTAGCGAAATCTTCAAGCTTCCAAGTTCCGGTGCAGTTGCAAACTTCGTAGAGGAAGTTTCTGAGCAACGTTTTGCCTTGGGGCGTGTGGGTGACTTCGGGGTGGAATTGGATTCCGTAAACAGGAAGCCGGTTGTGCTTGACCGCGGCAACCGGGCAAGTGTTGGTCTTGGCAAGCGGAATGAAATCCTGGCTGACGGTTTGCACTTGATCGCCGTGGCTCATCCAGACTTCGGCTTCGGTAGGAAAGTCTTTGAAGAGTTCGTCAGGCGCGGAGACCTCGCAAGTCGCGCGGCCGTACTCGCGAGTGTTGGTGCTTTCGACCTTGCCGCCGAGGTGATGACAAGCGAGGTGCATCCCGTAGCAAATTCCCAACACAGGTACGCCCATGTCAAAAATCCCGGGATCGCATTGGGGCGCGCCTTGGTCGTAAACGCTGCTTGGTCCGCCGGAGAGGATCAGTCCCGTTGGGTTGTGATCGCGAATTTGCTCTGGCGTGATGTCGTGCCGAACAATTTCGCAATAGACGTTTTGTTCGCGCACGCGTCGGGCGATGAGTTGGGCGAACTGTGATCCAAAATCCAGGACAAGGATTCGCTCCGAGTTGGATTTTCGGGTTTCTGGCGTGGTTGGTTGAGCCGCAACGGTCATTTAAAAATGCCTTAGGATTCGAGAAAGACAATCCCGAATTATACGGATTAACGTGGGCATTTCTAGCGACGGAACGCAGATCTTTCGCTTGAAAAGCTAGGGCGTGTCAAAGTACTTTGGCTGTACCGAATGGAGGGATGGATTCCGATGGTAAAATCGGTTGATTGAGAACAAATTCACGATTCCGAGATTTCTGACGTTCGTTTGCTCCGAGCCAAGCGTTCCGACCTGTTCTTCATTGAAGTCAACCCACGCTTGCGATCAAACGCGAATTTGGTTGAGACTGACTAACTTGATCAGCAAGACATTGCCTGAGATTCTAGAAACTCGGACCCGACTCGAAAATTTCTGACGCTACTTGCGCGTAATGAAATAAAACAAGAATTGCCAAATGACTAAACCGCATGACGCCGCTACGGCTGTGTACAGCAATGCCTGTTGATGTGGCAGAGGCTGTTCTGGCATCCGCATCAAATCAGGAATAGGGTGACCACTTACGGTAAACAGGTGGTAACAAAACCAGACCAAAAGGATTACTTGTAACAACAGGATTGGAAAGATGAGAAACCTGACCAATATGTCGACAAGTAACATGAACAACGTCGTAAAAAATGAAACTTCTTTGATGTCTGGTTCGAAGAACTCGAAATTCAGAGGGTGCCTTTGACCAAAGAAAAAAGTTGACAACAGGAAATACAACGTCGTTCCAATCGCGATTGCAAAGGGCCTGGAGAATTCTCGATAGGCGTCTACTTCGGCAAGAAGTTCAGAGGTCGGACTGCCACTGCCTTGATAGAAAATATCAAAGATATATGGAGACAATACGTAGCCTATCGCGACCGCAAAAGGTAGTCTCAACAATACAAAGGCAACCCTAATCAAACGAATCGATCTCCCAAAACCGAGCCAGCTCCTACTTACTTAAACTCTATTCGAAGCCGATTCCCTTTGCTTGGGTTTTTATTCGCAACAAAAATCCGCCAGCCGGCCGGTTGCCCATAAAACGTTGGAATTTGATAATTGATTGATGAAAAATTGTGTTGAACAACCCGTTTTGGTATGACGGACCATGCCCCTTGTTAAAAGTGAGAATCGTGTGAAGCAACATTCAACCATCTTTTTAGTTTTGGGAGTTGCAATTGCATGCCACTGCATCCTGCAGAAAGTTTCAATTGGCCAAGACGGCACGCAGTCAAAGCAGAGCGAGCAACAATCGGCTGCGCAGTCAAATAGTGCATCGCAATCGATCAAGGCAACTCGCATCCACAAAATCACCGATGACTTTCCGCGAAAATACCGACGGGCTTTTGATCGTTACGTTCAAGTGATTGCCCCCAACGGCAAACCGATTCATATCTTTGCCCAGCCGGAAATCAGCTCCTCGCAAATTCGGCACGTTCGCGACGTCATGCTTCATTACTTGACTGATTTGCCCAATTCAGAATTCGGCAAAAACAAGGCAGCGATCGCTGACCGCATGGCTGACAATCGCGCGATGATGATGATTTGCAAAGGCCACGACGGGCAGTACCGTGAACCACGAATCGATGCCCAACCGCTGTACGCCGACGAAACGATTGTCGAAGGCTCGCCGGCTTACATCAACAATGAATTCGAAGACCATCGCGATGCGACTTTGGAAGAAACGCTGCATTGCGTCCACGATTTTGGAATCGGAGTTGACATTCGAGGGGCACCCAAAGGCGTGGCGCCAGATTTTCAAAAAGAGATCCGCGCTGCGACAACGTTCGCCATGGAAAACGATATCTGGCCTACGAAGAGGGCGGACGCTGAAACCAAAGACTTGATCGAAGAGCTTCGCGAAGAAGGAAGCTTGACTCAAGAATATCTCGCTTCGGCAATTGATAGCTACTATGGTTTGTGGGGGCCTTTCGATAAAGATTTTGGCATGTGGGGTGTATACATCGCCAGAACTCGTGCTGATATCAAAGCCAAAGATCCCAAAGGGTTTTCGCTTGTTGAAAAGTTTTTCCATCCCTTCCTGACTTACAACGCCGAAATCGACCCGGCTTTCGAAGGCACGTTTTTGATGGCTTTCGATCCCAAGACCGCCTACACGCACAAATCGCGTTACCTGTTGAACGCGCGATTGACTGGCGGCAAAAACTCAAACCTGACCGGCAACGCTCAAGACAACCTTTTGGCCGGAAACGCTGGTGACAATGTGATCGATGGGGGTGATGGCCATGACACCGCGGTTTTTGCTGAGCCAGAATCAGCCTACACGGTCACCAAAAACAAAGACGGCTCGACAACCGTCGTTGGTGAGGGAACCGACCGGCTTGTGAATATCGAGAAGATTAGCTTTGACGGAAAAAAGCTGGAAGCGAAAAAGTTTGTGGCTCCAATTCCGCATGGCCTGGGTGGCAGATAGCAAATTTGCGACTCTGCCTGATCTTCAACTGACGAAGTTTTTGGGCCAAAGCAATTGGTATGGAACGGCAATCCAAAAACCGAGTTTAAGCGAGCTTGAACATCGTCACGCCCATTGGCGGGATGGAAAGCTTGATCGAATGCTCGCGGCCTTGTGCCTCAATCGGCTCCGACGCCAAACCCATTCCGTTTCCGATATTCGTGCCGCCGTAGAACTGCGAATCGCTGTTGAAAATCTCTCGGTAATTGCCGGCCACTGGAACACCCATTCGATATTCGTGATGAACGGTCGGCGTAAAATTACAACAGACTAAAACGAAATCGTTTGGATCTTTGGCGCGTCGAATGTAGCCCAGAAGACTGGCTTCTCGATTGTGGCTGTCGACCCATTCAAAACCAGCCGAATCAAAATCGACTTCGTACAACGCTGGCTCGCGTTTATAAACCGCGTTGAGATCCGAAATCATCTTTTGCAGGCCTTTGTGCGAATCCCATTGAAGAAGATCCCACTGCAGCGACGAATTGCAATTCCATTCGTTCCACTGACCAAGCTCGCAACCCATAAACATCAAATTTTTGCCGGGGTGCGTCCACATGTAACTATAAAGCAATCGCAAGTTGGCGAACTTTTGCCAAAGATCACCTGGCATTTGCTCCAACAACGAACCTTTTCCATGAACGACTTCGTCATGCGAAAACGGAAGCATGAAATTCTCGGTGAACGCATAGATCAAGCTAAACGTGAGTTCGTCATGATGGTATCGACGATGGATTGGGTCTTTGTGGAAGTAACGAAGCGTGTCGTTCATCCAACCCATATTCCATTTGATGCTGAAGCCCAGTCCGCCAGCATAAGTCGGCCGCGAGACGCCACCCCAAGCCGTTGATTCTTCGGCAAGTGTCAAAACGCCGGGAAACGCATCGTGCACTTTCTCGTTCATGTTTTTGAGAAAGTCAATCGCGCCGAGGTTTTCACGACCACCATATTTGTTAGGAATCCACTGCCCTTCTTTTCGGCTGTAGTCCAGGTAAAGCATCGAAGCGACTGCGTCCACTCGCAGCCCGTCAATGTGATACTTTTCCAACCAGAACATTGCGTTTGAAACGAGGAAGTTGCGGACTTCGTTTCTGTCATAGTTGAAAATCAATGTGTCCCAATCCGGGTGCTCGCCTTGGCGCGGATCGGAGTGCTCGTAAAGTGCCGAGCCATCGAATCGAGCCAGGCCGTGACCATCTTTGGGAAAGTGTGCTGGAACCCAATCGATGATCACGCCTAAATCGTTTTGATGGCAGTAATCGACAAAATACATAAAATCTTCAGGCGTGCCGTAGCGGCTGGTGCAGGCAAAGTAACCGACCGTTTGATAGCCCCAACTGCCTGTGAACGGATGCTCGCTGATCGGCATCAATTCGATGTGAGTAAAGTTTAACTCTTTGCAGTAATCGACAATCTGGTGCGCGATGTCGCGATAATTCATCCAGCCGTTGGTCTTGCCTTCTTCTTGTCTCCAACTTCCCAGGTGAAGTTCGTAAACGGAGACCGGTTGCTCAAGCGCGTTTTGTGACTCACGCTTTTTCATCCACGCATCATCATTCCATTGATGCGTATCCAAATCAGCAACCACCGAAGCGGTACGTGGCGGGAGCTCGCTGTAGAAACCGTAAGGGTCGGCTTTTTCGATTTGCTGTCCATAACAATCGGTCACGCGAAACTTGTAGATTTCTCCATGAGAAAGATCGGGAATAAAGATCTCCCAAACTCCGCTTGGGATTCGCTTTTGAAGCGGATTGCGGCGTCCATCCCAATCGTTGAAGTTTCCAACCACGCTGATTGCCTGCGCGTTGGGTGCCCACACGGCAAAGTTAACTCCGGTGATGCCGTCTATCTCTCGGGCGTGTGCGCCAAGTTTTTTGTAAATCTCGTAATGGTTGCCTTCATTGAAAAGATGAAGGTCCATGTCGCTCAGTAGCGGAGGAAATGCGTACGGGTCGTGGTCCACAATGGTGTCGTTGCCTTGAGTGTATTGGAACTTGTAACTGCCAGTTGATGTTTCAAAGTCGTCTGCGTTTACGTTAACTTCCCAAAGTCCGTTGGGGTGAACAAGGGTCATGGGCTGAGATTTTGTCTCATTACGGTTAATGATGGTGACCTGTTCTGCAGTCGGTAGAAATGTCCGAACCAGGACCAATCCATCGGACCCCTTGTTTTCAGGGCGTTCGGTTTCCGTTTTCTGACTCAGTGGCCCAAAAAACTCCTGCGGCTGACTGGTCTGACCGTTCATGATAGCCAGCATTGATTCCGAATCTAAGGCCGAGGAAGGTGACGTCCATGTGTTCATTTTGAGTGCTCTAAGTTAAATCAAGTCAGTGGAGCCATCCACTGACGATTAAAGTGTAGTCCAGTTGTAGTGTCTATTTTGAGCCAGCGTCTTGAGATCAATTCACTGCGTAGCCGTAAGCCTGCCCCATGCCCATTGGTTTGATTTTGTCGGCCAGCATTTCGGAGACTCGTGTGACTTGCTCGATCGTATTTTCAATCGCATTAGTGCTGCGGGAAAGGCTCAGTCTTTCGTCTATCGGCTGGTGCGTTGGGTCGTGCGAATCTTCGACTGATTGTCTTCTTCTCTGACGTTTGATCGCCACGCGAGAATGCAACTCTTCGTTTGTGTGGCTCTTTGGATGAAGCGTCAAAGCGGGAGTAGGAACCGGATCTTCAGACGACGAGCGGAACCCTTCGCTCATAATCGTGCCAGAGTCGGAGACCTCTGAGTGATGATCCGATGCCGGGCGGGACTCCAAAAAGGGGGATGATTTTTCGAGGGCAGGAGCTGGTGTTGAAACGTGAGGTGCGTCAAACTGCCAGACTCGGCAGTTAATTTGGTGAATGTGCATCGCGTGATCGATACGCTGCCATAAATCGTGATTCCTGATTAGCTCCATCTGCCCAAATCGTTCCCAGTGCCAATCGTTTTGTCGCCATTGAGTAAGTTGACGTCTAATTCCACGGCCCACGTATTTGCTGCGTGTGACCATCGTGATGCGAGCCGGATGGTCAAGGCTTTCAAGCCCGCGGACTGCCGCCAACAACTGTAACCGCTCCCCCCAGATCCCTGGTTCTTCGTCCGACTCCTGGGTGCGTTCAGTCGATCCGATGCGCTCAAGGACAAAGCGCCAATATCCGCCAAGATGTTTGTCAGTGGAATTGTTCTTGGCTTCAGTAAAAAGCAAATAGTGGGGAGCGGTTGAGCTCATCGTATACAACGCCTGTTTTGGAGTTAGTCAGGTTGCGCGGTGGTTTGCCCTTGCAAATCCATCCAGCAAAAAGGTTGTGCGACCTTCCGTTGTCGTCGTTGCCATCCCATGGCAATCAAAAGCAGTTGGAGATGATGCGGGATTGAAGCCATCATGTGCACCAACTGCGATGCTGATTGCTGAATGTATCGGCAGGGTTTGCTTAGAAAGAAAAGTCTATTTGGAAGAAAATGTTTAGTTGATTGATAAGGTCCAATGCGCGATTGTTTTAATCGTTACGACGCTACTTTTATCGGTTTATGGTTCGCGTTTCGGGCAAGAGTTTTGGTGATGATTCGGGTAATTCGGGAGTATTGATCAGAGGTCAGAATTCACCAGCAGATGTAGTGGCACTATCGGTGCTGTTTAACGACGAGCCGGGAGGCGACCGTGTTTTGCAATCAAACGCGCCAGCGCCTGCCGGCTTGTCGTTAAACTTTCCGAAGTTGAGCCGTTTTGGCGATAGCCACGGTTTTGTTGCGCGCAACCGAGGCTATCGCCTAAACGGCTCAATAAAGTTGTCGTAGGCCAGGCTGTTGAAACCGTTTAACGACGAGCCGGAAGGCGCAGGCGCTTTAGATGTGAAAACACGGTCGCCTTCCGGCTCGTCGTTAAACAATTGCCAAACAAGCGTTGACTTGCTTACTTTTCTTCGCATTTGTTTTGTTACTCGTGCTCAATGGTTTAAGGTGTTCAATGTCCCGAGCAATAATCACTCAATTTTTACAATGAGGAATCCATGTTGGAAAAGAAATTAAGCCGTCGTCGTTTCGCTACAGCCACTGCCGCCACGACCGCGGGATTGTTTGTTGCCTCAGGCCACAAATTCGGGTTTTCCCAAGATAAAGATAAACCCGAAACCAAAGTCGAACCCGTTCCGGTCGAAGCCGATTTTGTTCGCGACTATGACGCCCCAAAATTCAAACCGCAATGGAAGAATAAGCAAATCAATCGTCAGATGGCGGCCGACTTTGTGATTTACGCCCATTCAGATATCAAAATGGTCAAAATGCTGATTGATCGTGAGCCTGGTTTGGTCAACGCAAGTTTGGATTGGGGCAATGGCGACTGGGAAACCGCACTTGGTGGAGCTTCGCATATGGGCCGTCAAGACATCGCAAAATTGCTGCTGGCTCATGGTGCAAGAATGGATTTGTTTTGCTCCGCAATGATGGGGCAGCTGGAAATCGTCAAAGCGATGCTTGCGCTCGAGCCAACGCTAATTGATGCAAAGGGGCCCCACGGGTTTAACCTCCATTGGCACGCCCAAGTCGGTGGAGACAATGCTAAACCCGTATTGGATTATTTACAGTCGGTAAAAGAAGTTAAACTTCGCCCCGTTCCGTGGCTGAAAAAGAAAGACGAAAAGAAAAAAGGCTAAATCAATAAAGACTAAATTGGCGTCGCTGACTTCCCGTCAAACCCATCCACAAACCCATTCGCAAATACTGTTACCCGATCAAGCAATTGCAATCAGCTGTCACTTAAAAATTTGAAGCCCTGTAAATAAATCAATGCAGTACATTGTGCTCTCAAAAACTTGACATCGAGCACTGGCAGAGTTAGCTTGCCAGTACAGCGATTCTGCCGCATGGATCGATTTGAGGAATTTTGTGTTTTGAAAGTGGAA
Organism: uncultured Pirellulaceae bacterium; assembly: GCA_964448575.1. GTDB lineage: Bacteria > Planctomycetota > Planctomycetia > Pirellulales > Pirellulaceae > Mariniblastus. The sequence goes on from CAYUWY010000045.1 coordinate 33,844, forward strand.
GAAAGCAACCCGTCATGGATCTAACCAACGATCTCAGCCGCCGAGAGCGACAGATCATGCAAGTGGTTTTTGAGAAGGGAAGCGCGACTGCCAAACAGATTGTGGCGGAGATCCCAGATCCTCCCAGCCGAACCGCGATTCGAACCATCTTGACCATTTTGGTTGACAAAAAATGGCTTAAGCACACTCGAGTGGGGCGTGAGTACGTTTACACGCCAACAACGTCGCGAAAAAAGGCCAGCCGTGGTGCGTTGCAAAATGTGCTGCGGACTTTCTTTGGCGGTTCGATTGAGAATCTGGTGGCGTCTCATTTTGCTGATCCAAGTGCTGAATTGGATGAAGTGACGCTAAAGCGCATGGAACAAATGATTAAGGACGCGCGAGATCGTGAATCCAAGATTGAAAACTCGCAGCCCTAAGCTGAAACAAGTAAAACCAGCGCGATGAGCAACGACTTTTGTGAACGTTTTGACACACCTACTCGGTCTTAATGCTTTGACTTGGTCTTAGTGCCTTTCTGTTGCAACCAGAATCATGCCCGAAAATTTCGCTGGGTTACTTTCGGCAACACGACGGCTAAGTCAAAATGTAAACGCCGAATGCTTGGTAAGAAACGTTGAGAGTTTTCGCTTCTTCTAAATTCGGACTGACTAAAATTCGCCCTTTCTAAACTGGCTACAAAAATGGTAAACCGTCGAGACCTCTTAAAGACTTTGTCAACCGTCGGAATCGGAACGGCTGTTTTTCACCGCTCACTTGTCACGTTGTTTCAGGAAGACATCAGTGTTGACGCGATCAAGCAAGCGGAATGGATTACGGGGCTGGAACTTGATGATGCTCAACGTGATGAGATTTTAAGGTCAGTCCAACGCACCAGTGCGGGATTGGAACAGCTTCGTAAAGTCAAACTGACGGCTGATGTTCCGATGGCAATTCACTTTGCTCCAACTGCCAATCATAAAACACTGACCGAAGTCAAACGCGGTGCGAAATTGCTGGAAAAAAAGGCGTTGTTTGAGGTTCCTGAAAAAGACAGCGAGATCGCGTTTCTTCCAGTCCACCAGCTTGCCGAATTGGTGCGTTCGAAACAGATCTCAAGCGTTCGGTTGACAGAAATTTACTTGGCCCGCTTGAAAAAATACGCGCCGTTACTTCGAAACGTCGTCACGCTAACCGAAGAGTTGGCAATGACGCAGGCGAAACAAGCCGATAAAGAGATTGCCAGCGGAAAGTACCGGGGGCCGCTTCATGGAATTCCTTGGGGCGCCAAAGACCTGATCGCGGTCAAAGGCTACCCGACGAGTTGGGGCATTCCGCATTACAAAGAGCGTGAGTTGGAAAACACGGCCACCGTTGCCCAGCGACTTGAAGATTCAGGCGCGGTATTGGTCGCCAAACTTTCATTGGGCGCTCTGGCTAACGGTGACAAATGGTTTGGCGGAATGACTCGTTGCCCTTGGAATCCGAAACGCGGTTCCAGCGGATCGTCTGCTGGGTCGGCTTGCTCCGTTGTCGCGGGTTTGGTCGGGTTTACTTTAGGATCGGAGACTTTGGGCAGTATCATTTCACCGTCCATTCGCTGTGGCGCATCATCGCTTCGTCCAACCTTCGGGCGTGTCAGCCGCGATGGTTGCATGCCGCTTAGCTGGTCGTTGGACAAAATTGGCCCAATTTGTCGAAGTGTCGAAGACTGTGCACTTGTGTTTGACGCCATCCATGGTTGGGACGGCAAAGACCAGACGGCCAATAGTTATGAATTCAATTGGCCATCGAAGCATGATCTTTCGGGCCTCAAAGTCGGCTATCGAAAAGACCGACGACAACCTGATGATGGCCGTGAAGACCTTCGCGTTCTCAAGGAACTGGGCTGTGAGTTGGTAGAAGTGCAATTGCCAACGGAAAAGGAAATTCCTCTACGGCCATTGACGTCGATCATCGACATTGAGGCGGCAAGCGTATTTGACGATCTCCTCAGGGCAGGGCATACCGACGGATGGAATACCTGGGACGAAGATTTTCGGGCGGCCCAGTATGTTTCCGCCGTCGACTATATTCGAATCCAACGGGTCAGAACCTTGCTGATGGAAAAATTCGAATCCGCCATCTCCGGCGTCGATGTCTTGGTCAACATGAACGATTTGGTTCACACAAACTTTACCGGTCACCCGTCGGTGGTTCTGCCAATCGGCTTTCGAGAAAGGGGCGAGGGCAAAGCGCCGATACCAACAATTTTGACTGGAAAGTTAAACGACGACGAAAAACTCTTGGCCATCGCTCAAAAGTTTCAGGCGAAATTCACAGCCCATCAAGAGCATCCTGACTTGGATCCTTGGGTCGCAAAATTCGAAGACGGAACGCTGGACAAGCCTGCAGACGAGAGCAAGTAAACTCTCAAATTGTTATTTCAAATCAGCGTCAAATTGGATCGTTTGCGAATCGAGTATGGCATCGCTTTGAATTGAGATGTTATCAACCTCCGTGTCGTTGACGTTTTCGATTTCCAGGACTTTGCTTTCGCCCGGAAGCAATCCTCGCAGCGAAGTCTTTGATCGTTTTTCGCCAGCGGCAAAGTACGCGTCGCGATAGATGGGCGCGACGCCGTTGTTGGTGACTTTGAGTCGTAACGTGCTGCCTTTGCCACCATCTGAGCGCTGAGCCGAACTCACTTTGAATCGGTAGCCGGTGGCCATGGCGGCGGTTTCTATTTCTTTCATGGTTCGGAATTCCGGTTGGTCATTTCCGATAATGTAGCTGAGATGAAACTGAGCAGCCGATTTTGAAAATGGCACGCCGTTAGGTCCCTTTTCTGTCAACGCCATTTTTTGATCGCGATCATTGTAGTAACTAAATTCGCCACCGCCGGGAGAGCGTTTCCAACGATCCAGTTGCAAGACTTTCCAATTCTCCGCATTCTCGGTCGGATGGTTTTTACAAAGAAACGAGTCATCGAAAACTCCGAAATTAAGGGCAAGCAATTCCTTGTTGTCTTCGAGTGGCGAATAATCGTAGTCCGCTGAATCGACGCTGATTGACCACGGAAGATTCTTGAAGGACTGATCCATGTGTTTGATGAATCGCGTTTGAAACGCTTTGTCAGGAAACGTTTTGCCGAGCTTGTTCGGACCATCGTAAATGTGGTACTCGGCCCAAAGCCCAAACCCGGTTTGTAAAAAAGCGATCCTCGAATCCGAATCGTACCGCTGAGCGAGACGGGTATAAAACTCGATAGTGAAATCCTTGAGTTTTTGGTTGCTCCAATCGCAAAAGTGCGTTTTCTCTCCCTCGCTTTTGCCCACCGTTTCGTCGTAGCCGTCAGCGCTGCGGATGAAGTCAGGAACGGTTGTCTTTTTCCCGACATAGACAAAATAGAAACGAAGGATTGCCTGATGACCGCGAGCCGCAGTCTCATCGAGCAATGAATCAATTTTGGAAAAGTCGTACTCGCCGTCGGGTTTAACAATTTCGTTGTAGCCACAGTAGCGGTACTCAAGCGAAATTGAATCGGTGGCGACTTTATCATTGTCGGACCACAACGCGATACCGGTCATTGGTTGAACGCGAGTGATCTTGGAGCTGAGTGGAATGTCTTTGAATCCGTCTGCTTGGAACGCGTATGAATCGTTCGGGCACAATGTAATAAGACAAACAAATTGGAAACTCAAAAAGCTGCGCAGAATGAACATGGTTGATTCGCTATTATGAGACGAGGTTGGAGAGTTCTGCCAAACAGATTCCTTGCTGAACGACGACATTATGTGCTGAATTCCTTTTGATTAAAGGCCAGTAGTCATTAGAATGTAAATTCCCTCCTCTTCTTTCAGATACTTCAAATTAATAATGCCTTTTAGTAACCGCCCGCTCAATTTACTTTCTTTTCTGGTTTTGACTTTCGCTTGTTCAAGCCACTCGATATTCGCCCAGCAGGAAAAGCCTTTTCCGTTTACGTTTCCGCATGATGTTGAATCCAATGCCAACGCAGCAAGTGACTTTTCATATCTGAATGCGTCGCCGGCAGGGTCAGACGGATTCGTACGGATTGTTGATGGGCACTTTGCAACAGACAAAGGTCGGTTTCGTGCGTGGGGCGTGAATTTTTGTTTTGGAGCCAATTTTCCGGAACACGAACAATCAGAACGAATCGCGCGGCGGCTTTCTTCGCTTGGCATCAACTGCGTTCGATTTCATCATCACGAAACGAATCTTTCGCCAAATGGTTTGTTCGATGACAGCGGGCAAATGGACCCTGCTCAGGTGGACAAACTCGATTACTTACTGGCCGAACTGCACAAAAACGGAATCTACGCAAACCTGAATCTTCACGTTGGTCGCTCAGTGACCAAATCGCTGGGCCTACCTCCACTTGGATCTGGCCATTCCGCGACGGGCGACAAACACGCGATGCATTTTATGCCGCAAATTCAGGACGAGTTTTGGAAGTACTGCCGCGACTATATAGGTCACGTGAATCCGTATCGAAAGTTGGCACGCGGAAACGATCCTGGCATCGCAATGATTGAGATCCTGAACGAGAACCGTTTTTCAAGAGATGGCGTAAAACACATTCGCGGTGCTGATCCGGTTTACAAAAAAGAAATTCAAAAGCGGTGGAATGCCTGGCTTGCTCAAAAGTTCAAAGACGACAAAGAACTTCGCGAAGCATGGAAAGTTGAAGGCGTCTCAAAAATGTCACCGATGGCAGACAGCAATCAAGCCAACGTTTCTGCGGTTGGTGAGATCGGTGGTGGTTGGTTGGTGCAAGACAACGGCGGCGCCAACCCACTTGATGTCACGGTGGCCGACGGCACGATTCGCATTGTGCCACAGAAAGTGGCCGGTCAAGCCTGGCAGCAACAAATCGCTTGCGAAAAATTGACTTTCAAAAAAGGCGAAATGTATACGCTGACTTTTGACATTCGTGCTGACGCGGAAAAGAAGATCAGTTTCAACACCTCGACGATAGAAGGCGGTTGGAAGCAAATAGGGCTTGGCGGTAGTGTAACGGCAAAACCCGAATGGAAATCGGTGACCGAAATCTTTCAATCTACTGCGACTGTAGATGGAAACGCGCGGTTGGCTTTCGACACCGGAGGCACCGAGGTCGCACTTGAAATGCGAAACATCAAATTGCAACGTGGTGCTGGTTGGAAAGAAGTGCCCGCTGATCAAGGGATTGCAAACTCGAATGTTGCGATTCCCGATACGGGCTGGGCGCCTGCTGCTTACAATTCGTTTATTGAATTTATGGCAGACACTGAACGAGAGTTTTATGCGAAAACGACCGAGTTGCTGCGAAATGAATTGGGCGTAAAAGTTCCAATCTGTGGATCACAAACCAATTATGTAGGCGCGAAATTGGCTTCAGAAATTGGTGACTACACCGACATGCATTCCTACTGGGATCACCCAATTTTCCAAGGCCGGGAATGGGACGCGAGCAAGTGGACGGTTGGAAACAGCCCGATTGTGGCAGGCCCGTATTCAAATGCATGGCCACGCAATAGCCCGTTGATGAGGGCGGCGTGGCGAGTTCACGGAATGCCATTTACTTATAGCGAATGGAATACTGGCGAGCCAAGTCTTAGTTCTGCAGGTGGCATTTCGATCATGGGGTTGATGGCTGCGATACAAGATTGGGACGGCGTTTTCTTTTTTGATTTCGAAGACCAAGGCGGCCAGTGGGACGACGATCAACTGCAAGGCTATTTTCGAATCAACGGCCAACCGTGCAAACTAGCGTTGCTTGGTGCATTTGGAAAAATGTACCGAGAAGGCGATCTACCGGCGCTCAAAGAAATACACAGCGTCGCAGAGGGCGCCCATTTCGAATCCTCGATTCATGCGTTTACAAAGCTGGTTGGAATGGATCCCAAACTGGCTCGCGTTACGGGGACTTCAACACCTGACCCGAGCGAGTTTTCCAAAACTCATCCGCCACGATTCGAGTCGCCAGACGGTGCCGCGGTTTGGGACGCGACAGATCCAGCCAAAGCCACGATTTCGATCAACACGGCAGAGACAAAATCGGCGTGGGGGTTAGTCGGCGGCCAAACGATGCAGCTGGGCGATTGGAAGCTTCAGTTCGGCTCCGTTGCCAACAATTACGGTGTGATGATTGCGACCAGCCGTGATGGCAAACCGTTGTCTGAAACCAAGTCAGCTCTAATCTCGGTCGTTAACCACGCGGAGAATGAGAACATGGAGTGGAACGCCGAGCGAACGAGCGTTGGAGCGAACTGGGGAAACGGCCCAACGAAAGCTTGGGGAGTTCCCCTAACAATTTCAATACCAACGGGCCGTGGCGAGTTAGCAGTGTACGCCGTAGACAGTGCCGGAAAACGGCTCGCAACGGTGCCCGTCATCAAAACAGCCGAAGGTTTGCAATTCGAACTGGGCCCAAAGTACAAAACATTGTTTTACGAGTTGGGTTGGAAGTAAGCCGCTAATCAGTCGGCTTAAATAACTTACGTAGGATGGACATTCCTGTCCGTCATTCCAAATAAATCCCACGACTGTCGGACAGGAATGTCCAACCTACTTACCAGCGCAAATTGGAAACCCGCTGCGTTAGCGAGGGCGGCGCAGCGTAAGCAAGCCGAAATCAACAAGCAACAAATCTCAACAACCCACCCACCCCGCAAACTCACTTAGAAATCAACAACTCAAACGGCCGATGATCACTAGTTTTCTCATCGTCCGGAAAATCGCCTTCGCGAACAATCACGTTACAAGTCGCATCCCACTCCGTGGCCGGTCCCGCAACGAAGGCAAAATCCAGCATACTCCCAGGGTAATCGTCTTTTCCATCCGGTGATTCCGGATTGTCGTACCAATTGGTATCGACAAACTCAGTTGGTTTCACCCATCGCCAAATGTTGTCTTGCATGAAATTATTGAAAGCCGGATTGCCTTTTTCCGTTTCGAATTCATAGTCGAAATTGTAATCGCCAACGGCAATGATTGGCAGCGTTTGATCACGTCCCCATTCTTTCAACATCGAAGCCTGTTGCTGACGAACTTCGGCTTTGCCGCGCGCCAAATGATTGACCATGACCATAAACTGTGTTTTGGTATCGCGATCTTTCAAGTGAACCAGCATCGGCGCTCGGTAGCGTTTTGAAATATTGATCTTGTTCAAGTCGACTTGGCGGATCTTTGAAAACTTGGACTCGTTGTAAAGAATCTGCATTCTGTCGTTGTGGCCGGTTTTGGAGAAAATGTATTTATAGTGCTCACCCAAAGCCAACCGGTACTTGCTCAAGTCAACAGGCAGGACTTCCGTCAAAGCAACGACATCGTATTTGTCGTCTTTGTTAAGCTCCTTCAGTTGCTCACAGATCACGCCCGCAACCGCGCCGTTTGATTCGACATTCCACGATAGGATTTTGTAACTGCTTATGCTCTCCGTTGAAGCCGGCTGAGTATCTGCCTTGGCCGAGTCGGACGCAGTCTCAGATTTTTGCGGGTTATTTGAAGCGTTTGAAGAACCGGAATTCTCAACGGAGTTAGAATCGACGTCCGTACTAGGCGGCGCGGGATTGCAGCCCAAATTCAATACGCACAAAAGGCATATTGCTGGAATCAAAAAGAGAATGAAGTTTTTCATTTGAGCCGTCGAATTGAAATCGGTTGAGGGAATTTAGCCTGAGCCAGCCGACAGAGTACCAACTTGTCAATGCCGATGGCTATAGGGCATAGGTGGCGTTGACGCCTTCAAAAGTGAATTGGCGTGGACATGCCAATGCGGTTGGCTACAAAAAAAATGCTCCGATGAAATTCACCGGAGCATCAAAGATTCAAATCTAACGTAGTCGGAACTAAAATCCGAGAATTAACTTACCACGATTTCGTAGCCTTTACGCTGATCGCGTGCGATAAATGAATTCGCCAAAGCATCGTCGCCGAATGTTTCTGTTTTCGGATCAAACACAATGGTCTTGTTTAGACGCATCGCAATGTTGATCGCGTGGCAAACGTTAAGCATGCGATGATGAGATTGCATATCAGAAGCCGGCGTTTTGCGTGTTTTTACGCAGTCCATGAAGTTCTTCATGTGGTAGCCTTCTTCGCCGAATCCTTCAAGCGTTGAAGCATCATCGACGTAGAGCTTGCTAATCGAATCGCTCTTCAACGGAGTCTTTTTAAGTGCTTCAACTGGAGATCCAACGAGTTTGCCGCGGTTAACGAGGAAGCGACCTTTGCCTTGGAACATGATGCCATTGTCAAAACCGAGCTCGTCATTCTTATCCTGAACAAACATCTCAGTGCCGTCTTCGAAAGTACATTTGACTTTGAATGTGACCGCACAGTTGAACATGTCGTCGCGCTTAGGCATTCCTTTTTCGTCAAACTCAACCGGATGGTTGACTCTAACTGGCTCGATCGTGATCTTGCCGATGTCATCGCCAAGTTTATCCAATGCCCACATGGCGATGTCGACGTGGTGAGCGCCCCAGTCGGTTAGTTTTCCGCCCGAGTACTCGTAGAACCAGCGGTAGTAATGATGGGCGCGACTGAATGGGAATCCAGCTCCCCAACCTTTAACGTCAACGACTTTGTCTGCCGCACGGTAAGGCACGTCAGGACACTGGCCTTGCCAGAAATCCCAGTTCAAACTTTTTGGAGGATCAACAATCGGCAGGACTTCGCTAACTCGCGAACCACCAAAACAAATATCGACTTGCTTCGGTTTGCCGATTCGATCTTCGCGAATCATCGCCGCTGCAGTTGCAAATCGCTTTGCAAACTCAGTTCGCTGTTGCGTGCCGACTTGAAGCACTTTGCCAGTTTTCTTCTGGGCTTCAAGAATCTGCTGGCCTTCTTTGATGGTCAACGTAACTGGTTTCTCACAGTAAACGTCTTTGCCGGCTTCCATGGCTTCGATTGCAATTTTCGAATGCCAGTGATCAACAGTTCCAATGACAACGACATCAACGTCTTTGTTTTCCAGCAATCGACGGTAGTCCTCGTGAGCACCGATTACCAATTCACGTCCTTGTTTGCGATGATGATCGACGGCGACTTGGAGTGCGCGGCCAAGCTGAACGGCATCCACGTCGCAGAGTCCTACGCAGGGGCCAAACTTCATGGCTTGTTTGCCGTGATAAGTGTGGAATCGAATTCCGGTTCCAACAAACGCGATTCCAGGTTGCTCGTTGACCGAGCGATAGCCGGCTGCGAGAGCACCAGTCGATGGCGTCGTCGAACTGCTAAAGTAACCTGCGGCAGCCGTGGCGGCTGACGCTTTCAGGAATCCACGTCGAGAAGCTTTTGATTTCATTTTTTTAGCTCAATAGTTTTGGGGTGTCGGTTAACACAAATGATGAAATGATGATTTGGCCTGCTTTGAAAAATGGCAGGCTCGCGATTCAAAAATCGTGCGTGGGAATATTCTACCAAGACAGCACCTTTGAAGCTATTAGCTTTTACAAACCGGGGGGTTGATTGGGCGATGAGTGCCAATTCGCCAATAAAAATCAATCTTGCGGACTACCTGAGATCGGACAGCCAGGTTTGACAAACACGATATGAATGTTGTGGACCCGTCGCTCGGCAAACGCGGCTTCGCAATAGCATAGGTAAAAATGCCAAAGCCGAATAAATCGTTCGTCGTAGCCAAGAGCACGGACTTCGAAGAGCTGAGCCATGAATTGACGCCGCCAATATGCGAGCGTTTTTACATAGTGAGGCGTGATGTCTGCTAGAGAAAGCATTCTCATGTCTGTGACTTTGCCGACGGAATTTGCAAGCGCAGTCACCGACGGCAAACAGCCACCCGGGAAAACGTACTTGCGAATAAAGTCAACATTGCGAATGTGGTAGTCAAAATTCTGCTCACCAATCGTGATCGACTGAAGCAGCATCAGGCCTTCGTCCGTCAGTAGGTTCGAGCAACGCGAAAAATACTCGTCGTAGAACTCATGTCCAACTGCTTCGATCATTTCAATGGAAACGATTTTGTCGTACTTGCCCGTCAATTGACGATAATCTTTGAGCAACACATTAACGCGATCTGAAAGCCCTTCCGCCTCGACACGCTCAACGGCGATCTTGTGTTGCTCTTTTGAAATCGTTGTCGTGGTAACCCGGCAGCCCCAATGTTTGGCCATGTGAATCGCCATCCCGCCCCAGCCAGTTCCAATTTCCAGAACGTGATCCAACGAGTTGAGCTGGAGCTTCCTGCAGATCGTATCCATTTTTCGAATGGACGCATCATGCATTTTGTTCATGTCGTCAGCATCGGGGTCCGGCGATTCAAAAATTCCGGACGAATAGTTCAATGTAGGATCCAGGAACAGATTGTAAAAATCGTTGCCGAGATCGTAGTGGTCTTGAATGTTTTTTTGGCTGCCAGAGATCGTGTTCTTGCGTTTAAGGTGCTTGAGGAAATTCAAACGACTTTTGATTCGCCCCCATCCCTTTTCCAAGCCCGAAAACCGGTCCATATTTCGAATCATGATTCGGATCAACGACGTCAAGTCATCGGAAACCCATTGGCCATCCATGTACGACTCAGCCGATCCAATCGTGCCACTGAAAACGACTTGCTTGAACAATTCTGGGCTGCCAACGACTGCTGTTGCACAAAGATCATCGTCTTTGGCGCTGTCAGATTGGTCTGACGTTTTCGTTTCTCCGACCGCATCGACAATCGTCAACTCGCCGCCAACCAAATTTTCAAAACGATTCAAAAACGTCCGTACGAAAAACCCGCGCTTTGTTTGCTTGCCTTTTTTGTTTTGGAAAGAATACTGCTCACCTAAACTTAGTTCAGTTGGGAATACGCCATGATCCGTCTGGGTCAATTGCATTGGCGCAGATAACGAAGCGTTTTGAGTTTTCGAAAAATGGTTCATCTGGCTACCAAGGCAGTTTCAGTGTTTGATCGGTCGGAAGGGAGATTGGCGTTGGGACTGGTTTGCTGTGCGACGTCTGTTGGGTCAGCCGCGTCACAAACAAAACTATTTTGAGCGTCGATTGCGTCGTGAATTTGACCAGTGGTCTGGGAACCAACAGTGTCCTGTGCATCGTAATGGTTTTCTGCGTCAGCAACCGACTGCCCGTTTGCCAAAGCCGCCTTTCGGGGGTGCGAAACGAAAGGAACTTTTTTCAGATAAAGTCTCAACGCCTGCCAATAGATTCCGGCAAAAATCTTAAAGCTAACTAACGGATACTTGATCAACAACCAATTCAGATTCGCCGACGTTAACGGCTTACGCTTCATCGTCATCGAAACATCTAGAATTCGTTCGCTGCCGTTATCGCCGTCGGTGTGATTTTCAATCTTTACGCCCAAACGATCATTGGGAGATGAAAAAGCCATCCGATAATGCATGTCCAGCGACATAAACGGCGAGACGTGAAAAGTCTTATCGATGTGGTTGCCGAAAATCGTTTTGGGTTTTTCACTGTTCCGTGAATCAGGATCCGCAGCGATTGGAGTTTTGTTTTCGTTGGGCAAAAAGTAAATATGCTGTTCGCCCCACGGCGTGTTGTTGACTTCGGCGATGATCGCAATCACTTGATCACCATCGGCTTCGTAGCAGTAAAAAATGCTGATCGGGTTCATTGAAAAACCCAGGTAGCTCAACTGGGTCAGCAGTTTGACCTTGCCAACGGGCTGATCAAAATTGTTCTCTTTTAAAACGGCGCTGACTCGGTCTCTTAAGCTCTTATTGGCTGAGTCGCTATTGGTTGAGTTGCTATTGGTTAAGTTGTCACTTGGCAAATGTTTCGTCAGGTGATCGTTGGCTTTGAAGCGGGCAAACGAAAAACGCTTCGTCGACCAGAACCAGAATTTTTCGAATACCGTGTCTGCTTCGTCCAAGTCAATCATCAACAAGAACGAGCGAAAATCAAACTCGTGATGGACCGGTTGGGTACGCCGGTGGCGAATCAAGCCTTCGTAAATGCAACTAGCGGGCACTTGGAGTCTCCCGATCGCTTGTCTGCATTTTCGCATCGGTCTCCGCGTCAACATTGAGAGCCTCTACAACTGCCAAAGCACTTTTCACGCCATCTTCATGAAATCCATTGCCCCAGTAGGCTCCACAAAATGAAGTCGAATTCTGGTTTATCAATTCGCTGTGACGACGCTGCATATTCTCGCGTTGAATGTTGAACGAAGGGTGGGAGTAGTTGAAAGACTTAATAATATTCTCTGGCTTGATGCGTTCTTCGTCGTTAAGTGTAACGCAAAAGACCTCGTTGCTGGTCAACGATTGCAACATATTCATGTTGTACGTGAGATTGGCCGATTTGGATTCGTTCAACGGGTTGTAATAGTTCCAGCAAGCCCACGCCCTACGATTGGCGGGAAGAACGGAGTGTTGCTTGTGCAAGATCGCCACGTTTGGCTCATACGGAAAAGCCGCAAGGATTTCCTTTTCGGAATTAGTTGCCTCGTTTGCTAAAATTGCCAACGCTTGGTCGCTATGACAGGCAAAGATAACGTGGTCAAAAACGTGAGGCTGCGAGTCGCCTTTTTGCTTTATCCGGACAGATCCGTCTTCGCGTTTAATGGAATCAATCGGCGAGTTCAGTTTGATTCCGTCTTTCCAATCTCGAGTCAAAGGTTCGATGTACTGCCGTGAGCCACCGGAAATCACTCGCCATTGCGGGCGATCGGAAAGACCAAGCAATCCATGGTTGCGATAAAACTCTGCGATGAACCTAATCGGAAAGTTGCGAAACTTGGTGAAAGGAGCCGACCAAATCGCGGCACCCATTGGCAAGAAATACTGATGGATAAACTGGTGTGAGAATTTATGTCGAGCGAAAAAGTCATCGACCGTCTCGTCCGGAGCGTCGGATTCCAGCAGCTTTTGTCCAAGCTTGTTGAAGCGGACGATGTCCCACAACAGACGATAGAAACGCGGACTTGCCAGGTTCTTTTTCTGAGCAAACAATCCGCCCAGATCAGCGCCGCGATACTCCAGTCCAGTCCGGGCACAACTAACACTAAAACTCATGCGTGTCGGTTGAGATGCAACGCCCAACTCATCCAAGAGTTTGATGAAGTTTGGATAAGTGCGATCGTTGAAAACGATGAAGCCCGTATCGACGGAATAAATTTTTCCTTCCGACTCAGCCTCAACAGTGTTGGTGTGTCCGCCAATGTAATCGTTGGCTTCAAACAAAGTCACGTCATGGTTTTTGTGAAGCTGGTAACCAGCGACCATACCGGAAATCCCGCCTCCAATGATTGCAATTCGCATTAAGCACGCCTACCGTCGGTTAGTTTGTAATCGGTTGGGTTGATGGATTGAAAATGGGCGATGCATGATGACACAGATTAAAGGGGACTCTCAACAGGGCATCAGGAATTTATCACTTGCTAACGCATTGTCTTGATTTGGCTGCACTCTCGAGCAGAGGAACCGTCTTGCGAAATTTTACAAACAGCTTGACTCGCCCGTTTCTTGACTCCACGCATGGCTAACCAAAATCGGAACTTGGCGAATACCCAATAAGCCGCACCCAAAATGTGTCGAACGATAGGAAGACGTGTGGGCTTCACTAAAAATCCAAAGCCAATTCGTTGGTAAATTTCGCGAAAAACCTCGACGCCTGTTACGAAAGTCCCATCGGGATAACGACCATGAATTTCGCGCATCAAGACTGAATGCGAACGATCTGGAAGATCGAAATCTGGGCTTGAAATATCCGTCAGCTTCAACCGTTTTTGCTTGTCTTTCCGACGCACCATTGCAATTTCCCGTTTGCACATTGGGCAATTGCCGTCAAAAAAAACTTCAAATTGATTTCGAATCGATTCTTGATCCGTATCCAATATCATAGAACTCTCCTGAATCGTTCAATACGATCATTGTTATACCGTCCGATTTGTTGCGGGTTAACTGTTGAGGTTCAAAAACTCTGGGGTTTATCGAGGTAACGAGAGATTGATGGTTCATAATCATGATGACAATGTGCTGGAAACCAATCAAATCGGTCAAAACAGGTCAAGGAAGATGGGTGCGCTTTTTTCGCCTCGGACAGTGGCCAAAGCGATTGGAGTAAGCGAATCATCCCTGAAAAGGTGGTGCGACGCAGGCAAAATTGGTGGGATCAAAACGGCAGGCGGACACCGGCGCTTTGATCGCGCCAATATCGTCGAGTTTTTGAAAGCCAATAAGTACGACCTCATCGATCCGGTCGCGATTGGTTTGCCGAGCTTCGAATCGTTGGCTGTTGAGAACGGACCTGATGGCGCAAGACAACTACTTGCCGCTTTGTTGGCCGCCGACGAGGCTCAAGTCACAAAACTGCTGATGTATTTAGTCGTCAATGGCTGGGGGATCGCCGAGATATTCGACGAGGTTGTCGGGCCAACGTTTAAAGAAATTGGCGCGATGTGGGCTCGCAAAGAAATCGATGTCTTTCAAGAACGTCGTGGCTGCGAGATTTGCCTGAATGCGTTTCGTGATGTCCGCTCAGTCATGTTGTCGCCTCCCGAAGATGCTATGACCGCGATTGGATGCACCATCGAAGGCGACCATTACATGCTGCCAACATTGGCCGTCGAATTGACGCTAACGTCGCAACGTTGGAAAGCCAGTTCGTTGGGGAGTAACTTGCCAATGACTTCGTTGCTGCGTGCAGTTCAAGCTCAGCAACCCGATTTAGCCTGGCTAAGTATTTCAAATCTCAACGATGCAGATTTGGTTGCGAGCCAACTGAATCAACTTTGCAAAGAGATGCCAAGTAAAACGACATTAGTTGTTGGCGGTTACGGCGTCACACCGGAATTTCGCAGCAAGATTGTCAATGCGATTTGCTGTGACAATCTCATGCAACTGGTTGCTGCGATTCGCAATCTGAAAAAGCACGAAGTTAAATCCGACGGAGAAGAAGAACAAGCTCCACAAAATTAATTCCACGGGGATCTTTGATAACGCTGCACTGTAATTCCGGATAGTCCAGCCTTGAATTTGGTTTTAGGTTCTGTATGTGCTCTAATTCAGACAAACAACAGTCCTCCGTGAATACCTACTGCTTTGAATCATCAAATTCGATTTCAAAACTTAAAGACAGACTAAAAAAAACGCGAATGAAAACCGAATTTGTATTCGCGTTTATTGGCGTCCATTCGCAGTTCAAAATCCAGCGACCAAAGATCGTCTAATACCGATGGCGTAGCGAGAGCCTCCCAATAACTATCCATTTCCATTTGTTAAGTTTGAATCCAATGAAAACTCTAATGCCCCAACGTTTTGATTTCCTATTCATGTTGGCCACGGTCGTGATGGCGGTGCCATTTGGATCGCCGGTCGTTGCTCAGACGGAATCAGCAGTCAAACCGATGGACAAGGCAAGTGAAAAAGCCTCAGCTGAAGAAGCAAAAACTAATTGGGGACAGTGGCGTGGTCCCAATCGAGACGGAATTGTAAAAGACGCAAAATGGCCCGACAACTTGGATCCGGAAACGCTTAAGAAAGTCTGGAGCGTTCCGCTAGGGCCAAGCTACAGCGGCCCCTTGGTCGTTGACGATCGCGTTTACATTACCGAAAAAGATGGCGGCCTGGAGCTGGTCAAAGCATTCGATCGCAAATCCGGAAAAGAAATTTGGACAAACAAATGGGAAGGTTCCATGAACGTTCCTGCTTTCGCGTTGGCCAATGGTAACTGGATTCGTTCGACGCCGACTTATGACGATGGCAAATTGTATGTTGCCGGGATTCGTGGAATGTTGGTTTGCTTGAACGCCGAAGACGGAAAGATTCTCTGGAACAAGGACTTTCCCAAGGAGCTTGGCACGCCCGTTCCCAACTTTGGTATGGTTTGTTCACCGTTGATCGACGGCGAACATCTTTACATCCAAGCCGGTGGGGCGTTTACGAAATTGGAAAAGGAATCTGGCAAGATCGTTTGGCAGGCGCTCAAGGACGGCGGCGGCATGATGGGAAGCGCGTTTTCTTCTCCCATGATTGGAACCGTCGCCGGTAAGCGGCAGGCAGTCGTCATGACCCGAGCTGGATTGCGTGGCGTAGATCTGGAGTCGGGCGAAAAACTTTGGGGCCAAGACATCAAAACGTTTCGAGGAATGAACATTCTCACGCCCACTCTGTTCGGCGACGGCGTGTTCACCAGTACTTATGGTGGCACGACGCAGATGATTACCGTTAGCGCCAATGAATCCGGGTTTGAATCGAAAACAGCATGGTCGCTTCCTATAGAGGGTTACATGTCTTCGCCCGTTGTGGTCGACGGCCATGCGTACGTGCATCTGAAAAGCGGTCGCTTCGCATGTTTTGATTTGGAAAAAGGCACCGAGAAATGGCGAACCAAACCGTATGGAAAGTACGCGAGTCTCGTGGCTTCGGGTGACAAAATCCTGGCCCTCGATCAACGAGGTGGTTTGCTTTTGATTAAAGCCAACCCGGAAGCGTTCGAGCTGATGGACACGCAGCGAGTTGGAAACGATAGCTGGGCTCACGTTGCCGTCAGCGGAGACGACGTCGTTGTACGCAATTTGGACGAAGTCGTTTTGTTCAAATGGGCAAGCGAATAAATTCGAATCGGAATGGAATCGTGAAAGGGGCCCAGCGTCCAAAGTCATTGCTTAGACGTGTTGATCGGTTTTGAAACCACTCGCAATGGCGCAGAGATAGAAGATCGCAGTCCCATTCCAAACAGCCGATACGTTGGCGTTCTAAGATTGCGACAACCGACTCTGAAGAATCGTTCGTTTGCTGGTTAAGCTTTTTTCGCCAGCCGTCGCCGTCTGCGAAGACATGTTCCGATCGCCAAAGGAAGAATGACCATCGCACTGCCAGGTTCCGGAACCGCTTGTTGGATATAGCCACGGATTACGCCGGTGTCGGTGTCATTGAGATGCACATTGATATAAGTGCGTCCGTCGAGAAGATGCTGGACGTTGCTTGGGTCAAGAAGAAAGTTGTCGTTGACGCCGCCCGAGCTGGCGGAGGCATCAAACGTCGAGCTTCCGCTTAATGTGATCAACAGCGGTGCGACTTGGCCAAACGCTGCATCGAACGAGTCGGCTGTTGGACCGTGGAGGTGAAGCCTGAACACGTCTTCGCTTAAGTCAGTATATCCGTTTGCTGACCCCCATTCGACATCGATATGCAACAGATTGTTGTCGGTGTTAAACGTAATTCCAGTCGCCCCAATTCCACCCGTTCCAGCTTCACCCGTTGGCGGATCAATGTTGCCTTCAAGCAAACCATCGCCAGCGGCACCCGTGACAATGAACTCAATGATATCGGCCGAACAGTTTTGCTGCGTCGCGGTCGCAACGATGAATCCAATCAAGATTGTCAAACAGGCAAGTCGAAGTCTCATTTTTTTCCTTTACCGAATTCAAGAATTCCAAAAGTGAATTGCTTGGACGTTTTTAGATTTAGATTGATTCCCTAAATTCTACCACAAACCAAATCGTAATCGAAAAACAACGTTGGAATCCCCCCGCGTAGCCCGTTTTTAAAAACTAAAACAAGAGTTTTTACGGTTGTGTGGAGCAAAATGGAACCGACGCGTAAGAGAGGAGCATTCTCTTTCCACACAAATGGTAAGACGATGGTAAGCGAGGGAGCAACCTGTCCTCACAAATGGGAACCCGACGCGTAAGCGAGGAAGCTGACTGTTCACAAACGGGAACCGGCCCCGTAAGCGAGGGACCAGGCTCATTCCACACAAATGGGAAGCCGTTGGTAAGCGAGGAAGCAGGCTCATTCCACATAAATGGGAACCCGAAGCGTAAGCGAGGGAGCAGCTTCATTCCACATTCTGCCTAAGTAAGTAGTTTGGACATTCCTGTCCGACAGCCGCCAGCCTAAAACGACGGACAAGAATGTCCATCCTACAACAGCTCACTTAAGCTGCTTCTTTTCTTGGGGTCAAAAAAGTCAAATGTAGCCACTTGGTCACTTCAAAACTTGAGCATGTGTATCCGATGGCTACGAGATTGTTGACAGTAATCCTCTACAGCCGTTTGTCGGATACCGTTTCCAGACGCTACTAAAAACGGTTGCCTATCCCCAGTTTCGCATTCGCCTGAAATTGAAATTGCCAATTTTAAAGTTGTCACCATGGGCGCTATGTATAAAAATGCTCTGCGCTATGTATAAAATATGATATTCAACAAT
>CAYUWY010000046.1:0-49309 GCA_964448575.1 uncultured Pirellulaceae bacterium
GTTGCCCCCAATGGATTTTGAATCCATCGCGTCTGCCAATTCCGCCACACCGGCAAATTTGCAATTAGCAGAAGCGATATTCTACAAAACGTGCCGGAGGCGACAAGTGGTAAATGACTTTTCTGTAATCGTGGTGAAAGCGAAACCAACGGCCGCCGTTGACGTCCTTCACACATCGGCGTGTTGACTGGCCGAAGAGGCTCTCGCAAACATGGTCGCCGTTGAAGAAGGTCCCTGTTTAGCGACTAGCCGGCAGGCGCTCGTCGTGGCGCGGATAAACGGTCGCCTTCCGGCTCGTCGTTAAACTGAGGCTGCAATGCCCGCGGTTGTCTCATCGCGCCGATGAGCCCGCCGTGCGATTAAGCCCGGAGTGATTCGAGCAATGGCATTTTTGAGATTACTCGCGAGGCTAACCAGCCGGCGATGAGGCCGACTAATACGATGGCGGCGAAAATTGAGGCTAGTGCCAACCAGGGAACGGATGCCGTTCCGACGAACCAATGGGGGACCGTTGTGAAAAGCGCGGCACCAACGCCAACCGCCAATCCCATTAACAATAGCCAGGCGTTCTCCAGCAGCACCATCGTGGAAAGCTTCTTGCGGTTGAAGCCAACGGCTCGCAGCAATCCCAGCTCTTTCTTGCGTTCCAATACACTACGAATCTGCACCGCCGCCAAACCGAACGTTCCCAACAACAACCCGAGTGCACCTAACGTTTGAAATGTGCTTAAGTAAGTATTCTGAACCGCCATAAAGTTCGCCAACAACTTCGGAGCCGACCGCGCGTCAAAGCCCTGATCTCCCAAACGGCTTTCCAAAATCTCGACGCTTGAAGACGCGTTTAACGGAGCGTTTTCTGGAACATTTGCTGGAACGTTCACCTGACCCTCACCATCACGAATCAAAAAATATTGATAGCCGCCGAGGTCAGGGAACATTGCCACAAAATCAGTTTCTGACATCAGCAAGCTGCCTTGCAAAATTGTATTGGCCAAGAATCCGACGACTTTGTAGTGGAACGTTTCGCCCGAGTCGTAAACGACTTTCTTGACCGTACCCAACATGTAAATTTTCAAACTGTAGTTGGCGGTGTTTTTGTCCATCATCACTGGAATCGGATCGTCTTCGGTTCCGGCATGTGGCGTTTGGGAATCAAGCAAGTGCCATGGATTTTTTTTCTCAGCATCCGATGTCGCGAGGCTTCCACCCCACGCAAACGAGGTCACTTCCTCTTCATCAAAACGACTTACAAAACTTGGCGGCAACCCAAGTGCCCGGGGTTGGGTCGATTGATATAGGTTGTTGCAGCTTGCGTCCTCGCCGGATTTGAAACGAATCGAAACGACTTCCGTTCCTTTGCTCAAAGTAAAATCTCGCCCGAGTGCTTCTTCCTGACCTTCGGTCGTACTTAAGTCCGAAAAAATGGGTTGGCTACTTTGTGCGATCCAATCAAAACGGGCCGTTCCCGCGTCATTGGGTGTCAATCGAAACGAGCTGACCGCCGCGATCAAGAAACTTGCCACCGCGACTAATCCAATCGTCAACGTACTACGAAGCGGATTGCGTTTGGCACTTAGCATCGCCATGCGAGATAGACTGAGACGTCCTACCTGCTCGGCCGGATTCGGCTTTTGCAGCCACTGATAAACCAGCATCAAGAACGCGGCCAGCATCAGAAATCCGGCGCCCATGAAACTTCCGGCTTGGGCTTCTCCAGACAACTGTGTCGCCATCGCAGCCAATCCGAGTGCAACCACGATCAACAGCGGAGCCAATAATCCCATCACGCCACGTTTCTTGCCTACGGTAGATAATTCAGATTCCAAATTTCCCGCCAGCAATCCTCGAATCGGTTGCTTCCGCGTTCGTCGGAGCGACCAAGCGATCGTCAAAACGCAAATCAGAAGACCACTGAGCAGCCCTGCAATCAAACTGAGCGGTGAAATATTCATCGTCAAAAACGGACGTGAGATCGCGCCGACCCACCATGTCGTGAGACCCCAGATCATGGTTGAAGCGTATCCGATTCCCAATAACACGCCGATCACCGCGCCGATAAGCGATACGATTGTCATCTCGCTAAGCCAAAGTTTGCGAATCTGTTTTTGGTCAAAGCCTGCTGCCTTGAGCAAGCCAACTTCGGACGCGCGTTGCTGCAGGCCCAGACGGAAAAGTAGCGAAACGAGAATCAAAGCCGCACCGATCACAAACATGCTGAGTGCAAGAAACAAAACGTCAAATGGAGTCGAGCCAGACGAAGCAGCCAGCCCGCGACGTTTGATTGGCACAACATGGATGCCAAGTTTCGCTTTGTCGGATTCAAATTGAGCCAGCAAACGTTCGGCAATTTGTGCTTCTGAACCTGCGTCGGCTGAAATTCGATAACTGGTGATTTTGCCGAATCGACTGTCCCACAATTTTTGCCCCGTTGCCAACGATACGAATGCCTTGGGCGTTGTGCGGTAATCATTCCAGTACGTGTCGTCTTGCGGCCTAAGTCGATCCTTGGTTGAAAACGGCAAATCCCACGCGGCAACCGTTTCCGCGTCCGTCAAACCGGGAACTTCGGGTGTCATGTCAGGATCATTAATCAAGGTCGGTGCCTTCGAATAAGTCGCACGCCTTACTCTCCCGCGCCGGATCTCAATCGGCGTATCGGGCTGAGTTAATTTGGCGATATCGACCAACTTCATCTCGGCTGAAGATTCCGTTTGCGAACCGTGCGTCGTTTCAGGCTCGAAATACAGAACCTTAACCATGCTTCCGACTTCAACTTTTAGATCCTCAGCCGCCCATTGGTTCAAGACAATTTCATTCTCGCCCAACGGCTTAATCGGTTGATTTGAGATAGCGGAAATGGGTTGGAAGGATGAATCGAAATCAATCGACGACACCATCGAGAATGGAACGCCGCCCGAGGTTTGATCGGGCTTCAAAAATTCATTGGCGAGGTAAGTAAAAACCGGTTTGGCGTTTGGAAACGATTCAGCAATGGAATGAGTGGTTTCGCTGTCGAGGACAAGTTTGTCAGAGGACAGGCTCCAATAATCGTAAATCGTTTGCTCGGAATCTCCGCTGCCAAATTTCTCGGTGACACGTTTCAAATACAGACCGTAGTCTTCGAGTGACGGTTTCATTTCTGCGCGAAGTTGATTGGTAATTTCTTCGGTTGGCAAATTGCCGCCAGAAGAAACCATCAGCACGTTCGCTTGGGCGGGGTCTGATTTATGACTCAGTACCGTTTGCTCCAATCGTTCCTGAAGCAACGCGATTGGGAGAAAGACGTTGAACGGATCCGATTGGGTTGGATGAAGCCCAAAACGCCCCAGCCCTTCGGTCGGAATGATTTTGATGACTTGAAGATCGACCAAGCTCTCGATCAGGTCTGTCTTTTTTCCCAACGCACTATCGGCCGGCAATTGATTTTGCTTGGGAATTCGCACTGTGATTTTGGCAGTTCCCGAGGCAACCTCTGCGGCTGAAATCTGCAAGTCATCGGCAACCGTTTGGTTGATGATGACCGTATCGCCTGCCAAATTCGGCCGGTCGTTCGCTTCAGAATTATCAAACGTCCAAAATTCATCTTTGATGCCAAGCACCGTCACGCGCCCTGCTCTTCTGGCAACGTCACCTGTTTCGTACTGGACCGTTCCGCCAGGAAACATGATCGCAGGCGTCACACTTTTGTAGTTGGATTTGAAGAATTCAGTTTGCTGGATGTCGTCTGCCAGTTTCTCCTGAAAGAAACCTTCCGAGACAACCATTTCATCAATCTGACCAAGCCGTTCAAACGTCAGCGACCGCAGGCTGTGGCGCATACTATCGCCGACGATTAATGCACCGGTTAAAACGGCGGTTGCGGCGGCCACTCCCAAAGCGATGGCTAAATTGGTGCGTAGATAATAGGTGAGGCTTTTTAAAGCGATTTGCCAATTGGTCATTTTGAATTCCGAGCTTCGTTAGACAAACTTTCCGTTTTCCAAACTGACTTGTTTTTGAAACAACCCAGCCAAACTCGAACTGTGTGTTACGCAAATCAAAATCGTGTTGTCCTGGACTTGCAAGTCCAACAACAATTGACCGATCGTTTCTGCGTTGGCTTGATCAAGACTTCCCGTCGGCTCGTCGGCCAGAATCATGGCGGGACTTTGCACCAACGCCCGCGCAACAGCGACTCGTTGCCGCTCTCCACCTGAAAGTGCCGCCGGGCGGTGGGTCATTCGATCTGCCAAACCGACGTTGTCCAGCAACATTTTCGCTCGTTCAATTGATTCGGAACTTGTTTCGCCCATCGCGACAACAGGAATCAATACATTTTCGAGTGCCGTCAATTGCGGCAACAAATGATGCTCTTGAAATACGAACCCGATATTCTCGTTTCGAAATTTTGCCATTTTGACTTCGTCTAAACTGCCGAGGTCCGTTCCCAACAGCGAAACTGATCCCGTTGTGGCAGAATCCAAAGTGCCGGCGATATGCAGAAACGTACTTTTGCCACTTCCACTGGGTCCGATGACGGCTAAGTTTTGGCCGCGATCAAGTTCGACCGTAACGCCATCGAGGATACGTAACGGATCGGTTGGCGTTTTGAATTCTTTGACAACGTCTTGAGCCAAGAAATCAGGCATGGGTTTTGTCCGGGAAGTTAATTGAGTTGCATCAATAAAGTTGGCGTCTAAAAGATCGTCAATTTATCTTAATGATTCTCGAGCAAGGCTAAACACCCCAGCCCGTAAAACGAATACTCAACATCATGTGCTGTATCCCACGCTGCGGCCTGGAATCCGCCGTCGGGTCGCTCCATGGAGAGGACGAATTTTCGATAGTGCTCAATGTCGATCTCATCAAAGGCCTGAAGATCGATCAGCGTTAACGCACCCGTGAACGAGCTTAATAAATCGGCGATAGGGATTCTGGTGTTGGCCCGCAAACCACCTTCTTCGGTTTGCATTTCAACAAGAAAATCCAAAGTCGTCGCTACCAGTTCTGGGTCTTTCCGTTCGTCAATCCCATCCAGGATCAACAGGCTGGCCACGGCAGCGGCGGTTGGATTTGTGCCCGCGCGTTTACTGACTCGGATTTCATGCCAGCCACCCTCGGGGTCACGATGCGACTCCAGGAATTCCAACACTCGCTCCGGCTGGGGAATTGGGACTTCGATCAATTGCAAAACAAGCAACACAAGAAAAGTATGGTAAGTGCTCCCTGCGTTGCCCTCGGGTGCCTTTGCATAGCCACCGTCTTCTCGGCGAAGCGTCTCAAGGAAATCGGCGACCTGTCGCGGCCAATTCGGATCGGCTTCGGCAAAGATATCTTTGCCGGCGGAGACTTTCAACAAATTCGCTGCATAGAACAACGAAAAGAAATCGACGATCGTTTGATGGGATGAAAGTTGCGGCTTTAAAAAAGCTTCGATCCGGTCGGCAACCTCGCCATACAGTTCACCCAAAATCGAAAGTCCACGCATCGCGAATGTCGTGTAATACAAATCGCTTCCGCCTTCACGACCAGCGAAACCGCCATCGGGTTGCTGGGCGGCGAGAAAGTAATCGGTATGCCGCTGGCGATTTTCCTCGGAAAGTTTCCCAACTCCCGTTGCCAATCGTACCGTCAAATTTTGCAGATAAGCCGACATATATTCTCGTGGAAGACGCGGACGTGGAACAGGTTTACAAACGACTGATTTCTCGGCGGCTGATTTGGCGACTCAATTTCTCGTCCGACTATCCGTCTTCGGCTGCAACGAATGGCTTGATCGCGGCAATGAATTTTTCAGGAGTCGGGACCGACTGAGGTTTGGAGCCGTGCTCGAACAAACAACACACGACGGTGATTGAACCGTCAGCAACGGGAGTTGATTCACGAAAAAAGTTAAACGCATACGTGACGCTTTTGGTGCCAATTCGTTTCACACGAACTTCGACGTCGATAATCTCTTCGAACTTAATCGCATTGCGGTAGTTGCATTCGGCGTTCACTCGGGGCCAACTGATATTTTGTCCGTCGAATTCACAGATCACGCCAAGTCCAACGCTTCGCAGGAACGCATGTTCGGCTTGCTCCATGTAAGCAAAGAAGTTCGAAAAGTGCACAATGCCAGCGGCATCGGTATCACGGAACTCGACTCGTCGTTGCGTTTTGAAAACTTGGCTCATGTTAGAAACTGGCAGTCGGCATGGATGAGTGATTTTGATTCTTGATCAAAAAAAGCCCACCGGCTTTCACAGGTAGGCTTGGCAATGTGCTCGTTTTGAGCCGTTGGATTAATCGCCTTTGAATGGCAACAAAGCCATGAAGCGTGCTCGCTTGATGGATTCGGTAACGGCGTGTTGGCTGATCGCGGTGCAGCCAGTTTTGCGGCGACCTACGATTCGGCCGTGCCGATTGACCAACTTTTTCAGCAACTCAACATCTTTGTAATCGACGTAGGTTGGGCGTGGCCGTTCGCCATCAACGTACAATGGATCCCTACGAGCTGTTCTCGTTTTAGTTTTCGCTTTGCGACGTGTAGTTTTTCTTCGCATCTTCGCCAATTGACTGCGCCTTATTCTATACTCAATAAAATTGGACGAAGTTGTATTCAACTCCGTCCCAAGTCCCGCCATTATGCAAATTACCAAGTATTCCGCAAGCGTTATTTTGCGACAACTTCGAGACTTGGCCGGCTGAAAACCGTTCACACAGTGATATTCTCGATATACTGAGCCAATCGGCCCTTTCACTTCCAACATTTCAGAATCCAATTATGAATCATTACAAATTGCCAGCGTTGTTAGCCTTGGTTTTTGCTGCTTTTTCCGTGCTTCACTCTCCCGATGCGACTTGGGCTCAAAAGACCGAATCTGGTCAAAAGGCAACCGCTCCGGCAACTGAAACTCCAGCCAAAGCCACTTCCGACAACCCAACCCAGAAAAACGAAACTGGCAATCAGGCAGAAACCAGCGCCGACGACTCATTTCCAGAAGGCAAATGGGTGCAGCTTTTTAACGGCAAGGATCTCACTGGCTGGTCTCCAAAAATCCGTGGGCATGAGTTGGGTGACAATTATGCGGACACGTTTCGCGTCAACGAAGAAGGATCGCTGGTCGTCAGCTACGACGACTACAAGCCCGATGACTTCCTCAGCATGGATGGCAAAAAGAAACCAAAGTGGGAAAAGTTTGGCCACTTGTTTTATGAGAAACCATTCTCACATTACATCCTGCGAGCTGAATATCGCTTCATCGGCACACAAGTCGCCAACGGTCCCGGCTGGGCGTTTCGAAACAATGGATTCATGATTCATGGTCAGGATCCGACCAAGATGGCCAAGATGCAAAAGTTTCCCGTCTCGATTGAAGTGCAACTTCTTGGCGGTGGCGGCGAAGGTGATCGACCAACTGCTAATCTTTGTACTCCCGGCACCAACGTCGTCATGGGTGGCAAGCTTTTCAAACCTCACTGCACCAAAAGTAAATCACCAACGTTTCACGGCGACCAGTGGGTGACCGTTGAAATCGAAGTCCGCGGCAACAAAGTCATTCGTCACAAAATTGGCGGCGAAACGGTTCTCGAATATACCGAGCCTCAGTACGACCAACGCGATGCCGAAGCCCGTCAGTTTATCGTTGATGGGAATCTAAAGATCAGCTCGGGGACGATTTCGATCCAATCAGAAAGCCATCCGACTGAATTTCGCAAAATCGAATTGATGCGACTAAGTGAAGATGCTGAATAGTTAAAGGCGGGCCAAAAAAAATGAAGCCGCAGAAGTTTTCGACTGCCATCATCCTAATGCTCGCCATTGGGTTTTCATTTTCGTCAACTGGCTCAACCTGCGCGGCTACGATTTGTGCGCCAACATTTTCACTCCAAACAGAAGACGCGCAAGACGCTGAGAAAGCGACGGAACCTTCCAGTGAAGAAATCGCAAGCTGGATCAAGCAATTAGATAGCTCTGTCTTCAATGACCGCTTAACCGCGAGCAATCAACTCAAGGCGGCAAAAGCAAGTGCGCTAGATCAAGTCTTTCAACATGCCGTCTCTCGCGAATCGAAAATCGAATCAGCTTCTGTTTGCCTGCGTTTGATCCGCGAATGGGAATCGCAATACGACCTTGCATTGCATAACAGACTCTTGCATTTGTTGAATTCCGCAAGCAAGCACGACAGCCGACCAGCCGTCATTGAAAAAATCCAGATTTACCTCAATGAAGGATATGAGTGCACCGAAACCGAAGCGTTAGAGTTGCTCAGAAAGATGGGAGCGCCTTTCTACTTTATCAAAAAAGAAAACCGCTACCAAATTCACATTCGATCGGACTGCAGCAGGGAGAAACGGAAAAGTCTCTGGCCGCTGCGTTATGTCAACTCCAACTGTCTCGTTATGTTTGAGAACGTAAATCTAATCGACGACCACGTCGCGCGAAATCTCGCCGCCTGCCCCGGATTGGCTCGACTGTTTTGCCCAAAGATGACTGAGGCACAAATGAGTTTACTGGGTGATTCAAAATCGCTTAAACATCTCTACCTCAAAAACATCGTTAAGTCTGAATCAACGCTAAAGTCACTTTCGAAAATTCCTACGCTTGAACTTTTGTCCTTCAATCCTTCCCAGAACATAGATACGTCGTTACGCCACATCGTTTTGTTTCCGGAATTGCGGCAGATCTTTTTCAACCGCAGAAACATTTCTGATCCGATCGTCCTCGACTATCTGGCTGGCTGTAAAAAACTGGAACACCTGAATCTAAACGATTTCGACATGCCAAGTCATAAATTTCGAAACATGGAACGATTCAAAAATGTCACTCATCTCAAATTGCCTAGAGGCACTGACGACCGACTGATCGAATTGGTTTCAAAAATGCCTTCACTCAAGAGCATTGAAATGGAATACGCTTTCATTACCGATAAAGCTGCTCCATTCTTGGCCATTCACAAAGACTTGGAATCTTTGAAGATCGAACAAACGTTTATCACCGACGAATCATGCAAACACTTGGCAAAACTTACCAAGCTCAAGACAGTCAGAATTGACGGGACTTTCGTGACGCCCGCAGGCGTGTCTTTGATTGAAGACGCTAATCGGGGACTGGATGTGAAGGGCTGGATCACCGAAAAACACGACGATGCCTACGTTGAAGCTCTCCAACAACTTCAATTCACCGGATGCAACGTACGACCGAATTTTGGCGTCTCATTTTCAGGAAGAGACGCACAAGGAAGGGCGAAGCTTCCTTGCTTACGCTTGCCTGGCTGCAATTTGAATTTCACTCTGACTGACTCCGACCGTACCAACGCCACGTTTCTTAAGTATGCAGCCAAGGTGTCAGATCTCGACAGTTTGGCTATCTGGAAATGCGACGAATCAACTGCGATCGGCCTACTGGCACTGCCAGAAACGGCAGAAATAACAATTGGCAAAACCACAATCAGTAAAGAAACAATCGACAAATTAAAGAATCGTTTTAAGAAGTTGACCATTCACCAATAGTCGTACCAATAGTGGTTACTAAAAGTCGCTTGATCGCAGCGCTATAAATGTCGCTAAACCAAAGTGAGGCTTCTTGGCGAGATTACGTCGGCGGAACAACTGGAAAGTCTGCCAACGCGATTGGTTTGAAATGAATTTAACGCAAAGCCGCAAGGACGCAAAGAGTGTTTATGAATGGCTCTTTGCGGCTTTGCGTTTTTTTTGCATAGTCAAGGCTTGTTACCCGCTACAATCTGATGCGGGTTTTGTCGGTTTCAAAGTCATTTCATCAAATATTCACTCAAGCGAACGCCACTCTTGGCTACCATCGACCAACTCAAGTTTAACAATCGTTTTGGCGACCAGCTTGCCGCGGATTCGGAGCCCTCGAATACTCGGCGGCAAGTTGAACAGGCGTTTTACTCGAACGTGTTGCCGACTCGATCCACTCCCGATCGCTGGTGCGGTAGACGGTGTTCAACCAACGACATTAAATAAATTGGATTTACCATGATTGTTCTTTCCAGATTTGTTGCGGTTTTCTTTTTCTCAATTCTTGCGCTACCGGCACTTGCACAAGAAGAGGCTGATTCCGCGTCAACGGAATTAACAAAGCAGGATGCCATTGCGATTGGCGTCGAGCAAATTCTCAAGATCCAGAATGAAGATGGAGCTTGGCCATACGAAGGCGTCTACCGAGTGAATCGCAAGATCCCAACTGGCTACCGAATAGGCGGAACGGCGATCTGCTGTGAAGCATTACTCTACGCGACAGATGGAGACAACGACAAAGCAAATCAGTCCATCGAGCGCGGCGTTCGCCTTATCCTCGACGAGCTGGAAACTCCAGCGATGCAAGCCAGCCAAAGAAATCGATATGACGTTCGGGTCTGGGGCCATATTTACGCGCTGGATTTGTTTTGCCGACTCAAAGCCTCAAAGCGATCACTCGATGCTGAAATCGACAAGTCAATTGATTCCTGGATTCCAAAATTAACAAAGATCCTTATTTCGGAAGAAATAGAATCGGGAGGCTGGAACTATGCCAACCGTCGAGCTCATGCGGGCTTCGTTACCGCGCCTGCCGTTCAGGCATTAATGTGGGCGTCGCAACTGGGACAACACGTTCCCAGAGTGGTCTTTCAACGTGCGGCCAACGCATTAGCGCGTAGTCGCAATTCATTAGGTGCGTTCTCCTATTCTGGCGATGAAAGAAAACGACGTCCTACCAAGATCCCCAGCTCGATCGCGCGCTCAACCAACTGCGAGTCAACTCTTTCATTGCTTGGGTTGGGTCGCGAACTCTCCATTAAAAAAGCACTCGCCGATTTTCATGAACACTGGGATGAACTTGAGAAACGTCGAAAGAAAACGGGCACGCATGTTGCGCCTTACGGGATCGCGCCGTACTACTTTTACTATGCCCACCGTTTCGCTGCCCAAGCGATTTCTCAACTCCCTAAGGAATTTCAGGCAGAAGAGTACAAGAAACTTTTTGCCCAACTAGTGAAAACTCGCGACGAAGACGGGACATGGAACGACCGCGTTTTCGCCCGATCAAGAGCCTACGGAACTGCAATGTCCGTCTTGGCATTGCTCGAAGACAAAGTTCCCGATCCACAAAGATTCCAAGATGACGAACAAGAGAACGACAAAGACAAACCTAAAACACAAGCCGGAATCCAAGTCGACCTGGAATTATTGCACCCCGATTTTACCATCGAAGTCTTCACTGGCGGCAAGCTCAAAATTGCCGGGCAAACGGTCGCACTCGACGGACTCAAAAAATGGATTGAAGACAATCTACGACGGGAACCTTCCACCGTTTTGATCAACGCAGACGGCAACGTGAAAACAGGTACTATTGAGCAGATCAAAAAGGTCATATTCAGCGAGTTTGCAACAATCAAAAAGTTGTATGTCGGAATCAAGGAAGATTCAAAATAGGACAACAAACACAATCTTCTTCCCAAACCGTGTTGTAAACACTACGGCTTAACGTACTTACGGTAGAGCATATCTTTTTGCTCACGTTCAAGAACTACGTGATCATTGCATCAATGAAGACAATGCGCCACGCAAATGTCGGGTGTCTCTTACGTAACTCACCAACTTTGGTACGGACTTCAGATTACCTAGGAAACAAAAAAAACTTTGCGACATTGAAAATATTTGGTTATTTTGTGGCAAGCATTCGCAATCAAAAAACTATTAGATATCGGAGCACAAAACAAATTAGCAAACCTCTCCCGTTGCGAAAAATCGGTTGATAACGTTTTACCAATAAGGAGTTACTATGTTTCCCTCAAAGAGTTTCAAAGTCCTCACGATCGTTTCAGTAGCCGCATTGTCATTTGGCGTATATTCGGCTGGCGCACCATGGAAAGGAGGTTTGACCCAACAGGACTTTATTGTTCACTGTGGTAACCGAATTGCCCTCAACAACAACATTGCGAACCAACCAATTGCAGGCAAACAATACGCTATCCCGTTTATTGCGAAAACATCTGGCGAGATACAAAACCTCTATTGGTGGGCAAGATCCACCAACAAAGACAGTGGATACTCCAAAGGTACCGGGGGTGACATCCAAATCACGATTAATGAAGATGCTCTCGGCATTCCTGGTGACGAAATCGGGAAGTATGTGGAGGAATTTGACCTAATCAACAATCCACTTTCCGGTTTTAGAACTACGAACTTGAATGGGAGTGTTACCAAAGGAGAGAAGTATTGGATCGTCTTTAAAAACATCCATGAAGATCCAAAATATAACTACCTAAGTCTTAATGGTCCACTTCTTAGAAACAACACTGAACATGGGAACTTTGACACCCCGGACCAAATAGAGGACGACACCCGTGCGTTCCATATCGCTCGCCCATGCGATGATTTCTATCTTTATGAATTGACTCCGGGAACAGATGAATCTTGGCGGCCCTACCAAGAGTCCAATAAACCGAAGTTCGTTGTTTTTCCTTTCGCAGTTGTACGTGTCCAGAACAGGGCGGGTGAAACGATCGACCATGGTTTTCCATTCACCTACGGCCCTTACCAACTTGGCACGACCAACAAAGAGCTTGTAGACATGCCGAAAGTAAGGGGTCTCAATCGTGTAAGACAAACTGCAACTTTTGAAAGAAGCGACAAGTTTCCGATTGAGGACGCTGAGCTAAAGTTCTTCGCCGAAGAATTCCGATTAGAATTTTCCGAAGTCGCCGTTCTTGTAAATGGTGTTTTTCAAGGTTGTGTTGAAGTAGGGGAAATGGATTGGTACTCGGTTCCATTGAATATGCCTATCGAGGCAAACAAGAAGTACGAGATTGAATTCTTGGCTAACTCTAATGCGAACGTTGGAATTATGGGTGGCCCGATGACAGGCAACACTGCATTGGATTACGTCGGTAACGCGACAATATCGGCAGATGGTGGAAAGAATTGGACTGGCTACCCCGTCGTCTCACACCCAAACCATCAAGGAGTTCAGTTGTGCTTCTATATTGAGGGAATTCTTCCTTAGAGCAGCCCTTACAAACAGGCGGAATTGCCGCCTGTTTCTTTTTTACATCTCTTCCCAAACCGTGTGGTACGAACCGAGTGATTCGACGTATTCGAAAAAGTCACGATAGAACTCGTCCACGCCTAATGTCGCGCTGTCTCCAATGACGATCAGCTTCCGCCGTGCTCTCGGCGGACCCAAGGAAATTGCCTAGTCAGCCAAAACGGTACTTGACACCTTTTTGTTCTTTCCCGGTTCTGGAAAAACCGAACCCATCCCCGACTTAAACCCTAGAAGAGATTCGAACTTTCAGGGTCGCAGCGACCTTACGGGGCTGGCGCTTAAAAGCAGCATATGGTTTTGTTGTTTGGTTCACCTATTTGTGCGACCGGGGAAGGAAACGGGCGGGGCTGGGGAAGGAACCGACGTGAAATTCTACTTGGGTCCATCGAATTGTTATCCCCCCCCCGACTTTTTGTGTTTGGTGGCTTTTTTTGTTCGGTGGTTTTCTGAATTTGAACTAGACTTCGATACAACAATAGTGTAGTTCGAAAAAAGAAGGTGGAGATCGTGCTGATTACTAATAAGATACTGGCGATATTGTTTTTCATTGTTGTCGTGATACAGAATGACCGTGTTCTTACAGCACAACAAAACGAATTCACGAACTGGAAGGTTGCTCCGGGCAAAACTTCTGGTAGCAGCGGGAAAGGCATTTGGTATCGGTACAAAGAGATTCCCAATGATCGCTTTACAAGTGAGTATGTATACCAGTTCTTGAGCCAAGCTGGGGGGCCTGCCAAGGTAAGCTGGTCAATTCCTTATGTGACCAAGAACGGCAATGATGGGAACGAGCGCCTCTCTGCAAATTTCAAAAACGGCAGCAATCAGGTCTATAGCAGCGCTGGCTGGCGTTTTTTTGCCGCCCCAAGACAAAAACTGGTTATCTACGTAGATACAACAATCTCTGAAGCCAAATCCAAGAGAACACGGAACAATAGCGTATATGGAGAGACCAACGCAAAATCCGCTTCAATTCAAAAAGTCTGGCATGACGACGTTAGCGGTGGAGCCTTAACGATACATTCCAAGCTGAACATTAAAGGTTACCAAGGTTCGAGATTCGCGTTAGTAGCATATTTCTATCAATCAAGTGGTACGCCGCTCAAAGATCTTGATAAAAGGAACTATACCCCGGAAGGAAATGTTTCCTTTTTAAGTAATCTGAAACCAAAATACGCCGACACCGTTTTTAACGATTTCAAATTAAAGGTTCCGGTAAGTGATCTTCACCTCAGAAAGGGATCTTTTTTTAATCTCAAGTATAAATTGCAGCTATTCGTCATTGATTCCGGTGGAAACTATTCACATGTAGCAACAGCAGGATACAAATCATTTTCGGTTGATATGCGACGGCATAGTACGCCCGAGAAACCCGCACCCGTGGAAATTCCTATTCTGTTTGAGTGGAAAAAGTACTAAATGAAAAGTGGGTGACAAGAATGGTAAAGACGCATGGACTTGAATCCACTGTTCGCCCTCGCGGCAGACCCAAGAAGCTTCGCTAGTTTTCCAAAACGGTACTTGACACCTTTTTTGACCTCGCTTGATGAAGGAAACGACTGGTTGTCCCGCGAATGCCGATGGGGGAGGGGGGAACTTTGCGCAAGTTCGAAAGATTCCGAGGTGGGAGGCGGCGTTGGAGCGACAAGCAGTCAGATGCAACTGGCTTGTCCCGGAGCAATGCAGGAAGAAGATTGTTGACCACCAGGTCGACATTGCATGTCGCAGTGAGTTACCCGCTAGAGAGTCAACTGCGTCGGCCATGTGCATCGTAAATATGTGTGCGAGAAATCTAACCTTGAAAAAACAGGCCTACCGCGAAAGTCAGGCAATTCAGAAACACATTCTTAAACTCAAGGAAGGATCTGCGTGCCGGGATGGAAAAATACCGACGCGATTATCTTGTGCGAACCGCGATGGATTTGAAAACGCAGAGGCTCAATGGGCTACTCGCTAAAGCCGAATCTGAATTGCTTTTTCTCCGTTTAACTCGGTTTTTTCCACTTCGATCACGTGTTTGGCCTATATGACACACTCTTGTAAAGTCAATGTTTTTCGCCCGGCAAATACGGGCTAGTTTCAACTGATTGGATATACCGTGTCTAAAGCCACAACCATCAATTTTGACTCACAGGGTCGACTTACAATCAACAAGGTAATCCGAGTAGCGGGATTTATCGACGGCAGGCCATTGCACGAACGCTATGAGCTCTATGTCACACCGACCCACGATTTTGTCGAGGATCCAGCGAAGGCCCTAGTGCGCGAACTGGAGACAGACCAGAGTAGTTTTCTCGGTTTCCACCGCGTGAATATTGAGAGTAAATATTCTGCATACCTTCGAGACCGCGGTTATCGTGTTTAGTTTGTCTAGATTTTGTATGTAGCTGCTGAGTCAGCTAAACGGTTGGCCCGTCACGTCGGCGGGCACCAATTTCAAAAGTAAAATCGCTGACTGCTATTTTAAGTGATCCCGCAGGTTGGAAAAGTTGTTGGCGAGCTTCGCATGCGATATGATCGGCAACTTCTTCCAACAATTCCCGCCGGTCACTCAATGAAATTTACCTGCAAAAAGTGCGAATACTCCCAAGCTATCCCGAAGCACTCAATCGAGAAATTCAAAGCTAGGTATGTTTCTGCCAATTCAATTACTTGTCCTAGCTGCAGAGCGATAAGCCCGTTGAAGCGCAGACCGTCGACACCAGAGCCGAAGACGGTACCGAAATTGAATAGCATGCCAGAGGTGAAACAAGAGCAAAGTATTCCATTTGCGCAGTCTTCTATGGCACCAGCTGAATCTATGGTACCAACTGAACCTGTAGGACCAGTAACAATGCCAGCGCTGTTAACGGCTCCTGAGTTGAAAATCCACAAATATGCTGCTGTGGAGTTTGTTCGTAACCTTCTTGTGTTGATCGGATACCTCGCTCTTTTTTGTGCACTGGTGGTAGTTTTTTCTTTTGTGATGGCCGCCATATTGATTCCATACCGAGGTTCAGAACAAGGTTTCGGCGACCAGCTTATGGAGCTGATAGTCGCTACGTTCCCGCTAGTGGTATCAACTTGCGGAGCAGCACTTTCAGTTTTTTATCTGGCCGGCTTGATTAAACTTGCAACAGATATTCAAGAGAACACGCAACGCACTGCTTTTTTTACTGAGTTGGCCCACTTGCAGAAGAGAAACCCTTAGAGTCGGTAACCACTGTGGTGAACAACAGGCGAAGCCAGAATGCAATTCAAAGTAACCACCAACGGCAAAGACGAACTTGGGATACGTGAATTAGTCCAACGATACGCCAATGAGTTTTGGCTGCCGGATCACGTCACAACCGATCAGGGCAACAAAAAGGTGTCAAGTACCGTTTTGGCAGACCAGGCAAGTTTCTTGGGCCTGCCGCGGGGCGAACTGTGGACTCAAGCCCATGTTTCTTTACCATTCTTGTTATCCACTTTTCATCGCCATACGGCTTGCCTCGACTAACGCCGGCGTGCTGATCACCGCTCCACAGGGCAAGCGAATTTCAACAGTGGATGTTGTCGCAAGCTTAAGCTGCACAAATTGACTGTCGCTAACAAGCGGGTTTGCTAAAGGCGATGGCGACTGAAAATTCAGTACTTTCCGCCAGCGATAGAACGAATTCTCAGGAAGATTGCGCTGGTCACAGAATTGCCGAATACTCTGATGCGATTGAGCATGTTCGGCCAGCCATTGTTGCCACTGCGCACGAGAAAACCTACGACGTTTCATGATCAAGCTCCAAAAAACTTGAAGCTTAAGGCTCATGTCAACATGCACTTCCCGAAGCGCTTACTCCCAAACTGTGTGATACGAACCGAGTGATTCGACGTATTCGAAAAAGTCACGATAGAACTCGTCCACGCCCAATGTCGCGCTGTCGCCAATTACGATCAGCTTCCGCCGTGCTCGCGTAAGTGCCACATTCATGCGGCGGCGATCGGCCAGGAAACCAATTTCGTTCTCGTTATTACTACGAACCAACGTGATCAAAATGGCTTCCTTTTCGCGGCCTTGGAATCCGTCAACAGTTCCAATTTCTGGATCGCTTCCGTCAAATTGATTTCGCAACAAACGGACTTGCGCCGCGTACGGTGCGATCACCGCAATGTCTTTGGGATCCATTCCCGAATTAAGCAGCGCTTTGACTTTTTTGAAAATCAACTCGGCCTCTTTGGGATTGCGTTTGCTCAAACCTTCTGGCTCCAGCTCTTCATCCCAACCCGCACCGGCGGTATCGATAAACGTCACTGTCTCGGCTGTGATTTCATCCTCGTTAACGTTCTCCAACTCGTGAAGCCGATGGCCGATCACCGATTCGTGCCCGACCAACTGGCCATCGTAAAACTGGTCAGAAGAAAACTTCATGATGTCGTGATGCATTCGATACTGAACCGTCAATAATCGCGTGACATCATCACCGTAAATTTCGATTTCGCGTTCCATCATACTTTTCGCGAATCCTTCTCGCGCAGCCTCTGCAGACAAAACCGTTGGTGGAAGCTGCTGGTGGTCGCCCGCAAGAATAATTTTGTCCGAACGAAGCAGTGGAACCCAGCAACCCGGCTCCGTACTTTGACAGGCTTCATCAATCACGGCCAAATCAAACCAACGGTCGCCCAACATCTCTTCGTTGAAAGTCGTCGTTGCACAAATTACATGTGCCCGATCAAGAATCGAACTTACTGCCTGGCGTTCAAGCATCCTTGCGTCGGATTGCAAACGTTTCGCCTCGCGCCGCATTTCCTGCTTTTCACCACGCTGAGGTTTTGAACGAGTCCACTTGTCGCAGCGTCGATAGATCTGCTCGGCTTCTCGAAGCATGTCACGAATCACGGGCATATTCGGATGTTGATCGACCAACCCATCAAGCGAAAAATCTCTCAATCGTTCTGCGACGCGAGCCGGATGCCCCACGCGAACGACTCGCTGTTTGGCGTTAATCAAACGCTCCAATAGATTGTCAACGGCAGTGTTGCTGGGCGCGCAGGCCAGAACTTTGTCGCCTCGCTCGATCGCTTGAATGATCAGCTCGACAACGGTTGTCGTTTTTCCAGTTCCCGGCGGACCGTGGATAATGGCAAGGTCTTGGGCGGAAAGAGCAAACTTAACGGCTGACTTTTGCGAATCGTTTAGCGTGGTCTTAAACTCAATATCGCGTTCGCGTTCATCAAAACCGGGCTTTTTATCACCCATCAAAACGGCTCGCATATGCCCAAGCCGACCGCGCGAATCTTTCGCTACCATGATTGCCTTCAATTGACGTTGGCGAGTCACTTCGTCGGCAGTCAAATCAATTCGAAAGCAATCTGTATCAGGACAGCGGTTAAGCGAAACTTGAATTGAGTCGCGGTTCTTGCGACTCACCACGCCCGATTCAGATTTGACGGATTTCCCACCTTGGTCGCGGTTGGCAGAAACAACAACCGGCGAGCCGACTTTCAATCGGTGCCAGGGCATTGGCTCGGTTTCATTTCGCCGTTTGAACGTAACGAGTTGGTGACCGCCCAAGCCGTGAATGTAATCCGTGACGACCAAGTCCAAAATCGTTTCGCCAGATTTCTCGGCGTGTTCGGCACCCTGTCGTTTCCGCCGCTCGGCCATCCGTTCGATTTCGGCTTTGGATTCCATCGCCAACCACTCCGCCATATCGACAAAGTGTTTTTCTTGTTCGGCGGGCGTGGATTTACTTCGTCGGCGAGATGACATGCAGCTACTTTAACGTTGGGAGCTTGTTTGTTTAACCCGAATAGATCGCCCGAATAGGTCGCAAAGCAAGCAACAACGGCAACTATCGATCTATTGGCTTTGATTCAGCCAGATTTAATCAAAAAACTTGGCCAACGTTTTTTCGCTTGGCGGCTTCGTCAAGAACGAAGTGAGCACCATAGCCAGCATCGAACAAAGAAATATCCCGACTACAGGCATGATGGGATAGTCTGGTCCCAATGGAGTCAGCAAGTAATCGGTGTCTTTGCCCCAGTTGGATTCTCGGAACAAGTAAATCCAACTGCCCATCATCGCCAGAATCGCTGAAAGTGCACCGGCCGCCGTTAGACGTTTCCAGTAAAGCGAAGCGAAAACCAACGGGAACAACGAAGCGAATCCGGAAAAGCACCAAACCGCCATCGTAAACACGCTTTTCGTGTCTTGCAGGCTCAAGTAATAAGTCAACGCGACGATTAAGATCACAAACACTCGCGCGATCCACATTTGAGCCTTGTCCGAAAAACGGTCTTTCCCAAAGTAATGCACCATAATGTCGTTGGTGAAAATCGAGCCAACACAAAGGAACTGACTATCAAGCGACGACATGATCGCCGCCAAAATTCCGGCCGTAAGCAATCCCGCAATCACCGCACCGCCAAGTCCATTGATTCCAATCTGCGTTTTGACAATAAACGGCAACACCGCATTTGCGTTCGCAGCAATCGGGCCTGGCAACTGTAACGACGTTGCCCAAACGCCAATCAGAACACAAGGAACCCACACGATCATGATGAAGATCGGATGACAGACGACCGAAAGCTTGAAACTTTTTGAGCTCTTTGCCGTTAGCCAATGCTGGAACAGGTGCGGGAACATCCCGACCGACAACGGAATCAACAAGTAAGAGAAAAAGTGCGTTTGCTTCATGTTGACGCGCGAAAGTTTCTCGTTTGGAACTTTGTCGGTAATATTTTTCAAGCTTTCCAACAACGTTTCGCCGCCACCAAATTTGTTGGCCAGCAACACAAATGTCACCACGCCAAGCACCATAAAGACAATTGTTTGAAACGCATTGGCCCAAGCCGTACCACGCATGCCGCCAAAGAAAACATAAATCAGAACGACACCACAAATCAGCAGCGAACCAAGCCATGGAGGCAATCCACCTGAGAGCGCACCGTTGACGGTTCCAGCGGGCGTCATCACTTTGAACATTTCCAAATCAGGAAACGCGCCTGCGGTCATGACTTGGATAACGGTTCCGCCAGCGATCACTCCAATCAACAAGTAAGGAATGATCAAGCCGACCAAAATCGGGAACAGGATTAGTCCAATAAAATCACTGTCGAGTCGATCGCGAAAGAATTGAATTTGAGTTGTGTAACCGTACTTGCGCCCAAAACGGTAGATCTTGATGCCGATGAGAAAGAAACACATCGAGTGAATGATGCCGCTACTTGAGGCAAGCATTCCATAAACGCCGATACCTTTTCTGTACGCTTCGCCTGATGAACCAACGAGCGCGAACGCCGTCATCGTGGTGCCGAAAATACTCATCAAAAGCAAAAACGGTCCAATGGAATGGCTGGCAAGCAGGTAATCGTTCTTGGTGCCGCGAAACAATCGGCTTGCAAAAAAACCAAGTACCAACAGCGAACCAAGGTAAGCCAGAATCACCAACAAGCGAATGAAACCCGCGTTGACCGGATCGGCTGGATTGGCTGCGGCTTGGGCAAAGAAAAAAGGAATCTCAATCATGCCTTTTCTCCTTTGTCGATCACTTTTTCAACGATCTCATCTCCAAAATCGTCGGCACCAACTGGCCATGCGAACGTGCATGCCAACAGCCACACAAACGCGGCAGCCATCGAAAGGCAGGCATGGTAGAACAAGCCGATGGGCATAAACCCGAACACTGCATCGTCTTTTTCCCAATTCCAAAAGTCTTGGTGGAAGATGATTAGCAATGCCACGAGCGTCCAGATTATTAATCGCATCAATGTGCCTTGAAACGGAGCCTGATTTGGGAGGCGTTAGTTTAATCAACACAGTCACCGAAAAGTAGATGGCGTTTTTTGAATGTGGAGTGCGGAATGAGGAATGCGGAATTTTTAACACTCGGCAAAGAATCCAATATGGAGAAACTCGCCTCGAGTAGCTTGGCCTTTTGATTCAACTTTTACGTCGTGGCCCACACTCAATGGGTGGTGATTGAAACGTTGCCAGAAAAGCAGACATCAGCATCCTTGCCGGGCGTTCTTACCCGGTCATTGTATTGGGCACAGTAAAGCAATTTCCCGTCGTCCATTTTCTGGTACTCGACGGGCAGTGGATTGCGATCAAGTTCGGTTGCGACAAAAGGAACGGCTGTCAGGTCTCCGTCGCCAATATCTGGAAAGTTCACATTGACCCAGCTACCGACTGCCATGTCGGACTGCAGCAATTCCGGCAATAGCCGTTGGGCCAACGCGCCTGATTTCGACCAATCGAATGGACTGTTGAATTTTCGCAAGTGCTGTGAGAACGCGATGGCTTTGCAATTGTGCAAACCTGATTCTCGCACCGCCGCAACAGTTCCCGAAACATAAATGTCAGAGCCGAGGTTGGCACCACGGTTGATGCCCGAGAACACCCAGTCAAATTTTGTGTCCAACTGATTGAACGCGACTCGCACGCAATCAGCCGGGGTTCCATCCAGAGAGAAAGAGCGCGGCCCTTTTTCGAGAAACGTGATCGGACGTTCAAATGTGAGTTGGTGGCTGATTCCAGACATTGGACCAGCGGGCGCCACAGTCCAGACTTCGCCAAATTGAGCTGCCACTTCTTCAAGTGCTTTGAGTCCGTCGTAGCCCCAGCCGTCATCGTTGGTTAATAGGATTTTCATATTGTTAGGATTTGGAACCGGTTTGGGTTAGTTGGCTTTTGATGAACTGACTTGGGTGAACTGACTTTGGTGAATTGAGTTTGGTGAACTTCAGTTACATGGCTTTAGTTAATTGGCTTTGGTCAAACTCTTTGAATAGACGAAATGTGAAACAAAAACATCCAAGCCGATTGGTAGTGCGACGCGAAAGATGGCAGAATAAGAACTTAACCCTGCTCCGTGAATTCAGTTTAGCCATTCATGACCGACCAAGACAACCAAGTGCCCGCAGATGCGTCTGCCCAACCGCCGAACGAACCGACTGGTGAATCGGCTCATGATGCTCCGATCGAAGCACCGGTCGAAGAAAAATCGGTCATCCAAAATTCAAGCAATCCCCTGCCCTACCATTTGGCGATTCGTGATTACTTGATCGAAAACGAAAAACAAGTTTGGGATTGGTTTGTGAAACATAAACCGGCTCAAAAGAAACAGAAGAAAGCCGAGCAACCCAGCGACGAGTCGAACAAAAACAAAACGACCAATCGACAATCCGAGGCCATCAGGCTCGATCTGCTCAAGCGAACTTACCGAGTCGATCGAGAAGCCCAGCCAGAAATCTACAAGCTTGCCGGTGAAGTCGCTGACCAACTGGGCATGAACGTTCCCGTGACGATCTACCAAGCGCAAAATCCAACCGGACTCAACGCGTCGCTGGCTTATATTCCTGGCGAAGCACATATCGTGCTCCATGGCCCGATCAGCACACAACTTTCGCCGCTTGAACAACGCGCGTTGCTGGCCCATGAGCTGGGGCACTTGCTTTTGCTCGACCAAAGTGACAACGAAATTCTCGTTACTGAACAGGTCCTTTCCGCGATGACGCATGATCAAAATGCGGATATGTCGCATCTAAATACGGCGCGACTGTTTGGTTTGTATACCGAAGTATTTTGTGACCGCGTCGCACTTCGAGTTGTCAATGATCCATACGTTGTGATTTCCATGTTGGTCAAAGTCGTCACTGGAATCGAAGACGTCGACGCCAAGAGCTATCTGAAACAGGCCAAAGAAATCATGAAGGCCGGCACGATCACTTCCGAAGGAATCTCGCATCCCGAGTCTTACATCCGAGCATTGGTGACGCATCTCTGGCACGAAAAAGGCGATGCGGCCAAAGACGAAGTCGAAGCGTTGATCGCGGGCAACCCGGCACTTGATGATTTAGATGTGCTGGCTCGTCAAAAGCTCGTTGGTTTCACGAAAGATTTGATCGATGTGACTTTGGCTCCCAAGTGGACGCAAACCGACATCATGTTGTCGCACGCAAAACTTTTCTTTGATGGCTACAAACCGCCTAAGGCAACCTCGCGATCGAAAAAGGCCCCGGCAAAAAAATCCAACGAGACACAGACTGGTGAAACTCAGGTCAACGAAAAGAAGACCAAATATACGCTCGACAAAATTGAATCCGCCACGCAAGCGGCGACCGCCATTGAAAAACTTCGCAGCCAGATTTCGGTTCGCCATCAATCGGTACAAGATTATTTTTGCTTTATCCTGTTGGATTTTGCGGCGTCCGACAAAGACCTGGAAGAGGCCGCGCTCGCCCACACGCTCGACGTTGCCGAACAACTCGGATTGGGCAAACGGTTTTCGGAACTGGCCACCAAAGAACTTCGCCTACGAAAAAAACAGCTTGAAAAAATCAGTAAGGACCGGATGATTCTGATCGAAGCGGCGGTAAAAGAGTCGATAAACTCATCATCGAACTCGGAGGCGCAGAAATGAGTGACTTCCGAGAGTTTTTGCTTGAGCGATTAGAGAAAGATGGTTTCACGACCGAAGACGCGCTGGCCAGTTTCTTGCCACTTGCTCGCGAAGTGGTCGAAACGCATGCCAATGGCTTGGTCGCGCCTCTTGAGGGCATCGAACAACTTCGCGTCGAAGGCTCGAAGATCTATTTCGAAGAAAGCCAACGGCGCGAACCACGCACTGCATCGGCAGAAGTCAAACGGCTTGGTCGAAAAGGTAAAATCGCGGTCGACGTCATATCAGAATCCCATGTTACGTCCGACGTTGATAACGGAGTTGAGACTGTTGTCGATTTGTCGGTTGGCGAAATTGATGCCCCTGTCACGCGCCCGATTTACTTGCCCGGATTTCAAACCTGGGAACATAAACTTGAATGTCATGATCCGCTCACCGATGTCTTCAGTTTGGGAATGATCCTGGCAAGCATGATTTGCCAATTGGATCTGAGCCAAACGGATCCGCTCAACACGTTTATTGCCAATCGGAAAAACCTGTTTCGCATTGCGCCCAATTTGCACCCTGTTGTTGCCCGTGCGATCTTACGGATGACCGAGATCAATCGGCACAATCGACCGCAAGACATTCGTTCGTTGATCGGGACACTGGAAAACTACCACGACCAGGAAGTTGATTTCGAGTTTGACCTTGCGACCTCAGAGAATTTTTCGGAGCGTCCAAAACGCGACAAACAAACTGTCGTATTGAGCAAGTTGCGAAACCGCTTGTTCGAGATTTCGCGTCGCAACCGATTGCTTCAGTTTCGCGCCACCATGCGCAGCGTCAATCTGACTCACGCTTCTGTTCCGCTGTCTTTCGACTACCAAAACATTCGTCCAGACCAGATTTTGACCTGGGATGGAAAGTTTGAGTCGGACATCTCGAAGGGGAAAAAAGTATCGATTGGCAACTATGTCAATTTCGCCGAGGTGTTATACGCGCCGAGTCAGTTGGACCGAATCATTGCAGAGACTCGGCGCGACAAAGCTGAGTTTGGTTTTGCGCAACTGCGATTGGTGATCTGTTTTTTGAATTGGTCAAATTTGAAAGACAAACCGGTTCAGCAATTTGAGTCGCCTTTGATTCTGGTTCCGGTTGAACTCAAAAAGCAAAAAGGGATTCGAGACAAATATTTTCTTGAACCAACTTCGGACGAGGCGGAAATCAATCCGGTCGTTCGTCATCAGTTTCGCCAACTGTATGACATCAAATTGCCGGAGCGGATTGAGTTGACGGCCAATGCGGTTGGCGTTTTCTTTGATGAGTTTTCCAAACAGATTGCTTCGACTCAAACAGAAGTTCGATTGACGAAAATTGATAAACCGCGGATCAAATTGCTGCATAAAAAGGCTCGTCGGCGACTGGATCAATATCGCCGCAAGGCTCGATTGGCTGGGCGCGGCGTGCGGAAGTACTTGGACCTCGACTACTCATACGACCCCGCGAATTTCCATCCGCTTGGGCTCAAGTTGTTTTCTGCGAAAATCAAACCAAACCCCACAAACCTGGGATCCATCCTTGAAGAAAGACCCAAACCAAGAACGTTTGCCGCGCCCGTTGCCCCGGATTCAGAACCCGCCGTCGTTGAAACGGAAAAACAGTTCTTCGAAATTGACGCGGGAGCCGAATCCAATCCGTACGACTGGACGTTTGATCTTTGCAACGTGACGTTGGCCAATTTCAAGTATCGCCGCATGTCGTTGGTTCGTGACTACGAAGAGTTACTGGAAAATGGCGAAAGCAATCCCGCATTCGATGCCGTGTTTTCGCTGGAGACGCGAAAGATCGAAAAGGAAATCGCGCAGCCGCTTTCGCTGGACGATCGCTACGATGTTGTGCCGTGTGACCCTACTCAAGCCATGGCGATTTCCGAGGCCGTTAGCGGGAAAAACTACATCATCCAAGGCCCACCGGGAACGGGAAAATCTCAAACGATCACGAACCTGATTGCCGATTTTGTCGCCCGTGACAAACGAGTTTTATTCGTCTGCGAAAAACGAGCCGCGATTGACGTGGTGTTTGCGCGGCTCAAGCAATGTGGTTTGGACGAAGTAAGTTGCCTGATTCACGATTCGCAGTCGGACAAAAAAGAATTTGTTTTAGATCTAAAGCAAACCTACGAGAACTTTTTGACGGACTTGAAACCGGCTCCCGACAAACGCGCAGCCGGAATTGAAAAGTTTCAGCAAAGCGTATTGCCGCTGAGGCGTATCGAAAAATTCATGCAAGACAATCTGCCGAACGTTGGATGTTCCAATCGCCGGTTGCTTGAACGGTGCCTGGAGTTGCAATCCGATGTACCAGAATTGGCTGCGGTTACAAAAGAAAGCCTGCCTGATTTTTCTGACTGGCAATCCAGCGAAATTGCGATTCGAGAATTCCAAGTCACAATTTCAGATATCGGCCAGGAACCGATTTTTGCCAAACATCCACTTCGGATTCTCTCGTTGAAACTGGGGCGGCACGAAAAACCTTTGTCGATTGTTGTTGGGGCGGCGCGGGCGGCTCAGTCAAATTTGAATGCGCTTAACCAGTCGCTTGCTGAAACCGGGATTCCTTCAGAAACTTGGCAACGGTTGGACTCCGCCAAGCAATTGATTGACTATGCGGAGCGAGTTTCAATCGTCGCTGCAGCTGACAAAATGAGTTTGCTGG
Source organism: uncultured Pirellulaceae bacterium (assembly GCA_964448575.1). Lineage (GTDB taxonomy): Bacteria > Planctomycetota > Planctomycetia > Pirellulales > Pirellulaceae > Mariniblastus. The sequence goes on from CAYUWY010000046.1 coordinate 26,071, forward strand.
ATAAAGATTCGAAATCAGCAAAGGCATTTGCCAAGAACCTCCGTGCAATTTCCAAACTTGAAAAATCACTAGCCGAAACGCAGACGGCCAATGCAAATTGGCAAACTAAACTTACACCAGAAGAGACTCAAATCGCCACAGGACAGGCCGCCGCCTACGAAGGCGCTTATTTCAACTGGTTTAAGCCCGGTTGGTGGGGCCTGCGGAAGATTTTGAACCGCAACTACAATTTTGGCGCCCACCAGATTAAGCCGAGTTGGTCCCACGTTTTGGGACAACTGACAAGCGAACACGAAGCTCAAAAAACGCTGGCTGACCAATCGGAAACCATTGCCGAAGAGCTTGAGATTCCGGCTGAAAATCTTTTGCCGCTAACGAATTCGATTTCTGAAATTCAAAAGTGGATTCCCGACCAGCAGGAATGGCTTCAAGAGATTCATCTTAACATGATCGGCGATCCTGATGCTGCGGCGAAGATCGAGCAAATTAATCGCGTCAGTGAATCGTACGACGCAGCAACGAATTCGCTTAATCGTTTCGCTGACGACACAGGAACAATGACGATCGACCAATTGCTTGAGTCGATCGAGTTCATTCAATCCAACACTGATTCGATACCAGAATTCATTGACGCTTCGAAACAATTGGCAACTCTTCCCGAGGCCGTTGTCCGAACGCTTCGCACCCTGCCCTATTCTCCCATTCAAATCGAATCTGCGATCGCCAACCATAGCTTTGATGTTGCGGTCTCAAAAGACAAAGAGCTCAAACGATTTTCTAAATCAAAGTACGACAGCTACGTAGATTCTGTTGGCAAAAGATATGACGCTTCGCTGGGACTGAACGCGAAAGAGGTGAGAGAGCGTGTCCGACGTCGGTTTCTAAAAAACGTCTTGTTGACCGACGCAGCAGCGGGAACTTTGGACGCTGAATCGAAAAAGCTCAAAAAGATCTACAGCAAAGGCCGTCGCATTCTGGAACACGAGTTCGGAAAAAAGATGCGATACAAGGCGATTCGAGATTTGGTTTCCGGTGACTCAGGAGAAGTCGTTAAAGATTTGAAACCGGTTTGGCTCATGAGTCCATTGAGCGTTTCGGATACCCTGCCGCTGGACAGCGAACATTTTGATGTCGTCATTTTTGATGAAGCGAGCCAGATCACTTTGGAGGAAGCCGTTCCAGCACTGTTTCGTGCCGCCCAATCGATCATTGTGGGCGATGAAATGCAGCTTCCTCCGACCGATTTCTTTTCGGCAAAACAGTCAGCAGAAGACGAAGAAGAAATGATGATTGAACACGAAGGAGAGCTGGTTTCCTATGACTTGGACTCTGGCAGCTTTCTCAGTCACGCCGCAAAAAACATGGCTTCCACGTTGCTGGGCTGGCATTACCGAAGTCGTAGCGAGTCACTGATCAGTTTTTCCAACTGGGCTTTTTACGACGGACGTTTGTTGACCGTTCCCGATGAAGCACTGGCTGGCGTGAAACGAAAACCGATCAGCGCAACCCAAGCGACTGATGGTGCAGAAGGCGGAATCGAGGCGCTCAATCGCGCGGTCAGTTTTCATTCGATCCCGTATGGCGTTTATGAGAAACGCCGAAATCTGGACGAAGCGGAATATATTGCCGAGCTAGTTCGCGCCGTTTTGATGGGCGGGACGGGCGAAACAATTGGAGTGATTGCTTTTTCTGAAGCCCAACAGGATGAGATTGAACGGGCACTCGCGCGACTGGCTGAGCAAGACAAAGAGTTCAGTGAAAAATACGAGGCGGAACTGGAACGCGAGGAAGACGATCAATTCGTTGGTTTGCTGGTGAAGAACCTTGAGAACATTCAGGGCGACGAACGTGATTTGATCATTTTAAGCGTTTGTTATGGTCGGCCGAGGCGGGGCAAAATGCGAATGAATTTTGGCCCGATCAATAAAAGTGGCGGCGAGAAGCGTTTGAATGTGGCTTTTTCTCGCGCCAAGAAACACATGGCGATTGTCAGTTCGATCGACTCAACCGAAATCACCAATGACTACAACAATGGAGCCAATTGCTTAAAGAACTATCTGCATTACGCCCAAGCCGTTTCGACAGGCCAAGCACAAATTTCGGAGCGTATTTTGGGCTCGCTTTCACGTTGGCAATCGGATGAAGTTTCACCAGAAGCCGCTTCATCCAACGCGGTGGCGGATCAACTGGCGGCTCGGCTGGTTGAGTCAGGTTATGAAGTTGATCGCAGCGTTGGCCAATCACATTTCAGATGTGATTTGGCGATTTATAAACCGGGAGATGAAGTGTACCGTTTGGGCATTTTGATTGACCATCCTGAGTATTACGAGCAAGCCGATTTGCTGGAGCGTGATTTGATGCGGCCGAGATTACTACGTGCATTTGGCTGGGAAGTCACGCATGTGTTTGCGACGCAATGGCATGAAAATTCAGAAGAAGTTTTTCAAGAACTGCTAAGTTTGATCCCGAACAAAGCCACGAAGTCAGGTGACTAAGTTTCAGATGGTTCGTCAGTTGGCATGGCTTGTTTTTCAGGTTTGCCGAGTAACCGCTCGATGGTCTCAGCGAAAACGAGTGGCTCCATACCTCGATCCTGTAACCAGTCGTTGGCGATTAGATGATCTTCGGTTTTCAAGTCAAGTTTGCCAAACTCTTGCTCAACAGCCAAAATGCTTTGGACCATTTTTACTTGGGTACTCCAATCAATAAACCCGAATGATTTCTGGGCACACTCGGCAATTGCTTCGACGATCGTCATTCGTCCACGCGCATAAGACACCGCCTCGCCAATCGTTCGATAGAAATAACCCATTGAATCCGGGAGCAGGATATGAGGATTCCTTCCCAACATAGTCCGCTGGGGCACCACCATTTTCTTTTCGACGATTACCGCATGCCGATAGGCGCTCAAAATTAAATCCCGGTGTTCGCGTGGCATGTGCTCAATGACCGAGCCCATCTCCAGCATCTCCCGCGCAACGAATTCGTACAAAATGGCCGGGCGAATTTCCTCAGGTAGTTTTCTGATATCGTTGGTGCGCGTCGACCGCTTTCGCCATCTCGTAACAGTGAGTGAAACTTTTCCAACCATTGTTTTGCACCGCGGTTATTGAATGGATCGCCCTGCCCAAATTGCATCGACGAGTTTGACGCCAGAAAATTGGGAACGTTAGAAATCTGAACGTACCGTTAGGAATCCGTGCTCTACTCGGGTGGCGGACTGACTGGTTTTGGCTTGACCGGTTTCGGAATCGATTCGACCAATGCCGCGATTTGTTGCACTGCCAAGTCAAGCGACACGGCAGCCATCTGAAAATTTGTATGCGAAGAAATTTCCGGTTGGATCTCAAGAAACAACTCGTTTGCGTTTTTTAATTTCTTAAGTTTTTTCTTTGCCTGTTTCAGGTATTTTGCGTGGTCACCGTCTTTGAGCGGTCCTCCCAAAGCCAGCATGTAATCATAAAGTGTTCGATGGACTTCTTGCAGCTCGTCGTCCTCTTCACCTTCTTCTGAATGCTTGAGAAACGTGCGGACCATCCAAACATGGCTAAGCAATAAATCGATTTCTTCTACGTATTGGGCGCTCGATTTCGGCTGGGCAGAATCAGGCTGGGCCGGCTCTAACTGGGGCTGGGTTGGCTGAGATTCGATTGGTTGAGGTTGGTCAGTCATTTGTTCAGGTCGAATTTAAAAATAGAACCGCGGTCGTCCTACGTGATCGCGGGTTCGTTGGCTGGTTTCGGTTTAGGCCCACGGGGAGCGAAGACCAACACCATGACGGCTCCGCAGATCACCATCAGAAGGCTGATCAAGAATGGCGTTGTGACTTGGCTCCAGAGATTTTTAGAAAACGTTTCGATCATTGTGTTGACCACAGGCGCGAGACCAAAAACCAACGGCATAATAAAGATTGGCTTGCCACCAAAATTGAAAGCGTAGATGATTCCCAAAGCTCCAATCGCGCCAGCGGCTCCGGCCAACAACGACCACATCGAACCCGTCCAGTTCCAGCCTCCTGGCTCTTGAAAAGTTCCCAGCAAGAAGTACGGGACGATCACCGCGATTGCAAAATACGCGAGGCCAACGCAAAGAAACGGACGCAAACGGCTGCCTCCCATTTTGGCTTGGCCTTTATGAAGCACGGTTCCGTACGAGCCCCAGCACAATGCCGTGACGGCGATGCAAAGCCCAACCAACGGCCAGTTTGCTGATTTGGCAGGTGGAGTCGATTCCATTTTGGCAGCAGATTCTTCTTCCGATGTTTCGCCAGAGGCTGTCATGCTTTCATCGTCAGATTTCATTTCGTCAGATTTTGCTTGGTCCGATTTCGCTTGGTCAGATGCCGTCGCGCTATCGTCTTGAGCAGGCTGATTGAAAACAACGTTGGTCAATTGTGATTCTGGTTGATGAAGTGCCGTTTTTGCTTCGGTCGCAGGAGGCTTGGCTGGCTTGTAAGTCAACACGCCGGCAGCGCCGAGGGCGACAACAATGATTCCAACATAGAATCGCACCGTGGCTTGCTTGAAAGTTCCGGCTGAGAACATCGTGACAAACGTGTTGACGATTGGAGCCAATCCAAAAACCAATGGCATCACGAAAACCGGTTTGCCACCAAATTTGAAAGCGAGAATGATTCCCAACGCACCGATCGCACCAACGGCTCCGGCCACAAATGACCACACAAAACCAGACGGCGACCAGTTCCCTTTTTCGCCTTTTGTGTAAAGCAGAACCAAAGGGTAAACGACGGCGATTAGAAAGTACGCGATGCCAACGCAAATGAATGGCCGCAGCGAACTAAGTTTCTTTGGCCCTTCGCCCATCAGCTCTTGGCCGATGTGCAGTACGGGACCGTAGACTCCCCAGCAACAGAATGTGAGAAAGACAAAGATTAAAAAACCAAAGTTGCGCATGGGATGTTTTTCAGTTGGTTATTGACAGATGCTGAATTCAAATTCGAAGTCAGCTTTTCATCGGAAGTAGCAGTTTAACTACCGAATTAAGAATGGGGAATGGAGAGCCCAAGAATTGGATGGGTTAGTCTCAATGACCGATCAAGAGTTGGGAAATTAACAGGAGCTCGATTGTCTGAGCCTTTGAAAAACATTCAATTTGACGGCCAATTCGTTTTCATCCACGCCCAAACCGTTCACTTTGAAAGAAGATCAATCAAGTGCCCCGTTTGTTACCGTACCATTGGATGTGGCGGCGGGGGCAGAAAGTGAATCCGTGTTTTTCGGCTAACGGGACGAGCCACTCTTCTTTTGCCTGAAGCTCGCCCAATTCGATCCCTTGGGGCATCAATAAAACTCGGCTTGGATTGTGGCCCTCGATCGTTTTGAGGTAGTCGGTGATTTCGTCTAAGTCGCCCGGAACATCGACAACGAATTTTAACTGGTAGTCATATTCGCTGACCATCTGATTGACGATGGCCGGTCGATGGCGAGTCGATTGATGCTTGGCTCGCCACGCTCCTGCGCGAGATTCGGCTGGATCGGAATTGGAAAATTTTGGGCTGATCGACATCAAATCGCATTTGAGTTGTCGATGAATCGTGCCTGCCGTTTCGATCGTGATGTGAAAACCAAGTCCATGAAGCTCCTGGCAAAGCGATTCGATTTCACGAGGCAACATCGGCTCGCCGCCGGTCAGCACGACGTGTTTGGATTCTTCGCTGCCGGTTAATTCTTCATTAAAATCTGAGTTCGATTCAGGGGTAGAACCGAGAGCGGCGGCATGGACTCGTTGAACGATTTGTTCGATGGAGAGATTTTCGCCTTCGGGTTTCCATGACGCAAAAGGCGTATCGCAAAATGAGCACCGCAAATTGCAGCCGCTGGTGCGCACAAACACGCTGGGTGTGCCCGTCAGCAAACCCTCGCCTTGGCGCGATTGATATATCTCAGAAATCAGCATGCCCGCTGGGTCTGTCCTACTGGATTGATTATGTTGTCAGTAATTAAATAGTCAGTTTTTTAACGACTTCCGCGAGTGGGTGAGAAGTCATTTTGGAAAAGCAAAATTGTACCGATGAGCAAGAACTTTCGCGACGCACTTGAGACATTTGAAAACGAGTTTCCACAGCGTGATTACCTGATCAAAATCACTTGCCCGGAATTCACTTCCGTTTGCCCAAAAACCGGCCAGCCAGATTTTGGTGTTTTGACGTTTGAATATATCGCTGACAAAACATGTGTCGAACTCAAGAGCTTAAAACTATACCTGCAGCAGTATCGGACTGAAGGCATCTTTTACGAAAAAGTCACCAACACGATTCTGGATGACTTTGTTGGCGTCTCGCAACCACGTTGGGCCAAACTGACAGCCGCGTTTACGCCGCGCGGCGGCATCTCGTCTGTCATTGTCGTTGAGCATAACGCCAAATAGTTTAGCGACGTTTGTCTCCATAGAATTTGAATTCATTTTTCAACCTGACTAGTAGGACCATCATGAGTCAGCCCTCTGTTTTGCTTTCTGGTTTTGCCGATGAGTGTGCAAACCAAAAAACGTTGGATCAACAGTTCTCTGCGTTTGCCGCAATGGGATTGCGTTATTTTTCGATTCGATTTCTCGACGCTGGCAACGGTGTGAAAAACGTAATGGGAATTGATGCGAGCGAACTGGAAACGGTCAAGCAAAAAATCAAAGAGTATGGGCTGACCGTTTCATCACTCGGCTCACCGATCGGCAAAGTGAAACTTTGCGATGTTGATGATGGAACGTCGACACCCTATCGTCCGTTTGACGAGTACATTAAAGAAGACGTCCCTCGGGCTTGCGAACTGGCCAATGCGTTTGGCAGTAAGCTGATTCGCGGATTCTCGTTTTATCACCCCAAAGGTTCTTCACTCGAAGACCACTTCGCTCAGGCAACCGATCAGGTTGGTCAGATCGCAGAGGTTTGCGATCAACACGGACTGACGTATGGATTGGAAGTTGAAGCAAATCTAGTCGGGCAGACGGGCGAACTATTGGCTCGCATGCATTCACAAGTTAACAACGACGCGATGGTTTTGATTTTCGACGGAGGCAATCTCGTCACAATGGGATTCTCGGCGGACGAAGTTTTCGAGCAATATCAATTCATGAAACCCGGGTTGGGTTGGCTTCATATTAAGGATTTCCTGAATCCAAAATCAGGCAAAGTCGACCACGTTGACGAGGAAGCTCTCAAGCATTTTGTGCCCGCCGACATCGGTGATTCTGGGCACGAAAAGATCTTTAACGACCTTGCCGGGTTCTTGCCTGAGTTGGAATCCCGGATGAAAGCGCGTGGCGTACCTGGCGTTTTCCTGGATTTGGAACCGCATGTCAAAGGTGGCGGGCAGTTCGGCGGTTTTAGTGGGCCTGACGGGTTTGGAGTTGCCCTGCGAGCTCTTTGCAAAGTCTGCGATAACACTGGAATTGGGTATCAACTCCGAGATTTTGCGGACATTCAACAGGATCGCGGATTTTAAGACTTGCCATTGCGTTAATTTTATGGCCCGCGGTTGAGACACAAAAAAACGCGACTTGGAAAATCCAAGTCGCGTTTATTTCTTTAAGCCGAATGATATTTTACTCGGCAGGCTCTGTTTCTGGTTCTGTGACTCCTGCTTGCATCGGCAAGCGAATAACTTCTTCGTTGTATTTCATGGTTGAGTAGAAACGTGTTCCCAGGTAACCACAAATCGCAAGGCAAACAGCACCTGTGCAGAACTTGACGTCCAAGAAACTTTCTGAGCCGACAAAGAAGAAGTAAATTGCCATCAAGAAACTTGCGATTGCAATTCCAATCTGAACGTTGCCCAGTGCTTTGAGTCGCGCGTCTTCTTCGCTTCTACGCACAGCTTTGCGAGCTGATGTATTGGCAAGTTCACGCATGGCATCAAGTGATTTAAGCTTTGTCGCTTTTTGCTTTGGAATGAACTCTTCTGGCTTAAGCGGATCTGCTGGAGGAACGAATTCCTCTGCTTTCTCTTCCTCAGCTACTTCCGGTTTCGCAACAGCCGCTGGAGCTGCCTTTGGTTTTTCTTCAGCAGGCTTGCCACCACGCATGCGATTAAGCAACTGATTCATGTAATCTTCGACGTCTTCTTCGCCGTCACCACTTGTAGTATCATCGACAGAGCTGACTGGCTCTGGCTCAACTGCAGGTGCTGGTGTCTCGTAAGGCTGCTCTGCTTCTACTTCTGCTTGCGGTCCATCATCATCAACGTTGGCATTTAGATTCATTCGTGCGAGCAGTTCGGCAACGCTTTCATTCTTTTTCTCGCCTGACTCTGGAGTCGTTGTTGGCTCAACCGAAGTTGGCTCTACGACTTCTTGCTCGACAACTTCTTCCTGAACCATTTCTGGCTCAGTCATTTGTTGCTCTGCAACTTGTGACTCAGGAATCTGTTGTTCAGTGAGTTGAGGCTCAACATCTTCTGAAGCACGCTCCTCTTCGATGCCCGCAAGCAATTGGCTTGCAAGAGAATTCGGATCCAGTTGTGTACTTGGCTCCAACTGAGAACTTGAATCCAACTGAGAATCCATTTCCAACTGAGAGCTTAGTTCATCACTTTGCAGCGATTCAGTTCGCTCAATTGATGTCTCAACATCGTCATTGAACACGCTTGAGATGTCAGTTGAATTATCTGTGAACTGAGCAACTTCAGAATCCTGACTGTGGGTCAAAGTTGTGGATTCTCCGATTGGTTGCTCGTTCACAGTTTGAGCTGAATCTTCTAGTGTTGAATCTTCTAGAGCTGGCTCGCTTTGTGTTGGCTCACTTTTTGCTGGCTCTTCTTCTTGGCTCAAGCTTCCGAAAATACGAGCCATTTCCTCTCGGCGTTGGTCGATTTCTTCTTGGCTGATTCCGTTCAAAACAGGCTCTTCAGTTACTTCCACATTCTCTGCTTCAGCGACTGGAGCTGGTGTTTCTTCAGCAGTTGGATCAAAAGTAATGATTTTCTCATCGTCATCGTCTGCGTGCGAGTAGAACTCGCTAACAGGTGCTTCGATTGACTCTGGTGCTTCTTCGACTGTGCTCTGGACGGCTGCCAGTCCAGCAAACGTCTCTTCGACTGTCGCTTCTTGAGTGACTTCTGTTTGAGTAACTTCTTGCTGAGTGACTTCTTGCTGAGTAACTTCTGTTGGAGTTACTTCTTCTTGAGCAGTTACATTCTGAGGAACTTCTTGTTGAGCAACTTCTTCCTGAACGTCTTCGATGATTGGCATTCGATTGACGGAAACAGTTGGCCCAACCGACACTTCTGATGTGCCAAGTGAGTCGATGCTTGATTGTGTAAAAAACTCTGACTTAGGAGCAACGTCAACCGTTTGGCTTGAAACTTCAACTAGCTTTGAAATCTGTCCGACCAACGCTTCGATGCGACTGTCTAACCCGTCAAAACGTGATTGAGTGAGTTCGTTACTGGAAACGATATCGCAAATCTGAGATTCGATTGTGCCCAAACGTTCGTCGATTTTAGATGAACTGACTTCTTGGGTTTCAGCTGGCTGAACTGATCCAGATTGAATCGAAGCAGGTCGAATGGAAGCAGCTTGAGCTACATCGCGGGATTGAACCTGAGATTCTACCTGGTTCAATTCTTTAGTTTCTCCTTCAACCCAGCCCAATTGAGCAACTTCGACGGACACTGAGTTTGGAAATGCGATACGATCGCCTTCTTTAAGCCAATGAACGGTTGAAGCAGTGCCGTTGACCATCACGTCACTGGCGTAGCTACGAACAGCTGCACCTTTTGGGCCACGGAAAATTGCACATTGCGGATTGGCGGTTTCGCCTTTAGCGTTTGCTTCCATACCCAGAAAACACTTTTGCGTGCTTACCGGAATCATTTCACCATCTCGTTGTCCGCCGGAAAGTCGCAGGACCAGATTGTTCGTTGGGAAAGTTGTTTGCGTAGTCATAAGATTACTTTTGCGTTGGTTGGACGTTATACGTTTTGATCAAACCAAACTTGTGCCCATCGAGTTGGACCTAGCTTTTGGCTTGACGCAGGTTTTGTGTGTAAGCATGTAGCTTTCTGTTATTGCGAGGTCAAATCACAGAACGAAGATTGGCACGATATCTCCCCCAGCAGGTAACCGATCCCGTAGAACCGGAATAAACCGCTCACCGATCGGGCTGATCGTGGTTTTGGACACAACGGGATTCTTGAGCGACGGACTTCAACGGGTTGCGCGAATCCAAGTGTCGACAAAGGCTGAAACTTTTAGCTGGAACTCGGAGATCCATTTCGGGTCTATATATACCGATCGAAAATTTGCAAAACATGTTGTGTTACTGCAACATTGTTTAGATTTTGCAACATGTAGAATCCGGCCTAATTCCCCAAAATCTCAAACCCAAAACAAAACGCGTCCTATAGTTCTAGAGCTAAGCTGGGAATTTCTCAGTGCCATTACAAATAACAACCCATTGAACCGAGTCCGATTATGTCACGCAAAAACACACTTAAAAAAATGCATGATGTTTTGCTTCAACGACGTGATGCATTACGTCAAGCAATTTCGGGTGACGACAGTCTCTTGAAGAACTTTTCACAAGGCGGCGGCGACGTCGTTGACTTTGCAAGCGACAGTGCTGCTGGTGAAATCAGTTCGCAACTCGCCGAAGTTGAAAACCGCGAATTGAAAAAAGTCGAAGCCGCTCTGACGAAATTCAAAGAAGGAACATTTGGCAAGTGCGATGCATGCAATAGCTCCATCCCTCTGGCACGACTCCAGGCACTTCCTTATGCGGCCTACTGCATCACTTGCAAACGAGCTGCTGAAAAGGCCGGGGTAGAACCAGTTAACGTAGTTGACTGGGCAGCGATTCTTGACAACGACATGTCTTCAAACGACATGGGCTTCAACCTTTCGTAACCCGCACAGCCGGACCCAATTGGGTCAAACCGTCGATTCGAACCTGTGAATTACTCGCAATCGCCAACTCGATTCGATACCTTCGATCTATATAAACTTTGCCCACAGCCAACTAAATGAATTTGCTTAACACTCAATCGACTACCAATCTTTGGCATTCGCCGTCTTCATATGCGAAGATTGGTCTAACGATTGGCTTTGCAGTTGCACTCAGCATACCGACAACGAGTTCGCTGTTCGCTGCACCTCAGCTGTCACAAAACGGGACAACATCACGTCTCCAGGCACCGCAATTCAGCAAACCAAAGATTGGCTCTATTTCGCCAACTTCGAATGCAACAACGACCAGCTCGTCTGTTACATCTAACGCTACCAAGTCAACTCTATCGAGTTCGGCTCGTCGTGACGCGATGTACAAGAGACTGGCCGAAGAAGCCACAACGATGGACCGCCAGTATTCGCTGTTGAAGAAACTGGTAAAAACAGTTGGTCCAAGCGTCGCACACATCGAAGCCAAGAAAAGAAAAAAATCAGCTTCGTCGAGTTTGTCAAAATCTCCAGTCGTGATCGAAGAAGCCGGTTCAGGCGTGGTCGTCCAGCGTCGTGGTGCTTTTTATGTCATCACAAATTATCACGTTATTGAGAACTCTCAAATCAGCGATATCCGTGTCGAAGCGGGTGGGCGGATTTACACACCATCTCGACTAATTCACGATCGCGAAACTGATCTTTCTGTGATTGGGCTAAGCAAAACTGACCTGACGCCGTGCCGTATAGGAAACAGTGACATCGTTGAGATTGGTGACTTTGCAGTTGCCGTTGGCAGTCCGTTTGGGCTTAGCCATTCTGTCAGCTACGGAATCATCAGTGCGATGAATCGACACGACCTGGACCTTGGTCCTCAAGGCGTTCGTTATCAAAACTTCATGCAAACCGATGCTGCGATCAACCCTGGTAACAGCGGCGGACCGCTCATCAACTTGCGTGGCGAAATCATCGGTATCAACACAGCGATCGCCAGCAACAGCGGTGGCAATGACGGAATCGGTTTTTCGATTCCAATCAATATGGCAATGCGAATCGTCAATGACTTGATCGACTACGGCAAAGTGCAACGTGGATTCCTTGGGGTTTCACTTGACGCACGCTACACGTACAAGAAAGCGACTTCGCTTGGACTTAACGTCGCTCACGGGGCTTTGATTTCAGCCATCACAAAGAACTCGCCAGCTGCATCGGCCGATTTGCAAATTGGTGATGTGATTTTGGAATACAACGGAACACGTGTCGATAACGATTCACAGTTGGTAACCAAAGTCAGCCTGACTCGATTGAATCAGCAAGTAAAACTGAAGATCTATCGTCGCGGACAGTACAAAACAGTAACCGTCACCGTCCGGGATCGCACAGCATTCGCGCCTAGCAACTAGTTAATCAGTTCACGCGACAGCCGACTCACCAGGTCAGTCGGTTAGCTTTTTGAATTCTTCGTAGGATGGACATTCCTGTCCGTCTTTCTCGCAAGCGACGGTCTATCTCAGACAAGCGAAGTTCCAGCTCTCATGGGCGGAGAAAGACGACGATTGAACATTAAAGCGCGAAGCGGTACCCCAAAGGGGTTTTACTCCACAGCCCAGTGTCGCGCAGCGCACGCTGGGATATTCGGTTGGCGATAAATCGAACCCCAAACGGGTTCAACAATTCGATGCTTCTCCCACCACTCACGCTTTTTCGCGTGGTGATTCTGCCAGCCATTGATCCGTACTATCTGGATCCGAATTTCGACAGATTGCTTCCAACTGATCTGCAATCGCGAACAACTCGTCTTGCCACTGTGAGTGCTCAACATCTGGCGGACAAAGCTGAGCCATCTCATCGATGAGCAAAATAAAACGAAGCAAGTGCCGAAACACAACGCCTTCCTGTTTCTGAAGCTTGTTACCCGTCACGTACTTGTTGAAATCGGAATAATTGAGGACTTCGCCAACAACCCAAACCGGCGTGACGCGAACGTCGTGGACACCGGGAAAATCATGCTGGAATAATCGCTGAAGCTTATGCGGCAAGGTCAGGATCGGGACGTATTCTTCATCGTAGTAGCCCCGTTTCTTGTCTTCTTCGTCTTCGTCTTTTTCAACCATCCCCAATTCGTCGACCGTCGCCAGACCAAGCTTCAACAATTGCGAATCCAAACGTGTTGTCGCCAACGGGCCTGGCGGAAGCTCTTCGTGACCAGGAATTCGCACGGCACGACCAAGCGAACGAGACAGCTCAAGAATACTTTCGAACGCCATGATGCGCTCATTGCGATCAGCAACCCCCAAATGGCTCATCAGGAACACGGCGTACAGCGGATGCACGCCTCGGAGTTTCAAAAGGTCGGCCATTTTCTCCGTCGGCGTGGCCACCAATGGTTTGTAAGCGGACGCTTCTGATTCGGGTGCTTCCGCCGTTTTCTTTTTGGCTTGTTTAGGTTGCTCGCTTTCTTGCGGCTGCGAAGTTTTCTTCTGCCCCAGGTCAAGCATCAGCATGGGTGAAGCAGCTTCTTCCGAGTCGCCCGCTGGCCCACTGTCGCTGTCGATTGCGTCTTCTTCTTTTTCCTTGCCTGCATCAGGATCCAGATCAGCAAGTGGTGGTTTGGGTTCAAGTGTCACGTATCCGCCGCGCCAAAGCGTAATCAGCCGTTGGTTTAATTGCTTTTGCGCCGCGATTTGTTCTTTCGGTTGAAGCAATCGTCCGGCGACTAGTTTGCGAATCAAATCAACATCGGCCGATGCGTCGAGCATGTAGACAAGCAACCGCCAAGGCAACGGGCCGCGACTGGCAAGATCGGCCGAAGGAGCCTTGATCAATTTTTCGAACTGTGGCTCAGTCCAATATTGCTGCCCCTCGCGCCGTTTGGGTTGCTTTTTCTTAAGTGCCTTTTTGGCTTTACGCAGCCCGGGGTCTTTTGTGTCTTCCGGGATCTGATCGTATTTCTCTTTCCACTTTAGAATCTTTACATCGTCTTCGTGTGGCAAAGCGAAAACGTAACCTTGGTCATCGAATTGAGGCCGCCCTGCTCTGCCGAACATTTGGTGGGCCGAACTGGGTTCGATCAACTTCATCTTTCCGCGTGGCCCTTTGATCAAAGTCGGCAACACAACGCTTCGTGCCGGCAAATTAATTCCCGCCGCCAATGTCTCGGTGCAAACACATACGCTTAGCAATTTCTCCTGAAACAACTCCTCGACGATTCGGCGATAACGAGGAAGGACGCCCGCGTGGTGAACACCAACGCCACGGATCAAAATCTGTTTTAGTTTGGGCCCGGCGCCCTGCGTCCAGTCGTATTCATCCAGCCGCGCCGATAGTTTTTTCTGCTGTTCCTTGTCAACGCATTTTTTCCCTTTGAGGGTTTCGGCAACCGTCCAGCATTGTTCGCGGTTGAAACAAAACAACAACGCCGGAGTATAGCGCGAAGTTTCATCGCCCTGAACCATGGCTTCGATATGGTCTGGCAAAATTTTGTCGCCCACCCAATTAAACGCCAGCGGAACTTTTCGATCATCGCTTTCAACAAGCTTCAAATTGCGATCGTGAACTCGATTAAGCCAACCCGCGAACTCCATCGAGTTGCCAACGGTCGCCGAAAGCAAAAGCGTTTTGATGTGCTTAGGCAAAAGTCCTAATCCAAACTCCCAGACAATCCCACGCTCAATATCGTTGAAGCTATGAAACTCATCCATCACGACCGCCCACACATCGGTGAAATCAAAAGCCTCTTCGTGGAGCAAACGGTTGAGCAAAATTTCCGCGACAACCACCAGAATTTTTGCGTCAGGGTTAACCTTGCGATTGCCAGTAACCAACCCAACTTCGTCAGGAGAAAAACCCCAGCGCACAACGGACTCTTGGATGTCGCGAAATTTTTGATCGGTCAACGCGATCAGCGGCGTCGTGTAGTAAGCCGTCTTGCCAAGCTTGAGGGCTTCGTAAAGGGCGGCTTCGGCGATTAGCGTTTTGCCGGTTCCCGTTGGAGCACAGACAAGAATGCCTTGCTCAGACGTGAACCACGAAAGCAACGCCTCTTCTTGAACGGGATAAGGAGCGAACTGCAACTGATCAAAATACTGTTCCGCAATGTCGTCACGTCGTGCTTGGAGGTCGTCGGAAGTAATTTTGAACTCCAGTTGATTTCAGGTGTCGTCAATTTGGTCTATGTAAAATTTACAAAGCACTTGCAAGATTGTGGCGACCTTGGTGTGAGATGCAACTACGGGACGCCGCTTGCTCGGTAATTCGTGGGTGAACCGAAAAGTCTCTGCCATTTTGAGAGAAATCGCTTCAATGGCATCGTGTTTGCAATTATTCAAACAAACAGTCAGCTACTTATCAAACAACGACGCAATCTAACGGAGTAAGATCATGTCGAAGCGAACAAAGAAACGAAAAAAGAAAAAGTCATCTCCTGTTTTAGGAACTTTGATTCTGCAAGCCATCGGCATCGCCGCGTTCATGTTTCTATTCACACACGCCCGAGCCGAGCGCCAGGCTGCTGCATCAGCACCGGCTCCATCAGCGCCGTCAATTGCCGCCGTTCAAAGCATGTTTGAGCAGGCACCACTGAAAAGCATATTCGGTCAGTAGGTCGCCCAGATTGCAAAAAAGAACGAGCACCAATCGCTCATCCAATTTGCGTCCGGCACAGCCTGACCTACGACGACTCCAGCCAGCTGAATTCTCAACCCAACCCATCCAACGTACGGTAACTCTCAATTCCCAACGAATGTCTCTTTCACGTTCATATTGAAATCTTGCCTGATACGATTGTCACAGGCGGGTAACTTGCAAGACTTCAGCGAGCAGATTGTCCGGAACCCCTAGCAAATCGCCCAGTTCCGCGAAAATCTCGATTTGAGCTGACTTTAGAGAGAATTCGAAGTCGATAAAAATATGGTATCGGCTAGCGAAACGGCCCAATCAAAAATTGACTTGGGTTAAAATGTGTGAATAATCTTAAGCACGCTCAAACCGCTTAGATGGGAGACGAAGATGAACTTTTCACGCCGCGGATTTCTAACAACCGCCACCACCGTTGCCTCAGGCTTTGGACTGGGATTGAACTCTAATTTGGGTTCAATGGTTAACGCCACCAATCCAACAAGACTTACGCGCGATGACATTCTCAAAGAACGTACTCGCGAATCGATGCTGGCCGTTCAGCGTGGAATGGAATGGATCAAAAAAGGTCGCAACAAACGCTCAGGCGGTTACGGCGTCGACAAAGGTCACAAAGACGACATCGGTTGCACAGCGGTCGTTGGACTTGCGATGCTTGGCGATGGAAGCACACCAAGCCAAGGCCCCAACAAGCAAGCCCTTCGCGATATTGTGAACTTCTTGTTGAAGCGAATTCGCGTGATGCCCGCGACAAACATCACGTCTGAAAAAGGAACTCAACTTCAGCGAAAAATCGGCGAACAGGCCCATACATTTTTCGCGCTTCTGTTTTTGACTCAGGTTGCTGGCGAAGCTCACATTCCAAAAGAGACTTTGACTGCCGCCCGCAAGGTCATCGATGCGGTTGCCAAAGCTCAGCGACCTGACGGAAGCTGGGGCAACGAATCATGGGCACCAACGCTTGGCACCGTGATGGGCTGGACAAGCCTCCGATCATCACACTTTGCTGGTTTCGAAGTGGGTGCGTCGCCTGAAAAGACTTCCGATTACCTGATCGGCAAAATGAAAAAAGAGATGGGCCAGAATCGCGGCCACTGGATGCATCAGCTTTATAAGAACGCCGCTGGTATTCGTGTGCTTTATGCGATGGGCAAAGAAGACGATGCGATCGTTAAGAAATCATTCAAAGAAGTCTTGAAGCTCGTTAAGGACGGAAGCACCGCGTTCAATCAAGCCGGCGGTGAAGAGTATCTTGCCTTCCATTTGATCACTGAAACGATGCTTCAAAAAGCTGGTGAAGATTGGTCAAAGTGGTTCCCAGTCGTTCGCGACAAAATCATCAAAGTCCAAAACCAGGACGGAAGCTGGGTTGGTCATCACTGCATTACCAGCCGAACATTCTGCACAGCGGCTGCGTGCCTCGTGCTCTCAGCACCTAACCGTTACCTCCCAATCTCTCAACAATGATTCGACCGGTTTTCTTTTTCCTGATTGGATTTGCGTGTCTCGGTGCGCAATTTCCAATAGGTAACGCCGCGGTTGCTAATTTCAGTTTTTGTAACACTTGTTCCGCTCAAGAAACGAAACAAGACGACAAAAAACAAGACAAAGACGCCACCAAAAATCCAGACGGCAGCTTTCCAGACACGGAACAAGCAATCGCCGACGGTCTGAAATCAATCATGAGCCAACAAGCCACTGATGGCGCGTGGCATAGTGAGCATTACGGCTCGATGAAACAAGGCGCTGCGGTAACCGCATTTACGCTTTACTCGATCAGTCATCTCTCGGCAGAATCTCGCAAGCCGCACGCGGCAGCGTTCAAAAAAGCAGTCGATTTTCTCAAGCAGGGAATCGATAAACGCGGCTGCGTCTCGGCTCCCGACGGTTCAATGGACTACCCGGTTTACAGCACGTCGTTGATTTTGACAGTTCACAAAAAGCTCGACATCGGCCTGACGCCCACCCAAATCAAAAACATGATTCAGTTTTTACTGGATGGTCAATGCATGGAAGCACGTGGCTTCAATCCTGAGAACTTGAACCACGGCGGCTGGGACATTCTTGGCCCGGGATCGACAAAAGGCAAAACGGCGGGTGCCAATGTTTCAGTGACCTACTACGTTCTTGAAGCGTTGTCTCAATACCAATCAGACGACCTATTCGAAGACGATCGGATCAAGAAATCCATTGCCGCCGCGAAGGCTTGGTGCGACCGAATCGTGAAGACGTCAAACAAAGGCGGATTCTATTTCACTTCAGAGATCCGCTCGAACCTGAACAAAGCGGGCTGGGTCACCGAAGAACAACCGCGAGCCTACGGCAGTGCTACATGCGATGGGCTGGGAATCCTTTTATTCACCGATGCTAAAAAAGACGACGAATCCGTAAAGCAAACGGTGGCTTGGCTAAACGCGAATCCTCAAATCGACGAGGTGCCAGGCTTCACCGACAAAGAAAGCACTTGGCCTTCGAGCTTACGATTCTATTATCTAACGGCTTTGTCGAGATCGCTCGACCATTTCGAACCGGCCGTCGCCAAGAAACGCAGAAGAGCCATTGCACAGTTACTGGTCGACACACAATCCCAATCCGGTCTCTGGCAAAGCGAATTCAATCAAATGCGCGAGAACGATCCACTGATCGCAACTTCGTTCGCATTAATCGCGCTGGCAAACATCGGCAGTGAGTAAGGCACGGATCAAAATTCCGAAATGGAATCCTCTTCTAGCTGACCGCTGTCAGAAGCCTTGTTGATTTAGCTTTTAAAAAAGAACACTAATTTTCACTAATCGACACTAATCAAAAACTGCAGTTCCAGAGTCCCAGGCGGAATGTTGAATTAGCGATGATTAGCGCAGATTAGTGTTCCCCTGTTCCGCGCAAAAACCGAATTACGAGTTCAACGCGAAGTGACTTACCTACGTTTTGTAAATCATCGCCCGTAACCAGCGCGACTCGATAAACGCAATGTTTCCAACAAGCATGATTAAACCGAACGTCATCATGCCCATACACATCCCAATGCCAAGGTGAATTGGAATCGCCATCGCCAAAATAATCGGGCGAGTTAAACGAGGCCAAATGAGTGCTGCGTAGGCTAACTCCCATGCCAACGCCGTGATCGTCAGGATCGCGACCAAGCCCATATGTCCCGCCAGCCAAGTCATATCGATCGTTTGATATTCATAAGATGCCAACGCACCCCAAATCGCTTCTCCATTGAACCAGGTTTCGCCGCCGAGCTTACCGATCGCGGCAAACAAATATACGACGCACATGTGAACTTGAATCAAACGAGTAGAAATATTCGTCAGAGTGTCTGCCTTTACGATGCCTTCTGCGAGATCGTTTTTGTCAGGATCACTTTTCCGAATCGCCAACCAGCGATCAATCGAAAACGCGGCGCCCGAATTTCCAATCGCAAGATACATACACAAAAACGCATTGATTTGATCCAGCCCAAACAACGATCCGGTCGCGCGGTTGGCGTAAGAAACGACCAACAACGCCGTGAGAATTGAAGTCCAACGAGTCCAAAGACCCAACGTAAACAGAACGACGACAACCAATCCAATCAGATGCACAACGCTCATTGCAAATGGCTGGCCAGCGACTAAGTCCAGATGGCTCCACGCAAATGGGTTCCCCCAAACCAACTCGCGGTACGCCTCCGGCAACATTCCGCCATTGCTCAAAAATGTCGACAGCTCTAACGACCAAACGAGGTGGGTGTAAAACACAATCAACCCAACCAGCACTCGCATGATTCCCAAAACAAACGGATCGCGTGGCTGAAACCAAAAACGATCCCATGCGGCCGAACAATCGCCAAGCCATGTGCTGATTTCGCCGTTTTTTGATTTGGCTGATTTTGTTATGGCTGATTTTGTTTTGACTGATTTTGATTCCGAGGAGCTCATTGAATCTCCTCCGGTTCGATCGTTTTCGCTTGTGGCTGCAAATCAAACGCACGAAAGCCGCCAGCATCCAACTCGCCAATTTTCAACGGCTGGGAAAGCAACGATTCGTCATCCAAACCCAATCCCAATTGGACTTGTTCAGGAAAAGGGATCTCGCGCTCACGCACAAACAACTGAATTGATTCCGCGTCGTGTCGCTCCATAATGACCTTGGCGATGGCCGCGGTCAGCAAATCCGTTCGCGCCCTCGCCGATTCGAACAATGCCTTTTCTCGTTTTCGCTCAGCGGTCAGTTCACGATGAAGCCCTCTCTCATTGGACACCAGCAACGACTCAAGCCGCGCTTTGTATTCTTTTTCCCGCTGCTCAAACGCGGACTGAGATGGCTTCAAATAGTTTTCGGCGAACAGGGTTTCACTAACCATAAACCAACGGTGGTAAAGCAAACGAGGCCAATGGCTGTTTCGATCAGGAATCTGTCCTGAAAATCCAGAGCCGTCTTTGCGAGTGCCTTGAAAAGTCAGCAAATGAGAGGCAGTTGGGTCGGGAGCGAAAAAGCGATAGCCGTGATCGAGAAAAAACGCTTGATGAAGCGGCGCCACGGTCTCCGCCAACGGCTGACTAAAATGCTGCGAGCTGATGGGATTGGAGAGCGGACCCAGCACGACAACGATCAACCAACCCACGACAAATATCGAAACCGTCGTTCGAATCCCGAATGACCAAGTACACTGATCGGCCTGCATCGAATCCGATTGGTTTTGATTAAGCGACTTGGAATTCATTCTCAGCTGGAGGCCGAACAAAGCGGCATTTGAAAGACGTTTCAGTAAGTATCTATCGTAGTCTGCGAGCAAATTTTTGGACTAAATATTCGATAATATTTGACGCGGCGGCACCGGGATTTGACGACCGTTTAGCAAGTTATTAAAACCTGAGCCCTCAAACACGTGCAACTTGCTTTTCAGAACGTTCCAAAACCTGAGTAGAAAAATGAGCCTCCCATACAATCGAGAAAAGTTGCGACAACGATGGGAAGCTGGTGAACGGTTTCAATTTTACTTTTTCTATGGACACAAACCGCCGGTATCGGGCGTAGATTCGTCTTGCCTGAGTCAATGGTTCGTGCGCGAGTTTACCATTGACGGCGTAGACTATCCAACGGCTGAGCATTGGATGATGGCGGAAAAAGCTCGTTTGTTTGGTGATGAAGAAATGCTCACCAACATTCTCGAAAGCGAAGGTCCCAAAGAAGCAAAAGCGTTTGGCCGCAAGGTTTCCGATTTTGACAACGAGACATGGGGCGAACACAAGTTTGAAATTGTCGTCAAAGGGAACTTGGCAAAATTCAGTCAGCACGAAGACATGAAACAGTTCTTGCTTGCCACAGCAAAAATTGAGGAGGCCGACATACGTGCAGTCGCGGAATCGAAAAGCAACTACAAAATTAGTCAGGCGCCAACAGATGAAGTAAAAGAACGGCTTGCGATTTACCGTACTGACGATGATGTTGGCGAAACTACAACTGGCGATACCGCCTCAGAAAAATTGGAACCTTTGAAACCCGGCGAGGCTGCTACAGAATCCACCAATACGATTCTTGTCGAAGCCGCCGGACGTGACACGATCTGGGGGATTGGGTTGGGAATGCACAATCCAAAAGCCCAAGACCCAGCGACATGGCGTGGATTAAATCTGCTTGGGTTCGCGTTAACCAAAGTTCGCGAGCAGTTTTTAGAATCGGAATAAACAACCAATGCATTTTCCGGCTGAATATCGGCGCCTGATTCAAGAACGCAAATAAATTTCAATGGCGAAATCGCTTTTTCTTTCGGTTACGATATTGAAATGATCAAATTCACTGGCAAAGCAAGCGACTTTCTTAAAATCGGCGTGGCGGCAGCGGCGCGCGGTGACCTCAATGCGGTGCGAGAAATCTTAAAAGCGAAACCGAAATGGCTTAATCGACCAGGATCGCACGGACGAACGATGCTTTGGGAAGCTTCGCATAAAGGCAAACTGGAGATGGTCAAGTATCTTGTGAAACGCAAAGCCGACATCGACGCTTGCGGTTCACATTACACGCCCTACTTTGTCGAAGTCAGTTGTTACTGCATCGCGAAACACAAAAAGCATTTTGAGGTTGCTGATTTCCTTTTGAAAAAGGGAGCCGTTGTTGACATTCATACGGCCGCGTTTCTGGGTGACCTTGATCTGACCAAAACGTTGTTGAAACGTAGTAAGAAACGACTCAACCAAGGCCACCCTCAACATGCGATGGGTAAAAAACTTCCAAACGGACTCGACTTTTATGCTGCCCCGGCCGCTTGGGCGACGCCGCTTTGCTATGCACTACGTGGAGGCGCCCGTCGCAAAGGCGATTTGGAGACGGCCGAATATTTGATTGAACGAGGAGCCAAAATCAAAGGATTCGAGCACGAGCTTTTTGAGGCAGCTGACGGACAAATCGATATGGTGCGACTGTTGCTTGAGAATGGAGCTGATCCAAAATTCGCACCCCAAGTGTTTGCAGATGAAGGCGAATTGTTTGAGCTTGTGTCCAGCTACGGAGGCACGGTTTCCAAAAATTTAGCCAGCGAAGAATTGGTTTACCTTTGTCGCGGTGATCGCGGAGGCAATCCTGAAGAAGTCAAACGGCTGCTCGATCTTGGGGCCGATGTTAATTTCCAAGACGCCAAAGGAAAGACGGCATTGCACCGTGCTGCCAAAGCGGGATTTGTCGAAGCAATGAAGATTTTGTTGAAGCACAAAGCCAGTTGCAAGATCGAAGATAAAGACAACGAGACCGCATTGTTCGATGCGGTGCGGTCAACCATCAAGAACATTGACAACAAAAAATCAGCGATCCGATTACTGATTAAATCCGGAGCCAACACAAAACACGTTAACCGCAAAAACCAAACACTGATGTCGATTGCGGTGAAGTTGGAAACGCCAGAGACAAAAGCAATTGCAAAGTTGCTGAAATAGAGACCGAGACATTCAGGGAATCTAACCGTCTGTAAAATCTCGCTCGGAAAACTCGAAGCTAGAAACTTAATCGCTTTTTTTGTTATCGCCTTTTACATATTCCCTGATCTCACGTAGCAACGCCTCAGTTGTGTAAATAACACCAGCAGGGACTGCCAGAGGTTCGGCGACGCCAGGTTTGAAAATCATCAGGTTGGTGAATCTATGTTTTTCCAGTAACGGATGCATGCCGTTTTCGGTATTCATAGTCGATTCCAGTGCCGCATATGAATTTGTATGAAACTCGCGTCGAAATTCGGAAGACTCGAAAATATCATGGTTGTTTGAATCAGTTGCCATGAAATCGCCGCGCAGAAAAACGATCACCGTATTTCCCGATTCCAGTTCTTCAGCCAGCCCCAGGTCACTGTAAGGCTTCCATTTGATTGGCCGACGTCCAAGTTCATAGTGTCGATTGACAAAGAAAACGGCAATTGAGATTGGCACGATCAATAACATCAACGTGCCCAGTCGAACTTGGATTTTTCCATTGCGCATATCGACAATTATGCATTAGTAGCCAGGTTTAATCCACTGACGTCAGCATCGGCATCCTGCCCAGTCTCGCAACTGAATCGGCCAACCTGCCCACCGACAAGCGGCTGAGTATTGTGCACGGAGAAGATGGTGCCCGAACACGGATCCAGCGGGCGCAGGGCCGCGTTGCCCAATTTGGTTGGCCAAAGGCCATTTTCACCGTAGCCTAGGGCAACGCCCTAGGCTCTATCCCTTAATTGGTATTTCCATAAAAAACGACACCTGAGATC
>CAYUWY010000047.1:0-46688 GCA_964448575.1 uncultured Pirellulaceae bacterium
GCACAAACCCGTCTACCAGGCTTGAATTCAAAAACTAACTAACCTTCAAAAAACAGCTCGTCACCACAACAAACACAAAAGAAAAAAACAACCTGCACAGCGTTGGCGAAGAAAGTACGCGAGCTCAAAAAAATGAGTCTTTTTAGATTGACAATATGTTTCAGGAACGCATTGTTGTGTTGCGATACATTGTGCCTAAAGAAACGTCTCGCGTTCCTTAAGTGTTGCAACCTTTTGGTCCATTTCGATTGCCCGATCCTCGTTCCCAGTTTTCCGATACGCTTCAGCCAACGTGGCGATACAAATTGCGTCGTCCCATTCTGACAATTCGCATGCTTTATTTGCTAGATTAACTGATCGCTTAGGATTTTGGATTGCTATGCTCGGGGATTGCATAAGTGCTCTAGCCAGTGCATTCAGTGAAATGCAGTCCGACGGATTTATTCGAATCGCGGCTTCGAGATCAGCGACAGATTCTTCCCATCGACCGAGTTTTTGCTGGACGAGCGACCGGCTGAAGAACGCTTGGAAGTTCTCGGCATCCAATGCGATGGCCTTGTCAAAGTCGGAAAGCGCCGCAACGGAGTTGTTGGTCATGTCGTAAGCAACACCTCGCTGGTAATGCAGCGTGGAATTCGGTTGTTTTTCAATTAGATACGAATTGAGTTCAATGGCATCATCGAAATGCTCTGCTGTTACGACTGCCTCGGCGATATAGGCAATCTTCTCCGGATATTTATCGACCATACCGATGTATGTTGGAAGCTCGGCACCATGGCTTACAAGTAGTTTGTAAAGCGATGTATGTTCCAATTCTCGGCTCTTCAGGTATTCAAGGCAGTTCCTCGGTGTTGACGACCATGTGAGGAACATTGCGTTAGGGTCGGCCTCGTTTTCCAAAAGAAGTTTGGCCATTTCTTCATGGCCACTGCTGACCGCGTGGAATAAAGCAGTCATCGGCATTGGAGATTCATCGGTTTTCTCCAAGTCAGCACCAAGTTCGATGAGAAGCTTCGCGGCTTCGAGCTGGTTATTTGCAGCAGCAGCGCATAAGGCTGTGCCAGTTGGAGAATCAAAGGCGTCAATATCCACGTCTAACTCAACCTGCTGTTGAATCAAGTCGAGATTACCTTCCTCAGCGGCCTCTATCAGTATTTCATGCCCAGGTATACTTGCGAGATATTCGCGATTGTCCGGAATCATTCTTTCGGTTTTGAAATCGCCGAAGTTCGAATAAATGCTGGTATCGGGCAATGGCAAAGACTGCTGAGCCTCCTCCCAAGTGAATCGAACAACAGCTAGCCGTCCCGTTCCGTCAAGCAACTCGAACAGCAATGCCTGTGAGCCGCCGTAGCTCCCAATCACCCGCACCGGCAATCCGTACATGGCGTGTTCGGGGCAGGCTTCAACCTTCAGTTGATTGAGAAATCTTTGCTCCCATGGACCGCTGTCGCCTTCAGTAGCCCACCAAGGATCTAGAAATTCGTAACAAGGCTCTTCATTTTGCATATCGGAGTTTCCATAGTCGAGTGCGGGTGAACGATGGTCAAGCGACATAACGTCTGCGATGACCCAGTCGCAGCAAATAAACTAAACATTAAAACCGACGTGAAATGCGACTTGGGTCCATCGCATTGTTATCTGGTGTGTCGGGCTAATCGCTCGGCTTTAAGTTGACCGTCGTTTGCGTTCCGTCTGGGGCGAACACTTGCTGAACGCTGGCAATGCGGTCTGGATTGTCTTCAAGGAATTCCTGAAGTGCTTCCTCTTGCTGACGCAAAAAGCCATCCTTGTTTGCGATCCATGCGTCCGAATTGATCACGATATTGCGTGCGTCACCCAGGTCGCACTCTTGATTCGTCATTGCGTATATGATGCAATCCAAAATGCCTGCACCTCTAGATTTCAGGTCCTGCATTTGGATATTGAGTTGTTCAAGTGACAGCTTTGGTCCCTGAGCAAGCTTTTTGATTTCTGTGCTATCCACGATTGTTCACTATCATCCAGATAACGTCCGGGTTCACCGGGCCGCGGCGAACTCGCTAAACATTGAAACCCGCGCGACCCGCGGCTCCGTGTGCAACCCATTGTTATCCCGAGTCGCCACCGTTCAGTATTGGGTGGGTTTCTTTTAGGATTCGAACAAACAGGATCCTTCCGATCGCAAGTGTGCACCCGCCAACAACCTCTCGCCAAGCACCTATATCTCCTGCTAGGTGAAGGGTGGCGTGGTACAACTCGCGATGGCTTGGACCGACAGCGACGACCAATCTAGTCGCACCAAAAAAGAAAGCGCCAATTAATGTATAAACAATAATCGTTGCTGCAATTCGATAATCAGACAACCCTCCCAAGATGCAAGCGAAAGCTGGAGCAAGCAAAAAGAGAATGAAGACAACCCCATTGATCAAAAGGCTTTCTACACGAACGGAAACGATGAAGCAAACTAAACCGGCAATCAACGCCCCAGAAACCCCGTAGCAAATTGTATTGAATGTTTGCATTAGTATTGAGCGGGATAACGTCAAGGTTCACCGGGCCGCGGCGAACTCACTAAACACTCAAACCCGCGCGACCCGCGGCTCCGGGTGCAACCCATTGTTATCCGGCGTTTCTATGCCATTCATCGGTCAAGTACTCCTCAGGAATATCGTCGCCGGTGAAGTCAGTATAGCCCAGCGCCGCCAGCTCGTCGAACCAACGGTCGCGTTTTGATTCCGGAAGCAACTTGCCGCACCATGGGCAGTAGCGAATTGCCACTGCAGCAGTTCCGCCGTCAGGAACAGCGATTGAGTACTCATCAAATCGCGCAAAGTAGGTAATTAGAACATCTGGACAGTCAGCAGGGTTCGAATGGTCGGGGCATGTCGTCGTAATCTGGTTGCCAATATGAACGCATGGGAAGTCGTCGGGGCTGAATCCGCGCTCAGCAATACGCTGGCCAAGCGTCCAGTCGAAACAAGAAGTGCAACTGTTGAAGTGGGACATCCAATCTGACAATTCTGGGGTATCCCAGACTTCGCGAGGCAGGGGGAGTTTCGCGAATGAATGATATTGAGATTTGTAAAGCGTACAGTTCATGCATAGCCACGTGCAAGATTCGATGGAGCCGGATAACAATTTAATTATCGGCGTTAGGTCGTCGGTCAACTCGTTCTTGTCGGACTTATCGCCTGTGTAAGAGAGCAGTATGGCAGGATTTTGTCCACTGTGCAAAAAATGACTGCTTAGCACGTCGGTAGATGCCGTTGGGTAAAAACCAAAAACGGGTTCGTCAAATTGACTTTCAGCCATCATGACCTAAGTTTTAATTTAGCCCTTCCGATAGCGGTGCAAGATGGAACAATTAATCGAAAACTACCATAGGCTGATTGATAACTGGGAAATTCTACTTATCGTTGCCGGCCTTGTGGTTGTCAGCTTGATTATGAATTGGTTTCAATACGGCAAGCTAAGCCTAAACAGCAAAGAAATGGAAGAATATAGACGACGATGGGGTCGTTGAAAATTGCAGCTTTTTTCGCCCTGCGAAGCCCCGCTTATTTTTTCTGCGCACTTTCAAGCAAACGTTTCCAGTACACTTTCGGATGTTCCAAAATGCCGCGAGTGAGGGCGTAGTGCGTTGTTTCTTCGAACGGAACTTCTACCAATTCTTCCGAATCGAAATTGATGATCGTCGCGCCTGGGTAGGTCATCAAAATCGGTGAGTGCGTCGCAATAATAAATTGACTTTTCCCTTTATTAACGCGATCTGCGATCATCGCCAGCAATGTCAATTGGCGTTGCGGGGAAAGTGCCGACTCGGGTTCGTCCAGCAGAAAAAGCCCTTTGGTAAATCGGTTTTGAAGTAACGCCAAAAAAGACTCGCCGTGCGAACGCTGATGAAGTGACTTGCCGCCGTATCGTCTATAAGGATCCGAAGTAAAGTCTGGGTCGCGCTCTCGTTCTTCTAATAACGAAGCAAAGTGTGCATAGAACTCAGCCCGGAAAAAGTAGCCGTCTCGGTGGCGTTGCTTGAACTCGGGATACAGGGCATGGGCAAGTTCGCTGTCGCTTTCAGGGCCAAAACGGGAAGTAGCATCATTGGTGCCTCCGCCGCTAACTGGGTAGCCGCACAGCGACGCGATGGCTTCAATCAAAGTCGATTTACCACTTCCGTTTTCACCCACCAGGAATGTAACGGCGTTTGGGAATCGTAATTCAAACTCCTGGTGGATCCATGGAATCGAAAAAGGGAATCGCTGGGAGCGTGGGAGTTTGGAATTCGAATTTTCGTTTTCCGTTTCGTCAAAATCGTCGGCGGAATTATCTTCGGGGCTTGCTTCCTCGGTGTCGTTGACTTGATCGATATCGTCTTCAAAATTTGGCTCGGGTGAAACAAGCGATTGAAGAAACTCGTCGTCATCCATCAGCGTTGTCGAAGTTGGCTCGGTCGAATCCTCTTTGACTTCAACCTCTTCTTCGTGGAATCGCTCGAACGCGCTTCCAGACTGGCTTAAGTCGAAATCTTCGCGCAGGTATACGCCACGAAGATAAGGCGGTGCAGGGAGAGGTTCGTTTTGAGGCATGGAAGGATACTTGATAGCCCAAGGGATACGGCGATCTATGACTTCACTTGATCAACGCGCCTGAAGGAAGCTTAGTGAACCTCTTTTTTTGTCGCAATTGGGCGGCCCGATTCCAATGGGCATTTCATGGTTTTTTGGGCAGAATTGATTGGTCCAAAAAGGTGTGTTTAACGAAAGGACAGAGAGGCTGCGTAATGATTTTGATTCTTTGGAGGATGTTGCCTCACGCTAAGACGCAAAAACGCAAAGATTGTTCTTTGCGCATTTGCTTGAGATCATTAAGACCAGAAAGCGGTAGCCCCAAGCCACCAAGGTTCAAATAACCGATCCACGGTCATCGTTTTTGCTCGTCCGTTAAAGCCGCTTGGCTATTTGGACGGACTCTATTTATTTACTCAATCCAATCGCCAAACAATCTCACGTTTGCGGTGGGCTGGTTGAGCACTGTCGTGTTTGTGCCGCCTTGATTTCCATAGGCACGAATTGAGTCAAAGAAATTAAGTGTATGCGTTAACCCTTGGGAGCTTATGGTTGCGCTATCCTGATTGACGCTTAGCTGATCATCGCCTGGGGAATCGAAAAACAACAAAACATCGTTGCCGGTTGTATCGTTTGAATTTGAGAATTGATCGACGCCCACGAATAGTTTCCAGAATGAATCGCCTTCGTACAACGTGGTTGCCGGCGCGATTCTCAGACGCTCTGAACCTGGAGAGCCGACAATGTTGATGTTGTCGGTAGGGTTGTCTGGGTCATCAGAACCCCAAATATATGATCTTGGGATGTTCGAAAATTGAACCACGTCACCGTCAACGGTCAGGGTGGTTAGTTCCGGCGATACATCAATTGTCTTGATACCGACCGGAAGAAAAATGTCTGCGATGTCGACACCTGTTTCCGAGATTACAATCGTCTCCGAGAATCCACGAAACCATCGCCTTTTTGAATCTTCGTCATCAACCGTGACCGTAGGGTCAACTATCTCTGACGGTTGGTACTGAATCGAGTCTCTCGAAGGTGAGTCATAGACTGTTGCAAGGTCTGATCCGGTGTTGGATATGCAGCGGACGGTTTCAAATCCTTCTACGGATACGCTGTGCGATGGGGTTATCAGCAAAGTGGATTCTGGATATGAAACAAACATGTCGTCGGCGGGTGAATCGACAAAGGTCGTTGTGCTCTCTTCGTTTTGCGAAATGAAGCTTACTGTTTCGATCTGCGAATATCGAATTCGGTTTGAGCTGCCCGAAGGTGTGATGGAGGTCGAAGTCGTATAAAAGTTCTGTTTTGTAGTTTTGGATTTAATATCGAAGTGATCAACGCCCCCAAGACCCACGAATTGAACCGACCCAAAACTTTGGTCGATCATCACGCCAATTCCATTGATAAAGACTTGAAATGGGTTTTCAAAATCGTACTCGAACAAGTCGTCGTCTTCGGTGCCGTAAATCAACAGGACGTTGTCTTCGTTGCTTGTTACAAGATTTCTTTGCAAAACGGTCTCGCCCGGTTCGACTCGTAGCAAATGATGGTTGACGATCTCAGTTTCCAAGTCGGTCGTGGTGACGATGTAGTCGCCGTGGAAGCCGCGAAAATTAAGCTGTCCCAGATGCTCGGCGTCGGCCGAAAAATTCGTTGACCACTCGTCGATCAAATCAAGATACCGTTGTCCCGCTGCATTAACCGTCCAGTCGAGGTCGACGATGGATGCATCCGGGCCTAGCCAGTGTGTGCCCGCCCAGAATCCCCACATCACAATTCCGTTGGCTTCTGGGCGACTGAAAGCGTAGCGATAAAACGATTCCAACGCGTCGGCTCGATTGTCAGCGTCGGGGTTCACTGTGTCGTATTCAGAAAACCAGATTTCAGCTCCCAAGTCCTCCAACTCAGAAAGTGCAATCTCCATACCTTTGACAGAAACAAAACTGTTGAAGTGTGATTGCAAACAGATTCCATCCACCGGTGCTCCGTTGGCCTGAAGCGATTGAACCAGGCTGCGATACTGTTTGGATTTTAGTTGAGAAACGGTAAGCGCAAACTCATTGGTAAACAGTTTTGTGTTGGGATCGATCTCTTTGGCTTTTTGAAACATCCAAGGGCGGATCGATTCGCCAAGCTGTTCTTGAAAAAAGTCGTGGTTGAGCATTTCATTGTTAACGTCCCAGCCATAAAACTGAGAACGGTAACGTGAAACGATATTGGTAATCCGCTCGTCGAGTTCGGTATTGAGTTCGGATGGCGAAAGAGGATCCAGCCAAGTCGGCCTGAATATCGGGTCGCCCCAGAAAAGGGCGTGGCCTTTAACTGGAATCGCGTTGGATTGGGCAAACGCCAAAGAAGCATCGGCGATTGCGTAGTCTTCAATGCCACGTTTCTTTTCAACCGGTTTCCATTGGCTGTACCATTCGATCGTTGCGAACTCAAAATTTTCTTTGAAGAAATCAGCGTACGTCGTGTTGTCGATGACCGCTGCGTTGAGCGTTGAACCGAATTTGAAGTGGTGGCGAATTTGATTGACTTCCAACGAATGATTTTCGGCAGGATCACCATTGGGTTTTTGAATCGTCAACTCGATATCACGTTTGCGAATCTGCTCGATTCTTGCGTTGGCTTCGGCGAGCCAGTCGTTTTCGGTAACCTCAATTGAGTCCACCATAAAGTCAAAAAACTCAGTCTCTGGTGTTCCCACGATCGAAAAAGTCAATTCGGTAAGCGGGCCAATCGTTTCGAGTGTGAACCCGCCCTGGAGCATGGTCCACTCGCTGTCGACGGCTTCGATTTCACCAACCGACAAGAACCGCATGCCACGATCATCGGTTTGGGAAATCTCAAATCGAAGTGGGCCGCGAGGTACATCGGTCGTTTTGACGTAGGCGACCAAGTGATAATCTTTGCCTTCGACAAGATCAGCAGCAATCGATTGTTGAACGCCGTGCCAATGTTGTGTCCGATTCGCGATCAGACACGCCTTTTCGGATTCATAGCCGTCATTGATTATCTCGATAGTGCCTGTGCCTTTGGGAAACCAATGGTCGAGTCCCTCTTCAAACGTACCGTTATCGATAATTTGGCCGAAACAGTTGCTCGACAAAGCAAGACAGGTGAGGAAAGAAACAAAAATGAAAATCGATTTAACTTTTGACATTTTGGAATTCAAGGTGTGTGTGTCAAAGATGATTCCAACCGATTGGCAAGTTGCCAAATGGTAGGGCGGGGAGCTAGGAAGGACTTGAAAGTCTAACAAATTTCAACGCTCAAGATTAGGCCACACAAACGCTTAGAAAAAACGCGTTTTAGTTCTACTGTTGCGTGGTGACCCCCATTGTTTGGTGGGAGCCGAGAGGGAATTGTTAAATCGATGAAGCCAGCGAGACAGGCTTTTTCAAAAACGAAACGATGCCGTGATGACTCCATCTAGACGGTTCGGTTGGAAGTAAGTTGCCTCTTGTGCTTCGCACCCAGATTCAAGAATCTGGGCTACCCTTTTTTCTGCCTCCAGTAAGCAGGGTAGCACCGATTCTTGAATCGGTGCCGCGTAGCGGCAGGAAGCATCAGAGTTAAGACTCATCTGTGTTAAGACTCCATCAGTATTAAGACTCCAATCTGCGTGACTCCATCTACTCGCTTCATCCGGAACTGAGTTGCCTCTTGTGCGTTCGCACCCAGATTCAAGAATCTGGGCTACACTTTTTTCTGCCTCCAGTAACCGCAATCGAGACCCATTGAGAAGTTCTCAAGATGCTAGCGGAAAGGTCGATATTGCTTGCATTGCATAGTCCTTCTAAATATCAACCAAAGAAACTTCCTTCGACAAGGCGGCTCAATGCTCGATACAAAACTCGACATCGTTATTCCGATCTTCAATGAGATCGAAATCATTGATCAGCTTCATGAGCGAGTGGTTTCGGCTTGCAATTTGACCGGCTTGAATTTTCGAATCATTTACGTTGACGATGGAAGTTCAGACGGGACCAAAGCCTGGATTCACGAAAACGTAATTGGTTGCCGCGAAGGCAACAGCTCCAAAGCGGAAGGTTTTGGGCAGGGTAAGCTCGGCCAAAATAACTTTGGCCAAATTAACTCCGACCAAAATAACTTTCGCGAAAACGAACTTAGCGAGAAAGATCCCAACGCCTCGCTTGTTTTCGATAAAACATCAACGAGTAAGCACTCAGTTACCTTGTTGGAGCTGTCACGGAACTTTGGCCAGCCATCTGCGATTTTGGCAGGGCTTCGTCACAGCCAATCCGATTGCGTCGTGCTTATGGATGGCGATCTGCAAGACCCGCCCGAGCTGATTCCAGCCATGGTTGAGAAATGGCAGTCGGGAGATCAAGTCGTCATTGCTCAGCGTACATCACGAAAAGAAACATTCTTACGCGGGTTGGCTTTCAAAGCGTTTCATGGTTGCTTTCGATATCTTTCTGATTCGCAAATTCCGCCCAACACAGGCACCTTTTGTTTGCTTGACCGAGTTGCAGCCGATTCGATCAACGAACTTCCCGAGTCACATCGATTCTTTCCAGGGCTGAGGGCATGGGTTGGCTATCGTCAATCGATGTTGCAATTCAAGCGACCGCCTCGTGCGGGTGGTGAGCCAAAACAGACGTTTGTTCGATTGCTAAAGTACGCATTGGATGCCGTTTTCGGTTACTCGTTCAAGCCGCTTCGGTTGTTGACCGGTGCCGGGCTGGTGATCTGTTCGCTATCGTTTATGCTGGCTGGCTGGTTTATATTTAAGCGAGTGGCAGGTTGGGAAACGGCTTCGATTGGTTTCACAACTTTGACCTGTGCAGTATTCGGGCTGGGCGGTTTCCAGCTAATTGGAATGGGGATTTTGGGTGAGTACATCGGACGCATTTACGACGAAGTCAAAGCACGTCCTCAGTACATTGTGTCGCAGCAACGTCACACCGACGTTCACCAAACTTCTAACGCGAATTTCGAGTCTGATACACAGCCTGAGAAATTCCCAAGTCGCTTGGCGGGTTAATCTGATCACCTGCATTCAATCGAGAGACGTGTGATCAACGTGGGTGATGAAAAGCGGACCGAGTCCGATGAAGGTTCTGTTAAACATTGCGTTGATTCCGATGTGAACGGAGCTGTTTCCACTTCGAATTCCGGAGCTTGTTCGGTTGTCGATTGTGGCGAGACAAAGGCAACCCAATCCGTGTGGTTTGGCGCGAGTTTGTTTTTGCTGGTCGCCTGTGTGCTCACGGGGTCTTATTGTTGTGAGTTGAATCGTCGGTTGTATCAGCATCATCAACCGTTTTATGATTCGCTTAGCTATAACGAAAAACTCTTTCGCGTGATGACGATTTCGCGTGATTCGGGTTTTGTTAAATCACTTGAAACGGCTTGTTTTGCCAACAACACAAATTGCCTTCCGTTCTTGATCGCTGCAGCCATCGCGCCGGTGGTCTCGCCATCTCGGGTGGTGGGTATCTGGATTCAAACCGGCCTCTTGTACCTGTTTCTGCTGAGCTTGTTCTACTTTTTAGTGCGCATCAAACGAGTTCGTGCACGGTCTGCGTTGGCGGGCTGTTTGGTATTCTTAGGCGCGAAGTGTCTGTTTCTTTATAACGGCGGGCTTTCTGATTTTCGGATGGACCTGAGTTTGTACCTGGGGTTCGCGATGACGTGCACTTGGTATTTGACGTCCATGTCAAAGCCTACAAAGAAGCATTTTTTATTGCTTGGCGTATCGGCTTCCATCTGCTGTTTGTTTCGTGCTACCGCGCCGATTTATTTAGTATTCGCGCTGGCACCGGTTTGCTTAGTCGATCTGTTTTCAAGTAAAGAAAGGAAATCCAAACTGGTCGGATTAGGGTTGGCGGTCGCGACGGTCGTATTGTTGGCCGGTTGGTTTTTTGTTGTGAACTTCGAATTTTTAAAGTTCTATTACGTCGACTGGAACACGGATGCAAACGCGAAAATTCCTTTGGCTGCAGCAATGCAACATTTGAATTTGACCCGTCGGAGTATTGGCGAGCCCCTGATTTTGATGATTGTGTGTTGGCTGGCCGCAGCGTTCTGGCACACTTTTGATTCGGGCAAATCTACGACGCCAGGTCAAAATGCGATTGCAAACTGGTTGGCGCGTGCATTGCGTGAAAGAGAAATTGACTGGCGGATTGCCTGGATTGGAATGGCTCCCGTTGTGATGATGATTGCCCGTCGCGCCGGTTTGAATCCGTTTGTGACGATGCCTTGCGTGTTCGGTCTGGTTTTGTTTTTTACTTTGCCAGTGCTCAAGCAGATTGATCGATTGAAGGTTCGAAACCTGACCGTGTTTTGTTGGGCCATCATGGTCATTTGCGTTGGCATGGCTGTGTCTCGTGGCTATGTGCGTCATTCGCCCAACAAGCGGTTTGATACGATGGCAATGAACCATCAACTGATCGATACCATGTTGGCAGACGCGAAAGAACGCGGGCGCGAAAAGGTTGCTTTTGGCGTAATGCATTTGACGGACCTTGACTCAAACACTCTTTATTCCACGTTGCTGTTTGATCGAGCCGACGGGACGCCTGAGTTGGATGGCGTGACGATTGGCGAAATCAAAATCAAACGTATCGCGACGTTTGCTCAGCCAGCAAAAGCCGACTGGAGGATTCTTCGAGGTGAGACTGATGACGAGAAAATCGCAGGCTTGATTCTGGACGCCAATAATCGGATGGGATATCTCGTGTTGCCAGACAAAGAGACTGCAGTTTTGCTTGAGACCATCGCGGCGCACAACTACATCAATCGATATCTCGTTAAGCTTCGAGAGCGAATTGTCCAAGACGATTCCTGGGTCAAAGTCGGGCCATCGGTCAGGACCAATGAGATGGAAACGGTTGAGATTTATCGAAAGAGTCGTGAGTGAGCGGTGGCCAATCGCATCGCCAATAAATGTCGATAAATAGCGTCGGATAAATGGTGTGAACCTAAATCCAGCAAAGATGTCTATCCAGCAACTCAACTGCCTGCTGGGATTACATAACTACGATGGTCCTAAGGTATCGATGTCGGGCGACCGACTAGTGAGCGGCCAAGTCTCTCGTAGACGAAAGCTGTGTGTTCACTGCCGTTGTTCATTTTACAAACGAAAATGACACGGTAAGAACGGCGTCTCGGCAAACTCCTTCGTTGGGTTATTTTGAATTGTTTTGATACATGATCGACTGCCTGAGTGGATTACATGAATTCTAATCCGTAGGTCGTGGGTTCGAGTCCCACCAGCGCTACTAGATTTAATTTGGCGCTGTAGCTCAGTTTGGCAGAGCAACGACGTTCTACTCAAACCACTTCGCCGGTCATTTCAAAGAACGACTATCGGATCCATCACCCCGTGTCTTCAAATAACAGGGTGATGCACACGAATCCGTCAAGCCCCTGCGGTCGGCTGGTCGCGACAATACTTTACCGATGGTTTATAATTTAACATTGCTCCGTTTTTAGGTTGATGTCATCTTCCGTCGGCTCGGTGGTCACGGACGTTATTCCACTTAAATATGACTATTGAGTCTACAATCTCACGTGCTAAGGAAGAGATCGAACGAGGTCGTCTTTGGCGGGCGAAAGAGATCCTGGCGTCGAGCATAGCAAATTACGGATACTCCCAAGAGCTTCTGCTTGTCCTTGCCGAGGTATTGCTCAAGATGGGTGACGACTTGGACGCTGGCAAATATTTCTTGCTTTCCGTTGACTCGCCATCGGATAGCGAAATGGCCGCCATCAGCACTTTTTTGACTCGATACAATAATCACAGCTACCGCAGTCTGTTGAAAAGATTCCCGTCCGCAGTTCGCCTTGAGCACCGTGACGACTATCCAGAATATCTTCGAAGCTACCTAGCTGACATTGGTGCGCCACAGACTTTTGAACAGTCGGAAATGAGCCCGGCGCTTAACCCATTATTGCGCGACCGACTATATGCGTATGGATGTTGCCTGTTTGCACTCTTGGCGATAGCGTGCATGCTTATCGGTGCTAAAACTATTCTAAACTGGTTTTTGGGTGTCCAGTGACTACCGAGCACGCGGGATAACAATGTGATGCGCACGAAGCAGTCAATGCCCCTACGGTCGGCTGGTCGCGACACATGATGAAGCGATTCGGGGAACAGCTGAAGTACATCAGTACAGTGCCGATTCGAATCGTGCCAGATCTTTTCAGGCTGCGGCCAAGCGTTTGCGCCGTGACATGCGGTAGCCAAAGGACCGCAAGAGATAGAGCACTCCAATCATGATTGCGGCCATGGCCGCATGGCCAAGCATAAGCGAGATAGTGACTTCCAGCATGTCTGTATTAGCGCCAAGAGCAATAGTCAACAGTGCAATTTCGAAAAGCCCCAAAGCTGCCGCGATACCAATCCAATAGATAGAGTATCGCTTGACCTTGGAAAGCGGAATCGCCAGAGCGATCCAGATGCAGGGCAGTTTTACAATCAGGCTTACCACACTAAAAATAAACATCGCGGTTAAGGGTTGAGGGTCATTGAGTCCACTTGTACTAATTACTTCTTTCCAGGAAGGCAAGTCTCCGGGCAGGAGCAATCGGCCGATGGTGAGTGTGACTGCCAAGATTGCTGTTCCGATCATCATGTCGCGTATTTGGTAATTGGTTTTTGATTCCAGAGTATCCTTTTGACCTTCTTTTAGTATTCGCCAGCCAAAACCCCATGCGGCAACTTTTAACGGGATGTAGCTAATCGCAAAGGCGTAGAACCAAACCAATCCCAGCCCCAGCACTTCAGCTGGATTAGTGCTTCCGTTGGCCAGATACACACCGCGGGCAAGTACAGCCCAAGAGATGACCAGCATCAAAATGGTCCATGGCAATCGAATCCAGAACGTTCCTTCGACTAAAGTCCCCCAGACACAGATGAGCGTCAGCTGCCCCACCACTATGTTCAACATAAAGACGAAGGGATAAGAATTTCTCGAATTGAATGCAGCAGGTAGATTCAAATCGAACAGCAGGAAAGAAGCAAAAATAACGCCGATGACTAGCAAAAGCTTTTTCTTGACAGGCAAACGCCGATCATCGGATCCGTCAGGTTTATCAGCGGCAGGTATTTCAGATTGCAGGTCCACAACTAGCTTTCGAAAAAGTGAGATTCTGAAAGAAAACTCTGGCCCTGTTTCACGTTTAAAAGGCAACGTCACCCAGGTCTAAACTGGAACGATCACCAACCAGGACGACGGGGACTAGTTTTGAATGTGGGCCGAATTCACTTAGGCGAATCATTCCTGACTTCCAATGCCCGTCGCGCGAGCACTCCAGTTTAACGTCTTCAAGTTCACTTTGAACTTCCGACCATTCCGATTGGGTGAAAATTCGAAAAACTGCTTCAGCCCCTGGGGCAATTCTTTTTTGTAAATTCAAAGCCACATGGCCCATCGTCATTCGCGGGTTAAGCTCGACCATCGGCTTGATCTTCAACTCGCCCCCGAGTGATCGGTAAACAAATGCGTCTACGCCAAAGTATCCATGGAACAATTGCTGGCCGCGATCTTCGCGGTGCGATTTGTCTTGGCATCGTTCTTCGTTGTTTGAATCGCTGTTGCAAATTTCGTCACCGCCGAGCATTGCGGCCAGTTTGGGTTGCAACCAATCAATCGTCGTTTGCAAGCGTAAGCAACGCTCCTCCAACACAAATCGTTTGATTTCAACATCGCAATCCTGTAACGAGTTACCCAATCGCGTTCCTGCATACCGCCGGCCCGGTGCAATCAGCGGCCGGGTCCAGCCAAGAAAATCTGGAGTGCTCGCGTTCTCAGGCCAATGCCAAAGGAAAGACAAATCGATCACGCGGTCTAATTGCGGTTCAATAATCCCAACAGGCCAAAGTGAATCGGACGCTTGATTGTCCGATGGCGCATGATTGGTTGTTGCTTGAATGGTTGTTAATGCTTGCGCGGTGGATTCGTATTTCGAGAAAACAAATTGAAGCCATTGTCGATCCTGGTCATCCAATCCATCGCAGCTAAATCGCCTTTGCCCTCTGCCCGAAGCGGCGAGGTCACTTTTGAAAATTGAAGTTGAGTAACCAATTTGTTTTAACTCAGCTAACTTCGATTCGATATCGCTGATTTGAAACACGGGAGTTCCGGCTGTTTCTGCCGGCGAGAACAATTCGTTTGGATCTTCGGTCAACCAATTCGCCAATCGCTGGGCACCAAATGATTTGCGAAACGCATTCTCAGAATCAGCCCGCCAAGGAATCGGTTTTCGCTGAACGACGTCACTCAATGAGTTTGCGATCTTATGGTTGCTTGGAGTCCAAGCCCAAGGGTAGAACCGATGAAGCTTGCGGCCAGCGAGTTTGCTTGTTTCAGTAAACGGAATGAACTCGGGTAAATCGAAACCCGCATCGATCAAGTGTTTGGACATCTCGCGAGAAGGCGTCTGTCGCACCAGTACGATATCGTCTTCTTTGGCGATCGCGACCATCACCAGTTCAAGGTCTTTGGCTAACCCGTCGAGCATTCCAACCTCGCGATCCGACAAACCGCCGTCCAGTTCTGCTTCTGCGGCAGGGTCAAACCAGTACACTTCTGGCGTGCGGCCTCGCGATTGGCGAAAGACCTCGATCGAGTCAATGAATTCTTCGCTCAATCCGGCTTGAATTCTCCCATCACGATTAAAAGCACATTTTGGTCCGCGACCGCGATTGGGCGACATCGGAAATTCAAGCGACTCCTGATACGCTTCCCAATCACTTTGCTCTGGATTCTTCCATTGCCTGAACCAATGAAGCCCATGTTGAACGTGGCCGATTTCGTCTTCGTAAATTTTTTGCAGGAGCGAAGAGGTATCGAGGTCGCCGATCTTTTTGAACAGATTCGCAAAGTGCAAACTGTAATCCAGATTGGCTTGCTCAAACGTCAAACTAAGTTGAGAAACGAAGTCCATAGGCGACTTCATCGGTTCGATGATCCGCCAGAATTGTCCACTCAAAGGAAATTGGCCAAACTCGACACCGCACTCTTTCATGCGGCGAATGTACATGCGAGTGTGTTCCTGCTCCTCTTGAAGCGTGACCAAAACGCCTTGTCGAAATGCGTAAGGAGCATCTGGAAACTTTAACAACACTAACGCCATCAGCTCGGTGGCCAGCAATTCGTGGTTGGCCAAAAAGTGCAACAACTGACCGCGAGAGTATTCATTCTCAAGCTGGTTGTCGTGCGGCGGCTGAATGTTTCCGCCTTTGCCAGTGCTCATTTGTAAGCCACTTGGGCGTCCCGGCGTGGCCAGCGTTTCAACATTGGGTGCGGCGTATTGCTTGTTAAAACTTAACCGACCAGGAACTAGGAGTTTGTCTTCCAGCGTTTTGCCAAAAACAATTTGCTCGGCGAATTCAGTTACATTCATTCTAGTTTTTGCAACTACCTTGGGCCTTGTGCATACGCCCGTCGGGATGACAGCCGGGAAGGTCCTCGCTGTAGAACCGATCCAAAACAGACTCCCACTCTTCACGAGTCTTGATTCGAACCAACGCCGAGCGAACTGTGTCGTGTTCTGGGTGAAGGATTGCGTATTTGATTCCGAACTTTCGCATCAACTGGCCAACACGTGCTTCTCCATAAAGCGACTCGGCCAGAGAATAATGTTCCAGCATGATCTCGCGTTGTTCCAAAAGCGACGGAGGATCAGGAAGCGGTTTTCCTTCGGCCAGCGCGCGAGCTTGATTGAAGATCCAGGGATTTCCGATCGCACCTCGCGCGACCGTCACGCCATCGACTCCAGTTTGGGCGATCATGTCCAGACAGTCTTGCGCGGTGAAAAGGTCACCACTACCCAGAATGATTTTGTCGCCCGCGTGTTCCTTTAGTGTTTTTAGAAATTCCCATTTGCTGGGGCCAACATAACGTTGCTTAACGGTTCGACCGTGGACGGTGACGGCAGCCACGCCAATGTCAAATGCTCCGTCAAGGATCTCGAAAAAGTTATCACGGCTTTCATCAGTATCGTCGATGCCTCGTCGCATTTTTACCGTGACGGGAATTTCATCGGGAACGTTGTCACGAGTTTGTTTGATGATCTCAAGTGCGACAGCAGGTTGGCTTAAGTGAAAACCGCCCCGGCAACGACCGAGAACTTTTTTGACGGGACAGCCAAAGTTAATATCGATGATGTCGAATCCGGCTTGGACCAGTTTCATCGCACCGAGCGCGAATTGTTCAGGCTCGGCACCCATGAGTTGGCCACCGACCGGGTGCTCTTCGTCAGAAATGTGTAAAAAGTGGCTGGTTCGTTTTCGCTCTTTGAGGTTGACCAAAAACTCGTCCAGCATCACCTCGCAAACGGTATAGGGAGCGCCAAGTCGCCGGGCGATCACGCGCATCGGCCAGTCGCTGTAGCCGGAAAGTGCCGCTTGAACGATCGGAAATCCAATGTCGACGTTGCCTATTTTCAGATGTTGTAGCTGTACAGTTTGCATTGGAGTGTGAATTTGAAAGCCTGTGCTTGATCGGTCTTTGAAAAGTCGGCAAATGAAAGTTTGACTCACAAACGCCTTGTGCGGTTCGCAAGAAAAAGTCTACGCTATGCCTGTGCGAAAATTGCTCCCTAGTATCTTACGTGCAACGCCCGAGATGAGGTAGAGAACCTTTGTTGGAATTTCTTTTTGCTGCTCTGATTGCTTACTGGCCGTTTTGGGTCGGATTGGCTGTTTTCGTGTCTGCCATCCTGCTGATGCGAGTGTGGGCGAAGCCGGGAAAACTTCCGTACGTCGCCAGAGGCCAGCTGGTCACCAAGTCCGAACTGCGATTTTACAAGTCGCTTTCAAAAGCCGTTCAGGATGACTTTGAGATTTTCGCGATGGTTCGTATTGCCGATTTGCTTCGCGTCGAAAAAGGCGTTCCCAATTATCGAAAGTGGCTGAACAAGATTCTGGCAAAGCATATTGATTTTGTGCTCTGCGATCCGGGGTCACTTCAGCCGATCGTCTGCATCGAGCTTGACGACCCTTCACATAACCGCCCAGATCGAATCGAACGCGATGTGTTTGTTAACCAAGCGTTTGAATCCGCGGATTTGCCACTTTTGAGAATCCCGACTCAATCAAGTTATCGGTCTCGTGAAATTCGCGATTTGATTGATGAAGTCCTGTGATCTTGGCAATCGTTAATCAACAAGCGAAGAAAAACGCGGTCAGGTAACAGCAAAAATTCGCTTTTGTCGGCCGTTTTGCCTTTCTTATTCCATGATTTGATTTCGAAGCAATGTTCTGCCATCCAAAGGTTAGACGTTGTCGCAAATTCTGATTAATATATACGCAGGTAGGGAAGCAAATTCTTTTTTGGGGTGGCAAATGATTTGTGGCAAAAAATCGTTCGTACAACAAAACAGCCGACTGGGTCGCATCGTATTGACCTTTGTGTTGGCGGTTTTGGTTTCTTTTGTTTCGACAGCCGTCGCGCATGACGACGAAGGCGGAACAGGCATCAACGGATCGTCTGGCGCGGGATCTGGCGGAAGTGCTGGGTTTGCCCGAAGCCGCGTTGAATTGCTTTCGCACTTGGAACTCAATGAGATTGGGAACTTGGGTGCGTCTAACGTAATCGGCAATGACATCTGGGGATGGACCGATGAAGCCAGCGGACGCGAGTTCGCACTTTTTGGATTGACCAATGGAACTTCGTTTATCGAGGTCACCGACCCGACGGCGCCGACTTATCTGGGAACTTTGAGAACAACCGAAGGCACAGGCAATCGTGCTTGGCGCGATATCAAAGTCTACAACGAGCAAGCCTATATCGTCTCTGACCTAAACGGAGCGCACGGCGTTCAGGTTTTTGATTTGAATCAACTGCTAACGGCCTCTGAGTCCAGTGCAACCGACCCACATTATTTCTCTGCAGTCGGTGTATACGATGGCGTCACTACAGCCCACAACATTGCGATCAATGAAGAATCAGGTTTCGCGTATGTCGTCGGATCAAACACGGCCTCAGGCGGTTTGCATGTGTTAGACCTCAACGGTGGAACGGCTGGATCCATCCCGACGTTTGCCGGTAGTTTTAGTGGCGATGGTTACACGCACGACACACAAGTCGTCAACTACGTCGGGCCGGATGGCGATTACGCTGGTCGCGAAGTCGCATTCAATTCCAACGAAGACACTTTGACGATCGTTGACGTGACCGACAAATCAAACATTACCCAAATCTCCCGCAATGGATACGAAGGTTCCGAGTACGCACATCAAGGGTGGCTTTCGGAAGACCAGAGATTCTTTTTCATGAACGATGAATTGGACGAGCGAAATTCGGATTCGTTGATCCAAACGCGGACGATTGTTTGGAACGTTGAGGATTTGGACAACCCGACGTTTCTTGGTTTCTACGAAGGCACCGAAGCCACGATTGATCACAACCTTTACGTCAAAGACGACTTCATTTTCCAAGCCAACTACACCAGTGGCTTGCGCGTTCTAAGAGTCAACGATGCCGCGACATTGGACATTGAAGAGTGGGGATTTTTCGATACCTACGCAGCTGACAATGATGTCTCCTTCAACGGAGCTTGGTCAGTGTTTCCGTACTTCGATAGCGACACCGTGATCGTCAGTGATCGTCAAGGCGGATT
Source organism: uncultured Pirellulaceae bacterium (assembly GCA_964448575.1). Lineage (GTDB taxonomy): Bacteria > Planctomycetota > Planctomycetia > Pirellulales > Pirellulaceae > Mariniblastus. The sequence goes on from CAYUWY010000047.1 coordinate 19,155, forward strand.
GTTCGTGGTCCAAGTTGTTCCTGAACCAAGCTCGCTTACGGTCTTGGGGCTGATAGGATTGTTCGTCGCTGGTCGCCGGCGACGGTCGTAAAATGTAATGCATCTCGCACTCACAACTGGCATTGGTTTAGAGTGTGGCGTCATGCTACGGTTTTGTTCTAAATCGGACAAACCGATCTTTTAATCAGCTTGTTCCGGTTTACCCCACCTCGCTAAAAGACACGGATATTTGCAGTTATTCTAGGGTGGTGTATACTAAATTTTTATCTTGGGAACATAAAATTCATTCATAGGGAACACTGCTTCCGCAGTTGAGATTGGCTTAATTATGTCGAAAAATATTCCGCGAAAGCAAAGACAAGGATTCACGTTGGTGGAGCTCCTTGTTGTTATTGCGATCATTGGCGTGTTGGTTGGAATGCTTCTACCGGCTGTGCAGAATGTTCGGGAAGCTGCCAGACGGACGCAATGCTTAAATCGTATGCGTCAAATCGGATTGGCGACGATCATGTTTCATGATTCTCATGAAGCGTTTCCCCCGGCGAGACTGTTTCCCAAGAAATTTTCTGTTCCGCCACTCGATGGTGGAGGTGAGCATCCCTCATGGTTTGTGCGAATTTTGCCTTACCTTGAGCAGCAGGCGCTCTTTAATCAATGGGATCTCTCAAAAGCTTACACAGACCACGATGACGCGATTGTGTCTCGACCAGTTGTATCGTTCCTTTGCCCATCGCGACGAACGACTCAAGGTGCTGTAGTAGAAACCGCAGTTAGAGAAGTCGAAGTGACGGCTGCTTGTGGATGTGGTGGTTGGTCGTTTGTTAGGGTTGTTGGAGGTGCGACGGGCGACTACGGCGGAAATAACGGTGACTTGTCACCCGGTTCAACAGGCGCCGCTTCAGATTACTATTACGGTGGCAATGGCACGGGAGTCATTATTTCCTCACGGGCAAGAGTTAACTCCGATGATAGTTTGACTTGGCTTGATCGAATCAATTACGCGAGCATCACTGATGGCTCAAGCAATACAGCATTGCTGGGAGAGCTTCACTTCACTCCAGAAACCATCAACATGACTCCTTACAATGGCCCCATCTTCAACGGTGAGGACTTGGCAGCTTTCACACGTATTGGTGGCCCAGGCGTTCCAATCCGGTCTCGCTCGGAACCAGCGACTTCAATTGTTGGATTTGGCAGTTGGCATCCTGGCACTTGCAATTTCGTTAACGCAGACGGAAGCACAAATGCGCTTAATGAAAATTTGGACACGGTGACATTGGGCCAGATTTGCAATCGCAAAGATGGCGAAGCTCAACGAGTTGAATAATCCAGCTAACCAAACAGCTATCAAGGAAGCCTGTTAAGTGAATTTTGAATTGAAACGTCAGCTTGCCAAATGTAAGTCAATTGCATTGGCAAGTCTGGCCGTTGCTTTGTTGGTAAATTTCGCTGGATGCAACTCTGGTCAGTTGCCAACTTATCCTGTCGCGGGCACTATTCGGTTTGAAGACGGTTCGAACGTCAGGTTTGGTGACATTGAATTTTACAGTGTTGATCACCGCGTAAACGCGCAAGGCAAAATCAATCGCGACGGAACGTTCACAGTTACTACGTTCTCCGATGGTGACGGAGCCGTCGCCGGAACACACAAGATTGTCGTTTTGCAAATAACCGGAAGCTATTTAACGGCAAAACTTGCTGATCAGATTGAGCACGACCACGGCGAGCTTATCCATTCGAAATATTTCGATTATCGCACCTCGGGATTGGAGTGCACGATCGAACCGGGCGAGAATTCAGTCGAGTTAGTCGTCCAAAAAAACCCGCGACAAACCGAAGATGGCTTGCCAGAAAATTGATTTGAAGGTCTGGGCTTATTCTGTGGCTCAAGATTTTCTTCTTTGTTCGAGTGGTCGCAACATTCAGTTGGTTCCATTTCGAATCAAAGTGAGTGACAAGCAGCCAATCGGCAACTTAAGTATCCGAAAGTCGTGGTTGAAGAGTTCCCCAATCTGCTTTCGATCTTCTTCACTTCTAACGCTCGCCAGCAACTCTTCAAAATACCACTTCGCAGTCTTGCTTGCGAACTCCTGGTACCTCTTGGGTGCACTTTCTCCCAATTCCCGAATTGCCTTTTTTTCCGAAGCGCTAACGTTGATTGTCTTTCCCATCTGGCCGTTTAAAAGGGAAAAGTGGAATCCGAACCGACGAAGCTCAACCAACTGATTCCACTCGTCGATTGCTTCCATTCGAAAGTGAAGAAAAACAGCAGGTACACGAGATTTCATAAGCCGTTCTTTCTTGGCTATCAAATCTTTGATGCACCTTTGGTACTTAGGCGAATCGGGTTTGCAATCTTCAATCAGCTCGCCGACTTCGGCATTGAGTGCGTTAATTTCTTCAACGATTTCACCTAATTTTTCAATCTGGCTTTCAGAGATTTCAAGATCACTATGTAAATTTTTGTCTTTGTGAAAAGCGTTGACGATGTAGTCAACAGCGAGCGCTTTATTCCTGTGTAGCTTTCCCTCAAACGATCCATGAGTAGACAATTCCCAGATAACACGATCGCCCCAAATTGAGTGAAGTTTCGTTTTCGATTTCAATCGCGTATTCTCAAGCTCTTTTGCTTGCGCAACAATTAATTCCGGAATTGCAGTTAGATTGGCTTTCTCCAAAATTGCGATCGTTATTTTGGCTCGTTCGTCCTCAATTGCGTTGACCACCATTTCGATTTCTTTTTTTGCAAAAGCTTGGCACCTCTTGTTCAATTCAAGTGAAAGACGTTTTTGAGCGACATTCAGCTGTTTAATTGATTCCGGGTCGCCTGTGAATAATCCTTCATCAGCGCAAGATTTTAATACCTTCGCATGACCGAATATTGCCACCAGATAGTTGACTCTAATTTCCTTTAACAACTCCAACTGATGGGGCAACAGCAAGTCTTTCCATTGCTCAGCAAATTTCTTGGATGACTTTGTATTCCATGTGTGAATTTCAGATCGCCCTTTTGTCAAAGTTTGATCGTCTGCTCCATTGAATTCAACTTCATCCAATTGATTCAACCGTACTTCCAGCTCCTGTTCGTTCTTAAGATACTGTTTCTTCAAATCTACCAGCGATCGTTTTTGCTCATTGGAAAGCTCAAGCTCCAGGCACACTTCCTCATTCATCAAAAATCTAAAGAGGCGGGAGTTTTCAGAGCAGGTGATCGAATTTCCAATCCCCAGTCGGTAATTCTGATTCGAATAGGAAGAAAGACTCAAAGAAGGCGCTCTTACGAATTCCAGTTGTTCCGCACCTTCTTCGTCCGGCAAATTGGCAGCATCTTGGCAAGCCAGTGCCGTACCGATTGCGAAAAAAGAAAACGACAGGATTGAAAATAGAACCAAAGGTTGAGGAATTCTCATTGCAGGTGCAAGTAGATTGTTTGATGATATGACAAGACAAACGTGTCATGTCGTTTTACCATCTCAAAACTCGAATGCAATTTTTTTAATCGGGTTTGATTGTTTCGATAAAATTTTCAATGTTGCTGGAAAGCCAGCAGCAATGCCTTTTTTTTTCTAGCTAAGTGGGAAATATGAAATTCAGCATTTTGACCGGCGCTTTTCTCTTGGTCGTGTCCTCAACTCTCCTTGGCCAGCAACAACCAAAAAATACTTCCGTTGATTCGGCTTCTTCGGTTTCGAAAGAATTGTTAACGTTGATAGTAAGTGATTCGCTGTTCCTTACGTACTTTTTTGAAGAACTGAATATTGTTGACTATCAACAAGAGAAGCTAAAAAAACTTGTTCTCAAAAAGAGAAAAGAGCGGCAGAGCTTAGTTGCTGATTGGATAGAAGAAAAAGGTTCCGCTCGCGCAAAGCTAGGCTATGAAAAACTTGCTGACGAATTCGCCTCAGAAGTTCAGGAAATCCTTCTGCCAAAACAATTGGCCAAGTTGCGTCAATTAACGCGCCAACGAGCAAAACTCGTATCTATGAATGGAGCTGAGGGGTTCCTGTTGCCTTTTTTTACAGCAACGGAACTTGGTCTCTCCAAAGAAGATTTAAAAAAGCTCCAATCGAACCTGGAGGTCGTGGTGGGCAAATTCAAAACTGAAAAGGACAAAATCGCCAAAGAGTCGTGGGATGAAATTCGAAAATTGATGCCGAAGGGATCTGTTAGTGAAATTGTCGAATTGGCGACACTTGCACCGGGAGTTGACAAATTGGATGTGTCATCGAAACGCCTTCGCATTTCTGACCTCAAGACATGGAAATCCGACGATTTTGATAAGTTTGAAAAATCGCGTTATTACCTTGCTGCCGGCGTCGCCGTCGGACACGAACCTCTCTCGGAAGCGTTAGGGATCCTGGATCATCAAAAGAGTGATTTCCAAACAGTATATAAAGAAACTATAGCGGCTCACGACACGGCGGAATTTGCAGATCCAGTTCTAGCTCAGATGATTTTAGCCACACCCTCAGGTCGTCTCACGAAACTCAAGGCCAAGACTAGAAAACAGTTAGAAAAACGTGAAGAATTTGACGCTGACATGACAAGTCGAATCGCTACTTCCGTTTTGCTTCCGGCGCAAAATGAAAAACTTAAACGCCTCGCAAAATTTATTCGGTGGATGTACGAAGTAAAAATGAATGATGAATTCGGCATAGTTATTGCTTGGGCAAAAAGCGTCGATGACAAGACCTTTGACTCCGAAGCGTTTGTGAAACAGGCTGATAAATCAAGAGCCCAGTATTACGAAAAACTAAGCAAGCTCCGAGAATCGACGTACGAAAAAGTTTTAGCGGATCTACCGGATGCAGCAAGGGAAAAGTATCGAGAGTTGTTTGGCTCTCCATATGATTATGCGGCAGAAAAAACCAACGCTTGGGATGAATTGCGAAAAAACAGCCGAAAGGAATGATCATCCATTTCTAAACGACGTGAAAACAAAATTACATTTTTGTTCCACCGTCTGTTGCCGACGATTGTCTGTTTCGTATTTTTTCTTCAGCGACGCGCAAGTTAAATCCTGCGTTTATTAATGATTGCGTCGCAACGCTGATATTCTCGTTTTTTAGAACTGCAAGAAGCAAATAATCGGGAGTGACCATGTTGTTCCCATATTTTTCCATTTCGCCGATTGCAATTTCAATTACTCGTTTTGCTCGTGGTGCGTATGGAAGTTGTATGCTTGCGCCGTCGCCGCCGTCATATTGAGCGATCTTAAGTATTTCACTCAGCAGCATGGCACGCGTTACGTTTTGTTCGGCCAGCAATGCTGCCGTGTCATTCGATTCTGCGGCCAACAATCCTAGCAACAAGTGTTCTGTGCCTATGTGGTTCGCACCGAGCTTTTGCGCCTCGGTAGCGGCGAGCTTTAGGATTTGTTTTACTGAGTCATCAAAAAATGGTGCTGCCATAATTTATTGGTCGAGAATTGAAGTTGTTGAAAGAGCGGGTGAACGCGGTTAGCCGGCTGCGGTACCAGTCCATCTGCGGAGGGTTAGGTCATCTTCGACTTCCCAGTCGTAGTAGTAAGGTGGATCCGCCCCAAATTCGCGAAGGAATTCGAGGTATTGAACAACAGCTTCACATTGTTCCAACGAGTAGTTTGTATTGAAATCGTCCCCAGCCCACCATGCAAGACTTGTATCGGGGCCTGTTCTTATTTGTGGAACCACACTCCGCATTCTCCACATAAATGAATCTGTAGGTTCGTATTCTGATTCATGTAGCAGTGACGCAAGCATGAATCCGGGTAGGTGATAGTTCCACATATGCGGCGGCATCGATAAAGAAAATCCGATTGCCGGACTTATATCATACCCGGCGTTTCCGTAAAGCTTTGGAGGAACATTCGGCCACGCCACGTTGGCAAACCCAGCGTACTCGTCAACGCCAAGCGGATCCATTCCCATCATCGGTGGATAATTGGGTACCGGCAGCGGTGGAAATCGACTGCGAATCAGAGCGGCAATTCTTTCAGGCATTGTCTGTATCATTCGATGTGTTCTGTTTTTGAATGAGAATATAGCAGGTATGGTGGCTACTCATCAGATTGCGAAAAACGGAATAAGGATTCGAGCAGCAACAAGGATCGCGTTGCTGACCATCGCGCTCAACGTTCCAAAAACCATTGGGAATTTTTCTGGCTGGTATATACTTTAATAAATTACTCAGCGTTTTGACCAAAAAAGTGTAGCACTGATTCTTGAATCGGTGCCGCGCAGCGTCAAGAGGCCCTTTTCTATCACGTTACCATTTCCAAATTGTTACAATTCTGGAATGCCAAACGAACGACGCATCTATGACAGTGAGCTATGGGCTCATTTTGTAACATTTACGTGTTACAAACGCCGGAACCTCTTGGACCACGACCGTCCTAAGCGAATACTATTAGGCGTGCTGAACGAACAGCTTAAAATTCAATCGGCAAGCTGCATTGGTTTCGTGATTATGCCGAACCATGTGCATGCGATCGTCTGGTTCCCGGAGTCTGGTCAGCTAAGCAAGTTCATGCAAGGTTGGAAACGAAAATCCAGCTTCCACTGCAGAAATTGGTATCGTGAGCACGCACCGAATTATTTTGCGAACTTTGGCATGGGAGACAAATTTTGGCAGCCTAAGTATTTCTCATTCGAGATTGAAAGTCGACGGAAACTGGAAGAGAAACTGAACTACATGCATCTAAATCCAGTTCGTTCTGGTCTTGTAGATAAGGCTGTCGAATGGAAATGGGGATCTGCGCGGTGGTATGAAAACGGAAGAAGCGTCGGAGTGCCAATTGAATGGATCGATTGTTCGTGACGCCTCGTGCCGCTCCGCGGCACCGATTCAAGAATCGGTGCTACCCAGCTTTTAAGACGAGAAAAGGGTAGCCCAGATTCTTGAATCTGGGTGCGCAAGCATAGGAGGCAACTTGCTTACGACCGAACGGAGAGGGTGGAGTCTTAACGCGGATGGCTCTTGCCGCCTCCGCGGCACCGATTCAAGAATCGGTGTTACCCTGCTTTTAAGACGGAGAAAAGGGTAGCCCAGATTCTTGAATCTGGGTGCGCAAGCACAAGAGGTAACTCGCTTCCGCAACTGATCTTTTTATCACGGCCAAGCCAATTTTACGAACTGCCCCAATGATTGTCTTGGGCTTTTTTAACAAGTTTGAGGTCGCGGCGTTGGTTATACATCGCATTTGATGAATCCATTGCATCTCTTTACGTTTTCGCGTACACGATAATCCAAGCAAACATAGCGACCAACGACAGAATTGAAATTGCCAGGATTACATTAGAGCAAGTGCGTATCCAGTGCTTGCAACTGCTGTTCATGCCAAACGCGACCAATGCAAATATTAAGCCGATGACCGGGACCCAACAAAGAAGTAAAGCAACTATAGTCCAGAAGATGTTCGACGGTGACACACGTTCGGGCCCGGCCGTCGCGTTCAAAGGGTGATATAGGATCCAAAGTACGCACCCCGCGACGAATCCGCCAATTGAGAAGTACCCAGCTGCGTAAATGCCGTGGAGGCGGTACCCAACGCAGGCGGTGAACGCCGCACCAACAAACGGGGCAACGGAGTAGATATAATTTTTTTTAAAGTCAAATCGGGGCATTTGTCTGTGAAAGGGTGTGACTTCTGTGATCGCCGAGCCGGAACGAACGATCATCCACTTCTTAACCACGCCCAAGCCTGGCTTCGCGCGCATTATATTGTTATCGAAGCGATGAAAGCCAGATAATCACTCTTCAGTATACGCTTTAAACCGCTGAGCTCCAGATTTAGTTTGGATATGAATCCGTTTGCATTCCGGACAGTTAAAGAAGAGTCTTGTTCCGGAACCAATGTTCGACAAAATATCTTCGATAACGTCGGCGTCGTCTTTTTTGGTAAACCGAGGTTGCGGTACGTTTGGTCCAAAAAACTCTTCCAGCCATTTTGAACGAAGACCGGAGCCAACGGCATCTAGAAAACCCCGTATGGTATCGTTGCGTTCTTGAATGTGAGCGTCAATTTCGGTGTCGAGGACCAGGTATCCCGCTTGCGCCGTTGGCGGAAGAATTTCAATTTTATGGCCGCAAGAACACCTAAAGGAATGCATGACATTAGGCTCGGTATCAGAAGGTAATCGCAAAGGAAATCATTCAACGAAAAGGCGATTTGCACCAATAGCCATGCTATACCGACAACAGATGCGATAACAAGCCAACCAACTAAAGCGACCCCTTCTGCAGGCAAATATCGCTGGCCATCTTTTCGATAGGTCAGGTGCCACCACCGCAAGCCCTGAGAACGGTAGTAGGAAAAGTCCTCGATTTTGTCCATTGGTCCAGGTTCAATGGCACCTAGCGACAGAAGCGTGACAGGTAAGAATCCAATGAAATAGCCGATGCCAAAAATAAGCAAGCCGATAATAGGCTTAAGAATAATTTGAAGCAATTCCACTGTTTTCCCGTTCGAAGACGTTTGATCAGTATCTGTTCGGTTACTGCAGTGGAATATTGGAATTTTGAGCCTGAGAAAGTAATCCACTACAAGTTACCAAGCAGAAATGCGTGGCTTGCAAAATGCCCTATAACGTCCGGTTCACCGCGCGGCGACAAAAAGTGCCATTGCTCGAACGCACTCGCCATCGAATGGAGGTTTCGAATCATTGAGTACGCGTTGCAGTTCTGGAGTCATGAAAACCCAATAATATGCAGGTTCGCCAGGTCGCGGCGACAAGCTAGACATTGAAAACCGCGCGACCCGCGGCTTTATGTACTACCTATTGTTCAGCGGTATTACCGAGTCAGGAAAACTCTTGCGAAAAATTCATTGCGGTCAGGCGCCGCAATTCCTTGTTTTACCGAAGCTTTGTTCGTTGCCATATTTATTTCTGATGCCGTGGCGACCGGTTGACAATCCATTGAGAGAGATGGTCGGGAACCGTGTTTCGTTTCCAACAGGCAGCATTCAATGGATCTATAATTTTTGTCAAATCGCAGCCAAGAAATCCAGAACACCAAACCGGATTGAATTCTATCACAGCCCACCCTCGATTTTCAATCAAGCCAACATCAAGCGTAAAAGCCGGCGGAAGGTCAATTGCATGGTTATCTAATAGCTGGCCAACAATCCCATGAACAGATTCAAGTTCATCATCCGTTGTTTTCCATTGGTTGTCTGCGTCGCGGGCGAGTCGACCAAGTCGAATATAGGGTGAAAGTGTTGCCACCTTTCGATTCAAGACTATTGTTCGGTATTCGATATCAAATAGTGCTGGCTCAGAAACAAGTACATTCGTGTGCTCTGGAATTTTGGAAGAAACTCTGAGGTAAGTTCCGTTTTCACAAACCGCAGCCTCAAATGATTTGTTGGTGCAATCAGCAGGTTTTACGAACGATTTCGTTTTTAGTTTTTTCGCAGCTCCGAGAGTCGTGTAGTCAATGTGCCGTTTGGTAAGTTCAAATGGCAATCTCGCCAGCAGGTCGAATGAGGGTTCGATCAAAACCAGGTCATTGGTAGCAGCCACCCTTAAAGCGATATCTGTTTCTGCGTAGATAGCTGGATTGCCGATTTTTGGACGTCGATCCGACGGATTGTAAGACAGCCAGTCGACGAACCAATTGCGGTTTTGTGCGATTATTGCCAACTGGTCTGCCTCTGGCTGACAAGTGGTTGAAAGCAAAAGTGTATTCATAGGTTCTCCTGAGGTGAATGAGGATTCGCGAAAATGGGATAGGAAACGGTGAGGGGCACCTGTTTCGGCACAAGAAATCGTGCAGATAGAGCGAGGCTAAATGTTCGCTGAATTTTAGTTTATATTGCTTTGCCGCTGAGCAGTCAAGTCAGTAAGCGTCAGTCATCACCAAGCTGGCGGAGCTTTAAAACTATGAGACCTGGAGCGAATCTGAAAGAGTCTTACCTTGAGCAAGTTGATCAACGCGACAACATCTCGTTACCCGACAATTAATGTTCGCTATTCGTTTACGCCACTCGCCAGAGTCAAGAATCCCCTGAACGCAAGCAAGACTCCGCCACCGATTAGAAACAAAGGCGAGCGACCAAAACGTCCTTCACCTGATGACATTGCACCAATAGCAATGCATCCAGCTACTACCATGATGACTCCAGCGATTGCGGATAGTGCGCCCTTTCCGCGAACTCGTCCGGTATGGGAACTATTTATTTGGTCGTAAAGACGTTCGAATTCGTCATCGGTTGTACCCAATTTTTTAACTGCCGACCTAATCATTCCTTTCGTGGCCCCTTGTTCAACCATCGCTCGGATTTTAGTTTCAGACTCGTTCATTGTGTGGCCTCTCCGCGTATCGGAGCGTTCTTTGTTAGCTGGATAATACCCGTGGTCACCGAGTCGGAACAAATCTTCATGTTGATAGCGGTTGCAAGCACGCGTAAGTGATTCACCATTTCAACACCACACGAATCGCAGATTATGTGCATTAAATTGTTATCTGGCGGTTGCGTTAGTCTAGCCAGTCTATCTTGGTTTCACCTGATTGGTTTGCCTGGTAGTATCTCTTGGAGTCGGTGTCTAGGCAAGTTAACCAACCACTCCCGCATGCCCATGTATCAATACACGTAGCATTCTCGTTGCATTTTGGAATTCCATCTTTTTGTGAACTGTGACCGCAAATAACATGTTTACCGGAAATATGTGGGCCAATAGATCGAAAGTCACCCCAGAAAAGCGTGTCATCGAATTGGTCATTCATTTCTAAGTCGGCATTGAGCGAAGCGTGAACGAAAATGTGAGTTTCAGTTTCAAAATATGGTTTGAGATTGTCAATAAACAACCAGTGATTTGCGGGAACTGCCTCGAGGCCATTGTCGCCGCCGTATTCACAAGTGTACGAGTCCCAAGTGGCGTCACCACCACAAGACGCCCAAGAACGCATCGAGCTAAGATTGCCGGCAGCGTTCTTCATCATGATTTCGTGATTCCCTTGCAGAAAGATGTTTCTGTCATTGGGGAGTTCATTCAAGTATTGAATTACTTTCGAAGAGTCCGGGCCACGATCGACATAGTCACCAAGCCAAACAACAAGATCATCATCTTTAATTTCGGCTAGCCTCACCAGTGTAAGCAAGGCATCAAAGCATCCGTGAACGTCTCCGATAGCAAGGGTTCTCATAGTTGCACACGTGCCTGTTTTTTAGCCGCTAATCACTAGCCGCCGGTTGATGTCATCAATCTAGAAACGGAGCGATGTAAATTTGTAAGCTCTCAGTCAAGAATTATTGCGACCTGGTTGTTGGCGGATTCTTGCCTTTTTGGGTAACTCCTGTTTTGGCGGAAGTCTTGAATCCGTCGTTCGTGAACTTCAGCCAGTCAACATTGTACCGTTCGGACTTCAGATAGTCGCCGTATCCGTCTAGGTCCCGTCCGTTTTTATCCCAAACCACAATTTCTGCAATTTCGTCGTTTTGGAATCTAATTTCTATACTGACATTTTGTTCTTCAAACTCCCAGCACTCATAGCCCTCAAATGGCGTCGGTTGAGTCGTTGTTGGAGTCGAGTGGGTCGTTGTTAGTGGAACTTGTACCGTGTACGTCGCTCCGTAGTGAAAGGTAGCCCCGCCAAATTTTTTCACAATCGATCGAGCTCGATCGTGAGACATTCCAATGCGAATTACTGCCAACTCGTTAAGATTTCCGATCAGAAGGATTGAAAAAGCCGCAAGCGTAACAATGCCAAATAGCAAACGTAAACTGATTTTCATAAAAGTGGGTATCGGTTACGATCGTCGAACTGGGGCAAGCGATCTTCATTTTTTAAGAACACGCGCCAGTCGCGTTTCGCGTGCCGCACATTGTTATCACGCTCTGTTCGAATTAGGTCGAGTCGTTTGCGTAGTTAAATGGTCTAACCCGAGAACCTCACGAAGAATATCAAGACATTTTTGATCGGTCAATTCGATAAGCGATGGAACGCGAACCGTTAACGATATTTCAGCCAATCCTATGCCCTCTATCGGCGCGGTTATATCAAAGCCAAAACCACCGTCATCAGATTCAATAATCGAGAACTTCGATTCATTACCCATGAATCGACGGTAAGTCCCCCGGATACCATCATCGTCAAATTGCGTAAACGATATTTGAGCAAATGACTCTCGCTGTTTGGCGGTTGGGTTGGTTCGTAGTAACGCCTCATCGTCAGCCATGCAGTAGCTGTCCAGGGCAGGAATGTAAACCAGCGATTCACTATCACCAAATGGGGACGGGGATATGACGACACCGTGATGTGCCAAAGTCTCGTATATTTTGCCTGTGAAGACCGCAACCTGATCGCCAGCCTGATAGATCGTAGGCAGGTCTTTCATGCCGTGGAATTCGGGCATTTGTTTCCTCAAAGCGTAATGAAGTCCGAGTTCATCGGGACGCGGCAATCCCGCTTCAACATTAAAAACCGCGCGACGGAGTAACGCCCGCTTAAACCGAAGCGTTGAATTTCTAAGTTCGTAAAAACTATCGTTGGACAAAATTGCAGGTTGCAAATCCAACAACCTGCTACAAACGCAAAGGATGCTTCGGTTGAACGCTTTGTTATCCAATCGTCATCACTTGAACAGTCGAAATTGAACAAGTCCCCTTTTCAGTCTAATGGATGTGGCTTGTTTGGCAATTGAGCCTGGTGGGAGGCTGCCAATCGTTTTGCCAATGAAAACCCAACAAACATCATCCCCAGTGTAGGCACCAAAAACATGCCCAAAAAAACAACTAATGCACCATACAAGTCACCAAGCAAATAGGTACTTGCGTCAAAAAACCATTCAACTCTGCCTTGCAGAGCTCCTGTTGTGAGAAGCGTTATAAATAGAACGAATCCGAGGATTGCCCCCAAAAGACCAAGCGTGGTTGTCAAGAATGTGCGACTTTTAAGCATTGATATTTTCATTTTGCAAAGTTGAAAGTCCGTGATGGCCACAGTTGGATGCGTGCCGCTCTTTGGAATTGTATTATTGGCGAGTGATTTCAACAGACAATTGATAGTCGTTAGTGAGCTTATCCAGCGCTCTGAATTCCTCTTGCGCTTTTCGCCACTTCGATTCGAAAGTGGCGCCGGCTTGGAAGGTTTTAAGAAACGCATCCGATTCTTTTTTGAGTTCGGTCAGTCGCTTCCTCGGTGTCGAGTCATCGGCCCAAACGTTTCTTATGCAGGAAGCAGTGTACTTGAGTTTGGTTTCTGCCTCTGAAAATTCGAAAGTGCATCGAAGTACTCCATTCGCATCGAGGTTTGCGGCTGTCAAATGCTCAATGTAAAAGCGAAATTTTGCGTCAGGAAATTGAGAATTAAGTTGCTTGTTGATTCCAGCCAACAGTGTTCCCGTTTGTTGCGAACTTCCAATGAAGGACCGCATTTTGTAGTCGTCAATGATTTTCCAGATTTCACCAAATGCTTCTAACCCGGATTTTCGACGAACTGCTTCGTCTCGCAGGTATTTGGCTGGAATCAATAACTCATTACGACGTTTATCGTTGGCTACCTCTACAAAGTAGAAACCTTCGGGCATTTTTTTGGCCAGTTTCGGAAAGTCCGCTGAGGTGCGATCCAGTAAGTTGCACTTTTTTATTGCCAAATGTCGGAGGTAGTCTTCCCAGACGCCACCATGTACGGTCAACCAATCCGAGTGACCAGAAAGCGACGGGGCGATTAAAATGCCACTTTCGTTCCTGTCTCCAATCGCCGCAAATTCTGGCAGGCTTGTTTTAACATTTTTCAGTTGGTCCGCTGAAACGTGTTTGATTGAAAAATTGACTGCCCGAGAGGGCTTCGAAAAATCGGGACTGACGTGCGAATAGTATTTGCTAAATTCTCGGCGCCGAGCAGGATCTTCAATATCCGTGCTTTTGTAAATTGGTCCTCTATAGTGATAAGAGCTGCTGCCTGGAACACGACTTTGCTCGCGTTGAACGCGCGATTTGATGTCCCTTAATATGGAGGCGCGAGATTTGGCCAGCCCCCGGTCCGCACTGATCTTGTCTGCTTCAAAAATAGCGCCTTGTTTATCCATCGCATCATATAAAGCTTGCTGCCTGACGCCTCGCTCAGTTGCCGCTTTTCGAAGTTCTGCATTGAGTTTTTCTGAACGCTCTGGGTTGTCGGCATAGTAGCCAAATGGCTTCATGTCCTCCACCAACTGAGCAGGGGATTTTCTTTTTTGAGAAGTACGATTGAATTGCTGTCCGTTTAGTTCTGCCCCAGACTGTACGAGAAAGATTGCGATCTCATATTGTTTGTTTTCAATCGCTTTGCTTAGAGGCGGTTGTCCGTGATAACTGACGGTTTTCAAGTTGGCCCCTTTTTTCACAAGTGCCTTAACCGCGGACATGACTTCATCTCTTTCCCAGTGGTGCATTCCATTATCAAGCACCGTATGCAGCAGAGAATTGTGGTACTTGGAGGGGGAGATCTGATTGACATCACCGCCATGTTTTAGCACCGCCCTCCAGTATCGTTTATCGGGTGCTTGATAAGTCAGTAGGTTTACTGAAGAACCTTTGGTGAAGTTGTAAAATGCTGGAAAGTGAGGGTTAAGTATCGGCTGAAACCGATGGCGTTGGGGTTTGACGCTGGCGGCTGCAATGATGTTCGGATCAGCACCAGCTTCCAGCAGCATTTCAAACCTCTCGAACTTCAGATCTGGAAAGGCCCACAAAAGCGGCGTCATGTTCTTCTTGCCGCTTGCATTGACATCGGCACCCTGGTCAATCAATACTCGCATCCGCTCAAGATCGTTGATTTCGATCGCTTGGCAAAGTTCGATCACACGTGGATCGGTGAAATAATTTTCGGCTCTCCAGCCAACTTTGGCGTGCCAACGTGATTCGGGGATAAGCTCCCATTCGACCATGTGCAATTTGGTTCGTTCTCGTGCCAGCACATCAAAGTGCTCCCGTCGGCTTAAGGAAGCAGGGTCAGCATAGCGCTGTTTTTCCGTTTCCTTCAACTTAACCAAAGCATCGCGGTAGCGTGGGTCGTTTAGTAGAGTCGCTTTTTTTCGCAGCGCGGGAAGCAGTTTCTCGCGAGCATCGGTTACTTGTCTGACAATCGCGGCGGCGTCTAACCGATGAGTGTATTTCCAACCGGGATCGTAGTCCGCCGGGTAATCGGGACTCCATGTTTCCATTCGCTTGACAACTTTTAAGAACACGTCGGGCTGCGCTTCAAGTTTGTTCATGATCGAATGGGTATCGAAAACCGAAGACAGAGCAGCTCTCAAAACTCCCGGGTCATCTCCGCCTTTGCCTGCAGGTGGAAACAGGGTTCGATCCAATGCATAACGCAACTGAGATTTCAGGTACTCAACACCAGCCTCTTCCAGATCTGATTGTGAAAGCGTGCTCGCGCGGAGCAATTGCTCGATCGGCGCTCCGTCCTGTTTGGAGGGTTTCGCTGTTTGAGCCGAATCCTGCTCAAGACTGGGCTTTTGGACTGGTTGCGCCGCGGCCAAACGAAACGCCCATCCAGACAACTCAGTTTGTGACAAGCACCATGTCGCCAACGGGCAAACCAACGCAGTCACCAATGTGGTTCGATAAATAACCGACTGAAATGCGGCGCCTCTTTTCCGCAATAGTCGTGCAGCGCAAAGGCCGATCAGAATCAACAGCGATGACGGTAGTACCCAGTGAAGCAAGAAATTCAATACGGTCAACGACCACTCGTTCACTAAGTCCATGAGAGGCTCCCTATTTCTTGCCGTGTTGATTGATCAGCTTGCGAATTTCAATGATCTCTTTTCGGAAACGTTCTTGTCCCCCGCGCGAGCTGCCTCAATCGAAGCATTCGGGCGAATTCATCGCATCAATCGTTAGGTGTTTATCAATTGTCAAAGTTTGACGGAATCCATGTATCCCACACTATCTTGCAGTCATCACATGAAAACGCAACCGTGTTTTCAGGCTTGGGCTGACTGTTGTTTCGTAAAAGTCGCCGACACTCTGGGCACCGAAATCGAGTAGTTCGCCAACATTGTCTCAAGAATATATATACGAACCCACCGATACCGAAATAGATCGCGGACATTAGATACTGAGCGGGAATCGCATCAGCCATCAGGGCGAGGTGGAGTCCAATAAGCAAGAAACTACCCACAATCGATTCTAAGAAGAAAAGTAAAAAAGCAGTCACACTAATGCGGATCTCGTATTCTTTCATAATTCTGACCCAAGTAACGTAAGTGAACACCGAGTCGACGGTTGACTACGCCAACCTGGAATCGGAGCGATGCAAAATTATAAACTCTCGGTGAACTATTGTCGCGATCAACCCACCGCAGGGACTTTGACGGATTCGTGTGCATCACATTGTTATCTCTTGTTATTCTGATTTCATGCCGACAATCTCCCAATCCCGAACTGTGATCGAATACATTTTGGAAACGTCATCGTTGGTGAACTGAAACATGCAGATAATTTCTGCTGAGTCAGTCGGTATCTCAATAATCAGTTTAGGCAAGATTTCACTTTCGATCAAAAGCTCGTCGTTAATTCGATGGTGGCAGCGTCTAAGTGCGTCGCGAATATCCGGCCATACTAATTCAAATCGTCGTTTGAACTCAAGCAATAGCAATCGTTGACGGTTTGTAGGTTCGACGTTGTCTGCGTAAAAACATACATTTGCGAACTCAAAAGGTGGACGCTGAAATTCCCAGTCAAACTCCCATCCCTCTCTAGTTGGATGAAGTTCTCCGAAATCGGGGTCGAATAGCGATTTCCTGGTATCCGAATCACGTATCGGTTCGTCAAACTCGCCATCATTCATGACTTCAATTCTAACAATGTCTCCAGCGTGAACTTGCGGGGAAGGCCAGCATACAAGTTGAAGCTGATTCGTGGCCGGGTGAAGTTCAGTTCCATTCACCAACAAACTGCATTCCGGTCGTTGGCCATTGAGACTTAGGTAATTTAGTTGCGCGCTGAGGTCGCCCTCGCCTGGTTGACCAGCAACGCAGATCAACTCGTCGTTCAAAAATATCGCAAATTTGATTTTGAATTCCTCCAAGCGAGATAACGTCAGGATTCACCGGGCCGCGGCAAACAAACTAACCATTCAAAAGCCGCGCTAACCACGGCTCCGTGTGCAACCCATTGTTTGTTATCCGCCGGATGCGATTTCCCAGCCAGATTCACCATTTCAAAAACACACAATTCCTGCTTTGTGCATCGTTTTGTTATCACAAGATTGGGGTTAGTTTTCCAAATCGCGCGACAAATCAATTGTTGTCGTTTCGCAGTTTTCTGGCAAGGCAATTGTGTATTGTTTGGTAGTGCCATCCATGTGTACAAAGTTCAAGACAAGGTGTCGATACATTTGTGAGTAGCGAGGCCGACGTTTCGTCAAGCCCATCTCGGTAAACGACCATTGTTGCCTTATTGAGAACGCCAAATCAGTTCCGTTTGGCACAAGCGATTTTATCTGTACTGGGTCAACGGCTTGGAGGATATCCATCTGATTGCCAGTCGAGAATGCGCTCGCAACATTTTCGTGTGATTGGAATGAGTGAATTGGCACAAGGTCGATGGTTTCAATGCCATCGGGAATAGAAAAGAAAAAACAACCTGCACAGAGTTGGCGAAGAGAGTACGCGAGCTCAAAAAAATGAGTCTTTTTAGATTGACAATATGTTTCAGGAACGCATTGTTATCCGCCGTCGGGTTCTGGGCCGGCGTCGTCGTTGACATTTATCGAGTCAAATTGGTCGCCAGTTAAATTCATCATTTTCACTTGATCGGGCGTGATTGTAGCAAATTCGAGATCCGCTTCCTTGAAATCGCATTGTTCGAAGTTCGATCTTCTTAGATCGGCGCCTCTTAGGTTGCAACGAACAAATTTTACATTCGAGTAGTTCGATGCCCGAAGGTCAGAGTTTACTAAGTCGGCATCTGTAAAATCAACATCGACAAAGTCGTTCCAGCACATCGTCGATTCGGACAAGTCTGTATTAGCGAAAGAGCAGTCGTGGATTTCTGAGCGGCCAAAGAACGTTTTGGGCAATGAAAGCCCACTCAAGTCGTCGCCATCGCCGACGAATGTGCGGAAAAATTCAACGCCCTCGGAATCGTCAACAAAAGCCGCGTAGTCCTTCCGGAGTCGGTCAAGCGATTCTTCGTAAGATTTGCGGTTTGCCATACTGCATTTTTCCTTTCTACCCGTTAATAATAACTTAGGCCGAGCTGTGCATCACATTGTTATTACGCGTTTCCGGGATTTCCATTGCGATTGTACCTGATGCCCAGTTCGATAAACAATGTGCGTAGTGGTAGGGCGAAATGCAGCCTGGAAAATACAGGTAAGCCGAGCAACAGTGGAACGGCAAGTACATTCAGTGAGCCTCAATTTTTGTTGCGGGCAAACGGATAAGCTTCTTCGATCAGGGATGAGAGTGCCAATACGTCGATTTCTTGTAATGATTTGCCGACCGCCAGCAGGAATTCTATTAGAGCATCAGCAAGTTCTTCGGGGTGCGTCGGTGCGTTTGGGTCGCACGTGATTGAGATGGGGCGCTCAGTGCCAATCGCCACTTCGAGCCGCCGACCGTCGGCATCGTAGAACGTATTGTTTTGGTCGTCCAGAATCCATTTTTCGTGATACAGTTCGGCCGCCTCAACCGAATCGAAAATGTCAAGTGAGCAAGGTTCGTAGACAAGGATGGGTAGTTTCATTGCTAACTTTGTTGGGATTTTTGAAAATGTCGTTTAGCGGTATGACGTCTGCGTGACCCAGTCGTAGCAAATAACCTAAAAAGAAAAACCGACATGAAATGCGACTCTCCACTGGGGTAAATATGTAAGCACCGATCTCCATGCGAACGGATTTGGTGCGAAACTCGAGGTTGTAAACCGTTAAAGTCATGTCTGATATTTGTCTAAGCTCATATGGCAAGTAGAAGAGACATTCTACCTGCAATTTTGTTCGCGGAGCTTTTGAAAATCCTGAAGCGAAGGAACGAGGTACGAGTGACTGAGCAAATGTTTTTCGACGGCGGAGCTTGTCCTGGGGAGATGTCCCACTGTGTTAAAGGTAGATAACGTCTGCGCTCACGCCGCGGCAAATTCGCCAAACATTGAAACCCCGGCTTTGTGGCAATCCATTGTTATTCCGCCGATATAACCATCGGGCATTCATTTACTTTGCGACAGCTCTAGTAGTGCAAACCCCAGACCAACAAGGGGGCCCACCACAAAGGCAAGTACAAGCCCAGCTCGTCCGCCGCCCAACACCAAACCGACTGGCGTACCAATTACCATGAGTGCAATCGTAACTAAAACACCAGTGCGGACTGCGTTGGTGAGGAAATCAGGAAGCCAAGCGTGAATTGAAACTGAGTCCGATTCCTCCTCTTGTTGCTCTAAGCTGGGAAACGCCTCCTGGGTGGGCTCGCATTTCTCGCAATAAAGTCGCGCATTGCTGATTGGGGCTCTGCATTTGTTACACGGTCGCATTTTATTTAGCTACCCATTTTGTGAAGACATCTGCTCGCTCGCCCCAGTATTCAGAGGTAACGGAGTCGTGTCCCAAAGCAAATGTTGAATCATTGATTAGTTCTGTCGCGATAACGTCCAGGTTCACCGGACCGCGGCAAACTCGCTAAACATTGAAAGAAACCCTCGCGACCCGTGGCTTCGTGTGCATCACAATATTACCCAGGCGGCTGACGCCGGGGTGTCGATCTTAAGGCTCGGGGTGTCAATCCACAATTGTGGCGACTTGGAATCCCGCAGAACTACCGGGGTATACCCAGCACTGGTATTTCATTTGCGTCCCAACAGCGGTTCTAATGACAATGTTCCAAAAGCCACAACCATCAACCAGTTCTTGATTGGCAATCTCATCAACACGAATTAGTTCGCCTGAATATAGCGACAGTCTCCCTGCCAATAGCTCGAAAAATCCATCGAGAAGGTTCTCGTCATGCTTCGCGCCACCATGAATTTCAATTTTATCCGATTGATATGGCAGATCAGGAACATGTTCGCGAGTAATATGTGCCTTAAAAGTCATTTGTCTATTCAAAACGAAGGAGTTGAGTGATGAGCATGCCTGGGTAACTCGGTCGCCAATTTGTACCGGCCAGATGATATGTGTTGGAAACTGAGCGTGATGGGATCAAGATTGTAACATCGGTGACGAAACGCTCGAGCCAGCTAGTCACCCCGAGTTCGCAACAAATTCAAGATTCGAATACGATGTTTAGCTGTAATTGGTCAAAAACGTACTGCTGGTGATTGTGCGGTTCGTAGTTTCGATTTCAATGCTGGTGTCGTGCAAGAAAACAGTTCGCCCTTCGCGTCTTTGATTTCCAACGAAGACGGTTGATGACACCAGCCTTGAATCGGAGCGATGTAAGATTATAAACCCTCGGTAGAATATTGTCGCGACCAGCCAATCGCTGGGGCTTTGACGGCTTCGCGTGCATCACATTGTTATCCCGCGTTTTCCCAGTTCCATTAAAACATAAATGAGTGATCAGACTCACCAGCGGCCTCAACCTTCAGCCCTGTAAGCCTGACGCCCGCACCGTTGTCCGAATCCCAGTTGCACCCTAGTTCGATCCCATATCGAGGTTCACCAGTATCCATCAGTTTGTCAATATGAACAGCGACAAGGCCGCAAAGTGGAAGCAAGTCGGCAGATTTCTGAATCACCGGAAGGACGACATCGGGGTTCGCGTCCTCCAGGTATTCAATCTCCACCTCTCGCATCTCTTTGTAGTGGTCAATAAGGGATTCGAGCATGACATCTCGAATGTCTTGCTCATGGGAGATGATCCATTGAACTGCTTCGATGAAATGGTCGCCAGGTAGAGCTGTGTCACAAGTAGCGTGAGTTTCTCCACTCGAACTTTTGGGCGACGAGATTGCGCCGTAGGGGCCGTTGCGGCATTGCGAGCCAGAAAATGAAGGTAGTACGACCGTGGAAACCCGCCTGCCTTCGAGTTCGACGTGCAACGGAAATTCAGGGGCGGTAGTGTTGAACATGTTTGAGTTGCTCTCAAGCGGGATGACGTCCGAGATCGCCGAGCCGGAACGATTGATCATCCAATTTAAAACTACGCGCAAGTCCGGATTCGCGTGCATCACATTGTTATTCCGCGTTCTCGTTTGCTGAGTTTTGCTGCATTTCAGATCGAGAAGTCCAAGCCGCAAGTCCACCTCCTAAGATTGATAGCAGCAGTCCAAAAATTGAATGGACTATTCGTTCATAGGCAATAATGGCAATATTGTGTGTTTGCCTGAATAAGATCGTGGAATTATCGGAGTCAGGAGTTCGGTTGAGCCAAGATACAATCTCTTCGGCAAACAATTGGTGCTCAGCTATGCCAAGAAAAGGCAAATTAGACACCGCACAACACGCCCAGCCAAATATCGAGAATCCCAACCAGAACGCTTGCTCAGCTCCACGCCTGAAAATTGCCCCTAGTACTGCGTAAAGGTTCAAAATCAAGACTAGCGTAAACAGCAACCGAGCCCAAAACCAGCTTCCTGATATTACGGCTGCAATGCATATTGCGATAAATGCTGTAACAAGAAGCAAAACCTTTATCGAGAAACGAGGCATAATATCTCAGCGGGATAACGTCAGCGTTCACCGGGCCGCGGCAAACAAACTAACCATTCAAAAACCGCGCGGCCCGCGGCTCCGTGTGCAACGTATTGTTATCCGGCGTTTTCCTGTGCTTTAAGTTTTAGTTCTCGAATCGCTCCCTTTTTCCACATTGATTGATTCGAGGGTGAAGCAATTTCTGGAAATGCACGTTTAAGAATGCCAGAAATTTCGCTGTGCACAGGGTCAAAAAATCCACCAGCCCGAAATTTACAACCAACAAGCAACCAATCAGAACAATTCATCCCAATGTGTAAGTTCGCGTTCTTTGATGCCGATTGTATTTCGATTATAGCGGTGTTTTTTGGGAGACAGCGCTTTCTGGCGAAAAACCAAGATTCAACGTCAAGTAGAAGTTTAGTGAGTAGGTGCAAATCAGGTGATTCAAGGTTCACTTTCTCGGTAATTGGCACTGGTTTCCGCAAATTCCCATCTGGGTCAACGAGAACACACGAAGCAAGAGTTGCCGTTCGGAGTAGCTCGGTTTGTTCTTCGTTAAGAATGTTGGATATTGAATCTCGAAGTCCGATTTGAATCTCCTTTGAGCCGGATAACGTCAGCGTTCACTGGGCCGACGGTTGATGGCATCAACCTGAAAACGGAGCGATGTAAAAGCATAAACCCTCGGCAAAGTATTGTCGCCACCAACCTACCGCAGGGGTTTTGGCGGCTTCGTGTGCATCACATTGTTATGCGGCGAGCCTAGCCATTTCGGTCTGCGTAAGCCTTGCATGCAGATCTAATTTGATTGGGCGGTGTTTGTAAGAGATCTGGCAATTGTCGCACAGGGCAGAATCGCTCGTCAACTGACGTTCCATGTAGATTTAGCAGGGTTTGCCAATCGAAAACACTCCCAGCTGCTATCCCAATTGAGTCACCGCCTTCGGTGTCAAGGGCGTAACGAATCTCATGTTCTGGCGCCACCAGTTCGTCCACTGCGTTCAGCGTCGCATGGCGTGTATCTAGTTCGCCGGCAGGGTCGACTGTTATTGAGTTCTCTCGATATGTAATTACGACTCTGTAGCCGTGTTCATTGCTATCGTCCTCAATGTTGCATGTCAATTCTGGGAGTCCTAGCCGCGCAGACAACGACGCAACGATTTCGTCTTCGCATTGCCTCCAGTCAACCCAGAGGATATTCTCCTCGTCAGCAAAGATTGACGAGGCGTCACCTGTGAGTATCTTGCTAAAGAAATCTAGGTCCATTTTTTTAGCCAGATAACGGCCGTGATCACCGAGCCGGGGCGATAATCTTGCAAGCAGAAAAAATCCGCACGCAAGCCCGGATTCGCGTGCATTACATTGTTATTCGTATTTGCTGACACCAATGTGAAGGTCAAAACCTTCATGTTGCTCTGAGGGCAATGTAGAACGATGATACCTCAAAGTGAAGCCTCCATGAAGGCTCCCGTTGTCATTAATCATCCAGTCAACAACGTCGGACGAATCCACATCGAACAATTGCCCCACTTGAAATCCAGGAACCAAATGAGGGACCTCGAACATTTCGGCGCGAAAGCTATTGTCAATTGGTTTCGCATTGCAAAGCCAGGTAAAACACCTATTGTTTCCGTCGTCAAGGTTCGTCTTGATCATAGCAAGATACGGGTCAAATTTTGGAATCAAAGCGCGGAAATCATCCAGTGAGTTGAAAGCCGCCTTGAATGCCGTTTGCATGCCAGGGTCGGCCTCCCTAACCATCCTCACTTCGGGACCCGGGTCAACATCTGGTTTGCGCCCCAACTGACGCCGTAGCAACTGCCAGTCATGCCAGCAGTTGTCCGGATCAATCTCAACGTCCGCGCGTGACTGAACGAGTTCGGCCGCTGCCGTGGCTGGTAACATGATACAGTTCGCATTGTCGCGGACTTCCAATGTTTCGTTGTACGAAAGCGGGGTGCCTTTCGCGTCTTCCGCTCCGATAAGGAGCAAACTTAGCGCAGGGACAAATACAGGAACCAATTCGACGTTGTCACTGGGGATATTAGACGATGTGCGAGACCTGAAAAGGCGCTTGAGGAATTCCATATAGGCAGCTTTTTGAAATACGAATAACGGCAACGTTCACCGGGCCGCGGCGAAAGTCTTGCAAGCAGGAAAAACCGCGCGGCCCGCGGCTCCGTGTGCAACGTATTGTTATCCCGCGAACGTGTCATCTCTACTCATGTTTCACAACGGGGATTCTAAAGGTTGCCTCTTGCACTGGGCGTTCAGGCCAGTCATCAAAACTAAGTGTAACTTTTGCCATTCCAGTACCTGCAGCGTCCGGGACCCGAACCGGGCCGTGAAAAATGATAGCTCAACAGAATTGATCCAGTATATACGTTTGGGTTACGGGTTCCCCACCGCGAAGTTTCGGCGGATACACAACTGTGGCAGTGGGAAAACAGTCATGCTCACCAGTCAAAACCCATTCGCGTTTTCGCGGTGAATCGCGTGGTGGTAGTTCGCAGTATTCAACCATCGTCCAGCAAGATTTGGCTTTACTTTTTGTGCCAATCTCGACTCTTAAATCGGTCGGTTTATTACCGGCCATCAAGGCAAGGTCATCCGGTAGGTCCCAATAGATGGTTTGTGGGCTGATTGTCAAATCACCATCAAAATGAGCCACCGCAAGCTCTGTGCCCGGACGACGAAGTCTGAGATCGGCGTACTGCTTGTATGAATGATCGCCTTCTTTGATCGTTACGTGAATCAATGCGTCTTCATAAGCATCGTGATCCGCGAAGAATCCAGATACGAAGCTAAACGCCCGACCGAAGAACCCATTGGGAATCGAGCTTAGGCTTTGGATTTCGGTAATCTCGTAGGTGGTATCAGAATTCAACGAAGCAAGAACTATGACCTCTTCACCCTTTGAGAAAGTTGGCCGACTGGCAATTTCCGATCCGTCCTGACGCAAAACGACGTTCCCGTCTTCAAGTCGGAGAAGCAGCCGCAAGTCATCACCAAACAGCAGTTCGCCATCAGTTGGAATCAACGAGTTTAGAATGACGGATCCAACAACTGCAACAGACAATGTTAACAGCAAGAATGCAAGACTGCCTTTGCAAAATCGAGCAATTGTCTTT
Source organism: uncultured Pirellulaceae bacterium (assembly GCA_964448575.1). Lineage (GTDB taxonomy): Bacteria > Planctomycetota > Planctomycetia > Pirellulales > Pirellulaceae > Mariniblastus. Next base: position 43,832 of record CAYUWY010000047.1, read on the forward strand.
CGTTTCACCAAACGCCTCGCATGTTAGTTAAGCCGGATAACGTCCGTCGTCACCGAGCCGACGGTAGACTACGCCAGCCTAAAATCGGAACGATGTAAAAGTATAAACCTCGGTGAAGTGTTGTCGCGACCAACCTGCCGCAGGGGCTTTGACGGCTTCGTGTGCATCACATTGTTATCCGGCGATTGAATACTTCCGGTAAATCGCCGTCGTTAGCAGACCCCCTATCATTGCAGGCGGGATTATTGCTGTCCATGCAATGCAGATCAAGCCGGTGTATCGCCACGCAATATCAAAGGTCGCAATCGAATATATCCAAGCGATCGCGACCATCATGGAAAATGACGCTCCAAGAAAAAACACGTTTCTCGTTCTCAGGAAAGCATAGCCATTTCGTTTGAGCACCCAATCGTAGACCGTAAGTGTGTTTATTATTCCGTATGGAAGAGCGCATAGAAAAATGGGCACTACGAAAACAATCTGCGGAGGTGGATCGCGTTCTGGATCGGTCGCAAACATTGATGAAGCCAACAGAAGCATTGACCAGGCAAGCATTGAAAACGAAGAGCTCAGTATGCACAGCATCCTAGAATTGGACACTGCTTTTCGGTGCGGTATGCTGAGGTCGTTCAAGGTGTTCATTGGAATTTGGAAGTGAAAGCCGTATAACGCCCGCGATGACCCAGTCGCAGCAAGTAAACTAAACATTAAAACCGACGTGAAATTCGACTTGGGTCCATCGCATTGTTATCACGCGCTTTGTTGCGTGCTGTGGAAGTAGCTTCGTTGATGTTAACAGCCACTCAGAAAATCAGCAATTCCTCCGAACACGAAGTAGATGGCAAAGACGAATCCGCCAAATACCAATGCGACCTCTGAGCCGCCCATGAAATATCCGGCGATAGCGAACACAAGTATGGCTGGCAATCCTGTCAGCACATTAGCGCCACCAGAAAGCAACAATCTTATAGCCCAGTGAGTGCGCGCCTCTGGTAATTCGATTGCAGGTTCCGTATTTGGTTCGTTGTCTGTAGCCCCATGTTGCTCGATGTTTTGAGCACGAGCCGTTTCGGAGCACTCATCGCACAACGTTCGTTCATTTGAGATCGCCGCGCGACATTTATTGCATGGTCTCAAACTGCAGCCCCCAAGCGTGACCGGGTTCACCGGGCCCGGACAAAAAGCACAACATCGAAGCCCGCCCGAGAAAGGGCTCCGTGCAACCCTTTGTTGTGTTGCCGATTACGGTGCCTCGAATGGGTTATCGCCTTGCACTGAATTGAACGGGTCATCGGCATCGTATATTTTACTGCCTGACACTTCAACAGCAACACGCGGATTTGATTGTTGGAATTCGGCAATCGCAGTGGGCGCAATAGAAGTATTACGAAGCCCAAGCCGTTCAAGGTCCGGAAACTGTTTTACAATTGTTAATGCATCGTTGCCGTATCGACGGTCATACAAGTCAAGCTCAGTTACGCGCTCGAAAATCCTCGGCGAAAACTTGGCTCCCAAACGATTGAATACGCCGATTGGGGTTCTTCTTGCAACACCAGTAAGGCCAGTTCCACACAAGGATCCCGTTGAGCTATCAATAATTGCGACGCCACCTGATTTCAGTTCAAGTTGATCGACAACGCGCTGCTCGTTGCGCGACGCATTAGAATTCGCGACGACCCAACCTAGCGTCACGCACGACACTGAAACCATCACCAGCAATGTTCTCAAGCTAAAGCTTTTGAATCGCATGACTAACTCAAGGGGGCATAACGACCGCGATGACCCAGTCGCAGCAAATAAACTAAACAATAAAATCGACGTAAAATGGGACTTGGGTCCATCGCATTGTTATCGGGCGACCTGTTTCCTGGCCAAACGAGTCTCCATCGCCAGTCCGCGTTTCCGGTAATCGTGTTGGCGTGCCTGGCCCAACGATTTAATTGTGGCAGGCTCCGTAGTTCAAATCAATCCAATTACAGCCGGAAATCCCGCCTGCGATCATTCGAAGCATGGAAATTGTTCTCGGAACCACTGACCGGTTTCGCCAACAAGCGATTCAATACTTCACTGGACAAAGACGGAATAGACAAACCGCAAATAAACGCCAATGGACGTGAATGACAACCTGAGTTCGTATTCGCGTTTATTTGCGTCCATTCGCGGTTAAAAATTCATCAGTCAGGAATTCTCGCCAAGCTCGGTGATAGAAATGGTGGCGTTAAACAAGGAACCGCCCAAGAACCATCGTCGAGCATGTCGACCGCGCGAAGTTCGTTCGCCGAGCCGACGGCTAATGTCATCAACCTGAAAACGGAGCGATGTAAAATTGTAAACCATCGGAAAAATATTGTCGCGACCAGCCGGCCGCAGGGGCTTTGCCGGCTTCGTGTGCATCCCCTTGTTATCCCGCGTTTACTGTTCGTTTTGAACTGTGTTTCGTTTTGCGTAAAAGCGCGCAGCAACCGCTCCAATTGTACCTGCCAGTGGCGAAGCGATGAAGATCAGCAAGAGTACCCAGAGTGAGATGACGCCAGACGCGACCCCGCCAGTTGAGTCAACTTCGGTATGAATATTCGAGCTAAAGATAGTGTAGATGGCAAAAGCGAAGGGAATGGACGCTCTGAGTAAAAAACCCACCGCAGTATGTTTCCACAGCGACACCGCTGGAGGTTGAACGGACGCACTGTCGGCGATGGGCGATTTGTATGGATTTTCTGGCGAGGCCATATTGTTAGCGGGATAACGTCTACGATCACCGAGCCCGAACCAGCGATTCTCTATTTGCAAACCACGCGAAAGTCGGGCTTCGCGTGCATTGATAGGTTTGAAACATAAAGTTTACAAAATTTAAAAAGGC
>CAYUWY010000048.1:0-46267 GCA_964448575.1 uncultured Pirellulaceae bacterium
CAGCAAAAATCCTCGCGCTGCGAAAGCAATGAAATGCATGTTGAAAGTACTGGTCTCCCAGACTTCGGGATGCGACACGTAAGGCTCCTGAACTCTGGCGAGCCCAGCTACGATGACATTTATAGTCACGCCGCCCCAGCGAGATGCAGGACATCGGCGACTGCTTCTCCCTCGCTAACGCGTCGGGTTTCCAAAGTGCCGCCTTTAGGCGGAATCCGTAGCCGGAGTCGCCAGACTTCGGGATGCGAAACGTAAGGCTCCTGAACTCTGGCGAGCCCAGCTACGATGACATTTGTAGTCACGCCGCCCCAGCGAGATGCAGGACATCGGCGACCGCTTCTCCCTCGCTCACGCGTCGGGTTCCCAAAGTTACTTTCGCGTTGTGTTCACAGATGGCGATCCAAAATCTGTTTTTCTACGCGGGAATTTGGGATGACTGTCGATTTCCTTTATCAACATTTTCGCTTTTGCTACTGATGTCTTGGGGCCAACCAACAGGATGGCTTCTGGGAAATGGACAGGGCGAATGGTAAGCTTTGGAAGTGCGTTGACTTCGTTTTGAAGTGCTACTTCAAGCAATCCGGCAACGGTATCCGCCAATTGGAAATTGAGTTTGACTTTTGAATGAGCGCTTGCTGAGCCTGCCTGAGATTGTTTTGACTGTATCGCTCTAATCGTTTCAGCGACGATTGCGATATCTTCTTTTGAGCCGACTAATCGAACACTGTTGGTGCTGGAGTCAAAAATGACTTTGACCGTGCCCTTAAGTCCACGCCGAGGAATGATTTGGCTGGCCTTTTTCGCATCAGGTTTTTGAAGGTCGGTTTCTGCCGTTTTGTTAAAACCTTCCTGAAGTAAATCCTCTTTCGAGACTTGGCCAAAACACGCTGTCGAAGCGAGCAGTAAAATAGTGATAGCGAGAAATGATTTCATTTTGAATCTCGATGGCAATCGTTTTGCCCAGGTTTTGCGCAATCGTTTTTGACCTGTGTGATTGGCTGATACTTTTTAAACACCAGTTATTGATCAGAGTTTCGGTCTTTAAAACTTTGGGCAAACGGCTCATGTTTTTGCTGGTAGCGGGACTCGTCAAGAGTTCTGTTTATGTGCATGCGGCTATTTAAAAAGCCAAACTCTTGATGAGTTCTGCTACGTACCGGCTGCCCGGTCGCTATCAACGGTGTTGGTGCAGCGATTTTTTGAGGGGTAGGTAAACCGTGGCTATCGCCAAAACGGCTCAATAGAGTTGTCGAAGTCGTGGTTGGTTTTCGTTTAACTAATCGCTGGCTGGCGCTGGCGCGTTTGATGGCGGAACACGGTCGCCTGCCGGCTCGTCGTTAAACTTCCTGAACTTGAGCCGTTTTGGCGATAGCCACGGTTTTGTTGCGCGATGTGCCGAGGCTTTCGGATGTGTTGCGGCTACCCGAGCACCCCAAAGGCCCTTACCAGCTCCAGCCGTACCGTTCCAGTCGGTCCAACCCCAAATGCGTTTGTTTCACTTCACTTGGTTTGTTTCGATTCGCTTCGTTTGTTCAAATTCGCTTGGTTTGTTCATATTCACTTTGCAATCTGAACCCGAACAATCCACTGGGGAAATTTTTTGTTAACCTGTGCTGATTGCGCTAGTCACCTCGAACGGGGGTGCTTTGCAGGCTTGGCTCTTTAGATTATCCAAGCTGGCGCTGGCGTACCGATTAACCGTTTGTACAGAATTTCTCACAGCGAAGGATTCTTCCGCGCTAAGAAAAACTAACGAGGTTAACTGTGGTTCAAAAAATCTTCGGCACACTGCTAATTCTCACGATCGCAATCTCGTTTGGATGCCGTAGTGCACAATCAACGACAAAAACGGGTAGCCCAACAACGACCAGCAGGCCGGCCACCAAATTTCGTTCGATTCCCAAAGAAGGTTCAGCTGAACGACTTGAGCTTAAACGAAAACTGATGAATGACTTCAAGCGAAACGCCGAGCAAATCTCAGCCGGCAGGTAGTTTGCTAAGGCTTCTCTTGAAATAAAAAACAAGAGAAGGGCAGGGCTAGAACGTTCCTGGAAAGCAAACCCTTCTGTCGCTTCCATTGATTGGCCATCGCCTAGACAAAAAACACCAGCCGTTTGATAATCCAAAACAGGAATCCAAACGGCTGGCGTAGGTAGCTCAAATTGAACGCGTCGTTTTAGCCTTTGACAGCTTCACGCATTTCGATGTCGTATCCTTCACGGTACGGACGCGACAAGAATCCGTTGGCTTGATCGTCACCAACAATTTCCTCTTTCACGCTTTCCCACTTCAAATCACGTCCCAATCGCGCCGAAATTCCGGCCAAGTGGCAGATGTTAAGCATTTCCATATGTGAATGGACGTCCGAAATCGGCTCGATCTGTTCGCGATGACAGTGCAAAAAGTTTGCCCAATGCTGCTTTCGCGCATTGGCTTCCATTGGCAAGTTCTTATAAACTTTTTTGATTGCGTCTTCTGGCAACGGATTGTCTTTCAAATCCTCAACTGGTTTCCCGGTAAGCTTTCTCCGGTTGACAAAGATCCGTCCTTTCTCGCCCGTGATCAAAATGCCATTGTCGGTGTCATGGCGAATGATCATTTTGCATCCGTCGGCGTAGTTGACGGCGAGGTTGAATTTAGTCGCCGTGTTGTACTGAGTTTTGTCCACGGGAAAACCATCCTTGAATTCAACCGGATGCTCAGAAGTACCACCAATTGAAATCGGACCAGCCGTTTGTCCGTTTACTTGCAAAGCCCAGTTTGCGATGTCGACATGGTGAGCGCCCCAATCGGTAAGTTTGCCACCGGAGTACTCGTACCACCAGCGGAATTCGTAGTGGCAATTCGAGTTTCCTCTTTTTCCGGCACGACGATGTCGGTAATCGGTTTTGGGAGCGGGGCCAAGCCAACGATCCCAATCCAAATCAGCCGGTACATCGGCAACTGGAATTGATGGACTGCTTGGGGCGCCACCGATCGCACATTGAATCTCTTTGATTTCCCCGAGTCGACCATCGGCAACCATTGCAACGGCTTTGGTGAACAAATTGAAAGTGCTTCGCTGCTGCGTTCCGACTTGAACAATCCGTCCCGTTTCTTTTTGAACTTTGCGAATCATCTTGCCTTCGTCGATGGTCAGCGTCAAAGGTTTTTCGCAGTAGACGTCTTTGCCGGCAAGCATCGCTTCGATCAGCGGTTTTGTATGCCAGTGGTCAGGCGTGGCGATATGAACGACTTTGATATCGTCACGCTCAAGAATTTTTTGGTAGTCATCGTAAACGTCGGCTTTTCCTTCGCTGAGCTCTTTGTTACTCGAAGCCTGTCGGCCTTTGTCGGCGTCCGCGATAGCGACGACTTCTACCCATTGTTTAGCTTCTCGCATGTTGCCGGTGCCCATTCCTCCAGCGCCGATAAGGCCGATCGGAATCTTGTCGATCTTCTCGCGCGTTTCGCTGGCGAGCGTTTTTGGCTGAGAGAAAAAGTAAGGCATCGAAGCGGCTGCACTGACCGCGACCGATTTTTTAATAAAGTCACGACGATTATCTGATTTTTTCGACATGGATTATCCAAATGTTAAAAGGTCTGGAGGGCGAAGTTGAATGTGTATTGCGAAGTTGAAAATTTGAATCGTTTGGAAAATGAAGCTTATCGTCTGTTCGCTTTGTCGGTCAAGCTTCTGTTAACGCCGTCGTAAATAGATCCTTGTAAAATGCGCGATAAACGTCGCCAAGCATCATATTGCTGCCGTTGAGCTGTGATTCAACGGGGCTGAAAATGGTGTGTAATGAACGAAGGCAGGAAGGGAAAAAGGGCGATAAGGCGTTAGTTTCGCCATTTAAACCAATATTGTAGCTAAGCGAAATTCGTTCGTAAACGAATTGGACTGCCAAATAGATTGGCTTTTGTAGGGAAATAGAGAATACCAACGATCACCAAAGACCCGATAACGAATAACTGTGCTTTATTGAATTTGAAATTCCGCGCAAAATACTCCTAGATAACTATTCTTAGGACAGGAAACGATAATGGACGGTGTGTTGTTTTTGGGTAATACGATAGTGGTTCCAGCAATCGAACGCTTCTCATTGTTCGCTTTAACCGCAGTGTCGGACGTCGCCAAAGACGCTGCGGCTCATGGATCAACGGAGTTCGACTACACGCCGTATTGGATGCTGTTGATTGCCGCTGTCTTGGTTGCATTGAACGGATTTTTCGTCGCGGCTGAATTCGCGTTGGTGAAGATTCGTGTTAGCCAAATCGACAAAATGGTTGGCGAGAAAAAGATGTTTGCCAAATCGGCAAAATGGCTGAGCCAGCGATTGGACCATTCACTTTCCTGTTGTCAGCTTGGCATCACAATGGCTTCGTTGGCACTTGGATATGTCGGTGAGCCAGCGTTTGCACACCTGCTCACGCCAGTGTTTTCGATGGTTGGCATTACGTCGCCCTGGTGGATTCACTTCTGGGGCTTTGCCGTTTCGTTTTCGGTCGTAACATCCTTGCACTTGGTCATTGGCGAACAGGCACCCAAAATTTATGCCATCCGCAAACCAGAAGACATGGTTCGCTGGTGTGGTCCCCTGATGGTTTTGTTTTACTATCTGCTTTTCCCATTCATGTGGGTTCTCAATTGGGCCACCGAATTGTTGCTTGGCTGGCTTGGGCTGGCGGGCGGCGGATCAGGACACGACACGCCACACACGGAAGAAGAAATTCGTGCGCTCCTTCGCGAAGCCCACATCCATGGCCACTTGACCGATTCAGAAGACCGCTTGCTCAACAACATTTTTGAGTTTGACGATCTAGTTTGCCGTTTAGTTATGGTGCCCAGAGGTGAAGTCGAAATTCTCGACGTGAACCGACCGTTTCCTGAGCTTCTGCAGGTCGCGAAAAAGACACGCCACACGAGATACCCGCTTTGTGATGGTTCGCTCGATTCTGTTTTGGGCGTCGTGCACATGAAAGACTTGCTTGGGATTGACGAATCTACGGCAGATTTCGATTTGACGAAAGTCATGCGTGACCCCGTCAAAGTTCCAGATAACCTTCCGATCAGTAAAGTTCTCAAACGAATCCAGAACACACACCAGCTTTTAACTTTCGTCGTTGATGAATATGGGACCATTATTGGTATTTGTACACTGGAAAATGTCTTGGAAAAAATCATTGGTCCTGTTGACGATGAATTCGATGCGGTCGACGAGCCATCGATCCGGGCGATCGGCAACGGACAGTTTTTGATTCTTGGCAGCACACCGATTTCCGAAGTCGAAAAAGCGGTTGGGCTTAATCTGGATGATCTTGACGTCGATACTGTGGCCGGCGTTTTAATGACGCGGCTGGGCAAAATGCCAGAAGTCGGCGACGTTTCCGAGTTCGAAGGAGTGACCGCCGAGATTTTGGAAGTCAAAAATGATCACGCTGAACGGATCCGATTCACTTTGACCGACCGAAGTGATTTGGCTGAGCCGGCCAAGCCTGATAAAGAATCTCCGAAGGCACATTAAGCAGTACGTTGAACGCCCAAAACGAGCGTTACCATTTAGTTTCTGTTTACAGCAAACGCGATGAAACGCTACCTATTTTTTAGCTCTTCCCAATCGGATTGCGTCGATCGGAAAGATTCGCCGTGCAACTCCTCATATTTCGCCCTTTGAGTTGGCTTGAGTTGGTCAAGCAGTTCTTTTCGCGCTTTCGCTTTGAGCTTTTCAATATCATCCTTAAGTTTTTTATCTATTTCGATAGCCTTCTTTTTCAGGTCAGAACTTTGCTGGTTACCGATGTCGAATTCCTCCCTGATTTCCGATGATTGGAGTAGGGCGGCCAATCCGTATTCCTTTTCGAATGCCTGAAAGGAGATTTGCTTTAGACGCTTATGTTGGTGCGGCAATAGAATTTCTGTCAGCAATTTATCTTGCGCAGTTGTAATCTCTTTGAGTTCTTCAGAAATCAGTCGACTTCCTTCACTGATTGATTGACCCAACGGTATGCTCGCCGCTGCTTTTTTAAGTGCTGCTCGGCCGTCTTTTCGAATCTTGCTTACTGCGGCTTTTTGTTCACTTGTAAGTTCCAGCTCTTTTTTGATGCTGGGGTGATTCATTAAATTTACCAAGGGGGCAAAAGAAGCTGCGGCGCCTGGCTTGTTGGCAACCCGAACACCAAACGCTTCAGAACCCAGATCAAGTCTGAAAGAAGGCCCACCACCGTTTTTGTCAAACGCAAAACCGTCGATCGACATTATTTCTCCTTGACCATTATACACTGGCAGTGCGATGGACCCATTGGACGATTCATTCTGTCCGACAACCGTTTTCACTGAGAGTAATGTCACAAGAACAGTCACTAAAAGAAACGCTTTGTAATTCTTCATGGTTAATTCCTAAAAGTTGGAATGGAACTTGTGAACGGCATGAATGAGTTAGTAGTATCCTCTTGCTTGTGATAACAAGAATTGCAGAATGTGCCAATGCAGCTAGCTTGCTTTAGTCGCTGGATAACAGTTTAACGGCAAGCTGGAGGGCGAACGTGTTTGGCCGGACAAAACGCGGTCGCCTGCCGGCTTGTCGTTAAACGAGCCAAGTAATATCAAAACAGCTAACTCTAAATGCCCGAAGTCTTGGCGACATCGGCTACGTTTTAGGTGTTAGCGCAAAGCCAAGTTAAGTCTTAGCTTAAGAAGATTTCGCAGAATTAGCCGCCGCAATCCTGCGGTAGATCAAGTAGAACGGAACCAGATAAACGAAATCCGACACGAACAGCACAAGCAGCATCGCCAGTGGCAAAACACCTTTGGCGATATAAGCGATTGCCATCAGTGGGCCAAGTAATTTTGTGAAAAAGCCCAGTGCCAAAATGTTGTGATTCTCCAGTGGCCGGCGGTCTACGATTAAGTACCCAACGCCAAACACGGCGACCAACATGCCGACTAATTGAATCGGTAGATTGAATTCCGACTTCGTGACACCAATCGCTTTGAAGCCTTCGTGGTAGAAAATCATCATCGAAAGCCCGGCCACAATGTTGTACCCACCGGCGAATCGCAAAAGCCAGTGCATCCAGGGTGACAGGCGATCAGATGATAAATTGGATTTTTCCACAATCGTATCTATTGCTTCACGCCTTCGAAGCTAAACGTCACAGAAATATTGTTGCCCAGATCTCACAGCTGCTTAGTTGAAGAAACGAACGTTTGCAACAATGCCAACACTTGTTTGCATAAGTCGTTGACGAATCATAAGACATCGCTGACGACTGTTCTTGCTAGAAAGCAAAGTATGACTCCAAAGCCATTATTAAGACAGAGCTACCACCAACCAGCATTTTGGCTGGCGGCACTGTAGTCGAACTCAGTTTTAGTTAATTAATTCCTCAAGTACATCCTCAAACGCATCGTTTAAACACTGCCAAAGCTCCGCCTCAAGTTCCAAGATCGCAAACTCTAATATTATTCGCCTACGCAATTCGCGTGTCAACAATATATGAAAATGGGCTATTTCTTTTGATATGTATAACGGGTCAAACATAGCGTTAGGATCCCGGCGTTCTGCTCGTAGTTTTGCGAGCACCCGCGCTAACCTGTTGATCTCTTTATTCACGCTAGCCAACATTGCTTCTGCCAATCGTAGTTGATTGGCAAGAGAGTCGCAGTCTGACACGTTGTTAAAGCTCGGAGAATCGCCGGGCGGATCTGGAGCTACCGCTTCCTCTAGCACGGCCCTTAAATTTTGAACATCGCTATATTGAACACCGAGCGGCGCCTGGCCAAAAACGCTACCTCCGCAAACAAGCAGACTGAAAAAAATCGCAGCCAAGTTTCTTTCAAACATCCAATACTCCAAAACAGAAAAAGGAACAGCAGAGAACACACCAGTTGGTGGTTAAAAAAGGAGTAGTTTAAACCTAAGCCGTTACTGAGTCAAATTTTTGTAGCAGACAGCAAAAAGGTACGCACCAATATCGTTCTGTTTTCCGTTTTTTGGTGCTTTGCTTTTTAGATTCAGGATGCAGACCAAGCCGTGACTTATCCAAAGCCGTTTTGTTTTTCGAAGAGCCAGTGCATCCAGGGTGACAGACGATCAGATGACAAATTGGATTTTTCCACAATCGTATCTATTGCTTCACGCCTTCGAAGCTAAACGTCACGGAAATGTTGTTGCCGATTTGGCCAGCCATTTTGTCCATGCCGAAATCGCTTCTTGGGATTGTGAATTTGGTGAAAAATCCGGCACGTTGTTTGCCGAATGGTCCTGATCCAATCCCGACCAGCTGAACCGGCATCTTTACCGTGCGCGTTTGACCGATCATCGTCATATCACCGGTGAGTTGATAGACACCGTCGATTTTTTCAAATCCCGTTGTCACAAATGTAATCTCCGGGTGAACGTCAGTATTGAAAAAATCTGGCCCGCGAAGATGTTCGTCTCGCTCTTTGTTGTTTGTGTCGATGCTGGCCGCGTCCATCGTAAACGAGAATCCAGCTGTCGTTGGCTCGCCGCCACGCAGAGCGAACTCGCCTGAGAATTTGTTGAAGCGGCCGTATGTGTAGCTCAACCCAAAGTGGCTGACCGCAAATACAACTGAACTATGTGCGCTGTCGATCGCGAAATTGATTTCCTGGGATTGCTGCGTGGAATTTCGCGCCAAGGAAAGTTGCCCGATCAAGACAACGGTGAGTGCCAGCCCAACAATGGATAAAACTGCTTTGCGAAGATTCTTGTTTTGAAGTAACACGAGGTATCCTCAATAATCGGTTTAGAATTTTGTTAGCCACGACAGTGGTGACAGGATGTAGCCCATGGCGCAAGCCATGAGACGTTGGTATTAAGTCAGTGATTGAGCCACAATAGTGGCGACAGGAAATGTCCTTCACGTTCTTGCTTGCTATTTAAATTACATGTCGCCCTTTCAGGGCTTTGCATAACTGGCAGCTTTTTTTCCGAAGGCTCACGCCATGGGCTACAACCTGCCACCCCATTCGGGGTTTCTGTGAATACCATTTCATACGTATTCGCGTTTAAGTAACTCCTTCGGGCTGTCGCCTATTAACCGTGGCTATCGCAAAAACGGCTCATTTCACTTTTGCGATTTCGACAAAGCGACGTCACAACTCAGTCGCTCGGCTCTCCTGAACTTTGGCGAGCCCGCCTGCATCGTCACGCTCATTGACTGGCTTTGGTTTACAGGAATCCAAAGTTGTTCGGTATTCCACAAAAACAAACTCAAACGGCTGAATTCGCGAAGGGTAAATATCAATTTTTCGTGATCCAATCAACCCGAAACCGCTCTCAATTTGACTCAATCCAATCCACGAGTTGCCAAGAAATGCGTAAATTATGAGGCGAAATCTACAATCGTTGCGACGTCCAGCAAACGGGATTCGTTCAAGAGCCTGAAATACTTTTACGAATTGCCGATCCAGAGTTCACCACCGCGTGGCAGAGTCGAGCTGGATGATTATATTTACTCAGGTGGTGCGAACGCGTTCGAAGCGAATGGCGAAGCACGAATTTCAGCCTCAACTCAACAAGGTTTTAAGCATGACATTGCGGAAGATAATTTTGCAAGCAGTTAGTTTTTTGGTTCTTTTGACCATCCTTCCAATCGCACAATCCCAAGCCGTTCAAGACACGGCAACTGCCGAGCCGACAAAGCCCGTCACACGGATGACGCCAAAGCTACTTTGGAAATTGGGCCGACTGGGTGAGGCAGCGACATCGCCGGACGGAACGCAAATCGCGTACTTAGTTCGACGTTATGAATTGGCAAAAGACAAAGGCGCGTCAGAGCTTCACATTCTTACGATCGCTGATGGCACCGATAACGTCGTCCTTGAAAAATGGGCATCGATCGGATCGCTTCATTGGATGAAAACGCAAGCCGGTGATCGTTTGATTTTCGAAGGCACTCAAGCGTCTCCCGAACTTGCCGAAGGCGAAGAAAAACCAAAGGACGCAGAAGAGCCCTCGAATCAAGCGTGGTCGATGGACACCAAAACAGCCGCCCTCAATCAGTTGACTTCTGTTGAAGACGGTATCGCAAACCTAAAAGTTGCCAACGGCGGAGCAAAACTTGCTTTCACGTTGGATATCAAAATGGACAAAGAAGTCACCGAGCTCTATGCAGACTTACCCAAAGCCGACGCGCGGATCATTGACCAATTGATGTACCGCCACTGGAACGCTTGGCACGACTACAAATTCAGCCATCTTCATACCGTTTCGATTGGTCCCGATGGCGTTGCTGGAACTCCAATCGATTTAATGAAAGACATCAAAGCCGATTGTCCTGTTCCGCCGTTCGGTGGATCGGAGCATTTTGCCTGGTCACCAGACGGCACCGAAATCGCGTTCACGATGAAAGACGTTGAAGACTGGGCCGAGTCAACCAACAGCGATGTCTATTTGGTGAAAGCCGATGGCTCTGAAAAGCCGCGTAACATCAGCGCTGCAGGGAAGGGCTACGACAACAATCCTAGCTACTCTCCCGATGGCAAGTTCATTGCGTTTAACTCAATGGAGCGAGCAAGTTTTGAATCGGATCGAAATCGAATCATGATTTTTGATCGCACGAGCGGATCAGCAAAAGAGCTAACCGTGGGCTTGGACCAAAACGCCAGCGGTGCTCAGTGGATGGCAGATTCGAAAGCAATGATTTTCGAGTCGGAGCGTAAAGGAACAAATCAACTTTTCAAAATCGAAGTCGCCAATGGAAGCACCAGCCAACTCACCAAGGGCCGTTTCAATTGGCATTTGGTCGGCGTCATGAACGACGGCAAAACGATGCTCACAACCCGGACAAGCATGCTTCGTCCTGCTGAGCTGCATTCGGTTTCGATGGACGATGGCTCCGACAAAGTTTTGAGTCACGTCAATGATGAAATTTACAAATCGCTTGAGCTTCCAAAAATCGAAGAGCGTTATGTAACGGCAACTGATGGCGAAAAAATTCATTGCTGGGTGATTCATCCTCCAGAATTTGATGGTACAAAAGCCAAAAAATGGCCAATGTTGACTTACTGCCAAGGCGGCCCCCAGGGCCAAATCGGTCAGTGGTTTTCTTACCGTTGGAACTTTCACCTGATGGCCGCACAAGGCTACGTAGTGTTGGCTCCCAACCGTCGCGGTCTTCCTGGATTTGGACGAGCGTGGAACGACCAGATTAGTGGCGACTGGGGCGGTCAAGCGATGAAAGATATTTTGTCGGCAACCGATGACATGCTGACAGAATCTTACATCGACCGCGAGCGTGTCGGCGCGATCGGTGCTAGTTTTGGTGGCTACACCGTTTATTGGCTGATGGGCAACGCGGGCGATCGGTTCTGTTCTATGATCGCACATTGCGGTGTATTCAATCTTGAGTCGATGTACGGTTCGACGGAGGAATTGTTTTTCGTCAACTGGGATCTTGGCGGTCCGTACTGGAAATCTGACGAAATACTGAAGAAGTATCGAAAGTTCTCGCCACACTCATTCGTTGGAAAATGGAAGACGCCGTTGATGGTGATTCACGGCCAAAAAGATTTCCGCGTTCCGGTCACGCAAGGCATGGAAGCTTTTACGGCCGCTCAGGTCCAAGACGTTCCATCGCGATTCTTGTACTTCCCGAACGAAGGCCACTGGGTGGTGAAGCCGCAAAACGGTGTGCTTTGGCATCGCGTGTTTTTTGAATGGCTTGACGGCTATTGCAAAAAGTAAGTTGGCAAACATCGACGGCAACCAAGGCGGCGTTCATTTGATCACCGCTTTGAGTTGCCGTTTTTTGTTTCGTCTTTGTCGTTTTTTAAGTGGCGCGCGAAAGCGTTAGCCCGTTTTATTAACCAACAAATGTTCGCACGCGTCTCTTGGACGCACTTTCGCCAACGGAAATCATCAAATGGGACTTGGCGAACTTGCTGCACTTACTGCAGCGTTCCTCTGGACATGTTCAAGCATGTTTTGGGGCAGGATTGACCTCTCAGCAATGGGGTTAAACCTTTGCAAGAATGTGATCGGCTCCGCTTTTATCTTGCTGCACATGCTTGCGCTCTTTTTCGTGGCTGATCGCGCCTTGTTTCAGGCTCCGATTTCTTCCTGGACCTGGCTGGGCATAAGCGGCCTGATCGGCGTCGTCATCGGCGACACGTTTTACTTTCGCAGCTTGCAGATCCTTGGGCCGCGACGTGCTTTGATGATGTCAACAACTGCGCCGCTCTTTTCGGCCGGATTGGGTTTTCTACTTTTAGGCGAAGACCTCCATTTCTTTGCGCTGGTTGGAATCGTGATTACCATCTCCGGTGTTCTGATCGTCATCCGAGATCGAAAAGCAGGTAACGAAGCACCAGGGCTGCATCCGGGCGCTGTTCAATTGGGAGTCCTCTCAGGAATCGGAGGGTCAGCTTGCCAAGCCATCGGAAGCGTGTTTGCAAAAAGGGGAATGTTGGCAGCGGATGGAACAGATGTCTGCGATCCTGTTGAAGCCACCTTTATTCGTCTGTTGATTTCTGCTGTCGTCACAATTTTTATCGTGGCCCTTAGCAAGAAACTATTTGTATACGGCAAGCAAGCGTTGAATTGGAAAACGCTCAAGCTCCTGATTCCGGCGACCGCGATTGGCACGTGGATTGGGATTTGGCTAAGTCAAATTGCATTTCGTTCGTCAGACGTCGCGATCGCGCAAACGCTTTTGGCAACCTGTCCTTTATTCGCGATCCCAGTCGTCTGGATCGTCCATCGTCAACGCGTAACGCCGATCGCAATTTTCGGAACCGTAATTGCGTTGGTTGGCATTTTCTTGACAGTGTTCGATTTTAACGAGCCTTCATCAAGCGCGCCTTCAAAGAATTCGCAATCGATCAAGCGTGAGTTTGAACATTAAATAAGTGTTTTGCGTTGGACGTTTGTTGGCTTTAGATAGAAGCGATGTCAAAAAACTTTCCGCTGTGCGGCAGAAGTGGTATACTAACTTTATGACATCATTAACCGAAATCCTGAATGCAGCCCAAACACTCCCTTCGGGTGAACGTGCCCAGCTTATCGCGGCCCTCTGGGACAATGTGCTTCCGACTGACTGGGTGCCTCCTGACAATCAATGGGTGGCAGAGGCAAACCGAAGAAGCGATGCCTATGACTCTGGCGAAATGACTGGCTCCACGTGGGCGGAAGTCCGCGAACGAGCACGCCGCAAGGCCGGTCTTGATGACTAACATTATTGTTTGCTCGGCTGCCGAGATAGACTACACCGAATCTCTAGCGTGGTACGCAGAACGCAGTAATGAAGCCGCGAATGACTTTGACTCTCAATTTGATCGCGCGTTGAAACAAATTGCCGCAACGCCAGATCGCTTTCCAATGTGCGATTCCAGGCATCGCTACTTTCTCCTTCGACGCTTTCCGTTTCGGATCATATCGCGCTGCTCACGATGAGAT
Source organism: uncultured Pirellulaceae bacterium (assembly GCA_964448575.1). GTDB lineage: Bacteria > Planctomycetota > Planctomycetia > Pirellulales > Pirellulaceae > Mariniblastus. Next base: position 13,404 of record CAYUWY010000048.1, read on the forward strand.
CGTCGTCATCGCCGTAGCGCACAGTTCTCGATCACCAGACTACTGGGCAGACCGGTAGCGCGGCTGCCGCACCACCCGGTTTGTACGCAAGGCCGAGACATCGTTTTAGAAACATTGGGTTTGCAAAATCGTTCACTTCGATGACGCACTTTGGTTTGCAATGCCGCGGACACCGCCTCTTTGGCGACGTGGTTCCTTTTTGGTAAACTGTTTGTTGTTGCGACATTTGTTGGCTTCGGTGAGAAGCGGTGTAGTAAATACCTTCCGTTGTGCGGACTATTTCAGGTGCTGGCGTTTCTCTATATCGTTGCAGGGCTTCTAACGGTTTTCGTTGGACTACCGATATGTGTCTCTTTGCTCGATGACATTCCGTTCGTCCTACGAAAATGCGTTTCTTGCGGGCTTCGTGGTTGTTCCCAAACAGCCACGGTTTCCCTCTTCGATCTGCCCGACGATTACGATTGCGTTCGCGTCTGCTTAAACTGTGGACCGCGGGCGGTTCCGGGGGAGACTGGCGACTGGATTCACATTCCGCCAGACAATAAAACGTTTGCCGAAACCTCGCGTAAACATTTCGATCGCGGGATTCAATGGTTGTCTCCAGTTCGGCTAATTTGGACATGGACTCGCGCTTCGTCCAGCGCGTAGCTGCACAACATGGTGTTTACGCAAGGCCGCGGCTTCGTCATTAGAGCGTCGTTTGATTTGCCGCGATTGACCGCTTTGGTGACATGTTTTGGTTTGCTACCCCGCGGACACCGCCTCTATAGCAACGTGGTTCGTTATTGGTAAACTGCTTGTTGTTGCGACGCTTCGGAGAGAAGCGGTGTCGTAAAAAAACCTCCCGTTGTGCGACCCTAGCGATTCCATGCGTCACGTCTTCGATAACCTCGCCGCAGACCTGATTCGCGACGGCCACGCTGTCCAGTTGCCCGAGACATTGCGTGCCACCCTTGACCAACGCGTAAACGAAGTTCCGTGGATGGGCCCGCACGTTGCTTGGCAGGACATTGCCGGTACGACACGCTTCGATTGGGGGCAGGAAACCGACTCCGCGACTGCCGACTTTGTTCGCACTCTATCCATTGGATGTTTCTCTGAATTGTGCGGGTTTTATGGCACTTCCTATCCGGTGTTCGCTTTTGACGCGGATTGGCTGTTCGACAACCTCGAGCTCGCTGCTATTGGCACCCACCAATACTTCCTCTTCGGTTGCAACGGTGGTCGCCCAGATCTCTCTACGTTTGCAGAACTAGAAACTGCTTCGGCTATCTGGGGCTGGGTCGCATAGGTGTGGTTCCGGGTCGTGCAACATGGTTGTTACGCTGAGGCCCTTCGGGCACACCCTCGCTTTTTGCTCATGCCCTGTTCTCTTGATACAATTCTTGATGATTCGACGTCTTTTGGCTTCGGTGAGAAGCGGAGTCGTAAAAACCTTTCGTTGTGCGGATGATCATCGACTAATGTTTGGGCCACTTGAAAAACGATACGAGGGGATCGAAATTCACGACCCACCGGAAGAAGGTGATGTCCAATTCGTCTTTCACACGTACCACGGCTTCGTCGTAGTCATGATGCAAACCGAGCATCGAGTTTCGTGCTCTCCCGAAGATGCCCGCGCGCTGCTATCAAGGCTTAACCGCTTCAACTTAGCTTGGGGGCTGCTTGGCCCCGGCCTGGTCTATGTTCCATTCCTGACGTTCGGCAACTATTTCGCACAACGCCGATCTATTGCCAAGCAGGAAAAAACTCTTACTAAGTCCACGCAGTAACAGCGCACAACATGGTTTTTACGCAAAGCCGCGGCTTCTTCATTGGAGCATCTTTAGGTTTGCCACGATTGCCCGCTTCGGAGACACGTTCTGGTTCGCCACGCCGCGGACACCGCCTCTTTGGCAACGTGGTTTCTTTTTGGTAAACTATTGGTGTTGCGAAGCTTGTTGGCTTCGATGAGAAGCGGTGTCGTAAAAACCTTCCGTTGTCGGACCTTAGCATGAACTATCTGCAATCCTCATCGAGCAAATTGCGTCGTCTGTTGGTCATCACGCTATACGTTTCCAGTCTCAGCTGGGGCGTCGTGCAGGTGATGGCTCCTGCCGTTGCCGGCGCGCTTTACTACCTATTCGGGATTACCATGGCCGGTTGCGCTGCGTGGTGGGCCGTATTGGACGCCCGTGATCGCGGCAAACCTATTCTGCACATTCTCCAATTGCTCGTTTTGGTTTTTTGGCCGATCGCCGTCCCGATCTACTTGATTGCAACCCGTGGCTTTCGGGGGCTTGGCTTATCGGTCGCCCATGCAGTTGGCTTAATCTTGGTTCTGTGTATTGGCTTTTATGCAACCATCTTCTTCATGTACGGTTTTGACGCCTCCCAAAATCTGCCTTAATCGTGATTCAGCGGGCTTGGCAACATTGTTTTTACGCAAACGCGGCTTCGCAATTAGAGCGTCATCTGGCTGGTTTGCCACGCCGCGGACACGGCCTCTTTGGCGACGTGGATTCTTTTTGGTAAACTGTTTGGTGTTGCGACGCTTGTTGGCTTCGGTAAGAAGCGGTGTCGTAAAAACCTTCCGTTAGGCGACCTCATCGAATCGTGTTTGTGAAACGCCTTGAGATCATCGAATATCCTCCCAACGTTCCGTGCGTTACCCGCAACGTCTCCGAACCAGCTTGGGACGTCATTCAGATCGCGATTCGCGCGCTCGATCGACACCGATTCCCGTTCGTAAACCTTTGCGGAACCTGCGACGAATCTGACGACGATTACTTGATCGTGATGGGCGGCAATGGTCTCTTCTGGATTGCACTAACTGCTGGACAACACGACCAGACACGCCTGTTCGACGCCAACCGAGGCAACCACGAGGTTGAACTATGGACTAGCGATCAGGGATTCGGCAGCCCCGAATGCTATACGACGAACGATATCAACATCGTCTTTGCCGCTGCTCAGTACTTCTGTGAACACGGTTCCTGTGATCCGGATCTAACGTGGGACACAGTCGCCTAACATGGTTTTTGCGGAAGGCCGCGGCTTCGTTGTTGGAGACTCGTTTGGCTTGCCGCGTTGAACGCTTCGTTGATACTTTTCGGTTTGCCTCGCCGCGGACACCGCCTCTTTGGCAACGTGGTTTCTTTTTGGTAAACTGTTTTGTGTTGCGACAATTGTTGGCTTCGGTGAGAAGCAGTGTCGTAAAACCTTCCGTTAGACGGCACTAGCGTACACAATGTTCGAGATCGCTCTCCTGCCTGATGACCAACTCGGCCCCGATGGTCAACGTCTTGGCCGGATCACAATTGGCGACTTCTCTGAGCTTTTCGCGTGCTATCCGCTTGCGGGGACCATCGACGATCTTCCCGCAGATTGGCGCAACGCACTTGCTCGCCTTGTTGCTGGCGCAGCGTACGTCGCCCTAATACACGATCCACGATTTGCATGGTTCATCTATCGCGACGGTGATTCCTGCTTTGTCCAGCAAATCCTATCGCCGGATGGTTCGTTTGACTGGCATTCGACCCGTAATACGGTAACCGAAGATGGTGAGCGTGTTAGCGAATGGACGATCTCTTTGGCGGATATCTCAGAATTCTTGGCCGCGAACTGATGGCCCGTGCCGCCTAACATGGTTTTTACGCAAGGCCGCGGCTTCGTTGTTGGCGAATCGTTTGGTTTGCAGAATCGTTCGCTTCGATTACGTGTTTTGATTTGCCACGCCGCGGACACCGCCTCTTTGGCAACGTGGTTTCTTTTTGGTAAACTGTTTGGTGTTGCGACGCTTGTTGGCTTCGGAGAGAAGCGGTGTCGTAAAAACCTTTCGTGGTGCGCACCTATCTTTCAGCAAGAGTTGACATGGTCCTGAAGATTCTAGGATTCGTTGCCACTGCTTTGCTCGTATCGAAACTTGGCATCGGTTTTTGGTATGCCAGGAAACTCAATAGACTTCAGTATAAGACGTCTCAAGAACTCAAGGCGATGATCTTGGCCCCAGATTCTCAACAATATATTCTGCGAGCAATTGACGAACTGAAATCACGCGGCGAGGACACGTCCTTTGCACGCCGAGCAATTGCTCGGATGCTATCGTCCCAAAACAAAGGCATACGCTTTTTCGGTTACCTTTCCGCCAAATCCGATTTTCCTGACCTGCTTGAACACCTGGACTACAATTGGCGACGCCCCAATCCCCAAGTCACCGAGTGGTTGCAATCTATCGCTAGCGACAACGACTCCGTTTAGCATTCCGGTTCGTGCAACATGGTTTTTACGCAAAGGCCGTGGCTTCGTCGTTGGAAAGTCGCTTGGTTTGCCTCGTCATCCTCTTCGGTGACGAATTTTGGTTTTGCCACGCCGCGGACAGGACACCGGCCCTTTGGCAACGTGGATTCTTTTTGATAAAACTGATTAGAGTTGCGACGCTGGTTGGCTTCGGTGAGAAGCGGTGTCGTAAAAACCTTCCATAGGACGTTGCAACTCAACGATGGCCTTAAAACGCTTTTTCCGTTTTCGATTACGCGCAATGCTGGTTCTCGTTTCGACTGCCTGCCTCATGTGCGCCTACGTCAGCAACTACCTGTTGATCCTCAGTCCTGCTATTCACATTACCAGTACAGGTGGCGGCTTTATTACAGGGCACCGCGAAGCTGATTACCGATCTGGTGGACAGTTCTCTCGTAATGTTTTCGCTCCAATTCACTATGTTGATCGGCAAATCAGGCCTGCTTATTGGAACTACTGGAACGCCTTCGATGACATTGACGATTTAGAAAATCTCAACATCTACCGCGAGACATCCCCAAATCACAATGCCAAAAATTGACTCCCAGCATGGTTTTTACGGTAGGCAGTGGCTTCGTCGTTGGAATCTCGTTTCGTTTGCAGCGTCCTTCGCTTCAATGCTGCGTTTTGATTTGTTGCGCCGCGGACACGGCCTTTTTGGCAGCGTGGTTTCTTTTAGGTAAACTATTTTTTTGTTGCGACACTTGTTGGCTTCGACCAGAAGCGGTGTCGTAAAAAACCTTCCGTTGCACGACCGCGGCGTAATCAAATGCAACGATTCAAGACTCGCCTTCGATTGTTAACCGAAAAGCTAGGCGGAACACTCATCTACGAGGACGATGGTTCGCTTGTCGCTACTCTCACTACCGGCGGTGTTCGCTTTCAATCGCTCTCTCGCGATGAAATGCATTGTGACATTTCATTAGATGGCGACGACTTTTCTATCTCCGCACCCAAGACTCACTGTTTTGACATCTTGGATCGTTTGACAACCCCTCACCTCGCTTCAAAACTTAAACAGTATGTGCCCGAATTGCTCATTGAGCTGTCCGAATACGTCCTCAATGAGCAGGCCGGTGACCGAATTGCCGACCTGAAACGCAAGGTTACCTCTGACCAAACGCTTGTTTATGCTGAATTGGGCGGCAACCGTTGGGTCGCGGAATACTACCACGGATACCTGATTCTTACAGACGACCTTTGCTGCGACGCAACAAACATGGTCGAACTTTGACGTTGTTCAGCGGTCGTGCAAAATGGTTTTTACGGAAGGCTGCGGCTTCGCGCTGGAGCATCCATCGTTTGATTTGCCATGTCATTCGCTTCGGTGCTGCGTTTTGGTTTGCCACGCCGGGGATACCGCCTCTTTGGCAACGTGGATTCTTTTTGGTAAACTGTTTGATGTTGCGACGCTTGTTGACTTCGGTGAGAAGCGGTGTCGTAAAAACCTTCCGTTAGGCGACCTAATCTGATCATGCGCCGAGCCAAACGGACCTTACTCCTACTTACGGTCTTGGTGTTGATCGGTATTCCGGCCTACTACTTTGCTATGCGTCCGGCTCAAGAAATTCGACACCGCCAACATGTCTTCGACACTGTCGGACTTGAAATGGAAAAATTAGCTGTGACCGACCTTCTAGGCGTTCCCAGTTCAACAGGTAAACCACTCACCGAAACCGTGTTCTGGGGCGACGAGATTCGCGAAGGTATCGACCCGTCAACTGCCGTTGAATCCATTCGCTACCGAACTGACACATTCTTCTTACCCGTGACATTTGAATTTACATTCGATTCAAACGGCGTTGTCATTGGCAAACATCGGTACGATTGACCGGTCGCCTAACATAGTTTTTACGCAAAGGCCGCGTCTTCGTCGTTGGAGGCTCGTCTGGTTTGCCAGGTTGTTCACTTCGTTGACGTGTTTTGGTTTGCCACGCTGCGGACACCGCCTCTTTGGCAACGTGGTTTCTTTTTGGTAAGCTGATTAGTGTTGCGACGCTTTTTGGCTTCGGAGAGAAGCGGTATCGTAAAAACCTTCCGTTGTCGGTCGCTAGTCTTTTGGTTGCGAGCCATTGAATCCATATGATGCCCCCAACACTTCCGATCCTGTACCGTTGAAACCAGAATCTAAGATGCCTGCATGGTTTTCCCCCGCAATGGCATTTTCTCCTCTGGCGGCGGTGCTTGTGTCAATTGGAATGGTTTACTGGAGCGGTGAAACTGAGCCGTTCTTTGGGCCATTTAATCTTCGACATGCAATGATTAGTCTTGTTGGTGGCGGCGTCTGCTTATTGTTTTAGCTTGCGTGGGGTGCTAGTGTTGTCATCGCTGTCAGGAAAAACTGGTGGCCGCCCGTGTCACTCGCGCTGATATTGCTTGTGCTTTTTGGATTACTCCTAAGCACCATCGTCGTATCCAGCTATCTCGGTGATCGCCAAAACTGGTTGGAGCATGGGCCGTTCTAGAAATGGGCCGCAACCGACAACATGGTTTTTACGCAAGGCCACGGCTTCGTCGTTGGAGAATCGTTTGGTTTGCCACACTGTCCGTGTCGTTGACACGCGTTTGTCACGCCGCGGACACCGCCTCTTTTGCAGCATGGTTTCTTTTTGGTAAACTATATTGATGATGCGACGTTTTTTGGCTTCGGTGAGAAGCGGTGTCGTAAAAACCTTCCGTTGCACGACCTCAGGTATTCGATGGTTGAGAATCCCATCACCATTGACGATTCGCTTCGACTCGTATTTGCCCGCCTCGAAGGCGCGCTAGGCGTGCTTTTTCCTGCGGCCGAAATTGACCGTGTTTTCGTCGATGCATACGAGAATCAACGCGACGAAAAGCACTATGTATTCTTTGACTCGCCCAAAATTCGCGTGTCCGGCTACGTTGAGGATTACGAACCAGAGACCATTGAAATTTCTGTAAGTGCGTCGTGTTTGCAGATGGCTCGCGTTAATCAGATAATCGCAGATGCTTGCCGGCGTGGGCTGTGATTGCGGCCGTTCTGACGACGCGGCGGTCGTGCAACATGGTTTTTACGCAATGCTGCGGCTTCGTAGTTTGAGCATCGTTTGGTTTGCCATAATGTCCACTTCGTTGACGTGGACTGGTTTGTCACGCCGCGGCCACCGCCTCTTTGGCAACGTGGTATCTTTTTGGTAAACTGATTGGTGTTGCGACGCTTGTTGGCTTCGGTGAGAAGCGGTGTCTAAAAACCTTCCGTTGTACGCCGCAGGTTAATCATTGGGACTACGTTTGCTCCAAAATCCGATCGCGCTTGACCTTGATCCTGAATGGGGTGCACCCAAACGCGTCACTCTTTGCCTTCTTACCCAGGAGTTTGAGGTAACACCGCCGACGTTACCGACTTGCTCGATCTGCGCTTCCGATCCTGACGCAATGGATCGAATTGCGATTATGGTTTGCCCTGAATACGAGCGCCCCGCAGGATTGCCCACGGGTTCGGACGTCGGCTACCTGATCCATGCGTATGCTCACCTTGCTTGCGTCGAATCGCTACCTGAGACCGGCGAACCCGATTGGGTTCCTTGGTAGGGCAACGCTTTCGCACGCTTCAGCGGCGTACAACATGGTTTTTACGCTGGGGCCTTCGGCACACCTTCGTCCTTTGGCAACGATCGCTGGCTTTGGTACAATTTCCGTAGTACAGGCATCGTTCGCTTCGTTCAGGGCGGTGTCGTAAAAACCTTCCGTTGCACGACCCCAAACTCGAGTTGACTCATCGAAGACGAGACCCAACAAGCAGAGAAAGAATTGATTGCAGCTCGGTTGAAGCTTGAGGCGGCGAGGACGTATCTTGCTATCACAAGCGCTGCGCTCAATCAGCTCGAAGCGAAGGTAGGCAGCATGGGGCCGTCGCCACGGTACATTGTCGCGTGGGAACAATCACTGCGGAACGCTCGCAAGGCCGACGATGATGCGCAAGCGGCGCTAGCGAATGCCAAATTAGACCTGGATCGTATTATTGAAGCGATTGCTCGTGAAACGCGTTGACTAGATGGTGAATTTAAATCTTAAGCGCAACGATTTCGGTTCAAAAATTAGGCGAGCTTGAAGAGTTCGTTTGGTGTTTTGTAATCAAGTCGTTTGCTGGGCCGATTATTGATTCGTCGGTTCGCAATGTCGGTCGTTTCATTGTTGTGTTTAGTTTTGCCACGCCGCGGGCACCACCTTTTTGGCAACGTGGTTTCTTTTTTTTGGTAAACTGTTTGGTATTGCGGCGCTTGTTTGCTTCGGTGAGAAGCGGTGCTGTAAAAATCGTCTGCTACCGCCCGAATTCACTTGTCAAATCCATATAAATCACCACAGCCTCACGACACGGAGCGGAAACAAATCTCCAAACCGTTCTTAACTCGTCAACGCGTATTTTGGGCCGGGCTTGGCGGCATCGTATCCGCTCTGATTTTGGTCACGGGCGGTCAAGTATTGTTCGCTGAATCCAGACGTCTAGACGGGGCGCTGAACGCTGGTGTCTTCGCCATCGACATCATAGCTGCGATTCTGTTCTTTGGCGGAATGCTCGCTTTGATTGTTTACCACTGGTTTCCTGATCCAAAACGAAAATACTCGTGGCGTCGAAAGAATGCTGACAAACCGGATCCAACCGAACTCTTCTAGCGCATCGGTGGAAAACATGAGCCTGTGTTTTGGCGTTCACGGGTTGGAAGCTTATGCACTTATAGTGCAACGAGCTCGCCAGAGTTCAGGTGCCCCCTCAATTCCCCCGAAGTCTGGCGACATCGGCTACTACCGCCAGTTAGTGCGGTCGTTCGACCAGCGGAAAGTCACTAAAGACCGCCGACTCACGGACTTGCGACAGGCCGATAACGCGAGTGGCCCGAGGAAGATCAGGCCGCGCGTCCCACGTTTCTTTTCTTCTGGCAGGCGATCGGTATTGGTGAGTGTCGATTCGCGCAAAAAAACCGCACCGTGCAAAATTGCACGATGCGGTTGATAGTTTCGCTTTAGTTATCCGTTAACGTTTAGCTGCTGGCTGGATTGCCGTAACAGTCCAAGCCATTCACATCATAACCGTTGACGTCAAAGCCGTTGATGTCAAACCCGGCAGCGTTGAAGCCGGCAGCATTGAAGCCGTCGGCGTTAAAGCCATCGACATCAACACCAGATGTTGTTGTCGGAGACGATACTGGGTAAACCGGTGGTGCTGCAAATGTAACGCTTGAAGCTGCGTCTGCGGCTGCTTGTTCCAGAGCTGATGCACTCTGATCAGCTGCACTGGCGGCATCGGAAGCACTACTGGCAGCTGCGAGAGCAGCAGCAGATTGGTCGGCTTCAGTTCTGGCCAATTCTGCTGCGCTAGCAGCTTTTTGTGCCAACGCTTCAGCACGTGCTTTTGCTTCTGCCGCTTCTGCAGCTTCGGCTTTAGCGACAGCTTCAGCTTGAGCAGCCTCTTGTGCTGCCGCTTTAGCGGTTGCTTTTGCTTCGGCTGCTTCAGCAGCTTCGGCTTCAGCGATTGCTTTTGCTTCGGTAGCTTCAGCTGCGGCAGCCTTGGCAGCCGCTTTTGCTTCGGCAGCTTCTGCAGCTTCAGCCTTAGCCGTTGCTTCCAACTCTGCAGCTTCGCGTGCTTCCGTTTGTGCAATTGCTTTTGCGTCGGCAGCCTCTTTCGCTTCTGCTTCAGCGATTGCTTTTGCTTCGGCCGCATCAGCAGCTGCAGCCTTGGCAGCCGCTTCTGCTTGAGCCGCTTCCGCAGCTTCGGCTTTGGCGACAGCTTCTGCTTCTGCAGCTTCGGCAGCTTCAGCTTTCGCCGTTGCTTCCAACCTTGCAGCTTCTTCAGCTTCGGCTTCAGCGTATGTTTTTGCTGCTGCCGCTTCAGCCGCTTCAGCTTCGGCAACTGCTCGCGCTTCAGCCGCTTCCGCAGCTTCAGCTTTAGCTAGTGCTTCTGCTTTAGCAGCTTCGCGTGCTTCAACTTCGGCTCGGGCAGCTGCGTCGGCAGCTTCTTGAGCCTGGCCCTGTGCGTATTCTTCAGCTGCTGCAGCTTCAGCGGCTTCTCGCTGAGAGATTGCTTCTGCTTCTGCAGCTTCGTACGCTTCAGCTTGTGCCGTTGCTTCTAACTCAGCAGCTCGTTGAGCTTCCGCTTGGGCAGTTGCTTCAGCCTTTGCAGCTTCATGTGCTTCGGCTTTTGCTCGTGCTTCAGCTTCGGCAGCTTCGCGAGCTTCAGCTTGGGCAGTTGCTTCTGCTTCATACGCTTCGCGAGCTTCGGCTTGGGCAGTTGCTTCAAGTTCAGCGGCTCGTTGAGCTTCGGCTTGTGCAACTTCTTCAGCCTTGGCTGCCTCGTGTGCTTCGGCTTGTGCCTTCGCTTCCAGGTGAGCAGCTTTCTCAGCTTCGGCTTGTGCTCGTGCTTCTGCTTCATACGCTTCGCGTGCTTCGGCTTGGGCTCGTGCTTCTGCTTCTGCAGCTTCGCGTGCTTCCTCTTGTGCTCGTGCTTCAGCTTCAGCAGCTTCGTATGCTTCAGCTTGGGCAGTTGCTTCAAGTTCAGCAGCTCGTTGAGCTTCCGCTTCTGCTTTAGCCTTCGCTTCGGCAGCTTCGCGAGCTTCCGCCTGAGCTTTAGCTTCTAGCTCAGCAGCTCTTTCAGCTTCGGCTTGTGCTCGTGCTTCTGCTTGAGCAGCTTCATACGCTTCGGCTTCAGCTCGTGCTTTGGCTTCGGCAGCTTCTTGAGCTTCCGCTTCAGCCATCTTTTTGGCGTGATGAGCTTCTTTTGCTTCGGCTTCAGCTTGTTTTTTAGCTTCGTGGGCTTCTTTTGCTTCGACTTCAGCAGACTTTTTGGCGTGATGCGCTTCTTTTGCTTCACTATCAGCGATTGCGTCAAGCTTCTTGAATTCATGTGACAACTTGTCAACACGCTCACGTGCTTCCGAGATATCCGACTTGGAATATCCATCGTCGTAACCGTACTGATCCGCTTTTGCCTGTAGTGCTTGGAGTTCCTTCTTTGCGTGGTGCAACTCTTTCTTGACTGCATCAGCATCTGACCGTGCTTGATTTGCTTCGCGGACTTCCGATCGGGCTTCCGATTGAGCCTGGTAAGCTTCGCGTGCTTCCACGTCAGCATTTGCTTTCGCGTCACGAGCTTCGCCAACTTCCGTTACAGCGGCTGATTTTGCACGCTTGGCTTCGTGCTCTGCTTGCTTAGCTTCCGAAGCTGCATCGCGAGCTTGATCTGCTTGCGTGTCAGCTTCAGCTCGTGCGTCAGCAGCGACGTCTTTCTGAGCGTCAGCAGCTGATCGTGCGTCGGTAGCTTCCTGTGCTTCTGCATGAGCGACTGCCTTGGCGTCCGCTGCAACGGTTGCTTGTGCATCAGCGGCCGATCGTGCATCAGCAGCTTCACGTGCTTCGCTGTCGGCAGTTGCTCGAGCTTCAGTAGCCTGTTGAGCTTCCGTCTCTGCTTCAGCTTTCGCAGTCGCAGCTTGATCTGCTTGCGTGTCAGCTTCAGTTCGTGCGTCTGCAGCGACGTCTGACTGAGCGTCAGCAGCTGATCGTGCGTCGGCAGCTTCCTGTGCTTCAGCGCGGGCGACTGTCTTAGCGTCCGCGGCGACGGTTGCTTGTGCGTCAGCAGCCGATCGTGCGTCAGCAGCTTCGCGGGCTTCGCTGTCCGCTGTTGCTCGTGCATCAGCAGCTTCGCGAGCTTCCGTTTCTGCTTCAGCTTTCGCAGCCGCGGCTTGTTCTGCTTGCGTGTCAGCGTTAGCTCGTGCTTCTGCAGCAACGTTTGACTGAGCATCAGCAGCCGATCGTGCGTCGGCAGCTTCCTGAGCTTCAGCGCGGGCGATTGCCTCGGCATCAGCGGCTTCGGCTGCCTGGGCATCAGCTTCACTGCGAGCTGCAGCAGCTTCGCGGGCTTCTCTTTCTGCTTCAGCGTTAGCTTGCAATGCTTCGTCAGCTTGAACGTCTGCGGCTGACCGAGCTGCATCTGCTTCACTAGCCTCTGCTTCAGCGAGCGTTTTCGCTTCGGCTGCTTCGGCTGCTTCGGCTTCGGCAGTTGCTCTGGCTTCAGCTGCGATCGCTGCTTGAGCGTCGGCTGCTGTTCGTGCGTCAGCGGCTTGTTGAGCTTCTACGCTTGCATCACCTCGAGCGTCCGCTGCTTCGGCAGCTTCGGCGTCAGCAAGGGTTCGTGCGACAGCTGCTCTGACAGCTTCAGCTTCTGCTGCAGTTCGAGCGTCGGCAGCTTCTCTAGCTTCGGCTGCGGCAGTTGTCTGGGCATCTGCGGCAACTTGAGCCTGAGCGTCAGCTGCGCTTCGTGCGGCATCTGCTTCAGTTCTTTCAACGCCAGCCAACTCCCTTGCATCGGCAGCTTCACGGGCTTCAACTTCTGCTGTTGCTCTGGCGTCGTCGGCTTCACGTACCTGAACGTCAAACTCTTCTCGTGCCTCTGCAGCTTCAGTAGCCAGGGCATCGGCAGCGTTGCGTGCTTCGATTGATTCCCCGATTTCGCTTTGAGCATCAAGCTGAGCGCGATCGGCTTTACCGGCGATCTCATCGGCGGCAAGCTGAGCCTGAGCTGCTTCTTCACCTTCAGCAAGTGCGATTTCGTCAAGTCTTCCTGCTTCAAGGCCAAGCAAGTCCGCTTGCTCACGAGCCTGCAGTGCATCTCTTTCCAAGTCGGCTTGGATGTCGCTGTCAACTTGAACATCAACGCCACTATCTTGGACGTCACCACCGCCAACTTGAACATCAACGCCGCCAGCTTGGTCGTCACCGCCAACTTGAACGTCGCCACTATCTTGAACGTCGTCGCCAACTTGGACGTCGTCACCAGCTTGGACACCGGTGAAGTCACCCGTTTGGATTCCTTCGACTTGGAAAACTCCGTCATCGAACTGGAACTGCTCAACATTTTTAATGATGTCGACTCCATCCGGGCCTGAGACTTGCAATTTGCTGTTGGATAGGCGAGTGATCTCGAATTGATCACTTGTTCCAGAGAATACGGCTGTATCGAAACCTCGACCGCCGTTGATTTTGTCATTTCCAGTACCACCGTCCAGCAAATCGTTTCCTGATTTGCCAAGCAGCCTATCATCGCCAGATCCGCCTCTTAGCGTATCGTCGCCTTTACCGGCATGAATCTTGTCATTGCCATCTCCGCCATCGAGAACGTCATTCCCTTTTTTGCCTCGCAGGTCATCGTCTCCTCGGCCGCCATCCAATGTGTCATCGCCGCGTGAGCCTTTCAAACGATCATCACCGTCGTTGGCTCGGCTTTGATCACCTTGATCACCCTGATCTTGAACTACCACTCCGCCATCGGCATCTCCACCACCAGCGCTTCCACCTGCATCACCACCGCCAACGTTTACATCGCCAGCGTCTTGAACGACTTCGCCAACGTTTACATCGCCACCACCGGATACTTGAACGTCACCTTTACCAGGAACGGAAGCGTAATCAGCACCGCCTCCGTCTTGGGCTTGGTGTCCTAACAGGTCACCAACCAGTTGGTCGATTTGATCAGACTCAATATTCTTGTCGAATTGGCCGAACAGTTCTTGAATTCCGGCGTGATCAGCACAAATTACTTCCACTTGTGCAGGGTCAAAGCCATCGGCTCCGAGTGCAGCTCCGTGCTGAGTAGCGGAGTACATAATCCGCTGCTCAAGTAGCTCGATGTTGTAGTTTTCGTTTTCAGTTAGTTCCGCTGGAGCTTTTCGGTTTGCGTAAGCAACTAGTTTACGGAGAATAGATTCTAGTTTCATGGGTCTGTAGGGTCCTAGTTGAGGGATTCGTACAAGTACAGCTCGACTGGAAACTGTACGTCGCACTAAGGCCCCCAAAAGTAGGTTTGCGAAATTTCTGGCTGGCAAGGCAAAACAATTTGCAGCGCAAATTGTTGTGCCGGCTTTGGCGGTCTTACGGTATTCAATGCCCTATTTGGTGCTAGAAAAACCAAACACGTTGCCAATTCGCAACACATAGATGGTAGAAAAGAAACATCCAAGAACGTGCTTGATGTTTAAAAGGATCCTGTTTTGAAAAACCGATCAAAAAAGATCTAATTGAGCACGCGTCAAACCGGTTTAGATGGCCTGTTCGTGACAGAATTCTCCCAATCTGTCAGCATCCAATCTTCAGCGTTTAACGTCTGCGAATCAGAGAGCGTTAAACAAGCATATTGATTTTGCCAGTCAGAATACTTTCGGCCCGGCCAGGAAGCCCACCACTTTTTAAACAAATCGTACTGAGCTTCAACGAAGCTATTTTGGCTCGGACTCAAGGCATCGGTTTGGCGACGCGGGTTCTCGTGGTAAACTGACTTTTGTCGCGACGCTTGTTGACTTCGGAGAGAAGCGGCGTCGTAAACACCTTTCGTTAGACGACCTAGATCATTCGTTGTTTTGACCGCAATGGCCTCCACCTCGCCAGTTCCCGAAGTTCGCGCAATGGTTGCGGCGGCCCGTCAATTCGTTGATGACGAAATCCACTTCAGCGCGCTCGTTGGCCCAATCACTGAATGCGAATGGTGGTCTCGCGTACATGAAGCCGATTCTCGCATTCACCAACTCGCCCGTGACTGGCAGACGCTTGTTGATCGCACATGGAATGAATTCGGGCAGCACCCCGACCCATTGACCGTCGGTGAATTGCGGACACGGATCACCGAGGACTTGGGCGACCTCTAATCAAGTGGTTCGGTCGTCTAACATGGTTTTTACGCAAAGCCGCGGCTTCGTCGCTAGAGCATCATTTGATTTGCAAAATCGCTCACTTCGTTGACGCGTTTCGGTCTGCCATGCCGCGGACACCGCCTCTTTGGCAACGAGCGTTGACCTTGGTACAATCTCTGGTAGTTCAGGCATCGCTCGCTTCGTTCAGGGCGGTGTCGTAAAAACATTCTGATGCGTGCCTCACCCGATCATGGAAACCATCTATACAATTTGTTTGTGGTTCACACGCTTATGGATGGCCCTGGTCGCAATAGTTTTCGCTGCCTTCTGCTACCTTTTGTTTTTTGCCAATCCCAAATGGTTCTCCGAAGGATCGCTCACACCAGAATCCCCACTGGCAAGTCGCGCACTGTTGCTTGCCTTCGTTGCTTTCCTTTTTGTATTCGGCCTTTTACTGCACTATTTTTTGCTGAAACGTTTGCACCATTCGCAATAAGCGCCGTCAGCGCCCGGCGTAACATTGCCTTTACGCACAGCCGCAGCTTCGTCCAAGCCTCCTCTGGTAGTAAAATATCCCGTTGTTCAAACTTGAATCGCATCACAAAGGCGATGTCGTAAGAACCTTCCGTTGTGTGTCCCAAATCAACGAGACAATGTCAAGCAAATTATTTACCGTGAAGCACAGTTTCGTCCTTGATGGACGCGGCTTGGTGATCGTGCCTGAACCCGCGATCGACAGCGACGTACTTGTTGCCGGTGATGCAATCATCGTGAAGCATGAAGATGGTTCCGAGTTGCTTGCGACAGTGAGCTCAATCGAAATCATCTCCGGACGCAACGAATCCATGCAGCCGACGTCAGCATTTGCGATTGTGTTACCGAGACGATTCACTCGAGACGACGTGCCGCCCGGTTCTTGCGTGTGGTCACCCGCCAACTGATGGTGGCGGTCACACAACATGGCTTTTACGAATGACCGCGCCTTTGACGACTTGAAGTCGTCTGTGTTAGAGACCGTGTGAATCGGCATCAACTCGAACGACCAGAGTCCAAGGCAACGCTTGCAGCCTGGCAAAGACCAACACATCGGGACCATCCACCACGAAACCGGAGCTGGTTCCCTTTTTTGTGTGCTCTTCGAGTTCGGAAATCCCTAGAACGCGACGCTCCTTGCTCTTATTGTCGTCGAGACCAACTGCTGTTTTGATTCCCTTCTCGGCCGAGCTTAGCACGACTCGCCCCTCGCCATCCAACAACCAAGCCTCTTTAACGCCGGCAACTTCTGGCATATCCATCTCTTCAATGACCGTGTCCATCGCAAGATCCAATCCGGCCACACCAAGCAACTTTCCTGAGTTGTCGTAGAATGGCCGGTTACATGGCATCAAGTAACCCGATCCTGTTACATCGGGATAAATGATCCCCCAATGGGCACCATGCTTTTTGGAAACTGCCGAAACATACCAAGGCCTTTTTCGAGCGTTGTATCCCACTGGATACTCCGCATTCGCGGGGTAGTTCAGCATCGCTCCATTCTCGAGAGCAACGTAAGTCCAATGTGCAGGCGTGCCTTCTCTGAGAAGCTTGTCCGCCTCCTCTTTTTTTAACTCATTAGCGTCAATACGCGCACTGCGAAGCATCGCATCTCGAAGTACGTATTTCTGTCCGCTTAATTGAAACAGTTCATTTTTGATCGAGTCCAATTCTACTCCAGGCTCCAGCACGACGACAAAATGCTCAAAGCTCACTAGCTGTTGGTAACGGTGTAATTCGACTATATCTTTGGGAGGGTTATCGCCTTTCAGATCGGCATGCAAGTAAATCTGATACGCTTCGGGTTGTGCGTGCTCAAGTTGTTCACGACAGGATGTCGCAATTCCTTCGACCAAGCGTTCCATTTGAAAAAGGAGTGTGTCGAACTCATTGACTCGCCGGTGAACCGTGGCAACCAAATTGGAAAGCGTTTTTCCTCGAAGCGAGGCAACACGTTCTGCTTCGAGGCCACGATACAAACTAAAAACTGAAATCGCCGCAGCCATCGAAAGAGCAACCAGTAGCGCAGACATCGCGGCAACCGGATGACGTTGCACGCGACGCCAAGACGCGCGAATTAGATTGTCCGGTCTTGCCTGGACTTCTTCCCCGCGAACATAGCGCCGCAAATCGTCAGAAAATTCTTCGACACTAGGATAGCGATCGGTTGGATCCTTGGACGTGGCTCGATTGACAATCGCTTGTAATGCAGCCGGAACTGGCGGGCTGTTTTTTACGTCAGAGAATGCAAGCCGATCACCTGAGCGCACATTGTCATTGAAGTTATCCTTGCTGCTCAGGTCGCGCGCGGGGGTAAATGTCAGCATTTCAAACAAGACCATACCAAGTGCAAATTGATCACTTTTTGGCCCCACGTCTTTCCCAAATAACTGTTCGGGTGGCATAAAATTTGGCGTGCCCAATATCTCGCCGACTCTCGTTTTCATTCCTTCGTTGCTTGCGGTAATGCTACCTGAACCGACCTTCTCAATCGCTTCACCTAACGATGCTTCGCTTGCTTCCGGTGCATTCAGCAAGCGAGCGATCCCCCAATCCATGACGTAAACTTCACCATAGGCGCCAATCATCAAATTGTCAGGCTTCAAGTCACGGTGGATCACTCCCCGACTGTGGCTGTAAGAAATCGCATCGCAAACGCGCAAGAAATTTTCGATACGTCCAACCTGACTATGCCTTTCATGGTCGTAGTTGGGGGTGCCCATCGCCGACGAGCATTCTGCTATATATTCTGCAAAAGTATCTCCACAAATCAATTTCATCGAGAGAGCCGGACTACCATTATCCGTTTTTTCCAATCCATAGACCGGAACAACGTTAGGATGAGATAGCTGCGCAGTGACCTGAGCCTCACGTACAAACCGTGTTAAACCAACCCACTCTTTACCGGACAGCACCTTTACCGCGACTTCGCGATTCAAGGTGTTGTCACGTGCAGAAAACACCTCCGCCATTCCTCCTTGTCCTAATTTCGACCCCAGGGCAAAACGTGCTTCTGGTAGCTGAATGGCATCCGTCGACGCGCCGACAAGTTCAGCCAAATCCGTATTGAGCGTAACATCGCCCGGACCCAGCATGTAGGAAAGAGGTGGATTTCCATCAGAATCTGTTGCCTCACCAAGAGATCCAGGCAAATCCGAACCTTCGGTAACATCACCGGGGCCTAGCGTACCGGACAATGGATCAGAATCTGTTGCCTCCCCCAAGGCTCCATGCAAATTTGAGTTTGCGATTAGATCACCGGGCCCCAGCGTACCGGATCCATCCCCGAGTTCTTTCGGGGGTAATTCAAAATCGTTGTCTTCGGTTTCAGTCACGAATGCTCACATCAAATGAAAAACGACAACGAGGACAAATCTATAAGCGAGCGATTTTACCATGCCCAGTTCGAGACGCCAAACACAAGAGACAGGGAAGAGCCGCGCCCCTTTTGGGCGACACCGTTTTTTTGGTAAACTGCTCGGGTGTTGCGACGTTTGTTGGCTTCGGCGAGAAGCGGTGTCGTAGAACCCTTCCGCTGGCGGACGCTAGATGTTTGGTTGGTCCAGCTCAACTCCCGAGGAAACTTGGGACCACAACGTTCCGCTATGGTTGGCCTCTGGCTGTGTCCTTGGGGGCGCGATTTGTCCAAACTTTGGCGTTTCAAAAGAGCACAAACTTTGCGAGCGATTTGCGAATAAACACCCCGACGCAACCAACTTCCTACTCGGTAAACTGTCAGACCCAAATCCGATCCTTGCTGCGTACGCGTTCAAATGCCTGATACGGGTCGCTGACCTCGACTACGCCAATCTGCCAACTGACGTGGCCAATCGCACTGAAACAATCGATGTGCAACAGGCCGGTTGCATCCGCGAGACTAAAACACTTCGACAATTCCTCCGTAACTATTATGACATCGACGATCCTGACGATGACTTTGAAAATCTGCCTTTGCCAGAAGAGTCTATGACCGACGCCAAACCCGACTCCAAATTTCGCCTATTCCGCTTTAGCCTGAAAACGCTACTGCTGTTCATGTTGGCTTCAGGTGTGCTTGTGGGAATTCTGATTCCCAAGCTCATGCCGAGTCAATCAATGGACGCACGGATCCCGTTTGACTCTCCTATCTGGCGCGAAGACTCATACGCTGTCACTGCCCTAGCGACTCTCAAGAGTTGGCGGCAAGATAAACCAACGGTTAACGAATTCAAGTTGTTTATCGAGTCACACACGTGCTCAGAATACAACTACCGTTCGTTCTTCTACATCCTCCCTTACGTTTTGGATGAGTTAGAATCGCGGCCCGCGTCGCAGCAATTCAAAATGGTGTCCATACTGGATTGGAAACTGCTCAAAAGCCAAGAAGGTATCCTTCCAGATCGCTGCTATGACCAACTTTCAGACTGCCAACACCGGATCATCGAAATCCTCACCGCGATCAACGACAAACCAGGTTGCCCACCCAAAGTCATCCAATACAACCTAGGCGCAATTGCCGCCATGCGTGACGACTACGAGTTAGGCGAGCAACTGATGAGCCGCGGTGACGATATTTGAGCCCCTGAAGATTTCCGATGGGGTGAGACTCCAAAAAAACCCAGCCCAACCAATCAATCTCTTCAGATAATCCAACCTCTTGATTAGTGAAAATCAGCGTTGATTAGTGTTCCTGTCTCCGTTTATGAGTCCGCGTGCGAACTTCGTCTGTGTGCTTTGGTTTGCGTCGCCGTTGGCTATTTCTGATAAACTGTGACTGTATTGATGCATTCATGCACGACTTGACTGCATACATCATCCCGCTGCTCGCCAATGACATGGCACTTTTTGCGACGCCATGCGTCGCGGCTTTCGCTCATACTCAATCGACTAACCCAGTGGCCACGCCACGTTACATTGTTTTACACAAGACCTTTGGCACCTTCCTTGTTTGGCGGCGCAGGCTGGCCTTGGTACAAATTCTCGTAATTCAGCCGCCATTCGCTTCGTTCAGGTGTCGCAAAAACCTTCTGTTAAGACCACATCGCATGAAACTTCAGAACAATTACCACGACGCAACGCTATCGGAGGTGCGCATTTCCGGTAACGAACTCACGCTTGTTGCCGACCTTTACGGGCATTGGAATCACGGTTGCGAACAGCGCGCGTGGCTAATGTTCCACAATGTCAAGAACTTCACTGAGATTTGCGAAACCCTTGGGTTAGAAAGTGCTGAAGGCAAGCATGAATACAACGACGAGATCATAGGCATCCTAAAAACGGACAAGACAAAATACTTGGTTGATCTCTCGAAAGCGCGTGAGCTTTGGATTGACTGTAGAGGCCTGTCTGAGGTGTAGTGGACCGTTTAAACAACATTGTTTTATGCCAACCAGAGGCTTCGTTACTGGAGCATCATCGGGCTCGCTTTGGTGACATGTTTTAGTTTGCTACATCGTGCTTTCATTTGGGTAAACTTTTTGGTGTTGCGACGTTGTTGACCGGTGAGAAGCCGTGTCGCAAAAACCAACCTTTCGTTGCCGAACCTGGCTGTCTGTTGTGGTGTCCGTGCTGGCATGAATCTTGAAACGGAACTCTATCTGACACAGATGTCTACCTGGCCTGATGCCGGCCGCGTAATTCTCGCCAACTTCGATGACGATTCAATTGTCGTCTATCAGGCTTACCGCCCTGAAATTGGGCACTTCGCCGCGGAAAACGGGTACTTTGGCGGTGCATTCAAATTTACCCGTATGTCGTGGATCAAACCGAACTTCCTGTGGATGATGTACCGGTGTGGCTGGGCATCCAAGCAAGGACAAGAGGTTGTGTTGGCAATTCGCATCTTGCGTTCCGCATTCGATTTGATTTTGGCCCAAGCAGTTCACTCGTCGTGTAAACCTGATCTTTACGATTCTCATGATACATGGCAGCAACGCGTTGCCAATTCTGATGTCCGCCTTCAGTGGGACCCGGATCATGCTCCAAATGGCGACAAAATGGAACGTCGCGCCATTCAACTCGGACTGCGAGGGGACATCCTTCGCAACTATGCTCGTGAATGGGTCATGGAAATCACTGACATATCAGATTTTGTTCGCGACCAGCGGGCAAACAGCGTCAACTCCAAATACAAGCAACTCGTCATGCCCAGAGAACGTCCATATCCGGTCGCCTGTGACGAAACGAAACAAAAATTGAGACTCGATCACCCTTCTTAGGTCGGCCAACAATGTTTTTATGAAATGGCATTCGTCACATCTCTCGCGTTTGGTGGCGCGTTCTGGCATTGGTACAATCTCTCGCAGTTCATCGCTCGCTTCGCTAGAGCGGTGTCGCGAGACCTTCCGTTTTAAAACCCAAACCGAACCTTGACAGACGTTCTTACAAAGTGGTCCAGAGAGTTTAATGGCGCACCTTTGGTTGCTCATTCGCTCCGTGACAGATTTGCGAATCGTTGGCTGCGGATCCATAGCCTTCCCGATTCAAAGCGATACGCAACTTGCGATGCGGAATACGCTGAACTCCTGCGGCGCCAGTACACTGTGTTGAATGACGTGATTGGTAACCGGTGCGTTATATTCGTCACCGACCCCGACGACGATTTACTTGCCCAGCTTGCTATGGTTGCTGACACGGCGCCTTCCTGCGTTGCCACAGTTCCCATTGGCCGACTTGACGCTGGGTCATTCGATGAATCCGCAGTTTGGCATGTTTTCGCCTGCCATATTACGTTGGCGATTGGTTCAACTGATTTTCTCCTTCGCCGGGTTGCCGACGACGAGATACGCAACACGATTCTCGTTGATCGAGGGTTCGCTCGAATTTGTCATCCTTACGATGGAGGTATGGACTTGATCCTTTCTGACACTTCCGAGCGCGATTCATTTCGCGACCGTTATTCGGACTGGCTGTCACAGCATCCAACGGGATTGTGACAGGCGGCGGGAGCGTCATTTGAATTAATGTGTCGTTCGCTTTGACGTCGTTTTTTGCTTTACGATGCCGCGAACCGTTTATGACACCGTGGGTTCTTTTTTTTGTAAACTGTTTGGAGTTGCGACGCTTGTTGGCTTTAGTGAGAAGCGGTGTCGCAAGAACCTTCCGTTGTCCGGCATAGACCAATGAGTGTTTCACTGATCGTAACCAACTCGATTGACCGTGAATTCAACGAAACCGGTAACGAAATCTACGAAGATGATTGGCTCGAATTCATCAAATCCGATTTTGCACTGAATCTCCGTACCGAGCCGTTTACCTTCACCGCGCCGGATGGCACGGTGATGTCCATGGCCGTCGCAGATGGCCAATCGGAATTGATACTAGACGACACTGCCTCCGTTCCGTTTCTCGCGCTTTCTGGCGGCGAACTTTCAATGCGTTATCACCCGGACATGGAGATCGCCACGAATCCAATCCGCCTTAAGGTTGCAGAAATCGCACGGCATTTCGACGCCTTAATCACCTCCGACGCAGGCGATGAATTCTTCCAATGGTGACCGATGCTTTATCTGCTGACAACATGGTTTTTAAGCAAATCACCGGCTTCGACGTTTGAGCGTCGTTTGTCTTACGTCGTCGCCGCGTCGACGACATGACTTGATTTGCCAAGCCGCGGAAACTGCATCTTTGGCAACGTGGGTCCTCTTTGGTAAACTGTTTGGTGTTGCGGCGATTGTTGGTTTCGGTGAGAAGCGGTGTCGTAAAAACTCTCCTTTGGGCACTCGATAGCAACTGGTGACGAACTCCGACTCAGTGGACCTTACGCAATTCGACGGATGCTTCGTCTTTGTGGCGGAGTACTCTTCTGCGCTCACAGCGATTCTGCGGTTGTACATTGACGACGCAGACGACAATGCATGGATCGTTTCATTCTCGGAATGCCGCTATGCCCAATTCGTGCCTGAATGGAAAATTTCATCATTAGCGCAATTCGTCAGTGAGGACGGAACCTTGCAATGCTCGGCCCCCGCTGGTCGATTCCTTGTTATTTGTGAACGCGTCCATTTGTTATCCGCAGAGGAATCGTGGAAGACAGATTCTGGTGGATAAGCTTTCTGGCGCTTCATCGGCGGCCAAATGGTTTTACGCCTGCTAGGATCCTGGATCTTAGAACGACTTTCTGCTTTCTCTCGCTTTGATGATGCGTTTTGATTTGTCCTGTTGCAGATGCCGCCTTTTTGGTCGCATCAGGGCGATTCTTGCAGGCGTGTGCAAATGGTTTCTGCACAAACGGCTTGTTGCAAACCAGTTACACAGTTCTATCAATTATCTGGATAGACTAAAGCCGAATTCAATCCCTTCAGGTTCAGCAATATTCAGCTATCGGCGAAACGCGTATATCTCGAAGCTTGGATGATTCGAACGGGTTTTGATTGCAATGTTGTTGAAGATTGGATCAATTGTCTTTCGGGTGAAGAATATCGTTTACCAAAATTTATTTTTTAGCTTTGGGGCCGCATTGGTTGTGGCTTTCGCGTGTTGCTTAGATGACAAAAACGCTTTGCCAAGCAGTTTTCAATTTGTTCGATTTGTTGAAAATCCACCCTTTAAACTTGAAGTCGAACTACTTGACGGTAAGCAACCCAAACGTGGCGAAGGAAAGATGGTTATTGATGGAGTTGTGACCACTGCAATCTGGCCAGGGAATCCACCGAGAATCTACAAGCTAAACAACGAGATCTTTCTCATTCACGACCACTATCATGGAAAAGACTTTATTTGGAACAACCAGAAAAAGGAGCTTCGAAATATTGGTAGGCTCGGCTTGGAGACGTCGCCAATGATCGGCACCGTTTGCTTTCGCCACAATACAACGACCAAGCCACCAACGGTAGAAGTCTGTGATTTTGATGCGACTAAGGGCGAACCAAGAGTGTTGTATCAAGGGTCGGTTGGCCAACTGATCGGAAAATGGAAAAACGGGATGCTAATTTGGAAATCTAAAACCAGCGTTGTTTCGCTTCAACCGGGTGAAGCACCCGAGGAATTGACCTTTGACTTGGATGGCTTCAACTGGGCCAGCAATGATGCAATCCGCGGCAATCGAGGTTTGTTAACAAAGACCAACCCCGCTGTTACCGGTGGTCAAGATAAACCGATACCATACGAAGTCGAAGTTGCTATCTTGGACCTGACTACAAAACGCATCAAATCAATCGGTAGCTTTAAAGGTGGCTGGCGAGTATCAGCAATGTTTCATCCCTCGTACAGCGTTCAATGGATTACGGCAAAGAAGGCGAAATTGCACATGGAAAGAAATGCCAAATCGTCATCCGAGGCGTTGGCTCCAGAGTTTGAGATGTTGTTTGGTCGCATCGCCCAGGTTGTCGAAGGTACCGAAAATCTCTTGAAATAAGTCGAATAACCAGATCGTATTTTAAAACAGATCCCATTCTAAAAACGTCCATATTTCGTAGGAACCAGTACAGTGGAATCAAGGTGCCCCATGCCCCAAACGCTATTCTGCGGCATAACTTTCCCAGCGAACAACATGGTTTTCACGCTTGGCGGCGGTCACTATAGCAACACGTGAGCTTTTTGGTAAACTATTTGGTGTTGCGACGCTTGTTGGCTTCGGCGAGAAGCGGTGTTGAAAAAATCTTCCGTTGGACGCCCCCAGCTAATGAGATGGCTCTCCTTTTTACTACTTGCTTCGCTTTTTGTTGGTTGCAACTCCAAGCCTGAATCTGTTGCGGAGGCTAAATTGTCTGTCGATCCTTCAATCGCAAACGCGGGCGCAATCGTCTGCTCTCACGTTGTCGCTGGTGAACCGATTCTTCGGGCTTTCCGTGACAAATCCATGGATCCCGCAGACTCCGGTTGGCAGTTTCTCTGCGATTCCGGCGCTGATGAAAATATCGAAAACGCACAACTGTGGACCGTCACTCAGGTCACGGAACACGACCCATCTCTGTTGACCTTCATCAATTCACCCGTCGGCACAACAATGTCGCGACCTGACGCCACGTCCGAATGGAGACCATCGCAGTAACGCCACGGTCGCCTGACATTGCTCTTGCGCTAGGCCGCCTATTTTTTGGCAACGTTGTTACTTTTTTGGTAAGCTGATTGATGTTGCGACGCTTGTTTGCTTTGGTGAGAAGGGTGTCGTGATCACATTCCTTTAGCCGGCGCTGGCGAAAACCATGAATCACTCAACAACTTGGTTCGCCTTCTTTCGCTACGCGGTATTCGCTCTGATCGCTTATTCCTTGGCACACGTCGCGATTGACCAGCGCGGACCGGGGGCTATCAGGGGCCATGGAATATACGACGAGTACGTCTACACATTTGGTTGGCCCATCGTTGCTGCTTCTCACCAGATTTCCGAACCGATACTGGCAAATCCACCGCAAGGCATCGAGCGAATCGAATACTGGAATTTCAATTGGTGGTGGGTCGCTGTCGACGCCATCACATTGATACTGATTGTCTTCTGTTCTTTCGCTGTTGCACACAAGCCGACCAAATTCCAGTTTCGGCAGTTTTCACTTGCTTCTTTACTGCTCGCGATCACTATCGCCGCGCTCATTTCTCCTTATGAGTTTGATTCGATACGTCGTCTGCTCGGGTCAAGCGTCGGCAGCTATCAACCGATCACCGTTTATCCTCTGTGGTTGTCTATTCCTGTCTTGTGCGGAACCGCTTCCGTGTTTTTCGTGATGACCAACCTGACTTCATCGCGATAAAGCTCGCTTCGTATTAGTGGCGTGGAGAAAGTCCAGATTCGCTTTTACGCTGACTCACGTTACAAACAATTTACGTTGCTGAGCCCCATTTCAGCGTAGTATCCAAGTCAAGGAGACCACGCTGTGTTTATATTTTTCAAAAGCCGATTGAAGTGGATATGGATCGCGACAACTGTCGTAATAACAGCGTTCATTCTTTTGAACGCCACGATCTATTTTCGCAACGTACCGACTCCCACATTTCTGTTGGAAAAGGGAGAGTTGCGATTCTCTCCGTTGTGGCGCACCGCGTTCTTCTTTCATGTCATCGCATCGTGTGTCTGCCTGGCGACAGGTCCATTGTTGATGATTCCAAAGCTGATCGGCTATCGCCCGCTACATGCCGTTCTTGGGTATACCTATTTGAACGCGGTTTTGTGGATCGCAGCTCCGAGCGGTTTGATCATTAGCCTTGTAGCAAAAGGTGGCCCCATTTCTGCCGCAGGTTTTGTATTTACTGGGCTGATGTGGTGGTATGCAACCTGGCTGGGTTACCGCGCTATCCGAAGTCGAAACCGTTTCAATCTGACTGCTCACATTTGCTGGATGGTGCGGTCATATGCGATTGCTCTTAGTGCCGTCGCATTTCGAATTATTCAACAGGTTCTGGCCTACGCGCCCTTTGACGCAAATACGAACTACACACTTTCAATTTGGTTGAGCCTGTTTGTCAGTTTGTGGATCTCTGAAACCTGCATCTATCGCCAATTCAAGAACCGATCTTCCATCGAATTAAAACAACGAACACCAAGTTGGTTTTCAGTACCTTTCTCCTATCCAAAAAGAGGCAAAGAAAATGAATCGTTACCTGGCAATACCGTTGGCACTTAGCATTATTTGTTTTGCTGGTGTCTATTGTTCGATCCAACGTTCTTACGGCGAGCCGACCAATAAAACAGTTGCGAAAAAATCTCCGCTGTCATTTGACCAAGCAAGAGCTCAAATTCTCGATGGCTGGCCCACGCTCGACGAACATGCGTTCGCTTCGCGCAAAATGCCAGACCAGCAGTTATACGCAGAGCTTCAGGAAATCGCTTGGAGACAAAAGTCGAAACTCTCGACAGATCAAAACAGCATTCTCACCAGCATCCGTATTTCAGCATGGCCAATGTTTAGTAACGATGCCGACCAAAAGCGAGCGCAGGAAACGATCGAAAAATATGGACTGCAAAAAAATCGCTGGTTGCCTCTACATGTAGATCGACTCACCATGAGGTCAAAATTTTTCACAATCATTCATGGCGACCATATCAAGAATGGCGCGATGAATATCTGCCCATTTACTTTGAGGTGACGGGTTGGGATAGAAAAGGCTAGTAAAACCAGAGCGCAAACATTTGCTCGGGGCCGTGAGCTTACAGCAGTTTTAACGCTAACTGATCGTTAGTGGATTCTTTTTAGTAACGTGGTTTCTTTTTTGATAGACTGTTTGATGCTGCGACACTGTTGGCTTCGGTTAGAAGCGGTGTCGTAAAACCTTCCGTTGTCGGACTCTGGCAATCTCGAACCTCACTCCCGAAAAACTGCTCGCCTGTTATGATCAGGGCGTCCTCACGAAATCCGAGACGCTACTTCGCCTCATTTCGTTGGTGACTCCCGCCAATGTGGCATCCACCGTTCAGATGCTTTCTGACGACTGGCTTGCTGATGTTCGCTCGAACATTGACACTGCTCCCACAGACGATTGGAGTACTTTCAGGATT
The DNA here is from genome assembly GCA_964448575.1 of uncultured Pirellulaceae bacterium. Taxonomy (GTDB): domain Bacteria; phylum Planctomycetota; class Planctomycetia; order Pirellulales; family Pirellulaceae; genus Mariniblastus. Next base: position 40,761 of record CAYUWY010000048.1, read on the forward strand.
GCCCAAGGCGGTACATTTGTGATGTCTACCGAGCAATACGACGAATACGACGAAATGCTGAAAAAACAGGTCGGCGACTACCGTAATGGCGTAGAATCCTTGCGAGCGTTTCTTGATGACAACGGTTCCACGTAGTTCCGAGTCCGACAACATGGTTTTTACGCAGGGCCGCGGCTTCGCATGGGAGCATCGCTTGATTTGCCACATTGACGGTTCGATGGCGTGTTTCGGTTTGTCACGCCGCGGACACTGCCTCTTTGGCAACGCGGATTCTTTTTGCTAAACTGCCTAACGTTGCGATGCTTGTTGGCTTTGGTTAGAAGCGGTGTCGTAAGACCTTCCGTTAGACCCCAGAGCTACATGGATTCACTCCCAATCACTCTCGTTGACAGCCTCCCAGCGGAACTCGTTGGCGACGCGAAAACGTGGTGGGACTCGCTTGACGAATCTGACCGTGACGAACTCCAGCGCCTCTGTGACTCCCGCAAGAATCTCTTCTTATTCGAGACCTTCTCTGAAGCGGACGCCAAACCTGAGATTACTGGCGGTAAATTTATCCCTGGTGCGAATGAATTTGGGGTCGCAGACTGGGGCGAGGACTACTTCCAACATCTTCTCGATCATCCTGAACTAATGATCGTGCATGATCCAGTTCAGCGAACATTTCACATTGGCTGTTCGCGACACATTGATGCACGTCGATGCTTCGTGGACGGTTCGCTCACCGAATCGTTCACTTGTCCCTTTGGTGCTGATCGTTGCCTGATGCATCGCTTGCTGGGGGAGCGGTCTTCCGTGAACTTGCGACCATACTCGCTGCGGTGACGTGTTTTGGCCACGCTGCGGGCAACGCCGTGTCGAAAAAAATCTTCCATTTTGTGCCGCAGTCTTTTTCTTCGGTTGCGAACCTTCTATAGGCGTACGTGTCGTTTCCCACATGGCCTACCTTGTGCACCACACCAAGAAGAAACAGATCCTCGCCCGTAAAGAGGCGGCGCTCCAGCGCTTGATCGACGCTGGTGCGCAGGCTGCCAAACTGATTGTAGCCGCCGAGGAAGTGCGTGACGCACGAATTCGCGTCTTGCGAGTTCAACGATCTATCGTTGTCCCAATGGGTGATGCCGATTCTCAGTACGCGAAAATCGATGCCCAGATTGAGTCGCTTTCCGATACCGCTGCTGGTTCGATTCTGGCCTCATTCGGTTGCGTGGTCGACACAGATGGAGAATAGAATTTAACAGCGGTTCTGGCCGCACGTAACATGGTTTTTACGCAAAGCCTGCGATTCCACACCGGCAATCTCCAAAATGGTTGACCTGCGACTCACGTTCTAGCGATAGTAACGGAATGGCTTTGGTAAAATCCGCTTAAGTTCAAACATCGTACGCTTCGTTTAGGGCGTCGTAAAAACCTTCCTTTTTCCGGCTTTGTTGCACCCATGAATGCCCGAGAATTTTTTCTTACCGAACTTCGCAACTTTTGTCGCTATGAATCGTTGCGCGCAGAGCTGGACGGATTCACTTGGGATGACAGTATGTTCCTTCGCACCTCAATTATCCGCACGCAACAAGGTGATGCGACGGCTTGGACTGACTTCACCAAACGGTTGTTGTCGCGCCCAAAGTGGGCGGCGGCCGTGCGGCAACGGCTAGAGTCGTGGGGCTACCTCTATTACGACTTTGCCAATGACCATCTGACCACTGGTTTACTTCCCGAAGAAATATCCCCATTGCGACCTGACGAGGCCCATGCCCTGTTAGAATGCCTCAGTATGGCCACCTTCAATCCTGAAGTGCCGGACGAAACCCCAAAACGTAAACGCGATAGCCGTTCGCAAATCATGTACATCGAATACAAGGATGGCGGTCTACGTGGTTCCGCACGTATTGGACGCGTAACTTTCTCGCAATCACGTAAAACTATCTACTACAACGATTGCAAATTGCAATCGCTCAAGGGCTACGGTTACAAAGCGAACTATTACGATTCAGTAGATGGCGGATGGTACTGGGTGTCCAACTGTCGCTCAGACGGCCAGGATACTCTTTATCCTGGCATCATTGAGATAGATGACAATGTTCGTGAGGAATACTGGACTGAAGTCCGAAGCCTTCCTGACAATATCAATCAAACGACATTCCGCTCTGAGGGCAAGTACTCTAGACGACGCCCCCAGCCGGAAAAACCTAACCACCCCGCGTCGCGACCGCGATCGTAGCCTGCGAGATAAGATCGTTTCACGCTCGGCTTCGGCACACCTTTCTTGGTTGGCGACGCGCGGGTTGGCTTGGTATCATTTCTCGTAGTTCAAACGTCGCTCGCTTCGTTCATGGCTGTGGCGCAAAAAATCTTGTTGGCTGGGTTCAAGGGAATGCCTTCGAGGATGTTGCAACGTTTTCCGAAACCCATGAATCGGATTGGGCCAAAAACTACGTTTGGCCAAGATTAAATGGGACATAGGGAAAGATAACAATGGCGCTCGCTGACAATCCTTCCGGCTGGATACTCTTACTATTCCGCAAAGAGGAACAGGAGGGACGTCGTCACCTGTGTCAACGTTTTCCAGATGGCATTGAGCCAGCCGAGCTTCAACTTGCAAAAGATGAACGTGTTTTCGGAATCTATCGTGAGACTTACTTTTTTTCTCCGCTTGCTTTGCACGTGGCTGGCGATGATGGAATTTCTCGAATTGCATGGTCCGACGTCAATTCTTGCACATCGCAACATGGCGACGGTAACAAAACCTCAACCTTGACGCTTGCCGATGGCTCGACGGTCAACATTCGAATGGCGGACCTTGCATCTGGCTTGGCAGGGCGAATCTCTCAGCTTTTCCATCAGATGATCGACACTTTCGGAAATCAGGTTTCGCTTGGCCCAACTCTCAGGCCACTGGCTGAGTTTCTCGCTTCCACTACTGACGCTTATGCTCTGTTTCCAAACTTGGAGCCTCATCCCGATTTGGAATCTTTGCGAAAATCGCTTGCTCACCTTTCTCAAACGGAGGGCGTTACCGACATTCGCGTGATCGTTCCTGACGATGATCCAGACACCGGTGTTGGCTTGGCGATTTGCTGCTCACTTATGCCTGACGACCTCACGAATTGGGCGTCTTCGATCGGTGCCGACGGTGTGACTATCGCGTCTGGTAATTTAGTCCGGCAATTCGCTGCTGTTCCTGAGGGACAGCGAATCTTGCATGCAGTCTGGGATTGAGACCGCGGTTCGGTCGTTGGTTGTCTTTTAGCTTGTATGTTGATCGTTTGGGAACGTGTTTTAGTTTGCGACGCTGGTACCGTCTTTTTTGGCAACGCGACTTTCCTTTGGTAAGCTGTTAGTGTTGCGACGATTGTTGGTTTCGGTGAGAAGCGGTGTCGTAAAAAATTCCGTTGTGTGCAGGACCAAATGACACCAGACTTCGCAAAAATGAGTAGCGAGGCGTTTCTTCGTGAACATGGCATCGCAATCAATCCGCACTTGCCTATCCTTGAGCCACTCGACGAATTCACTCCCCAAACCGCGCAGGTGGTAGCAACACGTGGCGTTGTTCTCTCTTACATTATCGGCCTTGGCTTCGGCGGAACTGGCAAAGAGATCAAACCTGCGATAGTGGAACACGGTCTACTCGCGGCACTGTCCGCAAGTGAACTGGCCCTCTTGGATTCGGCGGCAATCAGCGAACAAGAAGAAATCAACTGCACGTGGCTGACCGAGTGCGCCCAATCCCTCGCGTATTGTCTGGGGCTGGTCGATCTCGATCCGTTTCGCCATTGCGACGATGACTTGGCGTCCAATTTCCCTGATCCGTTCACGGATCCCAAACCGTTCATCGAATATGCGACCCTCAGACCGATTATTGAAATCTACCTTCAGGCTGATCTGCATTACCGAATTCACTGGGCGGCGCGCAGTTTCCGCGCTGCCGAAACAAATTGCACGATCGAAGAGGGCTTTATCCGTGAACGTCGAAAGCCGCTTGACTGGGTGATTGGCTTCGGTGATGACTGGGACGAGATTTCATTGGACACCTAACCGGCAACATGGCTTACGCGTTTGGCTTTGGTGTAATTTTTGTTAGTTAGGCAAGGGCGGGGGTAAAAACTTGCGTTACGCCAGAAAATTTGAACTCAGCTTTGTATAACCCCGTTGGGGTACGGATTGAGAGGAACGTACAAACCCAGCGTGCGCTGCGCGACACTGGGCTTTGGAGTTTAACGCCGTTGGCGTAGACACGTTGCTGTGGGATTCAATGGAAACCATGATTGGCGAAGTTGATACAGACCGATCCTCGGATCGTGATGGTGATAGAAGCCACTCGGGTGTTAGAAATCTGTTCTTCTTTCTTGATTACCGACCTCAAATAAAGCGGTTGTGACGTTTTAGGGCTTGCTGTGAATCAATTAATTCAAAGCGCGCCTTTTTTGGACAGGATTGACAGGATGAACAGGATTACAGCGCGACTATCTTCATGCCTCCACGGAATATCTTGTCAATCATGTTCATCATGTCTGATTCCAGCATGTCAGTGGAACATTTTGAGAGAATGAACAGGAGCAACTTGACTTTGTTAACCATCGAGGACACCAAGGAACACGCATCTAGACCAAACTCACCGAACACTTTTGGACCGTTGAATATGGCCTTCAGCCAAAGCTGATTCGTTGGTTTCGTTTTCCTAGGGCGATGCCCTAGGCTACGGTGAAAATCAAAGATAGGTGCATGGCTTGCGCTATGGGCTACATCTGTCCCCCTTTCGTACCTAACAAATCTAAATCGTGCTAACAAAATCTAAGGAAGTTTCACCGCCCGCAAACCTGTCTTCCTAGAAACACTGAACGAAGTGAGTTGGATGGCTTCCTAGTAGTAGTCGTCGTAGCCAACCACCGAACTGAGCCGCTGACGTTGATCAACGGTCACACCAATAAAAAAAACCCGTTCACGTTTTCACGTGAACGGGTTTATAATAAATCCGGCGGTACCTACTTTCGCACTTGCAGTACTATCATCGGCTCAAAGTGCTTAACTACTGTGTTCGGGATGGGAACAGGTGTGACCACTTTAATATGTTCGCCGGAAGAGATCACACCGGCTTATTCACCCGGTGTGACCTGATCCTGACAAAGATCATGTCTTATTGGTTGTGTTTTTAAGTTGAATTGCTTCAACAAGTAGATGGCTTGTGTCGTGGGTCAATGATTGACCCGAATTGGAGATGAGTTAACATCTCCGGGCCACGTTGACCCATGACGCTCTTTTCATAGCGTCGGCAGATTCGAAATACGATTAATATTTTCGATTCTGCTTCAAAATGACCATAAACTGATTTTTCAGTTTTTGATTACTGCAAAGCGAACTTTACAGGATCCAAAAATGAGAGACCTGGATATATGTGGTCAAGCTTTCGTCCGTTAGTACAGTTTAGCTGAACCCATTACTGAGCTTACACATACTGCCTATCAACCTGGTAGTCTTCCAGGGGACTCTCGAGGTAAACCTCTACGAAACCT
>CAYUWY010000049.1:0-44882 GCA_964448575.1 uncultured Pirellulaceae bacterium
TCGGCCGATCTTTTTTAAACTAATCGTTGATGATCAAAATACGCCACCGCCGCCACCGCCACCAGCGCCACCACCGAATCCACCAGCACCGGCACCACCGCCGCCAGCACCACCGCCAGCACCACCACCTTGAGCGGCACCCTGAGCTGTGGCTGCGTCTCCAAGAATGTTGAACGTGGTTACTTCGGTGATCGTAGTGAAGTTAGGAGTAGCACTAACCAGTACAAACAGTCGATCGGCTGTAGTAGCGTGGTTAACAATGAAGTTAGTTCCTTCAAAGAACGACTGGATCTGAGGTTGATAGCCAACGACGCCTTGTCCAGCCAATGCTGAATTCAACAAACGACTATCTAAACCGGAGCCACCAAGTATTCCACCATTGAATTCGCTGGAAGAACCTGCTGAACGGTTGTCAGCAAGCTGTTGAGCGAGAATGGAACGGTTGATTTCTTGACGTTTGATCACAGTTTGAATTTCGTGATCATCAAGCGGTTCAGTTCGTCGGCCCTGATTAAGAGCAAACAATACAACCGCACCTTTATCATCAATTTTGACTTGCTTTGTCAGGCTGGCTTCACGGTCTGAACGGTAGTGATTATGAATGGACACGGTCACTTTGCCTGATGTCACATTGCCCCACATCCGCTTGATAACCAAACGGTAGTCACCCGAGAAACCTTTTGGCAAAACGTACATCTCAGATACTTCACCCGAAAGTCCAGACTTGCGAGAGAATTTGTCTCCCATTGAAACGCCACCTGAAGTAGTTCGTTTGACCAAGCGTGAACAAACGGTTCCACCTGGCTCAACGACTTCGAGATCAATATCCGCGTCACCATTCCAGGAAACTCGAATCATGCAATCGCGTTCTTCAGCCTCTTGCAATTGGGTTTCGTAAGCGGCGAGTGCTTCTGTATTGCCAGCTTTTTTCAAACTGTTCTTAACTGCAGTCGCTGCATACTGAGCTTCTTTAACGATTCCAGGATGCTCAGGCCATTCTTGAGAGACGATTCCAACTGTAGCCCATTGGATACCTTCGAGATCGTTGATTCGCTGTGCCGCACGGAGTCCAACTACGAACGGTTCGTTGCGAGTTGGGTTGGAACGAGCGAAGCTTTTCAAAAGGCTGATGGCTCGTTTTTCCATGCCGTTTTCAGCCATATAGTTGGCTGCGTAAAGCGTATCGTTTTCGTCAGAAGAAAGGTCAACTGTTGAAAGCAAAGCTCGTTCGATTTCAGATTGCGGTCGGTCAGCAATTTGCATTGCCAGAACCAATCCTTCGAACATCCAAGGTTGAACTTGCTGGTTGCGAATCGCACCATAAATCATGGCTACGACTTGATCTGGTTGATTCTTTCGCATCATCTTCCGAGCTGTGCGTCGCACGTCAGCAGGATCAGCGAAGTTTTTGTCAAAGTAATCTGCCCAAGCGATTTCAGGTGAAATTGAAGGATCAACTTCGAGAACAACTGGCTTTCGCGATTCAGTAGATTTAGTGTCAGTCGACAGGTTTAGGTTGACTTGGCTTTCTTGGACACAGAAGAGACCTGCACCACCACCGCCGCCACCTTGCCGACCACCGCCGCCTTGCTGGCCACCGCCACCAAATCCGCCGCCACCGCCGCCGCCAAATCCACCACCGCCGCCACCACCAATTCCGCCAGGAGGTGCCGAACGTGGAGCGACCAAGTCACCCACGTTGTAAACATTAGTTACAAACCATTGGATGTCTTCGGCTTCTTCAAGCGAAATGATGTTGAGCACTTCGTCTTTAACAACGAATGTAGCGTTCTTGGACTTAAGTAGAATTCGCAAAGCGTTTTTCAGACGGATACCGGTCAATTTCATAGTGACTGGTTCGTCTTCTGGCAAAGAATCGTCGATTGCTGATTCGTCCAGTACGATGTTGATGCCGTACTTCTTTTCGATTTCTTCTTCGATATCTGACCAAGGAGTTTCGTCGTAGTCAAAGAATGCTTCTGACTCAAGAGCTTCAAGGATTTGTTCGTCTTTCTTACTTCCAGTTAATCGAATTTGATCGAACTTTTTGCGACGTAGACGCTTAGCTTTCCATTCGTCGGCATCTGGAAATACCAGTGGGTTGACGCCTGGAAATGGAATCGAGACTTTCTCGATTTCGTACATCGTATCTACAAATCCTTCTTCCTTTAATCGGCGAAGCTCAATTGTTTTGTAGTAGTTTCGTGCGACGCGTGCTGTTTCCGATGCGACAACAACATCTGGGTTGTTCTCTGCAAGATCGAAAGCTTCACGAGTTACGCTGAGAGCACCATTGTAATTCTTCTCAGTAACAAGCCCGTTGAACTTGTTAACGAGAATCGAAATCTCTTCTTCGTTACGTGCACGACGAGTCGCTGTTTCCAAAAGCGCGTCAGCGTTAGCTTCGGCGAGTTGCTGTAGTTCGCGACGGTCATCGAATTCAAGCTTTCGTCCACGGAATGAAAGCAAACTTGATTCGATTGTATGCCGCAACTCTGCACGAGTTGATGGGTAAAGTTCAGGTGTTTGAGCAACGATATCCATAACGTTTTTAACTCGGTCAATTGCGATGTCGGGGTTTTGCCTCAACTCTGCGCGACCTTGAGTCAATTCGTATTGGACTTGCTGACGAACCTTTTCATTGATGATTTTGATTCGGTCGTCTTCAGTTGTAAGGATCTCTCCTGAACGCTCGCGTGCAACGCCTTCGAGTAGTCGAGTGACTTCGTCGCGACTGTCTGGCTCGCCGATCAAAGTGATTCCGCCATCTGCAGCTTCCATTGGCAAAGTGATTTCGCCACCGAATTGCTGCTCTTGGCCTGGGACGACTGGAAGCGAACCAATGTCAGAGGATGGTTTTTGCATGCCATCGTCTCGCATCATTGGCTTTTCTTCCATCATCGGCTTTTCTTCCATTGGCTTATCCATCATTGGCTTTTCGCCATCGTCTTTCATCATCGGAGCTTCGCCAAATACGTCTTCGCTTGGCGTTTGAGCAGCCGGAGCTTGATTAGCTGGAGTTCCAAAAGGATCGTCACCAGCTGCAGGATCCTGCGCTGCTGGTGCATCAGAGCCGCCAAATGGATCAGAGCCAAATGGATCGTCGTCTTGGACTTTGTAACTCGAAGCCATCGAAAGAATGTCAGCCGTTGTGTTTGAAGGATCTGCACTCAAAGCAGCAACCGCAAGTTTTTTGGCTGCGGCTTTGTTGCCCATAGCAAGTGCTTGTCCACCAAGCTCAGTCAAACGTGCTGCATCAACAGTACGTGCTCGAACGAACTCAGTGAGTCCAACTGAACCAAGTGTAGGCAGCGATAGTCCGCCGTCTTTTTGTGCATCGCGGATCATGCCAGGCAGGAATCCGAAATCAACGCTTGAATCTTCAGGAAGAATGTTCCAGCTCATGTCAAGCTCTTGGCCATCCATGATTCCAGTCATCTTCAACTCAACCATGTCACGATCAGTAAGCGTACCTAAAACGATCGTGTCGCGATCTGTTCGCAATGGTGGAAAACGGTTTGGATAAACGTCAACGATTGACTCGTCAAGCTTTCCATCAGTTTGCCAGAAAACCGATCCGTGAACGGTTTTAGCTAACGCAATGGATGATTGTCGAATGGAATCTTCGACATCTGTATCAATGTAAAGGTTTCCGCCAGTGTTATTGGCCAGAGCCGCCATCAATTCAATGTTACGCTCTGGACCAATTGCAAAACTGGAAACCGAAATGTGATTGTCGGCCAGTTTTTTAACAAGCTGTCCAAAAAGGTCAGAATGCAGAATGCTGCCGCGGCTAATGCCGTCGCCAATGTAAATCACATTTTTGTTTCGCGTGTCGCCATCAGCAAATGACTTGGAAGCGTTGTTAAGCATCGCTTCCATGTCGGTGGTGCCAAGCGAAACGCGTGAATTCAAATTTTGAATCGCGACTGTGACTTCGTTACCGGTTGGGCTTACAAAGCCTTTAGTCAACGGGATTGGGTCCAAGTCAATGGCAAAGATCTGAATGCGATCGTCAGCATTAAGGTTCTTGAGCAATTCCTTGAGAGCGACAATTGAGTCCCGCTTAAAGACTCCGCCCTGACTGGCTGATGTATCAACGTAAACGATCACATCGCTGGCCAACTGAGTGGTGGATTTTGCTTGAGGCATAATGCTCAAAGCGAAATGTGTTTCGCCCGCATTCTCAAACGTTGCCATTCTCGGCTCGTCAACGGTTCCGGAAGTGAATCCTGATCCGTTGGTTGCAGCACTTGCGATTGTCGTTTGCATGCCAATCGCAAACAACGTGATAAAAATTCCTCGAAGCGCGACTTTGGTCGTGCATTTGGACATAACGAACTCCAACACCGAAATGATCTCGAAGGGATGTGTGTTCCGGATTCGCACAACCCTGCCTTGCCCAGAAATGGTTACTTTGGTCACTGAAGACCTCCACGCTTGTATTCTATTTTGACGCATCTTGATACGCCACCAAATTTCGCCGATTTTGCCTTGATTGCTCGGTCGGCACGGTCCTAATAATCGTTACCCAATTGTTCAGTAGAGCATATACGTCTCAAAACAACGCACTTTGAATGGATGAATTGGTGAATTTCGTATCGAAATGAACCAAGTCTTCCAGGTTGCCCAGCTTACGTTCTTAAGCAAAAACAATGGTCTCAATTAACAAAGTACTTACTTTGCTCTTATTTTTGCCGAAAAAACACGCGGTAACAGCATATTTTCATACTACTTTCAGCAAGTATCGGACCACTCGACTAGCCAAGCAAGGAATTCTGCTGGCATATCCAAGCTTTCAACTATCTGCCGTTGAGCACATTAGTCACCCGAATCGTACCATCTGGCGAATATTTTCGACTCGTTCCGAAGATTTCCTTAAGAAGTTGCCCATATTCCGCAGCTAGAGCGAGCCGATGATCCGTTGATTTCGTTGGTGGTGGAAAAGCGAACCCAGTCAGTCATCGTCAGAATTCTGACTTCTGTGAAGCTTGACTGGCGGCGATCAGAATTGCGATCGGAATAGAAAGGCAATTTGGAAGAAGAAAGAACCGCGGATGAACGCAGATGAAACCAATGCTGGACTATGCCATCCGCGTTTATCGCGTCCATCGGCGGTTCAATAAATAGTTAACCAAGGATGCAGCGTTAGTTCGTCTCAATCTTCTGTAGTCATCCGACCATTTCTGTAGTCATCCGACCATCTTGATTCGCGCTTTTAGGAGCGAGATTGTGATCGGGAAAGATACCAAAGTACAAATAGGGTGATTCCCATTGTTTGCCACTATGAAAAGGATTGAAAAGAAAACCGAAAACAGGCAACAAGGAACCGAAGTATTGAACAGGGTTCTTACTTCGTTACTGTCGTTTTGCCACGATTGGCAATTGCTTCGCGAGAGTCAACGTCGCGAATCGAATCGGCGAGCCAATTCAATGCACTTGAAATCGAATCAACTTGATCGGCCATCGAATTGCGAAAGCTGTCGTTGAACTTTTCTTCCTTCGATTTAACTTCGCTGTTCGTTTTGTTTGAGGCTGGTGAAAGCTGGCTGTAGATCTGCTCGCCCAACCGAAACGCTTCACTTGAATCCCAAGTTGCAATCCACTTTGTCGCAGGAGTAAAACCATACTTGAGCATCATGGCAGGATGCAGCGGCTGAAGCATCATTTTTTCAAAGTCAATGTCGCGAGACTCAACAAGAAAAAACTCAACGGTCTTCAAGCTGTCTTCCATCGATTCAGTTGCCAGTCGAATAAGACGTGGCGTGGTGTAGGCGAAAACCAAAACGTTTTGCGAACTTAGCAATCCCGTCACGCTAAAGCTTCTTGCTTCAAAATTTTCGACCACTTTTGCGTTATCAATAAACTGATCAGCTTTCTTGCCAGCGACAATGTCTCTGTCGAAAATAGAATCAACTGAAGATTCAATCCAGCTGGCTACATCTTGCTGTTCAATATCTTTGGTGCAGGAAACTTGCAACGCTTCGTTTGGGTTTGTCAAAGTTGCTTCTCGAAGAAGAAACGAAAACTCGACGCCCCAGCGATCACAGTCTTCGTAATACTGCCAATACGGATCCTGTTGCTCACGTTTGATTTCAATCGGCATCCCGTCAAAGTCTTCTACATTTCCAGGCTCAACGTCGCTCGGCTCAATAATGACAGCCTCAACCGTTGATGGCTCAACCGGGTTGTTTTTTGGGGCTTCTACGATTTCCACGGGAGGTTTGACGAGCTTCCGGTGCGAAACATTAATCATTGGTGCTGTTTTTGAACCAATGGCTTTTGAGTTGCCGCCATCTAAAACAGATTGTGAGAAAATGCTGTTGTCGGCCAAGTTGGAAATCGTTTGCGAGGCGAGCAAGTTCACTTTCGAAAGCTCGCTCTTGACTGCGTTGAGTGATCGCTCAGACGCAGTGATCACAACTTTATTGGAAATTTCAGTTGCCAAATTTGTGTAGTGACAAATGAAATCAGTTTGCCACCGAATCGCCGAAACAATGTTTTCCCACATGACGTTAGAAAAATTTGACTGGCTTACTTTTGTTTCGATATTTTCCTGGCACTCAATGTTTTGCTCGGCCGGGCAAGTCATATCGCTCTTGATTGCGTTGGTCTTTTTTGCAGCGATCGCTTTGGCGATTTGCGGCTTCGAGATAGCAGCTGGTTTTTCGTTCGTTGAGTTCTCTTTTTCCAATTTCGCAAGCTTTTCACTGGCGGATCTGGAGAGCGTTAATTCGATGCGATCAAACAAATAGCATCGAGTTGAAAACATTGATTCAAAACGATTTCCCTCGAACTCCCCTGGATTCACTGCAAGGGGGGCGGCAGAAAGCCAGCCTACTTGAAAGAGAGTCAGGATTAAGAAAATGCAAACCTTGGCGTTCATTCGTGCCATTTCGCGTTGCCTCCGGGCAATATTTTTATGCGAATCAAAACCAAGCTTGGTTGAAATTCGGAAGGAAGTTTAGCCGTATTAAGAAAGCCTCTTGCGTCACTATCGGGCGGCTGAATTTGTTCCTTTTAACGAAAGTTTACAACTGAGAGAAACCTTTAGTTTTACATGTGACTATTACGCTTTGACACGGTCGCACCGGAACTTACGTGTCTAAGTCATGAGCGGGTTTTCCACGTCAACGAAAGTATTCCTTCGTTTGGTTTCAACTGAATTAGCGATGAAGCGAAAAAAGTCGGAGGAAATCGAGTTGAACAATACCTAGCTTGCTTCGTAAAATATTCGAGATTTTGAATGCACTTTTTGGCTGCACTTTGAATCGATTGGTGTTGAGGCGAATCGGAATTTTGACAAGAGCCGTTTCGACCTGGGTCGTTTTGGCGATAGCGACGGTTATTTATCACGAGGTCATCCGGGTGTTTAACGGAGGCTATCGCCTCAACGGATAATTAAACGACAGTTTGAATCGAACATCGAAAACTAACTGACTGAATAATAGGAAGGGAGCTATGAAACCTAATTTCTTCATGTGTTTGTCATCCGCCATTTTGGGAGCTTTGTTTACGATCTACTTAACCGGGAATTTCCCTGGGCCAACGGTTTCCGCTGGTCAGACAGTGGTCGATTTCCCTGTGTCGATCCCATTCTCTCATTTGAGCTCACAAGAAAAATCCGACTCGCCGAGATCCGATGTCGTTTTGAATCAGCCAATTAGTTATCAGCCTCAAACAAACAATCAAGATCAACCATGGACGCGGCGTGGCGTGGCTAACCAACTTCCAGCCAGGCAGCAGGCAGCTCAAGATCCTAGGCGGCTTGGTGTTGGCGGCAGGAGATTTTCAAGCGACGAGTTAACCAACATTTCGGTCTACGAAAATGTCAATCAAAGCGTCGTAAATATTGATACTAAATCCACTCGTGATCAATTCTGGTTTGCGCGTGGAGAAGCCGAAGAAGGATCCGGCTCTGGCTGGGTTCTCGATAAAGAAGGCCACATTGTTACCAATCACCACGTGATTTCAGGAAGCGATATTGTCACGGTGACTCTGTCAGGTGGTGACGAACCATTTACCGCGCGTGTGATTGGAAGTGATCCGCAAAATGATATTGCCGTGCTAAAGATCAAAGCACCACGTGACTTGCTACTGCCAGTAACTCTGGGCGACTCGAAAACTCTACGAGTCGGCCAACGAATTTTTGCAATCGGAAACCCGTTTGGGCTTGAGCGAACGATGACGATTGGAATTGTTTCAAGCCTCGAACGATCTCTGCGATCCAAAGTCGGCCGTTTGATCAAGAACGTAATTCAGATCGATGCGGCTTTGAATCAAGGTAACTCCGGTGGGCCTTTATTAGACAGCGAAGGCAAACTGGTTGGAATGAATACAGCAATTGCGACGCTTACTGGTGAAAACACGGGCGTTGGATTTGCTGTTCCCGTTAGCACCATCGGACGAGTCGTTCCGCAGCTCATTAGTTTTGGTGAAGTTCGTCGGGCTTCGTTGGGCATCGAGCTATTCTGGAATTCCAAGCGTGGATTGGGCGTTGTGAAAACCGAAGCAAATGGCCCAGCTGAGCGTGCCGGCATTCGCGGTTTGAAAGTCGAACGAAAGTACATTCGAGTTGCGGGGCGACTTTTCGAGCAAGTCGGTTATGACCGCAATTCAAGTGATCGGATTTTAGCAATCGATGGCAAGGAAGTTACTTCAACCGATGATTTGCTCGAATTGCTTGACGAGTATAAACCGGGCCAACAAGTAAGCCTCAGCGTTTTGCGAGAAGGCCAAATTCTAAACGTCCCTTTGACATTGGGGCGTGATCGTTAGAAAAAATTAGATCGAAACGAGGCAGTAGCTGGACTCGCCAGAGTTCAGGCCTTGGGCCAACACCCCACGAGTTAGTGAGTTCGCGCGAGATGCTCCCGAAGTCTGGCGACAACGGCTACGAAGCGCATTGTAGCTGGGCTCGCCAGAGTTCAGGCTTTGAGCCAACATCCTACGAGTTAGTGAGTTCGGGCGAGATGCTCCCGAAGTCTGGCGACATCGGCTACGTTTAATGTTCCATGTCTTTTTCGATTGAATCATTTTCTTGAGTCGCCAGCGCCGCGCTCAAAATTTTTTCTTACGACCAATTTTTCTCCAGACGGGTAGCGGACGTCGCAGTGACTTCCGCTACAATTCTTTAACAGTCGTACAAACCAAAACGATCGACGAAACGATATTCCGTAAACCGCGAGGAAGCACATGCCAAAATTTTCAGTCATCCTCGCAGCAGCCGGTCGAAGTTCACGCTTCAATGATCCCAATCAAAAAAAGCCGTTTGTCATGCTGAATCGTAAAGCGGTTTGGTTGCACTCGGCCGATTTGTTTTTGAAGCGTACCGATGTCAAGCAAATCATTATTGTGATCGCGCCAGAAGACAAAGAAGAATTTCTGGCAAACTTTGGTCCCAACATTGCAGTCTTGGGTGTCGAAGTCGTACTTGGCGGTGCAGAACGAGCCGACTCAGTTCAAAACGCACTAAACAAAGTCGACCCAGATTGTGACTGCGTTGCGATCCATGATGCGGCACGGCCGTGCATCAACGGGGACTTGGTCGAGTCCTTGTTTCAAGCGAGCAAAGAAAACAAAGTCGTCATCCCCGCAATTCCTGTCAGCAGTACATTAAAGCGTTCGGCCAGTGGAACATTGGTTGACGAAACGGTTGATCGGTCCAATTTGTATATGGCACAGACGCCGCAGGTTTTCGATCGTGAAGTCCTTATATCGCTTTATGAAAATCGTGGTGATGCGCAGCCGACTGACGAAGCCCAATTGGCAGAACTTCACAACATTCCAGTCACTCTGGTTCCCGGTTCCGCTTTAAATATCAAGATCACAACTCGAGAAGATCTTCGTTTTGCCAAAGCCTGTCTGGCCGCGATGCCAACACCAAAGTTCGATGCCCCCATTCATCCGTTCGCGGACGACAACTTGTTTCGTTGATTTGCTGAGTAGAGCTGTTTGATTCAGGTACTCTACCCTAGAAATCCGACTGCAGCGACAGAACGACTGTCGTACCTGCGTTTCTCTTCTTGCGTAGCAAAGCCAGTTCTTGCAATGTTTTCTTTTTCGAAGCATTCGTTTAGCAATGCTTCATCAACAGCATCTTCACTTTTGTTAATTCGATTTTTCTTGGCCGTTAACTCCATCAATCGAATCACGTGTTCTTGGGACAATGACTTAGACTTCCTTACTCGAATAGCAAACGAATCAACCTCCTCCCGAAAATCACACCATTGACCATAAATTCCGTGATGGTGAATTTCTTTTCCGTTGGACGGAGATACATTTAACCAAACAGCTATGCATGCTGAGAGTACCGCTGTTACCCCAGAACCAATACTCGTTAGATTCAATGCCAAATTAGGTTGACTTTCGACTAATCCCAACGTCGCAGACAATACCGACAACAGCATGCTAAGAATCGTAGCTATGCCTACCGATATTCGAATTAGTTTGCCTCTATGGTGAAATCTCGTCCATTTTATTTGGTGATACCTTTGGTTCATTCCCGCAATGAAACTAAGGTTCTCAAGGTCAATCTCAAGTTCTTGGATGTCCATCGTCTAAACCTTTTTTGGCTTTTTGACTCGTGGTCGTGGTGGATCGTAACTCTGAGCTTCATGAATCTTGATAGCTTCTTGGCTGAAATCCAATACGTCCGCGATAACTTCTGGTTTGGCTTCCGATGTTACGCACTTAGGCCTAATTGGTTCGGAAATCTCGACATGAGAGACCCTGGTCGCAAGGGTTGGTTGGATATGCATTTCTTACCGCCGTACATGATTTTTTTTCAAATCGACTAGTAAGATATTTATCGACAAAACGCTGATATTCTATTACAGTTTTTTAAATTTAGGATATCGGTGATACCTGCCTTGAAGAGTAAGTTGAAAAGAGAGTGGTTTTTGCCAGAAAACCCGCTTTTTTCCTCCTAAATAGCTCCGTAAACGCTCAGATTTGCTGGTTGTCTAAGTTGAAAAATAGCGATTTTGGCGTGCTGTCTGAGTAGATAAGCATGTTGTAAGTCGATTCCATTTTCGAATTTACAAAATTCCTGTAAATATTGAGTGTCTACGTTGCTTTAATTACAGCCCACCCCTCAACTCTTCGCGGTTTTAATCTTGTTTCCACGATTCGCCAACTTGCTAAAACTGAGGACTTGATCACGACACGCATCCCAATTTTTCTTTGCCCGTCTGATCCAAATCCTGTCGTGCAGAACTTGGACGAGCATGTTGAACATGGGGCGCACAACATAACTTCGTTCCTGGATGATGACCATGATGAAGAACATGGCGAAATTTGGGTTAGCCGAAGCAATTATTCTGGTGTGTTTGGCAGTACCGAAATCGAAGACAGTCCACTCAGAGGTAATGGCATCTTTTTTGGTAACAGCTAGGCGACATCAAAGACGGTACCAGCAACACGATCATGACCGGCGAACGTCGGACTGATCTTGGTGCAATCTCCTGGGTTGGAATGGTGCCAGAAGTCGACGAGCCGTATTCGCGAGTCGTTGGCGTCACGGATCATACTCCCAATCACCCTTCAGGGCACTTCGAAGATTTCCGCAGCCATCATCCGAATGGTATCACAGTAACGTTCTGCGATGGTTCAACACACTTTGTGAACAATGGAATTGACGAAGTCGTGTTCCAGGGGTTGGGAACTCGATTCGGTCGTGAAAACGTTTCGATCGAAGATTAAGATTCGGCTGCTCAAATGATTACGTTGAACGATAAAGTTAAACGATAAAGTTGAATGTAATCTGGCAGGAAAATGTCAAAACAAAAAAGACGCTTGGGTTTGTTTCCCAAGCGTCTTTTTATTTAGCAGTTAAATGTTTCTCTCAGATGATCAATCAGTCCCACCACCAATTGGCGACCGTTGCATCTGGTTTGGAGTCGGCAGCTTGCTTGGCAAGTTTCCCGTCGTCTTTGGAAAACTCTGTGTCAACAATGTCATGCATGTCGCAAGAGATTCCGCCACTCACACCAAGCAAAGTGTGTTTCACAGTCGAAGACGCCTTTTTGAAACGTAAGACTTTCTTGTTCACAACCGAATCAACCTGTGTCGCGGCTTTTCCTTTGGAAACCTGATACGTCAAACCGTCATTGGATTTTGGTGAGCTGAAAAACGTCCGATGCCACTGCGTTTTGCGATTCAATTGTTGCTGCCGAATCAAACTGGCAACCAACGCCATGTCGCATACGTTCTTGAGTTGTCGATAGACCGGATACTTCTCTGAAAGCTCATCAAAGTGTTTAGTGAAATCGCGTGCGAATCCGGCTGTCGGATCGTTGGACTCGCCCGTGTGAATCCGCTCGCCATTATCGGCGATGAATTCGTTTTCGCTGAGAACCTTTACACCCGTTCCGTTAAACGTAAATGTCGTTCGGTCTTCGTCGGAAACGATGTCTTCGTAATTCAAAGTGAACCACCAGCGAACGACATCCATTGGGGGAACTTTTCCGTCTTTGGTCAAACGAATTCGATCAAGATAACTCGGAACTTCCGGAATGGATTCTTCCAAACCCATTCCCACGAGCTTCATACGATAGTCGGCTTCGACCAACACACGAGCGGCGTGCGTTTGGGCGTCGATTCCGAATACTTTAATGTCTTGCTTGCCCAGTGCTTCGAGAATCCCTTCGGACCAGCGTTTGCCTTTGAGCTTGCTGGTTGCCAGGAATTTTTTGGTTTCCGCCAAATTCTCTTTTCGTGGCGTGATCGAACAACCAAACTTTCCATTGTTCTCCCAAGCGTTTCTTAGACAGACAACGAGATCGTCCAACTGCAAAACAGGTTTGCCGTTTTCAACATTGACTGGACGGCGGTCCTGATCAAGCTTCCAAGGGCCAGCCGGGCCAGCGATAACGATATCACCCGTGTCGGGATAAACCATGAGGTATTTGACTTGGTAGATTCCTGCCAGGTTAAGCATCGTGTCAGGAATCGGTTTGCCTTGTGCGGCCAATAGCTGAGCGGCTTTTTCCAACCGAGTAAGCGAGATCATTCGCAGGTCGGTTTTCCAAACGGCCGAACGATTTCCTGAATCACGCCGAGCACGATCGCGGATCAAAGTCGCTTTGTTGGACTTGGCGATTTTGATCTTTTTCAAGGTGCCACTTGCATCAACAAAAACGCCAGCCGGATAAGCTTGGATTGTGCCAAGCCCCTGGCCAGTGTCTTGCCATGAATCGGGCTTGATTGTGTTTTGAATCAGATCGATCAAAGAATCAAAATCGGCTTGGGTGATTCCGCCGGCCTGACCGTTGGGTTGTTCCCCTGTTGGAACAAGAAATCCAGTTCGCTGCTGAGACAACTCCGCCAAAACGTTGGCTCGATCGGAATCGTAGCTAACCATTCCAGCCGTTTCAAAAGCCCCATTGGCTGCGCCAGAATTCATTTGTGTTTTTGAAATGCGAGCCAGTTCCCGGTTGCGTTGGTCGCGGTCAAGCGTATTGGCCAGTGCGATCGCGGTTGGGAATTCTCCAGCCTCAAGATGGGCCGTGATTTTCGCATCTTGGGCAAATGTCACAGCTGAAAAACAGCTGATAGAGATGGCAACGAGAGAGAGATGGAATCGCGCAACGCGAAACCAGTTTTGATTTGGTTGCTTCAGCATTTTGATTTTCCTTTTGCGCCCCGTTACTTAATCATCGCAGTAAATGGTACTTGATTCAAGGTAAAAATATGAATTGGCCAAATATGCACGGTCGTTTTCGTCGTCTTTTCGTGTTTTGCGGACTTGTCGTTAAAGATGCTTTTCATGAGCGATCGATAGGGCAGCCGCAAAAAAGTTTGACGGCAACGACGTTTAGACTTGAGTTTAACGACTATCTCGCGTTAAAAGCTAGTGGATGCCGCGTCATCATGGTGCTGTAGAAAACACGGTCGCCTGCCGGCTCGTCGTTAAACTTCTTTCGGAGCCAACGCGCGAATTGTTGAGCAATCAAAGCAGGGTTGGTACGATGAATTACGTTACTTAGGTTGCAACTGCTTAAGTCAACTTACCGAAAGTGCAAAGTATCATTCTTGAATACTCAAATTTTAGCGACGCATTTTGTTGTCCCGGCCCTAACGCAGTCTTCAACCGAATTAGCCGCCCTGATCGGCCGCGATGAATCATGGATTAACCAAAATGTAGGGGTGGCCAATCGCTACGTTTGCCAGCCCGGTGCTGACCCCGCGATACTTGCCGCGCAAGCTGCTCAGCCGCTCATCGAGCAACATGGCGAACCTGATTTGTTGATCTATGCAAGTGCTTCTGTTCGGCAGTGCATTCCTGAAACTTCTGTTTTCGTTGCCCGCGAGTTAGGCCTGTCAGGGATCCAAACATTTAGTGTCAACGCAACGTGCCTTTCGTTTCTTGTCGCGATGCAGAATGCGGCTGCGTTGATATCTGCAGGGACGCATAAAAAGATCTTGATTGCGGGTGCAGAGTTACCAACGCTCAGCCGAAATTTTGAGCACCCGGAATCGGCTGCTTTGTTTGGTGATGGTGCCGCCGCGCTAATGCTCGCGGCCACCCAACGCCCGTGTGGGCTCAAGTATTTTCGACAGGTCACGTGGCCCGAGCATGCTGAGCTATGCCAAGTCCGAGGTGGCGGTCTGTTGCGACATCCAGAATTCGAATCGACCGGCTCGAGAGATTATCTGTTTGAGATGGAAGGTGACTCACTGCTGCGGGCTTTGTTGCCGAAACTAATACGTTTCGTCAAAGAGTATTTTGCTTCAATCGAAATTGGCCTCGAAGAGATTGACTTAATCATCCCACATCAAGCCTCGGCAGCGGGAATGAAGTTACTGGCAAAGATTTTTCCACCAAACAGAACAATGGACATCCTCAAAGACTATGGGAATTGTGTTTCGGTTTCGATTCCAATGGCTTTGGCGATCGCCCAACAGCAAGGCCGTATTAAACCCGGATCGAATGTTTTGCTGATTGGTACCGCGGCGGGACTTTCGATTGGATCCGCGATAATCAAATGGTAACCGATCCGGAAATCCTTAGCATTGCAGATGCCGAACTGGGAGCGAAGCCACGAAAAATCCTGGTCACTGGCGCAACGGGATTCGTTGGTTCGAGGTTATCGCAAGCCTTGTGTGACGCTGGTCATGAAGTAACGATCACTGGTCGAAGTCCGTATCGAATTCGAAGCGGTGGCACTTTTATCGCCAGTGACGTCACAGACTCGGAACAGGTCTTTGAAATATGCAAAGATCAGGAGATCGTGTTCCACTGTGCGGCGTTGACTTCGCCGTGGGGTTCACTTGAATTGCACAGGCGGAGCAATACGCTCGGAACAAAGAATGTCGTTGATGCTTGTAAGCACCACAACGTTCAGCGTTTGGTTCACGTTTCTTCTACCGCGATTTTTTTCCAATTCAAAGATCGTGTTCGTGTGACCGATGACACTGAGTTCCCAAAAACGTTTTGCAATCCGTATGCGCAGTCCAAGGCTGAAGCAGAGCAGGTCGTGCAGAGCGGAATTGCGGAGGGTTTGAATGCCTATATCGTCCGTGCAAGGGCCGTTTTCGGGCCGGGTGACAATGCGTTGTTGCCACGACTGATCAATGCGGCTGAGAATGGACGGATGCGCCAAATCGGTGACGGAAAAAACCTGTGCGACCTGACTTACATTGATAACTTAGTGGCCGGTTTGATCCGTGCTGCAAATCCAGAACGAGCAACAGGTGTTTGCACGATTACCAATGAGGAGCCGGTCAATCTTTGGGATGTTTTGCATCAGGTCTTGAAAGAGACGACCACCAATCCGACGACAAAATCTATCCCTTATTGGGTTGCGATCCGGGCAGCACAATTCGCCGAAATGAAACATCGCTTTTTGCGTTTGCCTGGCGAGCCAGCGATAACGCGGTACGGTGTTGGCTTGCTCGCGAAACAACAAACGTTTGAGTCGGCAGCAGCAAAAACAGATTTGGGTTATCGCCCAATTATTTCGCTAAACGATGGAATTGACCGAACGATCGGTTCACTTCGCAAACGATTGAAACGCACAACTGGCCAGACGAATGTCTCGGTCAAATTCTATTCAACAGGCTACGTCGAATTTAAGCGCAAGATCGCCGAGAAGTCAGGTGGTTCGCAGCCGACGCGTTTTCATGCGACGGTCGCAGTGATCAGTCATCCCAAATACGGTTTAACGTTGTTTGATACAGGGTACAGTTGTAAGTTTTTCGAAGTCACCAAATCATTCCCAAATAAACTGCATGCGATCGCGACCAAGGTCATCACAAAGGAAGCTTGGTCGATTGAAAATTGGCTGAAGCGAGATGGCATTGATCCGGCCGAAGTTAAGCGAGTCATTGTTTCTCATTTTCACGCCGACCATATTGGCGGAGTCCACTTTTTTCCTAACGCCGATTTTGTGACGTCATCCAAGGCCTGGGGGTCCGTACGGAACTTGCGCGGTTTCTCAGCGGTGCGGCGCGGATTTTTGCCAGAGTTCTTGCCAAGCGATTTCCAAACACGGCTTCATGCGATTAACGAGCTGCATTCGCCAGGACTGGGGCCAATGCGTAATTGTCATGACTTGTTCGGTGATGGCAGCGTGCGTTTGTTTGATCTTGATGGGCATGCCAATGGGCAATTGGGGGCATTGCTTCAACTGGCCGATGGAAAACAGACTTTTTTACTTGCAGATACGTTTTGGACCCGGCAAGAAATCAGCTCGGGTCTGGATCCGACGTTTGCATTCCGCTGGGTTGCTGAAAATGTTTCTGCGGCAAAGAAAAGTCGGGCTGCCATTTTCGAGATTTCGAAATCGAATCCAGAAATCGAATTAGTCTGTGCTCACTGTCCAGAATTCGCAGCCGAGCAAGGTTTCGATGATCAGCTAAACGATTGTTAGATCTTGGAATCGTCGGGCGGATGATACCGCTGGCATGGCCTATTTCACACTATGCTCATTTTGAAATTGCACCCACGTGGAATGAATAGAGGCAGGTGTGATCAGATCTTTGCAATTCCTGTTCAAGTTGTTTATCTGCGACCACGCATGACTCCCATTGTTCACGCCGCCGGTTGGTCTGGTTGTCTTGCAGGATCTGATTCATTTTGACCATAAAGAACCGTTCGCAAAATCTTGCATTTTCGTTTGCTGAGCTAACGACGGCGTTCCAAATGGAATGGTACAGTTCGGGTGGAGCGTAAGAAGAGAAATCCGACAACGAATACGCGTCGAATTGATTTGGGTGTTGGACCAGATATTCGTTCAAAGGAGCGGTGATCACTTTGATGCGATCAACACGTGACTTAATCGTTTCGAAATTCTGCGGACGCAAATGAATGGGTAGCTCACATTGGTCGGTGTATTTTCCGTAAAACAAAAGATTCGCGTAAGGGTTTTCTCGTAGCAGCGAGTGGTGGGCCATGTTTTCGATGCAGCCGCGCAGATACTCCGCAGGATCAAAATCTATTGGAATTAGTTTTGCACCAGGTTCACGGATGATCGTCGTCCAAAGAAAACGATTGAACGCCAGCTTCAGGAAGTTTTTGAAGAACGAACCTGACCAGTGCTTTTGCCAATACTCAGTTTGCGACTCAAGGTCAGGTGCGTCAAGCAATCCAGCCACATGTCTGCGGCGGAGAATGGTCGCTTTGGAAATCCAAGCAAGTAATTTTTCCCAAGTGCCGCAGTAGAGCAGGCCACGCTGGATTAAGTTTTGGTTTTTCGCCCAGAATTCTTGGCTTTCAGCAGCGAGGCTGGTTTTTACTTTCTCTAAGACTTGAGCGTCTTGTTGTGAAGTTTGCTTCGAAGTTTGTTTTGAGTTTGGCAGCCCCATGAACTGCACAAACTGTTCGTATTCAAGCGCACGAAATGCGGCTATTTTGAGATTGAGTAAGTGGTTTTGAGACGGATTGAAATCGACGCTGTAAATCGTCTGCGGATTGGCAATCAGAAGATCAAGCGAACGTGCACCGCTTCCCGAGATGCAAACGACTTGATCGGAATCGGTGATTTTTAACGCCGAAAGCTCCGAAGCACTGTCTTCGTTACTTGCGGAATAGTTAATGTGTGTAAAGAATCGATCGCTCATGGTCTGTTTCTGTTAGAGTCACGATCTGTTTTATCAGCTTATTGGTGAAGGGCTACATGTTGGCTCTGTGAATGATGTCTGGCCAACTGCTTTCTCAAGTCGGGAATTTGAAAAATTATTGGCACGTGATCGGTTTGGCAACAGAAGTCAAACGGAAATGCTCGCTCAAGCGCGCCCTGTACGGCCATCGTTTTTTGATTTGGCGAGATGGAGATGATTTACTTCACGCGCTGACCGATTGCTGTGCTCACAAGCAAGCGCCGCTCGAGGTCGCGGATTTTCAAAGCAGCCAAATTGTGTGTCCCTATCATGGCTGGAAATATGACGCATCCGGGAAGCTGCAAAGTGTTCCAAGTTCTCCCAGTGCCGCCAATAAATTGAATTGCAAGGTCGATGATTTTCCGATTTGCGAACGCTACGGATTCGTCTGGATCTATTTTGGAGACGTGGAAGCGGATGGAACGCCCAAGAATGAAATTCCAAATATCGAGCCGTATGTTGGTTCGAAATGGTCAAAACGCTTGCTCAAAAAGGAGTTTGAATCAACCGAAGACTTATTGATCGACAACTTTATGGATCCGACTCATACCGGGCTGGTTCATGATGGGATTATTCGTAGTGGCGAAAGTACGAGCGAGCACGATGTGACGGTCACCGCCAATCGGGATGGGGTGTTGGTGGACTTTAAAGAGCAAGTCGAAAAAATTGGGTGGGGAATGCAGCTGTTGTTTGGAAGCGAGATGAAGGTCAAGCACACTGACGAATTCCTGTTTCCCAATCTTGTTCGCGTCGTTTACAAAATCAACGGCAGCGAGCGATTTGTGGCTTTGATTGCGTGTAGCCCGACCGAAAAACTGAACGGTGGAAAAACGCTTGTATTCGTGCAAGTCCGTTATCGGTTTGGCTGGATAACACCATTTCTTTGGCCATTTGTTCGAGTGTTAACCGACAAAGTGCTCCAGCAGGATTTTGAAATCACTCAAAAACAGTTTGCCAATCGTCAGCGTTTTGAAAACGTCAAAGAAAATTTAGTCGCGGCTGATTTGGTAGCCAGTCAGGTTAAGAAGCTACGGCGAAAGATGGTCGCTGGTGAAACGATCAGCGAATCGGAGCAGTCTATCAAGCTTCGGTTCTAGTTTGACTTTATTGAATCTTGCAGACCGAGGTTCTCTGACTAATTCCAATAGCCTGCGATCCAGACCAAAACGAAAATGCACGCCATGAACGCGATCATCCAGACGGCAGATCGAAACGAGTGGACGAGGATCTCTTTCAAGTTTTCGTGCCGAGTCGCGCCGTATACCAAACTGATGACGACAATTAACGGAACGGCATACCAAACTCGTGGCGTCATTCCACCAAGCAATGAAACGCTTGTTAGCAAATTGGCAAAGACGATTGGCATTGAAAGGTTCGCTTCAAATTGAATGTGAGAAACTGATTGTTGATGATTGTAGCTGGGCAACTCGTTAAAAAAATGCATCGCATAAAGTAAATACGCGTCGCTAAGTTTTATCACTGCGAGGTTTATTCGACGCGAGATCTTTTCTTTGAATCAAGTCGTTCACGTTGAGCCGGCGTTAGGATCGCTGGACCACAAAACGCATCGTAGATCGCAAGGATATTTAGTAATCCTGCAACAACAGTATAAAGCGTTCCCAATTCAAAGAAATGTTTGTAGTCAAAATGCCAACGCCCGAGTGTATCAGGAAGGTCTTGTCGGATCGGCCCTGCCGGCGGTGCCATGAATCCATCTTTTAGCGTGGGGCCTTTGTAGCCTTCAGGATTGCTTTGCTCAGTGATTCGGCGAAACTGCTTTGAAGTGATTCGATAGTCGGCTGGAAACCGTTCGCACAAAACAAAAAATGGATCGGCGTCGTTTTTCGTTTTCATTGATTGAACGATCGCGGGTAACGCTGGAGCACCAACGCCTAATTGACAAATGTAATGCCAACGCATGTCGTTCGGCTTAAAAGAAGCGTAAACGACTCGTCCGTGCCCGATTCCCAAACCAAAAAAGAATGTGCTCAAGATGCAAATCATGAACAAAAAACCTTTGGAGAACCGGCGCTGATAAAAGTGCCCTGCCCCTGGCCAAAGCCACGCCAGGAATGCAGCCCAGTACGGGTCTTGAAGGTCAACGAGGATTGGCTCGCCATCATCCTGAGGATAAACTATTTCTGGCATGTTGGATTTTCGGTAAAGGTTGTCGTTAACAAGCGATCATTCTAGCTCACTGCCCAACTCACACCAGATCAAACCGAGCCTGTCTCTCAATGTCCCATCGTTTTTTTCTTGAATCCGAAACGGCCGATCCAATCGCAATTGGGACCGAATTGACGCTTGAAGGTGACCAAGCCCACCACGCCATTCACGTCATGCGTTTTCAGCCTGGGGATAGTTTCGTGCTGTTTAACGGGCGCGGAACGGAGTACAAAGCCGATGTGGTTTCGGTCGCGAAAAAGCGGATTGTGGTCGCAGTGGTCCAAGCCGAGCAGATTCCACGATCATTGGCGACCCAAATCACGATCGCAGTAGCACTGCCCAAAGGCGATCGGCAAAAGTTCTTGGTGGAAAAGCTTGTTGAGTTGGGCGTCGCTCGGCTAGTGCCTTTGAAAACATCTCGATCAGTTGCGGCAGCCAATCCCAAAGTCATTCAGCGACTAAAAAAGCAAGTCATCGAAGCCAGTAAACAATGTGGGCGAAACTGGTTGATGGAAGTGGCGGAAGAGCAAACGCTTAAACAGCTTGCCGAGATGTTGGATACGAAAATTGCAACCGATTCTCAAGTCAGCGATTCCCAAGCCGCCGATTCTCATGTGTCTGGCGACGCTGGGCCGAAGCGTTTGATTGCCGATCCCTATCAAGGCAAGTCCATCGCAGCGATCGCTTCATCGATGTCGGCCAATTCCGTTGTGATCGCGATTGGCCCAGAAGGCGGGTTTGACGATGCCGAAAACGCATTGGCTCATGAGCTAGGTTTCGAGCCAGTCACATTAGGCCCTTCGATTTTGAGAATCGAAACAGCTGCCTTAACCGCAGCGGCGATTTTTGGGATTGGAAACGAGAGCTGATGCCTTAGCCGTTTTGGCGATAGCCACGGTTACCTTGCACAACAGAACCACTCTGAGAATAGAACCGCCCTACGTCGCCGATTCACTTTTCAATCGCAACCGAAGATAGTTCAAAACTTCTTTGACAGCACGGATCTCTCGCCAACCCGAATGGCCGCTAAACCGAAATTCCTTTTCCGTAATCTCATTTCCACTTGCGATCGCAACTGAGTAAAACGAATCGCCAGCATTAACCAAATTCTCGGTGCGGTCAATCGGGCCAATCGCCAGTCCAAAATCGGCGTCCCGTTTGGCTGCAATGTTTTGAGCAATCGCACCAAGTTGTGAATGGCCGTTTGAATCGCCAGTCGAGGATGGCTTGTCATCTGAGGACCTATCAATTGACGAAGGCAAAGACGATGCGACTTCGGCACCGCCAAAAACAGTTTTCTGTGTGTCACGTTTTGTGATCAATCCGGCAACTTCACCATTCATTCCGGCGTCAAAAATCGCGATCGTTTTCTTGTTTTGCTCAAGCCATTGAACGACGGTGCTTTCAAGTTGCTGGCCATTTTCGCCGAACACCAAATCGCCAAGGCAATCCTGGATCGTCTTGAGGGTGGGCTGCATTTTTTCCAGACAAGCTTCAACGGATTGGGCGCGAGTCGTCACTCGCAGTGAGATCGTTGCCGCGCTGGCAGTGATGCCGACTTGTGGATCCCGGCCACGTTTGACCAAATCAGGAAGCAGCGTTTCAATGTGGCTTTCGCCTGATCCAAAACAATGGATCGTGTGATGGTGGATGACGAAATTGTTGCCCGTTTGCTTACGCAACTCCGGTTCGATCGTCGCCTTCCACATTTGCTTCATCTCGACTGGAACGCCCGGCAACGCGAAAATGCGAAACTGTTCAGTTTTCAAATCGATTCCCGGTGCGGTCCCTTCCGGATTCGCAATGATCGTCGAGCCCGCTGGAAAGAGAGCTTGAACGGCGTTGTTGGGAGGCATCTCTCGTCCGCGAGATTGGTACATCTGCTTGATATGATCAAGGACTTGTTCATCGTGAACCAATTCGACACCTGCCATCTCGGCGATCACTTGACGTGTTAAGTCATCCGCCGTTGGTCCCAGGCCGCCCGTCGCGATCACAATGTCGACCCGAGCTGCTGCCGCCGCAAAGACCATCACATTGTCCGCGTGGTCGTCGCCAACAGTGGAATGAAAAGCGACAACGATTCCAAGTTCACCCAATCGCTGACTGAGCCACTGCGAGTTAGTGTCCAGTCGGACGCCGCTCGTCATTTCGTCGCCAATTGAGATAATTTCCGCACGAAGCTGCGTCACGTTTGATAGATCCTTGGTTTGCCGAATTGGAGATTGCTTTGCAAAAGCAGGATTATTGCATGTTCATAGTTTGAACAACTGCTAGTGGGAATGCTGGCTCAGAAAAAGATACACTTAAAACGCGATTGTATATCTGGAATCTATACCTGCCGCAAACTACGATTGGACCCGAATTTACGGTTTTTTCCCGTGTCTGACGGACAAGAGTCAGTTTGGGTAATATAATCGGCCACCTCGATTTCTCAATTTGGTTCGTTTATCGGACAATTCGATAGATCTGAATCAAGAATCGTAGCGTTCTTTCCGCTTCTAATAAAAGCGATCAATACTTATCCCCACTTTAAGCGGTCCAGTCAGTTTTTCGTTTCCCAAGGACGACAGAGTCTGACCCAAGTCGTAAACAACATTCAGGTAAAAATTTTATGTGTGGAATTGTCGGATACATCGGACCCCGTGTCGCTCAGGACTTTCTTTTGGAAGGCCTACGACGCCTTGAGTACCGTGGCTATGACAGCGCTGGTACCGCAACGATTACGCCCGATCGTGATTTGAACATTACGAAATCGGTCGGCCGAATTGCGACATTGTCTCAAGAAATTTCCGCAGCTCCTTGTTCCTCTGGAATCGGCATTGGCCACACACGCTGGGCAACCCACGGTGCTGCTACGCTTTCCAATGCTCACCCGCATTTGGGCGGAAGCGATTTTCTGGCGCTTGCTCATAACGGGGTGATCGAAAATTTTGCCGAACTCCGATCGTCGTTGAAAGCCAAGGGTTACGAGTTTACTTCTGAAACAGATACCGAAGTCGTCGCGCACTTAATCGCCGATTGCATCAAGCATCGAACAGAATCGTTGAACGGGCAACCTAGTAATCATCAGGTTGCCATTGAAGGCATCAAAGAAGCCATCGCTCAGCTTCGCGGCACGTTTGGTTTGGCAATTCTTTTTAAGCAGTGGCCGGATGCGATTTTCGCAGCACGTTTGGGAAGCCCGCTGGTTATTGGCGTTGGCGATGGTGAGCACTTTCTCGCAAGCGACGCTCAACCGTTGGTTGGATTCACCGAACGAATCGTTTACTTGGCCGATCATCAAGTCGCGATCGTCAAAGCGGATTCGTTGCAAGTTTCTCATCGTGATGCAGGTCTTGTTTCACACGATGTCAAAGTGCTGGATGTTGAATCGAATCAAGTCGAAATGGGCGACTACGATCACTACATGCTTAAGGAGATTTTTGAGCAGCCGGAGTCGTTGAGAAACACGATGCGTGGTCGCTTGAACGAAGACGATGCGACGGCCGTTTTTGGTGGTTTGAATTTGACGCCGCAGGATTTGCTTAAAGTAAAACGGATTGTGTTTACGGCGTGTGGAACCAGTTGGCACTCTGCATTGGTCGGCGAGTATTTGCTTGAAGACATCGCCCAGATCCCTGTTGAAGTCGAGTATGCGAGCGAGCTTCGTTATCGCAATCCACCGATGGACAACAGCACATTGATTTTCGCGATCACTCAAAGCGGCGAGACAGCCGACACGCTGGGTGCCCTTCGCGAGATGAAGCGAAAAGGCCATATGACGATGGCGATTTGTAACGTTGTCGGCAGTAGTATTGCCCAGGAAGCCGACGGTGGAATTTATCTTCACGCCGGTCCGGAAATTGGCGTCGCTTCGACCAAAGCTTACAGTTCACAGTGCATGGCGCTGGTGATGTTGTCACTGTATCTCGGTCGCCTTCGCCATATGAGCTACAACCGTGGCCGTAAAATGATTGAGCTGATCAAACAGGTGCCTGACAAAGTTGAAGTTGCTTTGAAGGAGAACGATCGCATTGCCGAGATCGCGAAGAAGTATCAGCATTGCTCGAACTTTTTGTATCTCGGTCGGCATTACAACTTTCCAACTGCACTTGAAGGCGCGTTGAAGCTAAAAGAGATCAGTTACATTCACGCCGAAGGTTACCCGGCTGCTGAAATGAAGCACGGTCCGATTGCGTTGGTCGACAAGGAGACACCAAGTGTATTCGTGATGCCACAGGGCTTCATTTATGAGAAGGTGATGTCGAATCTCGAAGAGATCAAAGCCCGTGGAGGTCCCGTGATCGCGATCGCAGCCCAAGGCGACGAAAGAATCGCAGAGGTCGCCGACGACGTGATTTACATTCCACAAACCGTCGAGTACCTACAGCCGATCGTATCAGCGATTCCGCTCCAGTTGCTATCGTACCACATTGCCCTCCAAAGAGGCTGCGACGTCGACAAACCAAGAAACCTCGCGAAGAGCGTTACGGTTGAGTAGTAAGGGGTGAGTAGTAAGGCGACGACGAGCGCCAGAGCGCTGCGGGCGATCAACCGGTGTTGAACAAACCGGGGCCCGCGCGGGACGGGGGCCTTTGATCGCAACTCATCGCTTTTTTTGGCCAACGGCCTTTGTCACCGTAGCCTAGGGCATCGCCCTAGGAATCTTGTCACGAGATTCCAATTTTGGCTGAAGGCCAAATTCACACGCCAAAATGCGCTCGGGTGCCGCTGGGTTTGTGTCAAAAATGTCCTCGGGTACCGCTGGGGTTTGGTGCTCCCGAAATGCATTTGCACCGCCTCGTGGGTGAAGTGGCAAAACATTCGAGCTATCTCAATCCCATACATATTTTTCATCAAACACAATTCCGTACCGAGTCAAAAATTCGCGAAGCTCTTCTTGAAACGTCTTTTTGCGATGATGCTCTTCTTGATTACGAATGTAATCTTCTACTTTGGTTTTGTGTGTCGGGCTAACTGAAAACATGGCGTATCCACGCTGCCAATAAAACTCTTTGTATTTTTGGCCAAGTGTTTTTACGAACTTGGACGACTCACGTTTGACTTTCTCTACGAATTCCACGGGTGTGTGCTTTTTCCCCATGTCAAACAAAATGTGGGCGTGGTCTGCTACGCCACCAACGACGACATACGAAGAATGAAGATCTCGGATGACCGATGCCAGATAAGCGTGGACTTGGGGGCGAATCTCGTCATCCAATAGTGGCCTACGCTTTTTGGTACTGAAGATCAGATGCGCGTATAGCTGCGTGTGAGATTGGGGCACGAATAAGCCTTTCGCGAAGAGGAGAAGTGATCGCGGTGAATTTTAGCCCTTTGGTTCAGGGAGGTAAATTTGGCCTTCGACCCAAGCGGGCATTTTTGTTGGTGGAATTCGTGGCGATGTTCTGGCAACGATGACAAAAAAATGTGGTTGAACGCCGCTTGGGTTCGGTGAATTTGGCCTTCAGCCAAACGTGGAGATTTTTTGTGGCTGGGTTCCTAGGGCGATGCCCTAGGCTACGGTGAATAAGGCCGTTGGCCAAAGTGCGCTCGGTTGCCGCTTGGCCAATGTGCTCGGACGTTGTTGGCCAAATGTGCTCGGATGCTGTTTGGGCCAATGCGTCGCATGCTGCTTGGCCAATGTGCTCGGATGGTACTTGGCCGAAAGCGCTCGGATTGCTTGGGCAAATGTGCTCGGATGTTTGTTGTTGTGAGTGGCCGAATGTGCTCGGATGGGTTCAAGCAGTTGCCTGAGGCTCTCAGCTAATCGCTTCTTTCACTTTGTCGGCGATTTGGTTTTCGAGGGCACCTCGAAAAGGCAGGGCGGGGAACGGGAGATTGCCGGCGACGGTGACTTTGTTGGAGCAAGTCACCATTGTTCCGGAGATTTTGAATCCCATCGCTGTAAACGAAAAATCCAGATTTCCCGTGTCGTCCCAAACTTCTTGAACATCTTTCACTTCGACCGGAGCTTCTTTGCGAATGTGTTCCGAAAAACCTTTTAACCGATCAACCGCGTCTTCGCGGGAAATCTCGTGGTCGACAACTACATTGAACTTGGGCATGACTTCCTAACTGTAAAATGTGCAATTGAACAATTGCATCAGGAAATCTTAGCGTTTCGAAGCCAAATTGGGGATGGTGGGTAGAATCCAAATTGATTGAAAATGCCCACCGCGAATTTAATCAACCAATATTTGGGCATGCCAACGCTGAAACGATGTTGGCTGGAAGAGGCATACCAACTCTGAAACGGAGTTGGCTAAAAGAGGTGTCGCCAATGCCGAAACCACCAAAGCGGTTTCGGCTGTCGAAAAGCTATCTAACTTTTACTTTTAAATCTGGCGAACTTCAGCAAACGTTCAAATGCTAAACGAGTGCTTCATCTGAATCGTCGAATGAACGACGGTCGTCCGGATGCCACAGCGGCAATCCATCCTCAGCGCGGGCGGCGAGCTCGCGAATTTTCTCAGTCGAACCAGGTAACGCCCCCGTGGAATCGTACTCGTTTTCCCCCAACGCCGGAGGCTCGTAATTCCATTGTCCTTGTCTGATCGCATCCAATACCGATTCTGGCACAGCAATTTCCTTTACAGATGAATCATTCCAGTTGGCAACTCCACCAAAAATAACAACGTCCATGAAATCAAAGTGGTCCAAGCCCCGAAACGATCCTGCCGCAATAGATATGTGATGTAAGCCTGCGGGTCGTCAGCAAATTTTGAAGTAAAAGGTAGGATGTCTTCAAAAAATCAAGGAGCTTTTCCTATGAATTGATTACCCAATATCTCGTCATTTATTCCGATGTCAAGTTTTTTGCGGACATCACCAATAAATAATTCCAGGAAATTTTCGGCACGAAAATTTGAGATCAATTCCGCTCGCCAAACTCAGATTTCAATTGGTTGATCAGCGAAGTTTGCTTGAACAATCGAATTACTTTTTCCTGATCGATTTCGCTTGTTCTCGAATTTGAGCAGACGGCGCCTCGCAATCCGATATAGTTCGGTAAAAGAGCGATTGCCCTTTCGAGGGATGAAAAATCTATTGAGCCCGCCAAAACGGTTGACAACCCAAGCGTTTTGGCTTTCAAAATCCACGACTCCAATGCCGCCGCGGGTTGGCAGCCGAACAAATCGGCTTCTTTTGAATAGGTATCAAAAAGAATCGTTTCGCAATTTGGTTCTGCCGCCGCAAACTCAATTAGCTCTTCAGGACAAGGCGATGAGCATGATGCGAAATCTAAATAGGAAACGACCACAGGCTTGGTTGATTCAGAAAGGCATGAAAAAAAATGCCGCCAAAGCGATCTCCAGTTGAGGCCGGTCGTGTTTGCCAAACCAAGTTTTACGAAGTCGTACCGACTGATTAATTCAATCTCAAACCGCCTAGTCAGCTCAAGGCACGGCGAATCATGGTTCAAATTAATAACTGAGTCCGCCTCTAAGCCCGCAAATTCGCGGATCCAATCCGTCAGTTCACCTGCCGCAAAACTCGTTCGCAGACCGGTTTGCGTCTCGATCACGTTTGCGATCTCGGACAAGCAACTCGAGCTCGGCACACCCAATGCACCTTGATTTGGCTCTTTTACGTCGATTATCGCCAGCGTTTGATCAAATTCGGATGCCAGATGGTGGATGGCTTGAGTTACCAAACCTGCTTCGTAGGCGCTGCGAACACTTAAAAGAATTCGTGTCGGATCTTGGGAAATTGCTGGTGGCTCGATGGTCACGTTGGTTTCAGTTTGATGCTTAAAAAAAAGGCTGTTTGAGAGAGCTGGTAGGCGTGAGCTTTATTCAAATTGCAAATACTAACATGAGCTGTTCACCGTTATGAACAATGAACAAAGGCGATAGTCCAACGACATTTAACCTTATGATGTGCGATGAACTACCAAAATGGAAACCGACCATAAGCAAAGGAAACACGCTTTTTCCGCATCCTTGCTAACCCTGCACCCAACGTTTTCAAACGATTTCACGTCTAAAGCAAGTGCCATGTGGCTGTGACTTAAACGGAAAATAAAGCGACAGTCTGGAGCGAATGGATGAAGCTGTCAAATTCTGTGGAAGTCCCGTAGCGTATGTTTGATCGAACGGATACGCTTTTATTAAGGTTTTCGTGGTTTAAATTCAAAATGAAGACCTCAATCCACATCTTGCCTCTAACACTTTCCCTTTTGAACAAGCATGGAAAACGGAATTCCTTTCGAGCACATTAAGACTGACGAAGACTTGCGCGCGTTTTGCGAATACGCAGCCACTTGCAGCTTCATCGGCTTTGATACCGAGTTCGTTTCGGAAAATCGTTATCGCCCGGAGCTATGTTTGCTGCAAGTCGCGGCTGACGGTCGTTACGCGATCATTGATACATTCGCCGTTAAAGAAATTTCCGTGTTCTGGGAAATGTTGGTTGAAGGCTCACATGTAACGGTGGTACACGCAGCCAGAGAAGAGTTTTTGTTTTGTTTCCGCGCCTGTGGTAAACGACCAAAGAAGCTGATCGATGTACAATTGGGCGCTGGCATGATTGGGCTGGAGTACCCGGCTTCTTACGGCAATCTGGTTTCGAAATTGTTGGGCGAACGTGTCGACAAAGGCGAAACGCGAACGGATTGGAGTCGCCGGCCGCTTTCGAAACGTCAAATTGATTATGCCTTGTCAGACGTCGTACACCTTCAAAATTTGTACAACAAAATTCACGCCCGCCTCACTAAGCTTGAAAGAATGAGCTGGCTGGAAGGCGAGATGGACGAGTGGCAAACTGCACTTGAGAAAACCGAAACGGAACCTCAGTGGCGACGTGTGTCAGGGATTTCAAGTCTCAACCGAAAGGCACTTGGGATCGTTCGCGAGCTTTGGATTGAACGTGATAAAGAAGCCGAAAAGAAAAACCGTTCGCCAAAACGTGTCCTGCCAGACGACCTAATTGTAGAGCTGGCAAAACGCGGTACGCCCGATGTCGATCGCTTAAAAGCCATTCGTGGTTTCGAAAGCCGTGTTTCCAAAGGCATGACTCGGCCGATTGGTGACGCGATCCGTCGAGCCATCGAGCTACCTGAAAACGAATTGCCAAAACGGATGCCCCGTGGCAAGACCATGAATTTGGGATTGCTTGGTCAGTTTCTGACAACCGCCCTTAACGTTGTTTGCAAAACTGAAAACATCGCGTCGAACATTGTTGGAACTGCACAGGATGTTCGAACCATGGCGGCGTGGCGTCTGGGGATGATCGAGCTAAAAGAAAAGCCTGAATTGGTCACTGGTTGGCGCGAAGAAATCGTTGGCCAACTGATCGATCGAGTTTTGGATGGAACGATCGCAATTCGAGTAAGCGACCCAAAATCCGACAACCCACTTCAATTGGAATATTTGAAGTGAGTTTTGGCGGGCCAAGTGGTAGAGCTTCGTCGTTATAGGCTCAGCTTAAAGGTTGAGCTTCTTAAACGACAAGCTCTCACAACAACCTGGCATTATCAAACAACCAAGCTCTCAAGTAGCAAGCGAAGCTTTCTCATTTCGCCATCGTGATCAATGTCTTCTTGTGGTTGGATATCCACACACAAAGCACGGTTGTAGCCGACTTTGCGAAGCAGATTGATCAGCTTGCCATATTCAATGATGCCTTGTCCGACGCGAACCTGTAGCTCTTCTGGCGTTGAGTCGCGAAGGTAAACATTGTGCACGTGTTGCATCAGTTTTTCGTAGTGGGTCGTCTCCGGTGGATGCCCGTAGTGGTAGTGGCTTGGGTCCATCGAAAGCCCAAGGCCTTTGACATGACCACAAATCACAGAAACCGTGTCAGGATCTGCCGAGAAGTTTCCGACTTTGCTGCGCATCGCCACGCGGACACCATGCTGCTCAGCGATCTTTACCAGTCGCTTGTAACGCTCAACTTCTTCATTGAACGGCGTGCCGTGTTCACCAGAGCGGACGGTCAACGTAACGATCTTTGAAAGCTTCGCCAGCTCGCAGCATTTGGTGAACGTCTCAAAGTACTCTTCGCCTTCGCCAGCGATTTCCAAGCTCAATCCAGTGACCGTCAGCCGAGTGGAATTGATAAGGTCGTAGCTGGCCAAGACGTTTTCTTGGACTTGGGAAGGTTTGAGATGATCGCTGGACTCATGAATTCCAATTTCGATGTGGGAGAACTCAAGATCCGCCAATTTTTCAATTGCACTTTCCAGAGGTCTATCTGTAAAGCACTGGGTCGTAGCGGCAACAAACACACGCAACTCCTTCGCGTCGGTATATAAAAACGGCCAGGAAAACCCCGGCATGAATCTGGCGCCAGATCGGAAAAAGGCGCCTCTTGCGTACTCTAGAACGACTGCGGGATTTGATCAACACCAGTCATCAGCATCGTGGACATTCTGGTGTGGCCCGTTGTACAGATTTCGCTCGTGAAATAACGGAAAATCTGCGGATCTTGTTTGCTTGGTCCATTTTGAGCGTTGGCTCGCTAGAATATTGAAAGCAAATATTGGTTGGAATTGTTGGCCGAATTGGAAAAGTTAGTAAACTTGCTTTTGCTATGCCATGATTGCTGTGATGATCTACAAATCGAAATTAAGAATGAGAATATCTATGTCCATTATTAGCCGTTTGAATGTCAGCTGGTTGGCACTTTTAGTTGTCTTAACACTTTCTGCCGGAAGCTGTCTTGCACAGGAGACTGCCAAAACAGATGCCGCCAATTCGGAAAAAGCTTCGACCGCAAAACAAGATTCGACTGCAGCCACTGAATATTCTGCCGAAGAAAAAGCGCTTCACGCCAAGCTCGCAAAATACCTGAGCGGCACTAAATGGACTGGCCAGTTCACGATGGACGGCAAAGAAGGCGAACCGCGAACCGAACACTATGAAATTCTCTCTGCTGAAAAAGGCGAGATTGGTGACTATTGGAATTTGATGGCGCGGATCAAGTATGGCAAACACGATGCGACAATTCCACTTCCACCGATAGAGATCAAGTTCGCTGGCGAAACGCCCGTCATCACCGTTGATGAGGCTTTCTTTCCAGGATTCGGCAGGTTCGATGCACGTGTATTGATTCGCAAAGGAAAATATGCGGGTACGTGGAAGCACAGCGGCGGAGGCGGCGGCCACCTGTTTGGAACCATCGAGCGGATGGAAGAGGGTGAAGCGAAAAAGAAAGCCGACGCAGTGAAAGAAGCCGAGGCGTCAAAAGCAGAAGCTAAAAAAGACAAATAGGTTTTTTGTTTTTGATGGCAAATTCTACTGTATACGACTTTCTCGATCACGTTCGCCAGCGACGTTCGATGATCTTGAGAAGAGGGTCGCTTGAAGAATTGGAAGATCAGATTTGTGGCTACTACGTTGCGCTGGGCCGCCACCAGATCTTTGAAGAGTGTCCTCAGCTTACGCAAAGCCATTTCTTAAGTTGGTTGCGATTAAAAAAAATGTCGTTGTCTACGGGTTGGGCTGCATCGGTGAATCATTTTTGCCCGGAGGGCCAAGATCCGTTTGACTTTTTCTTTGAGTTGACGGATGAGTACCGACAGCTGAATTTTGTGAAGCATTTGCAGTGTGAGTTGAGCGAGCACCACAACCCAACTCGTAAACGTTGCAAAATTGGGAAAGACAAGAAAATGGAAAAGCCCTTGCATGTTACGATTTGTAGTTATCAACCGGTGAACTTGTTTTTCTTGATTATGAAATTTCCAAAAGCAGTACGGACGGGCCACATCTTTTTTGATAACGGAAACATTCAGCTCTCACTCGAATATGCGAGTAAGTGGTGCTTGGATGAATTGCAGATTGAAAGTTCCGAGTGGTCGCCGGCATAGCGAATTTTTAATCACCGATTGCTAGGGTCCGGTTTGCTGGACCAGTTTCGAAATCGTTTTGAACTGAGCACTACCCGCTTTTTCACACCACTCAAACATTGCTGCCTCGGTGGTCGTCGGAATCACGCCACAGTTCTCCATTCTCCGAATCGCCGTGTCGTGGTCAATTTCATTCCTCGCCCCCACGGCATCCACGCAAACGAAGACGTTGAAACCCTGGCTCATTAAGTCCATCGCCGACTGAGCGACGCAAACGTGCGTCTCGATTCCGCAAAGCAACAGATTGTGAATGCCGCTGTTGGAAAGCGTATCAAACAATGATGCACATTCGCGGCAACTAAACATCGTTTTGTCCGGGATCTCGCCAAGCAATTCCGCAAACGGCTCGGTCAGTGAGGCCACTGTGCTACCAAGCCCCTTTGGATATTGCTCTGTCGCGACGGCTTTTACGCCAAGCGTTTGTGCGGCCGTTAATAAGCGTCCGATATTCCAAGCCAAACGCTCATGCTGCGGAATATGGGGCAGCAGCGCTTCTTGGACATCGATGACAACAACTGCGGAGTTATTCTGACCCATCAAATGCGGGCTGCGGAAGCGAGATGCGGATTGATTGCTGTCAGACATGGGCTTTTTCGAGGCTAGGAATTTCGTTCAACGGTCGCACTCACTATCGACTATCAATTGTCCACGATCAACCACCTTCCCCTCCCCCAAAAATCTCAATCCGATAAGATG
The DNA here is from genome assembly GCA_964448575.1 of uncultured Pirellulaceae bacterium. Classification (GTDB taxonomy): domain Bacteria; phylum Planctomycetota; class Planctomycetia; order Pirellulales; family Pirellulaceae; genus Mariniblastus. Next base: position 32,798 of record CAYUWY010000049.1, read on the forward strand.
ATGGGGCAGAACCGAGGCCCTGAAAACAACCTATAAGCAACGAATCCCAAATCAAAGTACTGGGCCATTCAAAACGCCAAAATAAATTATGACAATAAAATTTCACGCAACCACAATCCTCACCGTCCACCAAGGCGATACGGTTGCCATGGGCGGAGACGGACAGGTAACACTTGGCAATGCGGTGATGAAATCCGATGCGATGAAAATTCGCAAACTGCTCGACGGCAAAGTCCTGTGTGGTTTCGCAGGAAGCAGTGCCGACGCATTTGCTTTGCTTGAGCGTTTCGAACAACAGCTAAAGGACTCGCCAAGCAACATCGTTCGAGCGGCGACTGAGTTGGCAAAAATGTGGCGAATGGACAAAATGCTTCGTCAGCTCGAAGCTCTGCTCACCGTGACCGATGGCAAACACACATTGCTAATCGGCGGAACAGGCGACGTGATCCAGCCGACAGACGGAATCGTGGGAATTGGATCGGGCGGAAACTACGCGATTGCAGCAGCACGGGCTTTGAAGCAACACTCGGAGCTTTCCGCAGCAGAAATCGTGCGCGAAGCCCTGACCATTGCCGGTGGCATCGATATTTATACCAACACCAATATCGTCGTCGAAGAACTAAGTTGCCCGCCAGCGTGACCAGTCCTCCAACGTGACGAGTTCTCCAGCGTGACGAAATAATTCAACGTGACGAAATAATTCTTTGTCGTATTTTCAGCAATCTCAAAAGCCAATCCATTCAACGATAAAACGATACAAATGAACCCGATGACTCCCAAAGAAATCGTTGCCTCGCTTGATCGCCACATCATCGGTCAAGCCGCCGCCAAACGCTCGGTAGCTGTGGCTATTAGAAACCGCTGGCGTCGTCAGCAATTGTCAGACGAAATGCGCCACGAAGTTTCGCCGAAGAACATTCTGATGATCGGTTCGACTGGCGTTGGCAAAACTGAAATCGCGCGACGTCTGGCAAAACTAACCGGCGCACCGTTCATTAAAGTCGAAGCAACCAAATACACAGAAGTCGGCTATTACGGCCGCGATGTCGAAAGCATGGTCCGCGAGTTGGTCGACAATGCCATTACGCTGGTCCGCGAAACAGAGCGGGAGAATGTTAAGCAATCAGCCGAGGAGCGAACCAACAAACGTTTGCTTGATTTGCTTTGTCCCAATCCGGCGAAATATGAATTCAGCACGTCGACTTCGATCCCAGACGATGGTTCCGATGACGATACCACTGTGCAGGAATCTTTTGAACGCACGAAAAACAAAATGAAAATGATGCTGATCGATGGCGAACTCGAAGACCGAATCGTCGAAGTCTCCGTCGAACAAAAAGCTTCACCTGTGATGATGGGGGGAATGAACGTCGAGCAGATGGATATGGATTTCCAGGGCATGCTTGAAAAAATCATGCCCACCTCACGCACGAAAAAGGAGCTCGCTGTTTCTGCGGCGCGAAAAGTCATCTTTGAACAAGAATGCGACGCGTTGATGGATACGGACAAAGTCAATTCCAAGGCCATCGATTTGGCCGAAAACTCTGGCATCATTTTTCTCGACGAATTGGACAAAGTCATCGCTTCAGAAGGAAAGTCCGCTGACGTTTCTCGCCAAGGCGTACAGCGAGATTTGCTTCCGATCGTCGAGGGGACTTCGGTGCAAACAAAACATGGCTATGTGAAAACGGATCATATTCTGTTCATCGCCGCAGGGGCTTTTCATCGGCACCAGCCAAGCGAACTGATGCCCGAACTCCAAGGCCGATTTCCTATTCGCGTTGAACTTAACGATCTTACAAAAGACGATTTCGTGCGGATTCTGACCGAACCCAAAAGCTCGTTGACGCGGCAGTACAAGGCACTATTAAAAACGGAAGGCGTCGATCTGGATTTCACTGACGACGGGATTGATCAGCTTGCCACAATCGCTTTCACCGTCAATCAGTCAACGATGAACATTGGAGCTCGGCGGCTGTATACGATTCTAGAAAGGTTGCTTGAAGAGTTAAGCTTCGAAGCTCCCGACATGAAAATGGGAAAAGTCGCCATCAACGCTGCCTATGTTCAGGAGCGACTGCAGAACATTTCAGACGACGAAGATCTGAGTCGTTACATTTTGTAAAACGTCGATTGACGGCCGACTGTCACTCGATGGTTGGCCGGTTTTCAATTACCAGTTCAATGATTTCTTGCACTAACCAACCCTTCATTCCTTAGCTTCTCATCAATGCCCGATTCAAACGCTGTCGCCAATTCAAACCCGGAAGCTACTCGGCTCGTCGAAGAAAATGCTCGCCAAGCGAATTGGAAACGCTGGGGACCTTATCTCGCCGAGCGACAATGGGGCACCGTTCGCGAAGACTATTCTGCTGACGGAAATTCCTGGACGCATCTTTCCCATGACGCCGCTCGCTCGCGAGCCTATCGCTGGGGCGAAGACGGATTGCTTGGGATTACCGATCGCCAAGGCCGGATCGCGTTCGCGTTGGCGCTTTGGAATGGAAAAGATCCGTTTCTCAAGGAGCGGCTGTTCGGTTTGACCGGCCCGCAAGGCAACCACGGCGAGGACGTTAAAGAAGCTTACTTTTACCTTGATTCGACGCCAACGCATTCTTACATGAAAGCGTTGTACAAATACCCTCAGGCCGAGTTTCCCTATCAGCGTTTGATTGACGAAAACGCGAAGCGAGGAAAACACGAGCAGGAATTCGAACTAGCCGACACCGGCATTTTCGATGAGCAACGATATTTCGATGTCGTCGCAGAATACGCCAAAGCCGGTCCTGATGATATCTTGATCAAGATTTCGATTTCAAACCGCGGGCCTGATGCGGCTCAGATCGATTGCCTGCCAACGTTCTGGTGCAGAAACACTTGGTCGCACGGTCGGACGGGCGAAGGCTATTGGCCAAAACCGCGAATCAAAAAAGAAGGCACCGGGCACATCGTCTGCGAGCATGTTTCGCTTGGCAAGTTTCATTTCTTGATTGATGTAGGCCCCGACGGCAACGATCCGCCTTTGCTGTTCACGGAAAATGAAACTAATTTTGACAAATTATATGGCGTTCCCAACGAGCATCGATTTACCAAAGACAGTTTTCATGACTTTATTGTCGATGGCAATCACGAAGCCGTTCATCCGGGGCATGTCGGAACAAAGTCCGCGGCTCACTATCGGCTGACGATCCCAGCAGGCGAAACCGTGACGTTGCACCAGCGGATTTGTAGTGATGCCGAATTTGCGAATCTGAACGTCGATGAAAGCAATCGCTGTGGTGCAGATTTTGAAACTCAATTCCAGTCACGTATCGACGAAGCAAACGAATTCTACGTTGGCGTTTTGGAAGACATTAAGGACGATGAAACTCGCTTGATCGCGCGACAGGCATATGCAGGTTTGTTGTGGACGAAGCAATTTTACTTTTACAGCGTACGCGATTGGCTGCGAGGCGATCCCAACCGCTCTGCCCCACCCGCGGAGCGTTTGAAAGGACGGAATTCGGAATGGTCACATCTTTATAATCGGGATGTGATTTCAATGCCCGATAAATGGGAGTACCCTTGGTACGCGGCTTGGGATCTGGCGTTCCACATGATTCCGTTTGCAAATATTGACCCACATTTTGCCAAAGCACAATTGATTCTGTTCTTGCGCGAATGGTACATGCACCCGGCTGGCCAAATTCCAGCCTACGAATTCGCATTGGGTGATACCAATCCGCCGGTTCACGCCTGGGCGGCGCTGCGGATTTATCAAATTGAAAAAGCCAAGGGCCGACCGGATCGACAATTTCTTTCTCGCGTATTCCACAAACTGCTGATCAATTTTACGTGGTGGATCAATCGCAAAGACCGCGATGGCAACAATATTTTCACCGGCGGATTTCTCGGCCTCGATAACATCGGCGTGTTCGATCGCTCAAAGGAATCGCCGCTGGGCGGGCATCTTGATCAAGCCGACGCGACGGCGTGGATGGCGTTTTATTGCACGACCATGCTTTCAATCGCATTGGAGCTTGCTCGGGAAGATCCTAGCTACGAAGACGTGGCGTCAAAGTTTTTTGAGCACTTTGTTTCGATCGCCGACGCTATGAATACGCTAGGCGAAAGCGGACTTTGGAATAAGGAAGACGGTTTTTATTACGATCACCTGCATCGCGGCAATGACTACGTTGCGGTTCGAATTCGATCGATGGTTGGGTTGCTGCCGATGGTTGCTGCGGGCGTGTTGGATGTCGATTTAATAGATCAGCTTCCGGGCTTCAAAAAGCGAATGGTTTGGTTTTTAGAGAACCGCAAAGAACTGGCCAGCCAGATAACTTACCTTGAAAAACGCGGCGACATTCCCAAACTGATGCTCGCGATCCCTTCTCGCAAACGGCTGGAGCGGATCATCAAGTTCTTGGTTGACGAAAAAGAATTCTTGTCCGACTACGGTGTCCGTTCGCTGTCGCAGGCTCATCGCGATCAACCTTTTGAGATGAGTCTCGACGGGCATACTTTTTCGGTGGCATACACTCCTGGTGAATCTGATTCAGGTTTGTTCGGCGGGAATTCAAACTGGCGTGGTCCAATTTGGTTTCCAGTCAATTACTTGTTGATCGAGGCACTCGAAACGTACCATGATTTTTACGGTGATACTTTTAAAGTCGAATGCCCTGCTGGTTCAGGCAATGAAATGAATTTAAAAGAAGTCGCATGCTTGATCGCCAAACGGTTGACTAATCTTTTTGAAAAAGACGGCGATGGTAATCGGCCCTGCAACGCGGGCGATCCGAGATTCGCAAATGATCCGCACTGGAAAGATCTTGTTTTGTTCTACGAATATTTCCACGGCGACACCGGTCGCGGTTTAGGCGCAAGCCATCAAACGGGGTGGACTGCGTTGGTGGTGAATTGTTTGGAGAGAATGAAATAGTAGCTCGACTCTCCGAGTCGTCAGAAATTGGATACGAAAGTAGCTTGAAAGTAGCTCGATTCTCCGAATCGTTTATCAGACAGGTTTCGACTCGGAGAGTCGAGCTACTTTGTTCTACGAATATTTTCACGGCGACACCGGTCGCGGTTTAGGCGCAAGCCATCAAACGGGCTGGACCGCGTTGGTGGTGAATTGTTTAGAGAGAATGAAATAGTAGCTCGACTCTCCGAGTCGTCAGAAATTGAATACGAAAGTAACAGGTTGGATGCGAAAGTAACTCGACTCTCCGAGTCGTCTATCAGACAGGTTTCGACTCGGAGAGTCGAGCTACTTTAAATTTGTTGAACCCCAAAATTTGATTTGGTCGTCGACTAACCTTACGATGACTAGATGTCAAACCATCGATTCACCCCAACCAACCATCATCGAACACTGGCCGAGATCGCATTCGGCGACGATGTTGATCGCGTTTACAGCGATCGCAAATTTGCTTTTGAAGCGTTGAAATCGAGCTCATGGCAACAGCGTTATTCGTCGCTAAGCCTTCTCCATCACCACTGGCAGATTGACGCGGAAATCTTAACGCCGATTTGCAAGCTCGCTTTTGAAAATGACGAACACATCCAAGTCCGTATGAACGCACTATCGGTACTCGGTAGCCTGTTCGAGTACACGTTTGATTCTGCGATTTCCAGCTACCTCGCAAGAATCGTGTTGGATGAAAGTTGCCCAAACTGCGCTCGACGATCTGCTTGTGAGGCGATCGATAAAATACGAACCGAGCAACCAATCCCAAGCCAATTTAAGAATGAAGATTTGCATGAGAAGTTCAAAGAGTTGCGTGCAAAGTTTGACGATCTCAAAAATCGAGACCCGGATGCGCTGCCTGAATTCGACCGCGGTTTAATAGAGGAACTTGCCCGAGACGAGTGACCCCAAACTTAAACTGGCCAGCATCAACAAACCTCTAGCAGTTTTAGGATTTGTTTACTGGTCGAGTTGCGATTTTCATTCGAGCGTGATTTTTATTCGCATTTGGACAGGCTCAGTAACGCCATTGAGGTTCCGTAGACTCGGCCAAGTTCATGTGAGTCAATAAAACAGCCGTCGATCTCTGGCAACGACATGATGATTGCTTTTTGTTGGGCTTTGTATTTTGCCTTAAGCGTTTCGTCTTTGATGTTCCCGATCGCTTCGCTGCGGCTTCGCATGTCGTACCAGAAAAAGAAACCACCGTATGCCATTGTCGAAGTGTGATTGTCGTACTTGAGTGCCACATTCAAATGCCGGTGAAGCTCCAAAGACTTTTCAACGGCATTGGCTAGTGCAGCGTCGTTGGATTTGCCCCAATACCAAAGCCCCATTTCACAAATCGGCATGCGTCCGGCAGAAGCCGCGATATTGCGATCCGTCGCTTTGCGTTTGGGCCGCTTACTGTCGTAAGGATAAGCTCCGTTTTCCATGCGGTCCCTCAAAAGCGATGCCAGTCCGCTTTCAATTTTGCTTTGATTGATCTCGCTACCGGCTTGTTTGCCTTCGTGTAACGCGGCCAAAGCAGTCGCGGTGACAAAAGGGTTTGCGTACTCGTGGTACCAGCCTCCACGCTTTCCCTGAACGCCTTCGAGTTTCAATGAAGATTTGGCGATGGCGGCATCCAGGACTTCGCTGCTGATCCCCAGCTTGATCGTAGACTGCTGACGACACCGCGCAAGGAATCTTAGCCGGTAGGCGTACGCCCAAAGAATCTCATCACGATCAACAGGGTTGATGTGCGAGTCGTCATTGACGTAAGTGATGGTTCTCGTGATCGAATCTGCCAACCGTTCTTTGGCCGTATCTGAAATCGAATCGTGCTTTGCCGCTTCCAGCAACGCCATTCCGGCAAGTGAACTCACCGCAACGTAAACGTTGGGCATACTGTCGATGCCGCCGAAATCGTAATCACTGTCAACGAACCCGCCGTTTTCATTTTGCATGCCGAGAATAAAATCGACTCCCGTTTTCCAAACTTGATTTTCATCATACGTTTGAGCAGGTGCAGCAGAGCCAACTGAGTCGACGCCAGTTTTCATCGCTTTGTCGGAAAGCGAACCATGAATTTCGAGCCCGCGATAGAAAGGCCCAATGCCTTGTGATTCCGCGGCGGCTTTCCAAGCCAATGGCTCTTTCGGAAACTTCTCGCTGGCTTCTTTCCAGGTTTGCTTGGCTTGGTCGTGGAGTCCCATTCGAAAAAGCGACATGCCTAACAGCAATCGGGCTTCGCATTGGTCGGAGTTTGATTGAGTTGCGATGTCGCTTTGGCTGTCTTTTAACTGCTTGATCGTTTCAGCGTAGTTGCGCGAAGCGAATTGCTCCCACGCCATCGAGATTGATTTAGGTTTCTTGGCGGGCTCAATAGGCTGATCCACCAGAGCCGTTAGCAAACCGCGAAACCAAGTTGGATGTTGGGTGGAAAGTCTGTCGATTTTTTTCTCAACCGATCCGTCTGAATTGATGACCACGAAACCCGGTTCAACAAATTTGTACGGTTCAAGCTCATATTGTCTTTGCAACTCTGGCGTTGGCGGGCGTTTTACGGGAATGTAATGTTCGTTGATCACGCTGATGATGTCTGGCCAAGAGAATGGGCCGGCCAGCATGTACCGGTGAAGCTCCATTTTTCGGTCCATGAATGTGCCGCGTAAAGTCGGCACGTACCAGAAAATGGGTTTGCCAGTTTCTTTTGACTTGGCCATCGCGTCAGCAAAGTTGGCTTCCCACTTAACCGCCGACCCCATTTTGGATGCGATTTCGTTCGGTTCAACCCGTCGTTTTCTCGTTGAATTTTGTTGGGCCGCCTGTCCGAACGAACTCGACATCAGGAATCCCAAAGCGATCAATGTAGACCACTGCGCGATGACTTTGATTGAGAATCGGTTTTGTGGCGTCATGGTTTCGTTCCAGAGGTTTGGCAGATTGCGAAGGTCGAGACTGCGTTGATCAGTTTTCTTTAACCCGATGTCGCTTACAATTAGAATCTGGCCGATTCGTTCTGAAAAGGTCGTTAATTTTTCACTTTCACTGCGAATCAACAAAATGACGAATTGGAAGATAGCAAAATCTGAACTCAGTGATGGGATTCACCACTACAAGTTTCTCGATCGCTCGGATTCTGTTTTGACTTTCGATCAAGTCATCACGTTGTGGGAGTCGGATACCGACGAGGGAACGAAATTTCGCAAGTTTACGACGGACACGATCTGCGATTCATCGTTTTCGGCTTTTAAGTGGGAAACGCCTGTTGTCGACTCCGTTCGGGTCGGTCGCGAATTCGAATTTGTGATTTTAAATTCCGGTGGCTTGGATCGTCGAGAGAATGGAACTCCGTTTCGTGACCAGTTTGCAGAATCCGAATCAGACGACCTCGTAATCGCTTTTCAAAACCTCGGACGCAACGCGATTTTGGTAGTCCCAACGCCTTCGCAATCGCCCGATGTGAATCACTGTCATTTGGGGTCATTCTTGCGCACGGCCGATGAGGAACAAACAGATGAGTTTTGGTTTAAGGTTGGCCAAGCGATGAGATCACGCGTTTCAAAAAAGCCCGTTTGGTTAAGCACAGCCGGTGGCGGCGTGGCATGGCTGCATGTCCGTTTGGACGATCGCCCGAAATACTACGGATACTCTCCCTTCAAGTCGGCATGATCGCAAATCAAGATATCTCTCTGCGTACGCCCTCCCAATTTGAGAGTAGATTTTTGGTCTCTGGTTCGTGAATTTTTAACCGCGAATGGACGCGGATGAACGCGAATAAAAATTGGATATGTATTAACGTCCATTCGCGTTAATTCGCGGTTTTCTATTTTTCGATTTTGCTGCCTGACCCCAGTTTGCGGGTGATTTTTAGTTTTTATTTTTTTCTTGACACGCGGCAAGTGTATTGATACACTGATACACATGTTCGCTATCCAATTAAATTCCGGCATCCCGATCTATCGCCAAGTCGTCGATGAAATCGTGCGGCAAATCGACCGCGGCCAAATCCCTTTTGGTGAGTTGTTGCCTTCGGTGCGGCAATTGGCGGCTGAGTTAGGCGTGAATCCGATGACCGTTTCAAAAGCTTATTCGCTCCTCGAATCCGACTCGGTGGTCGAGCGAAAACGCGGGGTCGGGATGGTCGTGATCAAAAAAGCTGAGAAGCCAGTCGACTATCTCACTCCGACTATCAAACAGCTGATCGCCGATGCAAAACAGTTGGGCATTTCCAACACGCAGCTCAACAAAATGATCAAAAACAACTGGAAATAGGGTGATTTCATGACAGGAGTTAATAAAACTTTGAACGCAAAATTCCCTTTGTCACTCGTCAATGTCGAAAAAGGGTTCGACAAAACCAAAGTGCTTGATGGCGTAACATTGGAACTGGCTCCAGGCTCAATCACCGGATTGTTGGGCAGAAACGGCTCCGGAAAAACGACTTTGATTCGAACTGCCGTTGGGCTGCTGAAGCCGGAAAGCGGCCAAGCGAATTTGTTTGGCTATTCGGCTTGGGAATGCCCGGCGGCTGTACGTCGACAGATTGGTTACGTTTCGCAAAAGTTCGACGACATGCTTTGGCTAAAAGTCAAAGACGCGATCGCGTTGGTGGGCAGTTTCTATGAAAAATGGGACTACCAATTGGTCGAACGATTTCGAAAAGATTGGGATGTTGACAATAACAAACAGATTTTCAAACTCAGCCAGGGCCAACAACAAAAAGTCGGAATCCTGTTGGCGATCGGTCACCGTCCTGATTTGCTGGTGCTTGATGAACCAGTCGCGAGTCTCGATCCGGCCGCCCGACAAGAGTTCTTACGGGCGTTGTTGATGCTTAACGACGAGATTGGTCAAACCATTTTGTTTTCCAGCCATATCACCACCGACATCGAACGCGTGGCGGCCGATGTTGCGATTTTGAATGATGGAAAAATTTCATATCACGGTGCGTTGGATGAGTTAAAAGAGAAAGTCAAATGTGTTTTCCTCCGAGCCGATACGTCGCTCGATGACTTGAGCAAACTCAGCGGATATATCAGTAGTCGCGTTGACGGAAATCGAATCCAAGTCTGGGTAGAAGATTGGAATGATGAAAGACATGAACGGCTCGGTGAAATGCTATCCCAGCAACATGGGCAGACTATCGTTGCTCCAGTGATCGCAGAGTGTGTCGGGCTGGACGAACTCTTTATGGGGATGACTTCATGAGCCAAAGTACCAATTCAGTTTCTGCTGCAAACGCGAAATCGAACAATCGTATTTACTTGACGGCTCGCTCTTTGCTGCAGCCAACAACAACATTTATTGGCTGGGCCATTGGCGGCTCGTTTTTGTTTTCGCTGATCGCGGTTTTCGCTTATGGCATGTCATTCATGTTTTCGATCTTTGCGATGGCTTGTTGCTTGGGCTTAGGCCACATGACGGCGCTATTTCAAAAATCCGAGCGACGGCGCCTGGTGCCGGGTATGAACGAAACATGCGCCGCGGTAGCAATAGCGGCCACTATGGCATTTTGGTTGGTCAACTGCGTGTTGATTCTGTATACCCACGGCTGGATCCCTGAGGCGTACGGGCTTAGCTTGTTCTTGATCTGTTACGGAACGTGGATGGGATGGGGCGAGCGGAGAATCTTTCACTTTTTGGTGTTCTTGTTTTTCGTAATACTTGCTGTGATCGTTGTCCCCAAAGGACCCGAGCGAATTTACGAGTTTTATAAGGGGCTTTCAATCAGTCCTCGCACCATGGTTGCAGCTGGAATTGGACTGGGTGGCCTTTGTATGCTCTGGCGGTTTTGGACGCTTGCAACTTTAAAAATTAACCCAGCTGAGTTTAAGCAAAAGAAAGATTTGTTCTCGTTCCTCACCGATTCGCAAGTGGACCAGCAAAGATCAATTTCACCTGCTTCAGAACGGGACGGCGGATCAAGCTCGGTCAAAGGTGCCGTCGCGCCGGCAAAATTGCCCGCCAGTTTCGCTACCCGTATGCAGTGGATGTTGTATGGACGGGTTTACTGGAATGGCTTTTATTATTTTTGGGGCTTGGTAAGTGTTGGAATTTTGTTGAGCGTTCTGATTTTGGCTCGGGGGGAAATTGAAGCAACAGTCGGATTTACAATTTTCGCATGCATTCTGTTGGCGTTGAGTTCCGGGATGGCTTTGGTTCGTCTGCCACAAGCGTTCAGGCGGATATGGTTGTCTGGGCTTTCGGAAAATCGGTCTCAAACGGCAAGGCACGTTTTGAAACTTGCTGCGAGGCGAGTGTTTACGTTTGCAGCAATCGTGTTTGCTTTGTTATTGATTCAAGCGCCAATGACGGCTGATTGGTACGTTACGATTTTGTTTATGCTTTTGGTGGCAACAAGTCTAAGTGGGATTGGGCTTTGGATTGCCACCAAATGGTATGCGTTTTGGTCAGACAAAATGATGGTTGTCTTGTTAGCCATTGTCTGCATTGCTGCGGCGCTAGTATCGCTAACGCCATTTGCATTCGAATGGATTGTGAAGCTTAACGAAGCCATCAGCTCGTTCGGGATGGCTTATTCGTTGGCAGCAATCGGATTGGTCACTGTCTTGATTTGGGCTGGCTGCCTATTCGACGGCGCCAATTCGCTCGGCAAAGCATCCGAGCTTATGGAATGCGAAGTCAGCCAGCTACCCGGTTCGGCGTTCAACATGGAAGTCTATTGATCGTTGTGAACGACGAAGCTCTTGGGCCGATCACCATGAATCGTTTGGAGTGTTGAGCTGGTGATTTAAGCGACCTGAATATCAGAGCATTGCTCGGCAAATCTCACCAATAGTGAGCAGTTTATATATTGGGCTTTTTCGTATTGAGCGAGATTCTGCAAGCGGGTTGGGTTGAGTGAAAAAAGCCCGTCTGGCTAATCATCAGGCCTTTTTTGCGATTTGCCGCCACAAAAAGTGAAAATCTGGATAGTGATTCGCTAGTTTTTTACCGCAGCTTTGTTTAGAATCCGCGATTCGAATTTCGCGCTCAAGTTTTTGGACTCAATGCCCGAATTCAGATGAGTCGGCGGACTGGCTGTCAAAAGGCCAAATCGCTATAAATGTGCGTTAGGAAATCGCACAGATTTTTGGCGGTGTAGCTCAGTTGGTTAGAGCAGCGGAATCATAATCCGCGTGTCGGGGG
>CAYUWY010000050.1:0-32778 GCA_964448575.1 uncultured Pirellulaceae bacterium
GGTATCTAGCTAAGAAAACAAGACTTCCAAGGAGCCAAATCGCCAATGCTAACGCGGGCCAGCTAAAACCAAGCGACGCAAGCGTGTCCGGAGCAGCAAGCGGTGCAGCAGCAACAGTATCTTCCGCTGTGGCGATGGATTGTTGCTTGCTTGATGGAAGCGTTGCTTTGGAATTTATTCGTGGCTGAACATTTTTTGCGTCACCATCGCTCGGCTGAGTCGGCATTCTCTTTGGCAAATCGGCAGCAAGATTGAAGTCGAATTTGCCCGATCGAAAAGCTCTTGTTTCCGCAGACGAATCGTTCTGCGTTGACACTCCGTTTGCCGCCAACACAGGGACTTGGACTAAACCACTTGGCCACAATACGTTTCCAGAAACTACCAGCAAGGGGAGAATCAGGATCGTCAACAACGTAGATCGCCAGGCAAGATCCTGCCACGCGACTTTGTCCGTCAGTAACCGGTCCGCGATCATCCCAACCAAGAGCAACACGCAGATCGAAATTCCAATGATTAACAATTGAGACATCGCAACTCCCTTTTAATTCTTCTTATCTTTCTGACGTTTGTTCTTGATCAGTTTGTTGATTCGGGCCGCCTCTTCGTCTGATACGCCGCGCCCGTCGAGCAACGCAACGATCATCTCGTCGGCTGCACCTGAAAAAGCGGTTTCGACCATTTTTCGAACGACTTGCCCCATCGTTTTCTTCTGGTCAACAGTAGCTGAATAAAGATGAGCGTTTCCAAGTGCCGTTTTGGAAAGCCAGCCGCGTTTGACCAAGCGATCAATCACGGTCAAAACCGTATTTCTGGCGACTTCTCGCTGCGAACATAAGTCCTGCCAAACGTCTGTCACCGTGGCTTGTTTTCGCGCCCAAATGATCTGCATTATTTCAAGCTGCGCGTCACTCAACGGCGGCAGCTCGGAATTTGCCCGGTTTGTTGATTTGCGTTTTCCCATTTTTCCTCCAGAGATCACCTACACATGTAGGTTTTTAACTACATTTGTAGGTGGCGTCAAGCAAAATATTGAATTGCCACCAAATTTCTGCCGTATAGCTGCCAAACGCGTGAGAACATAAAATATTGAAGTACCTAATCCATGTTTATCAAGTTCTCTCATGACTGCCAAAACTGAAATCCTGCAACCTATTTGGCGTCCTTCCACCGACGACATTGAAAATTCAAACATCGGAAGGTGGATGACGTCCACGGGCCACTCAACGTACGCACAGTTTCACCAATGGACGGTCGATCAACGCAGTGAGTTCTGGGAGCAAGCGATTGAGCGGCTGGGGATCAGTTTTCGCAATCCACCCGAGAAGATTCTTGATGATTCGCGCGGCGTCGCGCAGACGGCTTGGTTGATCGGGGCGAAACTTAATATCGCCGAAAGCTGCTTTACGGCCGATGAAAACGCCATCGCGATTGTGGCTCAAAAACCAGGTGGGCCGATTCGACAACAGACTTTTGGTGAACTTCGAAAACGTGCCAGCCGAGTCGCCAATGGATTGGTTGATGCAGGTTACAAGGTTGGCGATGCGATCGGCGTGTTGATGCCGATGACGGACTGGTCGGTTGCGATCTACCTTGGAATCGTAATGGCCGGGTGCAACGTCGTTTCGATTGCGGATAGTTTTGCTCCACCAGAAATTGCGACTCGATTGGAGATCGCCGGTGCCAAAGCCGTTTTCACTTACGACCACCAAGACCGCGCGGGAAAGCAACTGCCGCTTTACCGTAAACTGACCGAAGCCACCAATCTCCCTGCGATTGTCTTAAACACCGATTCGACTCTCAGCGTCGACTTGCGAGATCAAGACCGCAGTTGGGATGAGTTTCTGGTTGAGCGTGATTCATTTGAGCCGATCCCCTGCACCGTCAACGAAACAATCAACGTCTTGTTTTCGTCAGGCACCACGGGCGATCCCAAAGCAATTCCCTGGAGCCATTTGACGCCGATCAAGTGCGCGATCGATGGTTACTGCCATCAAAATATCAAACCGGGCGACGTGTGTGCCTGGCCGACAAACCTTGGCTGGATGATGGGACCGTGGCTGATATTTGCAAGTCTGATCAATCGAGCAACGATCGCGCTTTACGAAGACGCCCCAATGGGAGCCGGATTTGGCGAGTTTGTTCAAGACGCAAAGGTCACGATGCTGGGCGTTGTCCCGACGATCGTAAAAGCGTGGCAATCCAAAGGCGAAATGGAACAGTTTGATTGGTCAAAGATTAAAGTCTTCAGCTCGACGGGTGAAAGTTCGCAATCCGACACGATGGTCTATCTTTCTGGATTGGCAGGTACCAAACCGATCATCGAATATTGCGGCGGCACAGAAATCGGTGGTGGTTATGTGACGTCCGTCGTTGTGTTGCCAAATTTCCCAGCGGCGTTTAACACTCCCGCTGTTGGATTGGATTTTGTGTTGATCGATCAAGATTCAAAAGATTCAGCTGAACCAAATTCCAGCGATCCAGCTTCCAACAAGCCAACCATCGGAAACGAAGGCGAAGTGTTTCTCGTCCCGCCATCGATTGGATTGAGCAGTCGATTGGTCAACCGCGATCACTTCGAAACATATTTTGCCAACACTCCAGAGGTTGATGGATTGGGACAGCTTCGTCGGCATGGTGACCATTTCCGAAAAATCGAATCCGAGCATTGCCCTGTTTACGTAGCAGGTGGCCGCGCCGATGACACCATGAATTTAGGCGGCATCAAAATCAGCTCCGCCGAGATCGAGCGAGTTTTGAATCAAATCGAAGGCGTTGTCGAAACGGCCGCCGTTGCCGATTCTCGATCGGGACCAACAAAACTGATCGTGTTTGTCGTGACCGATTCGGTAAAGAAGGACGACGAACTTCAAAAAGCGATGAACGTCGTACTCAAGCAAAAACTCAATCCGCTTTTCCGAGTCCATGCGGTCAGACCAATCTCTTCGATGCCAAGAACAGCGTCCGGTAAAGTCATGCGGCGCAAGTTGCGCGACGATTTAGATTTTTGACCAATCCTGTTGATTTCGTTTGCGGTACCTCCGCAGCCAAATAGAAATTGAATTATTGCCAATCAAACGGAATTATGACAAAAGAAAAATTGAATGTCGAATCAGTAACAGCAAAGGCTTTCTATCTTACAGATGAAGATGGCAAGGTTAGATGTGAACTTAGTTCAACAAAGTCGAGAGGCGAAACTGTCATAATGTTCAGAATGACGGACAATGATGGAGACCCGTTGGTTTCAATTGAAGCTTCTTCTTCTCGTTCGGTTGTCTCTGTTAGCAGTCCGTCAGACGAGAACGCTGTTCGCTTGATGTCCGACACAAATGGAAACGCGGTAGTCGTTTGTAACTCAAAGGGTTGGCCGCGAATTAATATCGGCAAAGACAAAATTACGTTTTTCGACGACAGTGCAAATCCGATTCGGACACTGAATTCAAAAGGCGAATAAGCCAAGCCTTCCATCTAGCTAGCGAATTTCTTCCTCCAAACCAACTCAAGTTCAAATCGGCATTGACCGATCGTTACATTTGTAAACAATACGTTACAAGTGTAAACAGTTTGAGTTATGGACAGGATAAAGCAATGGCAGATGGAACGGAAATCTCTTTGTCCGAGTGGCAAGTGATGAATGCGGTTTGGGATGGCCAACCGATCACCGCTCGGGAAATTATTCTCCAAGTCGGTCCGGCAAACGCATGGACGCCGGCGACCGTGCGTACGTTTCTTCATCGCTTGGTGAAAAAGGGTGCGCTCAAAACGGAAGAAGACGGCAACCGGTATCTGTACAGCGCCGCGATCCCGAAAAGCAAAACAATCAAGCAAGCCAGTCGTTCATTTTTGGCTTCTGTTTTCAGTGGCGAAACGGCTCCGTTGCTGACCCATTTTGTCAAAACCAACAAGCTTTCACCTGAAGAAATCCAGCAGCTCCGCGATTTATTGGAAGCCAAGGAGGATCGACAATGAACGCTTTTCTTGAGCAGTTGGATTCACGTTATACGGCTGAATTTCAAACGCTACTTTGGGTTTCGGCGATCGCAAGCGTCACCGTGATCGTGGCGATGTTAATTCAGCGAATCGCGGGAAGCAAAGTTTCCGTTAGTTGGATTGGAGTGCTTTGGCTGGTGGTGCTTGTTCGGTTTGTGTTGTTCGTGGCCCCCGAAAGCCCAACCAGTCTTTTGAATTTGATGCCGCAAACGCCAAAGCCAGTTTTTGAACCCGCAGAGGTCGTGATTTCAGATTCGTCCATGCCTCTAAGCGAAATAGATTGGAGCAACGACACTCAATTCATTGAATCTGAATCGGAATTTGCTGATCAAGCCAGTCAGCCGATCGAAATTACTTTCACAAGCGTACTCAAGGTCGTTTGGATGGCCGGCATTCTCTGGCTCACCGTTTTACTGATCGTCCGCTACTACCACTTGCGGTCGATCATCAAGCGAACAAACGAGCCGTCACCCGAGCTTCAAAATCTGTTTAACAATTGTCGGCAAAAATTTGGATTTACACGTCGCGCTCGTCTGCGAATTTCCGCTGAAATGAAAACGCCGGGAATGACAGGAACTTTCTGTCCAGTGATCTTGTTGCCGTCTTGGGCAGAGTCTGAGTTAAGTCAGAAACAACTTGAATTGGTTTTTGTTCACGAGCAAATTCACATCCGAAATTGCGATGGAATCGTTCAACTGATTTCCTACGCAATTTCGATGTTGCATTGGTTCAACCCATTTGTGCATATCGCCTTGCGACGGATTGATTCCTGTCGCGAGCTTGGCTGTGATCGGCAAGTCCTCAAGACGCTGGGGGAAAGCCAAGAAACACAACAGCTATACGGTCAAACAATCTTACAAATCGCTGAACGCTCGTGCGGCCAGCGAAACATTAGTCCCGTCCTGGTAGGCGGGTTCATCGGAAACGACAACAAACTCATCAAGCAAAGGATTGCCATGTTGATTAATTCAAAACCACCACGAAAGTTCGGAACAGCGATTTTCACCACTTGCTTTCTGGCCCTCATTGCGATCGGATTCACCCATGCTCAAACCCAGGATCCGGTTGAGCCCAAACAACCGCAGGTATCAAAAGCAGAAACCGCAGATCAGTACGTAGAGTCCGCCGAGCAGGCAGCAGAAACCGCAAAGCAGGAAGTCGACCCTGCAGAGTCTGCAGCTGATGAAGTAAAGCACGCTGCGGTGGTTGATTTTGATTCAGAGACTCCCATCGGAGTCCAAGTTGAATCCGATGTGCGGGTTAATTTCGACTCCAAGATTGCCAGCATCATCATTGAAAACCCAAAGGCGATTGTTTGCACTCCAGTTACTCCTTCAACATTGAAATTCACTGGGCTGAAGCCAGGCGTCCATTCAGTTTTTATTTCCAGTCCTAACATTTTGCCTAACGGTCGTCCCGGAAAAACCGCGAATCGCCAGCAGCTGGTTGTCTATGTCACGCACAAAAACGATGGCGACAAGGAGCTTACAAAAAAGTTGAACGCTCAATTACAAAAAAGGGCAATTGAATTCTTGAAAGATTTTGCTGGTCCAATCAATCCAGAAAGCGGCAAGAGCTATTCCATTGAGGCCGGCAGCAGTCGACGGCTCAAATGCGATTTTCGTATTCCAGAACTAATGGTTGATGCTCCAAAGATTGCACGTGCAACTCCGGTTAGCCCGGATGAGCTGCTAATCACAGCACTTAAGGTCGGTGAATCGAACGTTGTGATTTTCAATGAGAAACGCGAAAAAATTGAAGTGAAAATCTTAGTCAAGCCACAGCCAGAATTTAAGAAAAAATTGCTTAAGGAAAAACTACTTAGGAAACAATTGCTTCAAAAAAAAATCAAGCAAGCCATCGACAAAAATTTCCCATTCCAAAACATTAGGATCCACATGGAAGATGAGCAACTTGTGCTCTCAGGCGGAATCGATTTCCCCCAATGCCGGGAAAACGTATTGCATGTGGTAAAGAATTCTTTCAAAGGAAAAATTGTTGACAGGCTCAAGATCGAAGAAAAAGAAAGTATCGCTTTCGACGTAAAAGTCTATGAAGTCTCCACAGCGAAGCTAAGAGCTTTGGATACTGATTTTCGCGAGCTGGGAGCAAGCACACGAAAGCTTTCAAAGTTTGCGGATCTGATTTCAAACGCAGACATAAAGATGAAGGATGCACGTTTCAAAAACTTCGCAAAAGAAGCCGTTCTTTACAAAACGATTGATACGCTTGAGAAAAACAAAGTGGCTGTTTTAAAAGCCAGGCCAATACTTATCGCAAAGATCGGCCAACCAGCGAAGTTCTTCTCAGGAATCGAAATTCCAGTTGGTAGCGGGGAAAATCTTGAAATGCGACCCGTTGGTACTACATTAGATTTGACCGCCAAATGTAAAGACGCAAAAGAAATGCGAAACTTAGTCGTAGAAATACGTGCTGAGGTTTCTCAGGCAGCAGAAGACCTGAGTGACGCCGATGGCGTACCTGGATTTCGAGTCCGGCGCGTCAATACCGGATTGCGAACGAATCCTGGAGATACTTTGGCACTCGTGCTGGATTGGAAAACCAAAGACGGCAAAGATACCGAAATGGTATTCTTGATAACGCCGAAATCAACAGCGACGCTGCTCGCGGAACAGTCCGCCGAAAAAACTAAAGAAGCTACTTCAGACTTTTGATAAATTCCAATACATAATCCGTTTAACGACGAGCCGGAAGGCGACCGTGTTTGTCTACATCGAACGCATGACGCGCGGCCGCCTTCCTGCTCGTCGTTAAACTTTTTGCGCTCATGGAACCGTAGCCCTTGAAAAACCGCGATCCTTGGTTGCTTGCATGTGCAAAACAGGTGGCTTGCAATGTAGTGAACACCTGTATATAGTAGCATCAACCAAGGAGCTGGGAAATGCTACAAGAAACGCTGACTAAAAAACAAAAAATCATCTTCAATTTCATCCGCAGTACGATTGAAGATCGTGGCTTTGGGCCGACCATTCGCGAAATTGCAGAAAAGATGGAATTCAAATCGCCCAACGGCGTGATCTGTCATCTGACGGCACTGCAAAAAAAGGGTTGGATCAATCGGACTAACAATAAATCCCGATCGATTGTCTTAACTGACGCAGCCAGCGAAGAGCTAAACGGATTTCCAATGTCTGGCCGAGTTGCAGCCGGTGCATTAATGGAGGCCATCGAGCAAACGGAGCGGTTGGACGTCACGACGCTTTGGCCCAAAAAAGGGACTTACGTTCTTGAGGTCGAAGGCGATTCAATGATTGACGCCCAAATTGCGTCGGGAGATTACGTCGTCGTCAAACGCCGCCACACTGCTTCGGCCGGTGACATCGTGGTCGCGCGAACTTCTAATGGTGAAGCGACTTTGAAATACTGGTTCCCGGAAAAGAAACGTGTACGGCTTCAACCCGCCAACAGTAGTATGAAACCAATTTACGCACGAGATGTAAAAGTCATCGGTGTCGTCGTGGGTGTAATACGCAAGTATTAGCACACTTGGTGTAGAGCTATTAACGCAAATCGGAATTCACTCCGTTCGTTACTTCCTTTCTATCAACAGTTTCTATAGAGAACTCAGTGGAAGCAGTTGTTCAGTTTCGTAATCTGGTGTTCTCGGGCTCATTCGCCTTCCAACTTCACACCCAGTCCATCGGCGATACGGTTCACGTAAGCGTAATAGGCGGTGACTTCAGCGATATGCAGAATATCTCGATCGGAAAATCCAACCTGACGCAAATCAATGACGTCCTGTTCAACCATTTTTTCTGGCGTTTGCGTTAGCTTGATCGAGTAGCGCAGCATCGCTGATTGACGTTCATCAATTTGTGAAGCCTCATCAAGTGCCGATTCAATTTCACCCAGTTTTGAATCATCCTGAAGCAAACGACGCAGACCGCGTCGATGATGAGTCAGTCAGTAGTTGCAATCGTTGAGCTTGCTGACCACGATCGCAATCATTTCACGATCGGCTTTTGAAAGCGTTTCCGTTGGGCGCATTGCCTGTTCGTAAAGCTTAAGATGAGCATCCATACTGCCAACATCTATCGAGTGAACAGACATGATGTTGTCCACCTTTCCCGTCGCGGGATCAGAAACGGCCGGCCGTAGTTCTTTCAGTTCGCCCGTCCATTGCGAATCGTCAATTTCTTCAATCCAACTCATCTGTGCTTTCTAGATTCGATCGTTTAATTCGACAGTCGTAATTGGTATTGCGACTCAATGGGGAGGACAAAAAAAGAGTCGACAACCGACGCTGCCGACTCTTTGTTTTACTTGATACCAAATTTTATTAACAGTTACTTTGTTAACAGCTTACTTTGTTTGTTAGCCGCTTACTTTGCGATCAACGAGACATTGGCGAACCAATAAACCTGACCGGTTTCCTGTCCCAAATCCGTGAATGTGATCCGAGCGTTGTCGTCGTCCCAAGGGCCGTCAAACGAAAACTCTTTCTTTGTCCATTTGTCCGAAAGATAAAATTCTTCTTCGGTCGAATGCTCCCATGGCTCATGGTTGTGCATGCAATTGACTTTGATCGTGCCCGCGCTTTTAGATTTTGCCCAAAAAGTCAGAACGTATGACTTGCCCTTCTCAATCTTCAGCCCAGCATTGAATGCTTGAAGTTGCCACGACTCATCGGGCGCCGAAAGCACGTTGATTTTAAGTGCGGCTTCGTCGTTTGGGCCTTCTTTGGCCACTTCGACGCTGGCCGTTTCCCCATCGCCCTTATCAACCCACCAATTGTTTGTGCCGTCGGCAAAGTTTCCATTGGTTAGCATTTCTCCAGCCGCTTTTGCCGCTGCTGGTTTCTTTGCGTCATCCATTTTCATTGGTGCTTCAGCAGAATCGCCTTCGGTAAGTTTGTAGCAAAGAACGTTATCGCTTTCGCGCAAATAAAGCCGGCCGTTGTGAATCACTGGATGAGCCCAGCTTGGTTGAGTACGGCTATTGGGCACTTTGAAACTGCCAACTTCTTGAAACGATTCCGGGTCGGCTTTAACCAGCGTCATGGTTCCGTTGTGGTAGAGGATGTAAAGATGCCCGTCAGCCGCCATGATGCTTGCCGATTGTTTACCCGATCCGCGCGACTTCCATTTGATTTCGCCAGTTTTGAATTCGGCACAGAATGGCGTTCCTGCGTCATCTGAATCTCCGTAAAGATAATCGCCAACCAAAACAATGCCGCCGTGTTTGTTGGAAAGTTTTCGTTGAAGCGGATAAACCTCTTCAATACTCGCTTCGTTGTTTCCATCTGATTTCTGACGAAGCAATGCGCCGCCTCGTTTGTAGCCTGCGCTAAAGAAAATCAAATCGTCACGAACGATTGGCGTGGGAATCACAGCAGTTGTTTTATCGATATCGTACGTCCATAAAAGTTTCCCGTCGCTGGCACGCACGCCCATGGCTCCACTGCCAGTTGTCTGAACATAGACTTTAGTTTCGCCGGCCTGGGAGATAACAATCGAAGCATGTCCGGCGCCACGATCGCCTGCCCGAGCGGTAGTCCAAATTGTTTCGCCAGTGTTTTTGTTCAACGCGACCATTGTGTTTTTCGGTCCACCCGGAGTGCAGATCAACATGTCGCCATCAATTAACACCGATTCGCTGTAGCCCCAGATTTCGGCTTTCTTGCCGTTGAATTTTTGTTTCAGATCGATTCGCCAATTTTCATTGCCGTCAGTGGATACGCAAACCAATTTGCCGTCCGGAGTGACGACATAAACTCGATCGCCATCGATCGTGGGCGTGCTGCGAGATGTTTGCCAAGCCCGTTGGCCTTCTTTCCAAGGCGATCCTGTTTTCGATTTCCAAAGCTGTTTGCCGTCTTTCAGATCGAAACACGTTAAATACTCGTCTTTGTCGTCAGCAGTCGAGAGCCCGTCACCCAACGTATAAAACCGACCATCCGCAATCGAGACGCTGGCGTAACCATTGCCGGCACCCTTGGCTGTCCAAAGCAATTCAGGTCCGTCTTTCGGCCATGATTTGAGCAACCCCGTATCTGGCGCAACGCCAGTTCGGTCGGGACCACGAAAGGTCGGCCAGTCAGCGGTCTCGGTGGCCTGTTGGGCGGCCAACGTTGTGCCCATCAAGACAATTGCAACCGCACAAATCACAAGTGATCCAAATCGTGTTCGCAAAGCGGAAAGATTTCTGTTTCGACTCATCGCTGCTTCCAGTGGTTGAGGTAATGTGAATCGAAATTATAGATTTAACGAAACTTGATTCCAGTACGATTCGACCATTAGAGCCACGAAACTTGCCTTTCGGCTTTTCAATCCGATTTTACTGCTGTTTCACGACGATTGTTAAACCCGAAACCCTATCAGTAAAATCCATCGTCAACTAAAATCCTTCGATTGGTGAATCACTCGCACGTTTCGTTGCAGCACCAATTGCCATTTGATCGTGCTTTGCTTGCGACCGATCGCTTGGAAATAAGTACCCGCTGTACAAGAATCCCTCGATGAAACAGATCCGAAACTTTTGCATTATTGCCCACATCGATCACGGCAAATCAACGCTGGCCGATCGCTTGATCCAAGCCTGCGATGGGGTAACCAATCGTGAATTTCGTGACCAGATGCTTGACTCAATGGACATTGAGCGCGAGCGTGGCATCACGATCAAGAGCAATACTGTCACGCTCGACTACACAGCAGCGGACGGAAAGACCTATTTGCTTAACCTCATCGATACGCCGGGCCATGTTGATTTCTCACACGAAGTTCGCCGCTCGTTGATGGCTTGCGAAGGTGCGTTGATCATTGTCGACGCTTCCCAAGGCGTCGAAGCCCAGACGGTGGCCAATCTCTATCTGGCGTTGGAATACGATTTGGAATTGCTGCCTGTCATCAACAAAATCGACCTGCCAGCTGCCGATGTTGATCGTGCCCGCGAGTGTATCGATTCCGACTTGGGCCTAGATCCGTTCGAAGCCATTCCTGTTTCGGCGAAAACTGGATTGCATATCGAAGACGTACTTGAAGGTATCGTGACGAAGCTTCCACCACCAACAGGCGATCCTGCCGCACCACTTAAGGCATTGGTGTTCGATGCTCACTTTGACAAATATCGCGGTGTAATTTTGCAAGTCCGAATAATGGAAGGGACTTTGAAAACCAAAGACGCCATCCACTTCATGCACGGCGGCCGCGACTACAACGTTGACGAGTTGGGACTTAACCAGTTGAAGCTTGTCCCAAAAACTCAATTGAGCGCGGGCGAAGTGGGCTACATTGTTGCGGGAGTCAAAAGCGTTCAAGACATCGAGATTGGCGACACGGTAACGCTGCTTGATAATCCAGCCGAGGTACCGATTCCGGGCTACCAGGAAGCCCGACCTGTCGTGTTTTCATCTGTCTATCCGATGAGCACCGATCAATACAAAGATCTCACGAAGGCCCTCGATAAATTGGCCATCAACGACGCGGCGTTGACCTATGAGAAAGACAGCTCGGCAGCACTTGGATTTGGATTTCGCTGTGGGTTCCTGGGGCTGCTACATCTGGACGTTGTTCAGGAACGTTTAGAACGCGAGTTCAATTTGGGGTTGGTCATTTCGGCTCCGTCGGTGAAGTACAAAATCACGTTGAACGACGGCAAAGAAATCGAAGTCGACAACCCCAGTTACTGGCCCGACCCGACTCAAATTAGTGTCGTGACCGAACCGTTCATTAAGGCTTCGATCCTGACGCCCGAATCCTACGTCGGTGCAGTGATGGAATTATGTCGCGAGCATCGCAGTGAAAGTCAGACGATGAATTACCTGTCGGCTGGCCGAATGGAAGTGATCAGCGAGATGCCGTTGGGCGAAGTGCTGTTCGATTTTTACGGCAAACTGAAAATGATCACGCGCGGCTACGGTTCGTTTGATTACGATCCAACCGAATACAAAAAAACCGACGTGGTAAAGGTTGATATTCTCGTCAACAAAGAGCCAGTTGACACGCTTTCGTATCTTGTCCATCGCGACAAAGCACGAACTCGAGCGCTGCACTACTGCGAACGATTGGCCAAAGAAATTCCGCGGCACCAATTCAAGATTCCAATCCAAGGCGCAATTGGTGGCAACGTCATTGCCCGTTCAACCATCGCTCCGTTCCGTAAAGACGTTACTGAAAAACTTTATGGCGGCGACGTGACACGAAAGAAGAAATTGCTCGAGAAGCAGAAAAAGGGAAAGGCCAAAATGAAGCAATTCGGCTCGGTCAACATTCCTCAGAAAGCTTTCGTTTCCGTGTTGCGAGCTGACAAGGATTGATGCGGTCGATGCGCCGTCGTTGAAAAGGTCATCTAAAAGACAAACTCATCCGTCAGTGCACCCAATCTCAAATCTAACTAGCCGAAAAATCGCCCGGAATGAATCACATCGAGTTCTTAGTTTTCTTGCGCGCTTGGTATGGTAACGCTTTAAAGTCAGAAACGCGACGATTAAATAGACTGCGGTTTTCTGGGTGAACCTGTTTAGGCTACTGGGCTCCATTCTTTCTTTGACGATAACGTGGCCTTAAACTCAAAAACCATGAACATCCACAAACTCACTTCCCAGCAATCCAAGGACATTGATTCGATTGTTGAACGGCTAAACCCCGACCTTCGAGTCTTTGTTGTTACGGGCGCGGGGATGTCGGCCGAGTCTGGCTTGCCGACCTATCGTGGCGTGGGTGGCCTGTATAACTCAGGCGAGGCCGAACAAGGAATGACGATTGAAGAGTTGCTTTCAGGCAAGACCTATCGCAGCAAACCAGAATTGACTGGAAGTACTTAGCAGAGATCGGTCGAGCATGCTCTGATGCTTCGTTCAATCGCGGGCATGAACTCTTGGCAGAAATGGAATCACACTTTGCCGATTTTTGTATTTTGACTCAAAACATCGACGGGTTTCACTTGTCCGCTGGGTCGAAAAATGTGATTGAGATTCATGGCAATTTACACCACCTGCGTTGCGAACACTGCGGCCATCGCAAACAGGTCGATCACTTCAACGACATTTCCATCCCACCGTATTGTGACATGGCTGACTGCGGGAAAATGATGCGACCGAATGTTGTGCTGTTTGATGAAATGTTGTTGGCCGATGCTTGTGATCACATGGCCCGCCAATGGGATCAGGGGTTTGATATCGTCTTGTCGATCGGTACCACCAGCGTGTTCCCTTATATCCGCCAACCGGTTGAACACTGCGCTCGCAACGGCAAAATGGCAGTGGAAATCAATCTAACAGAATCAAAAGTCAGTCGGCACTGCGAATTTCGCTTGCCGGTTTCAGCGACGCTTGCGCTGGAAGAGATCTGGACAAGGTACCAAGGCCGATAGGAGATGCTGGAGAGGGAAGGCTTCGGATAAAACAAACCCTTTTTTGTGTGCCTCTGCGCGTCAATTTCTTGGCAAACCCGGCTTTTTGCAGTGGCTTGCGGTCATTTTGATGGAGCTCTCGAGTCTAACTAACGACCCGCGAATGCCCGCCGTGAAAGCTGAACAGCAGCTTGGCGAATTTGGTTGTACAGTCCAGCGATCTGGGATTCGTACGCCGCAATTCTTTGCTTTAGCTCAGCCTGTTCTTGTTGCTTGGCTTCTAGCGCTGCCCTAATTGCATTTTCATCATTCTGCAAATTCTCTCTGTCAGATTCATACTGAGTGGTCTGTTCAAGTCGAATATTAATTTGATCTTGAGAGTCTTTCAACGATTGAGCCTGAACTGCATTGCTTTTGATGATATCGTTAATTTCAAGATCCGTTTTCGTGGCTTGGACAGTCGAGTTCTTAAATTCGTACGGAAAGTTTCGCAGTTGACGAATGAAGACCCTGTCTTTCAAGGTGATTTTTTCGTTGGCAAGTGGCTTGACCGTCGCTCCGTCGCGATCGTAACCAAGTGCGGATCTTGAATCTACCAAAACGGTATCACCTGCTGCGAAAGTAATCTCTTTTCCAGCGTGAAGTGATTGATCAACGGCGTATCCCAAACCAGTGAACAAGCCATCTGTTTCGATGCTACCGGTTGCATCAACTTGAAATGATTTGGATGACTTCGCGTCAAACTGGTAAAAGTAGAACACCTCTTCAGGACGAGGAACGAATTCCGATTTTCGGTTCGCTGCTCCTTCTATCCAGTTCTCGATACGTCCGATGGTCTGGCCATCAAAGACATAGCGATCGACCAGCTGCTCGTATTCTTTGCTGTCTGCAGCCATTCCAAGCAAATCAGGACGCAAGAAATTTGCCGTTAGAAGTTCTCGGAAAAGCCCAAGGTCAATCTCGTCGTCGCCTTTTGCCATTTGCTCTGCAAACATCTTCATCTTCTCGGACTGTTCAGGGTTCGCCTCAACCAACGCGACTAACGCGTCTTTGAAACTCCCACGACGATCCAAAGGCATTTTTTCATAGAGCTTCCAAGTTCCCGTCGGCTCCCTCCATTCTTTAACATCTGCCGGGGCGACGAATTGAAGCCGCAGGTTTTCCGATGATTCATCCACAACGCGAACTGAGCCAATGTAGCGCGAGGCAAGTGGGGGAACACCTTGAAGTGCAGGCAACTCAACAAACGCATGCAACACAACTTCTTTAAGTGGTTGCGATTCGATGATTTCTGGTGTTCGAGGTGTTGGGAACGTGAAAACGCGATCGTCACCCTCAGCAGTAATTTTACCACCAGACCATGCACGGCCTTGGCCTTGTAGTTGACGATTCAATTTTTCGACAGTGTAACGAAGCGACCCGGGGTCGTAAGTGATGGACGTCGGATCTCCATAGATCACCTTGTCCGCCTCAGCGGTCGCTTTTTCATACGCTTCAACTTGAGTTTGATATTCCAGCTTCGCATCTGTGCGCAGCTTGAAGACCCTTGCCAAACCCGTGATCGTGGTGGTTCCCAATATGAAAACAAGAACCAGAGATACGATATTGAGCCAGTGCCATGTCTTGGATGCAAGCACACATAACACAACCAATATGATGAAGGCCAGCCCGATGATGCCTACGGATACCATGTCCATTATTTGAGTCTATCTTGTAAGGTCAGCGATGATTTGGAACAGGGACAAACCCCAGTCCAATCATACGGTCGATGCGCTCTCGAAATGCCATTTTTGCGCGTAAATTACCCAATATGGATATTAAATTGGGCAAAATGGCGCGTCAAGTTTTGCTATCGTCTTAATCTAGGGTCTCGCTTCGATTTCGTCCAATCACGGCGAGCGACCGGCATCAGTGGAACAATCTTCAAGTCAGAATGGGAAAAATCCGAAAAGCCCATATAGGCCGTGGTATCCGTATAACAGGAACAATCCCGAACTGTTCCTGTTTTCCCGAGGATATCCGCAAAAACCAGCAATCAGCAAGGTTTCCCGCCTTTAGCTGATTGCCTGACCCAGGAGATGTTGGTGTTTAAGTCAAACATAAATCGTCTGCTTTTAGCAGTCGTTTTGCTCAATTTGTGCGCCTTAGTGGGCTGTCATCGAAGCTTCTATCGCCGTCAGGCTGATGCGGAAGCCCGTCGTTTGATCAAGGAAAAAGCCTCCGATCCTCGTTGGAATTCGGCGGATGGAACAATCGAAGTCGACCCTCAGTCGCGAATGTTCAACCCCTTCTCCCAAGATCACCCACCCATTCCACCCGATGACGCAACGTCCCATCAGCTGATGCGGCGGGTAAATGGCAAAGAAGCATATCCGCACTGGCACGCCAACGGCGACACCAATTTTGTTGAGAACCCTGAGTGGCGCGCGTTCTTGCCAACCAATGAAAAAGGGCAAGTCGTATTGAATCTTGAGCGAGCCTACAAATTGGCCCTCATTCATTCGCCAACGCTTCAACTACAACGTGAGACACTCTACGCCTCAGCGATCGAGGTTAGCCTTCAGCGGTTTGGATTTGATTCGCAACTGTTCACCGGGTTCAATTCGTTCCTCACCACCCAAGGGCGTTTGCGCGCTGGCAACGGCGGTCAATCGAGCACGACACTTCAAAACCAAATTGGAGCCAATGGCGGCGGATTGAATCTTGAAAGACTTGGAATCACCGGGACAAACTTTGCCGTCGGACTCGCCAATACAGTTTTGTTTAACTTGGCAGGTAACAACACACAGTCAGCAAACTCATTGATTGACTTTTCGATCATCCAACCTCTCTTGCGCGGGGCTGGTCGTGAACGAATCCTGGAGTCGTTAACCCAATCCGAACGCACGCTGCTTGCAAACGTCAGACAGCTGGAGCGTTTTCGGCGCGGTTTTTATCTGCAAATCGCGATTGGTCGTGCCCCTGGCGCTGGACCTAACGCGGGTGGTAACTTTTTAGGTGCCCCCGGTCCAGCCCCGGTCAATGCGGGTGGATTCTTTGGTTTGCTCCAGCAGCAACAAGTTATTCGAAACCAGGAATTCAATGTTCGGCAGCTAGAAGGCGTTCTGGAACAGTTCCGTGAGTTCTTTCTTCGTGAGCGTCTCGATGCCGTTTCATTGAAGCTTTTTGAAACAGGTGTTTATGATGCCCAGCGTGGTTTGTTGGATTCAAAAAACAACTACCAAGCTGCACTTGATGCGTTCAAGCTTACCCTGGGTTTGCCACCTGAACTCGAAGTCGTAATCGATGATAGTTACCTCGATCGATTCGAGTTGATCAGCGATCAAGTCAACGAACGACTCATTTCGATCAGCCAACTACGAGAAGAAACCGGTAGAGCCCTGAACGAAGTCACCCTTTTGTACGACGATATTGACAAACCTGATTTTGAATGGCCCAGTTCGGTCAGCGACGAAATTGATGGTCTGATTCCATTTTTGGATAAAGCAGCAGAGACGCTTGAAAGCATCACCAACGAAGACCGCGAGCAACTCGAAGCAGACTTCAACAAAATGGAATCCAAACGCGAAGCCCGTTTGGAATACCTGAAAAACCTTCAAGCGGCAATCGAGTCAGGCCAAATCAACAGCGAAATCGACCCCGACCTGCTTGAAGGCGACTCCATCGTTAAAGCCGAGGTTCTGCGGCAGCGGTTGGAAGATCCAGAGGCTAGCGATTCGATCATGAAACGCGCCGGAGAATTACGACAATCTTTGAAAGAAATTCGTGAGCGAGTTGACGCGTTTGAAGAAACCGAAAAAGAGCTTTTGCAAGTCTCCCGAATCACGGATCTCGATGCCAATGATGATGGCAAACTTACCCGTGATGAACTGCGAAATCGAACTCAAGCAGAATTCAACCTTGGCGACGTGAATCTCGATGGTGAGATTGCGGGCAAAGAAATTGAAGACCTGGCGTCGCTTGATCTACTCACTTATATCAGCAATGAGTTTATCGAAGTTCTCCCGGGCCAATTAACGGACATGAACAACTTGATCCTCGAGATCTCGTTGCTTCAAGCCCTCGCTCGATCGGATTCGATCGAAGTCAGCGACATCAATATCGACAGCAAACGAGCTCTTGAAATCGCTCGTTGCATGCGTCGCGACTGGATGAATGCCCGAGCAAGCTTAGTGGATAACTATCGCAATATTGAATTTGTTGCCGACCAACTCGAAGCCGAAATCGACCTTGTTTTCCAGGGCGATATTGGAAACACGGGTGACAATCCCTTCAGGCTACGTTACGAAACGGGACAGCTTCAAGTCGGATTCCAATTTGATTCACCGATCGTTCGAATGTCTGAGCGAAACCAATATCGTCAAGCTTTGATTAGTTACCAACAAGCTCGACGGCAGCTGTATCAATTCGAGGACAATGTCTCAAGTAACCTTCGTAATATTATTCGAAACGTTGAACGAAGCAAAATTCTGTTTGAGCTGGATCGTCGTCGAGTTCAAACGCAAATTGAAAATGTCGAAATTAACCGTCTTCAACTTGACGAACCTGTTGCCATCGGTGCAACACAATCTCAAGTGGGAGCCAACACGGCACGTAACTTGACCGACGCGATTAACAACTTGAACGGAACCCAAAACTCGTTCCTTGGTACCTGGATTCAATTGGAAGTCCTTCGTCGAAACCTCGACTTTGACATGGGCACCATGCAACTGGATTCGATGGGCGAATGGATTGATCCAGGACAGATTGATGCAAACGCTGGTATTCGCGCGGCTCAGATGATGGGAATCCAACTTGATTGCCAATTCTGCTCCGAGGCAAATACTTTCGTTCCGTCACCGGAAACAATGGACGACCCGGAACCAATGGACGAAATGGACGAGCCACAATACAACGAGGAAATAAAACCAGCCGAAGTATTTAACGGCGAAAATCCAGAGCGCATTCCATTGGAAGAAACTGATGCTGAGCCAATCATGGAGCCACCATCACCAGACACCAGTGGACTTTTGCGAAACCGCAGATCGTCGCCAACCGCAGCTTTCAACTCATCCAACAAGACAAGAAAGCAGCTGAATTCTCGACCTTCATCGAAATTAACCGGGTCAGGTTTGCCGGGCACCGGATATCGAAACTCACGAGTCAGAAAAGCCATCACAGGTTCTCTGAACTCAATCAATTCGTTTCAATCAGTTTCACCAACTCCTGCATCCCCGCAGCCGGCCAGCCCCAAGGAACTTGTAAGCGTCATGGATCCGGTATTTACCGCGCCGGTCGTATCTGAAAATGTCACCAACCCGATTTCAAAATCAGAATTGGAGTCAGCGATTATAAGACTTGCGAAAAAAGGGAACCTTCAAGCTGCTGAAGCAAAACTGGCGGAGCCCAAAGAAGTTAAAACGGTTGACGACCAACAAAACAAAGTCAGCCAAACTCCATTCAAACTTAAACGGATCTTGCCATTTGCGGCTGCCGAAACCAAAGTAAGCCCATTCGCCTTGCCTTCGGCTGATCAATCAGTAACACGAATCTCGAATGAGTTTGTTGAAACCACAGCCTCTCAGGCGTCACGATCGGTTGAAGTTTCATCCACCCCCAAATCGACTTCTCCTCCAATCGCTTCGTCACCAAAACCGAAATTGGAAACGATGCCTGCAACCCAGCGGACCGCCGCGACTCCAAGCGTTGCCCCAGCCAAGGCACCCGAGCAACTAACTCGGATTGTTCCTTCGCCTGTCGGAACCCCAAACCAGCAGGCAGTTTCGCCGCTTCGAGAGGCCCCTGCTTCGAACGTCAAGATTCTTAGAGCGACTGCATCGAAAGACTATCGCCGCGAAGTGTTATCGCAAGCGAACTCGGCTCAAAAATTTGAGAAGCAACCGCGGCTTGAACCTCAATCAGTAAGACAAGCTCGTTGGGAATCTCCCAACACGCCGACTGGTTCAATCAAACCAGTGACTGCCGAAACGCTCCTCGATAAAACAAGTACGCTCGAACCGTCTAAGGGGCTACTAAAAACGACAACCGTGTTTGGCCATTCGTTGAACTCGCAGAAAGACGCATTCAAGTGGAAGGCGAAATCGTCGTCATTGGATGGCGTACTCGAGCGTTTTCGCAGTGAAGAAAAATAGGCATTTTGCCAGCTTGGGAAAATGATCAAAAATATCAAGGTGATGTGCTTGGCAACCAAAATTGAAAACCCTCAATTGATCAGGCGGCACCATTTCCGATTGGCATGTAGCTGGACCATGTAGCTGGACTCGCCAGAGTTCAGCAGCCATGGCAAATTCGCCCGAAGTCTGGCACTCCGGCTGGAATTTGTTTGGCGGCTCCGGCCAGCAAAGTGAAATTGCGGACGGTTCACTCGAATGCACCGCGAATAGATGCGAATGAATATTGGCATGTAGCTGGACTCGCCAGAGTTCAGGAGCCCTGGCAAACTCCCCCGAAGTCTGGCAACTCCGGCTACCAAAGTGAAACATCTGCCTGCTTCAACTTCTAAATTTCCAGCCCCATGGCTTGGACCGTTTCAACCTATCCGGCGCCAAGTTTTCTGGCTTCTTGACCGATTTGCCGCGTATCACGTCACTACCGATTTGGTCATTGCTTTCAAGGACGATTCTCGTTTCGACTTAGCCCGCGACAAGGCTACAAGAATTTGCAAATCAAGTCTCAGAAAATTGCAACCTGTTTTCACACGACAAAACACGTCCTAAATTCTCAACACGTGCCGTTCACGATTTCAAAAAACAACATCCACAATCGGTCTTGGGATTTTTTAATATTTTTCCAAACCAATTGAGAAAGTGGACATATGTTTGTTAAGGCGAGGGGTAACCCTCGCAGCTGAAAACGAGACTTTCTACAAACGTTCAGTGACGGATCAGCGGTGACCGTCACCTACAACTTCTTAGATCCAAGAATTCTAGAACAAGAGAATTCTAAAAAAATCCAAAGACACTTTTAACGCTACCGGTATGCGCTGACATGAACGACGAAAAAACACCATTCGATATTCAAATCGATTTTGAACAATGGCGAAGCGACATTGACACGTTTGCTTCGACCACAAAACAGGTTCTTGAATCGATCACATCGCAACTATCAAACAGTTGCTCCAACGAACCAACTTCATTGGTCGAAACGAATTTCCGATTCGAAAATGAAGCGAATTTGTCAAACGACGGCATGGAAATCAACCCTCCGATTGAGGCGGCAACCGACCGTTGGCCAGACATCCAGACTCAACCAAGTCCCGAACCAACAGAAGACCGTTTGGCAAAACTCAAATTGCAACTTTCACAACGCATGTCGAAAAATCCGGCTCCATCAGATGAGATTTCTCCGTCACTACCCAAAGAACAAAAGGAAGTTTGATGAACCAATTTGCACTCGACCATTCCGAACGATTTTGCATTTTCCGAAGTGCCGATAACGGGTTCGCCATTCCTGCTTTGAGCATCCGGAAAATCGTACCCCGACCCGACATGATTTCGATTCCTCATTGCGACCCGATCCTTAAAGGGCTCTGCCACTTACACAACGAATTTGTGCCTGCAATCAGCCTCAAAGCGCTCGCGCAAGTCCAATATGAATCGAATGCAAACGCAGAGCAACAACTATTAGTCATGCTCGGCCCTCAAGGTTCATGGGGATTGCTGATCGACCAAACGATTACGCTCGCCCCTTTAGAAACTTCCATCTCGACCCTCTCTGAACAGCGCGACCGTTGGGCTCAAGTAACCGTTGGTTCGGCATCCCATCAACATCAAGTCCTTCAAATTCTTGATCCGTCCGCCATCTATCAGTACGCATCCAACCTGCTCAATAGCTACTGGCAATCGACCGACCAGGCGCTTTCATTGCCGACCAAGCAACTTGTGGAAGCAATCAACTAATTCCCGACGAATTCACCAATCATACAAACAACAAACCAATCGTTATGAATATCAAATCTATTTTCGGCACCATTGTCATTGCGAACTTCATTGGAAGCACAATTTTTGCATTGTCGACCAGCCACATCATTGCTTCACAATCCTGGCAACTCTTGACTTGGTTCGCAGTCGGAGCTTCGCTTGTTTCACTTGCGATCATCGCTGCAGTCAACGGCTTGGGCTTTCTCAAGATAAAGCAAAGTATCCAAACCATTAGCGATCAAACGAATTCTGACAAACAAGAATTCAAAAATACTGGCGTTGTTGAATTGGACGAAATTGGAATCCAAATCGCCAGAAGAAACCAAGAAACAGAGTTGACGTCTTTGGCTGAGCTTCAGGAGTTGGCGGAAATTAAATCTCTCCTTCAAGATCTTGACCGGCGCTCTGGTGCGTTTGACCGAAACGGACAGCCATACAACTGTGCGAGCCGGCTCCGCTCAATCCTCAAAGGCTACGGTGGCGAGTTGGATTCCGGAATTCGACAGGCCATTTCTTGCGGTCACGAAATCAAACGAGCTGCGGAAGAAATCGTCACCGGCGCCGAAGCCCAATCCGACTCGGTCAAACGCACTGCATCGTTTATTGAAGACATCTCGGCGGATTTGATCTCCGTTTCCGATTCGTCCAGTGACGCGATCGAAGCATCAAAAACTGCACAAAAAAGCGTCACAAATGGCCTTCAACAGTTTCATGATTTGACTGCAGAAATGAAACAGGTTCGCAATCATGCAGCCGCTCGCGAACGAAAACTTCAGGCGTTGGGTAAGCATATGAAGCAAATCGAAACGATTGTTCAGACGATTGGATCGCTTTCTTCACGCACCGATTTATTGGCTTTGAATGCTTCGATTGAATCAGTCCGAGCCGGCGAACACGGACGCGGATTTGCTGTTGTCGCGGAAGAAGTCCGTGCTCTGGCCGAACAATCCGCCAAAGCCGTCGTCGACATCACCAATCGAATCGAAATGATTCAACTGGAAACCCAACAATCAATGACGATCGCAACTGGTGAACATGACCAAATGCATCAGGTCATCAAACGGATCACCGACACCCAGGAGTTTCTGCAAACAGTTGCAGACGCTTCCTTCCAATCGGCCAACTGTCTTGGTCAGATTTCTGAGTCAACCAATCGACAATTGCAACTCGCTCAGAACGTCATCGAAACGTTGGAACGCAGCTCTGAGACTTCAAAGAAAAATCGCGGCCGCGCAGAAGGGGCCCTTTGGACAGCCAAAACACTCGGGCAGATTGGAAGCCAACTCGAAAGCTCCTTAGATGTCTTCCGGTCTGCCGGAGTGCTTTCCAAACAATCCACACCGACGGTGAATGAGGAATCGGGCGAACTCTCAGCCAGTTACCAACCTCAAACAGCTGCAACGTAGTAGTTACTAACCCAGCGCAACCACGACCAACAAAAAATAATCAGAAAAAAGATATAGAGCGACCATGACGACGCACCCATCCAATAACGACCAACAGCCGACTTGGCTGCCCGAAGACGACGATCCAGCGACCGACACGGGTTGTGATTTCGATTTCGAAAATCAATTCGACGATCCGTGGGGCGACCACCAAACAGGCGATCCGCAAGCAGACGATGCAGATTGCGAACAAGAAGAATTTACCGCGCCACAAATTGAACTTTTGTTGTCGGCGGTTTCAAACGATCAAACCAATTCGGTTCAATCCAATTCGGTTCAATCGGACGAGAATCCTACTCAACCTGCAAATGCAGATGCACCATCGGATAACATTCAGCCTGTTGAAATGCCAGGTGGAGAATTTCCAGCAGCCCAAACGGCTACCACAGACGACGTAGCTAAAGAAGCTTTGGCCAGCGATCGCGAGCTCCTCGAAGCCTACCTCGATGACTCGCTTCGTTGCCTTGCTTCTATGGAACAGGCCGCACTAGCACTTGAAAATTCACCTTGCGACCGGGATTGCGTTCAACAATTTTGCCGCGAACTTCACACGCTAAAAGGCGCCTCCGCCACCGTCGGATTATCCAATCTGGCAAGCGAACTACATGAGCTTGAAACACGATTGGAGTCGGTTTTTTCCGACCCGAACGCAGAAGCTGACATCGACGCTTTGTTTAACGCCGTCGATAAAGTCCGCAGCGAAATTGAAAGCCTTCGCACTGTCGATTCAGCAGACTCACCGCAAGAGTCGGCTGCAATGCAAGAAGCGCCCACGGCTTCCAACTCCAATCCACTGCCATCAGAAAGCAACTCAAGCAATTCAACTCGGCCTAATCCGGGCCCGATTCAGTTTTCTGATTTTTCGTCAAACGACGATTCGTCGGTTCGCATTCGTGCCGCCAAACTGGATCGGCTAATGGACATGTTGGCCGAGTTGGTTGTACTTCGCAATCGCCGCGAAAACCATAGCAATGAATTCAACCTCTTCAATGAAGAACTATCTCGCTGCGCGACGCGGCTAAGTTTTGATCTGGATTCAAACTTCACAAGCCCTACTCGCGGTGAATCAAGTTCGTTTGCCGAGGTCGCCAAAGACATCGCCGCCGTTTCACAAGGCATGCGTGAGCTTCAAAGCCCAGTCAACCAGGACAACGCTGCCATCTCGCACTTTATTCGCGACTTTCGCCAAGAGTTAATGCAACTGAGACGAGTTCCGGTATCCGGTCTGTTTCAAAAGTTGCAACGCGCCGCCAGAGACGCTGCAAAATCAGAAGGCAAGCAGGTTCGATTTGAGTTGATTGGCGAAAATGTTGGGCTTGAACAAGAGATCCAGGAAAAATTGTTCGAATCGTTGCTGCATATCGTTCGCAACTCGGTCAGCCATGGAATCCAATCACCGGAAGAACGAACACGGATTGGCAAGAACCCGGTCGGCAACATCACGCTGGCCGCACAATCGAGCGCTCAGCTTTTGACACTGGAAGTTCGCGACGATGGAAATGGTGTCGACTATGAAGCCGTCCGAAAACGAGCGATCGAAAAATCACTGATCGCTCCCAACCAAATTCCAAGTGAAAAAGAGCTTTCCAACTTGATTTTTCATCCCGGATTTTCAACGCGTGAGCATGCAAACGCGGTTTCCGGACGCGGGGTTGGAATGGAAATTGTAGCCCGCACAATTGAACAGCTACACGGCCGAATCGATGTCGAATCACAACCCGGACACGGCACAACAATTCGAATCGGAATCCCTCTTCGTACCGGCATTGAACACGTAATGGTTTTTCGTTGCGCCGGCCAACTGTTCGCGCTTCCGATGCAATCCGTAA
This sequence comes from uncultured Pirellulaceae bacterium, assembly GCA_964448575.1. Lineage (GTDB taxonomy): Bacteria > Planctomycetota > Planctomycetia > Pirellulales > Pirellulaceae > Mariniblastus. The sequence continues at coordinate 24,490 of CAYUWY010000050.1, forward strand.
CCGCGGCAAAATCTTCAAACGCCACTCTGGACGTTGCGCGAATCTCGCTTTCTTCAGCAACAAGCCCCACTCGATCCAGTGATGAGAAAACTAAAAACAAAGATGTGTTGATCCTTCGCCAATCCTATCAACAATCTCAAAAACAGCTTGCTCTTGAGGTCGACGAACTGGTAGGTCCCGAAGAAGTCGTCGTCCGAGGATTGCCGAATCTACTCAAACAACATCCTCTTTTCTGCGGCGTGACACTTTCGGGTTCAGGCGAATCGGTTTTGCTTTTGGAAAGTGAAAAAGTTGCGGAATTTTGCGAGCAAAGTCGCTCGACGGAATCGAACCAAAACGAAAACTCGACGCTTGAAAAACCAGACAATCGCACCAGAGTTCTAGTCGTCGATGATTCGCTTACTGCCAGAAAATCGCTGGTTGAGATTCTTAGACGGCAAGGGATGAACCCGTTTGAGGCGGGGGACGGGGTCCAGGCAATTGAGCGACTGCACCGAGAAACATTCGACCTCGTTTTCACCGATCTCGACATGCCGCTACTCGGAGGAATGGAACTTCTTTCCGACATCCAATCGGGCAACTATTGCGAAGCACCGGTAGTCGTTGCGAGCAGCCGAGACGAAGAAACATTTCGAACCAAAGCAATGGACCTAGGCGCGATTGACTATGTCTCAAAACCCGTTTCAGAAAAAGCGGTCGCCCAAGTCCTAATGCGAACTTTCCCTCACGGGGCCAAATCAAAAATTGACACAGCTAATTAATAAAAAGGAAGATCATGAAAGAGAAAACGATTCTAGTAATCGACGACAGTGCAACCATTCGGCGTCTTTGTGACAGTGAATTAAGCAACGCTGGTTATCGCGTGATCCTCGCGGCCACCGCCGAGGCCGGCGTGGAGATGGCGGTTGAACAGACCCCCAATTTAATCATCCTCGACCATCAACTTCCTGGCACAACCGGCTATGAAGTCTGTTGTCAGTTGTTAAACCAGCCAACGACGGCAACGATTCCTGTCGTTGCCAGTTCGACACTCAGGAAAAAGGCTTACGCCGAATATGTGGACTGCGACAATGTAGTCGACATGCTTCCCAAGCCTTACACGCCCGAAGCGCTGGTTGCAACGATCGCCAGCGCACTGGACACGGCAGCCATGGTCGTGCAATCTCAAAACGAAGGCTCCTCTGTTCCTGAAGTCATCGACCAACTCGGCGACCCCGAATTGGCAGGTACATTTGAATGCTTCGGTTTGCGAGAAGTGTTGGATCTTTTAACCAACGGCGCAAAAATGGGAGTCCTCGAAATCGAAACTGCGCGATGCCGTGTTTTCGTTCATGTCAATCGCGGGCGGGTCCAAGCAGTAACGGCTTCGGGAGTTGATCCTGAGATCGTCGCTCGCCACATGCCCGAGACGCTGAAGGAACTTTCGCCGGTGATTCGATTGACGGTTCCCGGACGTCGTGGTTCAGAAGTCGACGGGCTGGTTGAGTTGCTCAACAACAAAGTGCTTGACCCGCGTTTGCTTAAAAAACTTCTTCGATTGCAAGCTTCAATTTTGCTCCGTCATTGCTTCACTGGCGAATTAAAAACGTTTCGGTTTACCCATCATCAAGACGTCCCGCCGCTGTTTAAGAAACTGCCAATTGATGGAAGCTTGATATCGCTTTTGGTCCAAGGGGCTTTGCTCTGCGACATCGCCGAAGTGCCTGAATACGCGCCGCAAGCTGGGTTTGTCAGGAAATCCATTCGAGGACAAAATCTGGATCGAGCCGGATTGTCCAGCCGTCACATGAAACTGATGAGCGTTGTCGCTGAACCAAAAACGCTGGAAGAAATCGCTGCGAGTACTGGCTGGCCGGCAGAAGAAGTCCAACGCGTTATTCACGGGTTTCAACTCGCTCAACTGATCGAAACGTGTGAAGTTTGTCAAAAGAAAAACGTGTTTGGCATTACCGAAAAACCGTCGCTTGGCCGTAACCTTGCCTCGTTCATTCACTTAAACCAAGCAACCATTTCGGGAAAAATCGTTCGAGACTGGAGCGTGCTTTTCTCCGTTTCAAAACAACAGCGACCTGACGTTTTGCTGATCGACTTGGATGGAGATGAAGAAAACACCGCTCCAAATGCGACACAACGGCTCGGCGAGCTGAAGACCGAGTTGGGCATTTCTGATGATTTAAAAGTAATCGGGATATCAAAAGAGCCAGAAGCGTTTGCGACGGACTCAAACTTAGATTGTGTTTTGGCTAGTGACTTTTCATCGCAACAACTGCTCGATGCGATCGAGTCAGAAATTCGATCACTGAAAACCGAAAGCAGTACCCACGCTGCTGAGCAGGAATCAACGCAGGCTTTGATTTCAACGACGCCTGAAGATGAAATCTCGGAAGCGTTGACGAGTTTGGTTGCCTCAACAAATGTTTCCATCACCTGTGAGGATTAGAAAATGAAAAAGCCTTTTGATAACTCGATGGAACCGCCCTACCTGTTGATCATTGATCCTGACGGCGAGACTTCCAATTTTGAAATTGAAGAAAACTCGAGCCTGTTTGCTGGCTCCGGCCCAAATTGCCGAGTCGTACTATCAGGTGAATCGGTCGCCGAAATTCACTGCATGATTTGGTCCGATGAAAATGGCCAAGTCTGGGTTCATGACTGGAATACCTGTGGCGGCACTCGGTTGAACGGTACACCAATCGACTCACAAACCGTCTTGCAAGCGGGAGATGAGTTGCAGATAGGTGACTATCGTATCTCACCAATTTTGACCGAGTCTCAACACGCCAGCGCGCGTTTGATTAATGACCAAACCAACGAAGAGAACCAGTGGCCTGGTCAATCAATAGAAAATGAAACAGCTGACATTGTCGCGCCATCAGCGGAGACGGCCCCAACCACCGAATCGTTGGACGCTCCTCTGGATTCATATATGTGTGAACCAACCGAGTCCGCCGTCGAGACGTTTGAGAGTTCCAATGAATCGGAAGTTGAAGCTATTGAATCGACCGATGTCTACCAAGCCAACGATGTGGCTGACGACGAAAGCGATTTCTGGGCACCCGAAATTACACTTCCTCCATTAGATTTTGCCAACACAAATTTACATCAAGCCCACTCCTTTGACCCGCGTTCACTTGATGCTGAATCAGCGAAAGACGAACAGCATAAAAGCCGCATTGATTTCGAATCTGATTTTGAGTCAGGTTTTGACAATCATCACAATCGCCTTGATTCTTCAAAGGCACGAAATCAATCAGAGGAAATCCAATGGTTGAAAATGGAAGTCGAACAACTCCGATTCGCGTTGGCGGGATATGAATGCAACGGCAATCCAAGCATGAATGCCTTCAACACAACCGCTGACATCGAATCGTTAAGTGAATCGGAAGAAATGGATGAGCTTGATTCACTCGACGACAATCAGACATTGCGGCTTGTTAACCGATTGGAGGAGCTTCTTGAAGAGCTTCAATCATCCGATGACAGGGTGCGGGAACTTGAAGAATTACTCAAGGTATCTGACGAAGCAACGCAAGCTGAAAAAGACGAGCGGTTGCAACTGGAGTCATGGGTCAGCGAAATTGAGAAGCGTGTTTCCCAACGCGATGCCGAATCTGCCGCGGAGCTTGGGCGAGTACTGAGCCAGCTTCGTGATTCTCAATCACAGTTTCAACAAACGGAATCACATCTCAATAAAGTGCTGCAATGTGATGGAAAACTGAACGACAACGGAGCCGAAATTCTTCAAGGCCTACAAGACCAAGTCGCAAGTCTGCAAACGCAACTGGGCGGGGCCGTTGAAGAAAACGACGGGCTTCGGGAGCAGTCAAAAAATGAGCTTCAAGCGATGGAGCAACGGATGCTTGAGATGCAAGTGGTTACCTCTCGCGAGAAGGCTGAAACGGCCAGACAGAGGGCAGAACTTGAGCAGCTAAAGGATGATTTGGAGCAAAAGATTGCGGCAACTTCTTCCGTCGAAGCAGCCGATGCCGATGTGCGTATCCGGGCGATGCGAGAGCATTTGCGCGAGATTCACGCGTCTGAAAAAATTGAAATGCAAGAGAAAAAGCAATTGGGTTTGGGCGGTCGAATTTCGATGTTACTTAATCGTGTTGGTCGGTAGTTCCACAGGAGAAAACCATGAGTGTTAATAATTTGGAAGCAACCGAAACGCGAACGTTAGACCGTACTTTGCTCGCAATTCGCTCAGGGCGAGACCTGGAAAAAGTGTGTGCGAGTGTTGAGAGTTTTCTTGTCAGCCAACTTGCTCGGCTTGAAGATGCGATCAATCAATGCCAAATGGCAAAAGAGAATGATCGCATCGTCAAACAGGTTCTGGGAGAGTTCGAGTCGAAGAAACGAGATTGGGAAAACCAACGTGCGGCGGAAATATCTCGGCTGACCCAAGCAAGCGATCGACTGGCCAAAGGGTGGGCTCAGCTGGAAAACGAGCGAAGACAATGGCTGGATTCACAAAACGAATCTGCGTTGGAAAAGAACCAAGAACCGTCCAATTAAAAACGAGCGCAACGAAATGGGTGAAATGAAAAAATGGGTGAAATGAAAATCAGACAGGCAATCGTCACCTCGATCGACCCGAGCGATCACCAATTGAATGACGAAGAATCGTTTGGCAACGCATGCAAAGTCATCGCAATGTCGAGTGGCATCGATCAAACGATTGCAGCGAGTCTTTGTCACTGGTGTCCGGGACGAGGCGAGTTGGCCCCAAGTCAGAACCAAAGCGTCAATTTTTTCCATTTGGACGACGAGACAGTTGCGATCTCGCGCAGTACTTTTGCCGAACTTGAAAAACGTGAGCTTAAACAGAAAAACGGATCTTCAGTTCGGATTCCGGTTCGAAACGTTGTCAGCATGATTGCGATACTTAACACTTCACAGCTATCTGGCTATCAAAACAACCCTGCCCTACTCGCACAGTCGCTTTGTTCGATGGGCTACCTGGCGTTGCCAAGCGAGCTGCTGAAACTTCGTTATGAGAAAAACGAATTGCCAATGCTAGAGATTGCTAGTGAGAGCTTTTTGGAACCTGAATCGTTCTGTTGGGGCGACGCTCCCAATGGTCTGCCTCAAGACGAAAACATTTCGCGAGCCATTGAGATCCACAAAAAAGTCTTGATCAGAGGAGTTCAAAATCGGACCCGTTTTCTCTCCAGTTATCTCGCGACCCTCCCCAATTCGGATCGCATGAAGAGTTTTTCAACGGGTATTTCCTTTTCCCCGAGTCGACCGTTTGCAATTCAATTCCAACCGGCGGTGGATCAAGAAATCGAGGTTCGAACGATCTTACTTAAGGCAACTCCCACGCATCCAACTGATCACTCCAGCGTCGTTTTGGCGACTAATAAGTAGATTGGACATCCTGTCGAACAGTCGCGAAACTTATGCCTTTTGCTTTCGTGTGGTAGTTGAATTAGCCTTCGATTTTTTGCCTGGGCGACCGCCGTTGAGCCGATCTTGAAGCTGATCAAGTTTCTCCCACTCGCCCATCGCAGCCAAACTGGCTTGCTCCGGCCAGGTATCAGGGTTGTGCATTACAAATCGCGGCCCGCCCTTTTCAAGAATCGTTCGCAGGCGTTTGACCGAAGTTTTCGACATCTTCGAAAACGTTTTAACGCCGTCGGCATGCATTAGATTTTCAATCTTTGGGCCGATGCCGTCGATCCGTTTCAAGTCATCTGGTTTCTTGACGGATTTAGCAGATTTGCCGCCAGTCAATTTCGCAGCCGAATTGGTCTTTGTTTTCAAAGACGATTTTCGTTTTGGCTTTGTGGGCGACTTCAACTTCACTTTCGTCAGCCTCGGCTTGGTTGACTTCGCCTTGGTTGCACTGGACTTGCTCTCGCTGGATTTGGTCGCACTGGACTTGGTCGCACTGGACCAGATTGCGCTGGATCTGACTGCGCTGGACCTGGTCGTCTTGGACTTGAGTTTGGCACTCGCTTTCACCAAAACAGTTCGCTTATCAGATTTCTTTGGCTTGCCAGCGGATGCTCTTTGTTTCAGCTTCTCTGCTTTAGATTTGATTTTGGCAGACTCGTTGGCCGCAACCTTCAACTCTTTCTTGAGCTTGGCTACTTCAATCTCTCTGGATTTTAGTTTCGCCGTCATCAACGACACAGATTCCTTCATTGCGGCTTTTGACTCGACTGCCGACTCCATTGCTTTCTCTGATTTGGCAGTAAGCATTTCCATTGCTTTTTCTTGTTTCGCCAAAGCCTTTTGGCTCTTTGCGAGTTCTGACTTCAACGCCTTGAGTTCCGACTGGGTCGCCTTCGCCTGATCGCCTTTTTCGGCAACGTCAGCTCGAACCTTATCCAGATTAGCGCTCAACTTTTCAACTTTCGCTGTACCAGCGGCAAGTGTTTTCTTGACTCGAACCTCGTCAGATTCAATCAGCTGTTTAACGCGTTTAAGTTCTTTTCGTTGCAGCTCGATCGTATCGGCAAGCTCTTTTTTGTTCGCAGTTTCAGAGGCCAGCTCCGCCTTAATACTGGCTGCCTCGCGCGTCAGTTTTTCGTTGGTCTGGGCATATTCCTTGGCCAGGTTATCATTGGTCGCCTTGGCGGCTTTGACGGTTGCAAGCTCAGCCTTCACTGCCTCACTTTGCCGATTAAGGTTTTCGAGTTCTTCTGCCAGCTTGGCGTTGGAACTACGCTCGAGCTCGATCTGCTCGGCGGACTTTTTCGCTTCCTCTTGAGCCTGTTCAACGACCTCAGTCAGTTTCGTTCCCAATTCCGCTTTGCTATTTTGCTCCACTAAAGCTTTAGCCGTAAACTCTTCCCACTGTTGGGACTTAACAACCATCTCCTTCTCCAGCAGGGTTTTTGCCTGGGTCTCTGAAGCCAACTGGGAGGACAGTTTTTCCAAACGAGTATTTTGTTCTGCCAACTTGGACTCGAGCTCCTGCTTCGTCGCGATTTCAGTTTGCAGTTTCGCCTGCTCTTCTTGCAACTTGCTTTCAACCTCAGTCAGCTTCGCCGCTTGCTCAGAATTCTGACCGGCCTTTTCTTTTTCAAAAGACGCGATCCTGGCCTGAAATTCTTCCGCTTGTTTCGTTTTCTCAGCGAACTCGGTGTGAGCTTCGGTCAATTGCGATTCAAGCTCGGCTCGTTTGGCATCAAGTTCTTTATTGGCGGCTTCAAGTTTTACACAATTGGATTCCAGCTCTTGATTGCCCGACTCCAAAGTTTGACTGGACTTCTGAAACCAATCCAGCTCAGACTTCAATTTCTCTTGAGCCGCTTGAAGCTGGGTCAGCTCGGTTTGCAACGCTTGCTCGTTGGCTTTCGCTTCTTCAAGCTGCTTGACGGCCACATCGGCCTTGCCCGAGTCGGCTTGGAATTTCGAAACGGACGATTGCAACTCAAGTGTCGTAAGTTTTTGAGCTTCTAACTGCTCGGCGGCCTGGGCCACTGCAGCCTTGTGTTGCATTTCGACCTTTTCAACCGCCATTTTGGTTTCGGCCAATTCGGATTTAAGCGTGTCCGATTCGGCTTCAGCGTTGGCAAGGTCCGACTTGAGCTTCTTGGAAGCGGAACGAGCCTCCTCAAGCGATTGTTGAAGTTGCAACGCCTCTTCCTGTTCACTCTTTAGCTGTTCCGAAAGTTGAGCATTCACAAGATTCTGTTCCGCCAACTCCTTCTCCGAGGCCGCCTGTTTTTGCTCAAGCTGCTGCATCACAGCCTCTTTTTCAGCAAGCGTTCCTTTTACTCCATCAAGCTCACCCTGGACTTCGGTAAGCGATTGTTTTTCGGCCTTGGATTTTCCCAACTCGGTTTCAAGTAAATTGAGCTGCGATTGAATTTCTCCAAGTTCATTTTTGGCCGCGTCACGTTCGGTTTGTGTAGAAGCTAATTTCGCATTGAGCTCCTCAAGCTGTTTTCCTTTTTCACTTTCAATCGCAGCCGCGCGATCATTCATCTCGACCGAAACTCGATCTTGCTCCGCTTTCAATTCTTCGTTTTCACGAACGGCTTTATCGAGCTTTTCGGCCAAAGCAGATTTTTCGCCTGCGAGCGATTCGGCTTGCTTCTTCTCTTCGTCTACAGCCTTTTCCAAGTTGGTTTTCTCGACCTGAAACTCAGATCTAAATTTCTCTAATTCGGATTTGGATTTCCCCAATTCGGTTTCAAGCGAACTTAACTGCGATTGCATTTCTCCAAGTTCGTTCTTGACCGCATCACGTTCGGTTTGCGTAGAAGATAATTTCGAACTGAGCTCCTCAAGCTGTTTTCCTTTTTCACTTTCAATCGCAGCCGCGCGATCATT
>CAYUWY010000050.1:32878-43659 GCA_964448575.1 uncultured Pirellulaceae bacterium
AATTCGGATTTGGATTTCCCCAATTCGGTTTCAAGCGAACTTAACTGCGATTGCAATTCTCCAAGTTCGTTCTTGGCCGCATCACGTTCGGTTCGCGTAGAAGATAATTTCGAACTGAGCTCTTCAAGCTGTTTTCCTTTTTCATTTTCGATCGCCGCAGCGCGATCATTCATCTCGACCGAAACTCGATCTTGTTCCGCTTTCAATTCTTCGTTTTCACGAACGGCTTTATCGAGCTTTTCGGCCAAAGCAGATTTTTCGCCTGCGAGCGATTCGGCTTGCTTCTTCTCTTCGTCTACAGCCTTTTCCAAGTTGGTTTTCTCGACCTGAAACTCAGACTTAAATTTCTCTAGTTCAGCTTTGAGTTTTTCAGATTCTTCGCTTTGGGCGGACATCTTACTTCGCTCAAGGCGTTCACGAGCTGCCACGGCCGTCGCAAGTTTCGTCGCCATTGATTCCTTTTCGCCGAGAACCGAATCAAGCTGCGTTTGCATACTCTTGATCGTCAAAGCTTGTGACTCTGCACCATCTCGCGCCTCGCGCGACCGTTCGATTTCCTGATTAAGCGATTCCCGTTCGGTTTCATACTTGGCAACAGACGCCTTTAATTCGTCTGTGGCTGCCAGCGAATCAGTGTGTTCTTTTTTCGCATCAGCCAATTGCAATTCGAGCGCCGCGATTTTGTCTTTGTAGGCTTTTGCTTCGCTGACTTCTTTTTCGAGCTTGCCGATTTTGCTCGTAAGTTCAGCTCGTCCATCCTTGGCGATTTTCAGCTCTTCGGCCGCTTTATTGAGATCTCGTGTCGCCTGATCTTCAAGAGATTTGTGCTGGCCTTTGCTGTCGTCAACCAAAGATTTCAATTCGTTTTTTTCTTTTGCGAGCCGCTCTTTTTCTTCTACTGCCGCCGTCAGTTTTTGTTCAGCCCGGGTAAGACTCGATTGCATCGCGGCGATCTTCTGACTTTGCTTGCGAAGCTCGTGCTTCAACTGACCAGGGTCATCAGTCGATTGGGCGTCGAAAACTAAACCGTGGTTTGATTCGCCCAGATTCGAATCGCCCTGATTCAAGTCGTCTTGATTCAAATTGCCTTTATTCAAGTCGCCCCGATTGGACAACGAGGTCAGATCACCATCCACGACCGCTTTGGCTTGATTGATAATCGAGGAAGAAAAAAACGTTGCTTCCTCATTCGGTTCGCCTTGTGATTCATCGTTGCGAAACTGCCCAGCTAACGCGGCTGCCCCGATGGCTGCAGCGGCAGCTCCTCCAATTGCGGCGGCAGTTTTTCCAACACCATTGCCGTGATCGCTGCCTTGCGAATCTACTTCACTTGACTCGTCTCCATTTGCCCCGCCATTCCGACCGCTGAAACTGTTACGGAAATTGCCTTCAAGCGAACTGCCGCTCAGGCCTAGCTCTCCTGGAACTTCGTCTTCGTAGAGATAAGCATCATCGTTTTCTAAGCTTGAACCACTCAAGCCATTTTTGCCAGAACCACCTTTTGACTTTTGATCTTTCGAATAATTTGATTTTCCGTTTTTGAAATCTGATTTTGCCAGTTCAAAATTATGTCTTACAACGCCGCTACTTGAACGTCGTCTTCTCTTTCTCGATTTCCACCAACCCCACAGCAACCACAACAGCCAAACAGCCAACACCAAAACAGCCAACCCAATCAATGGCCATACCCAGTCATAATTCCCGGGTACATCGGCTTTATTTCCCTTGTTTAAATCCGGGGAGATAGAAAGTCCGGGATATTTTTCCTTCGTAGAAGTGTTAATTGGTTTACCACTTGGACCAATTAATTCCTCAGCAGCTGAACCACTCGCGGTTGCTTGACTGACAACAGCACCAACTGGAGTTTGTTGCGCTTCTGGAATTGCGTTGGGAAGGGACGACGACTCTTGTGGGGAGGGAAGGTTCACGTTGACCTCGAGTGAGGGAGAAGGAAGTGCATCCGTGCTTCGCGCGTATTCCTTTTGCACATTTTTTCACATTCCAATGACAATGCAACGATTTTTGCCATTTTGCAGACATCACAACGACCTCGTGATCCAAAACTGAGCAAGACACACGAGAAAGGCCGAAGTTTCACCTTGAATCGCAAATTTTTGGGTTTAACTGGGAAGCCCAAATCACATTGCATTTGAGTCGTCGTATGGTGTCCCAATAAGTCTTTGCGCCATGTCAGGCTTGCGCTGTTCGAATAACGGGCGGCTCTTTTTGTGTCCATTGATCTATGGATGGTCATGCTTCGCTTGCATCGTCCAACGCACTCATGGCGAAAATTGAGCAAACAAAACCAGCAGAAGCACGCGAAATCTCGAACAGTCCGTTGTGGCACCTTCGGTTTTGCGGTCAAACTCACAGCAGTTGTAGGGCGATTTTGCTTTAATCGGTCGTTGTGAATTTGAAGACCCAATTCACGAACCAAACGTAGTGAATAGGGAGAATTTCCGGGCAGAAATGCTTCTAAACCTGAAGCCTTGGGCTGAAACCCAAAAAATCGAGGGAAAACTAGCAGTTAAATACCCTTCTTCGGAACTCGGAATAACAAAAAGGGTTAAATACCGAGGGGTTGAATTACGATGTCTGCTATGTTCTCGACAGGCGAAACCGGTTTATGCCGATTTGGCTCCGATTTCCAGCCTACATACCGTCACAATTACCGATTTGTAAGACTCTCAGTTCGGTTAAGATATTGTTACGGATTGTCTGGTCCGATCCTCTCCCCTGCTTATTTCGAGAACTCATTGGTCGATTAATACTAAGTAGTATCAGCGACCAAACCACAATTCCATCTTTGACGACAAATGTATGTCACTGATTGATCAGGAAAAAAAATGTCAGCTAAACGAAACGAAAACAGTCAGCAACACAAACCAAAAAATGGATTGGTTGCACAGTTCCTTATCTTCGGCTTGGTCGCCTTGTGCTTACTCGGCTTTGCGGGATGGTACTTCATCAATATGGGCGAAGACGCCGAGTTGATCGAGCCGATCATGGCTACCGTCACCAAAGGAGAGTTTGTCTCTCAGGTTTTGGACCAAGGTGAAATTCAGAGTAGCGAAAACGTCGAGATCCGTTGCGAGGTTCGAGCTCGAAATGGTTCACTTTCCGTTTTGTCTGTCACTCCGGAAGGCTCGCGCGTCAAAGCGGGTGAATTCCTGGTTCAGCTTGATTCGACTTCGTTTGAAAAAGAACTTGAGCAACAAAACATCGCGATGGCCAATGCTGAGACGAGTGTAATTCAGGCAGAGACTAATCTTGCTTCGGCGATCGCAACAAAAAAAGAATACGAAGAAGGAACCTACCTTCAAAACGTCAAAACAATTCAAAACGAAATGTACGACGCTGACGCCGAAATCAATACGGCGAAACAGGATTTGCAACGTGCCAAAGAGATCCTTAGCCACAGCACAAAACTTCAACTCAAAGGCTTCATCACAAAACAGGCCCTTCAAAACGACGCGATCGAGTTGGACCGCCAGAAGATTAAGCTTGAAAAAGCCAAACTCACCGACGAACTGGCAAAACAAAAACTTAAAGTGCTACAGGACATCACCTACGTGAAAGAATCCGTTCAGTACGATGCTGACATTAAAGCAGCCACCGTCAAACTGAACAGCGAACGAAAAGCGTTTGAAGTCGAAAAAGAGAAATTGGCTGAAATCAAAGAGATGATCACCAAATGTGAGATCGTTGTTCCAGAAGGTGTGTCCGGACAAGTCGTCTATGCCAAAGAATCTTCTCGTGGTGGAAATGACTGGGTGCTGGAAGAAGGAACCGCCGTTCGACAGAACCAGGTCCTCGTCCGTTTGCCCAACCCTGAAAAAATGGAAGTCAAAGCGTTGATCAACGAGCAAAGCATCACTCGGATCGAGCCGAATATGCCCGTGTCAATCAAAGTCGACGCCCTCAACAGCACTTCGCTCAAAGGCGTCGTGACCAAGGTTAACCAGTACGCTGAATCAAGTGGTTGGATGTCAAGCAGCATTCGCAAGTATGCGGTCTTTGTCAGAATTCTTGATCCACCGCCTGCACTCAAGCCTGGCATGAACGCTTCGGTCAACATTCAGGTTCAGTACGAGCCGGAAGTTTTGTTGGCTCCAATTCAAACAATCTACGGTGTCCAGGATGAGCATTTCTGCTTGGCCAAAAAAGGCGATGAGTGGCAAACACTCAAAGTCGAATTGGGCGGTGACAACTCGCAAATGGTCTATATTAAATCGGGCGTTGAACCGGGTACCCAATTGGTCATGAATCCAGGCGGCTATAAAGAATTCATGGATCTTCCAGAAGTCAAACTCGATACGAAAATCGAGATTCCAGAAGATGCAGCATCGGACATCATTGGACAGACAAGTTCAGAAAAAGCTCCCAAAGACAAAAAGCCAAAAGGGGGTGGTGGCCGACCAGAAATGCCAGCCGATGGTGCGGCGATGATTGCATCCAAAGATACCGATGGCGATGGCAAACTCACCAAAGACGAAATTGGCACTCCTTACAGCTATTTCTTTGATCGAGTTGACACAGACAGTGATGGATTTGTCAGCGAGGCCGAAGCGGATGCTTCAATCAAAACCATGAAAGCCCGTATGAAGAATGCCGGCGGCGGCGGAGGTGGCTTCGGCGGTGGCGGTGGTGGTCAACGCGGCGGTGGCGGACAGCGTGGTGGTGGTGGAGGTCAACGCGGCGGTGGCGGACAGCGTGGTGGGGGCGGACGGTAGATGAATCCAACCCCGACCAAGATGGCGGCCGTTATCCGCGATCTTCAAAAACATTACGTCCTTAAAAGTGAAACCGTCCGCGCACTGCGCGGTGTTTCCTTTGACGTGCCAGAAGGTGACTACGTTGCCATCATGGGGCCGTCCGGTTCCGGCAAAAGTACGTTGCTTAATCTTTTAGGTTGTCTCGACCGGCCAACCATCGGCTCGTTCTTGCTTGGTGATGACGACGTTGCCAACATGACCGATGACGAGCTTTCTGGAATTCGCGCTTCGAGAATTGGTTTCGTCTTTCAATCCTACAACTTGATTGCCCAACTAAGCGTCGTTGAAAACATTGAGGTCCCGCTTTATTACATGGGCAACCTTAACGCGGCCGCACGTGAGCGAAGCATCGCGTTGGCGACAATGGTTGGTTTGGGCGAACGACTCGATCACCGGCCCACTCAGCTTTCTGGTGGTCAGCAACAACGTGTCGCAATCGCTCGCTCACTGGTGAACGATCCCTATTTCATTCTCGCTGACGAAGCGACAGGAAACCTCGATTCGGTAACTACCGAAGAGATTCTTGCTCTATTCCAACGTCTCAATGATGAAGGCCGAACGATCATCATGGTGACCCACGAAGACGAAGTCGCCGAGCATGCCAAACGCGTCATTCGACTGCGCGATGGTGTGATTCAAGTCGACGAACAAGTCCAAGGTCGCAAAGTGTTCACGGCAGAGCAAATCAAAGAAATCTCAACCAACGCATCGTCCCACGAAGAAGAATCTTAAACGCCATTTACCCAAACGCATTTCGGCTGGCTGATTTTCTTCATCTCAACATTCACTTACAACGCTCAACCTCTTACCAGACTCGCACCTATGCTACTTTTTCGCACCTGGAAACTTGGAATCAAAAGCCTGTTGCTGCATCCGATGCGATCAGCACTGACGGTTCTTGGTATCTTCATCGGTGTTTGGGCAGTGATCTGGTTGTTGGCAATCAGTGAAGGCATCAGCCAGGTCGCTCAACGGCAAATTGAAGATCTGGGTGCCGAGAACATCATCGTTCGCTCCATTCAACCGCCCGACGAAAGCGGAGCCAACTTTCGTACGATCACAGCGTTCGGCGTTACTCGCGCCGAATTTCGCATGATCGCTCGAACGATCTCAACGGTTCGTCGCGTTTTGCCGATTCGTGAATTGCCGATGAAATTCACTTACACCGGTAACCCAAATGCCCAACCCATCGATGGTCGCTTGGTCGGCTGCACGCCGGAGTACGCCGAAGTCACCCGTTTGGATATCGCACGCGGCCACTTTCTTACACCGCGTGAAATTGAAACGAGCTCTACTGTTTGCGTGATCGCTGCTCAGCTCGCCAATAAGCTTTTTCCGTCTGAAGATCCGCTTAACAAGCAAATTTATCTTCCTGAGAAAAAAGAGTATTACAAAATCGTTGGCGTTCTCAAGCATCGAAATGCGACTGCTGCAATCGGTGGCTCTCTCGCGGCTCAGGATTTCTCACTCGATATTTACATTCCGATTTCGACGATGAAGCTTCGCATGAGCGATCAAGAGACGAAGCGAACGGGAGGTTCATTTTCGCGAAAGGAATTTGAGCTTTCTCAAATCACGATCCAAGTCAACGATGTAAAAGACGTTCCGCGTACCGCTAAACTCGTTGAAGCAACACTTCGAGCGAAAAAAGCCGACCGGCAAGACATCGCTGTTGTGGTGCCGTTTGAACTGCTTGAACAAGCCAAGAACACACGATTGATGTTCATGATTTTTGCCGGATTGATCGCTGCGATCTCGCTATTGGTCGGCGGCATCGGCATCATGAATATTATGTTGGCAACCGTGACCGAACGAACACGCGAGATTGGAATTCGCCGCGCACTGGGTGCAAAGCGAGCCGACATCACCCAGCAGTTCTTAGTCGAAACCATTTCCCTGTCGGTCGTTGGTGGCGTGATGGGAATTCTGGTAGGCCTGCTTTGCCCGTTGGCAGTCAGTATCGCTCAAGGGTTGGTTGAGAATCTCGCTCCAACCATGTGGCGAGACATTCCAGACGTTGCCAAAACCATGACGCCTGAAATCGTACCGCTTTCGATTCCAGTCGCGTTCCTAATCTCCGTCGTCGTCGGCGTAATGTTCGGTCTCTATCCGGCAATTCGAGCCGCACAAATGGATCCGATCGAAGCACTCCGCCACGAGTAATCCGAAAACGGACAGCGCTCGTGGCCTTCAAATGTTGAAGCCAGTTTCAACATCGCAAATAGAAGAATGCAGATTGCTTTCTCAATTCAAGCTGTAAGATTTTAGAAGTGGGCAGCACCGAACCTACATTCGCGTGTATTCGCGTCCATTCGCGGTTCAAAATACTGCTGAGCAAATCAAAAGCTCAACCCGGGTTGTGTTGCCTCAGTAAATGCCCGCACGGAAATGCCCGCATGCAAAACGGCATTCGATCCGTTACCCTGAAGATCATAAATTGATCTCATGTCGAACCCGCTGCTTCCCGAAGTCTGGCGACTCCGGCTACGGATTGTATTAGTGCGTTGAACGCACCGTTTATTTGGAATTCAAAAGGAAGAAAACGGAGTGAATTCCGTTTGCGAACCAATGGACATTGATAACTTCATTCAAACCATTACCGAAGAGCCGGATGTTGACGACCATCGGTTAATTTTTGCCGACTTCCTCGAAGAGCATAACGACCCACGAGCCGAACTCATTCGACTCCAGTTTGCGATGCGGGAAATTCCAAAATCAACTTCTAAATGGACGTCGCTTCGCAGCCAGGAACTCAAACTGTTGCGAAAGCACGGTGGGTTTGGCAAGCCGCCCAAGATCGGAAAAATCCTTTCGTGGCACGGCGGCTTTGTCGATGAGATCGAAACAACACTTGCTCAGTTTGCAACAAGAAATGAAGAACTGCTCGCCAAGACAACTGTTCGAGGTCTACAACTGAGAGCTTCATCAAAACAATTCAAAAAGTCCTTTGATTCGCAGCACCTTCACCGATTGCAAAAACTGACCTTTAAAAGCAATCGCATCCCGAATCATGAACTGTGTGAATTTCTGGCACTCGATTCGCTTCGCCTGAAAGAGCTATCCATTCAAGACGGTCATCTGACCAATGACGTCGGTCGCACCATTGGCCGCATGAAACATTTTGAGTCACTTGAAAGTCTAGACATAACCGGTGCAACAGAAAGCATTGCAGCAATAGCGATTGCCAACAGCCCGCACTTAAGCAATCTGACGTCGCTTACCCTTAGATACCATCTTGATGATGAGGGCGTTGAAAAAATCTGCAGTTCGAAAACATTTCAAAACCTTAAGCGCCTCGAATTATCTGGTGAGTTCACCAATCAGACAATCACCTGGTTACACAACGCCACGTTCCGCTCAACACTGGAGGAGTTAGTTTTTCGATCTGGAAACGAATACGATTATCACTACTCTCCTCCGAGAGACGGAGACTTCGGCTTAACAAGCGGATTTGAAAATCCGCTTCCGAATTTGAAATCGCTTGAGATTGGGTCAGGCATGCCAGATGACACGCTGGTTGAAATCGCGAAAAATTATCGCGGGTTGGAAACGTTGGATTGCGGCTTCAACGTAATCGGAGATCAGGGGATTGCGGCGCTCGCCCAAAGTGAGTTGCTCTCAACACTCAAACGACTGGTGCTGACCGGAAATCAAGTCACATCGACCGGCGTTGATATGCTTTGCAACTCTGAGTACTGGACCGGAAAAACGAAACTCTACCTTCGTTCCAACGACATCTCCCAAGCCCAAATAAAAGAGCTAAAAGAAAAGTACGGAAAGACGTTTGGAAACTTTGGCTCTGACTGGCAGCGGATTTAGTTCAGATTATTCGTACCAGCCAAACGTTGCTTGCTGTCCACTTGCCGCCCCAACAGCAACCTGCGGCATGTTTTGGCTGTTTTGGTTTTCGTTGGCAGCGTGCTTCTGGCTGTGCTCTTCACGGCGTTTCATCAATTCAGCCTGTAGTTCGTATTGGCGAATCAATCGTGGTAGCAATTCGCCGATGCTTTGAAGTCCAGTTCGTGCCTTGACGCTTGAAAGTTGTGGAACGTTAAGTGGCTTAATCATTTTTTGGCTCCAATTGAAGTCTCATGAACTTTGTCTGAAACTACTATTGGGTTAGTGCGTGACACATCTGGTCCGGCCAAATCTTTTTGAATAAAAAAGTCTTTACCGGCGAGCAAGCACAGAAATCGCAACGCAATCGTCTTGCTTTTAACGCCCCGATTTGCCACCCTAATCCCGAAGAAAAACGAGAATTGACCAAACGTGTCACTCGACAAAGCACATCAATGCTGGCAAATAAATAAACAATGAATCTTTCAAATTACCTCCACAAAATAGACACCAACGGTTTTGCGGTGATCGAAAACGTGCTCGACTCCGATGAAGTTTCGAATTGGATTGCCCAGCTTGATCAGCTATTTCAAAACGACAAAAGTGCAGCCACAAATTCAGCCAGTGCCGCAGTCAAGAATCGCAAAGGTGCAGTTTACGCGGCTCGCAATATCCTCTCTGACCTGCCTTCGTGTTGTGACATCGCCAAACTCCAATCACTCACTTTATTGTTAACCGAAGTTTTGGGCTCAGACTATGGATTGGTTCGAGGACTTTACTTTGACAAACATCCAGAGCGAACATGGTCTCTCCCGTGGCACAAAGACTTAACGATCGCCGTCAAAGACAACTCGCTGCCAACGAACGAGTTTTCCAAGCCAACCAACAAAAGCGGTGTTGACCATGTGGAAGCGTCAGAGCGAATTCTTGAGCGGATGTTGACACTGAGAATTCATCTCGATCCCGTCACACAAGACAACGGACCACTCGAAGTCGCCGTTGGCTCGCATCGAAACGGCAAACAGTCCGCTTCGGATCACCAGTCAACAAAAATCTTGACGGGTGCGGGAGACGTATTGGCGATGCGGCCAATGCTCAGCCATATGAGTGGCAGTTCGGCTCCCAATTCGAAATTGCATCGACGAATCTTGCACTTGGAATTTGCCGCCGACCGAGAATTGCCAGATGGATACGATTGGCATCAGTTCCTTTAACATTGCCAGTTGAATGAGTAAGTGATTTTGAAAGATTAAGTGATTAACAGCACATCGCCCGATCGGTCCAAAGCACGTTCCCCACTTCACCAAATCACATTTCAACCGATTTAATTGGCACTCAAGGTCGATCGTGCCCAGCGTTGGGACAATGGGTTAACATTGACGCAATTTTACCCCCCACCTAAAATGGAAATCGCAAGGCGTATTTTGCTCGAATGCCATGAATGACTCAGCCATCAAATAGAAATCCGAAACCACCGGGCTATCTCTACGACACCAGAGAGACGCTGGGCAAACGGCGGCTCATCCCGGCTTGGCTGCTTTCTCTTTTGCTCCACACCACGATCTGTGTTGGATTGATTCTCACGATGTCCCGGTATCAAAACGGAGCAGGCGACGTCGAAAATCGGACGGGTGGAATCGTACTCGTCAACACGACTTCTGAATCTACGGAATACTTGGACGAAGGCGATATGCTGGAAGCCGCCAGTGCTGCAGCCGCTGCCGAAAGTCCTCCACCGTTGGCAACCGATTCGCAACTTCCACCAGACCTGCCTGGCCTCGACGCTCCTCCTGCGACCATCACGGGCGCTGGAGACAGTCTTGTTGAAGCACTTCCCGGAGCCGACGCGTTGATCGTTGGCGAAAAATCATCGGGCAAGACCGGTGGCCGAGTAACCACAGAAGTCTTTGGCATCAAAGGAACCGGTTCACGTTTCGTCTACGTGTTCGACCGCTCCAAAAGTATGGATGGCTATGGGGGCCGACCGATGCGGGCAGCTCGCCAGGAACTTCTCAAAAGTCTTGACTCGCTTAAAGACGTTAACCAATTCCAAATTATTTTTTACAACGAAACGACCAAGACATTTTCTTACGAAGGTCAAACCGCATTACAATCTGCCACCGAAACGATCAAGACCGAAGCCCGGAAGTTCATCAACCGCACGCAACC
>CAYUWY010000051.1:0-36064 GCA_964448575.1 uncultured Pirellulaceae bacterium
AAGATGCTAACAAAATCTTGCATGTTGAAAACGCTGGTCTGGCGACTCCGGCTACGGGTTGAAATGAGTCGCTTCGAGGTGAAAGCCGCGCTCAATCGCTTCTAATTTCCAATTAACCATCACCCTGACGCTGCGCCAAACCATTAACGTAGCTGGACTCGCCAGAGTTCAGGCCTCTCAAGCCAAACTCCAAAGTCTCTGGCTCGTCTTGAATAATGATACTGGGTGTTACGAATACGATCGTATTCTTGCGGTCGTTCGCGGAGTATCGAGTGCGCGTGTGTGCTTTCAATCGATTATCAATGGAATGTTCCAGTGATCGCGAGCGGGAACTAAATTTGATTCCACCAATGATGACGGTGCCACCATCTGGAACAGTGGCGATGGCGATCTTTGCGGACTGTTTTCGCGAGTCGAGCCATCTGGTTAAAGCATCCATTGCCGGTTGCGTACACACCGCCACTGCGACCGTGAGTATAAGTAGTGAGCGAATACGAAACTTAAATTTGAACATGGTGACTCTCCTTCTCGGAATAGCCTAGCGACAGCGTTTTGCCCAATGCAAGGCCAGTAGCAGAAAGCCACTTTTCGTTTGCCGATCGTTGATTTGTGTACGGTCCATCCATCCGATGGCGAAGGTCAATAAAAGAAGCCGGCAGACGTTTGCCGGCTTCTCCCACTCATCACATGACATCACTCATGTACGCAATATCGATTTAAAACAAATTAGAATTCGCCGAAATCAATTGGCGAAAGCAACATTCGGAAGAATGGTTTGTGTGGTGAATTGGGGCTGGTAAATCAGTCGTCCACCCCAGTCTCCCAATGGTCTCATATCTCTTAATACGTAAATTGAGTGGCAGATTCTACGTATAAAATGACTTTTTCGGAGATTTGTTTTTCTCGAAAAAACAATTGCGCTTAGTTGAAAACAATATATGGCTATAATTGATTCGTAAGGCCTTTACGAGGAAAACGCGAATGACTGAGGAACCAACTCAACTACCTAACGAATCCAATGATGTCTCCACCAGTTCAGTTTCGCTGAACGATGATTCGTCATTTGGTAATGTTTCGTCTGGTGGCCTCAGTGGAATCCAACCTGACGATCTCGCTCCAACCGAACGCAAGATGACCAAGGAATATTTGACGGAGCAATTTACGCTTCATCGCGAGCGACTTTGGCGTACGGTTCAAATACGAATGGATGCGCGTCTGTATGGGCGAGTCGACGCAGAGGACGTATTGCAAGAAGCCTACCTCGACGCGGTCAAACGAATTGGTCACTTTGCCGAAGAGCTAAACTACTCACCCTTTGTTTGGATTCGCATGGTCGTTTGCCAGACGTTGATCAACGTGCATCGTCGGCATATTGGAACACAAAAACGAGATGCCACGCGTGAGCGTTCAATGGGCGGGGGGCGCGGGTTTCAACTCAGTGCGACTTCGCAATCGATTGCTATTCATCTGGCTGCCAGCCAAACCTCTCCATCCCAGGCAGCCGTTAATGCCGAAGCCGTAGAGGAACTGGCGGCAAAGCTGGATGTGCTTTCCGATATCGACCGCGAAGTCTTGACCCTGCGGCACTTTGAAGATCTCACCAACAAGGAAGTCGCTGAGCTGCTTAATATCGATCAGAAAACGGCCAGCATCCGTTACGTTCGCGCAGTTCAACGTTTGAAGAAGTGCATGGAAAATACGGACTTCGATTCGTCCGAAATTTAGATCGTTTGTGATATCCAAGAGCTCCGATGTCAGAACATCTTCCTCCATCCAGTGGACACGCCACCAACCAATTGGTTGAGATTGAAATGCGTTGCGATGAATATATTCAGCTTCATCGAAGCGGAACGGCTCCGACTCAGGAAGAATTTGCGGCTCAGTTTCCGGAATTGGAATCACAAATTTTAGAGTTGTTGCCGGCGGTTGTTTTGATGGAGTCAGCCCGCTCGCGAAAATTTCTCAAGAGAAAAGACGGCCGTGTCATGAGCGGCCCAGAAGAGATCGTACAACTTGGCGATTATCACATCGTCCACGAACTCGGACGCGGAGGCATGGGAATTGTTTACGAAGCCCATCAAGCATCACTTGATCGCCGTGTGGCGCTAAAAGTACTTCCCAAACATTCGCTGAGCCCGCGCCAGGTTGAAAAATTCTTCATTGAAGCATCCACCGCTGCTAAGCTCCACCATACCAATATCGCACCGATCTACGATGTTGGAACGCATGATGGGTTTCACTATTTTTCCATGCAACTACTGAAAGGAAATTCGCTGGAGAGCTATGTCTCTTCGGCTTCACTGGCAAATGAGCCAGGGGCGGCGCGGTTTACATCTGACAATTATGAAATTGAAAAATTTTCGATTGCTGATGTCGTGGATATCGGACAGCAGGTCGCGTCAGCGCTTCAGTACGCGCATAACCAAGGCGTTTTTCATCGCGATATTAAACCGGCCAACCTCGTGCGCGATTCTGGCTCAAACGTGTGGGTTACTGATTTTGGTTTGGCGATCACGCACGGTCAGCAGCGGATCCAAAGTGAAGCCATGTCGGGAACGCTCCGGTATATGTCGCCTGAAAAGCTTCGAAAATCCTCGTCAAAGGAAAAAGAAGAAGCGATAACGTTTGATCGAGAAGGCGACGTTTATTCGCTTGGAGTGACGCTGATTGAATTGTTATCGGGAAGCCCTGCGTTTCCGTCGCCGGGCGTGGTTGAGTTGATCGACGACATTTCGAAAGGCCGAATGGTCGACCTTCATCACGAGGGGCGAGCGCTTCCGAGAGATCTGGAGGCCGTACTGCGCAAAGCAGTTGCGGCGGACCCAACCCAGCGCTACCCAACGATTGCGGATTTTGCTGAAGACCTCGAAAATTTTTCTGCGTCCCGTCCTGTAAACGCGATTGAAACCAACTGGGTTGGGAATTCATTTCGCTGGGTCAAACGAAACCTTGCGTTAACGGTTGTTTCAGCGCTGGCCGCATATTTGGTTATCGTTGTCTCGGTAATTTCAACCAGCTCAATCATTAGCACGAACTCCCAGATCAATGAGGAGCGATTGCGGCGAGTCCGTTCCGAGGAAACAATTCTCCTTGCAAGTAAATCGTTTGAAAATACGTTTAAGCCATACGGGCCGTTAACCGTGTTTGGCGGTGGCAAAATTTCCAGCACAGGCAACAACGTTGCTGAAATTAGTAAACCTGTTGTGGATGTATTGGAAAAATTGAGCAGAAAGTATTTCGCGTTTGCTCAAAGCAATACCGATTTGCTTAAACTCAAAGTTGATTCGAATTTCGCTCAATGCTACGTCGCCGATTTGCGTTTGCAATTGGGCGACTACGATGCCGCTCAAATTTTGCTTCAGGAAGCGCTGGATGACTTGAAAGATCGAATGACCGAAACGGATTCGCTTGAGATAGAATCTGATCTGACGATGTCACTTCGTAGCTCACCGTTTTCTGTCGCAGGAACTTTGCATCTTGCTCGGGTCAACAATCAGCTTGGTTTTGCAATGACCAACTCAACAACCCTGCTGGCGGAGAAAGATCGTGAAGCACAGGCAAAGCAGCTAAATGTTGCCCGAAACTTACAT
Source organism: uncultured Pirellulaceae bacterium (assembly GCA_964448575.1). GTDB lineage: Bacteria > Planctomycetota > Planctomycetia > Pirellulales > Pirellulaceae > Mariniblastus. The sequence goes on from CAYUWY010000051.1 coordinate 3,591, forward strand.
GTAACGGCTTTAAAATCACTGGAAAAATCCAGTTCGGAAAGCTCAATTGTGATGTTGGAGCTGGCGCGGACGTTGCACCTGCTTGGTCGAACAAATGAACCTCGGTATCGACCTGACATGTACCCCGGAGAGATTGGTGATCGCGAGATTGCTGTCTCAGAATTGCGAAATCGGCGTGCCTGGAACAACCGCGCGATATTGATGCTTCAATCCATTGATCAAGAAGATGGCTATCAAGACGAACGGTCGCGCCTGTTGGCGGTATGCTTGATTGAGAAATCCAAAGTGCTCAAGGAGATAGACTTGGCCGATCCAGGCATTGCGGAATCTTTAGATCTGGCGCGGGATATTTTGGGCAAGTTAGTGGTTACTTATCCGGACAATCATGGGCTTAAATACGATTTGGCCAGAGCTTATGCCGAATCCAGCCCTGATTTGGCGTCCTTGGAAAAGGCGGTTGCTTTAAGTGAATCGATTACTCAAAGTCGGTTTGTTCTGCCTACCTATTTGATCCAAGAGGTTCGCTTGCGGCGGCTGTTGGCAGTCGTTTGCAAACAAAAATCACGCGAAAAAAATGAACTTGATAAACGTGATTGGTTAGGACAAGAAGAAACCCATCGCCGGCGTGTACTTGAGATCCATCAATTGCTCAATTCAGTGGGCGTGTCAGTTACGACAGACGATTCAGTTTTAGAAAAATCGCAACGACACGAGACTTGGACTGCTCAATTTACGCTTGAGTTGGCGGAGTGCGAAAGCTTCAATGATCGAGTGAGCGAACGGGTTTCACTGGTTGCCGATGCTATAAAAACGCTTCATCACCTCCCAAAAGATGTGCTTGAACGGGAAGACGCAAGTGCGTTGTTGCTTAAAGCAAAAAGTATGAGCCGAAAGTCATTGGTGCAGTAATTTTTGGTGGCCGATAAGCTCGGTGGATTCCAAGTTTGTTCGATAACCTAGATTTCCGCAAATCAAGGTTTTTGTTAATCTATCCGCATGACATCGAATAACAATTCGCCTGATCCATCGGAACGCTTTGATCCTGCTCTCGTTGAGGAGATTAAAAAGCTCGCTCCGTGGCACCATGACATTCAATTGACCCAAGAATTCTCTACCGGTTTAGTTTTCTCGCCGGAGCGTGTCCTTCAGCCGGGAGAGAATCAGGGCGTTAGTCTTATTTCGCCAGACAAACGGTTCTTACGGCGTGCAAAATGTTTGTACCCCGATGGAATGGGGGGAATCCGATTCTTGGACTGTGCTTGTAATGGCGGTGCGTATTGTTTTCTTGCACGTCAACTGGGCGCGGAGTTGGCAGTCGGTTTTGACGTACGCGATCACTGGATTAATCAGGCGAAATTTGTGCAGCAGCACCGCCAAATTCAACCAACCGACAGGATCGAATTTCATGTTGCTGACTTGTATGATTTGCCAAAGAAAAATTTGGATTCATTCCATTTGACTTACTTTAGCGGGCTATTCTATCACCTGCCCGACCCGATCACTGGATTGAAAATCGCAGCGGACCTAACCGACGATATTTTGGTCCTTAACACTTCATGCCTTCAGCCAAATGACAATCCATACGGGTTGACGATGTCAATGGAATCGCGCGAAGCCGTTATGTCAGGCGTCCACGCGTTGGCGTGGCTTCCCAATAGCCCGGAAGTGCTTTGTAATATATTGTCGTGGCTGGGATTTAAGCAGGTTCGGTTGACGACGGACAATGTCAATCCGACAAGTAAGCGACGACGAGTTGAGTTAATCGCCGCTCGCACGGTCGGCAGGCTTGACGATCTTTTTGGAGACGAAATGGAAGTGCCCGGTGTTTCCAAATAGCATCGAATTTCTTAAAGTCACTTTTGCCAGTTAAAAATTGAAACTGGTCCCACCAAATACGACAACTAAACAGGCTGAAGGCGAATCGCCCTACGGATGGCTGAGCTAATACAACCAAAACGAGTGAAGCACCTTAAAGCGTTAACCGGACTTAGGTTCGTGGCTGCGTTTGCCGTTTTTGCTCATCACACGCGCGGACATTTTGGATTGCCTAAATCTGTTTTCCCATTGGGGGCGGTTGGCGTTTCATTCTTCTTCGTCCTTTCCGGTTTTATTCTCACCTACGTTTACTATGAACGGTTAAAAACACGAGCGGAAATCTGGCGGTTTTACTTTACACGCTGGGCACGTATCTGGCCTCTGCACATCGTGACTTTGATTCTTTTCCTGTTTGTCGTTCAGAACGCACTTGACCGAGAACCATGGAAAGTGATTGGGTCAGCATTGCTCGTCCAGAGTTGGATTCCAAATTTTGAATGGGCATTTGCCGCCAACGGTGTAAGTTGGAGCATTTCAACGGAAGCTTTTTTTTACGCAATGTTCCCACTATTGTTGTTGGGTGGCGAGAGGAAGTTTTGGTGGAAGTATTTCTCGCTGTTCATTGCGATCATCATTTGTATTGCGTTGTTGCAGCTGGCGTATAATTATTCGCCCGGAAGTAAATGGCCGGATTTTCCGTTTGTTCCTCAGGTCAATCCGTTCTTTCGGTTATTTGAGTTTGCAACGGGGATCGCGGTTGGCCATTTTTATATGCGCACAAAAGAATCGCCTCGACGGAATTGGGGAAAAGACACGGCGATTGAGCTTGTTGTAATCAGCCTGATGGTTGGGTTTTACTTTTTGATGATCACATTCATTCGTGCCTGGAAGACCCCGGCGGTCGTCAAAACAGCTTTGCTTTTTTCCAGCCCATGCTTCTGTTTTGGGTTGATTATTTATTGGTTTTCACAATCCAAAGGGTTGCTTTCGTGGTTAGTAAGCAATCGAGTGATGGTTTACCTGGGCGAGATAAGTTTTTCGTTCTACATGGTTCACAACATCGTTTTGCTTGTCCTTCGTCAACGGCGTTGGGCACCAGTCGAACCTGACCCCAATGTATTCTTTTGGGGTTCATTTCTGATCAGCCTTTGCGCTGCAGGTTTGCTTTATGCGGTTGTTGAAATTCCATTTAAAGACGGTCTGGTAAAGGCGTATGATTCGTGTTTTAAAAAGAGAAACAAAGAGAAGAGCGAAAAACAAAAGAAAGCGTTGCCATTAAAGTGGATCTATCAAGTGGTTGCGCTTTCAATTCCACTGGCCGCAGCCGTGTTTTATTTTGACTCTCAAAGGTTGAAAAATTATCCCGAGCCAGTCGCCCGAGACATTATGCAAAGGACCAAACTTTTTCAAAACGAAGTGCATTTCGGAGACGATGTAATCTTGCACGGCGTGGTGGGAGACCCCGAGTACGCTGGGGTGCTATTGCGAATGGTTTGGCAAAAAAAGAAGCCTGTTACAGCAAAGCGCTTTATTCACGTTTGCGATGAGGATGGAAAAATTGTTTATTTGGTGAAGCATCAAAGTCACGAAGCGTTTGATCAACCAAAGGTTGACGCAATTTGGCACGATGAATTTTACCTCGCTCCTGAAATGCTTGAGAACGCGGCTTACATCGGCATCGGTTTTTGGGACGATGAAACCGGCGGAGTCAAAGTCGACAGCGGCCCCCGCAGCTTGGAAAAATTTCGGTTGAATATTTTTGATTTGGTTGATTGGTCATGGGGTGATGCACCTGTGTTGTCGAATCACACCCCGGAGAAAGCCAATCGCGATAGCGCGCAAAACAACCGGCGGTAAATGAAAGCTAGACCTGTGGCTGTTGAGGAAACAGCTCACCGCTAAATTAACGGGCCCAGCGTTCATTCATGCTTGGCCGGCCAAATCACTTTTTCTTCAAGAACATTCTTACGATCGCGTTGGTCAAACGATCAATCACTTCGCCTGTTGGATTGTCATTGATCATATAAGTCCACGTCGACGACGGGCCCTTCAAGCCTTCGTCTTCCATATCAATCCCGTCGTCGGAAAGTTTGGCGCTGCGAAACGAATTGGCAATCTTCTCCATCACTCGATCGTTAAAACTTCGAAACGAACCGTTGACTCGTTTGTTGAATTCATCCACTGCGTTGAATCCACCCATGCTCGCCAAGTGGATGTTATTTCGAATGTCGGCTGACGTCTCCAAATGGCCAGCCCAACAATCGTCGATATGAAAAATGGCAACATTCCGCTCGGCCGCGTCAACAATTTCTTCGCCGAACTGGTCGACTAATGACTCATGCAGTTCCCAGTCCGCTTGTTTCAACAAAGATTTTTTGTGTTTGTGATCCACGTAGTCTTGGCGTTGAGTTTGCATGATCTTGCGATGTTGTTCCAAGCAAGTCGTATACATTCGCAGCGTGCGACGAATCTCCAGACTTTCCGCTTCCACAAGCCGTTGAATTCGGAGGATCCGCTGCCCCACGACAGGATCTTCGATGGCTTGGCCCGATTGAAATTTTTCTATGTCGATATCGAGGTTGGCGATTCCGCATCGTTTAAGCAAATCATCTTCTGCGCTGACGAAAAACATTGTTACGCCAGGGTCGCCTTGGCGAGCTGCTCGACCGCGAAGCTGGTCATCGATTCGCCGACTCTCATGTCGATTGGTGCCAATCACACACAGCCCACCCAACATAACGACTTTACGAGCATCTTTTTCATCACTGCCGCCCAGCCGAATGTCTGTTCCACGGCCAGCCATGTTGGTTGAGATCGTGATCGCGCCAATCGCACCCGCCTCCGCAACAATCTTGGCTTCTTCCGAATCGTTTTTTGCATTGAGCACGTTGCAATCGATTCCACGCTGACGAAGCTTGTTTGCTAACTCTTCAGATTCTTCAACACTTGACGTTCCAACAAGAATTGGTTGTCCAAGATCGTGGCGCTGGGCGATTTCTGCGACGAGAGCGTTATGCTTGTCTTGCTTGGTTGCGAAAACAGAATCTGGATGGTCAATCCGCATGCAAGTTCTATTGGGCGGGATGATGACGGTACGCATTTCATAAAAATCGTGAATCTCAGTCGCGGCCGAATAAGCCGTTCCCGTCATGCCACTCAAACATGAATAGTGGTCGAGGAAATTTTGTAGTGTGATGGATTTGAGAATTTGCCCCTGCGGTTGGATGGCGATGTTCTCTTTGGCTTCGATCGCCGCTTGCAGACCATAGGGCCAGCGGCGGTTCTCAGCGACTCGGCCGGTGAATTCATCAATCAATTCGACGTTACCATCTCGCACGATGTAATCAACGTCACGCGTGAGGAGGGTGTGGGCTTGAAGTGCAAGATTCAATCTCGTCAATTTGTCCACGTTGATGTCGTCGAAGAGATCCAGGACCTTTAGCTTCAGCTCCAACCAGATGATGCCTTCGTCGGTGATGGCGACATTTCTCATGCCAGGTTTGACGGCGTAGTGAAGGCTGGGAGTCATTTCTCGAATCAACTCTGCAAACTCATTAAGCCGCGCCGTTGCCGTTTCGTCTTCGTCGGGATCTTCACCGGCAATCACAAGCGGCACGCGGGCTTCGTCGACCATGATCGAATCGGCTTCGTCAACGATCGCAAAATGAAAACCGCGTTGGACCTGGTCTTCGGTGGAAAAGCAAAGTTGGTCACGAAGATAGTCGAACCCGATTTCTTTTGCCGTTACATAAGTGACATCGCAGTCGTAAGCTTTTTTACGTTCTGCCAATGACATGCCTTGCTTGACAAAGCCAACTGAGAATCCCAAAAACTCATAAAGCGGCTGCATCCAATTTGAGTCACGCTCTGCAAGATAGTCATTGAACGTGAGGACGTGGGCGCCTTTTCCGGACATCGCATGAAGGCAAACGGGAGCGACCGCCGCCAAAGTTTTCCCTTCACCTGTTCGCATCTCGATCATTTTGCCAGCGTGGAGAGCCAACCCTGCGAGCAATTGAACTTCGTACGGTTGCATTCCAACGGTGCGTTTGGCGGCCTCACGTGCGATCGCGAGATACTCGATAATATCTTTGGGCTTTAAGACAAGATTTCTTGATTTCGCATGCCGATCTTTGAATTCAAGTGCAGCTTGTTTAAGATCGCTGTCCGAAATTGCGGAGTATTTTTTTTCCTCGGCAACAACAGCTCTAGCTTGTTTTTCGTAACGGTGATTTGAAAGCTCAATGGCTCCGTAACGAATTCGAAAAATCGTGTCGGTAACTTTTTTGAAAATCAAACTCATATTCACTTTCGAAAATTGCTTGAGTAGTAATGTATCGCCGTTGGCTTGGCTGGCCAACGCAGTTCGCGCGATCCTTTCACCTCTCGCCGGAAGATGTCGTAGTCGAATCGACCTTGCCGATTAGGCGTTCCTCTTGGCTTGGAAGTTGGCAGAGAGGGTGGGCTTTTGCGAAAAGAGTGCACTAAATTGCCGATAACCTGATTTTCATCGAACTCCTTTCCCTTTACATTAAGTTGAACCAAAACGGGATGGTCGTGGATGGTTTGAGGCGACTTTGGGCTGAATCCAAAGCGATTAAACCCAATATTTTTGCGGTGCGGACGAATAGAGTCTGCAGTTTCGGTCCAATCCAATGACGGATGTCAAACAGGTTTGGTTCACGCGATTGTAAAGTTTAAAATAAAGTTGACATTCCGGTTCACTTAACCGGCGCATCATATAAACGTTTTATGTCGAGGTAATCTGAGATGATTTTTGGAAAGTTCTGGCGAGCAATTTCTGCACAAGTCAATAAGTTGGCCAACTACTTTTGGACGGCCGATCCGATTGCCCAAATGCAATACGAGTACGACAAATCCGTTGAAGAGATGAAGGGCGGCCGTCAGGGGCTTGAGCAATACCGTGGCCTGGTTGAGCGAGTGTCTACTCAAGTTTCAAACGAGCAGCGGCACATCAAACAGCTGGAAGCAAAAATCAAGGCGTACCTTACCGCTGGCGATCGCGAGACGGCCGGTAAGTTCGCTGTTGAACTCGGCAAAGCAAAAGCTGAATTGAAAGAGAATATGGAACAGCTTGCGATGCATGAAAAGGCTTACGACAACAACGTGCGTAAAGTCAAAAATGCGATGGGCAAGTTGAAGGATATTCGAGAGAAGATCCAGATGTACGATGCTGAGTTGAAGATGAGCCGTGCCGAAGCTGAAATGGCTGAGCTGGCGAAGGACTTTAACTTTGACGTGACAACGGATATTGGACAAATCGAACAAGTCATTCAAGAAAAGATTTCAAACAATCGCGGCAAAGCACGTGTGGCTGCGGACCTTAGCGAAGAAGGAATGGTCGACATCGAACGTCAAGAAAAAATGGAACAGGCGATGGCCGACGAAGCGCTTCGTGGGTTCGAAGTCGAAATGGGGTTGGTCACGCCACAAACGGCTCAAATCGAAGACGACGTGAAAGAGCTTGGCCCCGCGAACACGGAGACGGAAACGAATTAGGTACGCCAAGTAACCTGTGCCTGTTGGCCCTTCATTTGTGGTCCAATTCTATTTGATCTTTGACTTTGCGTTTTCGCTTCCAGTCTTAACCTGAGCCTCAATGACTTCCATCGATACTGATTCTCAACATCCTGGTGAACGCAAAGTCTCCGTGCCGGACTGGTATCCGGGCTGGGCACGCGAGATGGCCAATTTGTATTTCGCTGCCAACACTTGCTTGTTCGTCATCCACGGAAACGTAAATGACCTGATCCATTGCCAAGTCGAGGAGTCTGGGAAATCGGTTGACAAATTTTGCGGTTTGACAGAGTTCTTGTCCGAGCAAGTCTTCGGATCCTGGGACTTGGTGACGTCGTACGATATGGGGCGCGGGATTCAGCCGCAAGCCGGACCAGATTCGGACCGGCTGCGCGAGATGATGAAGACATTGTCGGCAAACATTGGCAGCCCAACCACTTGGACTCGCAAGCCGGATGATGTGCTGACGAATTACCAGCGAATGATTCAGCGCAATTTGATGGAAGACGAAAAAGCCAAACGAAAACGAATGGCGTTTCTGTTTCCGTACGCTCAGTTTCTCGTGCCCGCTGGTAATCAATCTTCGATGGGCAACGTTCAGGCTTCGCATCTGGTTCGGTTTCTGTCGTGGGCACAGAACCCGTATATTAAACGGGTCAACATGTCGTTTTGCTTGATCGCCGAAACGTTGACGGAAGTGAACAAGCGTCTGGTTGAAGATCCACATGTGGCGACGATCGAAATTCCGCTTCCCGATCCAAAATCACGTCGTGTGTTTATTGAAACAAATTTTGATCTCGAAAGCGCCAACGACGCAGAAGAAAACGAAGAGATTGGCGACTCAATGTCGATTGAGGCCGTCACCCAAATCTCTAACGGATTGAATCTCGTCAATCTCAACGTCGCGATGTCGCGGAGTAAGCTGACTGGCAAAGGCGTCGACATCAACGCGTTTCGGAAATTGAAAAAGGGCCTGATCGAACGCCAATGCCATGGCTTGGTCACTTTCTTGGAACCAGAACATACACTCGACATGGTGGTCGGGCACACAGCCGCCAAAGACCGTTTGAAACTCGATGCCAGATGGATTGTCGAAGGACGATTGGACGCGGCTCCGATGGGTTATCTGATCTGCGGACCGGTCGGAACGGGAAAGACATTTATTTCAGAATGCTATGCGGGTTCGATTGGTATTCCGTGTCTGGTTTTGAAAAACTTTCGTTCCAAGTACGTTGGCGAAACCGAAGGCAACCTCGAAAAAGTTCTCAACGTTTTGCGCTCGCTGGGCCCCGTGATGGTGATCATTGACGAAGCCGACGCAGCGCTGGGCAACCGCCAGTCGGGTGGCGACTCAGGAACCAGCAGTCGAGTGTTCTCGATGATCGCCAGTCAAATGGGAAACACCCGTTACCGCGGTAAAATTATCTGGATGCTGCTCACCAGTCGACCCGAGCTGTTACCAATTGATCTCAAACGCCAAGGCCGAGCGGAAGTTCACATTCCTTTGTTTTACCCAAAGGAAGTTGACGAGATCAAAAAGATGTTTGTCATCATGGCCAAGAAAAACAAAGTCAAAATTGCCGACGATGCGATTCCTGATGTCTCGCCTGAACGAGAACTTAGTGGAGCCGACATTGAGAGCGTTGTGCTCAACGCAAAACGTGAGATGATGGCCGATAGCCGCGATATGCTGGAAAAAGCTGATCTCGAATTGGCGCTGGATAGCTTTATCCCATCGGCTCAAGGCATGGAGAAAGATCTACAAGAGATGTCGGCCGTGCTCGAATGCACTGATCGACGTTTCTTGACCGACCACTGGCGGGCGGAATTGGCCAAGCCAACGGGGCGAGCCGACTTGCAGCGCAAAGTGGCTGCGACCCAGGAATTACTTGGGCGTTGATCAATGAAAAAAGAGAATTTGTAGTCCAATCAAAACAATAAAAACATCTGAATACAGGAGATATAATATGGCCAGAAAAAGCTGGTTAGACGAAAAAGGCGAATCGACGTTGATTGATGACTACGCTCACCAGACAACTTCGTTTATCGATGCGATGGCCGATGGTAAAATCGACGACGCGGAGATCGCTGCACACGAATCAAAACTGGTCGAATTGATGAAGAAAATCGAGCCAAAACTTGATGACGATCAGCACGCTGAGATTACTGAACTACTATGTGAATTGTCTGCGTTCAATGTGATGCAGATGCTTCATTTGATACACCAGTCGCGACCCAAAACAAAGTTTCGCGGCTAGATTGGCAAACGGCTATTTGCAGATGTCGATCAACTGATTGCCATTTGTAAACTAGGGCGTCGATAGCTTCACGCGTCGTCGGCGTGCAACCTCATCTAAAAAAATTGTAAATTTAAGACTTAACCGGAACCCCGGAACAACTAGCGGAGAGACTCAATGGCAGGCAAACCAACTTCACTTTTTTATATAGCCGTATTTGCGGTGATCGCCGGATTGATTGGCTTCGCGGTCTACCAAGCCCGGGACATAATCGCGCCTGGTGAGGTTGCTACTAAGGCTGCACAAAATGGTGGCGGCAATGGCGACATCGACCTCAATGAATTAACGGGTGCTGAGGCTCCTGATGAGATGGGTGTTACGACCGTAAAAGAATATTCGTTCAAGCCAAGTGAGCGGTTGCCGGCCGTCAAAGGAACCGCAGCGTACAAACCGATGGAGAACAACACCGTTCGTTTCGCTCTCAACGTGTGGGCGGGATGGGCGCCGATCATTCAAGCCAACAACGGTTTCAAAGCTGAGAAGGTTTGGAAAACACCTGATGGAAAAGAATTCAAAGTCGAACTCGTTTTGATCGACAATCCGGTAGACATGAGAGATGCTTACGCGGCTGGCGAAGTCCATATCGGTTGGGCGACTCTCGATATGATGCCGCTTTTGATGGAAGGATTTGTCAAACGAAATGGCGATCCGATCGACAGCCGGGTGATGCCACGTATCTTCCAGCAAGTCGACTGGTCAAACGGTGGTGATGGTATCGTCGCCCGCAATGGAATTTCATCCATCAGTGATCTTCGTGGTAAAAAAATTGTTCTCGCGCAAAACTCGCCGTCTGAATACTTCATCTTAAACATGCTGGTTTACGGAGGCGTTCAGCCTTCCGAAGTTGAGTTTGTCTATACAACGGATGCCTTCGAAGCCGCAGCCGCCTTCAACACCAACAAACAAATCGACGCCGTGGTGACTTGGGCTCCAGATATTTACAACCTGTCCGATGTGAAGGGCAACAAGATGGTTGTCTCAACACTGGAAGCCAATAAATTGATCGCCGACATCTGGTTTGCCCGAGCGGATTTCGCTTCAGACAATCCAGGAATTTGTGAAGGATTGGTTCGAGGCATTTTTGATGCGATGGTTGAATTGAATACTGATGAAGCCAAAAAATCAGTTTCAAAACTGATGGCCGACGGTTACGGTTTGCCGGCCGATGAAGCGTTTGGAATGCTCGCAGATGCCCACAGTACCAACTGGGCCGAGAACTATGAATTCCTGATGAACCAAAACAACCCAACGAACTTTGAGCGGATTTGGGATCAGGCGTATTACATCTACAAGAAAACCAACAAGATCAAGAACCAAAAAGTCAAATTTGACAATGTGATGGATTTCTCGATCATCGAAAAACTTGGCAAAGAGAAAAAGTATTCCAATCAAACGGATGACTATTCTAAGAAGTTCTTGCCGACCAAAACCAGTGAAGTGCGCGGTGCTGAAGAAATTTTGACCAACACAGTCGTGATTCACTTCTTTCCAAACAGCAGTGAGCTTTATAAGAAAGTCACCAAAAAGGTAAACGGCAAAGACGTCGAAACCGATTACGACCCGAAAGTCGATTTGGTCCTTGAAGAGATCGCGAAACTTGCTGGCCAATTCGGAACAGCGCGAATCGTAATCGAAGGCCACACCGACAGTTCAATGAAGGGCCGTGCCCCAGAGGATCTAGTTAAAGAGCTTTCAAATAGCAGGGCCACAGCGGTCAAGGAAGCACTTGCGAAAAAGTACGAGCTAGATCCGAATCAGTTCAACACTGACGGCGTAGGCTGGTCTCGTCCAGCCGATCCAGATGACCCTTTGAATCACGCTCAAAATCGACGCGTGGAAATCAAAGTTTATCCAGCAGAGTCATTAAATTAGCGCCCGTAGGATGGACATTCCTGTCCGTCTTTATCGCACGCCAACAGGAAACCCGAGCGTTAGCGAGGCAAGCGCCGCGTCAGCAAGCTACGCACTAACACCACCATCAAAATAAATGACTCAATCGGATTCAAATTCAAACAACGGTGCGACCACCAATCGAAAGTGGTTTCCAATCCGTGGTGAGATCGGATTGTTGCCATCCATTATCCTCGGCTCGCTATGTGTTGCGTCGGTGTTTGGGCTTTGGTGGTTTGTTACGCGTGGCGCCGAAGCAGAATTGCGAATCGTAAGTCCCCAAGCGCTACCAAGCCCCAGTGAGACTTTCGAAACGTTTCAGGAGCTTTGGTTTGAGCGGCAACTTACTCGCAATACCCTGACGACGCTTTATCGCGTCACCATGGGTTTTGCGTTGGCTTCTTTGGTAGGAGTTCCGCTTGGCGTTTTGGCCGGTTGTTTTCCTCCGATCAAAGCCTTCCTCACGCCACTGATACTTTTTGGTCGAAACATTCCTATCGCGGCTTTGGTTCCGCTGACGTTTTTCTTTTTTGGAATTGGGAACCCACAAAAAGTCATGTTCATCTTCATGGCTTGTGTCGCGTTCATCGTTTCCGACACCGCCACGTCAGTCATGAATGTAGGGCAGAGGTATCTCGATACGGCGTACACGCTGGGCGCGAGCCGTTGGCAATTGATTATCAAAGTCCTTGTGCCACTCGCGCTGCCGACGGTTTTTGATTCCCTGCGATTGCTGTTTGGTCTGGCGTTTGGATACATCATGTTGGCCGAGACGATTAAGCTCGGAAGCGAATCCGGCGGCCTTGGAAACTTGATTTTGACATCCCAGCGAATCGGCCCGCGTGCGCATATTTACTTGATCATCTTGATCATTCCGATGGTCGCGTTTGTGATTGATCGTTTCCTGTTCATGTTTCAGCGCGGTTTATTCCCTCACAAGTACGGTGGAAGTGGTTGGTTGCTAAGCATCGTTCGGTGGTTCGCCCATCGAGCCGGTGATGTCAAATCAATGTTGTTCAGCCCGAAGCCACCGTTTGACCAATTGGTTGTTGATAACTTGGTGAAAGAAATCAAAGACGTTAGTGGCCCTCCAAAATCTAAACGTAGCGAGAAATCGGAGTGGCGGCCGTGAGCAAATCGAAAAAGAAAGACACGAATCAGCCAGTTGATGTTGGCGTCGCAAAAGTCGTACCGACCAAAACGGAAAAGAAACCATCGACGAGTTCCGGCTCGCCTGTGGTTAAATTTGATAACGTTACCAAGACCTACAATCACGGCCAAGCCAACGCGTTTACGGCGATCAAAGATCTTTCGTTCGTTGTTCATGACGCGCCTACAATCGGTGAGTTTGTTGGAGTTTTGGGGCCAAGCGGTTGTGGAAAAAGTACGATCTTGAAATTGATCGCAGGGCTCGAACCTCAACATCCAGCCACCACGGGAAGCGTCTCTGTGCTGGGCAAACCGGTAACTGGCCCCGGATCTGATCGCGGGATGGTGTTCCAGGACTACACGAGCTTCGATCACCGCACTGTGCTGGACAACGTGACGTTCGGGCTTGAGTGCCATGGCGTGCCCCGAAAAGTCCGAGAGGAATTGGGGCGGCATTGGATTGAACAAGTCGGATTGGACGTGAAGAACGACGAGAGCAAGTATCCGCATGAGCTTTCTGGTGGCATGCGACAACGCGTTGCGATCGCACGGAGTTTGATCCTTAAACCGCGTGTGATTTTGATGGACGAGCCATTTGGTGCTTTGGATCCGCAGACTCGCTTGAACATGCAGGATTTGCTGGTAGGCCTATGGCGAAAAGTGCAAGCCACGGTTTTCTTTGTGACCCATTCGATCGAAGAAGCCGTCTATCTCGGCGATCGTGTTTACGTGCTCAGCAGTTCACCCGGAACAATGGCTCGGGAATTGGAAGTCGAACCACCCAACCGCCCGGCCGCCGAAATGCAGCGTGAACAAAAGTTCCAAGACACGGTATACTATCTCCGAGATTTAATTGCCGCCGAAGAAGCACTTAAACAAGCGGGACTTGATTAAGCGCAATACCCATTTACTGAGAACACAAATTGTATCTAGCTGGACTCGCCAGAGTTCAGGCGAACCAAGCAACACACCGCCCAAATCGCGACCAATCCAGCAGGTAATTGATCTCCTTTAAACCCAATTTTAATTACAAACCGCGAATCGATGACTTTCCTCAACACTGCCAACTGAATACTGCAAACTGCCAATTTCTTTAAATGCTCAAGTACATCAAGAAAGCTTTTCTGAACAAGTGGAACCTCCTGATTTTCGCAGGCGGGATAGGGTTTGCCGCGCTCAGTGGCCGACCAGACATCGCGATTCCATTGGTGATGGCGGGGGAAGCTGCTTATCTGGGTTTGCTTGGCACCCATCCAAAGTTTCAGGATTACGTTGAAGCCCAAGAGGCAAAAATCGGACGCCAAGTTTCCTCTCAGCAGAACCAGGAAGTGCTTGAGAAGATCAAGTCGTCGCTTCCGAAGAAACAGTACGACCGATATTCGTCACTTCGCCAACGGTGCCTTCGCCTGGGCCAAATATCTGATGACTTGAAAACGCCAACGGATAATGATCCCAACGAGCGATTGGAGTCTCTGCAAACCAAGGGTTTGGATCGATTGCTTTGGGTTTATCTCCGACTTCTGTTTTCGCAACATTCACTAGATCGTTTTTTCGATACCGTTTCTGAACAGCGGATCAAGAATGATTTGGAGCGAATCATTTTTCAGATAGAAGAACTTGGTCCGGACGATAACTCAGCGCATCAAGCCAAAATTCGCCGGACGTTGATGGACAACAAAGCGACGTTGCAAGAACGAATGGATAACTACACCCAGGCTCAAGGAAACTATCAGTTTGTTTCGCTTGAACTTGAGCGGGTTGAAAATAAGATTAAATCGCTCGCCGAAATCTCGGTCAATCGTCAAGACCCCGAATTTATCAGCGGTCAGATTGACGCGGTGGCCAACAGTATGAAAGAGACTGAACGAACGATGAACGATCTTCAGTTTGTAACCGGGTTAGGTGACTTGGACGAAGAAGCTCCTGAACTCATGAATACGCCTGATCGATTTATCATCGATGGAAACTAATCATAGAGCGTAAGTTGGACATTCCTGTCCGACATCCCAAAAAATGGAAAGCCGACGCATAAGCGAGGAAGAGCCGCAGCTTAAACTGTGCGTAGATAGTTCAAGATACCTTCCCTTCCTTCTTTAATATGAACACCGAAGCCATATCAATCCGGTAGCTCAAGCTTAATCACCTCAGGCCCTTCGCCAGTCGGATTAGCAACGCGCTGGACAATGATTTTTTCTTCTTCCGTTCGTCCCATCGTGTCCCCGGTTGGCAAATGATACTCTCGATCTCCGAGCATCCAAGCCATGATGTCGAGCAAGTAATCGAAAGCTCCGCTGCTTTTGCTGGAGGCGACAATGTAAAACTCCTCTCGACCGTATCGCTGCATGTTGTGGGTTAAAAAAGACATGTGAGTTTCCGATTCTTGTGCCACAGTTATGTCCACACAAATCAAGAATGGCAACTCGTTCTGCTCGATCCCTTCACGTGCTACTTTCGCGAAAAGTTCTGGTCGATGAAACAGAACGCCAGGCATCTTCATGACGCCGAGTGCATTGCAGCCTGCAAGAACGCAAGCGGTGAGCGCTGACATTTTGATGTCGATCTCATCAACGGTTCCTTCTAATCCCATCGCTGTGACGATGCAGTGAGCCGGCGCGTTGGCCAAAGCGTCTTGGTCTTCTGGCGATAATGGTCCGAAGGGCATGTCGGATGCATCCGGGTGAGGCATTGGCATCATCATCACAAAAAGCGACGCCTCATCGGTGAGGTCGAAACTCAATATTTCAGGACCGTCATCATCTTTATCTTTGCCATCAACCGGCTTACTGATCGACAACGAAATCTTCATTTCGGCTGCTGCGGCCACAATGGCATTGGCATCGGGTGTGTTGGTATCTTCAAGAAGAATAAATGAAAGCCCAGGTGAGGCTGCGTCGTCTGTCATGGAAGTTCCTGGATGGAGTTTGGGCAACGTTTGAGAAAAATTGTTTTGCGGTGAAGCGAATGTAAGTCGATTAGATCAGATTATTGTTGGGCACGAAATCGTCCTGAACCAGCAAGTAGGTCAGTCTGTGCGTCCTGACGCAGGCATCGAGTGGCCAGTCCACGCCCTCGCTAACGCAGCGGGTTTCCAGACGATGCTCAGACAAGTAGGTCAGGCTGTGCCTGACGGCGCATCGCATAGTCGTGTTTCGTTTAGACGATCCCAAGGAACAAGTTGACTTGACGGGGTGCTGCTCGTCAGGCACAGCCTGACCTACGTTGTACTGGTGGCTTTATCACTATTCGCTCCTTCGATGTATCCCGAAACGGTTGAGACAAATCTCTTGCTCAATTCGTCAGTTTTAAACTGGGATTTGGGAATGACGAACCCAATCTGCTTGCGTCTGTTGTCGATTGCGATGAAATCGTCGTCTTCTCGAACGCGAGCGAAGAGTGACCAATTGGAAATCTCTTCGAAGTCGCTCGCAGTCCAAATCGCATGTTTTTTTGTTACCGACAGTTGTGGCACCTCGTTAACTGCGGGCGTCGGCATCCGCGATTCATATTTGGACATATCTTTGTCAGCGAGCAACTGTTGGTTTCGCCTGACAGCGATGAGTCTCATTCCATCTAGAAGCAAAATCAAAGGTATGTAAACGGCAAAGATGAAAAGTGGGAGAATCATGACGCCTTGGACATGCCATTGATCCGGAATGTCCTTCGTCGCTTCATCCATTGCATCAAACCAAAGCGTTACGGGCGCAGAATCCAAGAGCAGCATCGCCAAATACCAGACTACGAAAGCGCAGACACAAAACAAGACAAGCATCAACGGTGGGAGACCACGCTGAACCGGTACAACGCTGAGCGGGCTGCAGTCGAATGCATGGGCTTGCCCAGGTGTCGCCAGTTTGACTGTTTGGTAAGCCTCGTTTTCCAATTGCGAAGTGTAAGATTGGAAGACGGCGGGAGTGTCGATCGCTTTTTGGCATTGGCTGCTGAAATCCTCGACGGATTGATGATCTGTAAATGCTGATTTAGGAATGACAAATCTACCGGCGCCGGTGATCAGGCGAAATCGAGTGTCGAGATCTTCTATTGCGAATAGGCTTGCGTGAGGCCAACGTCTGGTAGACGCCTCGGTGGAGCGATGAGCAAATGCGGTTCTCGAAATATTGAAAGTCTGTGGCTCGCTCGCAAACTTGATCCGCTCTTGGGTCGCTTGCGCATGGCTTTTGCGAAATGCCCATAGGAACAGGATAACGACCGCGACAACAAAATATTTCGCAAGAATCCAATAGCCCGCAATTGCCAAACCGACGGTAATCAACAATCCGGGCAAGAGATGAATCAGGCACCAGCAAGTTTTAGATTGTGCAAATGTTGGCGGCGCGTCTGGCGAAAAAAATTCGAGATCGTGATTGGAATTTCGATAAGTAACCGAGATCGAGTTTTCGCTTCCGTTGTTCAAGTGTGAATGTCTTAGTGTTTGTTTTCGAGATCCAATGCTGTGAAGCATAGGATAAATAATTTATTGTCCTCATGTGCGATCGTCAATCAATCGTTCGAATGTTTTGAAATCGCGACAAGTGATTATTCGGATCCATCGTGAGAGGCAAATTCGTATCGACGCTGTTCATTGTTCCAATGAATGGGGTGTCCAAGTCGCTGGATAAATTCGATTTTGAATCCGATTGATTTGGTGGACGCGTCAGTAATTTGAATGCCCTTGTCGGCGGCCAACTTGGGATTGTTGTAGTAATACAATTCGTCGTTGTCCAAATCGTTTAATTCTCTTAGAAATTGAATATGCGGGTAATTTCTTGTTCTTGAAAAAATTACCTGTGGGAATTGCATTTTGAGCAAATCAATTTCTGAGTCCAAAAGTGGCATGCCAATAAAAATATTTTCAACCCAAGGCATCTGTTTTAGATTGGCTTCAATCTGCGAAAGCTTGATTTTTGATGCATCACTGAGCGATACGCTGGTGTATTGATCGACATATTTCGCTGGCAACAATCTCCCCAAGGTTGATTTTGATTGGAGTTGCGCGACAAACGTTGGCATCGAGATTGTGATTCCTTCGCCGTCATCTCCGGTCACTTCGCTAGTGCTGGATCCATCAAATAAAAAGAAGCTAGTAGATTGAAGTTGCTCAGCGACGTAGACGTTGCAGTCGTGATCTCGAAACGATTGGGCTGCCGTGTGTTGACGTTGAGCGCGAAGAACAAAATAACCGACGTACACACAAACGATTGTGAAAACGATTAGCAACGTTCGAAAGCCAAACCGCAAAATGGGTGATTTCTTTTTCGACAATTCATCCATGATGATGCCTTTTCGACTGATAATGAGATGAATAGAGACGGCTTTTTCCTAAAACCTGTCTAATTGATATCAGCTTGAATTGCCAATTGCAAGTTTTTGATTCTCTGATTTTGACAGACCTAGAATCTGTTATTCGACGTGAGATCACTTTCAATTGGGGCACAAAAAACACCCACCAGAATTCTTCCGATCAGTGTTTTGCTTCAGTCGAGTAGGTCAGGCTGTGCCTGACGGGCGCGTGGAATAGGCTTCTTGAGCTTGTGTAGTCCACTCCCTCGCTAACGCAGCGGGTTTCCAGTCGATCGTCACGAACAAATTGGCTTAATTCGATGGACTCGTCAGGCACAGCCTGACCTACGATCGCGTTACCTACGATCGCGCTATTTTTCGAAATTCGTTTCCAATTGAGTACCAACAAAAAAACACCCACCGGAATTCCGATGGGTGTTTGGTTTTAGTTAACTACTTTGCAGTAGGTTTACTCTTTAGGAGCGTCAGCTTCCGGCTCAGCGGCAGGTTCTTCTGTTGCAGCTTCTGCAGCCGGTTCAGGTGCGGCTTCTGCAGCAGGGGCTTCAGCGGCTGGTTTTTCCGCCGGTGTTTCCTCAGCTGAGCTAGTGTCGATCAACAAGCCACCGCCACCCAATCCGCCTTTAAGATCGGCGTCTTTGATTTTCGGTGCACCCGTTGAAGTCGTCGTAGCTCCACCGCCTTCGGCAGCTTCCTTCTTCGCTTCGGCAGCTTCTTCTTCTGGTGTCCAATCAACGCGGCGTCGAGACAATCCGATTTTTCGGTCGTCGGTGTCAACGCGAAGCACTTTGACTTCAAGCTCATCACCTACTTTGACGACGTCTTCTGGATTCTCAACCTTGTGATCGGCCAATTCAGAGATGTGAAGCAAACCTTCCAACCCGTCTTCGAGACCGACAAAGACGCCGAAGTTCGTGATCTTCGTGACTTTACCTGTGATCTTCTGACCAGGCGTGTAGCGGTTTGGAATATCGTTGGACCATGGATCGTCATTCATTTGCTTCAGACCAAGTGCGATTCGACGTCGCTCTGTGTCAACAGCAAGGATACGACAGGAAAGCTCTTGGCCTTTTTCCAACACTTCGTTCGGATGGCTGATCTTTCGCGTCCAAGACATATCGGAAACGTGAAGCAATCCGTCGATGCCTTCTTCAAGCTCGATGAACGCACCGTAGTTGGTAAGGTTCCGGACTTTTCCGGTGATCTCCTTGCCGATTGGGTACTTGCCTTCGACTTTGTCCCAAGGGTTGTCTTGGGTTTGCTTCATACCAAGCGACATTTGTTCGCCCGATTTGTCGATGCCCAAAACGGAAACTTGGATTTCGTCACCGATGTTTACCAACTCGCTTGGATGGTTAACACGCTTGACCCATGACATTTCTGAGATGTGAACAAGACCTTCGATGCCCGGCTCAAGTTTAACAAACGCACCGTAGTTCATCACGTTGACGACTTCGCCAGTTTGAACCGAAGCGATTGGGTACTTGGTTTCGACTTCGTCCCATGGGTTTGGCAACAACTGCTTGAGGCCAAGCGCGATTTTGACTTTTTCGCGGTCGATGTTGAGTACCATCACGTCGAGTTCCTGATCCATGGCCACCATTTGTGACGGATGAGAAATACGAGTGTGAGACATGTCGGTGATGTGAAGCAAGCCGTCGATGCCGCCAAGGTCAACAAACGCACCGAAGTCCGCGATGTTCTTGACGATACCTTTTCGGACCTGGCCTGTTTCCAATTCCGACATAAGTTTCTGCTGCGAGTACGTTCGCTCTTTTTCGATCAAAGAACGACGTGAAACAACGATGTTGCGTCGCTGTGTGTCGATCTTGAGAACTTCGCACTGAACAACGCGGCCAATGTAGTCGCCGATGTCGCCAGGGCGTCGAATGTCGACTTGGGAGGCAGGCAGGAATACTGGAACGCCGATGTCGATAAGAAGACCACCTTTGATCTTACGGGTACAAGTACCAGTAACGATGTCGCCTTCGTTGACTTTTGAGATAACCTCTTCCCAGTGGATGATGTGGTCAGCTTTACGTTTGCTGACTGCGATCAAACCTGAAGGATCGTCTGCTCGGCCCTGCTCGTCTTCAAGGTCTTCGATGAGGACTTTGATTTTCTGGCCGACTTCTGGTGGGTCTTGGCCTTCTTCCCATTCGTTGCGAGGAATTGTGCCTTCGCTTTTGAATCCGACATCGATCACGACGTGGTCTGCGTCGACTCGGACGATCGTGCCTTCGACGATCTCGTTTAGCTCATACTTTTGCTCAAGGCCGATGCCTTCAGGGTAGTACCAATCGATGATGTCAATGTTTTCAAGTTCTTCGGGAGTTGAAGTTGAGAACAACTCTCCAAGTTCCTGCTCGATTGCGTCGTCTTCTAGTGAGTGAATTAAGTTGCGATTTACCATAGGGTTGATCTTTGGGCGCGTGGAGAAAAAGTCAAGCAAAAAGGTTGAGCGTTTTTTGCACTTGCCTGGGGTTGCGGTCGAGTCAAAGTCGACACGTCAGTGGGAAAAAACAAACAGCGATTTGACCACAGTTAGGCAATTGAGTGATTGAGAAGGGTAGGGCGGAAAGCTGCGGTTTGTGGCCGCCGTTTCAAGCCAAAAGTATTTCTACTTCCTTCGACTCAGGCAATAAGATGGGGTCGCGTCACTACGAAGGCATAAAGGTAACAAAACGCCAATCCAACTGCAACGCAAATTTGACCTGACGAACCTGTTTCATCAACAAATTTGAATGAGCTAAACGCAATTGCAAACTTGGTCTTTCGATGGATATCCCGAGGTGGGACGATCGTTTGGAGCAAGTCGCAAATCGTCTTATTCCCTTTATGCGCTAATTATCGGTGTTTTGCAGGTGAACCTTGGGCTTAAGTTGCGGTCTTTGCCTTTGTTCTCCACGTTTTTACGGGCTTTTTTGATCTTTTAGATCCAGATTGCATCAATTGGACGTGGCAAGGATAATAGAAGTATCGGGTCGCATAACGCAATGCGATGGTCGTAAACCAAGTCATGTTCGCTCTTACGGCAATGAGCATGCTTGGAAGTCCTAAAGAAAGGAGGTGTTTTTGTGAATTATTTCTGTACTAGCCGACGAGGTGGCACTGCCTAAGCGGTCGCCGGCGGGTTGCCGCGGCAGCCACCCTTCGTCTGGATCGTTTTCACAAACGGATCTCAGCACGATAAAGGCCCGCTTTTGATTCCTGTTGGTTTCAAAAGCGGGCTATTTTTATGCGCCGATTTAAGTTCACGGTCAAAAACTGACCGTAGGATTGATTCGATCTTAGCGATCGAGTTCTCTCAGAATGTCACGAACGTTGTTGAGCGCTCGGTAGACTGTTCTTTCGCTTCGGCCAATCTTTTCACTTATTTCAAGATTTGAAAAACCTTGCAGTCGGTACCCAACCACTTCCTGTTGAAGCTCAGTGAGATTATCAAGCAACTGGTCCAGCAACTCATGGAAGATCGAGATCTCATGAGCAGTTGGTTCGCTTGCAATCGCATTGATGGACGAGTCACGTGAATTGGAAACCTTGCCTTCCAATTCCAAGTTGATGTTTCGTTTTGCTGATAAGAACCATTCGACTTTGTTCGCACACTTTCGAACGGTGATTTTGACGAGTAGCGCCCAAAGATCATTCCAGTCATCAAAGTGAAATTCGCCTACCGAGTGTCGACGAAAAAAACTGGCGAAAACGGATTGCACGATCTCCTCTGGCTCAATTTTTGCTTTGAACCGAGCGTTGATGCGGCTGCTGGCCAACCGCACCAATCGTCCGACAAATTTTTGATGAAGCTGTGATTCAGCGTCGCCCTCTCCCAGTTGAACGTTCTTCAAGACTCGAGATAAGTCTTCAAGGTGACTGGTTTCTTCAATCTCTTTAATCATCACTACTATAGCCTGACGCTTGATACCTTATGATTTTCTTGAATTTGAGTTGGCTTCGCCCTCAATGCTTGTTACGGATGAAGATTTATCCCGGGCCGCAAATCCAAGTAAACCATCCAAACGGTTTGTCAGAAGGTGCGTTACTGCTTGTGTGGTTCGCTGGGAACGAACGGTCAGGGAAATGCTGGCCGTGAAGTATGAATTGTGCTTCTAATAGTAGCCAATCGGACTCATCAACACAGCCGTCCAAATTGAGGTCGCCAAAGGAATAGACTGCTGGTGATGGACCACAAATTATGTTGTACCATTGCCAGAAATGAAACCCGATTTCAAAAGCAATTTGGTCGGCTTCGGTGAATTCTCCATCCGGGTGGAGATCGCCCATTAGGCAGGTGCTACCTGGGTGGAGCGGCAAATGTACAACTATAGGACTAGCGTCTCCATTCGCCCCGCTGCCGTCACCGTCTTCACTGCCGTCACCGTCTTCACTGCCGTCACCGTCTTGACCGCCTTCAACGATTTCAAAGTGGCCGGCGTGTTCCATCAGAATCACGATGTCGAGAATATCAATCCACCAATCGAAGTTGAAATCGTAAACGAGCGTTTTTTCGTTGACTCGATGCCGAGTTCCCCGCGCGATTGAGCCATAAATGCGAGTCAGATCTATTTGGGCTTTATTTGCATCTAATCCATCAATCCTACCGTCATCGTTAAGATCGTAGATCATGTAGGGATGAGGTTCGGGCTCATTGTTTTGTGCCTGAACGATTTGGCAATCGACACTTCCCAAAATCAGGGATAACGGCACTGCGAAAATGAAAAATAATCGCGACATGGTTTCTCCTTAAAGAATGAAAAAAAAAGATACAATGAGTGGACACATATAGAATCAAAATTCGGTTTGGTTTCATGACAAAGAAAATTGGATTTTTATTGAAATGTCATGTTTAATGGCGGAATCTTGATCTTTCATTACATCGACCCCGTTCATGCTCCATACGTCTTTTTGCGGCTCAAATCATGCAAGGCTCCGATCTCGAATCGCTTATCGCTGAATTCGAAGAAGTTTTTGACATCCGGGATAAATCCAGAATCGATGAGTTCGCAGCGCGATTTTTGGGAGACCAGGAAAAAGTCATTGAGGAACTTATCCACACCGAACTGGAGTTGCGATTAAAAAGCGGTGACTCAGTGAGAGTCGAGCACTACCTTAAACTCTATCCGCAATTGGCAACCAATACAAATTTTATTGCTGATCTTGTTCGAACCGAGTACCGCGTAAGAGCAAGGTACGAAACCGGTTTGTCGGTTGGAGAATACGTCGTAAGGTTTCCCGATTGTTATGAATGTCTGTTTGATTTGCCAAGTATAAAAATGGCGATGGGCGTGACTTCGCAAAACAATTTTGTTGGATATTCCGAGTCCGATGAGTCGTCTCGCTTTCGACGAATTAATCTTGCCAAGCAAGGCGGGCTGGGAAATATTTGGCTCGCGGATGATCGTGAGCTAGGGCGTCCTGTCGCAGTCAAAGAAATCAAAGATAAATTCGCCAACAGCAAGGAGCATCAGGAACGTTTTGTCAACGAAGCGATCATTACCGGATCCCTTGAACACCCGTCCATCGTTCCAGTCTATGGAATGGGTAAATTCAATTCGGGGTTCCCGTATTACGCGATGCAAATGGTTGAGGGTAAAAGCCTCCAAGTGGCGATTCAAGAGTTCCACGAAAAGGACCATTCGGGGGAAACAAAAAATCTCGAATTTCGCAGGCTGTTACAACACGTTCTGAACCTATGCAGTGCGATTCAGTTCGCACATGATCAAGGCGTGTTACACCGCGATATCAAGCCAAGCAATTTGATGATTGGCGTTCTTGGACAAACCTTGGTCGTTGACTGGGGTTTGGCAACCGTGATTGAACCAGAGTCCTTTCCCGCATTCGACCAACTGAATTCTATTCCCGAAGATGAAGGTAACATCGTTGGATCGCCCGCTTTCATGAGCCCGGAACAGGCCGCAGGAAACACGGAAAAACTGTCGCGATATAGCGACGTATACAGTCTGGGCGCGACGCTGTTAAGCGTGGTCACCGGGGTCACGAATCCCAATAGTACGGTAAGAGAAAATTCCGTCTCCCAAACGAAGCCCTCCGCCAAAGATGCACCACGAGAATTGCAACCGCTCATTTCGATTTGCGCAATGGCCATGTCGCATGAACCAAGTGATCGTTATGAATCTGCCAGAGCAGTTGCAGAGGATGTCGAACGTTTCCTGGCCGACGAGCCGGTCAAAGCACATCCGGAATCGAGCTATCAATGGCTGTCAAGAGTTGGCAAGAAGCATCGTGGTATCGTGCAGACGGCTGCCTTGGCCTTGTTTGCAATTGCTTGTATTTCGACCGTCTCGGCTTTGATGATCTATATGGCTCTTCAAGCAGCGAACGCCGAGAAAGCTAAAGTTGTAGCGATCCTGGAGGACACTCGCTTAGGATTCACTTTTTTCGAAGCCCTGTTTTCTGGGCCTGGTGCATGTGGATTGCAAGACGACCTAACGCTTCTACAGGGGCTTGATAAATTGAAATCGCAATTGAATTTAATGCCGGAGCGAGTCCAACTAATGATGCATCATGTGTTTGCACTAAACTACGCAGGTGCTGGTCGTTCCGAGGAAGCAATTGCTGAGTTCGACAAAGTGATCAAGCTTGCTGAGGAGCACTATCCTCCAAACAGTTTTTCTTTAGTCGAAAGCAAGGCAGAAAAAGCAATCATGTTTCAAAAATCAGGCCAGTCGGATATAGCCAAGAAGCTTGCGATGCCTGTTTTGCGAATATGCGAGTCTGATCCCGAGAAATTCAAAGAGATCCACTACCGACTGCTTTCGGCGGTCACGATGCTTGAACTCAATAGTGACAATTTTGAATTGGCCGCTCAGTATTTAGATCAAAGCAATTCAATTGCTCGCGAGCTTTTTGATAATGAATCAGATTCTCACCGCTTAAAGCTCCAGGCGATGAAAGTGCAAATCCTGCGAAGGAAAAAGGACTTTGCCGGTGCGACAGAATTGATCGACAGACTATTGGTAATTGCCAAAGATTCCGGCCAGGAAGATTCACTCATCAACTCAGAACTTCTAACAGAAAAGGCGAGGATCCAGCGGGTGATTGCGGAGAACGCGCCGGCCGATGTGAAGCTTGCCGACATCCTCACCAACTACGAAAAAGCGCTTAAAATAATCCGCCAGCTGCACAGCCCGAATCACTTTGGCGCGAAAGTGATTGAGTTGGAAATTGCCATCGCTCGATATAGACATCCGCAAGCGACTTTGGCTGACCTCGACAGCTCCGTTAAAAGTTTGGACATGTTGTATGCGTTTTTCTCGAAAACATTCCCTGAGAGCAAGGGCATCATCAGGGCAGCCTACAATCACGCAAGACTTGCAAAAAATCGCGCTCGACTAAATAAGCGTAAATGAAACACTCGCCGCTCAGTCGGACCCCTCGTCTTTGTCAATTTCCCAAAACGCAATTTTGCCTTGCCAATTGTTGGTTGCGATTCGCCGCCCGTCGGGACTGAAAACGACTTTTGAACTGATTGATGTCGTTCCCGGCGAAGCGTTGGAGCCTCGGAGCAACAAGAGACAATATCCGTACTCCGCGTCACAAAGATGAACGATGCTGTCGTATCCAGATAATGCAAGTCGTTTGCCGCATGGGCTGAATCTTACGCAACAAAATCGCCGAGGACCTGACTGTTGGTAGCAAAGCCGGGCTGTGTTGAGATCAAATACTAAAAGCAGGTCATTTGTAAAATCGGCACACGCCAATCGACTTCCATCAGGTGAAATATCCAAAGACACTCGCTCACCTTTTAACGCGATGGTTGTCGGTTTCCCAAAAGTCAACTTTGTGGTGCCGTTCTTAGGCCTTCCTATTTTGGAAAGGTTCCAGATTTGAATGCCTTCGGAAGTAGAAACAACGAGCCGCTCGAGTTGATGCAATGCCACCGATGAAATATCACCTTTTGGCGAGACCTCTCCCAACTTGGTGGCCGTCTTTCCTTCGACCAAATAGAGATGAATTTTTTGAACACCGTTTTCGAACCCACCCACCGCGAGTATTCGATTGTCATTACTCCAAGCGGTAACAATAATCTCTGAAAATTGGGTTTCAATCGTCTGCCATTTGTCCCACTGTTGACTGTCCCAAATTCCGATGCCACCGCTTTTGGAATTGCCGAGGAGAACGGCAGGATAGTCTGGCTCGGCAATCGGCGCAGCAAGCCATTTTCCATCACGAGTGAATGAAAAATCATTGCGAGGCCATTTCGCACAGTATGTCACATCAGCGTTCACTTGCGAAACCAGTTGTCCATCAAAGCCGAGTTTTCCTACGGAGAAAAGGTTTTTGTTGGGGGCGATGGTTTTTCGCGCACAATAAATGACAGAGCTTCCGTCATCGGCGAAACTGATTGACGCAATTTCGTCGTACTTTTTTCCAGTATCCAGTTTCGAATTTCGTTCAGCCATATCCCAAATTTTCGCAGTTCCATCTACGCTGCCTGTTACCAACCAACTTCCATCGGCACCGTAATCTCCGGACGTCACGGTGGACTGATGGCCCAGCAACGAACGCAATGCACGGGTGTCACTTGGGTCGATCGGCCGGATCTTTATTTCTCCTTTTCGAGTGTTGTATGCGAACTCGGTTCCATCTGGCGAAAGTTCAGCCCAGGAAATTCCCGGAATTGAAATATCGCGATGTTGATCAAGTGCCTGAACCGAATCCCAGAGCCGCAAACGATTTTGAGCTTTGCAAGCGAGCGTTTTTCGATCCGACGAGAATGCAAAATTTGCGAAATTGTACCGTTGGTTTGTCACCGCATTCAATTTTTTACCGGTGAGTAAATCACGATTGAAAAGAGCATTTCCCGTGTAGACAAGCAACCGATTATCTGGCATCACTTTCGCGGATCTTCCGTCGGTCTTCCAAAGTGAGACTTTCGTATTACGATCGATAACTTCGATTGGGTTTGGCCAACAAACGAGGTGCTCGTCGTCGTCGCTAAACATGACTCCGGGCAGCACCGGTGTCTCCCAAGCGTCAAGTGAACGCCTGTCAAATTTGCCGTCTAATTCAATATTGCTCAGTCGTTTGCCGGTCAAGACATCCCAGGTGCAGATTGAACCTCGAAGTAGTTCATCCTTTTCATGGTCAATCTTAAAACCAATCGTTGCAAGCAATTTTCCATCGTTACTGTAAGCACATCCAAACACGGGCGAACCGTGTCCCTGCAAACGCTTCTCGATTTGTCCAGATTCCGAATTCCAAAGGATGACTTCCCCAGGAAGTTTGGAGTTGGCGAGATCGCCACAATGAACGGTCGCGATCTGTTTTTCGTCTGGGCGAATCGCAACGTGCCACACATTGAATCTTTCGTCGCCCTGTAAAGTTAGTCGCGAAGTGTCGAGATTCTGGCGCAAATAATCCAATTCCCAAGCGTCACTATACGTAGTTCGGCGACTTGATCGGTTGGGGGCAGGATCCAATTCCTCAATGATCCGATTGGCGTCTGATGTTCGACCGTCTTCCATGTAACTGCTGGCCAGAAGCGTAGCACTGCCATATCGCGAGGCCTCAGCATCGCGCTGTGATTCTTCGGCTAGAACTTGTGAATGAGTCGCTTGATTTCGCTGCTCTTCGGCGATTTCCAAAGCCGATGAAGCGCGGAGCCAAAGCCAGATTGCGATTGGCAATCCAATGAACGCAACCGCACCAATCAATGCGGCAAGTGCAGCTGATGTTGGTTTGCGTTTGGCCCAACGCCAAACTTTTTCGCTCGTCGGAATCGGCCTTGAGACGATCGGCATCCCTTTAAGGTGCCGGTCAAGTTCGTTCGCCATCTCGCCGGCTGTGCTGTATCGATTGTTTGGATCAAAAGACAAAGCTTTGGTGATAATGGTTTCCAAATCTTTCGAAATGCCCGGCTTTGTTTGGCGGATTGGTGTGACTGGATGTTCACCCGACGTAATGAGCTTGATCAATTGAGGATGATCTTCTGCATAAAAAGCCGGCTTGAGAGTTGCCAGTTCATAAAGCGTCACCCCGAGCGAATAAATGTCGCCGCGCTCACTCCACTCTCCCGAAAACGCTTCTGGCGGAATGTAACGCATCGTTCCAACCACACTGCCATCGAGTGTGTTGTTGGAATCTTCGTTGCGAAGTTTCGCCAGACCAAAATCACTTACCCACGTGTTGCCTTGGTGATCAATCAACAAATTCGAAGGCTTGATGTCACGATGAAGCACGCCTAGTTGATGGGCATGGGCAAGTGCCCGCGAAACTTGCAGGCCAATGTTGGCAATATTTCGCTGCCCCTGATCGCCTTGGAGGAAATCATTGGATTGTTCGATCGAGTTTGGGGCCACTGCAAGTGACTGGTCGATCAGTTTGTCCAAGCCATGGCCTTCAACCAACTGCATCGCGAAATAGGGAACGCCCTGATCGACGCCTGAACCGTAGACTTCAACGATGTTCGTATGGTGCAACAGTGCGACGGTGCGAGCTTCGAGTTGAAAACGCGAAACCTGACTGGCGACATGTGGATGATGAAGCGTTTTGATTGCAACGGTTCGATCAAGGCTTTCCTGAACGGCTTCGTAGACCGCGCCCGTTCCGCCTTCACCGATCAATTTGACAATACGATAATCGCCCATTTGTTTTGGCACGCTTCGTTTTGTGCCAATCAATGAGGCCGAAGCCATCGTTTGGTCCAGCCAACACTGAATCGTGCTGGAAATCTCGTTCGAATAGTCCGGGAGTTGGGAAACGTATTGGTCGAGACTCAGCTGCGAATTGATCGATTGGCGCATCTCGAAATCAATCGCAAGTAACTCACAAACCAGTCCCGATTTGTGGTCGCCGTCCAGTTGTTCTGCGAACTTCTCAATGTCTTTTACTGAACCTGGCGTCCAGTTAGATTCAAAAGATGAGCAAATCTCATCCAAGCGGACTCGTGCACGGATCTCTGCGGGCGACGTTTTGACGCTGTCACAGTGGTTTGGGGTTTCATTGCTTTGACGATCACTCATTGCAATTCGTTGGCCCAAATATCACGAATGAGATTGAGTCTTCGCTGAATCGATCGGCGAGTGCAGTTGAGAATCGTGGCGACTTCCTGGTTTGTATGCCCGTCAACTTTTAAAATTGCAACGATCCGTAGTTCCTTTTTTGGCAACAAGTCAAGCATCCGTCGGCATTCCTCTTTAGCCAATAACGAGAATTCCGGTGAGGGCTCCGGTGAAGCAATTCGCCTAATCGCAGAATCGCCATCGATAACGCGTTTTTTGTCGCCACCACGTCTGATTCGATTTTCGTCACGGGCCAGTTTGCGAGCTCGATTTATCGTGATGACAGCCAGCAACCGCCAGAGTGCCTCCCGGTCTTCAACTTTGTCGTACCGACCGACCTGTAGTCCATCACATAATGTCGCAAACGCGCTGATCGCGACGTCTTCTTCATCGTATGCCGGATTGACCGAAATCGTTTTTTTGCCTGCTAGCGAGAGCAATCGCGATTTTAAAAATCCCCAAAGAAGATGGGCTGCGGAGTCGTCGCCATCCTTGAAATCATTGATCCATCGTGTCACTGATGGTTTGTGAGTATGGGGCTGTACGTCCATTGGAAATGGTCGACGGTTACTTTTGGTTTAGATGGGAGTGGACGAAGGACCGTTATTACAACTGGCATGTATTCCAATGTCAATTACTCAGAATCTAAACCGAATTTAAAACCGGTTTATCGTGGGTAAGAAATTAGTTTGGCTGTTTCTAATGTTTTGTGTCACATTTTTTTAAAAGAAAGGCTCTATGAGTCGGACGCATAGAATGAACAACATTTTCATGGAATTGGTTATGTCGTTCCTTCTATCACGGGTCATTAGCAAGAGAATGGGGAAAGCTCTCATGTCGTCTCAACTTGCTGAACCGACCTCGCTGCAGCGTTCGCAAGGCGCGGACAGGACGTCCGCCTCTTGCTTTTACAAATTTTGAGAAAGCATTGCAGGATTTACTTGGTAATTCTGTCAGTTTTATGTCGCACCATATCGCAAAATTGCTACTAGAGCACGCTGAATCAATCGCAGATCGTCAATCTGTTATCGTAAGGGCACTCAAGTTGGGGATGCCAATGCCAGAGATTCGCGAATATCTCGACTGGATCGATAACTCACGTCCGGACGGCCCAGAGCCAAACGAGCCGGATTCAAATTGCCCAAATCAAGTTAATCAATCATCAACCAACGGTTGAGTTGAATAAGTTGCAGACAGATACTGATCGCTTGAAGAAAATGTGAGCGACTAATACACAACCACAAAAAAGGCACCAACAACCCCCATGGGGAATCGCGCTCGACCTGAAAACCTCGTCTGGTTGCTCAACGCCGTATTGAAATTCGCCTTTTAGCCTCGCAGGACGCGTCGGGATTCCAGCGATTGGGCAGTTAGTTGATGTACGAGCAGTCTAACGTTTGGCTTTCCCTTGATAGTCCAAATCTCCAAAGAGCTGCTGGCTGCGAATTCGATACAGCCCGCCAGAGATATTTTTCATCGAATCTTGAAGCTGTTGGTAAGGCTGAAACCGCGAATTATAGACCCCCTTATTTGACCCTTCATCGTCTACAAAACGAAACCAATGAAACCCGATGCAGTTCGGTGTACCCAACATTTGCATTGCGAAATTTTCAAAATGCTGCACCCGCTCTTTCTGAGTAGGCACGACCCAGCCAGCTCCGTTTTCATTTTCTAAACCGCTGTCCGCAGCTTTGGCATAGAATTCGGTGATCAAAAATGGTTTCTTTCCTTTGTCTCGCCACATGGCCCGCACACTCTGTGGAGGCGCCCAATCGCGATAAAAGTTGATGCTAATTACGTCACTGTATTTTCCAACGGCCTCAATGATATGCGGGTTGTACTTTGCGGATGCGTGAAGCCGCTCGCCAAGGATCAAGTGATTGGGATCGTTTTTACTCAATGCGCTGGTAACGACTTGGTAATAACGATCCACCAGAAAGCCCATGTATTGAAGTTCGTCTTCTTCCGAAATATTAGATAACTTGTGGCGACGCCCATGTTTCTTCTGCAGCCACTTTTTCGCCGCAATGTGTATCGGATTGTTATTGGGAAGCCGCAAACTTTCCTTGAGCTGAATCGTTTTGTGGAACGGAATTTCGTTATCGGTGAAATGCCCCAACACCCAAGGGTTGTTTTTGTATCCAGCAGCTTTTCTCGCCAATTTTTCTACGAAGGGTTGAAATCGCGGATCAAACACAGGTAGCAAGTCTTTTTCTAGGTAGTATTGTTTGACTTCGGGAGAGATGTTTTTGAATTCGAGCATAAAATTCCAGCGAGGCGTGAAAGGGATGTTTCGAATGGACTCATCCGACCATGATCCCATGTGGTTGAAGCCAATTGCCTTGATGTCTTGCGGAAGTTTCAGCTTGGGTGTTTCTCTTACCGAATTCAAACCAAACCCAAAGAATGCGTAACCCTCTGGATCAACCATCATCCAGTAGTCATCCACTTTTACAGTTCGAAAAAAACCTGTCGGCTTGGTTCGCCATTTCTTCCATCCGCCAAACTTACCCAACGGTTCACGGTCAGCTATTTTTCCGGGGCTAATGCCCGCGAACTTTCCATGTTCAGTATCCGAATAATGAATGGAAGTTCGAATCGAGTCCCGCCCTTTAAACTCCAGCTTCAAACGCGGGCGTTCTTCCGAGACACGACTTTCATCCGAGACGATTTCAAAAGTCTTTTTAGTGACTTCTGCAGCAGACAGAACAAAGGTCAGTAATTTGACGTTTGCTTTTTTGGCCTTTTTGACCGTATCGGTGACATCAACCAATAAGTCGCCGCCGCCCATCGCTGGGACCTTTGTCACCAGTGCTACTTTAGACGGACTTCGGTCCCAAGTGATACGCGACTCTCGCCAGTCTGATTGACTTACGCCAATCAACAACGGAGTCGTCGTAGGTTTCCTGATCGTACATTCAAGTACGGCCGATTCAACTGCGGCTTTTGATTTGGAAAGGTCAAACTGGAGAAAGCAAATTCGGTCCTGTTTTCCTGTTTTGCTTTTTTTGATTTCAAGAATATCCGCATCGCCAAAATTGGATTGCTTTTCTCGACCATTGATATGAGCCGCTTGTTTTGCGGGCAAAGTCAAATTGGATTGGCCGAATGCTACAGAAGCGAATGCTTGAAAGACCAATGTTGCCGCGATCACGGGCTTGGGAAGATTCATAGTCAAAAACTCATCAGTATTGTTCTTGCGTAGCTGGGCTCGCCGGAGTTCAGGGCCCCTGCCAATTCGCCCGAAGTCTGGCGACATCGGCTGCGTAGTTGGGATTAATCGTAGCCAATAACGAAACACGAGGAAACGGGACGCGGTAAAGCAGACGCAATTCATGCTGTTGTTTTCGGGTCTGAAGAAGTAGTCGCGCCAGTCCTACTGCTCTTTGCCGTCGCTGAGCTCGGCAGGTTCAGGAAATGAATTTAACGCAAAGACGCGAAGGCGCAAGGACGCAAAGAGTGTTTGCGA
>CAYUWY010000052.1:0-34127 GCA_964448575.1 uncultured Pirellulaceae bacterium
GCTCAATTGGAGAGCCTTTTTAAATTTTGTAAACTTTTATGTTTCAAACCTATCATTGCACACGAAGGCGCGGGCCGCGCGGGTTTTAATTTTTAGTGAGTTCGCCGCGCCCCGGTGAACCCGGAAGTTATCCGGTTCAGGATTATGAAAGAATACGAGATCCGCACCCTTTAAGGATTCTAGTAGATATGGAGTTTGTCGCATCATTTCCACTGTTTGTTGCATGCCTGCTGTTTCGCATCGGAATTGTTAGTGCATGGTTTTGTGCAGGAGTTGCATCGGTAGGTCCGATTGTTTACTCAATTCCTATCGTGGTCAGTGAAGGTGCTACTTGGATGTGTTCAGCAATTGTTTTTGGAGTCACATCGGGGCTGGTGTATCTGGCAGCCGTTGCATTCCTGCTGACGGTGCCAAACTTAAATCTCATTGTGTACTGCGTTTTATTTGTGGCTGCAACTTATCTGGTAATGTTTTTCAGTGTTTTGTTGCTTCTAAGGCTGTTGGCAGCGGTACAATAAGGCACTCCTGTGGCTTGAGCGGTGGGATACCAATAGGTTGCAAACGGAGCCGCGGGTCGCGCGGGTTTTGAATGGTTTGTTTGCCACGGCCCGGTGAACATTGACGTTAATCCTTCCGGAACAGAAATGGAAACACATTATGACAGCTAACCGCAACATTGATGAGAAACCTAATGGTGAGGCCCGGTATCATCATGGTGTCGAATTGGTTTTCGCGAGAATAATTCTTGGTGCATTGGTTCTCGCAGGATTTATCTGGTTATTATTTTGGTTGCTACGCTAACAAGGTTGTGTACGCTTCCTGGCTTTTGCTACAAATGCGTGTGCACGAATGGCAGAATAACAATGTGATTCACGTGAGGACTTTGTGATTGGTTGTTCGCGACAATATCTTACACTGGTTTTAAATTTTCCATCGCTCCGTCTCCAGGTTGGCGTGGTCTACCGTCGGCTCGGTGATCACGTTCGATATCCCACTCCATCATGAAATTCGACGAACTTATTACTAAACATGGCTTAGGTGCTCATCGTGACTCCATCGCCACAAACGCTGCTCGGTGCATTCGAATTTCTGCTCAACGCAAACGAGATAAAGACCTATCTGTTGGCAGTTCGAAGTTTGGAGGGTTCCCTGATCTGCCCGAGGGTTTTGAGTGGCCGCATTGCCAGCCGTACCCTATGACGCACGTTGCCCAACTGAATTGTGACGAAATTACCAAGACGCTTCCAAACGAATTCCTGCCGAAAACAGGAATGCTGTACTTCTTTGTGCAAACTGATGAGACAGGCTACTTAGAATTTCCGTCGGAAGGTGAGAAAAATTGGTCTGTGATTCACTCGGATAGTGACTCGCTTGTTCGCACCGAACCACCAGAAGATTCAGAGTTTCATTACGACGCGCGGTTCCTGAGGATGCGCGAAGGCATGTCTCTACCCGATAGTTATGATGGCAATTTGGAAGGATTTAGCGAATCGGACATGCAAAGGTACCACGCACTTCAAGAAGAACTCGGCGGGCACGAACACCAATTGTTCGGTTTTCCTTCGGTTATCCAGCCATCAAATTTTGCTGGCACCGAACTTCTCTTCCAGATACTTTCAGAAGACGACGATTTCACGTTCGGTGATTGCGGATATCTTTACTTCACACGAAAATCTGGTGTAAAACAATTGGAAATCGACCTTCGCTTTCACTTTTAGCCTGTGAGATAACAATGGTTTGCACACGGAGCCGCGGGCCGCGGATTTCAATGTTTAGCGAGTTTGCCGCGGCCTGGTTAACCCGGACGTTATAGGTCTTAGCAAAAAGAATGTATGATCAGCGCTCGGATTGGGTTGGCGACCCTGCACCGCCCCTCCAAGTGCTTGGCTCTATTCGTGAGACTTACCAAAACGAAGACGGAACGGCCACGTGGACATGCGCAACCGCCGAAATTGGCATAGCTTGCATTGTCATTGACCAGAGCAAACGAGTCGCCGAAATATCTTTGAATTATGGAATTCCTGATCGCTTGGCAGACATCAGGTAGGTGGAAGAGTTTTAACACTCGCAAACGCGGGATAACAAATCGTTAAACCGACGCGGCCAGTGCGTTAGGATTGGCAATGTTGTCGGATGGTGATCTCCCATTGTATCCGACAACAGTTTTTACAAATTCAACCTATTGTCCGTTCGGCTATCGCATACGTTATGTCGCTTATGAATGTTCTACCAAAACTCGGAATGCAAGAGGTTCCGTTTGGAATGCCTGAAGCGAACCTTATTAAACTGCTTGGCCCACCTGCGGCCGAACAGACACTCGGTGACGTTGAAAACCATCCGAAATCACGCCGGGTGCTGGAGTATGTTGAACGCACTTTTCTCGTAACACCGGAGCTTGGCGTCATTTCAATAACATTTGAAAATCTCCCAGTATCCCTTTGGGGGACGGAAATAAGCGAGATGAGCCCTTCTGAATTGGCAAAATTCCTTACGTCTAAGCAGTGCGACGTCAGCGTTGGCGAGCCTGATGGGTGGGGTGATCAGGATGTTGAATCGCGGGGTTATGGGATAATTGCTTCATTCTGCAAGGGTCGATTAGAATGCATCGAAATTTACAACCCAACTTGGCGGGACAATCGCCACTGATCGCGATAAAACAATGCGATGGACCCGAGTCGCATTTCACGTCGGTTTTGATTTTAGTTTATTGCGACTGGGTCATCGCAGAGGTTATTTTTAAGCCAATGAAAATAGTTCTCTCACTTTTTCTTCTGATCGTCCTGTGCCTTTTCGGAACACTTCTTTACTTCCGCAGCCTGGATCGTCCAAACAATGTAGTGCCTGCCGATTCGCTGGGCAAAAAAATTGACCTGGCGATCCAAGGCGCATTGGAGGATGGAAGCAAAACGGTGTCAATTAGTGGAGATGGGCTAGGAGACTTCTCCGGTCTTCGTAGCGTTGTTGGCATCGAAACACTGAACTTGTCTTGTGACTTGCAAGACCTGCATTTCTTGCGGGAGCTTCAGAGCCTTCGTTCACTTACGATTCTGAGTGATTCTATTGTCGATCTTGGTCCGATTGGTGAGCTTTCGAACCTGGAGTACCTATCTTTAACCCTGTCCTCCGCTGAAGAATTGCCACCACTAACTAAGTTGAAAAACCTGCGCCGTTTGAATCTGCTTCACTGTGGCGTCTTTACTGATCTTGGAGAATTGAGAAACGCCGAGCGTTTGGAAGAGTTGGAGCTAACAGAGTGTGGGGAACTGCAGGATTTGAGTCCAGTTTTGAATTGCAAGTCTTTGAGGGTGTTGCACGTTGAAGAGTGCGAATCTGTGCACGATGTGCGAGTGCTTGAATCGTTGCCGAACTTGAGAATATTGGTGCTACGCAATACCAATGTGAGGAGCGTTGACGGTCTGAGGCGGAATCAGGATCTGGATATAACTTTCAGTAACTACAAATTGGATTACAGCAGTGAGTAACAAATATATGGACACAAACCAAGGTTGCTGACTCAGCCGCTGGTGCTGCAAGTTTCCATGATCACCAAGTCGCATGGTTTTTTCAACGCAGTCCGTAGGTAGCTTCGTGTTTTTCTTCTGAGGATTAAAAAAGCAAGCCATTGAGTTGAATTTACTGAGATCAAGTGAGATGATATTGAATATGGTTCGTTCGTTTGGTGGTTAGGAAATTGTGACATGCTCATGCAAGACGCGCTAGTCACCAGCATAAAGTTGCAAACGACTCGCCCCGAAGCTTTGGACTTACATGGATTCTTTATCCGGCTCAGAGCATGAACGTAGTTCTTTCAAATATCGAACGCCAACTGGACGATCCATCCTTGTTTTCGGTAACAATTTTCTTTGGCGATTCCGCGGCAGTTGAATACCGTGCTTCGTATGACGATTCTGACTCGCGAGCACGATTCTGTAACGTCGAGCGTGAATTGTTCATGAAGCTATCAAATCTAGCGCACAAACGGTTCGGCGACTGCGTGATTTACCAAATGGAACTAATGTCGATCATTGGTGCTTTCGCTTCGGACGATCTGGATCTGGCATTACCCGCTCAACTTGGCACCACGCAATATTGCTGGCTGAAACCAACGTACGTAAAAGTACTTCGCAACAAATTGAGTTGCTGGTATACAATGATAAAATGGCGGTTCGGCATTGATCGCCCGAGAAAAAGTAGTGAGGTTACTGGCACTGAAAACGCCGGATAACAATGCGATGGCCTCAATTCGCATTTCACGTCGGTTTTGATTTTTAGTTTACTTGTTGCGACTGAGGCATCGCGGAAGTTATCTGCCTAATGCAATTACAAGCCTTCATTCAGCACGTCAACGCACCAGCGCCGGCATTTGTTTGTGGGGACGGAGATGATTCTACTCAAGAATTCGTAGCGAGGGTTCGGAATGACCTAAGCTTGCCTGCCATGCCTTCGGCTGTTCGCAGTTTGAACCAACGCTTAGTCAATTCCACAGGGACTAACTACTGCACGGACTATACGCAAATGCTCTCCCATCACGATGGCCTAGAACTGTACTGCGATCCAAAATCGTATGTCCGAGGGATCGAGTTTTATCCAATACATGAGCTCGATGACAGAACTTACGAAATGGTTTCACGGCGTGGTGAGCCCGGTGATGATTTTCTGCTGGATGCCAATCGGCGGCCGCTAAAACTTGCGATTGCAGAGATTTGTAACTCCGGCAATTATTTCGCCATCAATCGGGAAGGGAGGATTTACTACATCGATCATGATGACTGGACGACTAACCCTTTTGCTGAAACATTTATCGATTTCCTTGGGAAGATTGTTTCCGATCCAGCGAAATTCTTGCGAGACGCTGGATG
This sequence comes from uncultured Pirellulaceae bacterium, assembly GCA_964448575.1. Classification (GTDB taxonomy): domain Bacteria; phylum Planctomycetota; class Planctomycetia; order Pirellulales; family Pirellulaceae; genus Mariniblastus. The sequence continues at coordinate 4,860 of CAYUWY010000052.1, forward strand.
CTACACTCGATATTCAGATGGGATAGACGACCTGCGTTGGATTCCGAAAATATATGTGGATGACATTGCGGAAATTGTGAGATAAAAAGGCGATGCGCGGGATGCCGGACTTGCGCGTGTTTTTGAAAAATGCACACTGAGCCGCGGGCCGCGCGGCGTTTGGATGGTTAGTTTGTTTGCCGCGCCCCGGTGAACGCTGACGTTACACTGCTTGCATTGCAAGGTGCTACCACGTGGAGTCTTGGTTTTTACAATGACGAGCAAATTTTCGACACGCCAGCTCCTGTTATTTGTCGCTTGCATTGCGATCGGAATGGCGATTTGGCCAGTCTTCATCAATTGCTTGAATTTAGTGTCCTTGGGTCGTGACATTCCACCACATATGACAACAACGCTTATTGTCGCCGGTGGACTCCTTGGGGCACTTACGTACGTAACTAACGGGTTCCTGCTACCGTGGATGAACAAATCGTCATAAGCTGGAGCATCCAGATGCAAACATTGCGGAAGAATGAACGCACTAACGACGAAGGTCTGTCCCAAATGCGAGAAAATAATATCCGACGCGGAATCTTAGCGACCATGCCAGCAATACAGGATGTCGCGGGATAACAATTGGTTGCACGCGGTTTGCGAAGACAATGTGCTTTTGCGCGGCTAGGTGAACCCGGACGTTACCCCCGTTCAAATCGCTAGCAAGATTGAGATGGTGTGTTGCTTGAAATTTCGGATAATGGCGTTTTAGTGTCCACCTATCACGAGGAACAGTCTATGTCGCGCTCACATCTGGCAAACTGCATTTTAACAATTGCTCTAATCGCTGTTTTGTTTGCATGGCGAGCAGATCATGTAAACCAAAACAGACCACAAACGGTTGCTAACCAAGCAAAGCAATCCAATTCAATCGTTCAATTTTCTAATGTTGAATTACGCCTTGCCAATGTTGAAAGAGAAATTGAGCATTTCCAGCGAATTGAATCTGCTGGGGGCGAAACTCTAACCCCATTGCTTGATGCGATCAGACGGCACATCTCGCTCACCCAACAAAAAACAATGGATTCTCCGACAGTTTGGCAAGAATACCTGACTGATCAACTCAAAAGCCACTCTCAATGGCTCGCCTTCATTAAAGAGCAGTTCGACAACGGGGCTGCCGTCAACATTCAGCAACTTGCTCAGATACAAGAGCAGATTCACTACATTCAGTCTCTGAAACACGCGGGATAACAATGTGGTGCGCTTAAAGCTAGCCCGGGCTTGTGCGCGTGTATTGACGCAACGATTACCGCCCGGGCTCGTTGATCGCAGCTGTTAACTGCTCTAATCTAATTGTTGAATGTGCTTGACTCGAACCGCCATGCTGCTCGCTATTCTCTCGGGTGCCTCCTAATTGGCGTCGCCCTGATTTCGGGTTGTTTGGCATCATGCGTGTGGCTCGTTAAATGGGCTGATGGCGATTTTGAAATCGCAACCTTTGATTGCGGCAGTAATCGCCAGATTGTGATTACCGCAGCTCGTTCATGGGAAATTTCCCAGCCAATCCACTACCTCGTGCGTGTTGATGGCGAAATCGTCGTGCCGAATACATACATCGACAACAATAATCCCGACAACGACCCAAGCGCAATTCAATTCAAACTTTTTACGACCTCGGATGGAAATATTGTCGGTATCACCTACGCGGACAACACTTCGGACTTTCTGTTCATTCACGATTTTGTAAACAATGCTTCATTCCCACGAGGCGATCACATAGAATGGGATGACACGCTGGGTGTCAATGAGAACCGTCGTGTTCGTGATCGCGCGCGGGCCGAGCTTGAGAGCAAACTAAATTCGTCACGCACGCAGTGAGCGGATAACAATGGGTACATGGAGCCGCGGGTCGCGCGGGTTTCGATGTTTTGCGAATTCGCCGCGGCCCGGTGAATCTGGACGTTATCCGGCTTAAAGAATGGCTTCCAACCTATTTAGATTCAAGATAAGAACGATACTTGCTGTGGTCGCACTGGCTGCTATTCCGTGTGCATGGTCGGCGCAGAACTATGCCGCCATGAAGCATGAAGAACGCTTGCTCAACTTGCTCGAGGTTGAATTGGGGCGAACAGAAGTCAACAACTCTCAGCTGTATGGTGGTTGCGGTTGGGCGATTGCATGTACTGCGACGCGAGAACCGACAAATCCTTTCAACAAAATGGCCAGCTTCTTCTTCCCTGATGTTTTCGAGCGAATTGTCCGGATTGAATTATCAAGTGCCGAATACGATGACGAGTTCATGGAGAGCATTGAGCGTTTTCCGCATCTAAAGTATCTCGACTTGAACAAGACTATGATTTCACAATCGGGCATTTTATCGTTCCGAGACAAACGGCCAGATGTTAAGATTTCAGGAGACGCGGCCCGGTGAAAGCTGGCGTTATTACACTTATGGGAAGTCGATACACAATAGCGAATGTTCGCATTTCCATGTTAGCGATGTGCGTCGCGCTGGGGTGGTACGTCAGCCATCAAAGGATGGATGGATTGGCCGAAATCAAGAAATAACAAAACGATGCGCGAAACCATCTTCCTGTGACTTTCGTTATATTGCTGGATATCATTAATTGGTATTGCCGGACTTTTGTGTTTCGCCGTCCTGATTAGAAGACTGGGTTGTGGAGCTTAATGAGGCACTTGATAGATAGGCGTGAAGGCAACGCGATGGACCCAAGTCGCATTTCACGTCGGTTTTGATTTTAGTTTACTGCGACTGGGCATCGCCAACGTTAAGTTGCTTAACCTATGTTGACGATTGACGACCTAAACACAATTTCGCTTGATATTCTCGATCGTTTTGGGGATCGCGATATGGCAACTGATCTGTCGCTGTTTCGCCTCTCCATAAGTGTGATCGCTAGTCTTTGCCGTCAGCACAAATCTAATTTGGATGACCAGCTCTTTGCCGCCGCTGACAAGGTTACTAATGCTCGTGGGACAACGCAGGAAAAGATTCGCGCAATTAGAGAGGTAAACCTGCAACCAAAATCAATTGATGACATTTGTCACTCAAATGATCCGTGGGTGCAGTGCGAAGATTTAATGCATTTTGCGTTGTATAGTGAGTCTGCTGCGTATCTCGATGGTGATACCAGCGATTTTGATTTTTGGTTTACGCGTGAGTTAATTGGGTTGTCCGTCACCGCCAAGTATGCATACAGTGGCAAGACTATCGACGTGGCGGACATCGCGGACGCCATGTTTTTAGCTGATGTATTTGTTAGCTGGGCTGAGTTTATGACGCTAGCCGGTGCAGACCTTGGCACTGCCACCAAAGTTGTTGAAAAATGCTTTATGGCTGTTCAAGATGGAGTATGCCAAATTCCTGACCGAGAGTTATGTGAATTTTTGCCGCCGAAGAATACAACTTAAAAATGCGTTGGGCCCAAGGCGCATTTCACGTCGGTTTTAATTTTTAGTTTGCTTGCTGCGACTGGGGCATCGCGGACGTTATTCAGCTTTTCGCAAAAATGAATCCAGCAGATTTAACCTCAGAGCACGCTAGCGAAGGCCGCATTTCACGGGTTTTAGGTTCAACGTTTTGTTTGGGATTTGTACTTGCTGGAATCGTGGGGGCGTCCCGTGAGCTACAAATTCCGTCTCTATATGGCCTTGTTGCCTTCCTCGGCTATGCCATTTTAAGCTCATTCCTGATTGTCTTGATTGTCGCTCGCCTTTACCGCCAACATGAAGTACGCGAGATAAAATTCGACATGGCTAACTTGATATTTATTTCCGTTCAGCTTGCCCTGCCATTCGCATTGGCAAACGCGTTCTGGAACATATTTCAAATGGAGCTTGCTGAAGAGATCGTCGAAGTCAAAACCCGGGTGATTTTAACAATGGCTGGTCTGGCCGCATTTCTGCTGTTCCCAATATTCTTTCTCACTGAAGCGTTGCTGGCGTGGTATAACTTGTTCACAAAAATTCAACGCAGGGACACAAAGTGATGTTTGCTTAATAACAATGTGATGCACATGAATCCGTCGAGGCCCGTACGGTGGGCTGGTGGCGACAAGATTTTAGCGAGGGTTTAAAACTTTGCATCGCTTCGATTCCAGGTTGGTGTGATCAACCGTCGGCTCGATGATCACGGCATATTCGACTTTAAAGATGGCTAATCAAGAATCTATTGCGACTTCAACTCTCGAATCAATCGGCTGTTGGACTGAGTCATCCGGCGGGCATACGACACGCGATACGTTTGACGATTGCATTAACCCATCTTATGACGACCTTCGTCACCTTGCTGCTCTTCCGTGCCTCAAGCGAGTTTGTTTCTATGGCACGCCCGTCGATGGCAATTTGCTTTCTTCGTTAACTTGCGACCAGACACTCACATCGTTAAACCTCAATTGCACTTCGATTACCCAAAGCGACGTCAAGATCATCGCTCGATTTCCGAAACTTGAACACGTCGGCCTGATGGGAACACCTGCAGATGACGACTGCTTAGAATCATTGCTGTCCTGTCCTGAAATCACCAACCTGAGAATTGACGGCACCAACATCACTCCCGACGGAACAGTTCGGCTTGTAAAAAAACTTGATCTAAACACGTTCTGGATCGGTGGAAATCAATTATCCACAGAATCCCTGACGGCGATATCAAAACTAGCGGGGCTCCGTGAATTTAATGTTTGTGGCGAATCGGTTGTCGATGCTCACATAGAGCTTTTGTTGACATTTCCAAAACCAGAATGTCTATTCATTAAGAATACTTGTATTTCAAACTCTGGACTTGAGCGTTTGGCACATGTTTATCCAAATGCATCAAACGTCGAATAACAATGTGATGCGCGTGAATCCCGACTTGCGCGTGGTTTTGAAAATGGATGATCAATCGTTCCGGCTAGCCCGGCGCGGTGATCAAGGACGTTGTACCGCTCAATGAATTCACCCAATCCATACAAAGCACCTCAGGGGCAAATTGATACGCGGTCAAGCGATATGCCGGATTTGATTGCCACGGCAAGATTTATATTTACTCAAGACCATTTCATGGAGACGCTCAATCGCATTAGGTCTCAAAGCAGGTTGCGGAGAGCTTGGCTCTGGTTTCGCTATATCCCGGTAACCTTTTTCATGCTGGGGGCTTTGATGATTCTTTTTGCGCCTTTGGTAAGCAGCCCTATCGATCGTGCCCCGTCGTTTCTGATGTCACTTTCAATGTTCGCGTTCTTGTTGGCACTCTCGGTGTTATGCTATGTCCCGCATAAGTTTGACGACTTTCTGTTGAAGCGACAATTCAAGAAATCGCCATTCAGAGATGCTGAATACGAGTTTACAATTTCTCAAGAAGGTTTCGCTGCAGTATCGGACGTTGACAAATCGGTAACGAAATGGCCAGTGTTCTCCGGTGTTGTTGTTTTCGATGACGGGCTTCTGTTGTGCCGAGTTGGAAATGCTGCGAACTGGCTTCCGCGGGACGCTTTTGAAGACAATAATTATGAGAACGCAATCAAAATCCTGTCTTCGAGATTTGAACTACAACACGCAACTTGATGGTCGTGGTATAACAATGAGATGGACCCAAGTCGCATTTTCCTTCGGTTTTAATGTTTAGTTTATTTGCTGCCGCGGCATTGTTGTCTTTATCATACTTGGACTCTTCTTTCGCGAGTATTGACGGATGATCCAGTAACATTGTGATGCTAATATCGTTCGAACAATTTTGATCCCATCGGAGGCACTGTGAAAACAAGCTCTAGATTCACATTATTTCTGAGTTTGGCAATCGCACTGATTGCTGTTGTCGCCGTTGTGTTTGTAGCGGCGCAGCCTGAGGAAGAGTTGGTCGTGCAAGGGAGAGCAGAGGGCATTCCCGATCAACAAGTCACTCTTTACACATGGATGTTGGGAGAAAATCCTGATTTGTCGCTGACTGCACAACTGGTCGATGGCAAGTTTGCTTTCCGCGGCAAAATAGACAACCCGCCTGCTTTGATGCGCATCAAGTTTGAAAACCCTGATTTTGAATGCGCTGATTTTATTGTTGCCGATAACTCGAATATGTCGCTCACATTGGCGATCGCCGATGCTTCTCCCCGTGGCAGCGATGTCTTCATTAAGGAAATCAGCGGGTCGGCCAGCCATGATGCCTATGTTCGGTTTAGTGATGAGCTGGATAAAACGTTCCGTTCGAGAATAACGGAGCTTAACAGGGGCTACGAGGGAATAGATTTCGAGAAACCCAGAGAAGAGTGGGACCCCGCTGACGTCAAAAGAGCAGATCGGATTGCCCAGGAAATAGATCAGGTAAGGGTTGGGCAATACCGCTACCTGAAAAAACTTGCCGGAGACAACCCCGACCGACTGGTTGGCTTGCTGGCCCTGTACGAACTTATCTTTGGCAACGGCCCTGACATTTTCGAAAGCGATCAAGAGCGCGTTGCGCTATTTTCGGACTTGAGCGAGCCGCTGAGAAGATCCCAATTTGGTGTTAGATACAACGAGTTCGCGACTCAACAGGCCACTCAAAAAGCGGAACGGGAGCAGTTGGCTGCAGAGGTGGCGGTTGGCAAGCCATTCAAGGACTTTACCCAAAACGATGTGGACGGCAATCCAGTACGGGTTAGCGATTTGTTGAGCCCCGGAAGATACGTTCTTCTGGATTTCTGGGCGTCGTGGTGCGCGCCTTGTCGGGCAGAACACCCCAATTTGTTGAAAGCCTATACCAAATACCATGACAAAGGTTTTGACGTGTTGGCAATATCACTGGACATGGAAAGGGACAGTTGGCTCGAAGCTATTGAAAAAGACGGCACGCCGTGGATTCACGTGTCTGATCTCAAGGGCTGGGACAATAAAGCATCCAAATTGTATGGTGTTCAAGCCAAGGGCATCCCGTTGAATTTCTTGATCGATGCAACGGGCACCATTGTGGCGAGCGGCCTCAAGGATCGCGACTTGCACGACAAGTTGGAAGAGTTGCTCGGTCAGTCAGAGTAGAAAGTGTCCGTGCAATCCAGCGAGAGAAAGAAAATTCTTGCCTCTTCTGAAGATCGCATGATCGCGATGCGATGACACTAGGCACATTCAAGCAATAAGCGTCCTTGTGAGTGCAAACAAGTGTGGGATCTCGAGTTCATGACAAAGGTCGCTAACCCAGTCGCTGGTGCTGCAAGTTTCTAAGACCACCACCAAGTTGCATGGATGTTTTTCGACATCGTCTGCATGTAGTAGCTTCGCTCAAATTTAGCTAACTGAGTTAGCTGCGCTTTCTTCTGGTGATTAGAAAAGCAAGCCATTGAGTTGAATTTACCGAGACCAAGTGAGATAATATCTGTAGTTGGTCACAAGCAACTGTTGCAAACGACGACTCGCGCCCGCAAACTTTGGATTTACTTGGGTTCTTTGTCCTGCTCAAACCACTGAGGTTTTTATGACCAGTCTAAATAAAATGGTGCGAGGAATTCTGATAGTTTTTCCAATGGCTTTCATTGCACTTGGTTGCAGCACCCAGCGGTCTAGCTCTGACTCGAATAGCGGTGGCGGAATTGACACCACGGAAAATGGGTCGTCTCAACATTGGCAAATCACCTATTTTGCATTGAACGATGATTTCCAGGCAATCAAATCTGAAGCGATGCCCGCCAATTCAGTAGTCTCGGGGCGAGTAAGCACATCTGAAATCTACTCGCGACCAGTGCTCGCCCATGGAATACCAGTTTGCGATATGTTTCGTGAAGGGCAGTTAACTGCGAAGGATACTGGAAAGTCGTTTCCAGTTAGGGCCGATTTTCGAACGGGACTTTTCAACATCCTTGCGAAGGCAGACGGAATGGATGTCAAGATTCACGTCACGGATGAAGTCATAGGCGACTCATTCCAAATCAATCCACAGAATGTTGTCGCCATCGAGTACAGGCAATCGCCGAACGATGGATAACAATATGATGGTCCCAAGTCGCGTTTGACGAGAAGCTGGAAGAGTTACTCGGTCAATTAGAATAGAAACTGTCAGTGCAATCCGATGAGACAAGGGAAATTCTGCCTCTTTCGGATATAAAATGGCCGGGTTGTAACCTGTTCAGGTAATCGAGTGATAACAAAGTGATGCACACGAAACCGTCAAAGCCCTGCGGTGGGCAGGTCGCGAAGATGCTTTATTGTAGGTTTAGAGTTTTACATCGCTCCGTTTTCAGGTTGGCGTCGTCAACTGCGGCTCGGTGATCAGGGACCTTAATGCCGAGCGAAAGAAGAATGCAGTACTCAATCCGAACTTTGTTGGTCGGGATACTATTGACGTCTCTCATATTTCCGATCACCGCCTTCTATGCTCCCTGGCAACGCGGTTTCGTTGATCGCCAATATCCAGATTTCCGAGCCTTCCAGCAACTTCATTCGTTATCTGATGGTGACGAATTGCAGCCTGTAAAAACCCGGCTACCTCAAATGCGAGCGGTAGGCCGCGATTCGGCTAAAAAAGTATTTCCGAATCGAAAGCTAGCTTCGGACGACCAGTTTTTTGTTGTTTCTTTTGATGGCGGCGAAGCATTGTGTTGGTTGCAATTTCGAAATGACTTGCTTGTGAACCATCAAATTTCGGCGACAGATCCTGCGGCGGTCTTGGCCGCAATGGGAGTTGCCAAACCGACGTGGTTGATTCGGTTTGGAAATTGGATCCTATACACTATTCTGATTAGTGCTATCCTGCTCTTCACATACATTCATTCGCGGAAAGCAAAGAGCGAGGCTTGCCAGAACTATACGACCTTCGACGACCAAGAATCTGAAGGAATGGCAGGGGCAAATGCCAATTGGAACGCAGAATAACAATGCGACGCACGCGAAGTCGGGGTTCGCGTGGTCTTGAAGTGGTGAATCACTTGTCCCGGCTTGGTGATCACGGACGTTAATTCGCTTATGAAACACATCAAAAATCTGCACGAAACCGAATACGGCACTGAAGGCGAGGTGTACTTCTCGCTGTTCGACAAATTCATTGGTTTGGCAATCAAAAAGGGGGCGACGATCCAGTTCGCAGAACAGTGCGCTGACCTGCTCAATAATCTAAATGAAAGGATCATCGCACATCTCTGCCGCGCATCGGAGCTCTACTGTAACGACTTCCTGTCTCAGATTGGCGAACCTGAAATTGAGTTCGAAGACAGGCTTTCCGTTTTGGGTAAAATCTACCCCAGTGAGCTCATAGTCCCGAAACCGAACAGTGAAGTCACGCCAGTCGTCAAGATGGAACTTAATTGTGAATGGGAAAAGGAGCACGGGATGGAGTGGGTGATCCGGCATGATCGCGTATATTATGTGGGTGCATACGAAGGCTGTGATCCTTACGGCGATTTTGAAGACAACGATTACTGGAATTATGCCTGGAAGGCCAAGTGAACGGTCGCTGCATAACAATGGATGCGTGGAGTCTGGGTTGGCGCTTTGAAGTGGTGAATCAATTGTCTCGATTCGGTGATCATGGGCGCTATTCGTTTCAATAACTGAGCGACACTGACAACATGGGTCGATTTCAATTCAACACTCGTCAGCTGCTGGCTGCGTTGACTTTGTTTTGTGTGGCGTTGGCTTTCCTGACGTGGCTTGCTCGACACTGTCCTGAGGTATTTATATTTGCTTTCGTTGGTTCGTGTTCGATCGGCTTGTTTGGTGTCGGAATTGTTGTTCTTGCTGCACTGATCGCATTGTCAGTATGGGCCAGTGAAGAACGGTCCGATCGAAAGGCGGGGCTAGCGAAATGCTTGAATTTGGCGACCATTGGAGCACTCATGGTGGCCTTGCCAGTTGTGCTCTTGTCGCTGACATTCTTTTTGCTTTAAGCAGTATGGTTAACGTGGTGTCACGGAAGTTATCGTGCCTCGGTTTTGCGTCACGTTATTTTTCTCGCATCAACCGTGGCTATCGCCAAAACGGTCGTCGATCGAAGACAACCATTTGCGAATTTCTTCGATGCTGCGGTTTTCGGGAAGCTCGCTTTGAAGCACGCTGCACTCGCAGATGCTCTGCAATTGAGAAGTCGATGTTGAGTCTGCGGAAAATTTTCGCATTTTGCGGACGGCACCAAATTCCGCCACGGTGTTGCCAAGGGCTTGTAAGAATTTTTCTTTGGTCGCTGATTCAATTTCAGGTTTTCGAAGCAACGGCTGAAGCGTATCCAAAAGAAAATTAAACCTCAGTTCAGCGTTTGCCCAACGCCGGACCAATTTGGCTTGTTCGGCTTCTTCGAGATCGACTCTTCCGTAAGACCGGCCGATTTCCTGGAACTCAACCAGCTGTTGGTTCAGTGATGCGAAAACGTTCGCCGATTGCTCCGCCACGGCGATCGAATTTGTTTCGGCGATCGTTTGGCCTTGATGGCGGGTGAGGATTTTGGATATCACGGCTCCAACAACGGCCATTCCCAGAAACGCTTGAAAGATTGCGACGAATCTGGAAATTCCTTCTGGAGCAAAATCACCATAGCCAAGCGTGGTGGTCGTTACGCAACTGAAATAGAGTGCCGTTGGAAAAGAAACTGGAGCTTCCATTTCTCTATGCATCGTGCACGCCAGGCCGTGACCTTCCATGTAACTGCTGGTTGCCCAGTAAACAATTGCCGACAGCAAGATCGTAGTCATCCACAACCCGACCCAGACTGCGGTCGAAAGCTGGTCGATCAAATGCAGTAGCCAGGGCTCCTCAGCATGTCGATCGAAATTGGAATGTTTATGTTTCACTAGCGTTGGGTCCTCACCAGATTAGCTAAAGCCGCGCCTTGCGGTGCTTCTTAGGCTTCGTCTGCGCTCCATGCGGCTCCAACTGCACTGGCAACACAAGGAGCTACTCGACGGTCCAAAGGATCAGGCAAGATCCGTTCTGCGTTTGGTTCGGTGATCGTTTGGGCAAGTGAATGAGCCGCGGCGATTTTCATCTTTTCAGTAATGCGGGTCGCCTGAGCGTCGAGCGCGCCACGAAAGATGCCAGGGAATGCCAGTAAGTTGTTGACTTGATTTGGAAAGTCACTTCGGCCTGTTCCGACAATTGCAGCGCCGCCGGCTTTGGCTTCGTCGGGCATGATTTCTGGTTCGGGATTTGCCATCGCGAGCACAATGGCATTCTCGGCCATCGTTGAAATGTCATCACGATTGAGCAAGCCGCCTTTGCTTACGCCGATAAAGACATCGCAGCCTACGAGAACTTCCTGAAGAGATCCACTTCGGCTTTCCCGGTTTGAGAATTTCAATGCCTCTTGTTTATACGGCGAAAGATCAGTACGCCCTTTGTGGATCGCCCCTTTGGAGTCACAAATCACAACGTCAGCAACGGGTACGCATACATTGGGATCATTGCCAACGCAGCGCAGTAGTTTAGCAATCGCTGTCCCGGCTGCCCCTGCTCCATTGATGACCACCTTCATTTCTTCCAATGGCTTGTTTAGCACGCGGCTGGAATTGATCAACGCGGCAAGTAAAACGACTGCGGTTCCATGTTGGTCGTCATGAAACACAGGGATGCCGAGATCTTGCAAAGCGGCTTCGATTTCGAAGCAGCGAGGTGCTGAGATGTCTTCCAAATTGACGCCGCCGAAAACAGGTGCGATCCGGCGCACGGTATCGATGATCTCTTGTGAGTCTTGGGTGTCGAGGCAAATGGGCCACGCGTCGATGTCGCCGTATTGCTTAAATAGCAACGCCTTGCCTTCCATCACCGGAATGGCACCTAGCGGCCCAATGTTTCCCAAACCCAAAACGGCTGAACCGTCGCTGACCACGGCTACGGTATTGCGCTTGATTGTCAGCTCTCTGGCCAAGCTGGAGTCCTTGGCGATCAGCTCGCATGGCCCCGCAACACCTGGAGTGTAGGCGATGGACAAATCGTCACGAGACTCAATCGGCATTTTACTGACCAAAGATATTTTCCCTCGCAATTGTCGATGGACAACGGAGCTACGTTCGAAATAGTCGGTCATTTATTTGCCTTGGATTGTTTGCGCAGTAAGCGAAGTTTTGAGATGGAGCAGGAAGGTGTGTCAGGTTGCACAGTTTGATCTTTAAGCGGAATCGTAAACATGTCAACTTGTATCGCAAGGATGTGGGATGTGTTGCTGACTGAGCGTTGAGTTTAGGCACTTCGTTCAATATTCACAATTGCGAAACGACGACTGGTCTGAGTAGAAGCTCGAAAGCTGAACCCAATAAAGTTGCTGTAATTGTGCAGCCTGACCCGCGACGTATGTTATGGGAATTGATTTTTTGGTAAATTGGTTTCGTAAGATCGAATCGTAATTTGCGACAAAATCAATCAACGATATCAATTCGTTGAACAATTATCGGCCAATTAGGTGTTTGGGTATGGGAACGTCATCAGGGAAAAAGTATTTCGCAACTGTCCCTCCGCAAGAGATCTTGCCGATCGTGGACTCGCGATTTGAATCAAGCGTCAAAGGTCTGTTCGTCGTGGGCGACGTCACCGGGCTGCCGTTGGTAAAGGTGGCGGCCAATCAAGGACGCCAAGTCATCGAAGGGATGGAAAAGTCCCGCTTGTTTAAAGGCTCGGCAGACATTGAGGGACTGGACCTAGTCATCGTTGGGGGTGGACCTGCGGGGATTTCCGCCGCCATTGAATGTGAGAAACGCGGTCTCAAGTATGTGTTGATTGAGCGTTCGGAATTGGCCAGCACCGTTCGTACCTTTCCGGCGGGCAAGAAAGTCTACGCCGAACCCCAGGCGATCAAGAACATCAGCGAACTGGATGTTGATACTGATCTCGACCGGAATGACTTTCTGGAGATCGTTGAAAAGGCGGTTGCCGATCGTAAGTTGAAATATCGCGAAGGCGTCGAGGTCGCGAAAATTGCCAAACGTGGCGAACAGGATTTCGTTGTTAAGTGCAAAGACGGGACTGAGTTCCCATCTCGCTATGTGGTCGTTGCGATTGGTCGGCAAGGGCAACCTCGAAAACTGAAAATCGACGGGTGCGATGACTGCAAGAAAGTCACTTACCGGCTTCACACGAGCGAAGACTACAACGATGAAGACGTACTGGTCGTCGGTGGTGGAAACTCGGCGATCGAAGCGGCTTTGATGCTGAAAAATCACAATCGCGTTTCTATTTCGTATCGCGGTGAAGATTTCTTTCGGGCCAAAACAGAAAACCGCCGGCTGCTTGATGAAGCGATTGCCAAAGGCGAAATCAAGGCGATCCTTAAAAGTAATCTAAAGGCGAGCCGCGACAAAGAAGTTGACTTGGAAGTCGACGGCGAAATAACCACGCTTAAGAACGACAAAGTAATCGTCTTGATCGGAACGTTGCCGCCCATCGAATTTCTGATGGACACGGGAATGGAATTGGATGGCGTTTGGACCAAGCGGCGTGTGATCTGGTCGGTCATCGGTATTTTGGTCGGCTTGTTTTTGTACTTTGGTACGGGCAATTTTACGTTGCACCCCGAGTACGCTGAGGGCAAATACCTTTGGCCATCTTGGTTGGGCTTTCTTAACCCGACCGCTCAGCCGTGGAGTTTTATTCTGCGAACGCTGGTTCCAATCGGCGGTTTGTTATTGATCGGTGCGAGGATCGTTCAGGGGTTGATGGCCAAACCTGGAAAGAGTGCTCCGTTTCAGGTGCCGGCGTTTAAGCTGTTGTTGACCATTTTTATCATGTTGTTTTTCGCTGGTATGATCGTGCCTGATGCGGTGACTTCGAATCCGGCCGAAAGCGGCGATGGTCCGTACTATCTAAATCTGAGTCTGGCGAGCGTTGGGAGCGACCTGGCTGTCAAAGATGCTTACGATTCACTTCGCCCTGCCCCCGAAAGCAAAATAATCACTGAACGTGGAAGTTTCACCGGACGTGGTTCACTCTATTTTGCCAATCTTTCAGACTTCTATTACCTGTGTTACTTCGGACTGATCGGAGTGTTTGGGATCTATTGGGCAGTAAAGACCAACAGCAAGATCATTTGGAAGCGCAATTTGACGATCATCGCCTGTCAATGGACGCTGTGGTGGGGCATTCCAACGTTTATGGTTGTGCTTTTTGGGCGCAACTGGATCACTCCATTATTGAGAAAATCGCTTAACGCTTGGCCGTTGAATATGACTGCGTTCAAGGTCAACCCGGTCGCCGGCCCGGGTGATCCAGAATGGTGGCATATGGTTGGTATTGTGGGCGTGGTTTGGGCGGTCTTTTTGACGTTTGTTATCTTGCCGTTGTTTACGATCAAGTACGGAAAGATCTACTGCTCTTACATTTGCTCATGTGGCGCGCTTGCGGAAACCGTTGGCAACAGCTTTCGCCACCGCGGCCCCAAAGGAGACTTGTCTCGGCGGCTGGAAAAATACGGTTACATTTTTATCTTGTTGGCGACGGTTGCGACCATCGCGGACTTGATGGGATTCAGCCCAGTACTTTGGGTGACCGGCGAAAAAAAGTTCCGATTGGATTTACTGGGCTGGTACGATTTTTGGGTTGGAACGTTTCTGGCTGGAGCGCTTGCGATCGGTTTGTACCCGTTTCTGGGGCAACGGTTATGGTGTCGCATGTGGTGCCCGCTGGCGTTCTGGATGAATTTCTGGGGCCGCTGGTCGCAATTCAAAATCACTCCCGAAAAAGGCAAGTGTATTGACTGCAATGTGTGCAACCAGTATTGCCAGATGGGAATCGATATTAAAGGCCGCGCGCTTCGGGGCGAACCGGTGACGCTCGCCGATACGCCTTGCGTCGGATGCCAAGAGTGTATTGTTCGCTGTCCAATGCAGATTTTACATCTGGGCGACGTGCCCGGACCAAAACTGGTTCAAATCGGTAGTAAATAACACGGACCATTTTTCTGAGATGTCCGATCCATTAACTAAATATACATTTAGAATTTAACTTAACATTCAAACGTTCAATGAGCATGGAATGTAGCTGGACTCGCCAGAGTTCAGGCAAGCATGCGAGCAAACTGAATTGTGGTCAATCCAGCTAAAAGCATGTCGTGCTGTTGAACCGCCTTACCAAAGCAAACACAAAAAATCACAGGTTATGAAATGACAACTGGCAAGCAATACTACGGCGGTTTTTTTTGGATAGCATTGGTTTCATTTACCGTTCCTCTGTTTGTGGGATGGAAGGCGTTCCAAAGTATTCAGCCAACGAGCAAGCCAACACCTAAAGTTGATGTCAGTGGCGTTGACCACGCGGTCTGGGATTACTTGTTGAAGGCTTACGTTTCCAATGGATTGGTCGACTACGAAGGAATGAAAAAAGACTTCCTATTCAAAGAATATCTACGTGAGCTTGGCTCATGCGATCCCGATAAGCTGCAGACCAAAGAGGATAAACTGGCTTTGATTTGTAACGCCTACAACGCGTTTGTGATCAACGGGGTGATCTCGCACAAGATCTACGACACGGTATATGGATTCGAGCTCAATGGAACAGACTTCTTTGATTTGAAGGAACACATTTACGCCGGTCAGACGGTCAGCCTCAACGATATCGAACACCAAATGGTCCGTCCAGTTTTTCGTGAGCCGCGCATTCACGTTGCGTTGGTTTGTGCGGCCAGAAGCTGTCCTGCGATCCGCGCCCAGGCTTATACGGGCGATCGTGTCTTGGAACAGTTAGAGGATCAAAGCCGATTGTTTGCCAACAACCGGAACTATGTTGACTTCGACCAAACCAAAAATGAATTGAAGTTGAGTCCGATTCTTGACTGGTACGGCGATGACTGGAACGAACGTTATCCAAACGGTGGCAAAATTAAATGGCTTTTTGATTTAGTCGAGGACTCGGCGTTGAAACAAGCCCTTCAAAATACCAGCGACCAGAAACTCGCCGTTAGCTATTTTGAATATGATTGGGCACTCAATTCACAAGCGGAACCTGGAAAGGCACCGCCTAAAAACAAATCTTCTGCGAAGTCTGGTTCAGGTGGCGGGCCGGATGAGTAGAAACAGGCTTAACGCTACGTAGTTTGCGTTTTCTGCGCGTGCAACGTCAATGGAGCCACGATAGTGGCGGCACGAAATTTTCTTTGCGCTCTTTCGTGCAATTTAAAACAAACGTCAGTCTTTATGACTGGCGTTTTTTTTTTTCCTCGTGGCTTGCGCCATGGGCTAACCTGTCACCCATTCGGGGCTCAGTAAGTGCCAATGGGCTTCGTGTAAACGGCTTAAAAGGTGACGTCTCTCTGTCGGCAATGAAATCCTGACAGTAACAGCTCAATTTTTTGATGCTTTTCAATCAATGGCACTCTCTCTAGCTCACTAGGCTTATCCAAAACGACCTTTCGTTCCCTGTAAGAACTGAAACTCGTCCCCCAAAGTAACATGAAAACGTTCAAGAGCTTGTTTGAGTTCGCGATAGGTTCGCAACAAAGTTACTAGTCGGTGTAATTTAGCCATTGTTTCTGCGACTCATAACCTAAGGCGATGTGTGAGTTGATGCACGCGAGTTAGTGCGCTGGTTTGAACACTAGCATTTTTGCGTTACAATTTTTCTCTAACAAATTCAAGACCACTATTTCAACTTCGGCGGCACGCAAAACAATTTTTTCTAGTTAATGATTCGTATCTTTCTACGGAATAGACTAAAACCAACAACCACAGTCGCTAGCAAGGAGCTAGAAGATGCTCGACACAAAGGAAGTAGAGGAACTCAGCAGCGAGTTGTGCGACTTTCCAGTTGTTGGTATCGGCGCTTCGGCTGGTGGTCTTCGATCGTTGGAATCTTTGTTTGATCACATGCCACCCGATACCGGGATGGCGTTCGTCATTATTCAACATCTTTCACCAGACTTTAAAAGTCTGATGGACGAAATTCTGGCTCGTCACACTGACATGGCCATTTCCATTGCAACGCATGGAATGAAGGTCGAGCCAAACCATGTTTATTTGATACCGGCCAGTAAGGAATTGCGGATCGTAGATCGCAAACTGAAGCTGGCCGAATTCACAGAAAACATCCACAAACCGATCGACATATTCTTCAGATCGCTGGCCGAAAGTTGTGGATCCAATTGCACCGGAATCGTTTTATCCGGAACCGGCAGCGATGGAACCGAAGGAATCCAAGTCATTTTCAGAGCCGGCGGATTAACGATTGGAGAGTCCATCGAGTCCGCTGAATTTGATGGGATGCCGCGAAGCGCTGCTGCGACAGGCTGCTTGGACTATGTATTGAATGCAAAAGAGATCGCACCGTTGTTGGTTAAGCATGCGGTTGCTCCGCTGAAGCGAATTCCCAAAAACCAGATAGTTGACCCTAATCTTGAAGGCATCAATCTGATCTTTTCTTTGCTGTCGATGAGTTACGACATCAAATTTGAACATTACAAACCTAACACGATCGCGCGTCGTATCGAACGCAGGCAAAATTTGGCCAACTGCGACACGGTTTTCGAGTATGCGGAACTGTGCAAGAACGATCTGGAAGAACTCGATGCGTTGTATCACGACCTGTTGATTGGCGTCACCAGATTTTTCAGAGACACCGAAGCGTTCAATGAACTCGAAGAAACCATTGATGCTCAACTGGACAAAGTGCCGTTAGATGAAACCTATCGAGTTTGGGTTGCGGGCTGTGCTTCTGGTGAAGAGTGCTATTCGATCGGGATGATGATTCTTGATTGCATGAAGCGAAAGGGTAGAAAGCCCCTGCTGAAAATCTTTGCCACCGATGTCCATCAGCGGATTCTGGATTTTGCTGCCAAAGGTGAATACGAAAAACAGAATTTGGAGTTCGTTTCAGAAAAGCGTCAGCGCGACTACTTTGAGCGACTTTCCGATGGGCGTTTTCGCATTAACGCAACCTTGCGCCGGCACCTTGTTTTTGCCTGCCACAACGTGATTCAGGATCCGCCGTTTACACGAGTCCATATGGTCACGTGCCGCAATATGTTGATCTATTTTCGGCAGGAAGCGCAAACGATTTCGGTTTCTTCGTTTCATTTTGCGTTGAAGAAAGAGGGCATCCTGTTTCTGGGTTCAAGCGAAACGCCAGGCGAGTTGAAGGATGAGTTCAATGTTGTCTGTCGGATGTGGCGAATCTACTCAAAAATTCGCAATCGCTCCGGGCTCATTGAGCAAAGAAGACACGTCAAGGATCGTGTTTCACCTGTCATTGCGGCGACAGCTAAACTGCATGAGCAAAGCTCGTCGTTTCGTGTCCAGCGATTGATGGACATGTATGAAACGGTTCTCCGCGAGAAAATCCCTTCTGGAATGATCCTGGATTATGAGCAAAACCTTGTCCATATTTTTGGCTCTGCCAGAAAGATGCTGCAAAACGTTGAAGGCCGGTTTTCGGGCAACATCCGCAGTTTTCTGACCGGCGACACAAAGGCAGTTGTTAACGCTGCCCTGATCCGGGCGAGCAAGGAAGTGGGGACCGTGTTCACGGTCGAGAACGTTTGTTTGATCGAAGGTGATGATTCCACAAATTGCGACATTTCGGTCCAAGCGATTTGCGGCAGCAAAATTGAAAACGTTATCTGGATTTTACAAGTCCTTACCAGGGATCCGTCGTCAGTTCGGAAAAAGGTAACGGTCACTCAGCAGGAAGGTGACGTACGGTTGCTGGAGTCGGAGTTGAGTTTTACCCGCGAAAGCCTTAACGCCACGATCGAAGAATTGGAAACAAGTAATGAAGAGTTGCAAGCGACCAACGAAGAGATGGTTGCTTCCAATGAAGAATTGCAAAGCACCAATGAAGAGTTGCACAGTGTCAACGAAGAACTTCATTCAGTGAATTCCGAGTTTCAACGAAAACTGCAAGAGCTGGAAGAAACCACCAACGATCTTGAGAACCTGTTGTCTACTTCCAACATCGGGACGGTCTTTCTCGATCGCGATTTGCGAATCCGAAGATTCACCGAAGTGATGACCAGCCACTTTGATTTAATGCCACACGATTTGGGCAGGTCGATCAAGCGATTCTCAACCGCGTTTGAGTATTCAACTCTTGTTGAGGATTTGCAGGAGGTCGTCCAGTCAGGCAGCACGATGAATCGAATGGTTAGCGACAATTCAGGAAACTCAATGTTACTGAAAATGGTCCCTTACCGTTCGGAAAACGAAATTACAGGAGTGATCCTGAATGTCGTGAACAATGCCGTAGGGTTTGCGGTTCAAGCCGATGCAGGGTTTTGGGAATGGCCGGACGTATCCAAGGATCAGATGGTTTGGTCCAGCAATTGTTATCGTCTTCTGGGCCTCGAACCGGACAAAATGCCTGCGACGTTTTCGAACTGGAGGAAACTGGTTCACGTAGATGATTTGCACAAACTGGATAACATTCGAAGCAAGCATTGTACGTTCGTAAAAACAGGGCGGCTTGTCGTGCGAATGAGATTCAATCAATCCGACTATCAAGAGTATGCGTATCGGGGTGTCATCAAGATGTCGGACAAGGGAAAACCACTACAGATGATGGGCTCTTTCGAGCTTGCGGATGAGCAGCAAGCAACTGCCATCCCATCGCCGAAAAGCGAAAAAATTAAACATCAAACACTGCTTCGCTAGAGATGTTGGACGTACCAAAACAATTTATACAAATCAATTTCATACTCTGAGTAAGTAAATAATCAGAGTGTCTTTCATTGAAAGACATTCTTAAAAGGCCAGTCAGGATCTGGCCTATTGGATCGGACACGGATGGATAAGAATTCGGAAAATCGTGCTTGCGAAAAAAGTCAGCTTGGCTCAAATTGCGTTCCAGAAGATGCTGGGATCGCAACCGCTCGTAACGTCAAAGGCCCACTTGTAGTTGCCATTGGTGCCTCCGCCGGAGGAGTCGAGGCTCTGGAGACTCTTTTTTCCCAAATGCCAATTGATTTGGGTGTGGCCTTTGTTGTTGTCCAGCATCTCTCGGCTGAACATGAAAGCCTGATGCCGCAGATCCTGGCTCGCAAAACAGATCTCCCAGTTCGGGCAATTGAAAACAACACCCCTTTATTGCCGGGCCACGTTTACGTCTTGCCCAGCGGCTATGACGTACAGGTGCATCTAGGCAAATTTGTTCTTCACGAGCTCAACGGGGATCGGGCCTTGTTGCCGATCAATCTATTGTTCGAATCGGTTGCAGTCGAATATCAGGATCGCGCCGTTGCAATCGTGCTTTCGGGCACCGGCACAGATGGATCCGAGGGCGTTAAACGGATTCGCAAGCACGGCGGAATGGTGATCGTTCAAAATGAACAATCTGCCAAATTCAATGGCATGCCACGAGCCGCGATCGGTACCGGCGTCGCCGATGCAATCACTGCTTTGGAAGAGATTCCGGAAACGCTCGCGACGTATGTGCAGATCGAACCGACTGATACATCGCGCAGGCTGCAGTTTCTTGCCGAACAGGATGTCGATCATCAAATTCGATTGCTGCTCCATAATCGCTTTCAGATTGATTTTGAGCTTTACAAAACCTCGATGAGTGACAGGAGAATTCGCAGGCGCATGGAGCTGGTGGGTTCAGAGAGCAAAGAGTCTTATCTTAAAAAGATTCAGGATGATCCCGATGAACTTCAAGAGCTATGTTCCGATTTGTTGATCGGTGTGACGGAGTTTTTTCGTGACAACCATGCCTTCATGGAATTGAAATCTCGGGTGCTGCCGGACTTGATCGAACAGGCACGTGAAAGTGGAAGCCCGCTAAGGATCTGGGTGTGTCCTTGCTCAACTGGCGAGGAAGCTTATTCGATCGCGATCTTGATTGATCAATTGCTCAAAGACAACGACTCGGAAGTCAACTTCAAGGTCTTTGCCACCGATGTCAATCAAAAAGTGATCGACTTTGCCGGCAACGGAATCTACTCTGAATCGCAGCTGGAAAATGTAAATTCTGAATTACGCAAAACCTACTTTCAAAAAGTTGACGATCAGTATCAGATTGACCGCGAATTGCGAAAGAAAGTTGTCTTTGCCAAACATGATGTGCTTCAGGATGCCCCGTTCACAAAACTGGATTTGATTTGCTGCCGCAATCTGCTGATCTATTTCAAACCTGAGGCGCAGCGAAAAACGCTTTCGCTATTCAATTTTGGCCTGCGCAACGAAGGCGTTCTTTTTCTTGGTCCCAGTGAATCCATTACCGGGCTGGAATCCAAGTTCGCGTCCGTCAGTGACAAGAACAACATTCACAAAAAAGTGTCGGCGGTGCGGATTTCGCAACTCGAACATGGCAGTATGCACAGGCAGGATAGCCATCAACTGGTCGCGCGATCGGGTAGTCCAGTAGATCAAAGCAATGAAGAAAACTTGAGCCTGGCAAAGACATACGATTCGTTGCTTGAGCAGTTTGTTCCCACTGGATTCCTTGTGGACAACAAGGGCAGGATCCTGCACATTTTTGGTAGTGTGGCAGACTATTTTCAAGTGACATCTGGAAGAATTTCAGACAGCATTCTGGATCTGTTGCCGCCAAACATTGCGCAAACGGTTTCCACTGGACTCAAGCAAATCGATTTCCTGAATTCCAAAGAAGTCAATCTGTCGGTTGAAGCTGAACTGGAAAATATCCAAATCGTCATCCAGGCAGTAGCCAACGATCCTTTGAACCGGCGTTTGGTTTCAATCCACAAAGAAGAATCGCAAGAGCAAGTTTGCAAAAGTGGTGAGCCATCGAATTTGCGTCCCGATGGAGAATTCAGAAACAGGGAAGAACTTGAAAGGAAGCTGCGAGAGACTGAGCAACTGTTGAGTGAATCAGTATTGAATCTGAAATCGCTAAACGAAGAGCTTCAGTCCACCAACGAAGAGTTGATTGCCTCCAATGAAGAACTGCAGTCAACCAACGAAGAACTTCGAAGTGTTAATGAAGAGTTGTGCAGCGTCAATTCTGAGCACCAGCGAAAAATTACGGAGCTGATGGAGCTTACCGATGACATGGATAATTTGCTGGACAGCATTCAGGTAGACACAATATTTTTGGATGACGATCTGCGTATCCGCAAATTTACGCTTGGGCTCGCGCGGATATTTGATTTGGTTGCTCATGATGTCGGCCGTCGATTCGATCGACTTGTTCATGGCCTCAAGAACATTTCGCTGGTTGAAGAAATCCGAAATGTGTTGAAGTCAAAAAAGCGACTGGAAAAAGAAGTCCAATGTGAAAACGACAACTGGTATCTATTGAGGGTGTTGCCCTACACCTCGGGAGATGCGTCAGAGGGCGTGCTGCTGACCCTGATCGACATTGATTGGATCAAGCAAACAGAATTCAAATTGTCTGAACTTTCAGACATTGTTTTGTATTCTGACGATGCCATCTTCAAAGCGACTCCTGAAGGCCTGATCCAGACGTGGAATCAGGGCGCTGAAACACTTTTCCAGCGTTCGTCAGATTCAATTGTCGGAAAGCATCTTAGCGAACTTGGCTGGGATGAACACGACAAACTTGAAATGCATGCCGCGATGGATCAAATCAACAAAGGCTCAAGAATTGATCACCTTGAGTTGAAAGCGATTTGTGAAAGCGGGGATTCGGTCGAAGTCCAAATGTCTGCTTCGCCGATCTTGGGCGCTGAGAACAATGTGATTTCAGCGTCCATCGTGATTCGAAATTTCTCCAAGCAAAAGCAAGCGGAATTAATGAACCGCCAAGCCGTGCGTCAGCGAGACCAGTTTTTGGCGATGTTGTCACATGAACTACGCAACCCGATCGCTGCGATCATGAGTGCGTTGGGCGTGTTAAGAATTTCAAGCGATACCAATGATCACGAATCAGCTCGGTCCACCATCGAGCGACATTCAAAACAACTTTCGAATTTGCTGGATGACTTGTTGGATGTTTCTCGAATCACCCATGACAAAATCAAACTTCATCTTAGCTCCGTCGATTTTGTCAAACTGACCAACGAAGCGGTTGAGTGCGTCAATGGAAGAGTGCTGGAAAAAAGCCAGACCCTAAGTATCGAACTGCCGCACCAGCCGCTTTACATTTATGCGGATCCAACACGTATCCTGCAGGCACTCGTGAATCTTCTGGTCAATGCGACAAAGTATACGCCCGCTGAAGGGCACATTAGGGTTTCAGTTTTTGAGATAGAAGACCAAGCCGTCTTGGAAGTTGAAGACGACGGAGTTGGAATTGAACCGGAGCTGCTAGAAAACATTTTTGAGATATTCGTTCAAGCCGAACAGACGCTCGATCGGCAGTCAGGCGGAATGGGACTGGGGCTTCCGCTGGTGAAAATGATCGCCAAAGCTCATGGCGGATTGGTTGAGGCAGATAGCAAAGGCAACAACTGCGGTAGCAAATTTCGTTTCCAGATTCCTGCGTTGAGAGAAGTGGACGGAGTTGTAATTGAGTCGAGCAGTACCACGCAAATTGATGAACAACATTTGACGATCGAAAATGTGCGAGTCCTGTTGGTGGAAGACAACCCTTCAACGAGAAATATGGTCAAGATCTTTCTTGAGTGTCATGGGTTCAGTGTGGTCGAAGCAGCCGATGGGCTTGAAGGAATCGAACAGTTCAAAGCACAACAGCCGGACGTGTGCGTCGTTGACATTGGGCTTCCAGATTGCAACGGATACGAAGTCGCGAAACAGATTCGAAAATCTGGCGGTCAGTCATCGTTGTTGATTGCACTGACAGGCTACGGCCTACCCAAAGACAAAGAACTATCTTGTGAGGCAGGATTTGATTTCCATTTGGTGAAGCCTGTCGATCCTGAGGAGTTGGTGAATGTGATCACCTCTGTCGTGATCCCGAAATCAATAAGTACTTGAAATTAAATGATGACCTGGAAAGCCTTGATCATGTTTCCCAGAAGCTGCGGTTGATCACTTTTAGTTGACTTAATGCAGTAATTTTTCCCTGGAGCTAACGATGCTGGTCCTGACAAGAAAACTTAACGAGACGATTCACTTTCCAGAACTCGATATTTCGGTCAACGTCTTGAGCTTGGGCAGCTCTAAAGTCCGTATCGGTATCGATGCTCCGCTTGAAATCAAAGTCATCCGCGGAGAGTTGGAGGAAGGGAAAAACTTTGTTGAGAAGCCCCGGAGTATCCGGCTGAAATCGGATTCGGAACACAGCCTCAGAAATGTCCTCAACGACTTGAGTATTGCATCAGCTTTGACGAAGAAATTAATCGCAAGCGGCAAAACTGGATACGCTGCCACGATTCTCAACAACGCTCTCAATAACTTGGCGTCGGGGAATGGCAAAGACATTAAAATCGAGCCGCCAACTTCTTTTGATTCTTTTAAAGCGCGAGCCCTGTTGGTTGAAGACGTTACCAACGAACGAGAAATGCTGGCTGGATTTCTGCGTTTGCATGGTTATCAAACAGACACCGTTAGCGATGGCCTCGATTGTCTGGACTACATTGACTCAAGCCAGGCGCCGGATTTTATTCTGATGGATATGAATCTTCCGCGATTGCATGGAGCCGACACGATCCGAAAGCTGCGAGAGTCGCCTCATTGCGACGATGTGAAAATCTATGCGGTGAGTGGAGCCAGTCCTGAATCGGCAGGAATTGACATCCAAAAAAACCGAATCGAAAATTGGTTCAAAAAGCCGCTTGAACCGCAAGAGTTGATTTTAGCGCTTGATCAACAGTTTAGTCAGCCAAGCACCATATCAGGCACCGCAAACTAACGGGTTGTTTTCACTAACTGATTGTTTTCTTAAGCGAACTCGTTGAACTCGTTTTGCCAACACGGCAAGATTTGAAGTACAGAAAGATTTGAAACGCAGAGGCGCGGAGAGCGCAGAGAAAGTATTTGATTCCGAGCTATGCGCCCACCGCGTCTCTGCGTTTCAAGCTTTATTTAAGAACTCATTTGGATCTTACTAGGATCAGTTTTCAAAATGAGTTTATTAGAAATCACTTATTCTGCACGCTTGTCAATGTTTTCGTTGGCCTCACCTAGGCGTTCGGCAAACTCTTCGCATTTCTCCTGATCTTTTGCATTTTGACAAATTGGGTGTGTTCCACCTTCTTGGGCGGCTCCCGGTTGTGCGTCAGTTGGTTTTGTTTCTTCGTTGTTAGTGTTGTCTGGTTCGTTCATGCCGAGCTCCCAAATGTAAAAATGAATGTCGTGATTTTATGGTAACGTTATCAGTCGTAGTATTTCTAGTTTAATTACACGTTTTTCTGCAGATTCAAAGAATCGTCTTCGCCCGTGATTTCTGGCCCGCTTTGGCGTTGGATAAATTGTTGCTCTTAATTAAAGTGAAACAATTATCAATCACTTGGGAGCAATATGGATGGCTCGGTTTCAAATACTATCTTTAATCGGGGGAGGGATTCGCGGCGCCTTTGTCACGTCCTACCTCAAAGAATTAGAGGAAAAGCTTGGTCGGCCGATCGCAGAATCATTCGACTTGATCGCGGGAACTTCCACCGGAGCGATTATCGCTGCGGGGCTGGCGTCAGGGATGTCTGCCGCAAAAATGCATGACTTTTATGTCCGCTATGGTGCTAGGATCTTCACGCCTCGCCCAAAATACAAAGCAAAAGGGTTCTACCGCTTCCTTTTCCCTCTTGGTGACTATTTCTTTCGAAGGGGAACTGGGGGCGATCTTGCTGCTGCGTTTCGAGCTCGTTTTTGTCCAACAGCTTTGGAAGAGTCCTTTGCGGAAGGGTTTGGCAATAAGACTTTGAAGGACGTCAATTTTACGCGCTTGATCATGCCCGCAGTAAATTTGACCAAAGGGAAACCCCATGTGTTTCGATCGCGGCACCTCCCCAAAGGCATCCACGATCAAGATATCCCAATTGCGGAAGCCATTATCGCGAGCACGGCGGCACCGACCTATTTCCCGCATCGCCAAATTGGTGAAAACAGTTATGTTGACGGCGGAATGTGGGCCGCTGACCCAAGCATGCTGGCTGTTGCCGAGGCGATTCGAGTTACAGAGCTCGAAGACACCGCACATCCAGAGGCGCATTTTAGAACCAGCGATATGCATTTGCTTTCCGTTGGTACTGGCCGAGCCCAGTTTGCACTTGACCCACCCGGTCCCGCAGCTGGATTGCTTTACTGGGCGCCGCGTGTTGCTGACGTGATGGGCACGTCGCAAGCACAAGGTATTCACTTGCCGCTTAAATTTTTCCTTGGCGATCGCTACCGCCACATCAATTTCCGGATGACCGAAAAATGGGGGCTCGATGAAGTCGAAAACATCCCTAAATTGTTTGAGGTCGGTGAGCAACGAGCGGCAGAAACCTACGATATGGTTCACGAGGAATTTTTTCATCACAAACGAGTTCCCTTTAAACCATTCACCACTGACGATCAGGAAATTCACCTCGACGATTTTGGTTTTGAATAGTTTGGCATTTGGGCAACACGATGAAAAAGTTTGAATTTAAGAACCGTGATGGAGTCACTCTTGCTGGTGCGCTTGAAGAGCCCACTGTGGCCCGGCGTGGCGTGGCCGTTTTTGCTCATTGCTTTACGTGTCACAAGAACGTCCTGGCGGCGAGTCGTGTCTCAAAAGGGCTGCGAGACCAGGGCTTTGCGGTGTTGCGTTTCGACTTTACCGGGCTTGGGCAAAGCGAAGGTGATTTCGCCAATACGAACTTCTCGACCAACCTGGACGATCTTCGATCCGCGATAACCGCGCTCAAAGACGATGGTATGACGGTCGACCTTCTGATCGGACACAGTCTTGGCGGTGCCGCGGTTTTGGCAGTTGCTCAGGAGTTTGAGGATGTCAAGCTGGTCGCTACTGTTGGCGCGCCAAGCGATCCCGCGCACGTGTTGCACCTTTTTGACGAAAGCTCGATTTCCAAAATCAACGAGGATGGTCAGGCGGAAGTCTCACTTGGCGGACGTCCGTTTTCGGTTCGAAAAGAATTCATTGAAGACGTCAACAAAGCGGCCTTGTTGGAAAAGCTTTCGGAAAACCGGAAACCGCTTTTGATTTGCCACTCACCCACGGACTCGGTCGTCAGCGTTGACCATGCACGAAAAATCTATGAAGCTGCCAAGCACCCCAAAAGCTTTGTTTCGCTTGATGGAGCCGACCATTTGCTTCGCAATTCTGAGGATGCAACTTTTGTCGCGACCCTCATAGCGTCCTGGGCCACTCGGTATTTGGCTGCCGACGGCGATTTGTCTGACAAAAACACGGATTCGGACAACAAATCCCCAGAGACCGGTGTATTAGTTGCCGAACGTGAGGGCGGTTTGACCCAAGATATTTATGCGGGCGATCATCATTTGATCGCTGATGAGCCAGCAGGCGTTGGCGGCGCGAACTTGGGTGGCACGCCTTATGATTTTCTATTGGCTGCGTTGGGGACCTGCACGTCGATGACGTTACGCATGTATGCCAAACGCAAAGGTCTGGAGATTGACGAAATCAAAGTCCATCTCTTGCACAATCGAATCCACGCCGATGATTGTGATACCTGCGAAGACCAAAAGGGGCTTGTCGATCAAATTGAACGGGTCATTACGCTCAAGGGAAACCTTACCCAAGAGCAGCGAGACCGAATGCTTCAGATCGCCGACATGTGCCCGGTTCACCGGACGCTGATGAACCAAAAGGAAATCACATCGCGCTATGCCGAGTGATAAATGCGTAGCGCGTAGGTCATGCTGTGCCTGACGGCTTGGCAAAAAGCGATTCCGAGTTAATGTTGATTAAGAGGCGTCTCGCTGAACGCCACCAGTTTTAGGCGAGAATCTTTGATCGCTGGATTTTCAACCGCGAATGGACGCTAATAAACGCGAATACAAATTCGGTTTTCATTCGCATCCATTCGGTTCTTTACTCTGTCTTTACGTATTGAATCGAATTCGAACGATTCAAAGCAGTGTATCGTCGTCTTTTTCTCAACAACGCGATTGTAAATTCTTGCGCCACAAAGGGTAACCGTAATCTCTTGCGGCTGGGCTTTGGCATTTTCTTGATAAGACGTTGAATAAATTCTTCTCAGCGTAATTTCCCTCGGTCTCGAACGACCAATGTAACGCAAGCTTCAAAATGAGCCTGCAAATCGTGCAAGATTTTCCGCTGAATCTTTGTCACACCAGTTCTAGTTTTTTCAAACCATCTTCTGTGTAGCCAAAATGACGATCGAATCTGAACGAGTATCCACCGCCGCAAGTGATTGGCGAGTCTGGGGTCCCTATCTGAGCGAGCGGCAATGGGGCACGGTCCGTGAAGACTACAGCGAGCACGGGGAGGCTTGGGAATTTCTCGATCACGAGGCGTCTCGTAAGCATGCTTATCGTTGGGGCGAAGATGGGATCGGTGGGTACAGTGACGATCACCAGCGGCTTTGTTTTTCTTTGGGGATGTGGAATGGTAAAGACGCGATTCTAAAAGAGCGTTTGTTCGGGTTGACCGGCAACGAAGGCAACCACGGCGAAGACGTCAAAGAGCACTACTATTACTTGGATGGAACGCCAAGTCATTCGTATCTGAAGATGCTGTACAAGTATCCTCAGGCCGAATTTCCCTATGCTGATCTGGCGAACACCAATCGGGAGGCTGGTAAGCAAAAAGACGAATACGAATTGCTGGACACGGGCGTTTTTGATGACGACCGGTACTTCGATATCTTTATCGAATATGTCAAAGCTTCCGAGTTCGACACGTTGATTCGTATCACTGTCTTTAACCGCGGGCCCGATGCGGCTGACCTCGATTTGCTGGCCAACCTCTGGTTCCGAAATACGTGGAGTTGGGGGCGCGGCGATGGTGTTAAGCCGTCTTTGAAATTGCAGGACGGACGCGTCATCGCAGAGCACAATGAGTTGGGCGCTTACTGTTTCTCTTCCCGAACCGATGGAGAATTTCTGTTCACCGAAAACGAAACGAACCCCGCGATCTTTGGCATGGAGGCGACCGGTTTCTATAAAGACGCATTCCATTCTTACGTCATCAATGGCGATACCAAGGCGGTCAATCCAGACAAAATCGGAACCAAGTGTGCCGCACGTCTGAAGGCTTCGATCGGCGCGGGCGACTCAAAGTCGTTCGATCTGCGATTGTACCGAGATGATGGAGCTGTTCACAAACCGTTTGAGGGGTTCGATGAACTCTTTGAAAATGGCAAGTCAGAAGCGAACGATTACTTTGCAGACTTGCAAAAGGAGATCCAAAGCGAAGACCAGCGTAATGTGCAACGACAAGCGATCGCCGGTCTGATTTGGACGAAGCAGTTTTACAACTTCAACATTTCTGAGTGGCTCGAAGGCGACCCGACTCAGCCAACCCCGCCTGGGTCCCGAATCGTTGGCCGCAACAGCGAGTGGACTCATCTCAATAACGCGGACATTATTTCGATGCCCGACAAGTGGGAGTATCCGTGGTACGCGGCTTGGGATC
>CAYUWY010000053.1:0-25009 GCA_964448575.1 uncultured Pirellulaceae bacterium
CCAAACAGCAGCTCCCCACGCCAGCCGCGTTGAGCGAACTCGATTGCCACGGCAATCAAGCCCGAACCCCACGGACGGGATTTGCGATGGTTTCACTCTGGAAACCCACCACGCACCCGCTTTGAAATGTCGCAGCCTAAGCCACGGCAAATGAAGCCAGTCAGCGATCATTCGCCAACGCAACTTCACCGACACGGCCTTGCATTAAGTACAGTTCCACGGAACCGCTGCAAGGTATTTCCGCATCGCCCCTTATCTTTTTCTCGATAGAAAAATCTATTGGATCGAACGCTGGTATTACTTCGATCGAAATCACTCCCAAACAAAAGGAGCATGAAATCAATCGGGATTACTCCAACGAGCCTCCATTATCACTGAGCGAACGCGTCTCCACGTACTCAGCGCGAAGGGCCAGCAAAATGAGAGTGGCTAAACTCTCGGTTCTTTGCGAATGACTGATGAGGCCATCCTTACCGAACCTGCTGTCCCCAACAAACGGCGTCAGCCTTTGACCGTTATTCCACACGTTTATTCCGTGCAGGTTCCGGCCAATGCGTTGAATCAAAATTTACAACTACCGCCAACCGGAGAAGTCGACGGATGCCCTCCTTCGTTACCGTACTTTGTTTTGATTTCAAAACCGTGCTACTTAATCGGGAATTGAAAGAACATCAAAAGCATGGAGCAATACGATGACAGAAGAGAAGACCGCCAAGAAGAAAGCAACTCAGAAACCGCTCAAGACATTTCGCGTCGGAGCCATCGCTGCAAACGTATGGCAACGACAGACGCCAACCGGATTCGAGTATCTGGATTTCAGTTTGAGCAGATCGTGGAAGCTGAAGTCGGGTGAAAAAGAGGGCTACAGCACGAGCTTCTTTCACAACAACGGAGACGCTTTGATCGAAGTCATCGAGCAGGCGACGGCATTCATCATTGAGAACACTGTCCCCGCAAGTGAATTGACCGATCAACCCACCCCATAGTTGGCGAAGCGAAAACATGAATAAACCATGACGAGAAATCTCGAAACTGCGCCGGACAACAATCCCTGCTCAAATTCGGTCGCGTTCCTTCTTGTTCACCGCGGAGGATTCGGGCTCTGCAACTAACGCTTTCACTATGGCAAATTGGACTGACCGCAGAGGCAATGCGAACCATTCATTGGCTTGGTTTTGCAGGAGCAGGAGTAGATAGTGACTAGACAGCTTCATAGTACAGCTAAATAATTGTTTTTTCTAGAACTGGAGAGTCAATTGCTTGAAGAACTCGATGATGAAGATACTTACGACGAGTGGGACGAGTTCCGCTATGCGGATCAAGATCCAATTCGATTAAGCGAATTTGAAGTACTTGATTTGGCGACAATGCCAGAGGACGTACAGATCCGATTGCTGGACGACTATTTTCCCGACGCCACTATAACCCGAAAGCAAGACAAGCTTCTATGTCATATCGAAGACCACATGTACACAAAATACTGGGGACATAGGTTTTCGGCATATGCATTCGCCGAGGCGATGGAAAGAGCGATCGTTCGCCTGACTTGTGAGGGACACCCTTTCTCAAATCCGGAGCGCGACGACGATGATGTCCATATTTTCGTCCGCTGGGATCTAGTACTTTCTGGCGACACCGCACCAGCAGAGGTTGGTGAGGCGATTAAGGCTGCCCATGACCTCGTTTCACGTCGAGCCGACAATATTCTTGAGAACTCAGATTCTGTGCTTGTTCTCGGAAAGGACACCGGTTCTTCTCTTGATCGCTTGAAGCAGATTGCAGCACGTTTGGAGACGCAGGGATATTTCACTTACATTATCAAGGAGCAGCCAGACAGGACCGGGGAGAGCGTGATCCAAAAAGTGATGCGTCACGCATTAATGTGCAAGTTCGTGATCGTTGAGAATACCGAACCATCAGGGCATCTTTACGAGATCCCCCACGCTGCGAAGGCAGCCGAGTGCGTCACTGTCGTAATGCAGGAACAGGGAAAAGGGGCTACTTGGATGTTCGAGGACGCTTACGGCAAGCACCGCCATTGGCATAAGGTCGAATACACAGATGTTGATGCCGCCGTCGATGCGTCGATCGAATGGGCAGAGCAGTTCATTGCGGAGTTCGGTAAGTTTCAGCAGAGCGTCCTGCCTTGGATGCGAGTAAAACCGTAATTTTGCAGAGTATTGCCAACTCTCTCAATCACTTTTTTACCCCTAGTTGATAACAGTGTGCTGGATACGCTCGGAGATCGCTCTAATTCGTTTCACCCCTAAAAGGTGTGCCGTGAATGACGCTCGCCCAAAATAAGTCCTAGCCGATTGCAGTCACATGAAGCAACCGGTGGTCTTTGACGAGGAGTGGCGAAGGCCAACAGCATGCGATAACTGAATTTTTGAAAACGCCCGTAACCCGTTGACTGATGAGCAAGCCTAGGATTTCGTACGTGCGACGGAGCAACTGCTGCGAATCACAAGAAGGGATTTCGGTGACTCACTAAATGATCGCCAATAGTGTCGTTTGCGTCGCAGGAATGTGGCCGAAAACAGTGTCGTTTGCGTCGCGTTTTCGAATTTCGTAGTGTCGTTTGCGTCGCACTTTTTAAGTTGAATTACTCGCAAGTTGCTGAAATCGTTTGCGAATTCTGCCGTCGCCGATTTGCCAAAGTACTGAAGGTACAAAGCTTCTGTAAACAAAGGCCGGTTTAGGACGACTTTCGTTTTCGAAGTGCAGCTTTGAACTGTCGAGAATTCACTTTCGCCAGTTGTTCGTTTTGCCCTGACGACAGAAAGTGATCGAAGATCGAGTCGTGGATATCATCGAATGAAGCGATTGCTTTTTCGGGAAGTGAATTTCGATCCGGCTTGTCGCCTGCCCGTTTATCGCGCGCCAGTTTTGCCCGTGCCCGATCTTCGGCCTTGCGAATGTCGAGCCACCAGTCAGGCGGCAACCGAGTCCCCTTCGTTGCTTGGTTGAGATTGTCGATCAAATACGCCGCAGGACTCTTTTTGAAAAACGGTTTGCCAAATCGTTCCATCGCGGCCAACGTGATGTCTGTCCACTCGCTGAGCATTCGATTTGGAAACTTTGAAAACGAACGTTGGATGGCTCGATTATCAAGGCCAATTTTCTTCAACGGTTCGACCAACGGTGATTCGACTTGCTGAACGCGATCACTGACCCGAAAGAAATCTCGGCCACGATGAAGTACCGCCGTATACTTGCCATCGCACTTTGTAAACTCATGGTCGGAATGATGTGCCAATAGTCCTTTCTCCTCCAGTCGATTGATAGAACGGTTCACCTTAATTCTAATATCGCGCTGCGCGACAGATGGCGAGTAACCAAGGATGTCCGTAGCTAGATGCCGTAGTTCCAAACGAGGCGTCGTCGTCCGGCGTGAAAACAGCTTGGATAGAAACAGGAACAAGCGTCGACTGGCCGGATCCAACTGGCTGTACAGTTCGAAATTGAAACGCAACGAGCCCCCGATCGGTTTGACGAATTCGAAGAAGACCGGATCCCAGTGGATTCGCCATGGACGATCAGACTTTTCGTCATGAGGAGCAGTGAAGCTCAGGAATCCGAAACTGGCTTTCCGATGTTCAGCTCGCACGGGATCGTAAAAGCCATCGCTGCGATACGTGACGGCGCTCAAGCGTTCCAATGATGCCGTGAGGTCTTTGTATTGCCGACCCCCACGACGAGTGCCGCTGTTGATCAGGCCCAATTGCGACAGGATGTAATATCGAGTCGCGATCAGACTGCCGTCGGAGTCTTTGTTGGCTAAAGTCAGAGCCAACATTCCCCAGAGGTTGAATTCGTCGACAGGCGATAAGCCTAGCGGACAGAAGACCTCAACATTTGCTCGTTTGCGCAGACGCTTCTTGTTTGAGTAGAAGTAGCCGGTTTTGAAAACTTGATTGCAAGCCAAAGAAGCCCGTGAGTTCAGCGGACACAACGCGTGTTCGACTAGCGATAGTTGACCGACGCCATTTGTTTTTGCTCTGCCTTTCCTTCGTTCCACAAACCCCGCTTAGTTTAATTCACTTAAATCAGATATTTAGCACGTTTGGCGAACGAGTGAAAGAAAAACGTTGCGTATTTTGTTGGATCGTTGCAGAGTCGTTCCAAGTAAAACCAGTCACTTACGATTGAAAAATTGCCAGTGGCAATTTTTTGCGAGTGACCACTATCGTGTTTCGAATGCAGCGATCCATCATCTCCGTCATCAATCAGAAAGGTGGTTGTGCCAAGTCGTCGACTTGTTTCCACACAGCCGGCTATTTTGCCAAAAACGGCTACCGCGTGTTGCTGGTCGACGCCGATCCACAGGGTTCGCTCAGCCAAGCGTTTTTTGGCTCTGCTGCGATCGAAACTCTTCCTGCCGAACAGACTTTGGCAGCGATCTTTGACGAAAGCAATTTCGTTACGGTAGAAGGTTTGAAGCTGGAAACACCTATCGAAGGTATCGACATCATTCCGGCGAACCTCGGCCTCTGCAAGTTCAACGTGCCCGAGCCCGTGGAGACTGGTCTGAATCAGTTTCTATTGTCGACCCTACTGGAGACAGCTGACGACTACGATATCGTGCTGATTGACTGCCCTCCGAATCTATATCAGTGCAGTTGGAATGCATTGTTGGCTTCGGACTACGTTGCCGTGCCAGTGATTGCGGATGACCTTGGCGTGCAAGGACTGCGAGCCGTGCAGGAGGCGATCTTTTTGGCTCAAGAACTCAATCCTCGTTTGACCATGCTTGGGCAATTCTTGACAAAGTTCGATCGACGTGTTGGCATCCATCGTGAATACGAATCGGTGTTACGTCGAATCTATGGCGATCAGATTTTTACAACGGTGACTCAGGAAGCGTCTGCGTTCAAACTAGCCGTTGCCGCCAAGAAACCTGTGACGCATTACAGCTCGTGGAGTCGAGCAACACGTCAGACCAAAAATTTGGCTTTGGAGATGATCGAGAGAATGAATCGGGACACAACATCAAGAAAGGTGGCATGAGTATCAAAGCACGTTTGCGATCAAACAGTTCCAGCATTGAGGAATCCATGGGCGTCCGGTCAGAGTCCGCCCCGGTCGCGTTGAAGCAGACAACACGAGCCAAAGATGTTGGCCGCCGACCCGGTCGCAACTACGGCACTGTCTCCATCGAGCAGGTGATCCCCGACCCATCACAGCCTAGAACCGAATTCGACGAAGAGTCACTCCAAGAATTGTCAGCCAGTTTCGCCACCAAAGGGCAGCTGCAACCGATACGCGTGCGGTGGTCGGAAAGTGAGGGAAAATGGACCATCATTGCAGGCGAGCGACGTTGGCGAGCTGCCCAGATGGCGGGACTGGCGACAATTGATTGTTACTTTCACGAGAGCGAACTGTCCTCCTCCGAAATACTGGAAGAGCAAATCATCGAGAACCTTCAGCGTCGAGCCCTTCAACCCATGGAGGAAGCCCGAGCATTTGATGCTCTGATAAAGATGAACAACTGGAAGAAGAAACAAGTCGCCGCCGCACTTGGCATCCATGCCACCAAAGTCAGCCGAGCAATGACCTTGCTGAAACTTCCCGCCGACATCCAAGCCAAGATCGAGGCGGGGGAGTTGCCAGCCAGAACGGCTTACGAGATTTCCAAGCTGGAAGATGAGACACAACAGCGAGCCATGCTGTCCGATGTTTCCAGCGAGGGCTTAACCAATCAGCAAGCCAGAAACCGAGTCCGCGTGAAGAAGGGGAAGGGAAGCTCCACCCGAGCCGGAACGAAACTGACCTTCATCGGTGACGCCAACCACCGAATCGTTGTCTCATCGCCAACAGCGACGACCTACGAGGCAATCGAAGCTGCCTTACAGACTGCGCTTGAGGAAGTGCGTCACAGGATCGAAAACAATACTCAAATCTTGTAATTTGCCCGACGGTCGTGAAACCACGCGAACCTTTTCCAAATCAGAAGCTCTAACGAATTGACTCGAGATAGGTCGCAAATTTTACGACCGAAATCTGACAAGAACCAAACGTTCACGAGGAAGCAAACATGACTTAGCGAAATCTCTCAGCAATTTTCGAATCAGGCAAGCTTGCCGCCGTGGCTTGCTGCGCGCTGATTCATTCCATTGCTGGGAGATTCAAGATGACGCAAAGTCAAAATGGTTCAGGTTCGTTAAGCTTCACTCGTCAAACCAACTTCCGAGTCATGCTGCTCAGGGCCAACGGCGAGATCGCACTCGTCTACCTTTGCTCCAACAGGAGGCAGGCTCTTCAAATTGCACGAAATGTTTGTAAAAAGCATTTAAAGCGTTTGAAAAGCAACTGGCAACAGATCGTTCGCCACCCGAACCGTCCCAAGATAGTATTTTTGGAAGCGTGGCACGGCACTCCAACAAGCGGGTTCTGGGAGACGCCTGAACGCGGCGGTTTTCGATTCGAGTTCCACGACAGAGCCCGAGGTCGTCAGACGCTTGACGATTCGCCAGCTGAAATCGTTTGGAAGACAGGATCGCTGGTTCGATGTGTTCTGTTAACACAAAGGACTCGCAAAGGCGGCTGGAGAGCCAAGATCGTGGATTCGAATTTCGCAGGCCCCGTCACCAACTGGCAAAGCGTCCCGGATAGCTGCGACGCAGGAGACGAAGTCATCCTCAAGGTTTGCGGTATATCAACTCAATCTGGCAACGCTCAATTTGCCGTTCCGAATGAGCCCCTTTAAGGTAGGGAAGGTGCACACAGAGTCTCATAAAACCGAAAACGCATTAAATTGCAGGAGTTTGCTGCGTAGCGGTGATTCGTCGCCGCTACGCTGTCATTAATAACCAACGGAAAAGGTAAACCGGTGCCCAGTCGGGACAGAAACATCGCTGACTTTTACGGCGCCCTATCGTACAATGGTTCTGTGACATTCAATTGAGGAACTGAGCCATGCCATTGACGAACGACGAACTCCAAAGCTTCTATCAATTTGCTCTCGGCATCATCAATACCGATGAGCAAGCAGATTCGTTGCAGGATTTAGTTAGTAAGTGGGATGCGCAACGCGAACGTAAATCAGTGAATGAAGCGATTCGCAAAGGACACGCTGAAATCTTGGCTGGCGGCGGTAGACCGTACGATGAATTCCGTTCGGAAATGAAATCGAAACAAGGTCAAAGTTCAGAGAGCTAAATTGAAATTTCGCGTTTTGATGCTGTCGGATGCCGTAGTCGTTTTCGAGCGTCAATTCGACTATCTGCTGGAGCGGTCTCCCCAAGGTGCCAACGCATGGGCGGATGCGGTCGATGAAGCGGTCGCGGATCTTGGCGACTCAGCTGACATGCACGGGCTTGCACCTGAAAGCACCGATCATTCATTCGATGTCTTTCAGTTCATGTTTAAGACGAAAAGTGGAAACCCCTATCGTCTGCTCTACGAGATCCATGGCTCGGATGTATTCATCATTACGATTCGCGGTCTCGGGCAAGACTTCTTCGAGTCGAATTGATTTGACAGCCTGCGCAAAATCGTGGTACTGCAAATTATGCTTGACTCATTCATCGGAACATTCGACCAACACGGACTGCGGACACTCAGGTCTGAAACTGCCCAAACTCCAGCCTTCGTCGAGCGACGTCGGCAAGGGCGTTTCTGGGCGGTGCTAGATCGCTCCTTGGTGCCAACTATCAATCGAGCCATCGCGACCGGCGATTCGCGGACAGCGTTGCAGATTGTGCTGCAACAAGCTCGCGACATCGGAACGATTTGACACCGATTATTTTTGAAAGAACTGATCGTGAGGCTTGTACGCGACGCTTGCGAAATTTAGTGTGAGCTTATGACGCGACTAGAACCCAACAAGACTCCATTCAGAATCGCCACCCTTTGCGGTGTTGCAGCGGCTTTGCTTACAGCGATGTTGCTTTTCCTCGGGACGATTAAGGGCCTATTGGCGGTGATTGGATTCATCACATCGCTCTCGGCGGGACTGCTTGTGTATTTGATTCTCCGGCGAGAGGATCCCGACTTCGAATCCGACTACTTGGAAATGCTCTTTCAATTGTCGAAAGATGAAACGGTCGATCAGGCTCAGAAAGACATCTCGAAAGCCCTTTTTTCGGCGTCACGCAGGAATGATTCGGTTTTCCAGACACTGCTTGAGACGCGATTGGCGAACATCACAGATGACATCAACCAGCTTGGAAAGGGACGCATTGAATTCTCCAACACCGAGAGTTGGCGTGTCTTTTATGAACAACTACTTCGTTGCCCCAGCACAACGATGTATCGTTCGGTCGCTCATGTTGAAACACAACACTACTGGCAAGACGGAGCCGGGGAGAAGAGCACGAAGCTGAACCTTGATTTGCATGACGCTGGTAAAATTCGAGTCGAACGTTTGGCGATTATTGCCGACCATCTTTGGCAAAAAGATGAGTCTCTACCTGCAAATCCTATTCGCCGGTGGATCGACCAGCAGCATCGTTTTGGTATCTGGATTGAACTTGTGAGAGAATCGGAACTCGAAAATGAGCCACATTTAATTGCGGATTTCGGGATCTACGGTTTTAGAGCCGTAGGACGGCAGATCTCTGATTCTTCGGGCAGAACGACTCGTTTCACCCTCAGTTTTGAGTACGACGATGTCAAAGAGGCCGAAGCCAATTGGGAGCGTCTGAAAGTTTTCACCAAATCGTACGCTTCGATACTGGATCAGATCGGATGATCCGCATACGATCCAAAGACCCGGTCCTTTGGATATTGCAGTGCCTCCACTCCTCTATCTCGACACAGCTCGACTCGGTCAGGTCTCGCCCTCAGCGAAACGAGCACTCATCAGTGCCTTGGAGTTCAACCAAGCATTCGGGGCAAGTGCGTACTTCGATGAGCTATTTTTTCGTGGAGCGGAAAATTCTGGTCCAACGAATCAGTTTGACGGGCTGGAAATCTGGAAAGGTATCGACCAATTTTCGGTCGATGCGAGACGACAGATGTTCGGAGCCACTGCCGGAGACATTGCGTTTGCGTCTCGGACCGGTGTCTTGATGGCAATGGCGACCAGACTACTATCGGCACGCTGCACGAACGTGCTGGTATCTGATCTCAACTGGCAGCCGTTCACTGAAATGCTGACGAATAGATCGGCAGCTTCGAAAACCGAAACAACGACGGTTGCAATCAGAGAAGCAATATTCAATCACACCGCCACCGCTGAAGAAGTCATTGAAAAGATTAAAACGGCGTTTGTGGCGAATCAATGCGATGGCATATTCCTACCCGCGATTTGTAATCTTGGTGTCGCTTTACCGATTGTCAAAATCATATTAGCTATTCGAGAAATCGCAGAACTACGTTTTTGTGTGATCGACGCAGCTCAAGCGGTCAACCATATTGATTTAAGTCAGGTCGCAGAAGGAGCAGACTTTGTGTTTGGTGGGACGCATAAATGGCTCCGAGCCTGCGAACCAATGGCTGTTGGGTATTTTGGACGTGCTGGGAGCCGGTCGTTTATTCAGGCTTCGATTGACCGTGAGCTTTTGACCAATCCGTCTGCTGATCCGATGCTGCGGTTGACTCAATCATCAGCGGATAAAAAATCTGAGACCGTTAATTTATGTCCACTTTTCGCCGCTGCTGGGGCGCTGGCTGACGCCCGAGAATGCGATCCTAAAAACAATTCCCAAATCTCGCGACTTGCGATTCAAGAAGCTGCTCAAGCGACGGGATGGAATTTCATTTCTTCCGACTCAAGTCTTCATACTCAAATTGTTTTGCTGAAAAAACAGCCCGTTGCAAACTCAAAAGGCAGATGTTTCAGAAAGCAATTAAGCCGCCTAGGTGTCGCAATTACAGAATATAATGGCGGCGTCTGCCGAATTTCCATGCCGGAATCGCTTGACGATTCGGAGTTGAAGCACCTGAGGTTTGCGCTCAACTCCGTCGTCTAAGCTTAAAAAATCTTAGTGCTTATTTAGCGAGCATCCCTTTGTCTCTCATCAGTAATCCGAATTTTTGAAATAGTATTTTGGCTTTTTCCGCAAATCGAATCGACGACTCGTATTTTGGTTGCGTGTACAGGAAATCATTCAAAATGTAGGTTCTCGACTGCTTCGCACGATTGTTATACGCATTCCAACCATAACCATTTGAACCAATCCATCTGCTCATCCTGATAGTCCCATCCTTGCCAGCCACAGTTACACCAGATTGTTCAACCGCCTGATATGACACGGGGCCGATTCCCTCAGCGGTGCCTCGATGGGACCGACCATCGGCCAAAAGGTAGGCAAGATACATCCGTATCTCTGGTTCAGCGGCTGCAAATTCTCTTTCAAGCTTGAGCTGAGCTGCCATTGCAGCAGCATGTTTTCTCTTATCTATCAAATCTTCGGTTATGTCATCTATCTCCCCAACTATTACGTCCGTTTCTGCCTTCAAGCGAGCTTTCTCAGCGCCACTGACGCGAGTCACTCTGTCTTTTTGCGAGTCCTCTCGAACCCGCCCCAATTCTTCTGCAATTTTCTTATCATCTTCTTCATTTTGCATTTTAATTGCGGCGGAGAGAGCTTGTCCCGGCGTGAGGCCAGCGGTAACTCTAATGAGTCGATCCGCCGCATCGAGGTACCGCTTGATTTCATCAGATTTTTCGTTCTGTTGCCGTTGATAGGCCCCCGCTTGAGTGAATAAGAGTTCAGCCGGTGAATAACTCGCGTCGCCAGCGTCTGAGATACGCTTTAAGAGCGCGGTCACATCTGCAACAAATGTGTCAGAAGCAGGAAGAGTCGCTGTTAATTCGCTCGTCTTTTTTTGCAGCCCAATAAACTCGTCGACACGCTCTTTTTGCGAGGCAATCCTCATACCTTCTACCGAGTTCAATAAGCCAGCGACTTTCGCTTTTACGGCTACCAGACCATCGGTGTTCTCATTTGCCAAAGAAGAAATATCTGCCAACTGACGCTTTAGCTCATCTACTCGTGAGCGATTCGCAGCAGTTTTTTCGTCTTTGGCCCAGTCAAACTCTTCTGGAATAGGCACGGACAGCCCGGTAATCTCTTCGATCTTGTCCGCAACGATGCCTCCTCCAGACCCATCACCGATCTCAATGTTGATTGGCGATAAAGAGTCCGCTGATCCCGTGCTAGATGAAGAAAACCACTCGGGATAGGAATACACCCAGACTATGGCAAAAAGCAGCAGAGCCGCAGCCACCCATCCTACTGATCGATGCAGTGTCTCTTGAGGTGCTTCGCTACTGGAGGTGGAATCGCGAGACCAATTTTCATCTTGATCTGCGTAATAATCATTGGGATCTAAAAATTCATCATCCATCGCGATCTACTCGGTTTAGATAAGTTCTGTTCAGGTCAGAGACCACAATTATTGCTAGTTAATTTTACTAATTTCGCGGCTGCTTTGGAGTCAAAATATGGCAGTTATGCGTGACTGGTAACTGCCATTGTGCCTGCCATCAGGTTAATGGTTTGACATTGGTTTTTTTCGGTTAAAATGGACTATTTATGATGGAAACTGTCAGGTAAAGAAGCCTGCGTTGGTAGGACAACTGCCATCGACCAATAAAGGGGGCCAAATTGCAAACTCCAGATCTAGAAGTAATTCGATTCAATAATGAAGAGCTAGAGGTCCTTGAAAAGTGCACGATTCGAGGAGAGACCTACTTTACCGTTGGTAAGTTTAGTGGCGGTCTCCGAGAAACTGATCGAGTGTTGAAGGGATTGGGAAAACGGTACAAAGAAAAAGTTCTGCATCGGCTTGCTGATAGTCCGGAGAGCTGGAAATTGATTAATCGGATTGAGAAATCCGAAGGCAGTCGTATGCCTTTCCCGCGAATTGAAGCAGTCGAAAAACAAGCGGGAGAAATCTTGGTCGTACGTGATTTTGTTATTGGGAAATCGTTGAGCTGGCACTTGCTTCAAAAGAAAGAAATCTCCGTTTTCCTCGCCATTCGAATCTATCAACAACTCGTCGGTCAGATTTGTTTCCTGCATCGTAAAACGGGCGTCATTCATGGTGATTTGGCTCCACAGAATATTATCATTTCTCCAAAGAGCAAATCAGTTACATTAATTGACTTTGGTTCCAGCTTTCCTTTTTCCGAATCTGCAAATCCAGACCTTGGTGACGGTTCTCGTGAAACGTATCAAGCTCCAGAAAATTTAGCCGGCGAGCCAGCCTCACGGTTGAGTGAACAGTTTAGTGCCGCCTCCATTTTTTACGAATTGTTGACCGGTGTAACGCCATTTAATATTGCGGCGAAACGTGAATACCCAGCGAGGGTTTCAGCGTTGACGCCTGCCAGTAAAAAACCTCGAAGCAAACAAACAGTGCCTCCGGCTTTATGGCATTTAATTGACGAGCATCTTTCAACCGCATTATCTCTTGATCGTTCAGGCAGATTCCCCACGCTTGGCAAGTGGCAGAATTCGGCTAGTGATTTAAAAGCCAAAGCCGAGCATCCTGAATTATTGGGACTCGTTGGAAACAAACCAAGCATTATCGAACGGGTGCTTGAGTGGTTTTCGCGCGGGTGATCCGGGTCAAATTGGCGTGCCATTGTTTTCTCCGTTATT
Organism: uncultured Pirellulaceae bacterium; assembly: GCA_964448575.1. Lineage (GTDB taxonomy): Bacteria > Planctomycetota > Planctomycetia > Pirellulales > Pirellulaceae > Mariniblastus. Next base: position 12,558 of record CAYUWY010000053.1, read on the forward strand.
AGGCGGGACGACTTTCTTAAACAAGCTTTAATTCCACAGTGCGATCATGTGGTGGGGTCCACTCGAAAAAATCACCGCAGACTGAATGACGTTTCTCCAGCCTTCCTCTGACTTTTTTCTCGAGAAGCTTTGGCAGTACCGGTTTTCCATCTTTCCGAACTGTCGCTTCTTCAAGCCGATAGATTTTTGGAAAACCAAGATGGCACCGCACACAAGGATTGGCCGTTCGCACACCAACGGTTCCAGTTTGCTTAAATTTGTCCAGTGTTTCGTGAGCTATCGCGACCGATTCTTTCAATTGTCGATCTGCTGCTTCGTCTTGCCAAAATTTAATCGCAACAGCATCTAGCGATCCAGCAAACAGAATCACTCCGCAGGATGAGTGCTGGCCAGTGTTTTTTTCAATCAAGTGGCAATAAGCTCTCATTCGAACAAAGTGCTTTTTCTGAAGCCATCGCGTCAGGTCATTCGAGCGTTCAGCGGCAGCCTTTGGCGGTCTACAGAAAAAAACCGGCAGAGTAACTTTATTGTGATGGAGCAATTTCCATGGCGTACCCTGAATTCCAAGTTCTTTGTCTTTCAAAATGTCGTGGCATTTTTCGACGTCGAAACCTTTGAGTAGCGAGTACCAAGGAATTAATTCGACACCGTGCTTTTCCAAGTTCGGCCTCTGCTTATTTTTTCTTTCGTAGTCCGCAAGACGCTTTTTAATGTGTCGATAACGCATGACGTTAGCGTAAAGTCGCGGTACGATAAAAGCTGCTGCCGATAAAAAAACGATAAGGCACAAAAACCCAAGAAATGGCTTTGATGACAGCCCGAAAACGATCGTTGCGAACGTGCCACCGATCAGTCCTAAACTGAAGTTCTCTACTCGCCTGACGATTTTTCGGAGTTCTTCGCGCATTAAGATAATGTCATAGTCCGGCGAGTAGCTTAGGTCGACAAACCCATTGTCGATGCCTGAATCAGTATTTCCCTGCTCGTGCGAAATGGTTCCCGCACGCGGACAGAAAACAGATTCGCTCAGCGTATGAACACCAATCATTTTTCGATTAATTGCTTTTGCGGCTGCCATTCTTACACCCAGCTTTCGATGTCTCGTAACACATCCGAAAAATCAAATTGTTTTTTCTTACGGGTAATCCCCCACTTTCGGAAGTTGCGGTTCAATTCTGAACACGCCCGTAATACGGCAGCAACTTTCTTTGGGACTGTTGGAAGCGACGCAAAAAACTCCGGTCCTTGGTTTGACGGTGGTCGGCGTCCAGTCAAGCAGGAAATCACAATTTGCGCCCAACTGTACATGTCAGCCCGATGGTCAACGTCAGGCTGGTCAAACTCGTCCGCGTAATAGACGTTGCGGCTTTCGCCGAGTTTTCGCGATTTTGTTGGCCCGAAAAATGTAGCCAGCTCAAAATCTCGAAGCAGCAAACTGCCGTCAGCTCGCAAACAGACCATTTTGGGTGACAGGCAGCGCACGACGACTTCGCTTTCGTGTAACACCAACAAGGCATTGGCCAGTTCTTTTGCGATGCGTGGAATCGTGGCTTTTTTAATTCCGGAGCCATCCATCAAATTTTGAAGCGTTTCAGTTTCTTCCCAGCTTTCAATCACCCAATATTTATTCTTGGTAGCGAAACCGCTCACGTAGAAAATTGGAAACGCATTATTCCGTTCAACACGATGGCAAATAATCGGATTGCGACCCAATTCATTTTCAATTAGTTCTCGAGATTCAACATCGAGGTCCAAGTCGAAAACCTTGCACCGTGCGACTCTGTCAGTAATTTCTTCTCGCGCCATCCCCACCTTGAAAGGGATGCCGCGTACGACGTCGCCGCCAAGAAATTTCTCGACGTTCCAACCTTTAAAGGAAGATCCGATTTTTAATTCGGCCTCTGACTTTCCCTCGTCTGCGAAGTAGACATAAGTTGTCGGGTCGATCACACCAGTGGCCTCAACAATTTTGGCCGCTTTGGATGGAGTTATCGGTTCTCCATTCATAGACTCAATAATCAAACGACGTTGCACACCGGCTCTTTCCGCAAGTGCTGTAATATCGAGAATTCGACCAATCGCCTGCTCAAGCCGCTCCCAATCGATTTTCATAACTGCTCGCTTCGATCTAGCGTTTTTTATTTTCTCATTTCTGTTGGCGTTCATTGCTCACCTTTCGGTTGGAGGAATATCGAAAATGCTTCATTCAATTTTATTGAAAAACGTCCGCCAATTGGACCAAAAAATGGGGCCATCCTAAAACACACTAAAACGCATATGACCGCTTTTTAGTTCGCTTTGTCGGCCGTCTATCTTTTCCATGATCTAAACCCCACGGAAAGGAAGAGACCATGAATCCGATTTCTTGGATTGCGGAGAGAATTGTCACCGTTGTCGCGCAAATTATTGGCGGAGCGGTAGTTACGAAGGCCGAAACCGAGGCCTTGAAGAACCATGTGAACGTCCTCAGCGAATTGGAAGCAGAGGCTAAGCGGCATGAAGAGGCGGGCAATCCGCAACTGGCTGAAGTGTTGCGAACCAACAGCAAGCGATTGGCAGAGCGAACGGACTTTACGTCATTGGAAACGACGACGTTCGAGACTCCTAAGCTAACCGCAGACGAATCGCCTACGAAGAACATTGCTCAAGGGCAGACCGGTAAAAGAAAACGCGGTCGCCCAAAAAAGTCGAGCAATCAAACCCTCGCGGCGAATCCTTCTGCCAAGAATGAGGCGCAGCAGTGAATCTTTCAACTCTGGAGAGATGGGTGCTTGATGCTCTGCTTCGTCGCTTGCGTATTCTGGCTTTTCGACAAGTAGAGCAGTACTGCCAAATTCACGCGCTCGAACAGACCGCAAAGCAGGTCCTGCGAACTCTTAAGAGAAAAGGACTGGTCGAGTCCTTCACTACAGAAACGATCGTCCTAGATCTGGCATCTCCTCTTTTTGTCTGGAGTCCAGAAACCGACCAGCCTGCTGATTTTTCGAAAATCGGCTGGCAAGCAAAGTCAAGGTTTCTCAAAGCAGAACCTCGGGAGCATCAATTGCTGATGGCAACCGAATTAGCCGAACGTCTTTTTGGCGGCATCGGCGGATCTCTTCGTCAACCTAACCAAGTGTTGCACGACTTAGGCACCGCGTCCACGTACCTTTCGCGCGAAGCCAGAAATTTTCAGTCGCAGACAACGTGGACTAGCGAGGACGTACTTCGCCGTTCTTGGCGCCATTTGGATTTAAAGAAGATCCCAGACGCCGCTTTGATTGTGGATGAAAAAATTGTCAACGTAATCGAATTCGCCGGGCGCGATTACGGAAGGGCGTATTTGGAAAAGTTCCATCGTTATTGGCAACGCCGGGCGACATCCTACGAAATTTGGTAACCATGAAAAACAAAAGAAATTTTACGGTTAGAGATCGCTTGTACTTTGAGCATTTGAAAATGTTTGAGATCAGCACGCGGAAAATAATGAAGTCCGTGTTCTTCGCGGGCAAGAAAATAGCGGCGGTGGACTCCATGCAGCGACGACTCGATTCACGCGGCGCCGGACTTATCTACAGTCGTAAAATCCCCAACAGTCGAACGCTGTACTTTCGGCTCACAGAAAAGGGAGCGAACTACCTTGGCGTCAAAGTTGATACGCAGCCAATATGTGAGACTCGCTTGTTTTCACTGATGGGCCGCTTGTATTTCATCAACAGACCTCCAGTGGATTGCGACCGTTCTCTTTGCACAAATGTGACTCTTGGAAAGTTCATTAAATGCAAAGATTTGGAGGAAGGCAAAATCCGTCCCCCAAGAGTTGATTTTTATATTGCGCAAAACAATTCAGGGGACGACGGGAAGTCCGAAATCGTCTTGGGAGCAATCTTGCCTGACTTAAATTCAGAAGTTCGCCGCGTAGTTGATCGTCTAGTCAAGCACAGCAGAAATTTCATCGCCCGCAATCAGTTCACTCCTCTGATGCGAGCAGGGCGATTTGAGTGGACGATCCTTACCGGCCATGAAGCCAAAAAGGACGACCTTCTACTAGGAGCAAACCGAATGATTAATCGCCGTCTGGCGAGCCAATATTTCAAAAACGGTTTGGGCTTTGATGACGTTCCGCCAATTCGCGTGAAGGTGGAGGTCATTCCCGAACTTGCCAATTTGCGTTTAAGAAAGAAAAGAAAGAGAGGGGACGATGAATCGCCTAAGTAATTATCCCGTTCGCACAAAAGTTGCCGACGATGTTGACTGGAAAAACATACCCGAAGAAAAATGGGAGATGAATTTTCGGCCATTGAGACAGTTGACCGCTGAATCGGAATTCTTTTCACGAATGATCTCTGTTGCCACCGTTTTCGCAGCGGCATCAATGGTCATGATTGCGGTGCTCAATGCCATGTGCCCCTTTCTATTTAGAAACTCAGAAACCTTGGTGTTTATTTTGTTCTCAGCGGCCATCCTCTACTTTCGAGCACTGAAAAACCCAAATCAGGAAACTGGCATCATGCTCTTTTGCACGCTGGTCCTGCTATTGGTGATTTCAAATCTAGGTTTGATTTTCGCGAATGGGTATCGCGACGAGTTCTATTTAACCGTATTTATTGCGGTGGTTATTCCGCTAGTCCTGTACTTTCTGGATCGCGTGGGATGCATTTACATTCATTGGTTGACTGCCAGTCCGATGATGGACAGGGCGACAATGGTGTTGCTGCGGAAGACATGGCGTCAGCGCTTTGGGCGAGGGCTCTTTGTACCCGCGAAGGCTTGCAGCAAAAAACGCGTTGGCGACGAGATACAGATCGAGTCGTGTTTTCGACTGATATCGTTCTATCCGGCATTTTTGCTATCTGTCTTTTTCATTTGCTTTGGAAGTGTCGTTGGCGTTCAATTCACAACCACTCCGTGGATCGCCCAAGCAAGCCTAATTGCAACGTCTCTACTGATCGTCCTTGCGACCATCTGGACTGACCGACACTATGAGGGTTCTGTCGTAGCCACGGTTTCAGCGATGAAGCTGTTTTGTACTGCGATGACCTTTCGAAAGCACCCCGGAACCATCCAGTACCCAATGAAGTACCGCTTTCGGCTGAATCTATTCTTTTCGGCAATCACCGCGTTGAGCTTTGGGGTAAACACGCTTTGGTTTCCTTGGGCAACGGGGAGCTTCATGCAAGTCGGTAACGTCACACATCTTCTTCTGAACATCGCGATTCAATCTGTTGTTGTAATTGGGCTTCCTCCGTTGCTGATATTTTCGATGGCAGTCATCGCCCTTGGCCCAGTCCTCCGGCAGTATGAATTGTTGTGCGAAACAGAGCACGCCTTGCTTGGAAACGAAGGATGGACGGAGTTCGATGGCTACACTGATCGGCTGGTCAATAGTGGGAACGCTTCCGAAGCGGAATGCATTTGGATTGGGTTCCATAAGGAACGCGGATTCCCCATCCTGATTCCAGTCGCTCTACTCAACCAACATGCTCACCTGCTGGGCGGCTCAGGATCTGGGAAGACCGGGCTTGGATTGTCGACCCTTGTCGCGCAATTGATAAAAAGAAATGATGGCCCCGTGATTGTCATTGATGGCAAAGGGGACGAAGCGTTTCTTCAGTCGTTGCTAAACTGGTGTGAAGAAGAACGGCGAAAGCTCAAGTGGTTTACGACGTCCGCTGAAAAATCGTCTTTTCTCTTTAACCCTCTTGGGCAGGATGCGTTCGAGAAATTCTCGCTCTCGGAGATTGTTGGCTTTATGCTGCTGTCACTGAACCTATTCCACGGTTCAGACTACGGAAGAGGCTGGTTTACACAAGCCAGCAAGACGGCTTTGGCCGAAGCTGCGAAACTAAAAGTCGAAGGAATACCGCGACCAGCCAGCTTCAAGCTATTTTGCAAGCACCTTGAACAGGTTATGCGTGACGATAAAAGGCTTGAGAAACCGGCAATGCACGTTTTGTTCATGCTACAGACGCTATCTGAGTTTCCTCAAATGAACGACTCAGCCAACGCGGATGGAACTGCTCACTCATCCGTTGAGCACGCGATCGAAATGCTTGAAGTGATTAAGAAAAAGCAATGTGTGTATTTTGGTTTCGATTCTCTCACTGACGTCTCCACTGCTGGAGAGCTATCGCGGATGGCGGTCTACAGCATCATCTCAGCAGCAAAGGCTTATGAACAAGAAACAAAGAAAAAGCCAAAGGTGACAGTCGTTATTGATGAGGCGCAAAATGTTTTTGCTTCCAACATCGGAACTGCGATTGAGATGGCTCGCAGCTTTGGAATTTCGTTCGTGTTTGCTCACCAAACTCGCGACCAGCTAAAACTCGATGGTTCTACCGACCTGCGTTCCGTAGTCGACTCTTGTACCCAAGTGAAGCTCCATTTCGATGCTCAAGGGGAAACGGTTAAGCACCTGCAAGAAATTTCGGGAGAAGTTGCGTACGCTGATACAACTTGGGAGCAATTCGTTACTAACATCCGGGCGGGGCATATTTCGATGGCTCATGCCATAGGGAGGGAGAACGAACCCGCAACGGCCAAAGTGACAGTGAAAGTCGGGCCACGCCTCACAGTCAACGAAATCCAAGACTCTGCGAGTGAGCCCAATGGATGCATTTTTGCGATCAATCGAAAGTTGGGACTTGCTCAATACAATGGGGCCTTTCCTATCCGTATCGACTATCCGATTGGTCTCAATAAGTTTGAGGAAAACCAGAAACGTCGATGGCCATCAACCAACGAGGAAACAGTTTCCTCACTTCCGCATTGGCCAAAAATTACCAACGAGACTGTCGTACGTAGCGAGTTGCCTGAAAAAGCCACGCAGGACGTCGAAGCCGACCTGAATGACATCGCTTCTGATCTTTTCGGCAAGGACAAACTTTAATTTGGAAATGCATCAAATCGCATCAGATTGATTTTCTTACACAGGTGAGAGTTGCAAAAATAGCGTTATGGAACTTTTCATTCTTTTTATCCTCGTCACCGTCTTTGGCCTGCTTTCAAATTTAAGCATGTTTGAAAGACTAAATGAAGTAAGACGGTACAAGCCAGCTCCTGACGTTCGGGTTGGCTTGAACGCGATGAAGAACTTTGTGCTGTTCGCGCTGATCTTCGCCGCACTGTACTGGTTGCAGGTTCAATTCGGTGACGCTGAGGTATGGACCAGAGCGTTCCAAAGAAATTGAAACAAACGAGAGCTGTGAAGCTCTTAACAATAAACCTATTCTCCCTCTAAGCCCGGGAAAGATTCAAACAAGGCTAGCTTTTGAACGTGTTCTTAAGCAACTACTGGTGCTCCTTGGAGTACTTGTTTAGACCAAGAAAGCGATGTGTCGCTTTTGGAAGTCGGGGGGAAACCATGTTTCCCTTTTTTTCATTCACCCTTCTCCTTTTCCTTCCCCAGCGATTGTTCAAACGCAACTAATTCCAAAACAAAAACCCATTTTTCAAACTGATGAATATCACAGACTAAGCCTTGGCTTGGTGTTTGATGTTTAACTTGCTGCCTTGCATCGACGTGGTCGAGGAGGCAGCCCCATCAGGAGAAAGCCATGGCTTTAGTACGTGGAAAAGAAGTGTTTACGCAGGTTGCTGTTGGAGCAGGAAAGGATTCGGTCAACAGGCGAATTCACCGAATAGAGATTTTTCGATCTTCGGGGGTTCAAGTGTTTGAAGGAAAAAAGCTTCCAGAGCTCGTCTACATCAGTACGTTTACTGATGCCCGAGTTCAAAACGACACTCCAGCCCAAAAATCAAATACGGCCAGCAAAGACGAGCTTTTAGTGAATATGGATCTCACTGAAGGATTCGCCCACGTTGTTGTGTTTGATGGAGACAATTCGCTGAAGAGGCGAATTCGTCGAATCGACTTTCACCGTGAAGGTTCGAGGACGTTGGAGATCGACGGCGAGAAACTGCCACAGCTTGTCTACGTGAATACCACTCGGAATGAACAAGGACAAAACGTGATGCAGATGTACGCAGCACCGTCACGAGGAATCAAAAGGTTCTCAACGACCACGCTGTTTCTTGCTTTGATTTGCTTCATTGGTTTTTGCACCTGCGTCATCGTTACAGCGATCAACGCGCACAGGTGCCTAGGATAAACCCTTACCCGTCCCTCCCACTTGGACGAAGCAACGCTGAAGTGGGCCGTGAAAATTGTTTTGCATAACTTATGGAGGAACCATGCAATTACTAGTTGAACTTTTCTACGGTTTTTTTGAAGGTAGATACAACCTGACTTGTTTTGAGTCAAAACCAGCCAGCCGAGAGGTCAAAAACTTGCAAATTTTGCTCGGCTATCTGGTCTGTGGCTACTTTCTCCCGACCCTTTGTCGGTTCTTGTTTTATTAAAAACCCCCGGGCTTCAATTTGAAGCCCCTCTTTTGCTTTTCCTTTCGATTCTCGTCATTCAAGCGAAGTGGTCTTCTACGAAGTCCAGTTCGAGGGAATGACTAACGACTGAACGTCCCTCGCTGTAAATAGCGTTCAGCCTTATGAGAAACGAAAAATGAATGAAGCAACCCTTGTGATTCCGGTCAGTGGTCAACTTTTTCAATTTGGAAACGTTGCCATAACTCCAGCAGCAATGCAAGCACTTTCACCGAACGAAACAGCTGACGCTCTATCGCGTCACGCCAGTGGAGATTGGGGAACGGTGTGTGAGGAAGACTGGGATGCAAACGATTTGGCCCTCAGTGAGTGCGGAAGAATTCTTTCGACTTACGAGAGCAAGGCCCAGACGGTGTTTTGGATTATCACCGAATGGAACCGAAGTGCGACGACCATTTTGTTACCCAGTGATTACTAGGTAGCAGTGGACGTCATTTGATGGACGACCCGTTAACGCGGGTCAATTTAATGGAGAAGTGCAATGGCACAGAAACCTGTGAAGAAGATACAGCTTGGAAGTATCCGAGCAACCATTTGGGAAAACACGAACGACAAAGGTGCGTCTTGGTTCAATGTGAACGTAACAAGGTCGTACAAGGATGGAGACGAGTTCAAAGACTCGACTTCCTTTGGCGTTAATGATTTGCCAGTGGCCTCGAAAGCGATGGACCTCGCACTCATCTGGATTCTGGATCAGCGAGAGAACGCTGAAATGAGTTCAGCACAGCGGTAATTGAATTTCGATTTTCGCGAGGGGGAGCATTGCTCCCCCTCAAAATCGAAGTTCCCCCAAACACCATACAAACGAACCATCATGAATCAATTCACGAGTCAAACAAATCGTCCGTACATGGTCGTCGGTTCTGGAGACATCGTTGCCAATGTGCACCGAATCAACGACCCAAGTAGCGATGATCTGTATCGCTTCCACCTGTACCGCAGTGAAGAAGGCGGGGTGGTCAGCCAATCGTTTCGACCTGCCGATCTTCGAAGCTTCATCAAAGCCTGTCAGGTCTTGGCGTTTGAGATGGCAGCAGATGGCTGGATGTCCGGCGAACTGCGAAATGAACTGATTCAGCTATCGACTGAGCTGGACGAAATCACTTTCCGTTGGAGCAATGACAATGGGTAAACTCAGCTACATCCACGAGATTCGTCGCGGGCTAATTCGCGTGCGAGTCCGTGTGCAAGGAAAACTGGAATCGCCACGCTACTCGCTGAGCGTTGTGCGGCTTTACCGAAATGGTGACCAGTGGAAAGAGTCGTCGCGCTTTGGCCGTGACGACATCCCTCTGATGCGACTTGCATTGGACGAAGCCTACAGCTGGATTCTGCTCCGGCAAGGTGGCGAGTCGAAGAAGCGGCTTCGTGGAGTCCTAGATTGAACAAGCCTCCGACCATCACTGAAGATCTCGACGAACTGGTTCAAGCCGGACTCCGGTTTGGAACCGTCTACGCAGATCCTCCATGGTCTTACACAAACAAAGCTGCACGAGGGGCAGCTGACAATCACTATCCAACACTCTCGATTGATGAGATTTGTGCCCAGCCAGTCGCCGAACTTGTTGAATCGAACGCACACTTACACCTCTGGACGACAAACGCGTTTTTGCGTGACGCATTTGAAGTCATCGAAGCTTGGGGCTTTCAATACAAATCGTGCCTTGTGTGGGTGAAGCCCCAGCTTGGCATGGGTAACTACTGGCGAGTGTCACACGAGTTTCTGTTGCTTGGCGTTCGTGGCAGTTCTCCCTTCACCGACAAAACACGTCGCAGTTGGGTTCTGAATCGCCGCACTCGCCACAGCAAGAAGCCCTTCGTGTTCCGCGAACTAATTGAACAAGTTAGTCCCGGCCCATACCTCGAACTGTTCGGTCGAGAAGAACATCCGCGAACCGAATGGACCGTCTACGGAAACCAAGTCGAGCGTAAGCTGTTTTAGGAGATTGAACATGTTAACCGTCAAGCAAGTAGCAGAACGCCTCAACGTAAGCCAGTCGATCATCTACGCATTGGTCGACGCAGGGCAAATCGTTTGCCATCGAATCGGCGTGGGACGGGGCTCGATCCGAATTGCAGAAGAAGACTTGGCCCGCTATCTGAAGTCGTGCCGTAACGCAGACTCTTCAAGCAGGCCAAAACTCCGTCATCTTAATCTCTAACTCGACGAGCCTGTTTCGCAAGGTAAACAGGATTGCGGGCGAGGTGAGCATAGTGTCGCGACAGCATCGTCGTATCACTGTGGCCCATAATCTGAGCCAGCGTCAATGAATCGACACCACGTTTCAAGCCTTCCGTCGCAAACGAGTGTCTCAGGGCGTAAGCACACAGCTTCTTTCCGATCTTCTCCTTGAGACGCTTGAATCGACACGACAACGCGTTCCTTTGCCATTGATTTCCATGGGTATTGCGAAAGACAAAGCCGCTCTTATGAGCCGCCAATTGACGTTCTACAACCTCGAAAGCTTGAGGAGGCAGGAAGATCACTCGCTCATGGCGTTTGCCTTTTGCTTCACTTGGTGGGAACACGACCATGCCGTTCTTCAAGTCGACGTGTTCAACTTTCAGATTGCGAGCCTCAGTAGGCCGGCAGCCTGTGAACCACATGAAGTCCAAGATGTCAGCGAAGCAATCGGTCACTTCCTTTCGCAGTTCAACGAACTCGGCTTCGGTCAAGAAAACTTCACGACGCAAACGCCGTGGCTTGCCGTCGATTTTCGCAATCGGAGAGCGGGGAATGTGGCCACGTTTGACGCCCCAGTTCAACGCTCGTTGGACCATGGAAATAGCATCGTTCTTCGTTGTCGAATTCCACGTCTTCTCCTTTTCCGCCCAGTTCAGAACCAAGTGAGGCGTGAGCCCAGCAATGGTCATGCTCGGACCGATGAATTCGGCAAACGGTTGGAGATGCCGAACAGCTTTTTCGTAAGTCAATGGCTCACGGTTTTCATTCACCCACTGGAGATAGTCGTCCAACAGGGGAACAACTTTTTCATAGTGGATTGCAGCGGTGCCGCGATCAGCCATGATCTCATGGTACTTCTCAAATGCCTCCTTCTTGTTTTTGGACAAGCTGATTTGTTTCTTACCGAGTTGCAGACACCAAGTCTTGGACTGTTTTCTCCAATAAGGTTTTGGTATTCTCATCGTTTCGTTCCTTTCACTGACATAACTCTGACAAAGTTATGCGAGAAGGCCGCGAAACACGGTGCAAACACATGTTTTTTCACGCATTCCTAAAGCTGGTGTCGCAGGTTCGATTCCTGCCAGGGGTGCTTTTGTTTAGCACTATTTTGACTTAGCGGTCTCTCCTGACGTGGCGATCTGTCAAAGATCAGTTCTAAAATCGCATTGATATTCTCTATAGCTAGGCCCAGCGTAAAATGCTGCGCTGTATCGAATTGTATTGGCTTTCAACTCAAGTTGGATTGTGATTCGGCCGCTGGCCACCAAAGGCGCATAGCGAGGGTCAATTAGTGCAGATGCTTTGACGGTATAGACTGGGAATTGTACTGAAATGCGTTAGAGTAATGATTGACGAACGAAGATTGCTCAAACGTTGATTTCCAGCGGCGTCTTCAACGATCTTATGCAATGAAATATTGCCTGCAATAAAAATAAAACTCTTCTTAAGGCTTAATTCATGAACCTGAATCGCAACTTAACCTGTTTGATGCTGTTGTTGGTTTCGACTTTTTGCACCACAGCAATCGGTCAACGAATGCAATCAGAGCCGCTTAAGGTTCGGGTAAAAAAGGCAGACAAAGTATTTGTTGGTACGCTCCAAGACATCGTTGATACGGGTGACGACTGGGCTCATGCCAACCTTAAAGTCGGTCAGGCCATCAAAGGTTCGAAGCCGGGCGAGTTGGTGCCTGTTGTTTGGCGCCCCAAGCTGGGTCGCTACAACCCGCAGGACAAGCAGGAAGGATTGGCGATTTTAAAAGACAAATTCAAAGACCGTTTTTGGCTGCGTTCGGACCGCTTCGAAAACAAAAGCCTCGCCGAAGAATTCTTGGATGATTCAAGCGAAGCAAAGCCGAGCAAACAATCGAAAAAAGACAAAGCACTCC
>CAYUWY010000054.1:0-23583 GCA_964448575.1 uncultured Pirellulaceae bacterium
ACTTGAGCAGTAGATGGCGTAGCCGATGTCGCCAGACTTCGGGCGAATTGCCAGTACTCCTGAACTCTGGCGAGCCCAGCTACGTTCTTCTAAAAAAACAAACTTCGAATTCTTCTTTAGAGTAACACCAGCGAGTTGCACGGCTGCGGGCTGCGTGTTAGTTTTCTTTTGCGACCACCGCATTTAAGATTGTGATTCCGTTTGCTTTGCAATCCGTTTCACTTCTTTGGGGTTACCCCAAAGAAAATTATTACTTTTCCACTTCGAGTTCGTGGAAGATCGTGCGCCTACCGACGCACCTGATTCCACGTTTGGTCAGTCAAGTTAAAGCGGTGGTCGCATTTTTTGACTAGACTTTTCTATTTACAACCCAACTCTGCGTAGATCCAACTTCGCAAGATTCCAATTCGAAGTCCCTTGTTTCGTAAGATCCCGATGGCGAAGCCCACAATAGCTCGTTGCGTTGCCATCGCCTTCTACCTCGCCGACTGGCGCCCAAAACATATGGCGACTCAGGCCAGGCGGTTGTTCTCGTCAACTCAAAAATGGATTAGGCCTCTTGCGCTGCGCACGCATGAAAATTTTGCGACCAAACCGACACTGGATCAGTTGGAACGATTCATCTCGATGGACGTTGATTTTCGACAAGCCGTCAAAACAAACAACATTAAAAAAGTAAGACTAAGTCGTGTTCTTGGCCGCCGCTCCGACAAGTCATTGGAATGGGAATTGCCAAAAATCGCTGACGTTGGCGAACTTGGCCGATGGCTGGCTTTATCGGACAACGATCTTCAATGGCTGGCGAATCTCAAAGGCAATTCGCTGCGGCCAAATTTCAAAGTCTCCGATCACTATGTCTGCACCTGGATCAAGAAGCGGTCGACTGGATACCGATTGATCGAGTCTCCCAAGAGCCTACTCAAAGAAGTTCAAAGGCAGATTTTGGATGGCTTGGTCTCAAGAATCCCCACGCATGACGCAGCCCATGGGTTTTGCAAAGGCCGAAGCGTCGTCTCTTTTGTTCAGCCGCATGTTAGGAAGCGATTTTGCTTGAAGCTTGACCTCAAAGACTTCTTTCCCTCCGTTCAGTTTGGCCGAGTTTGGGGTTTGCTTCGAACTGCCGGCTACCAAAAAGAAGTCGCCCGCTATCTTGCGGCGCTTTGCACCCATTCGGTTGACAATAAAACGTTGGAAGAAGGAATCTACTTTCGCGGCGCCGATTCCGCTGACGCGAGATCGATCTATTCGCCTCGACACTTGCCCCAAGGCGCGCCGACTTCTCCCGCGCTCGCGAACTTGATAGCGTTTCGATTGGACTCACGGCTATCGGGGCTCGTGGATCAAATTTCAAAATCGAATCGGGATTCAAATGTTGCTTACACCCGATACGCCGACGACATTTTGATATCGGCCGATGACCGCGTGATTGCGACCAAGCGATTTGCTGCCACCGTTGGCGCGATTGCTTTGGAGGAAGGGTTTCAAATTCATTTTCGCAAAACCCGATTGATGACTGACTCACAACAACAGCTCGCAACCGGAATTGTGATCAACCAGGCGACGAATCTTGCGCGGACAGAATTCGACCGCTTAAAAGCCATCTTGCACAACTGCGTTAAGCACGGAATCGATTCGCAAAATCGAAACAGCCATCCGAATTTCCGTGAGCATTTGATTGGCCGAATCGGGTGGGTGGCTCGGCTGAACCCTAAAAAGGCAGCGAAACTGCAAGCACTTTTTGATCAGATAAAATGAACGCATCAAGTGGCAAAAAGGAACGCAAGTCATTGCTGGTGCTGGGTTTAAGTAGCGATTCTCTTGTCGAAGAAGTCCATCGGGATTGCGAAGATAGGTAAACTAACAGCTACTTTGCTGATTAATCCAAGTTTGACGAAAGAATTGACCTTACCGATTCCGATCATCAATTCAACGGCTTTTACGCGCGTGTTTAGCGCACGAGCCACGAATGAATTGACAGGAAGATCGAAATGTTTTTTCCCCCAAAACTTACGACGATCGTTTTTAGCTCTCTAATCGCTGTGTTCGCAGTCAATGGAATTGCAGAGCAGACGCACGGTCAACAAGGCGAGTTCGAACGACGCATGGCAGCCATGCAAGAAGCCCGGTTACGTGCCGCATCTCCAACAAGAGTTGTGACCAATGATATGGGAGTCGATTTCGCAGCGCCACCAGCGCCGGTTCGAACGGCACAACTACCAAATCAAAATCAAGCGAGAGCTCAACGTAAGGCTCGAGCGGCCGCGCGACCGGCTGCCGGAACGCAAAATGTGGCTCGAAGCCAACGGGTTGTCAACCAACCAACTCACGTCGCTCAAGCCGGCCAGTACGTTCCCCAACATGCTCGCGCCAGTCAGCAAGTTCGCACGGCACAACTTATTGACCAAACATTTATCGATGGCGGTTCGCCGATCGTCAGCTCTGGCACAGTGATCGGCGATCCTTATGGGGGGCAAATCATCTCTGGAGGTCAAGTCATCTCTGGCGGCGTGATTGAAGGCGGCTGTTCAGATTGCAGCACCGGAACGTGTGGCGATTCGGGTGGCTACTTTGAAGATAGCTGTTGTGATCGAGGCGGTTGCCCAACGGGATCATGTCTTTCGGGAGGTTGTCTCGGGGGTGGATGTCTTGTTGGAAATGGATGCTGGTTAAATGGATTTAGCTCGTTGTTTTACAACGCTGAATATTTTGGCGGAGCGACATCATTTAGAAGCTCATTGTTCCCAACACCCGGCGGCGCGCCTGGCACGCTTTCAGATGATGCCAGCCAAGGCTTCTTTGGAGGCGTCAATCTGGGATTCCCACTTTGCCGACTGAGCTGTGGCCTACTGTCAGGACAAATTGGTGTCCGATCGGTACATACAAACTTTGACGGAAACGAGTTTACTCCTGACAACCGCGACCAGTTGTTTTTGACGGCAGGTGTTTATCGTCGAGTCGATTACGGACTTCAACTTGGCGTCGTTGCTGATGTTCTTTATGACAATTGGTTTGCCGACACAGAAGTCGTTCAAATCCGTGGCGACATTGGCTGGGTCTACCCTGGCGGTTCGACTTTCGGTTTTCGTTTTGCTCAAAACGTACAAGACGATGTAAACACGGGCACGTTCGCCGGTAACACGTTTACAAACCTCATTACGACTTCCAATGACAACTATCGTTTCTATTATCGTGTGGATGCACCAGCTGGAGGTTACGGCGAAACTTACCTTGGTTGGTCGGATTCAGAGCAAACGATTTTTGGCTTGGATTTTGATATTCCAGTAACTGAGCAAGTCGGCGTACAGGCTGGATTCACTTACTTCTTCAACGATGACAATGTTCCCGCCACCAGCAACTTTTTGGGCGGCAATGTTGGCGAAGCGTACAACTTCTTCGTTGGATTTGCCTTTCGACCACGCGGACGTTCACATTACCGCTCGTACGATCGACCATTGTTCTCAGTGGCCGACAACGGCACTTTGTCGATTATTCGAAGCGGTGGCCAATAAGTGCCAGTTGAACACGGAAATCAAAGCTGACTTGATTGTTTGAAAGTTGGCTTGATAGATTAAAAGCAAACGAAAGCTCGGGATCATCCCCGGGCTTTTTTCGTACCGTGATGTCTTAACTAAAAGCCAAACCGCCAACGGCCAGGAAACGAAATCGGCCGGATTGAATCGCCAATACGGTCCCGCCCAACCTCATTTCGTTCCCAACCAGCCCAAGGGGCCGAATTGACGAAACAATATCGCCATTAACCTCTTGAGTTCACGGGAATAAGCCCTATCGGTAAACTCGCGGTTTGCGATATATTGTCAAGTTGAGGCAAGACTACATTTCAATCGAATTTTCAGAGCTGACGACGCTTCAAGAAGAAGCCTCGACACGGAGAATCATAGTGACAGACGAACTTTACGACTATTTTGGCGGTAACGCTTCGAAAAAGGTCGAACCAATTGAAGACGACGATTTTGACACCGAAGACGAGGCGCCCGCTGCTGAGGCTGCCCCTTCGGATGATCCGTCTCCCGCAGAGCCTGCGGCAAAAACAGCTGATGCGCTACCAGAAACTGCCAGTGCTGAGTCAGAAACCGCCGAGCCAGAAAAGAAAAAAGGCGGCCACTGGGATTCTCTTTTGAGCGTGCTTGGCATCTCTTCCAAGACTCCGGCGAAGGAAACCACCAAGGCAACAGCAAGCCAGCCAGATCCGGTTGCCGAAAAGAAGCCTGCGCCTAAGCCGACTTCAACTCCAGCTGCCAAATCTGAACCAGCTGCGAAATCGGAACCGACTGCCAAGTCCGATCCCGAACCGGCTGCCGATTCTGGGGCCTCAAAAGGCAAAGGTTTCTTTGGATTTGATCCCATCGAATCGCCAGAAGACTCAACCGTTTTGCCTTCGATGTTTTCATCCAAGTCATCCAGTGACGACGGCGATGATCCAGACGATTTGATCGGTTGGAAGTCACCTGCCAAAACGGCTGCACCAAAACAAGAAACACATGACGACCAAAAAGTAGCGGGTCGTTCAGAATCAACCGGTTCAAAAGGCAAAGGCTTTGGTTCCGATTCAAGTTCAGAATCGTCACGGCCAGAACCAAAGCAACCTGTTCAAAGCTCCGCACCGGTCGATACCTACGAAGACATTTACGACGATGACGTTGATGACTTGGACGACGGCGATGAGTTTGTTGAGTTCGAGATTGAAGAGCTGGACGATTCACCGCATGATGATTCCCGAGCCATCGAACATGGCCGGCGAACTCGTAGAAGAAAGACAGGCGGCGGCGCGTCGGATGCCGATCAAGAATCTTCGAACGAACGAAGCCCGCGCGCCAAACGCGACGAACCAAAAGGCCGTGGACGTGGCCGAAACAATCGCAACAGAAGTGACAACGAGCGAGATTCAAACGATCGAGAACCTGCTCGCAGTTCACGCAACGATCGCAGTGGTCGCAATCGCGATGATTCAGGTCGTGACGAATCGAGCCGAAGCGAATCAAGCCGAAGTGAATCGAGCCGAAGTGAATCAGGCCGTGACGGATCACGCGGATCTGGACGAGGTCGTGGGCGCGGAAGAGGAAGAAACCGTTCGGAAAAAGACTCTCCGCAACGAGATCAACCGGCACGCGCCGAAAGTGCACCTCGGCGTGCCCCTAAAAGCGAATCCACTGGATTCGGCGCGGGGTTGCTTGACGATGATGACTTTGAAGCAATCGACTTTGACGACGTAGGTAGCGCCGATTCCGATGATGGCGATGTTGGTTTCAAAACTGCTTCTGACGAAGACGAGAAACCAAAACGAAAACGCCGACGCCGAAGAGGTGGTCGATCACGCGGAGCTTCCAACAAAGATCGTGATCGCTCTGAGGATGACGGATCAGATGGTGAAAGCTCGGAACGCGGAGCTCGCTCATCCAGAAATCGCCCTGATCGTAGCCCGGCCAAAAGCTCGTCACGTAGACGGCCTGCTTCAACCGGATTTGGCGCCGGGTTAGAAGACGACGACGATTACGATTCGGATTTCAAAGACGAGGTCGTTGACGATCTAGACGATGAACTATTCGATGGAGACGACGATGCAGATGAAGAGGAAACTCGATCTGAACGTCCAAAACGAAGTCGTTCACGCGGGCGTGGACGTGGAAGAGGCCGGTCTCGCAACCGTGATGAAGAAGAGAAACCAAAGGCCAGAGACCGGGATGACGAAGGCGACTTCGATGATGACGATGATGATTCCGAAGACGAAGCACCACGCTCTCGTTCTCGCTCCCGATCACGCGGTCGTGGTCGCAAGGAACGCGGACGAAGTGACCGGGGTCGAAATGATCGTGATCGCGACGAAAATCCGATGGAAGGTCGAAAACGCGTTCAAGTTCCGACTTGGGACGAAACGATCACTGTCTTGATCGAATCCAACATCCAAAACCACAAGAAAAGTGGCGGAGGGCGTCGTGGTGGAAACCGTGACGGCGGTCGAGGACGTGGACGAGGAAGATCGTAAATCTTCTTTTCTGTTTAGATAAAAATTAAGAGTGGCGATCGTTTTTTGGTCGCCACTTTTTTATGCGCAAGCTCGCATCACGCATCTGGTGATAATTCCGTTAGCAGCTCGAATCGTTTGCTTGTGTTTCGCCGCGGAAGAACTTAATCAGCGCAATGGCTTTTTCCAATCTTCGTCCGGCCCGACCGTGAGCAGGGTTGGGAGTGTCCCATACCAAGCCTTCATTCTCCAGAATTTCCGACGGTGACGGACGCTTGCCTTGATGGGCAAAATTTATTGACTTCAACGTAACCGGCCGGCCAGTGCAGCCGCCGATGCAATTGAGCAAGCCAATGGTTCCCTGGTTGTAGACCAGCAGGATGTCATCGTGACGCAAAAACCGATTCCACTTTGCCGTAAATTCTTCTGCTGAAATCGCTTGATCGAACGCTTCTTTGGGTAGCTCCAGATAATTCAGAAACGATTTTGTCATTTCGACTTCTGGTTCGATCGCTGCAGTAAACTCCAAATCCGAACCATCCCCCGGTTCGATCGGCGCCAATCGCTTTGCCGTCCAAAAAACAGGTGGCCGGGGCGCATTCTTTTTTTTGTTTTCAACTGCGGGCCGATAAGCTTTCTCGCCATACGCGACGACGATTTGCGAAAGCGGACCAGACAAACAATGCGGCACGTTAATCGTTCGTCCCGATTTTGGTCCGCCGGAATAATGTTCGCGGCCTACCTTGGGATGATCAAGCTGTTTTTGCACCATCGTATCGAACGCGACCAACAATTGATCGAGCCCTTTTGTTTCCGGCTCAATCTCACGAAGGGCTTGGACGGCGGCTTCGACTGTCGAAAGCGATGTGTCAGTTGGCTCCAAACGGATTCGGTACTTTCCCGGCTCACTCGGAGCAAGTTTGTAGCAGGGTAAATTTTTCAGCACTGGAATGTCTCGCACCATCGTTCGGGCTTGAGGCCAAGTCCCGTCCAGTAGCACAAGCTGTTTTGGTCGTTGATCCGGCGGAAGCTCGGAAAGCACCTGTGCGTCCTTGGATGGATAAAGCAAACCGCATTCGGGCGCAAGTTTCAAATTCATATCCGCGATCACCGAATTCAGACCAGAGATGATCTGCGAATTCGCCAGAGCAATGCCGACCATCCTTGCCGTATTGAATGGATGATCACGTTCGCGCGCGTGCTGAAGAATCAAAATCTTCGTTCTATTTTCGATCGAGGGGATCGCATCGCAGAAGCATTGTGAGACGGGCCGAAAGCAGCCGTAGCATCGCTCGCGTGTTTCACCGATTTCTGGACTTGGGTCGCGAAGGTTGGAGGGTTGAGAATTCAAAATAAAGATTCAATGGCGGAAACGCATGGGAATCGAACCCACCAACCACATGATTTCCATGCGGCTCTACGGTTTTGAAGACCGCGGCCAGCACCAGCTGAGCAAGCATTTCCAATTTGAAAAATCGGGTTAATATCGCTTCTGCAGTATTATACCCAATTACCTACACCCTCGAAATCGCTTTTCAACAAAGCGAATCCAATCAGACGTCAAAGTGAACTACTCTTGAGAACCGATCGAGACGAAGTTAAAGCATTCTAACACACAATTAAAGCCGTGTTTCCACGAAAAACCAAAAACTTGGTGCTTAACTCACAAGGGCAGGGGACACTGCTTAGCAAGACTGAGAACAAAGCCAATGATCAGACCAAAGTGTATTCCCGTTTGATCAAGCAAGGTAAGCCAAGGCAAGTCGATCCCTGCAATTGACAAAACCAAAACTACTTAAAAGACATTCGGACGGTTGAGCTAATGGTTGTGAACCTGCTCGCAAAGTGGATCGAGCTAAAAAAGAAAAGTGTCACAGGGCTACTTCAAGTCGCCATCGGATTGTTTCAAGCAAGGCACTTCAGAGTGACGATGGCACCGGGAATGAGAGCGCATCGTTGACCAAGCGGACTACGGAAGCACTCAAACGACTTGGGTATTATCGCAAGGGTATAGAACGTTTGGTCGGCTGCGTGTCACGTTTAGAACGATCGCTGACCGGTTCAAAGATGACTCTGCTGCCCGTGTCATCATGGGCCACACGGACGAAGATAGCATCGACAAAGAAAACTATGTTCGCGAAATTCCTTTTGACCGGTGTCGTGAACTTGTCGCTTTCGTTTGGGATTGGCTGTACGAGAAAGAGGGTGTTGCAGCTCCACCGAAAAAGCAAAAGGTACCCGCGAGATCAAAGCACCACAAACCAAAGAAAAATGCGCGACCACTGCGAGAACGACCAACAGTCAAAAACTCTAGCCCTCGCAAGCCAAGATTAGTTGGCTCGAAAGCCCAAGCCAAGTTTAAACGCTGCGGTACGGTAGAACGTGCATGAATGTTGTTACAGTTGTCGCGATTGACAACACAAGCTTTGTGCTGGGGAAGCTTTGGGGGAAATTACATGATCCGTTTCTTCAATTTGGCCACTGGCGCGTTGTCGGCCTGTTTTAATATGGATTAAAATGTACGCATAACTACCATATGCCGGGCTTGCGCGTGTTTTTGAATTGGAGAATCACTTGTCCCGGTGATCGTAACCGTTATGTCGCCAAGGATGAAATTCACATTATGTCGCTATCTGACAAAATCCAGCGGCATCCTTTTGTCGTACTTGTTTCACTGGTCGGAGCAGTTGCATCCATCGTCGGAGTGTTGGCCACGCTTCGGCCTCAGCAATCCGAGTCATTACGCGAAATCTCGGATATACTCTCGCAACCATGGGTCGCCCTTTCTGTACTAGCAGCCTTCATTCTTCTTTTGATATTGGTTGTGATTCAGTCATTTTCATTGGCGAGCCTGAATGGAAAAATTCAACTCACGTCAATGGAATCGCAAATTAAAGGGCGGAGGCTATTCCAATACAAAGGCGTCTATCCAGTTGACATCGCAGAAAAAACAAATAAACCGCACTAAACCCAGATGTTTTCGTGGAAGCAATCAAATTTTTGCTGGGAAATCAACATGATCGGCTCGCCGCTATGGACCTTGTTTACTTACGGGAGGACAATCGGCAAAGTCTGGGCGATGTTTTGGCGCCTGAACATGAGCCGCTGTACCAGCGTCTTATCGAGAAATATGAATTAGCGCATTTTCAATCTAACTATTCGATCGAGTCAGAAAGACTCTTTAGCAATACTATTCGAATTGTAAATGATTTAGGCGATATGCTGTCTGGAATTTACTTTGAAATAATTTTGCACGACGTTCGCAATCCGCTCAGGTCGATTATTGCCATCAAAAACTCGGAGGAAGTTTCGCAGCGCCGAATGCATGGCCCGTCAACGCGATTTGTTGTGCAATACGTTAAACACCAGGGGCGTCACCTAATAGATGCGATGGAAAGTGGTAGCAAAGTTGCATATCCCAAACAATTTACAACCACCAGAAAGGTCAAAGCAACAACTACCCCCATTTTCGATGCTCGCTATGGTTTAGTTGGCATCCTTTGTTTTAATATTGATATTGCTGCCGTAAATGCCATGACAACTAAACGCAAAAAACGTTTTTTCGAATCCTATTCAAGGACATTCGGTGAAACACCGAAATTCGAAAAAAATGACGCTCCCGAGGATTAACGCGACATGACAATTAAGAATTTGACATCGCGAAGTGACGTAGGAACGTAGCCGATGTTCAAGTTCTCTGTTCAAGAGGCCGGTTTAGGTTTTGGTTCTAGACGACGAAGTGAACATGCGGATGGAAGTCCTTGATGTCTCGGCCCTAGGTATGCAACACGCCAAAGAATCCGATCTTGTCACTGCAAAAGTTCTCGCCCTTGGTTGCGGTGTTTTTGCAGAACTGCCCGAGGCTTTCCGCGACTCAGCACAAGACCCGGGCAAGTTTCAAAACCGACGCTAAAATGGACGGTATATATTAACAGTTGTCAACTTTGCCAATTAAAACTTTAACGGCTAGATAAAATGTGTGACCTAATCCATATTTGACATTGAAGCGAGAGATCAGATAATCATTCCTTTATTCACACTCACCGATATAGCACCATGATAGACTTAGCCATAGTGATTGGAGTGAGCGAGTATGGCGCTCCAAACGACCTTCCAGGATGTAAAAACGACGCAAAAGCGATCCACATGATCCTCGCTTCCGACTCAAAGTTCGAAGAAATCCTCATGATAAATTCGGACACGACTGCATCGTCACTTAAGTCGCGCCTGTCAGAGTTTGTAGAGCGTTTTAAAGGACAAGAGGTCAATGACTTAGTCTTTTATTTCACTGGGCATGGCGAATTCCATCAGGATGAATTCTACTTCTTGCCAACAGACTATGATTCATCTCGCCGGAAACGTACGTCTTTAGAAAATTCTGAACTGGATACGTACCTTCGGTCACTCGCGCCAAAACTTACCGTAAAAATAATTGACGCCTGTCAATCCGGTGTGCGATATGTCAAGGATCCGGAGTTGATCCCCAAATATCTTGAAACATCGAAAACAAACTTTGACAAATGCTACTTTTTCTTTTCGTCCCAGTCCAATGAGGCGTCTTATCAAGATTCTTCTTTGAGTTTCTTTACTCGCGCGATTGTCGAATCAGTTGCCAGCCACACGGAGAAAACGATCAGATACAAAGATGTATCCGACTATTGCGCTGACTATTTTAATGGGAAGAATGACCAAACACCATTCTTCGTACAGCAGGCAGATTTGACGGAGGTGTTTCTAGCGCTGCCCGATAATATTGTCGGGGAACTACGTTCATTCACTAGTCTTGGAACATCGCCAGAACCAAAACTCGTTCAATCCGGCAAGTCTTTACTTGAATTGATCAAAGATGACGCCAAACGATATTGCACGAAAGCATCTGCTGACGAATCACTGCAAGAACTCGCAAAATTAGTAACAACAGAGGGCCTGCCCAGCCAACTGAAAGACCTGTTTACAATTTCAAAAGTTGAAGAGACCGATTTCGGCAACATGCCTGATCCAACTTCAATAGGAAAGTTTGTATCAGAAAATCGGCAACGATTTTTCGCTAAACCTTTCTATCACACCTTCAAAGTTCGAAAACAGGTCCCCAAAAACCCACTCCTCGGAACCGTCGCCTCATTATTGGAAGATGGAATGAAGGAAATTACAGTGAATGAGAACCGAATTGTAGGCTTCAGGCCTACTACTATGATGCCCTACTTGTATCTAATTGTTCAGGCAGAACCGAAATTTGAAAACTTGCAATTCCACGAGTGCTACATCGTTCCGATTATTTCGAAAACAGAGATTCAACTCTTTACAATTTTCTGCCGCTACTTCGACACAAGCTGGGACAACAGGGAGCTCGATGGCGCACCAAAATGGGAGACATGGTCTTGCGAATTGAAGGATGAAAAAAAACTGCGAAGACAGTTAGAGGAAGTCATGGGACGCTTTTGGAATTTTGTGCTTAATCCTTTGAAACAAAGGTATTTACCAGCAATCGAGAAAGCTGGGGCCGCTCCGCCGTCGAGCACAAAAAAAGAAAAAAACAGCAAAATGAAAAAGGCGCAATAATCGCTTGATAACAAATAAGAAATTGACATCGCGTTAATTAGATCGGTGTTGCCATTTTTGTATTCAAGAGGGTTTTTTGATTCAAATCAGATGTAGCTTTTCCGCTTGGCTGACGTCCGGCGTTGGCTCGCTGGAATAAGTCCTGTTTTAATGTAGATTAAGATTGAATTGATTGATCATCTGTTCGGTGATCACAGCGTTGTCCAGCTTCGAGGTTCAGAATGAAAACACAATTGATCGCAGCTATTTTGATTGTTGGATTCTCCCTTCTGGCAGGGTGCAACAAGTCAACTGGGCCAGTATCTAGCCAACAAGAGCGCACTGAACCGGCATCTGACCAGCAAGAGGGCACAGATCCAGTTTCTACTTGGTTGGCTAAGGGTAAGGTGTTGCTGCCCGATCAGCAGCCATCTGTCGATTATGAGGTCGCAAAATTCTGGTCCGCAAATGGCGCGAACTGGGACGACTCTGGTAACCCACCTCAGAACATGACTGAATCGGAGATTTCTGAATTTTGGAGTAACGAAGGAGTCATGGAGCCGCTACCGCTGAGTCGCGGTGGCGGTCGTGTTGCCAAGGATGGGACCTTTGAGATTGAGAATTCGACGACACACCCATGCCTCGTGCTGGCGCTAAACAAAGAAAGAACTCTAGGCGGAATTGCATCGACGACACCCGATGCAAAAAATCCAATGACAATCATGCTTAAACCACTAGTCCGTGTTTTAGGTGAAATACGTTGTGGTGGAGAGATTCCGGCATGGACAAACGCCTACGTCTACTATCCTGGTAAAATCAAAGAAGTTCCCGACTGATGAGGCGAAGACGCAAGTCTAAGATTCGCCGGGTGCGGATCAGAAAAAGGTGAATTTTCGTTTCTACTCCCGCCGGGTGTTTATGAACTCAGCGTTTACAGTGAAGATATGAAAGCTGCCAAAAATGAAGATGCTGTTATAGGTCATGTCAGAATTCATATTACAGGAAATGAATCTGAATATGATGTTGGCACAGTTGAACTGGTGGTCAAGAAGACACAGGATTCAGGCGGCTAGTTTTCGAATAGCAATTTGATGGTCCCAAGTTGCATTTCACTTCGGTTTTAATGTTTAGTTTATTTGCTGCGACTGGTGGCCGCAGAGCGGATGGATGATGCGTAATTATCAGACCGATTGTGTAGGGTAGTCGCAGAATAAAAGGGGCGGCTGCAAAGCCATCCAATCGTGTAGGATAATGAATGATGCAACAATGCAAATATCCTTCAGAATGTGTAGGTTAAATACTTTGTTATCCGCTTGGCTCGACTTGAAGCTTTCTCTCAAATCCGTAGCGTTTGCAATCGCAATTATTTCGCTATTTGCGGCAATTTTGACGACTGGCAATGTCCGCAGTGAAGGGGTGGTTTTTCGCTCGCTATTCTACGGCCCAATTTTGCCATGTATTCTAACCTCTCCTTTCTCGCCCAGCGGATGGTCGTATTTTGAGGGAGAATACGGAATCTTTATATTCGCATCGGCTTTTTCATTATTCCACTTGCTCGCAATCTTCTTGCCGATATTTCTGCCAAACAAATGGTTCAGTTACGTGGTTTCCGCCGTGTCGCTAATTGCGTGGCCAATCGTTGGCGCTATACTTATTCTGTGGGCAATGCCTGTTCAGGGTGTGTGACTCTGCACCTCATGCCCAAAACGAACATTCCAATCGAGGAATGAACATAAGCCGGACTTGCGCGTGATTTTGAAGTGGATGAACGCTCGTGCCGGCTCGGTGATCGCGCAAGTTATCTCGTTTTTAAGTTGGTCGAAATATGAAATTACTATTGCTCGCGTTGGCTTTCTGTTCTTTAAGCGCGATCTCTGCTGCGGCGCAAGAAAAAGAATCGGTCCGACCGTTGTCGATAGGGCAAACGATCAGCTTCAAGTCTGAACTGTTGGGCGAAGAGCGCACCTTGAATGTCTACCTTCCGTTGAATTACGCCAAGGAGCGAGAAACGAAGTTCCCAGTTATCTATGTTTTGGATGGTTCGCTGGACGAAGACTTTATCCATATTGCGGGCTTGACGCAGTTTGGTTCATTTCCATGGATCAAAATTTTGCCGGAATCAATCGTTGTAGGAATCGCAAATGTGGATCGAAAGCGTGATTTTACATCTCCTTCTACAAACAATGCACAGGGAACGGCTTATCCAACATCGGGCGGGTCAGCCAAATTCATCAAATTCCTCGAACAAGAGGTTTTGCCCATGATTGAAAAGAGATATCGAACCAATGACGTTGACACAATAATTGGACAATCTCTAGGTGGTTTACTCGCAACCGAGATTCTCTTGAAGCGCCCGCGTCTTTTTGACAATTTCATCATTGTCAGTCCTGGCTTGTGGTGGAATGAGCAGCAGTTGCTGAAGTCGGATTTGCCAAACTATGACGATTCTAAATCGGTATTCATCGGTGTTGGAAACGAAGGGAAAGAGATGAAGAGCTTCGCGGAACAACTTTCGCGAAAACTCAAGGCTGCGAAGGATGGCCAAATCCGACACTTCTATCAATATTTCCCGAGACAAGATCACGGAGACACTCTACATCTTGCAGTATACAAGGCATTCGAATCAATATTTGCCACGGAAACCAAGAAATGAATCTCGCGCAATAACAATTAAATGCGCGTGAATCCTGACTTGCGCGTGGTTTGAATTGGATGAACCCTCGTGCCGACTCGGTGATCGTAGTCGTAATCCTTCTCGGTGGCCCAATCGCCAAACACACAATTCACTATCTGAAACAATCTTATGCCAGTTGTAACCGGTCTTAGTTTTGCAGGGCGAACCGAAGAGGCGCTCAATCTCTATCGCGACGTTCTGGATGCGGAAATACTATTTCTGATGCGGTTTCGCGACTGTCCGGAAAAATCTCTTATGCAGCCCGGAATGGAAGAGATGATCTTTCATGCGACCTTTCGGATCGATGGCACAACTTTTAAGGCAAGCGATGTGGGGTACTCGGATGACGCAGGCAAGCCAGACTTTGTAGGGTTCTCGTTTGTTCTGAGTCCCAGTTCGGTCGAAAAAGGCGAAAAAATATTCGCCGCACTCAGCAACGAGGGGCAAGTGGTGATGCCATTTGCGGAATCATCCTTCACGGGTTGGTACGGTATTGTGATTGATAAAGTGGGCGTAACATGGAAGCTCAATGTTGAGAAAGCCACATGACAATGTGATGCACGCGAATCCACCAAAGCCTTGCGGTTGGCTGTCCCGACAGTATTTTACTAAGATGAAAGGACGTTGCATCGCTCCATTTTCAGGTTGCGTATTCAACCGTCGGCTCGGTATCGTTTCAAAAACAACGTTTGGAAGCACCATGGATAAGAACTGGATTGTGCTGATTGTTATCGCCATTCTTGCGGTTGCTGGAACCGTATTTCCTGTTTGGCTTTTTGCCGAAAGTAAGTACCTACTGTCGATCGGGTCCTTGTTTCTTTGTTGGTTTGCATTGATTGTTGTTCAGCTCGCCTATGTGCAATATGGCATCGCCAAGCAAAAACAGAATTCTTGAAAATGTCCAAGTTGCACAAATGAGCAACAGACAGCATTTCACGCTTGCTTAGACGTAGTTGGCTTAACCGTTATGCCGCCGTCTCCGCGGATCCCGTCACTTTGAACTGAGACGCCAATCGACCAGCGTGACTTTATTGAGCCAGTATGCAGATGCAAAACAAAAAACAGTTTACTATTCGGACGGCCTTAATTGTCGTGACGCTGGCGGCGTGCGTTTTCGCTGTTTCTAGCCGTACGCAACTGAGCTACCCAAATGGTACGAGCTACATCTCTAATGGCACGGGAGAATCCACACGAGTCTATTGGACGCGAGTTACGAGTCAGCGAAATAATGAAGATCTTGGAGTGTTGGTACAGGCTTTTGTGCCGCATCCCAGTCTCGCCGTTACGGTTGCAAATGTCCCAGAAGGAGAAGATCCTAAAGTGACAAGCCAAGGTGTTTTCTTGGTTGTAAACAGGCCGAATGAGTTATGGCTGGACGGTAAAAAAGTGGACTTGCCTGAAGATTTCAAATTGTTTGCGATCCTTCCAGACGGGACTATTCGAAAACTTGACATGGAAGAGTCGGACTGTAACAAGCTCTGCTCCCCGCGTGGCGAAGTGATTGACGTCAAACTTTGGGAAGAGGTTGTGAACCCAACTTTGGGCAGTGCGGGCGGATAACAATGTGATGCTCGCGAATCCCGACTTGCGTGTGGTTTTGAAGTGGATGATGATAGTCCTCGGTGAACACCTCTTTTCAAAACTGTATCCAGTTTCAACACGGGAAAAACTGATGAGAAAAGAACCGCGGATGGACGCGGATAAAAACGTAACTTGAATCTGCGTTTATCTGCGTCCATTCGCGGTTTTAAAAAGAAAACCAACAAGTAAAGAATACTGGTAAAATCTCATGCTCAGCTCCCCGGGTGGCGAAGTGATTGACGTCAAACTTTGGGAAGCGGTTGTGAACCTAGTCTTGAGCAATGAAGGCGGATAGCAATGTGATGCACGCGAAGGCCGACTTGTGTGTGGTTCCGAAATGGATGATGGTTGTCCTCAGTGAACACCGCCTCTTTTCAAAACTTTATCCAGTTTCAACACGGGAAAAACTGATGAGGAAAGAACCGCGGATGAACGCTGATGGACACGGATAAAAACAGAACTTGAATCCGCGTTTATCTGCGTCCATCTGCGGTTTTAAAAAGAAAACCAACCAAGTAAAGATGATTCGGGCTCGGTGGTCATGAGCATTTTCTTGAATTGAGAAGAATGGAACCAAATCCCTATCAGCCTCCCAGGCAACGCGAAGTCGACGTCACGGAACTGCATCCGGTCGCGCGCGATACCTGTCCCGTCTGCCTTAGCCCCGTCAGGCGGTGGAAGCTCTATTTGTTTTCAAGTGACAATTGCGCGAGTTGCCGTACCGTTTTATCGTTGGCACAGCCGAGTGATATCAAGCCGGGATTGGGATGTTTACTGGTCGCGGGAGTGGGCATCCTCGTCGTCGGCTATTCGGTAATTGCATCCATCTGGTACGGCGCCGACTCGCTTTTTGGAATCTTAGTTCTAATTCCACTCGCCGCAATCTATGGTGCTTGCATCAGGTGGTTTAAGGGAGTGCCATATCCTCGTTCGCTGATCGTGGCAGGGAGAATTCCAAGCAGCGAACCACCGTTAGCCAGTGAGTCGCAGGATTCGGAATGAATAGCAAGGTCGAACAGGAACGTTCAACTTACTTGTTTGTCGGGCAAAACGATGCTAGTGCGACTTCAAAACGCATAAGCAACCGATGCGGGCAACTTGTGATTCCTCGCTGTGTCCGCCGGATTGCCATTGGCCAAAATCAATCTTTGCGGTCTTCCCGCCGCTTCGTTAAATTACTCGAAATTGGAAACAGGTTTTGGTAAACTGTATCCAACGATATTTTTGCAATTCATCAGGTTAACCATGTCACAAAAAACACCCAATCGACGAGACTTTATAAAAACATCCGGCTCTGCGGTCGCCGCAACTGCCGCAGTCGGGGCTCTCACTAGCACGGCAAGCGCAGCAAGGCCAGTAAGTGCTGCCGAGAAACTGCGGGTTGGATTTATTGGGCCTGGTGGTCGTGGTTTTCGTGCCCACGTCAAACAAATGACGAAATTGCAAGTCGAAGGCCAGCCGATCGAGTTGGTTGCCGTCTGTGACGTCTACAAAAAGCATCGCGATCGAGCCGCCAAACATATCAAATCCAAAACCGGGTTCGAGCCGAAAAAGTACAACGACTATCTCGACATGATCGAGAAAGAAGATTTGGATGCGGTCTGCATCGGCACGCCCGATCACTGGCACGCCAAACAAACGATCGATTCGCTTAACGCGGGGCTCCATGTTTACTGCGAAAAACCGATGACGAAAACGGTTACCGAAGCCATCGACGTTATGAAGACTTGGCAAAAGACCGGAAAGGTGATGCAAGTCGGCGTGCAATCGACCAGTCTGCCGCTTTGGCCTCAAGTCAACGAGCTGCTCAAATCGGGCAAGCTTGGAAAAGTCTTGATGTACCAAACCGAGTACTTCCGCAACTCGGCGATGGGCCAGTGGCGTTACTACGGTCTCGACAAAGAGATGAATCTAAAAAACATCGATTGGAAAAAGTGGCTGGGTGTTGAAGAAGGGTTGGCCGAATACGAAGATTTTGACCGAGCCGTTTATGCTCAGTGGCGACGATTCTGGCCTTACGGTTCGGGCATGTTTACTGACTTGTTCGTTCACCGTACGACTTCGATGTTGAAAGCAACAGGGCTGCGTTTCCCAGGCCGCATTTGTGGTGCGGGCGGAATTTACGTTGAGTACGACGGGCGACAAGTTCCCGATGTTGCCACCGTTGTCGCTGACTTTCCCGAAGGCGTGCAGGGTTTGGTTACCGCAACGATGGCTTGTCAGGACACGCCGATCAAGCAAGTCATTCGCGGGCACTTTGGTTCGCTTGTGTTTGGCAACGGCGAATCGTTTGACAGTTTTGATTTCGTGCCAGAGCGAAAACAAGTTACGCGTGACAAGACGTTGGTCAAAGAAACGATCAAGACCGACGTGGTCAAAGACACGACCTACGCACACTTTAAGAACTGGATCGAAGCGATGGTTGCCGACGATCCGTCGATGTGTAACAACGATCCGTTGCTTGGCGCGGCTGCAATTTCGACTGTGATTTTGGGCGCCAAGAGTTACCGCGAAGGCAAAGTGTTTTTCTTCGATGAAGAAACGCTTTCTGTCAAAGAAGCCGATTCGTCATGGGCAACGCGTTGGGAAAAGCGTTCAGCAGAGCGCGGCAAGCCAAATCATATCGCGGGCTGGAACGCTGGAGACAAAGGCAGTGTTTTGGAAGAGCCTGAGTACATGAAACTGGCGGGCCCGTGGGTAGATGGTAAGGACCCAGCGGGAGAATAGATTGCTTGGTCGGCCCAGCTCAATTTTGGGTTGGGTTTTGGCCACGTAGTCTGTGTGAATATGGCCTTCAGCCAAACGCGTTTTTTTTGTTGGAGCTCCTGGGGCGATGCCCCAGGCTACGGTGAAAAAGGCCTTTGGCCAAACGTAGGTCATGCTGTGCGTGACGTCTTTAGTGCCGGCTCGAAGCTGCCAAAAGAGTGGTCACATGAGGTCAGTCTTTGTGGTGAATATGGCCTTCAGCCAAACGCGCTTCTATTGTTCGAGGTTCCTGGGGCGTTGCCCCAGGCTACGGTGAAGAAGGCCTTTGGCCAAAACGTAGGTCATGCTGTGCATGACTTCTTTAGCTTCGGATGCGAAGCACGCTACGACCTTCGCGCGGCTATTTTTTTGGTGGCTTCGCAGGCGGATGAGATGTCATGCACAGCATGACCTACGCTCGTTGCCAAAGGCCACGTTCGAATTTTGCCTCGCTGACGATCACCCTGTGAGCTACGGGGCGCTCCGCGACGCGATCGCGCAGGCGAACGCCACCGCTGGCTGATACGTTCGGTCTAATCGTCAAACTTTTCTTTGAACGACCAATGCGATCAACGACGCTTACACGTGTCACGATTAGTCGGACTGTACAGACAAACTTCACGCAGCAACATCGATGAGACGAAATTAACTTTGGGTTCAAGGAATCAGAACAACAAAGGGAATTTTGATGCTTCGAGTAATTGCAACGGCTCTTTTTCTTTCAATCGCTTGTCTGGCCTCAGACTGTTCGGCTCAACTTTTTAAGCGGCATACTTCTGGGCCATCGCTGTATGCCCCACAGCCATACGCTTCTTCTCCACAACAATTCACTCTGCGATCTCCCAGTAGAGCCGAATTCAGCCGCTACTCGACTTATCGCAACCCAACCATCTCGCGGATTTTGGATGGCCCAATGCCAAAGACTCGTAACCCAGCCGAAGTCAACTCACGATACACGGGCGGATTTCATAATAGCTTCTTCAACAACATCGGGCTGCCAAACGGTGACATTGGCCTTCGCGGCAACTCGCTCTTTTGGCGAACTTGGTAGCGATCGCAATCGGAACCACCGAAAGTTTTTTGCGGTTTGAAGCTGGCGGCTAAGTGAACCTTACGTCTTGTAGAGCTTACTTCTTCGCCCACTGGCCGCGGAGAATGTAGAGATAGTCGATCGCTTCGAGATCGTATTCGGCGATTGCGTCGTCTACAGAGCGGGCTTCTAGTAACGAGAAATCCTCGGCGACAACAGAATGGTCTCTCAAGTAAGCTGTTGCCCTGTCTCCGATCGATTCAAGCAAATCCAAATCGCCGAACAGGACTTCATCATCGCCACCGTTGCCGTCGAAAGACGTGTCTTCGACGTTGGTCAGGCGGAGCAGCGAAAGCGTTGTCTCGAATTCGACTTCATCGTAGCTCGCATTTAAGACTTCCCGGCCATCGGTTCCTTCCAAAAACGCCAGATCAAGTCCGTTCAGCAAGTCCAGTTCTGTCGACTCGAATCCTTCGGCGTTGACTGTTTGGCCGGTGGACAAAACCACGCGTGTGTTGCTTTGGCGTGCGCGGGCAACATCAGATCCGTCGGTGCCAGTTAGAAATGCTTCGTCATGGCCGCCTTGATTCGCGATCAAGTCAACGATTTTGAAATCAGCCGCACTAACCGTTCGGTTGGGGCTGACCAATTCGATGTCGCCACCGTTGCTTCGAAATACGTCGTTGCCGGCGGAGTCAAAAATCCGTGCTGTATCGAGTCCACCTGAGCTGCCGTCAACCGCGATTGAATCAAAGTTGTCAAGCAACAGGGTTGATCCTTCGGTCACCAACATACTTCGTTCGGCTCGTGAGACAAAAAAGTCAGTGCCGGACGTTCCTGCAAGTTCAGCCGAATCGTTTCCAGTACTTCCAACGTAAACGACGTCGAATCCTGATGAGCTGGAAGTGAAGTTTTCGCCTTTGAGGGTTGTCCAGAACTCGCCGTTTTGTTCGCCTGATGTTAGTGTGTCACTGCCGGCTGAATCGGCCATGACAATCGTATCGTGTCCGCCACCCGCCCGAACGATTACGTTTTGAGTTCCAATTGCGTTGAGAGTGTATTGGTCATTGTCAACGGATACTGCATTGGCTCGTGTGGCCACATGATCGGACTCTGAACCTAGTATTAGATTGACCGTGTCTACGCCGTTGTGTCCGACGACTTTGAATTCTTCGATCGAGCTTGATCCGAATTGGTAGCCGACACCATTAACATCTATAAAGTATTGTCCCGAAGCATTTCTGGTTGAGACAAAGATCGAGTCGTCGTGGTTGGTTCCATGAATGGTCAGTTTTCCGTTTTCAAAAGCGACCTGGTTGCTGAGTTCGAAATCAACTGAACTTGATTGACCAATTGCTTTGATGAAATACGTTTCACCTTTTTGAGCTACGACGTTGACACGTGTTTCACCCGTTTGCGTGGTCGAAGTGTGTAAGCGATTCAGATTGCTGTCGTAGATTTCGATCACAAACGGACGGCCGTCTTGATCAAGTTGTGCGTTTGCTTCGACCGTTAAGTAACCATCGCGTGCGGCGGTAATCTCAAAAGTCGACTGGCCGTTGATAGTTTGGTTTAAGTACTGGTTGGATACGACTTGGCCCCAGTTGATTGTTTGGCCAAAAGAATGACCAATTGTGCTGCTGCCGCCGTTGTCAACGTTATCGCTCAACCCGCTTTCACCGTCCGCTTGGGTATTGTCGGCTTGAAAGTCTACATTGATTTTGTAGTGGCCACTGCCGTCAGCAGTTGCCAAAGCGAAACTGTATTGCTCGCCAGCGACAACGTCGAACGTAATTTCGTTTCCTACAATGGCTGCACTTGATCCATCGACGTCAACAAGTGGAACCAAATCGTGGGTGACTTCGAACGTTAAAGTCACTTGGCCAGTTTGATCGGCTGTGAATTCAAACGTGTCAACGTCTGCGATTTTTCCAATGGTGCCTTCGATGACTTCGCCACCGATCAAGACTCCCGTATCAGTTGCCGTTTCGACCGAATCTCCGTGACGGTCTTGAATGACCGAAGCCAATGCGGCTTCGAGATTGATTTTATGGTAGTAGCCATCGGTGACCGAGTCATAAATCTGGTCGGCAGTTTCACGGAACTGCTGGTAAAGCAATTCCTGGGTGATGTTTGTTTCGCCGACGAACTCGTTGGCTTGACGCAGGACGGCACTGGCACCGGCGACATACGGCGCTGCCTGGCTGGTTCCAGACGAACCAAGAAACTGCCCAGTTTGGAAATTGAACAAGTGATCGGGGACGGTGCTGCGAAGCAATTCGCCTGGCGCGACCAACACGTCTTCATTTCGTTGCGAGAAATCGCTGATCTGGCCATCGGCTCCATGGCTGGCAACAGGAACGACGTGTTCGCTAACCGCTGGGTAGCTAAGACCGGTTTCGCCAAATGTATTGAATGCATTTCCGGCCGCGACACTGATAAACAATCCGTCGTCTTCGAGTTGCGCGAATTCGTCTTCGAGCGTGGCCCAATCAGGCACCGTCTCTGCGTTCCAGTTGGTGCCTAGCGAAAGATTTACAGTCGTGATTGGATTTTCGAAAGCGTCTTTGTTGTCGTGCACCCATTGTAATGCGGCTTCGACCCATTCAAGATTGCTTTCGCCGTTGTCACCGAAAACTCGTAGTCCAACCAAATCGACACCGGAGCTGACTCCGCGGTATTGATCATCTGAACTGCCGATGATTCCCGCGACGTGAGTGCCGTGAAACCCAACTGGTCCATCGTCGTAAGGGTTGGCATCGTTTTCTGCAAAGTCCCAGCCACCAACGACTCTGTGGCCTTCTCCAAACCCACCACCTAATGCGTAATGATCCCAAGCGATTCCTGAGTCGATCACGGCGACCGTTTGGCCGGCTCCGTCGAAACCGTATTGGTCGGCTATTCCAGCGGCGACTGTTGATGCATCACCGAGCGATTCGGATTGCGGCTGAATCTCGACCGCCTGTTGGGTGATATACGGGGAAGCGATATCAAGCTCAGGCAAAATGCTTGCGACTGCTTGAGCTGACATAACAAGGCGTTTTTCAAACTGCTCAAATTGCAACCGACGTTGCTGGGCGATTTTAGATTTACGTGACATTTAAAATTCTCAATACGCTTTTGAACGTACGGCTTGATGTACAAGCCGAACCCTCATGGTTCAGGGAAACGCCAAAATCCCTTGGGCGTAAAGAGCTAGTTAAAAGCACTTTTTGGATGGCCCCTCACGTTCATGTGAAAGGCCTGCCAGCAGAAAAATCCGCTTGATGGCTGGCAACTATACGTTTGCGATAGCAGAAAAGGTTTGAATAATTTGAACTCTCACCGGCGATGGCCAAAGCGAATGAGAATCGCTTGGTTGTGTTTGACTTTGACGATTATTCGGTCTTGGCAAGCATCTTGGGACCGCTTGAATCCGGAATCTGTGACGGAGAGAAAAACTATTCCGGAGATGACGCATCTAACACCTGTCGAATTGTAATCAACGAACTAACGCTAAAACGGTCGATTGGAACAACAGGAACAATCGAACTTTCCCTCGCGTTCGGTTTTTTTGTTTCGATCCGTCACTTGGCAAGCTTAAAAGCAAACCCCATTCCCAATGGTTTGCTGAAGATCCAAGTTTGCGGAAACCAAGTTTGCTGAATCCAAATTGAGTCCTCTTTTCGCTGTAGGTGTAACGTGAAACCATTGTCAACGCTTGGCTATATCAATCTTTCGATGCTCGCAAAACCAGTTTGCGATCGTGAAATCTACAAGACGATCAAAAAGAACAAGTTTCGTTCGTTCGTCGAAATTGGAATGGCCAACGGCACACGCAGCCAAAACATGATTCGCGTCGCTAAAAAATTCGGAGTCGCGACCAACGTGCGTTACACCGGTGTCGACGAATTTGACGCCCGTGGCGAGTCCCAGGAACCGCTTTCGTTGATCGAGATGCACAAAAATCTCAAGGCAATGGACGCTAAAACGCAGCTTGTTCCCGGCGATGTTAAATCTGCCGTTGCAAGGATCGCCAACTCTCATGTGCGCACA
>CAYUWY010000055.1:0-23509 GCA_964448575.1 uncultured Pirellulaceae bacterium
GTACGCGAGCTCAAAAAAATGAGTCTTTTTAGATTGACAATATGTTTCAGGAACGTTTTGTTGTCATGCACTACTAAGGTGACGCCCCCCAGTATTCTTGATTTTGAATGGTACTTTCGAGAAGTGAATGAATGGAGTCAGATTTCTGGGCGAAGAACCATCCGTCATGATCCCAATGCCAAATAGAACCATTCTCAATCTCGATAACCAGACCAGCTCCGTCCTCTTCGGCGAACAGAAGTATCCCAGGCATCCACTTGTAAGAAAATTCCATATTCTCGATCGAAGCATCTGAATTCTCGGTCATGTCTTCAGCATTGCGAAGATGAGCGATCAAGATTTGCTCCGTGGACAAGAGCGGTGGATATAGATGCTCCTCACAGACCTCGCGAATGGTTCCGTTGGTAACCATTAACAATTCGCGAAGTTGGAGAGGCAGCTGGAATCCAAGGCCTTCCTCAAGTGTTGTCAGCTCTTTCGAAGTTGCAGGAGGCTTTGAAAGATTCCGAGCGTCACGTGGCAGGCTATTGATAAGATTGTTCCAAAGAGTGGAAGTGTCCATTTTTATTACGCCCCAGGTAGGATAACGTCTAAAATCACCGGGTCGCGACTGGTGATTGTCCATTGAGATACGCCCGGCTTCGCGACTCCGGTGCATTTTTTTGTTATTCGGAATTCTCACAAGGCGATATGGGTTCTCTGGTTAGTAGGTATCCTAGAGCGATTCCAATACATCCACCAATTGGCGTTGAGCATTGTCTTTGGATGTCGTAAAGCGTCCATGAGTCTACAGGAACCGGATAGGCGATAGGCCAAAAGTATGGAATTATGTCTGGCGAGTCAAATAGCCGAATGGTACCGACAAAAGCTTCGCAGTTATGAAAAACAATTGCGGCCAATGCGAGACAGGCAGCCGTAATATAAGAGAATTTTCGCTTCGATGACGAAGTGCCAAGCGTAACGACGAAGTAGAGAACAGTAGCCCCAACAAATATGAGCGAATACCCAACGTTCAGCATGCAGGCTGCGAGTCCGCAAAAGACGATCATCGCAGCTGCAAGTAGGTTGAAAATAGTAGATCTCAAGCTCAAATCCTGTATGGGATAACGACCGCGATGACCAAGTCGCAGCAAATAAACTAAGTATTAAAATCGACGTGAACTG
Source organism: uncultured Pirellulaceae bacterium (assembly GCA_964448575.1). Classification (GTDB taxonomy): domain Bacteria; phylum Planctomycetota; class Planctomycetia; order Pirellulales; family Pirellulaceae; genus Mariniblastus. Next base: position 1,165 of record CAYUWY010000055.1, read on the forward strand.
CGATTTAGACACGCGCAAGTCCGACTTCGCGTGCATCGAATTGTTATCTTGTGGTCTTTGCCATCGGCCTCGAATGGGTATCCCATCCTACCAACAACGAATGCTTGGTGTAGGTCCAGATAAGAGCAATATTTCCGGAGATCGCTATGAGAATCTAGTTGGTCGAGTCCAGCAGATTAACAAAAATTTCAAGATCCTGAGTTGCATCAACCGGTCGAGAGTGAGTGACATGACGAATTGTACGGGGTTTAGATGCAGTTCTTTGCAGCAAGGTCAGGTGAATTTCATGGCCTGTTGCAAATAGATTGATCCATCGGTCCGGCACACGTGACGCGCATGGACTGCAAACCGAGACTGTTGTATGCGAGATCGAGTATTTCAAGGCAGCGTCGGCGAGAAAATCGGCAGTATCCAGCAAAGAAGCGAGCGCCAGTCCGCAATCAACGGCATGGGGTTGGAAGGGAAACTCGTTGCGGCATGCGTCGACACACTGCGAAAGTGTCATGGTCATTGGGTTAAACTTCCTACAGAGTACAAATTTTAGCCACTAAAGAATCCATCGCATTGTTAACTCGCGTTTTCTGCAAGGATCTTGGTTAGTCCATGTTGGGCCATTCAAAATACGCATTCCTAACCAGATAATCTTTGGCGACAATCAAGAATTCCAGGTAAGTGTCATATCGAAATTTCTCAAAGTAAATCCCATCCACGACGTAGTTCATGATACTACCATCATTCGCATCCATGTAAATTTTGTGGTGCAACGTCGGGTCACCCATGATCGGAATATGATTTGGGAGTTTAACGACCTCGTCACGTTCGCCTCGTGCTTCCTGTTCTCGCTGTCGGTCATCCCGCCACTGAGCGATAATTTCTTCCAGGCTAAGTGGTCGATAGCGGTCGAACCAAGTTCCTTTTCGAAGTCCATTGTGAATCAGCAAAAAACGTTTTAGATCTTCAGGAATTTTGAACCCCAGCACTCGGGTAAGTCTTTGCTCAATTTGGTCTATCGTAGCCGGCGGATTCATTGGAACGTGGAAACTTTGTCCAGGCGTTCTCGCGCGGATGATTTCGATTTCCTTCAAAATGTTTTCAAGGTCGTTCATTTCACTGAGTGGGGTAACGTCCGGGTTCACCGGGCCGCGGCAAACTCGCTAAATATTGAAGCCCGCGCGACCCGCGTGCAACCCATTGTTATGCCGCGCTATTCGGCCATGCAAACCTCAGCGATTTTCCAATCTCGCAGTGTGACGAAATAGCCCCGGTACTCTGGATCTCCATCAACACTGTAGGTGATTTCGATTGCATTCGAGTCATCATACATGTTGATTCCAATGTGAGGCACAAGCCGCGACAAAAGTTCGTCAGATGTACTGATTTCCGGGCATTTGACCAGCGCTGCACAGATTTCAGGCCAAAGTTGGGTATGCCGACTTTTTAGTTCGTTTAACGATTCGCGTTGGTTTTGGGTTGGCCCAGAGTCATCGGCACGTAGGTGAATGTGAGCCGTTTGGATTGGTGTTGTTTCAAATGGGATGTTGGCGTCCCACGAATCAATGTAGTAGTTCAGTTGCCCGAAATCGGGATCTTCGATTGTTCTGCTGGGACTACCAGTCATCCCTTCAGGATCGTCGAAATCACCGGCTGGCAAGATTCGAATTGTGATTTCATCGCCGGTCGCGATATCAGGCGCAGGCCATCCGGCGTGATGCTTTCGATCCTGTGATCCGTCAAATATGCCGAGCCCGCCTATGTTTAAATCGTGGGTTGATTCTTCACCGGAACGCTTGACGTAACTGAGCCCAACGGAAAGCACTCCATCTCCATTAATTCCCGAGATGCAAACACGTTTGCCATTCTTTAGTATCTCAAAACGCGTGGACATTATGTGAAGCGTCTCCATTAAGCGGCATAACGTCTGCAATGTCTCGTTGATATGAGCATCATTTGTCAATTTCTCGCAGCATCCTTTGAATTAGGTCTTGAATCCTCGGGTTAACCTGTTTCTCGTTTTGCATTTCTTTTAGTTTTTCCCGCAGCAGATCCGAAGCATTTGGTCTTGCTTCAAAGTTGCCTCGAAGTAGAGCCTTGGGATCTGCTCCCTGTCGCTGAGCGTCAGGTTTTTTTAAGTGCTTTTCATAAAGCTTGAACGCGTTGGCGCTTTTTTTCTTTAGTTCGTTGGCGTTTCGCGCTTGAATGCTTTTCTCGCCAACTTCTACAATAATCCCAGAAGCGTTTTCCGCAATGTTTATCTTTTTGCCATTATCTATCACGCTGACACTACGATTTCTCGATTTGCTGCTTGTGGTTTTCAAGCTGCCGGGGAAACTGCCGTTCGTCGAGCTGGATGACCCGCTTCCCGACCCGCTGGCTGATCCGCCACCGGATGCAATCGCAAAACCTGGCTTTTCAACGTACAGCTGATAGGCTTCTGGATGCTGCTGCTTCAGTTCATCAACGTTACGTGCTCGCACACTCTCGCCATCAACAGTTACAGTTATTCCCGATCGATTCTCTTTTATGGAGACCCTCATTCCATCCTTCTTGAACGACATGCTTGAAGATGATGAGCCAGAGCCGCCCGAGAGGGAGTTAGATTCACTACCGGCTTTGTTTTGAGCCCTCGGAAGACCTTGAGCAGATGCCGAATCGGCGAAGCAATGGGTGAAAGCCAACACAACAGTCATTACAACGCTATACAAGTAAACTTTCATTTCTTTTTCTCGGACAGTAAAAGTGGATGATGTTTTAAAACAGCGATATCGTGGTTTACATTTTAGTTAGTCGTTGGGCACCTCAATCATCACGCAACTTTTTTGGATTTTTCCAAATTCAACCAAAACTACGCAACATACCCGTGCTCAAGTCAACTTCAGGGATCGAAGTTGTCTCATGACAAATGACTATGTAATTAACCTAAATGTTACCGGATAATAGCGTTACTATCCGACAAGTTTAGGTGAATGTCATGCAAATATCCGGCCATTTTCACCTTCGATAATTGCGTATTATCCCCACGTTCGACACTGGGCAAATGGGGCAGCCAGCGGATCTTCGATTCATCATCGTCGAACTCAAGCAGATCGAGACCCGAGATAAGCTGCGATCTCCAAATGAACAATCTAAAGACAGCATGGCCCACATGTCATCAGAGATTTTGGACGAAGATGCATGAACATGAATTTTGAATGTGATCGTGCTCGACAAATGGCTTTATGTAAAACCGATTGCGCCTCTCAAGAATAGGCTTCTGAAACGCTCGGTGTTTTCGCGTCGTGGTCTGCCAGGCCGGGTACAACCCGTACGATCGGTTCAGGTGTCACCATTTCTGGAGTTTATCGCAGCAGCTTGCGACAAGAGAGTAAGAGACGACTGTGGGCTGGCTCTTTTGCATAGTACATACATGCAATGCAGCCGTAGCAAATTAAAATCGCCGCAAGGATTGAACATTGAAGATTCTATTCATCACCAATGAAGACCCTGTCAACCGCGCCGTTCTCTCGGGCATCGCCAAGTCTTACTCACCCTGCAAAACGCTTTGTGTCTCCTGGGAGTCCAAGAAAAGCAAGCGTCGATCTTTTGTGCCGACGCCACGGCGAGTGATCGGGCTACTCAACACAATTACTCAACGAAAAATTGACGCCCACCGCACGACCGAAGTCAACAATCGTTTGGCGGCCGACAGGTTTGAGTTACCCAACGAACAGCAACTGTCATCAAAAGTAGTCAATTCAAAGAAGACGGCCAAGTTGATCGCTGACTACCAACCGGACGTTTTGGTGGTATGCGGAGCGCCAATCTTGCGGGAAAACATCTTTAACATTCCAAAGATCTGTACGATCAACATTCATTTTGGAATTAGTTCTGCATATCGGGGGCAGCACACGCTTTTCTGGCCGATGCTGGAAAACCGTTTCGATCAAATTGGGGCGACTGTTCACATGATCGACAAAGGTGTGGATACCGGAAATCTGTTATTCGAAGTCTACCCCGATGTTTCTCCTGAAGACGATGAAGTCTCGCTGGAACTGAAGATTGCAAAAAATATCGTTGATCCTTTCGTTAGCATGCTTCAACAAATTGAAAGCAGTGAAGGCCAACAGTTGGTGGGGCAGCCTCAGCAGGCGAAAGGAAAAGAGATTCGTTATCGAGATCTTAGCTGGTGGAGATCCACCGTTTTTACGATCAAAAAACAGTTGGGAATGATTAAGATCCCAACCATTGCTTCCAGAACCAAATTGTTCTACGAAGTCAACTAAATCGCGCTTCGAGAATTTTATTGGTTTTCTAACCGGCTTTGTATCAACAGCTAGTCTGCCGTTTCATCGTGAATTGCAGCATGTTCACCTGCAAATGTTATGTAGCGTTTTTCGAAGAGCTTTTTAATTAAATTGCGCGAAGCAAAAACGATTTAAAGCCCGTTTTGGGCTACTATCTTTTCCGCGCTTTAGCAGCCCTTTTATTTTTGGCAGCTAGTTGTTCTTTACGGTGAGCGACCGCCTCTTTCTTGGTTCGAAACGTTTTAAACACCTGGACTCTATTCTCCTGCCATGTGGCGACCCAGCGTCCATAAACGTTCTTGCTAACGCCCGGAGTCCCAGACGTATTATTGGTTGCCTTTTTTCGAGGTCCTTCACGCCATTTTCGCTCGCCCAATTCACGGATTTTCTTATCGCGCCAACGCGTCGCACGGGCACACGCTGCGCGGATACCACCATCTGAGAATCGGAAGTACTTTGAATGTTGCTTGCCTTCGCGGACGATTCGAACCGACCAACCAGCAGAATCACGGGTAATGTTCGCCAATTTTTTCATGAAATTACAATAACTAAACAGAACGCAATGGGCAACATGGTATTTGTGCAGTGGATCCCTGGTCTGGCGACACGAGCTGGCCTTGGTACAATTTTTCTCATTCTAACAACGAGATTTCCTTATTGGGAAACTGCTTAGTGTTGTGACGCTTACCGGTTTTTGAAGAATTGATGTTCGTTAAAAAGTCGTTGTGGCTGTGCGTTAGCGATACTTCTTAATCACTCGAAAGGCCGGATTGTGCTTCGTCCAACTACCGAAACTCTCGATTCTTTTGTTGACTCAATTGACCCATCGACCGAATACCGTCTTCGGGATGTTCGGTTGGATATCCCCGACGCGGAGACCGCAGTTTTTCGAGCGACATTACTTGGCCCTCCTGAAGCGAAAGTTTGGGCACGTGCCTGGGTCTCCAATGAAGCTTCTGGCGGGCTTGGCGAAGCGGCGTCACCACCAATGACGGCTGGCGATCAGGTAACTTTGACGGTCAAGCTAACCAAGGATGGCACGCCAGAAATGGCCTGTATGCGCATCGAATCTGCTCCACTGGATACCAAACACGTAGTACATCTCTTCTTTGAATGAAGCCGGATTCGACTTTGAGCACGTTAAGGAAACCGCGCACTTACATTTGAAAAAATGAAGCGGAGTTACGTGTGGATTTTTCCGATGCGTTTTAAGAATGCGTTCAGGTTCTGATTGAACTCAGCAGGGCATTCCAACGGCGACATGTGCCCGGCGCCGGCTATCTCTACAAAAGTCGAATTCGGGACAAGCTCTGAATTCTCACGCATCTCTGTTGGCGTTGTGATCTCATCGTGTTGGCCAGCCACGAATAAACATGGGACTTCAATATCGCTCAACCATGTCGTCGCGTCAGGTCGCAGCGACATCGCGATTTGCCCCGTCGCGATTGATTCGGGAGCGGTTTTTGAAATGACCGAGTGAGTTTGTTGGGCGATTTCTTGTCGGGACATCGAATCGGGTTGGAAAAAGAGCTTGGGAATCATCGCATCGGCAACAGATGCGGCTCCAGTTTTTCGGGCACTCTCGGCACTGATTTTTCGGGCACGGGCGACCTGTTCGGTGTCGCTTGCTGCGCGCGTGTTACAGGCAACCAATGCGGCCAAGCGTTCACGATGGTGCTTCCAAAATTGCCAGCCAATATATCCTCCCATCGAAAGACCGCACAACACAATCGGTTGATCGACCTCTATGGCATTGAGTAAATCGGCAAGGCTGTCAGCGAAACTTCGCATCGAGATTGGAGCGTCGTTGTTGAAAGTGCTTTCGCCAAAGCCGGGCAAGTCCGGACAGATTACGCGATTCGTTTTCGCAAACGGCTCTAGTTGGAATCGCCACATCGAATGGTCCAGTGGAAATCCATGCACAAACAGAATCGGGAGCCCTTTGCCTTCATCCACGACATTGAACGTAGCGTTTTTTGTAGCGACAGTTTTGAGTTTCATGAACAAAGCTTCCAAATCCAATTCACAACCAACGCGAATACAACACCCAGCGGAATGAAATAGATCCACGTCCATACGATTGGATAGCGATTTGTGCGCAGGCGCCAAATTTGAAAGGCGTGCCAGGGGAGTTGGATTGCGGCGAAAAGATAAACCACATAACTGGCACGGTTGAATTCCCAGGCTCTAGCAAACTCGCCATGACTGATCGAAATAAACGCTCGCGTCAATCCGCAGCCGGGGCAGTCGAGATTAAACAAGCGACGACTGGAGCACATCTGAGGCATTGGGGTGTTGAATCCCGGCAAGTAGACGTTCGTCTCGCCAGAGCTGCTCATCGCGAACGACGCGAGCAAGATAGCAGCCGCCATTGAAAAGAAAATCCAATGGACTCGAATTTCACTTTTTACATATTCCGGTGAAAGCAAAATCGGTGGCGATGTCGTCGCGGCGTTAGGCGTTGTTGCAGGCATGGGCGCGATCGTTTTGGCGATCTGTTCCGCAGGTTGCTCGTTTTCGTTTTGTTGCGTGGGTTGTGTGATCGGTCGGCCGTTTTAATCGGATGCACAAATTGGATTCTTGATTCAACATTCTATCCGGCCCACCAGCTGGTATTCAAAACGAATCACTGAAAAGCAGCATTATTGCCAGTGGACTTACTGGTCTCGCCAGAATCTCGGTGCAAACAAAACGAGGATCGGTAAAATCTCCAGCCGGCCGAGCATCATTAGCCAGATGAAAAGCGATTTTGTCAGGAAAGTGAAATTCGAATAGTTCTCTGTCGCCCCAACGACTCCGAGTCCTGGCCCAATGTTGTTTAACGTCGAAGCAACCGCGCTGGCAGTGTCGATCAATTTGTTCTGCGAATTGACGCCCCACGTCACATCCGGCTCGACCATCAATACGAACGCGAAACCGAAAACGAAAATCAGGCTTACTAAAGAAAAGTAAACCAGAATCGAATGTCGGAGCGTCTGATCTTCGGCCGCTTTGCCACCCAGTTTCAGCAATCGTACTTCTTTGGGAAGAAACGCCTGCTGGACTTCCAAGCCAAGAATTTTCACGAACAGAACATGCCGAATCACTTTCATTCCGCCACCAGTGCTTCCTGCACAGCCGCCAATAAACATCAGCAACAGTAACAATCCGCGGCTGAAGTGATTCCATTTGTCAAAATCGGCGGTCCCGTATCCGGTGGTGGTGATGATCGAAACGACCTGGAACAAGCCATTTCGAAAGCCGTTTTCGAATGTTTGAAAATCGCCATCGCCCGAACGCATGCCAAACAAAATAATTGCAAACGTAACAGTTGCGATGATCAAAACGTAAGTACGAAACTCGATGTCTTTGAGAAGCTGAAGTGGTTTCCCGATTAAGACCAGAAACAGCAAAGTAAAATTTGCGCCCGCAAGGATCATGAACACGATCACGACGTACTCGATCGCTTGACCGTTGATACCGTTCTGGACAAAATGCCCCAGACTTGCGTTGTAAGTGCTGAATCCGCCTGTCGCCATCGTGGCAAATGAATGACAGATTGCGTCAAACGCAGACATGCCAAGGAATTTCAAAATCACGGCCAGCACAATGTTGAGTCCGACGTACATTGCGGCGAACAGCCACGCCGAATGTTGCATTCTTGCGTTGGAGCTTTCTTGAGTCGGGCCGGGCATCTCGGCGCGCATCAGTGCCTTGCCTGCGGAGCCCTGACCGAGCAATACCACGAAGAGAACAATGATTCCCAGCCCGCCGAGAAAGTGTGTGCTTGACCGCCAAAACAAAATGCAGTGTGGCACCAGGTAGGGATCCTCAAGGTCGCACAATACCGTCGCCCCGGTGGTGCTGAATCCAGATTGGGCTTCAAACATTGAGTCAACCAATCCCATTCGAACCCAGTTGGGCCGGTAGTGCGCAGCGCGATCCGCTGGAGCGTCGGGATCCTCGCCGGGGGCAGCAAGCCACTTGCTCCACGGCCATTGTTTTTTCAAGTCCATGAAAATCGCCGGCGCGTTTGCGATCCCGGTTTGCTCAATCAACTCGCGCTCGGACAGTCCACGAGCGTTTGCTTCGGCGACGACTTGGATGACTTTGAGTTGTTGTTGGTTGACGGGGTCGGCCGTTTCCCAGCCCTTCCAGATTTTCCATCGCGATGCGGCGACCAGTACGGTGTCCGTGTTTTCAAAAACACGAATCGAAGGTCCCCGGCAGGTGCCGCTGAAAATGTAGGGCAGGGCACCGAGAACGGTGGCAAGAACCCAGCTGAGACCGACGACAGCCATCGCTTCTTTACGATAGATTTTCGTTTTCGTGCCACGGCCCCACCAGTACATTGACCCACCCAAAAGCCAACAAATGACTGCGCTGTAGAGTAGGCCACGGATGCCATCGGATTCGGGTCGATCGAGTTTGACGACAGGGTTGGTGTGCGCACCAATGTTTGGGTCAGCCCAAACGAGGCTGAAAAGCATGAACCCGCCAATCAACAGCGTCAGGATGCCAAGCAGTTTTGAGAGAAGGCGAAAATTCATGTCGCAGTGGATTACTCAAACGGAAATTGGCTTTGGTGTCACTTCTGTTTTCGATTGTCGTCGTGGGTCGCTGTGCGTTTTATAGCAATCGTTGGCTTGGTTGATTGGCCCATGCGTTTCAACTTAGCCATCAGGCGTTTCGTCGTCCGTCAATTCATGCTCAATCAAAGGGCCGCGCGCGATGTTGGCTCCGATCATAATCGCGATGGGAAACAGGACCATGTACACGAGCGTCATTGATTTTTTAGCCGGCGGATCGGCGATTGCTATTTGAAGATAATTAATGAAAAGCAAAACCGTCAAAAATATTGCGTGAGGAAAATGCGCAAAAGGTGCGGTTTTGACGACGAACCAGCCAATCCCAATACAGGCAATAAAAGTCAGCCCGACGAGGCATACAAACATCGTCCGCGAAATCGCATTCTCTGGATTGTTGGCCATCATCATTTCCTGACTCGCTTTATCGAGTTTGGTGAACTCGACAAAGTCAGGAAAGAACGCGAACCCCAATGCAAACAGGATCAGCGTGAAACTCATGGTGGACATGACGAACCCCGACCCAACAGTCAGGAAACTTCGAAGCATTGTTCCCGGTGGTACGGGTTCGTGGGACATACAGCAATCCAGATTTGGAAAAACTGTATTCTATTGGCACACGACAATCAATTGAAGTGGCAATTGGTGCGCCAGACGACGCACCAGCCATTTCGCTAAACTGAGCTTCTACTTAATTTGCGTGCCGTTGGGGTTTTCAGCGATGTTCGTTGCTGGAAGCGATTGACGTTGAAAGACGATTCTCGCATTGAATTGAGCCAGCTCTTGGCTTACTTCGACTGGCATCGCGAATTCGTTGTCGTTGGTCAAGAACTGATATCTTGTTTGCGATTTGGACGTTGTGCCGTCGGAAAGTTTTTCCTCTGTTTCAACCAAAATGCTTTCGCTTGTTGATTCGATCACGCTCCACGTTCCAGTTGCGCCATCGCGAAGGACTTGTCCGTTGGTTGAAACAATCTCCATCTCATTCTCGACTGTGCCGTCTTTGCGGAAGTCAATCGCGATCACGGTGGAGAGAAAACTTCGCGCCTTGGCAAGCGTAACGGCTCGTTCGGCAGGTGGCATCTGATTGAGCGCTTCTTGCAATGGCGCTTGATCCAGTCGGGCTGCTCCCAGCCAAACTCCAGTTAGTTTTTGCTGAAGCGAATTCGTTGCGACTTGATCCTGAATCGCTTCCTCAGTTCGTGACGTTTCAGTATTCGATTTGGAATCAACTGGTGAATCGGTTTTGCCGCAGCCAGAAATTCCGATCGTGATCGCGGTCAAGCACGCGAGTAGGGAAAGTTTTGATTTGGTTTGAGGCAAATTTCCATTTTGCTTGGACATGAGGAATTCCTTTTCCCATTTTGGACATCAAATAGTTGGCTTGCTAATTAAAGCCAGCTTTAGTTTGATTGTCGCCTAAATTTTAGTTTTGTCGTCGTGCCAGCCATGTTGGGCGGTACAAGCTTGATAGTTTTATCGTCGATCAAGCTGACTTTGTGTTCAGATTTTTGTGATTGAATGTTGCACGAAATAACAATCTCTTTTGCTGCTTCGTTAAACGAAATCAGCTGCCACGTGCCAGCTTTGTTTTGCTGGATCGCTCCCATGTTGGTCACTGTTTCGAGTCCGCCATTGGAGAGGAATCGAATCAGCATTTTGGGTGAATCGTTTTGTTCGGCTGCGTCGTTTGACGGTTCACCCTTTTCGTTGATTCGGTTCATCACGCGATCGGCTTGATCGATCTCCCAAGTACCAATGATTTTCGCGCGATTTGGATTGCCGCATCCGATTAACGTGCAAGCAAACAGGCTGGCTAGCAATGCATAAATCTTGAAATGGGTAACTTGTTGAGGTTTGCCAAGTGGTGAATGAGTCATGATTTAGTGGGTTAGCTAGATTGTAAGTTGGCAAAAGTTTTCTGATTGTAAGGATTTTTTTGATCAGCGAAGGGTTGTGGGTCGATAAACACAAACGGCGGCGCTTTTGCGTCTATGTACCTCTGCAACGAGTGACGGTGACCAACCCGAATTTACTTGTTGTGGTGATCAATAAAAGGGGCGATTCGATGATCCGGTTTTCTTTAATCCTAACATGTCTGGCTGTTGCTTTGAGTTCGATTGGTTGTTGCGGACCAATAGGCCCGGGCTGTGGAATACCAATTGGATGTAACGATTGCGATGGGCTAGGCGGTGGTCGCGTCATCGCTGGTTCACCATTGGAGGGAATTCGTAACTTCAGAAAAAGCCTCGTCTGCGGAAGCGGATGTGGTGAAGCCTACATTGGCGAGTGGATCAGCAGTCCACCAGATTCCCGAGATCCATGCTGCAACAATCATTGGACAGGTGGAGCGACCAAGTGCCGACCGTTTTGTTGGCAGCCTGGAACCATTGCCGCTAACCTTTACGGTACACGATTCTGTAACGGCGACCAATCTTCGGCTTCTTGCGGTGGAGGATGTGGCGGTGGGTGTAGTGGAGGATGCGGCGGTGGTATCGTGAGCGATGCTGGCTACATTGACGGAGGCTACATCGACGGCGGAATGCCGATTGGATCCGGATGCTCGACTTGTTCTTCATCATCCAACGTGATCCACTCGACACGAGTGGCTGAGCGTGAGATTCCTGCAATTGATCCTCGGACACGCGATCGAATGGACCGACAAGTCCAGCGGATTCGCCGCTAGGAATGACGCTGGAGACCAAAGCTAATTCGCACTGCCACCTAGGCTTGCTGGAAACAGGCTGTTTTGGAAGGCCGTAAAAAGCCCTACTGGAATCCCAGTCGAAAGTTTGGTCTCCTGTTGGGATGTCCGGAACCATCCATGTTTTTGATTTGCTCGACAAGCCATTGGCGAAAGTCCCCACTGGCGTGTGCGCAATTTTTGGTGGCGAGCGTTTCTTAAAAAGGCTTGCCGTCGAATATCTGGTTCAATCGATCGGTGGTGACGATCCAGATTTCGCAGCGTCGCAATACGATTCACAAACAGCGGGAAGCGTCGGTTGGGCGGATGTGCATGACGAGCTTTCGACGCGCAGTTTGTTTGGCGGTGATGGTCCGCGGATCGTCATTGTTGATCATGCCGATAATTTTGTGAAAGAGAACCGCGAACGGATTGAACATTACGTTGGGGCTTCAGCTTCAAACGGCTTGTTGATCCTGATTGTGGATTCTTGGGCCAGCAATACTCGGTTGTATAAAGCGGTCAACAAATCGGGAACGCAAATCAAGTGCGACGCGCCCACAAAAAGCGCTCGCAGCAAACAGACCGATGAAAAACGAACGGCCCAATGGCTGGTCACCCGCGCTAAAGAGACTTACGAGTTTCAATTGCCAGTCGGTGGAGCCCAAAATTTGATCCAGGTCACCGACTGCGAGTTTGGCCGGATGGATCAAGAGCTTCAAAAACTCGCGCTGTACGCTGACAAAAAAGGCAAGGTCGATCAGAAGACGATCAAGACCGTGGTTGGCGGCTGGCGTTCGAGAACGATGTGGGAAGCGATCGATGCGGCAGTCGAAGGAGATGCCGGCAATGCGATCCAGCTGCTGGATCAGCTTTTGCGAAGCGGCGAACATCCACTGGCATTGTTTGGCCAGCTTTCGTGGTCGCTTCGACGCTACGCCACGGCAACCGAGTTGGTGATGCGGGATTTGCGATCAGGAAAGAAACCAAATCTGCCTGGTGCAATCAAAGAGGCTGGGTTCAGGGCTTGGGGAGGCGAGATCGATTCTGCTCAAGCTCGAATCAGACAACTGGGCAGAGAACGCGCGGGATTGATGTTGGATTGGTTATTGGAAGCCGATCTCGCGCTCAAGCGATCCCATTCAAAGCCCGAACGCGGCCGATTGGTTCTCGAAAAACTGTTTGTCAAAATGGCCAAAGAACTCGGCCCCCAAGCGGTTTAAGTAAGACTTCGGGCAACGGTTTTTCGTGTCTTTGATGGCCGCCGTTTATGGGCCTGTTCACGTCTGAATTCTCTTTTGCCAGCAGGTTTGCTGTCGTCTCGGATTGCTGACTTGATCGAAAACGGCGAATTCTCTACTCTCCGCCGCGAATATCACCCCCTTATTCGATGAGTATTACCATGCCGGAACGGAATCTGGTCACACGGCGTCTTCGTAAATTCTTCGTCCTTGCGCTTGCAGCGTCGACTGTTATGTCGATGCAATTTGGCTGTACGAAGTTGCGAAACGGAATAGCGAACCCTGATCTTCTCGCCAATCGCGATTCGGTCAGTGATTATCTGCTTGATCCAAATCAGGACTTCAATCAAAACCAGACTCCAAGTACTTCGGCGACGCCAAGTTTCGCCAACCAAGCCCCGACACCGGTCAGTCAAACAGAACGGTTTGCATCTGATTCAATTCTGCAACAGATGCCTGCGTTCAAAGAAGAAGCGAGCATGATGGCGGAAGCTGTTGAGCAGCCGCTTCAAATGCCGGCCGAGTTGAAATTTCCATCTCAACGAGCCATTGAGCTGGTTCAATCAAGAACCCAATCGCAAGATCGAGCCAAACTCGTTGGGATCGAGAATGGCCAGACGAATCCGGCCAATCCAATCCGAAGAGCAGGAAGTGGAGTTGCGCTCGCTCCGGCGCCTTCGCTGCGAGACGTGGCAGGGTTATCGCTTGCTCCCGCTCCCTCGCTGTCATCCGCGGGAACTTTGATTCCAGGTCTTCCGATTGAAGAATCTGAGCTAGATCAAGCTGCGTTTGCAATGCCAGAGAAACTGGCCATGCCTGGTGAAAAGAAAGCTTGCGAACACGAAGCTCAATGTGACTGCCACAAACCAAAAGTCCAGCCTAAACTCCCATTCGCCAAGCCGATGGATTTCATGGATGTCGCATCCGAAACATTTGAACCAGGTACAGCGCTAAAACAAGCGTCCAATGCAAAACCACCAGCGCCTAGTTTTAGATTGGCAGCGAAGCCCCCTGCACCAAGTCTTAAACTAACGCAAAACGCCCCAGCTCCAAGTTTCAAATCAAATGCGGTACGAATTGCCAGTTCATACGATTCGGTCCCGGCGCCGATCCAACTGACTTCGAGCGACAATGATATTGGTATCGCATCGCCGATGGAATCATCCAATTTCGAACCGAATCCCAATGCATTGCAACCAAACCGTTTGGTTCCAAATGACACTGAGTTTTTGATTGGCACCAACGAAGTCGAAAAACCTGCCGTCTCTACGTTGGTACCGCCTTCCGCTTTGGTTAGCCAACCGCTTTCTCCAATTCTTTTCGATGCTCAAACGCGAGCCGTTCAAGTTGATGACCATGAAAAAGCAAATTCACTTCGCCGTAATGAAAAATGGTCGCATGAAAAATCAGTTGAAATAACCGATCGAGCTCCTGCGCAATCCATGGCGGTTTGGAATCAAGCAGAAATCGACTCTGGCCCAGTTCAATTCAATCCAGAATCGGACATGAAAATTGAGGCCGACCGAATTGCAAAAACTAATTTTGCCCAAGTAAATTTTGAAGCATGTCCTTCGTGCCGTTCAATGGAATGCGATGGAACTTGCAACCGTCGAACTCGCAGATCGGAACTCGAACAGCCTAAACCAATGCTTGCTGCTGACCCAGTGATCATTGTGGCAACAACTTCCCCGGACACGATTCCGCCTTTTGCCGACCCTCCAGAAAATGATATCGAGCAAAATCCGATCGTTGAAGAAAACTCATACCAAGACACGGACGATGCTGAGTGGTTGGCGATGTTTGGCCCAATTCCCAACCAGGAAGAGTTGGCAAAGCCTTGCCCTGAGTGTAAGTCGGACGCCTGTGCTAACGGTTGTGAAGAACAATTTGGTGGAAGTTTTGAGCCAGAGCACATCGAGCCGCAAGTAGATGTCGCAAACCAATTCGTTCCTGCCGACAACGGATTCGTTCCGCAAACAAACCAAGTGGAAAATCAAAGTGCCGTCGTTACGCCTTGGGCTGAACCATTTGAGCCTTCTTACCCTGAACTGGGTTCGAACGAATTTCAAGCAGACAGCGCGATGCCACAACCTGATGTTGCTCCTGAACCAGAACCTCAAACTGACATTGAGCGATTGGTGGTTCCTAATCTTGAACTGCCGGACGTCCAGATTCCCAATGTTGAGATCCCACAAAACCTCACGCCAGAACAAATGCCGGAATTCGATCCAAGTGATTCAATTCCGGAATCAGAATCGAATTTTGTTGCTCCCGTTGGCTACAACGCTCCAACTGCAAACCCGAAAACCGCACTGCCAATAACTTATCTCCCAGCGCCAACGATTCCACTGGCAGTTGTCGGTGTCCAACCTACTCCTGTGAATGCCGAGCCGGTAGCAACAGCTCAGCCGTTTGAGTTGCCAAAATTAGAGTTCACTCCAGCCGTCCAGCCAGAGGAAGAAAAAGCTCAGCCGGAAGTGCGCGTCGAGATTGTCGATAACACAGTGCCTTGGACTGTCAAATTGGAAGAGACGATTAAAACGGTAAAGGATCAACTTTCCAGCGAGACCGATCTCAACACAAAGAACGGACTGGAAGTCAATTTACGTTTGTTGGAAGTTCTTGAACGTCAAATGCAAGGCATCGAGAAACGTGAAAAACAAAATATGTTGACTGATGTTGAAAAACAATATTGGCAACACCAACTCAACGCCGTCACGTTGATGCTTGATGCAAGTCAACGCGAACAAGGCCCTGCGAGAAACATTGCTGCCATTGATACGCTTGGCCATCTACGAAAGGCCGTCGAACGGCTTGAGTCTTTGGCAAATTTGGTCGTTTCCAATCCTGCATTCTGCACTGAAATCTCCGGATTTGGGCAGTTCAAAGCGTTTCCTTCGTCGAACTTCAAATCACGTCAGCGAATGTTGATCTACTGCGAAGTCGAAAATTACATGTCAAATGAAACGATTGTCGATCGCTCTTCGGGAGTCCACACAAAGCTTCGTGGAAGTCTTGCAATCTACGATCAATCAGGCCAAGCCGTACAGCAGTCGCAGTACCCAATCGTTGATGACGTTGCTCGAAAACGTCGTCGCGATTTCTACATGTACTTTCCGCTTCAGCTTAACGATCTTCCTGCCGGCCAATACAACCTGGTTTTGACTGTCGAAGATCTCAACGGAAACAAATCGGCGTCGACTGAGCCAGCGATGACTTTTACAGTACGCTAAACTTTACCGGCTGGCGCCGTGAGTTAAACTTTGCCGGTTGGCTCGTGCTATTCAAAAACGCCAGCGAGTTTGCTTTCACGCAACGAGACTACAGCGCTTTGGGTTTGCAATTAAACACAGAGCGTTTTCTTTTTTAATTCGGTTATTCCCGGGCCAGCTGACTTCTTTCGCAATTCTATTTGCATCTGATCAGGCTGCTAAACCGACTTGTGCGTTGGTTTGCAAGGTGGCAAACCTTGCCGGTTATTCCTGCCGTCACAGCTGAACTAAATCGATCGTCATGGTTCTGACGATAACCCACATCGGTGTATTTATTCCGCTTCTAACATAATTGAAACCAAAAATGGAATTGGTAATTGCGATCGTCCTTCCTTTCCTCGCCGTATTGGCTTGCGCTTGGATTCGGTTTAAGCCCAAGTTCAACCTGCGCCCCATGCCTGTTCTTGCCTTTGCCACCGTTCTCGTTGGCAGTGTGTTGGGTCATGAATTTTTTAACATGCCGGCGGGCCCGATTCCGATCACGCTTGATCGACTTCTGTTTGGTGCAATGCTTGCCATGTTTGGCTTGCTTTTTTTCCTGGGCAGAGAGGATTTGCGAGCTTTCAATTTTGCCGATTGGACCATCATTGCATTGATCACAGTGATCAGTTGCAGCACCATTACTCACGATTTTCGCTTTCTTAAAAACATGCCCGCATCGCGGTTGTTGTTCTTTAATTTAATGCCTGTCGGTTTGTACATGGTGTTGAAGACAAGCAAGCTCAAGGCGGGTGATTTAAAATTCATTGCCGTTGGATTTGGGTTGTTTGGTCTTTATCTGGCATGTACTGGAATCGCGGAAATCAAAGAATTCACGGCAGTTATTTTTCCCAAATACATTATGACCTCGGAGTCGGTCGAGTTTTTAGGCCGTGGACGTGGCCCTTTCCTGAATCCGGTTTCCAATGGCGTTTTTCAGATCGTTTGCTTCTGCTGTTTGTTGATGTGGTGGCCACGATCAAACAACATAACCAAGCTGCTGCTAATTGTTTCAGCGTTGGTTATTTCAGTTGGTGTTTATGCGACGCTGACTCGAAGTGTTTGGATTTCTCTGATCGCTGCTTGTGGGTTGTTTATTTGGTTGCCTTCGTCCCGACAAGCCAAGGGGGGCATGATCGTTTTGGCTACCGTGTTGGCCGTTATTGCGATTCCGTTCTCTGAAAATTTCGTGTCCTTCAAGCGTGATAAAGACGTTTCATTGGCGGACATGCAGCGGTCTGCTGACTTACGACCTTTGTTCGTGATTGTCGCTTGGGATATGTTTCAAGACCAACCCATCACTGGTGTCGGTTTTGGTCAATATGCACGCGAGAAGTACCCTTATTTGCAGAATCCACATACGAATAAACCGTTGTATCTGACAAAAACTTTCATGCAGCACAACGTGTTTCTGGCTTACGTTACCGAGACAGGTTTGATCGGACTGGCGTGTTTACTCGCGATGCTGGGGATGATCTTGCGTGTTAGCTGGAGAGTCTGGCGTGATTCGAGTTTGGATTTGTGGGCTCGTCAATTCGGGCTGGCAAATCTTGTCCTGCTCGGTTGCTATGTAATTAACGGTATGTTTCACGACGTTTCAATTCTTCCGATGCAGCACATGCTGTTGTTCTTTATGTTTGGATTGGTGAACAACATCTATTCAAAGTCATCGGAATTCAAAACAGACGAACAAGCCGTGCCTGCAAATCCTGTTGGTCAGCCGGTTTCCAATGTGACAGATTTGCCGAATTCCGGTGCGGCACCGGTTGGCTGTTAGTGCAGTGCCAATGTCAAATTGATTGTCGCATTTTGATCAGCCGTCGTTTGAATCGGTCGTAGGTTACAACCAACAATCGATCACCAAAGTTGCCACTGGCTGAACCAAACAACATAAATGCCCAGCAAGAAATTTGTCACCGCATGGGCGACGACGCAGTCCCACAAGTTACCCGTCCGATTCATCAGCCAGCTCACTAGTCCAAACCAAACGAACGCCGCGATGGCTTCGCCCGGATGAGTCAGCACGCCATAGAGGCTAACCGCCAAGAGCGCTTTCATCGGCAGCCCGGTAAGTTTAATGTTTTCCCAACTTGGGTCATGAAACCAGCGTACAAACCAGCCGCGCACAAATAGCTCTTCAACAATCGGGACCACAATTGCTAACAGAGAAAATCGGCTGATGAAAAATAGCCAGCGAACTGATTGATCGGGAATGGTGAATGGGTTAAATGCTGGACGGCTTACGTCAAACCCCAACATTACGAACAGTTTTGATTCCACACCCAGTTCGCATAACGCAATCCATAAAACGATACCTACGATTCCCACGCCAATCGAAAGCGGTGAGACGCGAAACGGAAAATGTTGCAGGTAGGTCTTGCGAAAATAGCCCAAGAGTCCGGCTGCAACTAAAACTTGGACACCGATCATGATGATGTACTGCCAAGTTTCTGCCGTTACCTGCGGTTGAATGTTTTCATCATAAGAGCCAGCAAAATCCGGGTATCGGCTGGCGATGACCATAAACAGGATGAACGGTAAAATAAAAGGCAACGGGTTGTCTGACCGTTGCGTGCTGGCAGTGCCGTCGGTGGGAGAGCGATCAGGCAACGCATTTGGCTCTGGCATGCGAGAATCGGAATTTGGCTTTTGTGAATTTGGCATCATTCCTTTTTAACATGAACCAGAATTCGGTGTAGCCGAATCCGTCTTAAACTGAACTGTTCCCCAGACCCATGCATCCATGGATGTTTTCAAACGGTTATAATCAAAAATACCGTCGGGGCTTGGCAGCGTTAGAAAATTGTTTTTGGAATGACTAAAAATGAATAAGCAATTCAAAATTACTTTGTCTTTAGCAATCGTTTTGGGATTAATGACGCAGCTCTGCGTTGGTTCCTTTTGCATCAGCACCGCCAATGCTCAATCGGAAAAGTATTTCGAACAGCTACGTATGGAGATGGTCAAAATTGCTGTCGTGGGGGCAGGTGTGACCGACGAGCGTGTGATCAAGTCTATGAAGGACACGCCGCGACACGAATTCGTTCCTAGACGTTTGCGGCGCGATCAGTCGTACACTGACGCAGGTGTTCCGATCGGAAAAAGCCAAACGATTTCTTCACCATTCATCGTTGCCTATATGACCCAAGTGCTGGATACGCAACCGACTGATAAAGTTTTGGAGATCGGAACTGGCAGTGGCTACCAAGCTGCAATTCTTAGTCCCTTGGTGCAGGATGTCTATTCCATCGAAATCGTTGAGAAGCTTGGAAAGTCGGCGGCCAAGGTATTGAAGAAGCTTGACTATAAGAATGTCCACACCAAAATCGGTGATGGCTATAAAGGTTGGCCCGAACACGCGCCGTTCGACAAAATCATTGTGACGTGTTCTCCAGAAGACATCCCCCAACCTTTGATCGATCAACTCAAAGAAGGCGGCACGATTGTTGTGCCCATGGGCGAGCGACATCAACAAACGCTTTATCTGATGACTAAGAAAGACGGCAAAATTGTCCGCAAAGCACTCAGGCCAACTTTGTTTGTTCCAATGACCGGCACCGCAGAAGAGCAGCGCACCGTGCTGCCTGATCCGACCAAGCCAGGTTTGATCAATGGCGATTTTGAAGAAGGCTTAAACGATGAGGGGTTCGTCAAAGGCTGGTACTACCAACGACAATTGACGTTGGAGAAAAGCGAAAGTGCACCCAGCGGAAAAAACTACATCCAGTTCAAGAATGATGAAGCGGGCCGTTTGGCCTGGTTGATGCAAGGGTTCTCGATCGACGGACGAAAAGTTCCACTTGTTGAGTATTCGGCTTCATTTGCCTGTGATGATGTCGTTACCGGGCCACACGACGGAGACTTGCCCGTTGCTGCGATTTCGTTTTTCGACGAAGACCGAAAGCAGCTTTCGACATTCAGGCTCGGTCCACACAAGGGCACCAAAGATTGGCTGCGGCAAAGCTTGAGAATCCGCGTACCTGTTGGCGCGCGTGAAGGAATCGTGCGCATCGGAATGTTTGGCTCAACGGGAACGGCTCGTTTTGACAACATCACATTGAACGCGGTGTCTAAGAGACGATAAGATTTGCAGTACGAGTAAATCAGTTGCAGTAGCCTTCGGGAAGTCTAAACGCCTGATAAAGCGAACAGTCCGTGGACAGTCCAAGTTTTGAGTTGTTTACATTTCCACTCTGGGTGGGATCTTGGCGTTAGGCGAGAGGACGTCACTTGGGCGAGGGACGTCACTTTCTCAAAAATGCCAAATTATCTCTCCTGTTTCACCAAAAGCTCCTAATCGCCTTGAATTGCCAAATCTCCCTGTTATCTTATGAATTCTGTAGATACTGCACCGGTACCTCAAAATACCGGTAAATGAGATTCACAAGATTCATCCGATGGATGAACTTCATGGAGCGATGATGAGCAAATTTTCACTTGTCCCTTTGGAAAAAATTCGGCTTGGAGCCTTCGCCGCTATGGCGATTGCCGTGTCAATTTTTGCAACCGACTCGGCAAACGCGGCAGGCGGTAGCTGGGGCAGTTCGCTGGGCGGATTCGGTTCGGGTGGAGGAAGCTGGGGGGCTGGTGGCTTATTAGGTGGCCAAACTCCAGTTAGAAATTTGCTTGGCCGGCTCGCATCCAGACCTTTGTTGCCAGGTGGCGGCGGGTCGGTTGGTAGCGGTTTAGGCGGTGGAAGTTTGGGTAGCCGCTTGGGCGGAGGAAGTAGCGGATTAGGTGGCGGAGGCTTAGGCGGCGGAAGTATTGGTGGCGGCGCACTTGGTGGTGGATCACGAGGAGGCTTACTTGGCACTGGACTTTTTAATGGTCGATTGCTGGGTGGAGGTTCGCGGGGCGGACTTTTGGGTGGACGTGGACTGGCTTCGTCAGGCTCGGGCTCAACTGGATCTTGGTCAGGCGGATTTGCTGGTTCAGGCGGTTCAACGGGAAGTTGGTCTGGCTCAACGTTTGCCGGCGGCGGATCATCTGGAAGTTACGTAGCGGCAGCGCCACTTGCATCTCCTATATACTCGACTCCAGTTCTAGCGGCCCCAGCCCTTGCGACTCCAATTCTGGCTGCTCCAGTTCTCGCGACGCCATTGTTGGCTGCTCCGCTTGAAACAAGTTATACGGTTCCAATGATAGGCAGTTACTCGTCCGAAGAAAGCTATCCGATTGGCGACTACGGATTCGAGCCTGGCTACCCGATCCAGTCAACGATCCCCTATGGTGCCATGGGTGAAACGATCGGTGGCATTCCAATGGATTCAGGATTTTCAGGATCAAACTTTGTTGACGACTTGATTCCAATTGGCGGTTCGTTCCCACTGGGCGGAGTTCCACTGGGCGGAGTTCCAATTGACGGTTCGGTTCCACTTGGCGGCATCCCAATTGAAAGCCAAATGGGATCCTCGATCAACGGTGGCTTGATTCAGGATGGCGGTTCCATCGATTCAATGCTTGAAGGTAACGATGGCGGTTATATTCCAATGGAAGGCGGCAGCATCGCTCCAACTCCAACACCCGCTCAGCCGGGCGGTGAATACTATGGACCTCAAGGGAACGCGCCAGGCGATCCGAATGTTAACCCAGGTCCCGCCGATGACAATCAAACAAGGACAAGAAAACCTAACGCCTATCAGCTTGCTTCCAACAAGCGAATCAAGCCAACGGTTTTGAGCCTTGTTTTGCCAAGCGAAGCAAAGGTCTATATCAATGGTCAGCTTACTAAAACCACAGGCACACGACGTAGCTACAAATCACGAAAGCTTGTCGAAGATCGAGATTACAAGTATCAAGTCGAAGCCGTATTGGTTCGTAATGGTAAAAAAATCGTTCGTACCAAGCTTGTGAATTTGCGACGCGGCCATGATCAAACTGTAAGCATCAATTTCGAGGAACCGGTCACAGCGTTGGCATTGTCGGTTCCCAAAAACGCCAAAGTGAAACTTTGTGGAAACGAAACCTCGACCCAAGGCAGTCTTCGCTATTTTGCGACCAAGCGTTTGGAAGAAGGTGAAGTTTGGAAGGATTACAAAGTCGAAGTTCAATACGAATCCAATGGCGAAACAAAAACGGAAGAGCGAGTGGTCACATTGACCGCTGGCGAAGTATTCCGCTTGGCGATCGGTGTTGATGAAGTTCAGGACCAAGTCGCAGCGAAGTAGCCAGTGAAGAGTTGGGCGAGAGAAATAAACTCTTTGGCTGAGGCACCGATATTGGTACCGTTGAATATGGCCTTCAGCCAATGCGGATACGTTGCTTACGCTTTTCCTAGGCTCTGTCCCTTAATACCAAGTCATCAACATTCTTGAGATTGCGATTT
>CAYUWY010000056.1:0-21684 GCA_964448575.1 uncultured Pirellulaceae bacterium
GCGTTCTTCCGTATCGCTTGCGAACAGGTACTGCCGCATCTCAGGCCCGATGCTTTCGATGAAATATCGAGCCTGGGCAAGCACGCCGAAGTTCCGCAGCAACGTGTGCCGTTTCTGGACGAACATGTAGAAAAAGTTGATCACGTTCAAAAACAAAAACGTGACGGTCGCAAAGTGAAAATAGAACGGGCCGAAATATCCGGCAAGGAATGAAACCGGCAGCAGCAGTAACATCGCGATGTTGACCGACCGCGACATCTTGTGCAGGTCGACTTCCAGCGTAAGGGCCATGTAATCGGCCTCGTATAAATTGAAGGAACGGAAAGGAACTACGAATTAGTCGCCATAGCTATCAAATAATTACAACTATTTCCAGTCTAATCTTGTTGCTCCAGAATTGCGATGAATGGCCCAAGTGCACGATGCGCGACGTTTGCCGCAGCGGTTCTCGTCCGTGGAGCCGAATTATCGCGAACGACCGCGAGTAAGAAAGTCACTTGTTGTGAACCGTCACGCGTTTGGTTCCTGCTTTTACAGAACCAATCACCCAGTTGTCGTGCCCGTGCTCGGTGAGCGTCCGGCGAATGCTGTCGGCGTAGTACGGACTGACGATCATCGCCAAACCTAATCCCATATTGAACACGCGATACATCTCTTCGGTTTCGACGCTACCCATTTTTTGAAGCCAATCGAAAACTGGCGGGCGTTCCCAAGCATTTGCATCGATATCAATTTCAATTCCATCAGGCGTGATTCGCTCAATGTTTTCTTCGAGTCCACCGCCTGTAATATGAGCCAAGCCGTGAACGACGCTTTTGACTTTGTACTTACTCAACACTTGCCGGATTGCTTTGGTGTAAATCAAAGTCGGCTCGATCAAGACATCGCCGATTGTTTTATCGGTGCCTGGGAAATTGTCTTCGGGTTTCTTTTTGCCAACGTCGAATACAATTTTTCGCACGAGGCTAAACCCGTTGGAATGCACGCCACTGGAAGCCACACCGATCACGACGTCTTCGTCAGAGATCGAATGTCCGTCAATCACGTGTTTTCGTTCAACGACGCCAACGCAAAATCCGGCCAGATCGTAGTCCCCCTTTTTGTAAAGGTCGGGCATGATCGCCGTCTCTCCACCCAGCAGCGCACAATCGGCTTGTAAACATCCGTCGCTGATCCCGGTTACGATTTGCTCCAGAGCAATCGGGTCGTCGTGAGACATCGCCACGTAATCGAGAAAGAAAAGCGGTTCGGCTCCGCAGCAGATTGCGTCGTTAACACACATGGCCACCAAATCGATGCCAACTGAGTCGTGCCGATTCAGCATCTGAGCCAATTTAAGTTTCGTGCCGACGCCGTCAGTGCACGCGACCAACATCGGGTCTTCATAATTTCGACGGAAAAGTTTCGAATTGAAATCAAGCTGAAACAAACCAGCGAATCCACCGTCAAGTTGTCGCACGCGGGGCGAAAACGTTCGGTGCATCAGACGCGGCAAGCGCTTCATCGCCTCGTTGTAAACGTCGAGGTCGACTCCGGAATCTTTATAGGAAACGCCAGTCATTGGGGCCTGATAGTTGGAGCAAAATGGGTTGTGTTACCGCGTCAAGATACGGTGTTTGAATAAGCAATAGTTTGCCCGATCGACCCTTTTCCGGCAACCGTGTACTCAACATGTTTAACCGCTTGATTTATTCAAAACCGATTGCTTCGCCCATTCGGCACTTCCAACATAGTCAACTCTTTCGGTCGCTGGCCCATTCCAATCAGCACTATCCCGCGTTAATGGAGGGCTGGACTACCTCGCGCCATAAGTTTTAACGGATCAACCGCAGTTAGGAATCGAGGCAGTCGTGCCGGTCACGCGAGAGTACTTTGCTCGGAAAAAAACGGTTAAAAACTTCTCTCATTAGGTCGAAGATAAAAGAATACACATGTTGATTCAGCAAGGAAAGCGGCGCATGGGATTGTCAACCAACGGGATATCGACCAATGTTAATGAACATGCGACACACACATCCAAAACTTCAATTTACTCACATGCTGCCCTACGGCGCAGTAATTCATGAGCAAGGTGTGCAGTTTGTCATCTTCAGCCGAAACGCGACTGAAATGCGACTTCTGCTTTACGATGACGTCAACGACAAAGAACCATCAGAGATAATCAACTTTGACCGCAGCAATGATCGCTGGGGCGACATCTGGAGCATTTTTGTACCAGGCACCGGTCCAGGCCAGCTTTATCATTTCCAAGCCAGTGGTCCCAACGACCCGTCGCGGGGAATGCGGTTCCATCCCAACGCTCGATTAATTGATCCGTATGCGAAAGCCCTTGCGGGGACTTTTCAACCTGCTGTTGATGGAATCATTCGCCCGCCCAAGTGTGTTGTGGTCGATGATTATTTTGACTGGGAAGGCGATCGTCATTTGCGACGCGATCTTTCCGAAACGATCATCTACGAGATGCACGTCAAAGGATTCACTCAACATCCGTCTAGCGGTGTAAAGAATCCTGGAACGTACTTGGGCGTCATCGACAAAATTCCTTACCTCCAATCGCTGGGCGTAACGGCTGTCGAACTCATGCCCGTTCATGAGTTCCCGATTCACGAAGCCGATGGTACGGTATGCGAACGACCGAACTACTGGGGCTACGATCCACTGGCCTTTTTCGCACCGCACCGTGGCTATGCTGCTGACAAAACTCCTGGCGCTCAAGTCAACGAGTTCAAGCAAATGGTCAAAGCACTTCACGAAGCCGGAATCGAAGTCATCCTCGACGTTGTCTTTAATCACACTTGTGAAGGCAACGAGCGCGGTCCATCGTTGAGTTTCAAAGGACTTGAGAATCCTGTTTACTACATGCTCGAATCAGACCCGAGCTACTACAAAAATTATTCGGGCTGTGGAAACACCGTCAACGGAAACCATCCGATCGTTCGCGAGATGATCTTTCATTGTTTGCGACACTGGGTCCACAACTATCACGTCGACGGATTCCGATTTGATTTGGCTTCGATCCTCAGTCGCGATCGTTCTGGCAATCTCGTTCCCAACCCGCCGCTTGTCGAAGCGATTGGACAAGACCCGTTGTTGGCCGACACGAAAATTATTGCCGAAGCCTGGGATGCTGCCGGCGCGTATCAAGTCGGCTCGTTCGGCGACGATCGTTGGGCAGAATGGAATGGTCGTTTCCGCGATGACATTCGCGGCTATTGGCGTGGCGATTCGGGAACGCGAGGTCCGTTGGCCACTCGTTTGGCTGGATCGGCTGACCTTTATCAACCTGGTGGCCGTCCACCGTGCAGCAGTATTAACTTTATTACTTCGCACGATGGGTTTACGCTCAACGACATGGTGAGCTATCGCGAAAAACACAACCTCGCAAACGGCGAAGACAATCGTGACGGCGACAATAATAACTTCAGCGAGAACTTTGGCGTCGAAGGGCCAACCGATCAGCCGATCATTGACCAGCTTCGTTTGCGTCAAATCAAGAACCTGATCGCCACTTTGATGCTCAGCCAAGGCGTTCCGATGTTGGTCGCTGGTGACGAGTTTCGACGCACGCAAAACGGTAACAACAACGCCTATTGCCAGGACAACGAAATCTCATGGCTTGACTGGACGTTCGTTGAAAAGCACGCTGAACTGGTTCGTTACTGCCGATCGCTGATCGAATTTCGGCGCAATCAGCCGACCGTTCGCCGCGAGCATTTCTTGACAGGCGTGCCAAACAGCAAAGACGGCTGGTCGGACGTGAGTTGGTTTAGCCCACTTGGAACTGCGGTTGATTGGCACCAGTCGGAATTACCGATTATTTGCCTGCTCGCCGCTCCCGCCCCGACCGAAGACCCGGATGGGCTTGGGCGTGACGTGTTGTTGATGATCAACTCCAGCAGCCAAGGTTGTCGGTTTATCATTCCGACGATTGCAAAGTCGAAAAAATGGCGGCTGTTCATTGACACATCACTTCCATCGCCGCACGACATTTACCCGGAGCTTAACGGCCCCGAGTTACCGATAAGCGGAAGCCATACGCTGCCTTATAAATCATTGGCCGTGTATGTTGCCGAAAGATAGGTGACGGTTTCGTTGGAATAACGAATTGAATTTAAGACGATCAAAGCACGCTGAAACAGCGTGCTTTTTTCGTATGCGAAATCACTCGCGTAGGATAGACATTCTTGTCCGTCTTTTTAAGGGACAGAAATCTTACTGACTATTCGTTCAGGCAATTTGCATCTGGTCGCTTCAAGCGTTCCAATGGCATGGAAGCGTGATGTTGTTGCCATGCTCTCCAGATCCTTTTCCCGATTCCAATCGACCATGCCACCGCGTTCCAAACAATCCAATGATGAACATTCGTTTCCGATGGGGTGCTGGTTTGTCCCGCTATTGTTTGTGCTGATGATGATTGCCAGTTCTGTTTGGCAATCAAAAACGATTGTTTATCGTGATACGTTTCTTTCGCAGTACGACGCGTTTTTCTATCACAACCTCAGGGTAAATTTAGTACAGGGGAACGGGTACGAATTAGATTTTTCTGACTCAAATATCGGCGCTAGTCTAGAGAGTCTTCCAGCATTTCAAGGCTCAAGGCTAAGCTGGATCTACTCGATGGATGTTGACGGACCGACGTCCAATCACTTTCCGGCGGTTCCGATTCTGATGGAGGCTGGCCATTTGGTGTCCAGTGGTCCCTGGAGTGGTATTGCTAGTCTTGGCACGCTGCTGCTGGCATTGGCGCTTGCGCTGTTGGTCAATCAAATCAGGAACATGTTTGGATTCTTGCCCGCAATTATCGCAGCGATCACGATCTTTGCTGACGTCTTTCTCCAGCAGTCGCCGACTTTAGTGACATGCGACGCGTGGATAACGGCATTGGTCATAATGTCCGTCGTTATTTTTCTCCAAGCCGTTACGCCGACCCAA
This sequence comes from uncultured Pirellulaceae bacterium, assembly GCA_964448575.1. Taxonomy (GTDB): domain Bacteria; phylum Planctomycetota; class Planctomycetia; order Pirellulales; family Pirellulaceae; genus Mariniblastus. Next base: position 4,933 of record CAYUWY010000056.1, read on the forward strand.
ACGCCAACGCACACTTCACTTGCGGTTCCGCCGGGGTCCCGATTGCCTCGATCCATTTGGAAGTGGCCAATTGCCGGGCTTTTGCTGGGAGTCTCGATGCTGTTTCGACCGTCAACCAGTCTATGGCTGGCGATTTTGTTGCCTTGCTTCGTTGGTTTTGTTGTTGTGATGCTTGTTCGCAAGAAGTTACCAGCGCGAACCGGCGAATCGTTTTTGCTTTTCTCGATCGGGCTGCTGATCGTTATCTCGCCTTGGTGGATTAGAAATTGCAAAGTAACAGGCGACTTCAAACCGCTTGGCAATGAGATACAGCAAAAAATTATCGGAGCCTACGTTTTTGGCGAACCAACCCAAGGCAACCTGAACGTTGACCCGATTATTTCGTCTAAGGAGAGGTTGTTGATGGAGGATGTCGAATGGACCGACCCGATCGACAAAGAAACATTTGTTGCCACGACGCACCAAGAGCGAACTCAGGATTGGATTAAAGCGAATTCGAATGCGGCAACCGGTTTGATGCTTAATCGAGTCACAAATCATCTTGGAATAACGAGCCAAGATCCTGAATACCTGGAGCGGATCAATCTTGTTCTAACGATCGGTGCGCTGCTCGGCTGCGTTTTGACTTGGCGGCGTTTTGGATTCGTCGTGATTGCATTGATCGCCGCAAGCACGTTGGTTACGGCGTTGACGTGGTCGGACTATGGACGGCTTTCGCTACCCATTCGTCCACTCTTGCACGCAGCATTTGCATTAGGTTTGACTCAGTGGATTCCACGCAAGCAACGGACCAAGAATCAATCGGCAGACATTGATGAAGAGTCTTTGTAGAGTGAAGAGTTGTCAGGTTTGCCAATTACCGTCTAAACCGTTGTTGCAAATATCGTTTCGCTGACCTTGATGGCACGGAAAATTTGAAACGCGAAGTGTCTTCGTTGGGGCCCTCAAGATCTGGTGTCTCCAGCAGTTCGTCGCTGGTCGGCTCCAAAGGCAGATCGTCTTCCTGTTCCTGGGGCTCTTGCTCTTGCATCTGCGAGCTTGCAGCTGGTTCCAATGTTGAATTTGAGAAATCGGGCGAGCTAACAAATCCCTCTTCACGCCCAAGCGGTACCGCATTTTGGTCGAATCCACCGTAGCTCACAGGACACGTATCGATGTCGCATTCGTTACTGCCACGCCGCTGGTATCGCGGAGCTTTGCGAGCCGCATTGTATTTCGCATCTTCCGACCATTCGCCTTCGGTCAGCACAATGTTATATCGGCTAAGCAACGAACCAGACGTATACGAGTAGTTTAGCAAAGCTCGGTTGTAGTCTGCGACGGCACGATGAACGGCGCTTTCGGCGGTTGCAGCTCGCTGTTCTGCGTCAAGCAAAAAGAACACTTGGTCTTGCCCTTCATTAACACGTTTACGTTTTGGATCAAGTTCTTCCTGAACGGCTACACGGGAATTAAACGACGTACGCAAATTGGCCATTGACCGATCGACTTCTGTAAACGCCTGGTTGAGATCGTGAAGGATCTGTCGCTGCTGTTCTTTCAACAACGCTTTCTCACGGACAAGATTCAGCTCCGCGTTGCGGATCGCTAAATGCCCAGTACGATTTCCGATCGCTCCACCAAGCTCAACTCCCAATTGCCAATCGTCCAGGTCACCATTGATCAAATCATCAAACGCACTTCCGTTTGCCCTTGATCGACTCCCGAACAAGTCATCACCGAAACCACGAAATCCATATTGCCCAACCAAATCAAAACGCCATTTGTTGAGGCTTTTTGCGGCAAGCAATTCGAGTTCGCGTTGACGCAGTGCCCATTTTTGACGGCGAATTTCTACGCGGCGAGCAAGGGCTTGGACTTGCGATTGGTCCCAATCGAATGCAACCGGTGCCACGTCAGGTTCCGAAATCGGACGAATGATTTTCCCGTCGCTGGTCGGTAGGCCCATCAGCCGGCGAAGGTTTCGCTCCGCTCCCATTACGCCCAACTGACCGTTGAGTACGCCTGTTAAAGCATTTTGCGCCTGGGCTTGGAAGTTGAAATACTGCTGGCGCGCCAGGGCTTCATCGTCAGGGCGTCCAACGCCATTTTCGAATCGAAGTTTTCTGTTTTCCCAAGTCTCACGAGCTGATTCTCGAGCTGCGATTTTTGTATCCAGATCACGATAAGCAAAATACAATTCCCAGTAGTTGTTTTCGACATCGCGAACCAAGTCCCGGATTGCAGTTTCAAACTGGGCCAGTGAAATGTCACTGCGAATTCGGCTGATCAACACACCGTTGTAGACGCCAGGCGTTGCATTAGGCCCAGCGATTCGATTGACTAATGTTCCTCGCCCTCGCGCCAACGGCTGACGAAGTTCCATCAAATTCACGATGTCGTACGTACTGCCAAACGTGTTCGCTGGCGAGTTGCTTCGGTTATAGTCAATCTGGTTTCGAAGCGCGATCGTGGCACCGGAGGCAGTCGTCTTTGCCAGTTCAAATCGAGTTGCACTTGTGTTGGTAATTGAGTTTGCAGCACCGCCGCCAAAGAATAGGTTGTTAAAGTTTCGTTCGTTACGGTTGTAAGTAAAGCTCGTGTTGACTTGGGCATCGAACGCACTCAACGCTGCTTCTACGCTGTTACCATTGGTTTCAAAAATCGCTTGATCAAAAAGTGTTGTTACTCCGCCGGGAGCATTCACAACGACGCCGCCGAGCTTCTGTAGAATTTTACTATTTGCCAAGCAGACTTCGACACATTCTTCGACGGTCAACTCCCAAGGCAACGTTTCCTGAAAACTGGAAATCGTCAACGGTGGACCAGCCAGAAGGTCTGATCCATCAGTGTCGAATTCGTCCACAATGTCCGGGGATTCGATCCGCTGAAGAACGTCGGAACAGGGTGTTATGTCAGCCGGAAATAGAGACGCTGATTTTCGTTGGGCTGTACAGCCCATCCATGTCGTTGAGCAAACGATAAACAGAATGCAAAAGGTCCGCACCGCGAATGTGGATGGGTGAAGTCTGTTTTCGTTTTGAGTTCGAAAGCCGAAATACATGGTTTGCTCTTCAATTGTCAGAACTGGCAGAAGGTAAATATCCGCGAATATCGTTATCATCGGAACGAAAATACGTTACGAACATGATGTTCCTGATGAATGGATTAATCGTTCGAACCGAGACAACCGAACTGAGAAGAGAGCTTTACCCAACCCACAAAGTCGCATGGCAACACGCGTTTGTTGACTGCTGGTTTGAAAGTCAGCCAAATCGTGGCGCAAATTTATAAACCGCGACTCCTTTGGCGGACCATTTTTCGAACTAAAGACGCGAAGACGCAAAGATTTGATTCTGACCTTTGCGTCTTAGCGTCCTTGCGTCTCTCTTTCTGGGCCGCTGGAGAAATAGGACATAAATGAGACACTAAATATCCCGCTTCGCTTGCGCAGAAGTTTAACGACAAGCCGGCAGGCGCCGGCGCAGCGCGATTGATGTGCATAACACGGCGAAGCATGTCGCGGTGCGAGTTGCAGGTGCGGACTAAAGTATGTTGCCGCAATCCGATCGCATCGCGCGTCCAGTGTGAGTGAATATGACATTCGGCCAAAAAATCTGATTGGGTCGGTCCGCCTAGGGCGAGGCCCTGAGTTACGGTGAATTTGGCCCTTGGCCAACTCTTGGCACCAAGCCGAAGGTCACACAACCCAAACGTGACGCTGACTACTGACGCCTAAGACCCCAAAAGTGCTTTTCAAACGTATAAGGCACCTTGTTTCCGGGGCGACAAAATCCCAAAGGAGAAACGCAGCTTCCAGGTCTGTCTTGGTACATTTGATAAGGCAATAAAACAGATGACTTGAAGAAATGATAAGTCGAGATCAACGTTTGGTGGTAGTCACCGGGTACTGACTGGCCGTAACGTTCCAATGTAACGTCTTCGAAATACAAAGGCTGATAACGGATGTCAGGAGCCGCCCAAGCGAAAACTTTTGGTGTTGGTTGAAACTGGGTCCAATGTGCACTTGAAGAATTTAGCAGCTGGGACGAACGGTCTTCTGGAACGTTTGTGCTTGTTTCGCGAATGTCCAAACTAATCCCACGTAGCCCTTTGCGTGGCCATGGACCGAACGCTGGACGTTCAGGCTTTCGCTCTGGCTCGTCATCGAAGTCCGTGTCGTCATCGAAATCAAGATCATTCTGTTTGTCTTCTTTTTCGAAATCAAGTCGTTCAGCCGATTCGTCTTGAGATGGGTTTTCAACCTCTTCGTCTTTGGGAACTTCACCCGTAATCGGATCCTGAATCAGTAGCCGTTTCGCAATGCGTCCCGTTTTTCTGGATGGAACGTAATCAGATTGAGCATCAACTTTTTGACCGAACGATCCAATCGAGAACACGTACAAAACGGCAAGTGCACAAGCAACTGGAAATGTGGTTTGAATTCGACTCATAGAGATCACCTTGATTCGATCGTTAAAGACTCATTGTCTTATCGACCAGTGTGATCGGATGAATTTTGAAAACTGCTACGTTGCAATTCTCTTGGTTGATCAAAACAGATTCTTTGATCGGGAGCGATTGCTTGAGCGGGAGGCTTTGCTTGAATGGGATGCTTTGCTTGAGCCGAGAGTATTGACTGAGCGGCAGAGATTGCGAAGCGATAAAAGTTTAGGTAATCGGTAAAGCTTGCCACGCGCAAAAAGAAAAGACTTATCCGGCGGGTGGGAAACTTGATGCATATCTTGAGCCGGATAAGCCTGTGATTAGATTAAGATGCTAGTCAAAATTGAGGGGCATGCGAGCTTTTTCATGCCAAGCTCAGCCTTTTAAAGAACGCCAAGCCCAAGAATCAACTTAAGCCAACGATTTGGGGTGGTAATCTGCGGATAAAATACGCTCTACGCTTGGTTTTTCGCTGTTTAGTGCATTAAAATCTCGGCTGGTTACATCTAAAATGGAACCGCTTTCCGAAGACCGGGAGCTGGTGGCAAAATCGCCAATTACCAATGTCAGGAGACGAGATGAAGTGTCGCGATCATCTGTTGAGTCGACGTAACTTGTTAACGATCGGTGCGGTAGGCGGAATTGGCCTGACGCTGACCGATTTCTTTCGAATAAAAACTGCCCAAGCCGACCAGAAGCACTACGTCAGCAAAGAAGGCAAAGCCAAATCGGTCATCTACATTTTCCTGCCCGGCGGAATGGCTCAGCAGGAATCATTTGACCCCAAGCCTTACGCGCCGCTTGAATATCGCGGACCGATGGGCAGCATCGATACAAAAATCTCCGGCGTTCGAATCAACGAGTTGTTCAAAAAGACAGCCAAGGTAACGGACAAAATCGCGATCATCCGTTCCATGACTCACGGCGAAGCTGCCCACGAGCGCGGCGTTCACAACATGCACACAGGCTATCGTCCAAGCCCGGCGTTGACTTATCCAAGTATGGGAAGTGTTGTTTCGCACGAGTTCGGACCCAGAAACAATTTGCCACCGTACGTCGTGATTCCCAATCAAACTAATCCCTATCAAGGCACCGGCTATCTCAGTTCATCGTTCGCCGGATTCAGCCTCGGCGCCGATCCGTCTCAAAAGGGTTTCAAAGTTCGCGACCTGGAGCTTCCCGGCGGCGTTGATACGAATCGTTTTGCAAAACGACGAAAGCTGCTGGATGTCGTTAACGGGCATTTTCGCGAAAAAGAAAAATCGGATTCGCTTGATTCTCTGGATACGTTTTACAACCGCGCTTATAGCTTGATCAGTTCGAAAGAAGCTCGTGAAGCGTTCGACATCGAAAAAGAAGATCCCAAAATCCGCGACAAATACGGCCGCAACACTGCCGGCGCAAGAATGCTGTTGGCCAGACGGCTGGTCGAGTCGGGCGTTCGGTTTGTCACAATGACTTACGGTGGCTGGGATCACCACGACAGTATCGACCGAAACATGAAAGCCCAGGTGCCGTCGTTTGACCAAGCCTACGCCGCGCTCATTGAGGACTTGGCCCAAAGAGGTTTGCTTGATTCAACACTCGTTGTTGTTTCGTCGGAGTTTGGCCGAACACCAAAAATCAACCAAACATCCGGTCGAGATCACTGGCCGAAAGTCTTTAGCAGTTTGATGGCGGGTGGCGGAATCAAAGGCGGTCAGGTTTATGGCAGTTCCAATGCGACCGCCAGCGAGCCAGAAGAAAATCCGCTTTCGGTTCAAGACTGGGCCACGACGATTTATAGTTGCCTTGGGATTACGGCTGACAAAGAACTAATGGCACCGGGTGCTCGTCCGATCGAAATCGTCGACGGCGGCAAAGTAGTCAAAGAACTGTTGGCTTGATTTGTTGATTCCTCGTTTCCACTTCCATGAACAGGATTCAAGATGTTTTGCATAAAACAATCTATCCGCACGTACGCTTGCCTGGCGGCCTTTTCCGCGATCGTTGCGACGCTGTTTGCGCTGCCTTCGACGACGCAAGCTGACAGTCCGCGATTAACAAGAATCCTCCCGCGGGGCGTTAAAGCGGGCGGTGAGTACACGTTGAAATTTCTGGGTACTCGGCTTGAAACCGCTGAGGAGATTTTTCTCTATGACAAAGGCGTCACGGTTCTCAGCATTGAACCGATCAATAAAAACAGCATCAATGTAAAAGTTAAGGTCGATGAGGATTGTCGCATTGGCGAACACGTTGCTCAAATTCGAACAAAGAAAGGCATCTCAGACTATCGTTCGTTTTTTGTTGGTCGGCTTGACGAAGTCGCAGAAGCCGAACCGAATAACGAACTCGCCAAAGCCCAAAAGATCCCGATGAATGTCACGGTCACTGGCGTCGTGACCGTTGAAGACATTGATTACTTTCGTATCGAAGGGAAAAAAGGTGAACGGGTCTCTTGCGAAATCCAAGCTCTTCGAATGGGATTCATGTTTGATCCCGCAATCGCTTTGCTGGACAAAAATCGTTTCGAAGTCGCCGTTTCAGATGACACGCCATTAACGAAACAAGACGGATACTTCTCCGTTTTACTTCCCGAAGATGGCGAGTATTACATCACCGTTCGTGACGCCGCGTTTCTGGGAAATCCTCAAAGCCATTACCGTTTGCACGTCGGCAACTTCCCACGGCCGGCGGCAGTCTATCCGGCTGGCGGAAAACCAGGCGAGAAACTTGATCTCCAATTCATCGACGCTTTCAAAGAAGGCACCGACGTCCGCGCGGTTTCAAAAGAAGTTGAATTGCCCAAAGAAGAAGGTTTCCGAGGTGGGATTTTTGCCATCGACGAATCAGGAGCGTCACCAACTCCACTACCGTTTCGATTAAACGACCTGCCAAATTATTTGGAGGTTGAACCCAACGGTAATTTTGAAGACATGCCTGCGTTGGCCCTGCCGCATGCGATCAACGGAATCATTAGCCAAGCAAAAGATCTCGACTATCACAAGATTCACTCTAAAAAAGGTCAGGTCTGGCATATCGAATGTTTTGGACGTCGAATCGGATCGGGGCTAGATGCCGTGATTCATGTTTTCGACAAAAACAAAAAAGTAGTCGGCGGCAACGATGACACGCGCAGGCCAGATAGTTACATGAGATTTCAGGCACCGGCCGATGGCGATTATTTTGTCCGCATTTATGACCACTTGAAGCGAGGCCAGCCAGATTTTGTTTATCGGTTGGAAATAACTCCTGCCAAGCCCGAACTGACAATCGGAATCAAACGAGTCGATCGCTATTCTCAACTTCGCCAATCGATTGCCGTTCCTCAAGGAAGCCGCTACGCCGTTCTCGTTCAAGCGAATCGGAAAGACTTTGGTGGGCCAATTGAGTTGATCGGTGATAACTTGCCGGCTGGCGTCAAAATGACGGCTCCCCCAATGGCGGCTAACTTGAATTTGATGCCGGTTGTTTTCGAAGCCGATGAGAACACGCCGCTGGGTGGGCAACTGATTGACTTCCGTGCTCGCCACAGGATCGACGGGAACCGATATGTCGAAGGCGGATTTGAAAACGCAGCCGACTTTGTTCTCGGGCCACCCAATAATGCTTTGTATCTCACCTGCAAGGCGGACAAGCTTCCGATTGCCGTGGTCGAGAAACTGCCATTCAAATTGGAAATGATTCAACCCAAAGTCCCATTGGTCCGCGGTGGACAAATGAAAATCAAAATCGTCGCCCATCGCGACGAGGGTTTTGACGCGCCAATCAATTTGCAGTTTCCTCACCGCACGCCCGGCGTTGGCACGACTTATCAGATCACGATTCCAAAAGGCAAATCGGAAGCGTTTTATCCGCTTAACGCAAACACAAAAGCGCAGGTCGGAAAGTGGCCCATGGTTGTGATCGGTAACTTTGCAAACCTGTCGTGGACTTCAACAAAAATGTGCGAACTAGAGGTCGCCGAACCGTTTGTGACTGCCCAGCTTCCTCGTGTTGCTATGGAAATTGGAAAATCAGCCCAGTTAGTTTGCAAACTCAATCAGCTTACGCCGTTTGAAGGCGAAGCTTTGGCCCAGATCGTTGGCATTCCACCCAACATCACTATCGACACACCTAAAAAGTTCACCAAAGACACGAAGGAATTGATCTTTAACATTCAAACGAATGAGAAGAGTCCGATCGGCAAGCACCGCGGGATGTTTTGCCAAGTCACGATCACCAAGAACGGCGAACCGATCAAATCGCGAGCTGGAAACGCGGTCGTGCAGATCAACAAACCCAAACCGATCAAGAAACCAAAAGTGGCTGCAAAGAAACCCAGCGCCAAACCGGCAGCCAAACCTGAACCGGCAAAAAAACCGGCAGCCAAACCAGCCGCTCCAGCAAAGCCTGTGAACCAAAAATAAGTTTTGAATTCAAAACCAACTCAACCGATCAAAAAATGAATTTCAATCGAATCATAACCATCATCGCCATTGCAGCAATCCTCTTGCTCGCGCCCAATATCGCGTTTTGTGTCCAGGAGGCAGGCACAGAATCCCAACCTGCCGCGGCTCCAGTTGCCAACCCTGTAGAAGCAACCCCTGCACCAACCAAGCCCTCGGAGTCGCAGCCCGCAGTCAGTTCCGCCGCAGCCCCAGCAGAAAAAATAACGCCCGTCGTTGAACCAGTAGAAAATCTCAAGACGCCCGCCGTCAAAAACGCGACTCCCGTTAAGCTTCAAGTTTTCCCGGAAAACATCAATCTCACCAGCGTTCGCGATCGACAGCAATTGATCGCTCAGATGGTTTACTCAAATGGAATCACTACGGACGTTTCCGACTTGGTTGAATTCAAGATCGGTGATGCAAACTTTCTCAAACAAGATGGAAACAAATTTTTTCCAGTCGCTGATGGAAAGACTTCAGTAAAAGTCACAATCGATCAATTCAATATCGACGTCCCAGTAACTGTCTCCGGCGCAAAAACCAATCCGCCGCTTAGCTTTAGCAACGATGTCATGCCTGTTTTTTCAAAAGCCGGTTGTAACGCCGGAAGTTGCCACGGCGCGGCACGAGGAAAAGACGGATTTCGATTGTCGCTTTACGGCTTCGATCCCAAAGGCGACTATCACCGTGTGACTCGCGAGATGCCAGGACGAAGAGTCAATCTTGCCGTTCCGGACGACTGTCTGTTGATCACCAAAGCAACCGGAGCCGTACCTCACAGTGGCGGCGAATTGTTCAAACCAGGAACCGAATACTACAACACGCTGCTCAACTGGCTTGAGTCGGGTGCATCGTTCGACAAAGGCGAGGTGCAAGAAGTCGTTGGCATCGAGCTTTATCCAAAATCCGTCGTTCTCAATGGTGCCAATGCAAAACAAAAACTGACTGTGCGTGCGAAATACGCAGACGGCACCGATCGCGATGTGACTTCGCTGGCCTATTTTTCAACCAACAATGACAATTCGGCGATCGTCACTCAAGACGGCGTGGTCACGGCAAAGAATCGTGGCGAAGCATTCGTGATGTGCCGATTCGATACCCACACCGTTGGCGTGGACTTTATCGTTCTCCCCAAGGACTTGGAATTTAAATGGAACGAGATTCCTGAGAACAATTACATCGACGCGCGAATCAATGAGAAACTTCGCAATCTGCGAATCCAACCTTCGGAGCTTTGCAGTGACGAAGAATTCATCCGCCGAGCATCGATCGACATCTGCGGCATCGTTCCGACACCCGAGCGAGTCGACGATTTTATCGCCGATCAGACACCCGACAAACGTGCCAAGTACGTTGACGAAATGCTTTCGCGAAAAGAGTTCGTTGAAATCTGGGTGATGAAGTGGTCAGAGCTTTTGCAAGTTCGTTCATCCATTCGCGTCAGCTACAAATCAACATTGCTTTACTACGACTGGCTCAAAGAGCGGATCGCAAACAATGTCCCGGTCAACAAAATGGTCGAGGAACTGCTTGGCTCACAAGGCGGTACGTTCAGCAACCCGGCCACTAACTACTACCAAAACGAACAGGACAACCTCAAGGTCGCTGAGAACGTCGCCCAGGTATTTCTTGGGATGCGAATTCAATGTGCTCAGTGTCACAACCATCCGTTCGATCGTTGGACGATGGATGACTACTTTAGCTTTGCCGCTTTTTTTGCCCAGGTCGGGCGAAAGCGTGCTGAGGACCCTCGCGAGCAAATTGTTTTCAACCGACGCAATGGCGAGACGAAACATCCGGTGACCGGAAAAGCGATGAAGCCGAAATTTCTTGGCGGCATCGAACCTGTCACCAAAGGCAAAGACCGACGTAAGGTGGTTGCCGCCTGGATTGCGTCGCCAGAAAATCCCTATTTCGCAAAGAACCTTTCCAACATCGTTTGGGCTCACTTTTTTGGGCGCGGCATTGTTGATGAAGTCGACGATGTCCGAGTCAGTAACCCGGCCGTCAATCCAATGCTGCTGAACGAACTTGGCAAAAAGTTTACTGAGTACGATTACGATTTCAAGAAACTCGTGCGTGACATTTGCAATTCGCGAACTTATCAGTTGAGCACGAAAACAAATGCGACCAACGAAACTGATTTGACGAATTTTTCGCATTCATCGCTACGTCGAATTCGAGCCGAGGTTCTGCTGGATATCATCAGCCAAATTACAGAAACCAAAAACAAATTCCGAGGCCTTCCGCTTGGAGCTAGAGCCGTTCAAATTGCCGACGGTAACACTTCGGATTACTTTTTAACGACTTTTGGGCGAGCAAAACGCGAGTCGGTTTGTTCGTGTGAAGTTAAAATGGCCCCCAGCCTTTCGCAGGCCTTGCACTTGCTCAACGGTAACACCGTTAACAACAAAATCCGACAAGGCAAAGTGATCGAAAAATGGCTGGTTGAGAAAAAGCCGCCTGAAGAAATCATTGACCGGCTTTATAAACGCTGTTTCGGTCGCCCTCCAACTGAAAAAGAACTTACTGCTTTGATGGCCGAAGTCACTGCGGAAGAAAATAAACGACTTGCGCTTGAGGATATCTTTTGGGCGTTACTGAACTCGCGTGAATTTGTATTCAACCACTAAATCAATCATGTATTTCAACTTTGAAAACAAAAAACTCATTCTGTCCTTCGCGATTTTCGCGATGATGATTGGGACCACACACGCGCAGGAATCCGAAAAGGTCACCTACGATGATCACGTCAAAGGGATCCTGGTCGCGCGGTGTTCGTCATGCCACAACGGTCAAAAACGGGAAGGCGATCTCGACGTCACCAACTATACCAACCTGATGCAAGGCGGTGGCAGTGGCGATGTTATCCAGCCGCAAGACTCGGCCAATAGTTTTCTCTATCAATTGATCACTCATGAAGATTCGCCCGAAATGCCACCCAGCGGGACGAAAATTCCTGATCCGGAAATTCAATTGATCGCGAAATGGATCGACTTGGGGGCTTTGGAAAACAAAGGCAGCAAAGCCGCAAAGGCCAAACCCAAATTTGACATGGCGTTGAGTGCCAGCCCGACTGCCAAGCCAGACGTTGTGCCAATGCCGCTTCGAATTCCGCTGGAACCGGTTATCGAAACGGCCCTTCCATCAGTCGTGGCAGTCGCGACTTCGCCGTGGGCTCCGATCGCAGCCGTTTCGTCTCCCAAACAAATCTTGCTTTACAACACACAGTCACTGGAACTCGCCGGTGTGTTGCCGATCGAAGAAGGTCTCGCTCATTCTTTGAGATTCAGCCGCAACGGCCAGTTGCTTTTAGCCGGTGGTGGCAAAGACGGCGCAAGCGGCAAAACGTTTTTGTTCAACGTCCTGACTGGCGAGAGAATCACGACCGTCGGTGATGAGTTGGAAACGGTACTGGCAGCAGACATTAGCCCCAACCATGAGCTGATTGCATATGGCGGGCCGAGCAAGCTTGTCAAAATCCTGAACACCGCCGATGGCAGTCTGGTTTTTGAAATCAAGAAGCACACTGACTGGGTGACGGCGCTGGAGTTTAGTCCCGATGGAAAATATCTTGCCACTGGTGACCGCAATGGCGGCCTGCATGTCTGGGACGCTGAGGCTGGCAGCGAAGTTTATACGCTTAAAGCCCACACCAAATCGATCACAGAAATCAGCTGGCGAAGCGATAGTTTAATCGTCGCGTCTGCCAGTGAAGACGCCACGATTCGCGTCTGGGAAATGAAAAAAGGGAGCCAGGTCAAAAGCTGGAGCGCTCACGGCCAGGGAGTCACGTCCCTTGAGTTTCAGCGTGACGGCCATATCGTCAGTTGCGGCCGCGATAAAGTTGCGAAGGTTTGGGATCAAGCCGGAAAGATGATCAAACAGTTCGGTGGCCTGACCGATGTCGCAGTTGCGGTTTCTTATTGCGATGAAACCAAACGAGTTCTCGCAGCCGATTGGGCTGGGCGGCTTAAAGTCTGGAACGCCAGCGACGCAGCGGTGGTTGGCGAGTTGGCAGCCAATCCCCCAAAACTGGCCCAGCGATTGGCCAACTCACAGGCTCAGTTCAATGCGGCCAGCCAAAAACATACTCCAATCGCCCAACAAGTTGCGGTGATCAAATCCAACATGGACGGCATTGCGAAGAACTTGAATGCGGCAAAGCAAACCCAGCAACAAATGCAGCTGAAGCTTACCGAGACGACGAAACAATTCAACGCGACCAAGCAGCAGTTTGATTCCACCCAGGCTCAGCACATGCAATGGCGAAAAGAGCTTGACGAAAAAACGAAGGCTAAGCCGTTGATCAAGGAATCTCATGACAAATCTGTTGCCGCTGCCAGTGCATTGCCAAACGATCCAGATCTGAAAAACAATGTCAATTTGTTAGCCAACAAGATTAAGCAGATTGATTCACGTGTGACAGAGCTAAACGGATTGGTTCAAAAATCGGATCAGGAAAAGAACACGACCAAGGCCCAGATGGACGCCTTGGCTAAAACAATTACGACGGCCAAGACAGAGATGGCTACTGTTTCGGCACAAGTCACCAAGCTTCAAGGTGAGTTTGGAGCCGTCACTGAGCAGCACAAAAAAGAAGCGGCAGCGGCAGCAGCGGCTTGGGCCGAAGTTCAAAAAGCTCAGCAGGAAGTCCAACGCTGGACAAGCGACATTCAATTTATCTCGCAGCTAAATTCACTTGACCAACAACTTCAAGCAAAACATCAGTCCGTGGCGGAAAAACAAGCCGTTGTTGAGCAAGCTCATCAGAAACTGGTCCAAGCCCAAGAGGTCGTTGACGCGGCTAAAAATCAACGGGCCGCCATCGAAAACGAAGCCAAAGTAATCCAGGAGCAAATTCAAAAGCTCCGCACCGGAAAATAAACTGAGGGTTATTGCTGGTCTTCATACCGCTTTAGTAACTCCAGCGTTTTTGCATTTCCCACGATCCTGGAAAGATGCATATAAGGCCGCACGCCCAAGACTTTACTTTTCCGACGACCGTGAGGATGGCCGACTCTTCCACATGAAGTGCACGTTTGCTCGCGAGGATTGGCACTGTCAAAATCGTCAGCTTGTTTCTTGCAATTTGGGCAGTGTGAAAACAGCGTCCAAGTTTGCCCATCTGAATTCCCCGGTGGAAGAAGCTCAACATGCAAATCAAGTTTGTGCTGAACGCTCTTTTGCAATGCATCTCGGAAACGCAATAGATGCAAATTTGTGTTGGCTTGGGAATCGCTTGAACTGTCACATGATTGGGATTCGTTTGATTGCATGTTTCCAAATTGGCGGACCATTTCATTGAAAACACGAAGCAAAATCGCTGCATGTTCGCCTTCAATGATTTGCTTTTGCCAAATTCCATACCAGTTTGGCACGGTGGCCAAAAAGAGACTTTCGATTTCCTGCCCGATATCGAGTTTGCGGATCGCCGAATCCATCAGCTCAATCAAATCGACTCCGGCATCAGGCGCGCTGGCTGGCGCGGCAGTTGACGAGACTTCTAATTGAAATATGCCGTTGGCCGGAAGCCATCCGTAGCAGCCAGCCCAGATGCCGGGGCGTTGGACCGAAATTGCATTGGCTGGGCAATCGCCGCAGCACTCTTGCACCTGCTCCTGGCTGCCGAACGCTTCTAAAATTTCCTCGGCGGGAAAACCACGTGCGGCTTCGACGTCAGCTGAAGTCGAATCTGGATGCAGACAAATATTTTCGACGATCCGGTTTTCGACAACGCCGTTGGAAAGCTCGCGAAGTCCACGAAGCTGCCGGAACGTCGTATCGGGAAGTTTTTCCAAATCGAGACTGCGCAGCGGACACGGGTGAGCAATCGCCCAGCGGACGAATTGTGGTGTCGGGCCAAAAATGGCAACGCTTCGTTTCATACTTGGCGCTTTCCGTTGAATGGCGTTTGACGAATTCAGATGGCGTTTAGCGAATTCATTTACCGTGCGACCGATTTAGTGTCTGAAGTGACGCTTGCCGGTAAACACCATCGCGATTCCGTGTTTGTCACAGGCGTCGATGACTTCCTGATCTCGAACACTTCCGCCAGGTTGAACAATTGCACTGACGCCAGCGGCTGCCGCAATCTCGATGGAATCAGCGAACGGGAAAAACGCGTCAGACGACAAAACGGAACCTTTGACCCTATCGCCGGCTTTGCGAATCGAGATTTGCACTGAATCTACGCGGCTCATCTGACCGGCACCGACACCGATTAACGCTTGGTCTTTCGACAGGCAAATCGCATTTGATTTAATGTAACGACACATTGCCCAGCCAAATTTTAATTCGTCCATTGTAGCAGCGTCTGGCTGGGCTTTCGTAGCGACGCTCCAATTGGATGGGTTGTCAACTTGATTGTCGGCGTCTTGGACCAACATTCCACCTAACAAATAACGGAACTCCCATGTCGGCTTGCTCGCGCCTAATTCGCCAACTTTCAAAAGCCTGACGTTCTTTTTCCATTTCGGTTTTGTCTTGAGAATCGTTTCCGCTTCGGAGGTAAAATCCGGGGCAACGATGGCTTCAATGAAAAAATCACCCGCCGCCAGAAACTCGGCTGTGTCGGATTCGAGTGTGCGGTTGATTCCAATGACGCTTCCGAACGCACTGACGGGATCGCCCTCGAAACCTTTCTTACACGCTTCGAGCAACGTCTCGCCAACGGCCGCGCCGCAGGGATTGTTGTGCTTGATCACTGAGCAAGCCGGTTGGTCCATGTTCCGCACGATTGCCAGTGCGCTGTCGAGGTCGAGCAGGTTGTTGTACGAAAGCTGTTTCCCGTTTAACTGTCTTGCGTTAACAAGATTGGCTTCGCGACAGTGATCATTACTATAAAGTGCGGCTCGCTGATGGCTGTTCTCTCCGTATCGAAGATTGTCTTTGCGGTTAAAGGAAAGCTGCAATGTTGACGGGAAATTTTCGCCTTCTGTTTGACCGGAGAAGTATTCAGAGATCGTTTTGTCGTAACTGGCCGTGTGCTGAAACGCTTGAGCCATCAATTGGCGACGGGTTCCTGTTGTTGTCGAACCTTCTGCGTGGATTTCATCCAACACGGAACTGTATTGATCGGGACTGCAAACGATCGTTACAAAATCGCTGTTCTTGGCCGCGGCGCGAATCAAGCTTGGCCCGCCAATGTCGATTTGTTCGATGGCTTCGTGTTGAAGCACATTGGGTCGTGCGATCGTCGCGGCAAACGGATAAAGATTGACAACGACCAATTCGAAAGTGCTGATGTCGTGATCACTGAGTGACTTCAAATCCGATTTGTTGTTGTGACGACAAAGTATCCCAGCAAAAATTTTCGGATGTAGCGTCTTGACTCGTCCGTCCATCATTTCAGGGAACTGCGTATACTCAGCGATGTCCATCACTTTGATACCTGAAGCTTCAAGATGCTTCCGCGTGCCTCCCGTGCTGTAGATTTCAACGCCTTCGTTGACCAGGCCTTGGGCAAAGTCGACGATTCCAAGTTTATTGCTGACGCTGATCAAAGCGCGTTTGATTTTAGGAGAATTCATAGAATCCAGTTGTTTTCTCGATTGGGAAGTGGCTTGCTGGAGTTGATTGAGGACCTTGGTCGGGCACCAATTAATCAAACATTGTTAAAGGCAAGTTGCTGTTTCACAACGGGTCATTGACAAACAAAATGCGATTTCAAGGTACAGTACGTCGGTAGTCGCACACAAGCAAAAGTTTGGGATCTGTTCGTTCTCCATTTGCCGAATGATCAAGTAGCTGGGCTCGCCAGAGTTCAGGCTTCTCGAGGCAAATGCCCAAAGTCTGGCTACGGGGGTTAGCCGAAACGTCACGTAGCTGGACTCGCCAGAGTTCAGGAGCACTGGCAATTCGCCCGAAGTCTGGCGACCAGCGTTTTCAACATGCAAGATTTTGTTAGCATCTTTAG
>CAYUWY010000057.1:0-18137 GCA_964448575.1 uncultured Pirellulaceae bacterium
ATTCGAGATCACGCATTTCGCCAAAGTACTGAAAGTACAAACCTTCTGTAAACAAATGCTGGTTATGGAAATCTCTTTTTCTTTTGAGCAGCATCGCGGAAACGTTTTGAGTTGGCCTTTGCGATTTCTTCGCTTTGCCCGCCGGAGAGAAAGTGATCGAAAATTGAACTGCTGAGCTCGTCGAATGTCGAGATCGCCTTTTCGGGCATCGAGGCTTGTTTGTCGGGTTTGCTTTCGAGCCGCTTGTTGCGTGAGGCTTTCGCCCGCGCCCGTTCCTCCGCACGTCGAATATCATGCCACCAATCAGGAGGTAGCCTATTTCCTTCCGATGCGTGGTTGAGATTGTCTCTCAAATACGCTGCCGGGCTACGCGAGAAGTAGCTCATGCCAAATCGTTCTTTTGCCGCAAGCGTTATGTCGACCCACTCGTTGAGCAACCGTAGTGGAAAATTTGCCAACAGGCTTCGTATTGCCGCATTGTCCATCCCAATGCTCTTCAATGGATCGACCAGCGGCGAGACGATCTTCGGTTGGCTGTCGCTCAGTTTGAAATAGTCGCGGCCTCGATGCAGCAACACTGAGTACGTGTCGTTCTTCTTCCTTAGAATGTGATCTTCATGTTTTGCCAAAATTCCGATTTCCTCCAAACGCTTGATTGTTCTATTGACCTTAACTCGCAAGTTACGCGGCTCTACTTTCGGCGAGTATCCAAGGATTCCAATGGCCAATTCCTTCAGAGTAAGCCTCGGAGTCGTTGTGCGGCGCCGGAATATCTTTGCCATAAAGAGAAATAGCCGGCGGCTGGCAAAGTCCATCTCGCTATACAGTTCGAAATTGAATCGTAATGCTCCTCCGATCGGCTTAACCAAGTCAAAAAAGACTGGATCCCACGCGATCCGCCAAGGTCGATCTGAACGGTCGTCTTCAGGAGCCGAGAAGCTCAAGAATCCAAAGCTGACCTTTCTATGTTCTGCACGGACGGCATCGTAGAATCCGTCACTTCGATACGTGACCATGCTCAATCGCTGCAGTGAGGCTTCAAATTCTGTGTACTGGCGACCACCGCGTTTCCCCTTGCTATTGATGATTCCCATTTGGGAAAGGATGTAATAGCGTGTCGCGAAAAGGCTCCCATCCGAGTCTTTGTTGGCCAACGTAAGAGCCAGCATGCCCCAGAGATTGAGCTCGTCTTGAGGCGACAACCCAAGCGGACAGTAAACTTTGACGCTGGCTCGTTTTCGTTTTCGATACTGATCGGAATAGAAATAGCCGGACTGGAAAACTTGATTTGGCATCAGCGACCGTCGCGTATCCAACGGGCAAAGAGCATGCTCAACCAAAGACAGTTGCCCGACTCCGTTTGTTTTTGCCACCGCATTTCGACGCGCCACACTTCCTCTCTTAGTTTAAGTCACTTAAACGATAGATTTAGCATGCCTTGAACCGTCGCAAAAGAAAAATGTTGCGTGACAACGCAGGTACAGGCAACGTCAGGACGAGTGAAACCGGGGACTTACATTGGGAAATTGCCGGCGGCAATTTTTTGCAAGCCCAAACTATCGTGTATCGAATGCAGCCTGCCATCATTTCAATCATCAATCAAAAAGGAGGTTGTGCCAAATCATCGACCTGCTTCCATACAGCTGGATACTTTGCCAAAGCAGGATATCGGGTGCTGCTAGTGGACGCCGATCCACAAGGCTCATTGAGCCAAGCCTTCTTTGGATCGACGAAAGTTGAAATGCTGCGAGCTGATGAAACCCTCGCGGCTGTCTTCGATAGTGAATGTTTGGTCGAACGAGCCGAGGAAATACTGCTCAGCACACACGTTGAAGGCATCGACTTGGTTCCGGCCAACTTAGAACTAAGCAAGTTCAATGTTCCTGAGCCGATGGATACAGGGATGGCTCAATTTGCTTTAGCATCGCTGCTGGAATCCACTGCCGTATACGACATCGTGCTAATTGACTGTCCGCCCAACCTCTATCAGTGCAGTTGGAATGCCTTGCTTGCTTCCGATTTTGTCGCCATCCCGCTCAATGCCGACGACTTCGGTGTTCAAGGGCTGCGTACGGTCCAAGAGGCGATTGTGCATGCTCAACAGTTGAATCCCAAACTGGCTTTGCTTGGGCAATTCTTGACAAGATTTGATCGACGTGTTGGACTTCATCGAGAATGCGAATCGACGTTGCGGCGCATTTACGGTGACCATGTTTTCAGGACCGTCATCTTTGAAGCGGCTGCATTCAAGTCGGCTGTCGGTTCAAGAATGCCAGTGACGCACTACAGTTCGTGGAGCCGAGCGACGCGTCAGACGAAACATTTCGCATTGGAAATGCTGGAAAGGATGGAACAACACGAAGCAGAACGAAAGGTGGCATGAGTCTAAAGAGTCGGTTGCAGACCAAGAGTGCGAATATCGAAGAATCCATGGGCGTCAGATCTGAGACTGCCCAAACTCCGTTGCTACGCAAAGCGAGTGCAAAAGACATCGGTCGCCGTCCTGATCGCCGGTACGGAAACGTGGCCGTAGATCAGGTCATGCCGGATCCCAAACAACCGCGAACCCAGTTTGACGAGGTGTCTTTGCAGGAACTGTCAAACAGCATTTCTGCCAAGGGGCAACTGCAGCCGATTCGAGTTCGCTGGTCAGATCGAGAAGCCAAATGGATCATCATTGCCGGTGAGAGGAGATGGCGAGCCGTTCAGTTAGCTGGGCTGGCGACGATCGCTTGCTACTTTCATGAGTCCGAGTTGTCGGATTCCGAAATACTGGAAGAGCAAGTCATCGAAAACATGCAGCGACAATCGCTGGAGCCGATTGAGGAAGCGAAAGCATTTGCGACGTTGATTGAGTTGAATGGTTGGAAGAACAAACAGGTCGCGAAAGCTTTGGGAATTGACCCAGCAAAAGTCAGTCGTTCGCTGGCGTTGCTAAAACTCCCTGTCGATTTACAGCGTGACATCGCGACCGAGAAAATTTCTGCAAGAACGGGCTATGAGTTGTCCAAGATTGTCAGCGATGTAGAGAAGCGCGAATTGGCAAACGAAGTCTCAAACAAAAACCTGACCAGTAAAGAAACCGAAAATCGCGTGCGTTCGAAGAAAGGCAAGCGTAGCAATGCACGGAACACTGGAACCAAACTAACTTTCACTCAAACGGAAGCTCTTCGCGTCGTGGTAACGTCCCCAAACAAGACGACTTACGCAGCGATAGAGGAAGCGTTGAGTTTGGCATTAGACGAAGTTCGACATCGCATCGAAAACAACAGTGAAATCATGTGAACGTGTTTGACACTGTGCCTTGAGTCGTGGTACAGCAGATTATGCTTGACTCATACATCGGAACATTCGACCACGACGGGCTTCGGTCACTCAAGACAGAACTTGACCAAGCGAATTTGATATTCGAAAAACGGCTCGGACATTTCTGGGCTGTGCTGGATCGCTCTCTCGTGCCAACCATTAACCAAGCGATCGCAAAAGGCGATTCTCGCACTGCGTTGCAGTTCGTTTTGCAACAAGCTCGTGACTTCGGGGCGATTTGAGACCAGCTTTCTCAAAATCGGTGGCTCTCATGTCTTGTACGCCGCGTCTTCCAAATCTACGGTAGGCTCATGCAGCATACGGATCCAAACAAGAGAGCATTCCGACAAGCCATTGGCTGGAGTATCGCTGCTGCGGTAGCGACGTTCCTGCTCTGCATTTTTGGGTCGTTGCAAGTTCTCTTGTTGGTGATCGGCTTGATTGTTTCGATAGCCGTTGGGCTACTTGTTTTTCTTGTCCAACGCCGAGTCGAGCCTGATTTTCAATCTGACACACTCGAGCTGCTTTTCCGACTTTCGAAAGATGAGACAGTCGATCAAGCACAGAAAGACATTTCCAAAGCGCTCTACAATGCCTCACGGCGAAAAGATGCCGTTTTCCAAAAACTGTTGGAATCGCGGCTTGCTAACTTAACCGACGACCTGCGAAACCTTGGCAATGGGCGGATCGAGTTCGCTAACACGGAGAGCTGGCGAGTATTTTACGAGCAATTACTTCGTTCACCGAGCACGACGTTGTACCGGTCAGTTTCCCATGTTGAAACGCAGCACTACTGGCAGGACGGAGCTGGGCAAAAAAGCACTGCGCTAAATCTCGAACTGCACGATTCTGGAAAAGTCAGTATCGAACGGATTGTAATCGTCGCGGATCATTTATGGCCACGCGATCAAGCTTTCCCCGACATGGCGATTCGAAGATGGATCGACCAGCAGCATCGTTACGGAATCTGGATCGAGCTTGTCCGCGAATCTGACTTGGCTCAAGAGCCTCACTTAGTCGCCGATTTTGGAATCTACGGAATCCGAGCCGTTGGGCGTCAGGTATCCGATACCTCAGGACGAACTATGCGGTTCACGCTCAGCTTTGAGTTCGCTGACTTGAAGGAAGCGGAGGCAAACTGGGAACGCCTGAAAGTGTTTTCCAAACCCTTTGCAGAACTACTAGAAAAAACTTAAGCCATATGGCACCAAAATCTCGAACATATCTTGATGCGTTTCCTCTCTTTTCCCTGACAATAGATGCCAGTTCTTTAGTTCAACGAGCTATTCCGAATCATTTAGCACATGGTAACACTCTACAAATAAAACGTTAGAATTAACCAACGTTGATTCGTTTGGTGTTGCTGTGGCGACAGCGATGAACGACTGCTCCTTCGACCACTCTCAGCAGTCGGTTCGTTACAGACATCAAAGGATACTCCCCGGTTGAAACATCACATCACCAGTGCTGGACATACTCGCCATGACGTTTAGCGACTTGGAAGATCCTAAGGCGCCGCCAGAATGCACAGCGGAGCAAATTCTTACTGGGCCGCGTCTTGAGCCCAAAGAGTATGTCCGCCTTTACTCAGACAAAAAATTTGAAGCATTCATCGCAGAATGGGCATACTGCTATCTGCAAGAGATTTGCAACGAATACCTCAGAGTGGTTAATTTTTCTGGTTCAGGCGACCGGGGACGCGATGTGATCGGATACGTCAACGACTCCCAAACGCCACCGATTTGCGACATATACCAATGCAAACACTACAAGAATCCAATTTTGACTTCCGAGTTTCTGCCCGAGCTTGCCAAACTGTGTAAGCACACATTCGACAAAACAATCCCGGTTCCGCGGCAATATTGGATTGTGGCTCCACAAGACGTTGGCCCCGGCTTGGGAGAACTACTTGAGAAGCCAGATGAAGTGTTGAAGGTGTTAAAGGAACGCTGGACGGATACGAAGAAGAAACCATTGTTGAAAATTGCGGGGGCGGCCGTTCTTCTAGACGGTGAATTGGAGGTCTACGTCGATTCGTTCAACTTCTCGATTGTGAAACCCAAACCGATACACGAAGTTATTGGTGAATTCCGAAAAACAAACCGATACGCGCAAAGATTTGGTGGCGGTTTAAGGAAACCACTTCCAGAAACTTTGATATCTGCTCAGTTAGCGGAAAATGAAACTCGATATGTTGAACAACTGGTGAGTGTCTATTCGTATGACGCTGGTCAAAACAACATAAATGCTGCAAGTTTGCTTGGCACAACAACTAGCTCTATCGCGCGGCACTTCAACCGTTCACGAGAACGTTTCTATTTTGCGGAAACAATTCGCGAGTTTGCGAAAGACAATTTGCCGGATGGCTTTGAGTACCAAACGATCCAGACAGAAGTTTTCGATGGTGTTATTGACACCGTGGAGGCAGAGCACAACACAGCTCTCGATCGCGTAAACGCAACAACGGATACGGCGAGCACCTTGTCGATTGGTGAACACCCGTTGAAGCCATATCTGAAGTCGCAAAGTTTGAAAGGAATTTGCCATCAACTTGTAAATGACGAGCAGATCACGTGGATTTCAGGAGACTCAAATGATTAGAGAGGACTTGCTCAATACGCCAATCGAGTGCGGCATGAAATCACTTATTGTCTTAGACGCTGTAAGCCCTCAGAAATGTGACCTCAAACGTTTGGTTACGTTTGATTACCTGCTTGTTCATTCAGGCGATATCTCCGGTGGCCCGGCAAGCCTACATGCAGATTCTCCATTCCGTTCGGGAGAAATTCTTGTAAGGCGTGAGTTCATTCAACGTGGGCTTGATCTTGTGGTCGCAAAAGGTCTTGTAGTTCGACATTTTTCACGGGATGGTGTCATCTACGAGGCAGCGTCATTCTCTGGGGAGTTTCTCGGTTACTTAGATTCCACTTACGCGCAACGAGCTATCGAAATAGCAAGCTGGATTGGGAAAACATTCGGCCATATGACTGATGAAAAATTAGATCAGTTTGTTAACGCCAATATCGGCCGCTGGGGAGCTGAATTCGCCGACGACCCATACAGGATTCACGGGGCGGGAGCATGAGCACTGGCTTCTGGATATCTCAGATCTGCGCTCGCGGCCCTAAGGCAGCCGATGCGATACTAACTTTTGGCCGAGGGCTGAACGTTCTATCCGGTGGTTCTGACACTGGTAAAAGCTACATTCTTGGTTGTATCCGATACATGATGGGTGGCGAAGAGCCACCGGATTCCATTCCGCCCGACAAGCAATACCAGCATCTGTTCTTGGAATTGAACACTTACTCCGGCGAAATATTCACACTCGAACGGAGCCTAAAGAAGGGTGGGGATTTTAGGTTATACGAATGTGAGCTTTCAGAGATTGACGATGTCACACCAACTGAGCTGCTGGGAACTCATCGAAAAGGTCGGCGCGACACATTGCCTGACAAGCTTCTTGAAATTTGTGAATTACAAGATGTCCAGATACGTATTAACAAGGATGGTGCAAAGCGACGTTTGCGATTCGGTGATGTCGCAAATTTTTCACTTATCGAAGAAACTCGCATCATCAGCAAGAACTCACCTCTGTGGCCAACTGGACAAAACGGCAAGTACACAGAAGAAAATAGCGCCTTTGATTTTTTCATCACTGGAGAAGACGACTCGGCCATCATCACCGTTGCTGAACCGAGGCTTGTCCAAGCTGGATGGACAGCGCGGGCAGAGCTCCTCGAGTCGTTGATAACAGATGCTGAATTGCATCTCGGAGAGAAGAATTCAGAACTACCTGAACAACTTGAGAAGTTGAAAGCGACGATCGACGGTGTTTCTAGTGAAGTTCTTTCTAAGAACGAAGCGATAGCAGAATTACTTGATGAAAGAAAGGAACACTGGGAGACAATTCGGCAAGCCAGATCCAGAATGGGGGTAATCTCGCAGCTTCAAAAGCGATTCGTCCTCCTTCGCGAGCACTACGATTCTGATCTTGAACGGTTGAGTTTTCTTGGTGAATCAGATCACTACCTTGCTCAATTGGGAGAAGGGCACTGTCCGTTTTGCGGCCAACTTTTAAAAGACCATTCTGATGAAAAAATGGCGGACGAGAGCTCGGAAGCAGTAAAGATCCAAGAGGCGGCTGCCGCCGAGCGAGAAAAAATTGGGCGCCTTATTCTTGACCTCGAAAGCACACTTGAATCACTTTCGACTGAGGTCGACGAGCTTTCCAAGGCAGTCGACTCTGCAAACGATCGGTTGAAAGCTGTAAGCCGGAGTGTACAGGAGAACCTTGAACCAGAGTTGATGGTTGTGAAAGAGGAGTTTGCAATGCTCCTTAACAAAAGGGCAGAACTCGAAAACAAAATTGAACGTCAATCACGCCTTGAGCAACTTGTTCAGCAACGTGCTGGCATGGGCAAGAAGCCGACGCAGGCTCAGATTAGAAAGGACGTTGAAATATCGCCAACTGCTGAAGTCTTAAAAAGAAGACGAGAATTTTGCGACGCGATGGAATCAAGACTAGAAAATTGGTCATTTCCAACAGTCGGTACGATTGAGCTTCAGCGAGACAAGGGAAACAGACCATATGATGTCGTAGTAAATGGGCAGAAAGCGCGAAGCCACGGAAAGGGGTTCCGCGCTCTAATCCATTCAGCATTCACTTTGACTCTTATGTACGAGGCAAGGGGGCGACACACGCAGCTTGTAATTCTTGACTCACCACTGACTTCGTTTAAAGACAAAGATCGCGTTGATGCATCCGAAGACGTGCAAAGGGCGTTTTACAAAGACCTTATCCAGACGGCGGATGACTATCAGATCATTTTGTTGGAGAACAAAGACCCTTTGATAGAGTTCCAAGAGCAAATCAACTACATTCATTTCTCAAAGAATGAATCTGTAGACCGGTACGGGTTCTACCCTGTCTCCAATGAATAGCTTCGGATGCAAATTCATTGTGAATCGCCCACGAATTCTCAAACTCTTTGCCATTTCCAAAAATGCTGAATTTGCCTTCTTGAGGCGAAACACTGGATCAGACTCGAGTAATCGCTTACGATCCAAGTGCGAGCATACTGAGCGAGGGAAACTTGGATGGAGTTCTATATCTAGATACGGCTCGTCTTGGCCAGATTTCGGTTGGTGCAAGGCAAGCCCTCACAGATGTCATGCGATTTAGTCAGGCTTACGGAGCCTCCACGTACTTCGATGACCTGCTTTTCGGGGGACACGAACAGCTCAGAAATCCGGGTGATTTTTTGGGCTTGAGCAGTTGGAAGGGCATCGAGAGTCTTCGGGCTGAGTTTCGGCAATTCGTATTCGGACGCGATGTTGGCGAAACGGTCTTTGCTTCTCGAACGGCCAGCTTGATGGCGATTGCTGCCAAGATGCTTTTTTCTCGCTGCCGAAACGTATTGGTTACCGACCTAAATTGGCAACCCTATTTGGACATCTTGTCTTCTTCAATTCCAAACGATACCTGCAAGATTACTTGTGTGCCAATCAAACAGCTTGTTTTTGACGAATTGGCAACGGCCACTGATTTGGTCGACTGCTTGAAAAATGCCTACGTACAAAATGGATGCGATGGTTTGTTTTTGCCGGCGGTGTGCAATCGGGGCGTAAAGCTTTCAATAAAAATGCTGCTGGATGAACTGCGTGAAAGTGCACGAGTTCGTTTTTCGATCTTGGATGCCGCCCAAGCACTCAATCACATTGATTTACAAGACGTTGCTCAGGCTGTTGATTTTACAATCGCCGGAACCCATAAATGGTTGCGTGCATTTGAGCCGATGGGTGTCGGCTTTTTCTCAAAGCAAGGGAGTCGTGGTTTTATTCGATCCACAATTACACGCCAGTTGGCAGCTGACTGCCTGAGTGATCCACTTTTACGTTTCACTGAATCAGAGGGAATGGCCAGCGAAACGGTAAACCTTCAGCCGCTCTTTGCTGCGAGTGGAGCACTTTCTGATTCGTTGGCGACGCAAAATAAACAAAGTGAGTTCAATGCTTGCCGATCGAAGATCATAGAGATATCTCGAGGTACAGGTTGGACGCCCTTAATTCCCCATCCAGAACTGGCATCGCGAATTGTGCTGACTCAGAAAAAGCAATTCAGCCATTGGGCAGTGGGCACGATTCGAAAATTCATGATGAATTCCAGAGTCGCAGTTAGCGATTTCGGACTCGGTCAATGTAGAATTTCGACGCCGGTTCGATTCTCCAATTTTGACGAAGCTTGGCTTCGTTCTGCGATGGCAAGTCGCTGAAACAACTACTTGGCCAAGATTCCTTTTTCGACCATATACTCTCCGTGCTTTTTTAACAGAGCTTGAGCGCGAAGCAAGAAATTCTGGACTCCTCGCGGATTATCGCCACCGGGCAGTCCACCTTTAGCACGGTCGTTTCTGTATTTGGCGATCTCCTCCAATTTCCTCAATCCCTGATTTGAGTCATCCAAGCCGCCGCTGGACACAATTACTCCGTAGGACATTGGACCGGTTCCACCTAGATCACCGCGAAGTTCACGTCCTTGGGAAATAAATGGCACAAGATAAACCTGAATTGCAGCTTGATCCGCAATGTATTGCTGTTCCTGCAAGCGTTTTTTTTCAGCTAGTGCAACAGCTTGCTTATCCTCTTCAATGGCTCGCAGTAAGTTCGCGACTTTCTTGTTGTTTTCGTGGGCCCGGGCAAGAACAGCAGTTGTGTCCAGTTTTGCCAATGACTCTGCAAGTGCTGATTCCGACTCACGAACTTCGTCTTCCATTTTCCGAATTGCAGATTCTCGACTCTCTTCTGCAACTCTGGCCAGACGTTTGGCAATGCTTTCTTGTCCCTCGGTAGCTCGCTCAGAAATCGCACTCGCCAATAGAGTCCCGGGTTGATTGTCTTTGGTCGTCACAACCAAGCCGACGATCGCATCGTCCAACACATTAAATTCTTTTTGCCGATCATCGGTCCGTTGTAAGAATAAATCGAGCCGTTCAAGCACGAATGGCTGAGGTTCGTATTTCCAATCTCCGGCAGCTTCCCACTTTTTTAACAGCGAATTGATCTCCGAAAGAAAAACGGTCACTTCGACATCCTCTTTCATTGCATTTTCTGCTTCAGCCAATAGTACGACATATTGAGCAACGGATGATTTATCGGCAGCGATTTTGGATCCTGTTTCCGACGATTTCATTCCTTCCAGCCGACTCATGACTCCGGCACCCACTTCCTGCATTTTTAGTCTGGCAGTCTCGAGTTCTTTCATTTTCTCCAACAACGCCAAGACCGCCGCTTTGTTGACCGCTTTTTCTTCTTCAGATCCCCAATCAATATTGGTCATGTCGGAAATACCCGAGACATTCATTCCCGTTACTTCTTCGATCTTGTCGGCGACGATGTTGTTGGATTTCGCGACGCTGCTTTTATTTGATGCCAATTGCTGTTGGGAGTTGTCTGTCGTTTCCTGAGGCGAGCTCTTGAATCCACCAGTAATGGTGTAGAAGGCAAGCCCCAAGGCGATGAGGCCAAGAACGCCGACAATTCGCGTGGTTGCCGGATTTGGTTTCCCGTCCTCGTTTGAGACGGATGCAGAGCCTCGATTGGAGGGCTCACCATAGAGGTCGTTGAAGTCAGTAGGATCGTCGCTCATTTTGATGTCTATATCTTGCGTTTTTTGTCGTGACTGTGAGTCGAGCACGGGTCACTATTGTAATTGGGGCACTGTGGTTTTTCACCAAAAGTGGCACACATGCTGGTAGGACGCGCGCCATCTCGCATGCCATAGACGAAATCGTTTTCCTCGATGTTTTCCGAGTAGAATGGTCAGGTATTGTTTGAAGGGTGTACGGTAAGAAGAACGCTACCCCTTAATGCGCGCCATCTATGTCTGGACGCCCTATTTATGCCCACAGAGCCACGTACAGTCCGCTTCAATCGTCAGACGTTCAAAGTCTTGGGCGATCGACGTATTCGGGGCGAGGACTATCTTGTTGTTGGCCATTATGGAAACGGAGAACGATCCCGTGAGCATGTGCTGCAAGTACTTGGCAAGCACCGGCATAAAGAAAAAGTAATTCACTGCTTGAAGAACAGCAAAGACAACTGGCGCCGCATCAATCATTTGGATCGAATTCAAGGCAGTCACCTCCCTTTTGCGGGAATCACCTCGATCGGCAAATCCGGGAACGAGCTATTTGTTGTCATGGAGCACATTCGAGGCAAATCGCTTCGTCACAACCTTCGC
This sequence comes from uncultured Pirellulaceae bacterium, assembly GCA_964448575.1. Taxonomy (GTDB): domain Bacteria; phylum Planctomycetota; class Planctomycetia; order Pirellulales; family Pirellulaceae; genus Mariniblastus. The sequence continues at coordinate 11,546 of CAYUWY010000057.1, forward strand.
ATGGAAAAAAGGCTTACTGCATACCAAGCAATTCGACTGTATAGCCAGCTGGTTCGGCAGTTGTGCAATCTCTATCGCACGACGGGTATTATCCACGGCGACATTGCACCAGAAAACCTGATAGTCTCTCCCCAAGGCACACGTCTCGTGCTCATTGATTTTGGGTCGAGTTTTCGATTTACCGATTCGCAAAACAAAGACAAAGGCGATGGCGGTCGCGCGATATACCAGTCACCTTCACAATTGGCCGGAAAACCCGCGACTCGGCTTTGCGAGCAGTTTAGCGCCGCGTCTGTTTTCTATGAAATGTTGACGCGGAAGATGCCATTTAATGTTGTCGAGAAAACAGAACCGCGATGTAGAAATTCGCTGATCAAACCGCCAAGTGAAAATGCCACTGAAATTAGTGACCTGCCGAGTCGCGTTTGGCAAGCAGTTGACGAACACGTTTCGAGGGCCGCTTCGTTAAAACCAGAAAGTCGATTCGCCACAATTAATGAATGGCAAGAATCGGCCAACAATCTTCGCGACTATTCGAATCGTCCTGAATTGGCTCCCGAATTAAAAACTGGGATAGTGTCATCGTTGATTAAAAGTCTGTTCGGGCGTGGCGAAGACTAGCTGACTTGGTTTGATAGAGGCTACGAAGTCTCAATCCCCAATTCCCTTGCACGTTCGTTGGGCGGGATCCAATCAAAGAAATCGCCACAGGTGGAATGCAGCGATTTTCGACTCTTGCCTTCTCCAATTACATTCAAGCGGGCTCTTTTGGTTGCACCCTTTTTAAGAATCGTTCGGCCCGAATGTCGATATCGCCTTGGATTCCCCAAGTGACAATTTTTGCACAAGCTTTTTGCGGGGGCGTTCACATCATCTTGAGCAGCGTATTCTTTCAGCGTTTCTTGCGCTGATAGGAGTGCCAATTCAAACTGGCGATCTGCATCATTGCTATTAGCGAATTTGAGTGCCACCGCCGTAAACGTCCCAGAGAAGACAACAATGCCGCAGAGCGATCTCGCTCCAGTACATTTTTCAATTAAATGACAGTAGGCCCGCATGCGAACGAAATGCTGAGCATAAATACTGTGCAAAGGATTGTTTGCTGGTTCGGTGTGCGGCTTGGGCTGCTTGCAAATGAACACTGGCATACAAACTTGCCCACGTCTGAGAAGTTTCCAAGGGCTTCCCGCTATCCCAATTTCTTCGTCAATCATCATGTCGTGGCAACGTTCGACATCGCATGATTTTAATAAAGATGGCCAAGACAAAATCTCCGACATCGGAGAATCCAAGTCTGGCAGCTTTTCTGATGCCGTTTTATAGGCAGCCAGCTCCTCGTTTAATTTCTGAATGGTTTGCCAGTCTTGAAACATGCGGTAGCAAGCAATTGAGCCAACTGGCAACAGAACCAAAAGACAAAGAAAACCGAGGAACGGTTTCAAAAGCATGTAAGTCGCCCAAGTAAAGATAATTCCAGCGAACAATCCAATGAGGCATTTTTCAATTCTATTTCTTAGCTTTCGAATTTTTGGACCGATCGCGTCCATCTCGTAATTGGGCATGTAGCTCAGGTCAGCGAAATTATCTCCAACGCCACGATCGTCTTTTTGTTGTTCATGAGAAATGACACCTGCCCGAGGGCAGAAAACGAATTCACTCAGTGTATGAACGCCAATTACCTCCGGCTTTAGCTCATCAGACATTCGACTTAGCCTCCCAGCCAGATGTTTGGGCGATCAAGTCGGCGAAATTGCTTTTTCCGTCCGACGACTTCGTGGCGAGACTACGGAAATTCGGGTTCCTGTCGCAACAGGATTCCAGAGCGGCAAATGTATTCTTGTCGGAAATTTCCAGCGTGGCGAGAAACTTGCGGTCGCAATTTGATGGTGGTTGTCGGCCAGTCAAACAAAAGATCACTATTTGAGCCCAGCTGTACATGTCGGCTCGAAAATCGACGTCTGGAGATTCATACTCAGGTGAATAAAAAACAATTCGGTCTTCGTCCAAGTCGCGAGACTTAGTGAGGCCAGCAAATGTCGATAATTCAAAATCACGGACAAACAAACTTCCGTCATTTCTGAGACAAACATTTTTTGGTGTGAGGCAACGATAAACGACACCGACTTCGTTCAACGTGTGGAGCGCTTTCGCCAACTCATTCGCAATCCATGGGATCTTGGATTTATCCAGTTCGCCAGATTTGACGAGCGACCGCAGTGATTTCGCATCTTCCCAGCGTTCAATCGACCAATACCGATCGTCCGACACGGGGCCACAGTCGTAGAGCAAAGGGAATCGTCCGTCGCGTTCAATTAGCGCACATATTTCTGGATTGCGGCGAAGTTCTTTCTTTACGAATTCCAACGTTTCATCGTCATACTTCTTCAGGTGAAAGATTTTTGCTCGGCCAACGCGACCCGTTTCGCTGTGCGTTGCTTTTACGACTCGATAACTTAAATCTCGTATCTTCTCGACCGCGACTTCTTCGTCGCCTATTTTCCAGTCGGCCAGAAATGAACCAGCCAAGCTTGTTGCCTTGGATTCCCAATTTTTGTCAGTTCCTAAAAAGTCGGCTGGGTTCTTAATCCCAATCGACCTCAAAAGAATATCAGCCTTCTTTCTTCGAAGGCTCTCGCCTTTATTTAATGACTTGGCAACTGTCCGTGCATTTAGTCCTGATTTCGCAACAAGCTCCGCCTGATCGATCACTCTCCCCAGCTGGAGCTCGACTGCACTCCAATTGATAAAGACCATGTTGCTCATTGCTTACCTTTCATTTCGTTTCGCTCCATCGTAATTACGAGCTTTCGTATTTGAAAGATATTCAGCCGGTCTCCTAATTCCAAAGTGCATGAAAGTGCATCTTCTTCCACTCGGTAATACGCGAGGCGAGATCTATCTTCTGGTCGTTCATTCGAAGCCAACAGAAAGGAATGCGAAATGAATCCTATTTCATGGGTAACAGAGAAGATCGTCTCGAACGTCGTGACACTAATCGGCAGCGTGGTAATCGCGAAAGTCGAAGCTGAAACGTTGAAGAATCAGGCGGAAGCCTTAAATGGTCTCGAGGCCGAAGCTCGAAAGTACGAGGCCGAGGGCAATCTGGTCTTGGCAAAGATGCTGCGTCAGAACGTGGAGAGCCTTGCCAATGGGACTCCGGGGGAGCGATCGGCTCGTATTGTGGAGTCTTTTCAACCAGAGGCCGCAACGCCTCCGACTGCCAAGCCGAAGACGAAAAACATCGCTACGGCCAAACCTGAAAAGAAAAAGCGAGGCAGACCTCCAAAGAATGCCAAGCCTGAATCTAAATCCGCCTCAGATGAAGCAATCGAAGCGAATCCAAATTCGGATTCTGATTCAGAATCATGAAGCTTCAACCATTGGCTGAATTGGTTGTTGATTCTTTGGTGCGTCGTATTCGCATTCTTGCTGAGTGCCAAATAAAGCAATTGGCAATTGGCTTTGAGCCACAAAGCAACGTTCGTAACAACCTGCGAGCGTTGCTTCGACGCGATTTGATTGCCGAATTCCAATTTGAAACAAAGGCTCTTCACGTGAGTCAGCCTTTGGTTTCATGGACTCCGTATCAAACCCCAACCCCGGACTTTGGCAAACTCGCTTGGATAGCCAAGTCTCGATACCAAAATGCCAAAACGCAATGCCATCAAATATTTGTCGCCACCGAAATGGCTGAGCGAATGTTTGGTGGCATTGGCGGAAGCTTGAGGCAGCCCAATCAACTTATGCATGACCTAGGCACTGCCGCAATCTTCGTGGCGAAGCGCATTGACCGTTCGCCGGAACTCGCTGCATGGACAAGTGAAGACATGCTGCGACGGCGATACCGCCACCTGCACATCCAAAAGATTCCTGACGCGGCAATCGTCGCCGACTCCGGAATCACTAAAGCAATTGAATTCGCGGGCCGCGACTACAGCCGCAAATACCTGTTGAAGTTTCATTGCTATTGGCAATCAAGAAATACCCCGTACGAAATTTGGTAATCATGAATCATCCACTTCGAATCACAAAACGTGACAAACTAATCCTAGAACACATCGCGTTGTTTCGAGTGACCACTTACGAAATTCTTCACGGTGAGTTTTTCGAAGACAAGAAATTGGCCGCGGTTAAGTCAACGATGCGACGACTTACGAATAGAGAAGCCGGGCTTGTTTCGTTGCATAAGTTTCCCGGCCAACGGCAAAAGTTCATGCGGTTGACACCGAAAGGTGGTCGAGCGATTGGTGTTGAGACTCACGACAAACCGTTTAGCTTAAATACGCTGCGTGCCAGTTACGCAATGCTCTACTTTATCTGTCACGAACCAGAAAGCATCCAACGAGCGAAATGCGAATTCGATTTTTTGGCGAACTTTATGGATACCGCGAACTATCGTCTTCCACGCATTGATTTCTACATCAGCCAAGATTCAACCGTTTCAAAGGATGAACCAGAAGTTTCGACTGGTTTTGTTCTTTGCGATTTCAACTCAAAAATCAGACGAATCGTTGATCGAGCTGTAAAGCACTCTCGAAACTTTATTCGAAGGGGCTGGTTCCAAGACGTCATGAAGGCGGGGCGATTTGAGATCACGATCTTGACCGGAACCGAATCAAAACAGCAGGAACTTGAAATGTCCCTACAACGGGAAGTAATTCGCCAACTCCACAGGGATATTTCAGCAAAGGGCTTGAGCGCAAACGCCATTCCTCCAATTAAAATGAAGGTCGCCTACGTTCCGGGCTTGGCTAATCTGCGTCCATTAAAATGAAGTTGAATCGTCTGTGATCCGCCTAAGCGAATATCCTGCAAGAGAAAAAGGCACAGATGATGTTGATTGGAGTCAACTTCCATACGCCAAGTACGACATGAATTTTCGTCCCTTGCGCGATGAGAAAGCTGAACTAAAACGAACGAAACATTTCTTGACGGTGGCGTCCGTCTGTTCTGCCATCGCGTTGGTAACGATCTCAGTCATCAACGCACTGTGTCCGTTCCTGTTTGACAATACCGAGTCGCTTTTCCTGCTCGGTTGTGCCGCAGTTGTCCCGATTGTTTTGGGAAACTACTATCGCGGCTATAAGAATGGACGCGGAGTCTATTTCGCGTTGGTTTGTTTATTGCTGGTTTCAAACCTCGGGATTCTGTTTCTTGGCGAACGACGTGGCGACTTCTACGGGACGGTGTTTCTGTTCGCAATTGTTCCAACAGTTCTTTTTACAGTTGACGCAATTGCCGGCCATTACGTTCATTGGGTAACAGCGAGCCCTCGCATGGATTTGAAAACCATGGAGTCGTTGCGGGCAGTTTGGCGAGAAAGGTTTGGGCGCGGTTTATTCAGAACCGCCTCAATCTCAACGGAAGGTCGACAAGGATCGGAAGAGACCGTTGTAATCCGACTCAAGCAGATATCGTTTTATCCAATATGGCTTGTCGGCACATTTTCAATTTGTTTTCTTGGTGTATTCGCAGCGAACTTGATTGCTCCTGAAATACTGACGGGACAAGCTTCGCTCGTCTTGGTTGCTCTATTCACTGGAATCGCGGCTATATGGATGCGCCGCAAAGACGATCGTTTGGTTACAACCGTATCCAATGCGTTTTCGCTTTTTTGTGTTCTGAAACCAATCAAGAAAGCGCCAGCAACAATTCAGTTCGAGAGATCCTACATCTACCGAGGAAATCTTTTATTCGCGACAGTTCTGGCGCTCAGCTTTGCAGTAAATGCATTCTGGTTTCCACTGGCTTTAGTCAGTTTTGGATTCGTTGGCAGTGCGGCAGGGATGGTGATCAATACAGCAATTCAATTCGTGGTTGTCTTTGTATTGGCTCCTGTGTTGCTGTTTGCATTTGCGATGATTGCCATTGGGCCAACGCTTCGGATGTTTGAAGAATTGTGCGAGGGCAAGGAAGCCTGTTTAGGCAACGAAGGGTGGTCCGAGTTCGACGGCTACACCAACCGTCTCATCAACAGTGGAAATCCTGACGAAGCAGAATGTGCATGGCTTGGTTTTCATAAAGAGATGGGTTTCCCAATCTTGGTGCCCAACAGCTTGCTTCGAGAGCACGTTCACATTCTTGGTGGATCTGGATCCGGAAAAACCGGCTTGGGAATTTCGACATTGGCAGCTCAATTCATTAAGCGAAATGAAGGACCGGTGATCGTCATTGACGGTAAGGGGGACAACTCGTTGTTTCAGTCCATAAAAAGATGGAGTGACGAGGAGAACCGAAAATTCAAATGGTTCACAACTGCCGCGGGCAAATCGACATATCTGTTCAATCCATTGGGTCAGAAGGCGATTGAGAAGTTTACGCTTTCGGAAATCGTTGGATTCATGCTCCTGTCCTTCAACCTGTTCCATGGATCTGACTATGGTCGATCATGGTTTACTCAAGCGAGCAAGTCCGCGTTGGCTGACACGTTGAAACATGGAGTGGGCAACAAACCGGGCAAGGTTACGCTCCGCTCATTTCTCGAAAAGCTTGATGAGGTGATTGCCGCCTCAGGTAAGAAGCATGAATCAGCCAAACATGTTCAATTACTGATGGAGACGCTGGCGGAATTCCCACAGCTCCAACACCCTGC
>CAYUWY010000057.1:18237-20899 GCA_964448575.1 uncultured Pirellulaceae bacterium
CAGAACGTTGCGGCCAAGAACATTGGCACCGCTGTCGAGCAGGCGAGGTCGATGGGCGTCTCATTTGTTTTTGCCCATCAAACGCGTGATCAGCTGAAACTCGATGGAGCGACAGACTTGCGTCCTGTGATTGATAACTGCACAGCAGTGAAGTTGATCTATTCAGCGAACGATACTCAGTCCATGGACAATATTGAACGCATGTCAGGTGAAGTTGGATACGTGGACGCTTCGTGGAAACAATTTGTTGACGATGTTTCGGGTGGCAACGCAACAATGAAATACGCATTGATGTACGACGGAAACCCTGCAGAAGCGCAAGTTCGAATGAAAGTTGGGCCGCGTTTAACGAAAAATGAAATTCAGGACTCAAGTGCATCGCCAAACGGCTGCATCATTGCGGTTACCCGGAAGCGAGGACTTGCTCAATACAATGGTGCTTTCCCGATTCGTGTGGACTATCCAATCACTCAAGAGCAATACGAAAACAATTTGAAAGCGCGATGGCCACCAAGCGACGAAATTGAATCAATTAAGCCGCCTCCGTATTGGCCAGAGCCAGATGCAGAAACGACGATTCGAGACGCTTCTGCGTCATTACCATCTGAAACCGAAGATACATCAAAGGTCCTACGTGACCTTGCAGAGGGGGTTTTCGGTACCAATACGGCCGAGAATTCAGATCAATGATTCGTAAGTGCATCAAAATGCACATGAACACAATCGCAGTTGCGCTGGTGCCCCGTAAGAATACGCGTGTCGAAAATACGGAAGCGAGACACAAATGATTTCAGTTGCAATCTTGATCGCCACCATCGCTTGGATTGGCATTGTAGAGGGATTCGTAGCATCGAGTTTCTTAAACAAAACTTTCCGTCCGTCTCCCGCGATGGTGATTGCGATCAGTGCCGCAAAGAATCTTTCAAGGTTCGTTTTCGTGTTTGCAGTTTTGTACGCAATGAAAATTGATTTCGACAATGCTGGAAACTGGTCTGACATTTTTCAGCGGTAATAATACACGCGAAATACTCGCACCAATAAACCCGATTCTTCCATTGGCCCGGAAACGAACTAAAAACGGCTGGCGTAAGAAATCGTGATTTCAATCGCCGCTAGTGACTTGCGTTGCTGGCAAAAGATCGACTGCTGAAACAGCGTGCTGTTTTTGAAAGTCAGCGAGGAGTCCGTGGATTCCTCGTTTTTCACTCTCTTCTTTTGAGCTGGGAATATAGCGCAGAGTCAACCGTGGTTGAGTCTTCGGTGTTAACCCAGCCGCATTGCACCAACGTGTTTGGGGATGCGGCAATCATCAAGGAGAGTCCCATGGCAATAGTTCGTGGAAGTGAAGTGTTTTCTCAGGTCATCGTAGCCGCTGGAGAGAACAGTCTTAATCGGCGTATTCACCGTATTGAAGTTCATCAAGACGGTGATGAAGCGTTTTTTCTCGAAGGTGATGCCCTCCCTCCGGTTGTGTTCATCAACACGATCAAGAATCAGAAGGGGCAGAACGTCATGCGTATCGAGGCCGCACCTAAAAAGGAGCGGACGGAATTTTCCTCGACGACGCTGTTCTTAGCCTTCATCGGCTTTGTCGGTATTTGCACTTTTGTGATCGTTCGAACCCTCGAAACACATCGGTGCTTTTTTTAGGAAGCAAAAAGCTGACGCCACACGCGTCAGCTTTCGTTTCCCGTTCCGCCTAACCATCAAGGCGAAGTTAAGTTCAAGATGGACATTGGAAATCGGTTTATTCATTCAACATGGAGGCAATATGAAAACACCTAAACAACTTTCCTTTGGTTTTGTGAAGGTTTCACGGTTTGAACCAAAATTTAGAAAGGTCAAGAAAAAGTGCGAACAACTTCTTCCTTTTCTAATTTTGGGATTCCTTTTACCCACTTTTTGTCGGGTGATTTTTTAAACCACTAGAAGGGGCTTCAATCGAAGCCCCCTCTTTCATTTTCTTTCTCGCCGCGCTTCTCGCTGAGCAGTTGCATTGCAAACGTTCAACGAGGGAAGTGATTAACGGCTTGAGCATCCCTCACGTAACTTGCTCTAGCTATATCAGAGAAAAATGAAAATGGAAAACACGAAAATAGTCATCCCTGTTGGCAATGACCTTTTCCCGATCGGTAGCGTGGCAATAACTGCCGCCGCAATGCAGGCACTTTCGCCTGTTGAGGTGGCGAACGCTTTGGCTCGCCATTCGAAAGGTGACTGGGGAACTGTCTCGATGGATGACTGGGCGTTGAATGACCAAGCTCTCAATCAGAACGGGAGGTTGCTTTCAACTTATCGAAACAGGAACGAAACGGTGTTCTGGATTATCACCGAATCGAACCGAATCGCGACCACGGTTTTGTTGCCTACGGATTACTAGGCTCGAAACCAAAGTTGTTTTAATAACCGGCCTGCGTGCAGGCCATTTGGAGAGTGCTATGGCACAACAACCAGTGAAGAAGATACAGCTCGGAAGCATTCGGGCAACCATTTGGGAAAACCGCAGTGACAAAGGGAAGCCTTGGTACAACGTCGTTGTATCGAGGAGTTACAAGGACGGCAACGAGTTCAAGGACTCGAATTCGTTTGGTCACAGTGATTTGCCAGTGGTGTCAAAGGCAATGGATTTTGCCTACAGCTGGATTTGGAATCAGGAAAGGAA
>CAYUWY010000058.1:0-20734 GCA_964448575.1 uncultured Pirellulaceae bacterium
TTCTTGCTTCCACGAGCGATCACTTCGTCCAAAATTCCGTGGTAGTCGCCATTGAACATCACGATCAAGTCACGTCCAGTCGCGTTGCGAGCAAGCCGCGTGCAACCCAAAACCGCTTCAGATCCAGTGTTGGAGAAAGCCATTCTTTCGTTGTTGGTTAGCTCGCAAAACAGTTTGGCAACTTCGCCAGCAAGTGGTGATTGTGGGCCGATCGCATAGTCTTTTTGAACTTGTTCACTGATCGCGGCGACCGTGATCGGGTGCGAATGTCCTAGCAAGTTTGAACCGAATCCACAGGTGAAGTCGATGTATTCGTTGCCGTCGATATCCCAAAGCTGAACACCCTTTGATTTTTCAATCACGATTGGGTGAGTCATTTCTTTCATGTTCGGTCGGAACCCGGAAACGGTTCGGGGATCGGCCATGTACTTACGATGCGTTTGTGCGTAAGCCTTGCTCTTTGGCATCATCGCGTTGTTCATGCGAATGATTTCGTCGAGGGCTTTTTGTTGTCTTTCGTCCAGAGTTCCGTCGTTCAGCTTTACGGTCGAAAATCGTTTGGCTTTCGCTTTGTCTTCTGTCGCTTCGTTGTTTGACGGAGCTGGCGATTCGGCTGGAGTAGCCGTGGCAGTTGAATCAACCGTAGGCTGCGGCGCGGGGGCGACACATGAAGCTGCTTCCGCTGGTGCCGGTGTTTGCGGCTCAACTGGCTGTGGTGTTTCTACTGGCTGAGCCTGACTGAAGTTCTGTGGAACTTGAGTGACAGGCTGCTGCATTTGCATGGCTGGCTGGCCACCAAGAAGCTGCAACTGTGCGGCCATCAACTGAAGCTGGTTTTGCACGATTGCGGTCGTTACATTTCCTGCGTTGCCTTGAACAAGTGGCATTTGGATTTGAACTGGCTGTGCGGCAACCTGAGGAGCAACTTGTGGCTGCTGAAGCGGTGCAACTGGCTGTTGTACTGGAGCTTGAGTTTGAACCGGTGCCTGTACTTGAGCGGGTTGAGCAGGTTGGACTGCAGCCGCCGGAGCAACTGGAGCCGCAGCGACTGGCGCGGCTTCCGGGGCAGGGGCCTCAACTGGAGCAGCGACTTCAACTGCAGCAGAAGCGTACTTTCCGGCAGGCAAATTCAAATCCAAAAACGCAGCCAACGAATCGACTGTTGGAGTTTCTTCCAGCAATTGTCGGAATGTGACTTCGTAGCCCATCTCTTTTTTCAAAGCCGTGGCTGTCTGAGTCAGTACGAGCGAATCAAGTCCCATTTCAAAGAACGTTGTATCGCCATCGAACTCGTCGAGTTCAAAACCAGAAGTGTTTTCAAAGACTTCATTGATTGCGTTTACGATATTAGGAATGCGGCTCATAGTTCGAGTCTCCGTTTGAGTAACAGTCGGCGGTGTGACGATGGCAGCTGGCGCCGCAGCGTTCACAGGGTTCGCTTGAGTTGTTGAAGTTGAAGTTGTTGGAATAGTTGAAGGGCAGGTTGTGTTTTGCGTCTGCGAACTGTTCGCAGTCGCGGCAGGTGTAGACGAATTGGTTCCAGGTTCGACGAAGTATCGTTTTCGCTGGAACGCATAAGTCGGCAACGTGATCGTTTGACCGGACTTTGTTTTTCCGTCTGTCGAAATTCGACACCACTGAACCTCTGCACCGGCCAACCACAATTGAGCGACGGCATTCATCATGCTGTGCCACTCGGCATTGTCTTCGGCGGTGTTAGAAAGCGTTGGAATCGAAATTTGATTCTTTGGATCTTTGGCGTGCTGCTTCGAAAGCGTCGCCAACGTTCGGCGTGGACCAAGCTCGATCAGGATTCGAGTTGGGTCACCTGTGTGCGGTGAATTCGATGAATCTGCATCGTCATCGCTCCAGATTCTTGTGACGGCTTCTGAAAAGCGAACGGGCTTTCTCAGATGCTCAGCCCAATACTGTGGGTCAGTGGCTTGTTCGTTAGTCATCCAATCGCCAGTCACGGTCGAAAGGATTGGAATCGTTGGTTTAGAAAGCTCGAACTGGGAAACGAACTCTGCAAATGGAGCAACAATTTCACTCATCATCGGCGAATGGAAAGCGTGTGACGTGTGCAGGTGTCGGCAGACGACGTCTTTGGATTCGAGTTTCTGTTGGAGCTCGGCGACTTGATCCTCAGGCCCGGCGACAACACAAAGGCTTGGACCGTTGTACGAGCCGATTGCCATATCGCCCCACAACATTGGTTCGACTTCTGCTCCCGGCAAACGGACGCTCATCATGCTTCCACCCGGTAGGGCTTGCATGGCTCGCCCGCGTTCGGCGATCATTTTGAGGCCGTCTTCAAGCGAGAAAACACCAGCGGTACAGGCTGCGGCGAATTCTCCGATTGAGTGTCCCATTAACGCTGTTGGCGAAACGCCCCACGACATCCAGACTTGCGCGAGTGAATATCCAATCGCGAACAAAGCCGGTTGTGTGAATTGAGTGTTCTTCAAAATTTCTTGAGAAGCTTCTTCGTCACCTGATTTTGGAAACAGGACTGCGCGAATGTCACGACCAAGCAGCGGTGCCAAATACTCGGCACAGCGGTCGATGTTCTCTTGGAAAATCGTTGAGTGTTCGTATAAGTTCTGCCCCATGCGAACGTACTGTGAGCCTTGGCCCGGAAACATGAACACGACGTCACGCTCGGACGTTGAAGATTTTCGCTTCATGAACCGAGGGGCTTTTTTAGCCGTCAAAGTATCAGCCGCGTCCTTGATCGTTTCAGAAACAATCGCAGCACGCCAAACGAATTCATCGCGTCCGGTCTGCAACGTATAAGCGACGTCATTTAATGCGGAATGCGGATTGCGGAATGCGGAATTTTTGCGAGCAAACTCTAAATACTCCGCCAATTTATTTACGTTGGCACAAAGGGCTTCTTCGGTCTTGCCGGACACTGGAATGATCGCAACCGGCAACTCATTGCCTTCTGCGTTTGCATCATCACTTCCGCATTCCGTATTCCCAATTCCGCATTGAACCGGAGCTTCCTGCAAAAGAATATGAGCGTTCGTGCCACCCACGCCAAACGAGCTGACTCCACCAAGTCGCGGGTCGTCTGATCGCTTCCAATCTTTTAGCGAATCGCAAACATAGAAAGGGCTGTTTTCGAAGTCGATTTGTGGGTTCGGATTTTCGTAATGAAGCGTCGCCGGAATTTGCTCTTCGTGAAGCGACATTGCGACTTTGATCAATCCTGCAACGCCAGCCGCAGCAACGGTGTGTCCAATGTTTGATTTAACTGAACCGATTGCACAGAATTGTTTTTTATCTGTCTGGGCTTCGAAGACCGTACGCAAAGCTTGGACTTCGATTGGATCACCAATTGGCGTCGCGGTTCCGTGGGCTTCGATATAGCTGATGGCATCGGCGGAAACGTTGGCCATCGCTTGAGCCATCGCAACGGCGCCGGCTTGCCCGTTAATGCTGGGTGCACTGAAACTGGCTTTTTCGCCACCATCGTTGTTGATCCCGAAACCTTTGACGACGGCGTAGATTCGATCGCCAGCGGCAACTGCATCGGCCAATCGTTTGACCACGACAACGCCCGCTCCATCACTGAACAACGTTCCGGCGCCTTTTGCGTCGAACGGTCGGCAATGACCATCGGGTGTAAAAATGGATCCAGTTTGATGTAGGTGGCCACTGTTTTGTGGGAAGTAAACTGAGGCACCGCCCGCCAACGCAACATCGCAATGATGAACGTCGAGGCTTTTACAGGCTTCGATCAAAGCAACCAACGATGTCGAGCAAGCCGTGTTCACGTTGATGGCTGGGCCGGTGAAGTTCAAGGCATGCGCAACGCGGGTCGCGATGTAGTCTTTTTCGTTGTAGACACCGGCTTGGAATTCACCCGTTTGGCGAACCAACTCAGGATTCGTCAAAATGTTTTTGATGAAGTAGCTGGTCGAATACGTTCCAGCCCAGATTCCGATTGTGTCATCTGATTTGTCAGGAATGATTCCGGCATCTTCGAGTGCAGTCCAAGCCAGCTCCAGCATGATACGCTGTTGCGGACAAGTCATCTCTGCGTTTCTTGGCGGCGTCTTAAAAAACCTTGCGTCAAAGTGGTCGGCCTGTTCGACGATGCCACGAGCTGCAACATAGTTTGGATCGCTGGTGTCACGTGGGTCGAGTGTGGCGTCGAGTTCTTCTGGTGTGAAGAATTTGATCGACTCGCGGCCGTTAACCAAATTGTCCCAGTACTCGTTCAAGTCAGCCGCACCAGGCATGCGAGCCGCCATGCCGACGATCGCGTAACCATCGAGGCCACGGTCGGCGTTATTAGAGTGCTTTCCAGCGACATTACCGCCAAGATTGCCTGTGAGCTTGGCAATCAAAGCAGCTTTCTTTTCGGTCATGCCGAGAAATGATTCGATCGTTGGGTTGTCAAAGAACTCAGCACCTGTGACGGCGACACCCATTTCTCTTTTGACTTGGGCGACCACTTTGACAGCGCGAATTGAGTTTCCACCCAGATCGAAAAAGTTGTCTTTGGTTCCGACTTTATCAAGCTGAAGAACATCGCCCCAGATCGCGGCCAGTTGTTTTTCTTCGTCAGATTTCGGCGCGACGTATTCAATGCCGATGTCTGGTCGATCAGTCGAAGGTGGAGCAAACGATTTGCGATCGAGTTTTCCAGATGGCGTGTACTTAAATTCATCCACAACAACAATGATGTTTGGCACCATGTAGTCAGGAAGTGTTTTTGAAATGTTTTCGCGGATCTCAGCGATGTTCGGCTGGCGATCGGCGGCTAACAAGTAACCGACCAAGCGTTTGTCGCCGGGACGATCTTCACGCAAGACCGTTGCGGCTTGACGGACGTTTGGCTGCATCGCCATCGCTGCGTCGATTTCACCTAGCTCGATTCGGTGGCCGTTGAATTTGATTTGGTTGTCGATTCGACCCATGTGATCGATCTGCCCGTCCTCGGTCATCTTTGCGAGGTCGCCCGTTCGATAGACTTTGGTTCCGTTGAAGTCTACGAATTTTTCAGCGTTGAGGTCATCTCGTTTGAGGTAACCAAACGTCATACCGTCACCGGCAATTAACAGCTCGCCCGCAGTTTCGGGTGGGCAAAGCTCGTTATTTTCGTTGACGATATAAACTTGCGTGTTGGCAACGGGAACACCGATCAGGATTCGCCCTTCGTCGGTGAGGACTTGATTTCCGCTTGAGTAGACGGTGGTCTCGGTTGGGCCGTACAGGTTCCAAAACTCTCCGCAGCGATCAAGCATCGGGCGGATCAGGTCACGTGGCAGTGGTTCGCCAGCGGTGATAAATTTCATGTCCGGGCGACCGGGGAAATCGGCTTCCATGATCATTCGCCACATCGCAGGAGTGGCTTGCATGAAAGTGACTTTGAATTTTTCCATTGCCGCAACGAGTGCGATTGTGTCTTTGGCTGTCTTGCGGTCAACGACTGCGACCGAACCACCGACGACCAATGGCAAAAACATTTCCGCGACGCTGATGTCAAACGAAAGAGTCGTGGTTGCAAGAATTCTATCGTTAGCGGTAAATCCAGGCCACTCCAACATGCTGTAAAGCATATTGACGGCTGCGTTGTGCGGAACAAGAACACCTTTAGGTTTTCCGGTCGAGCCAGACGTGTAGATCACATAAGCCACATCGGCTCGAGGATCGGTTTCCGTTGGCTGTTGTGCAGGAGTTGCTGCGACTTTCGCCCAATCACGATCGACAATAGTTGTTGGCGTTTTGAATTGGTCAGTCAGGTGAAGTTGATCGGTGTGAGCGATAACGTGTTTGACTTCAGAGTTTTCAACCATGTAAACCAAGCGGTCGACTGGGTAGTCGGGATCCAGCGGAACATAGCCGGCTCCAGATTTCATGATGCCGATCAACAAAGCGGGCGTGTCAACATCGCGGTTGGAGCAAAGCCCGACCAAGTCACCGGTTCCTATGCCTTGTGATTTCAAGTAGTTGGCGAGCTGGTCGCTTTTCTCATTAAGCTGCGCGTAGGTTTGTGTATTGTCACCGCTTAAAACGGCGATCGCATCGGGAGTCGATTCGCATTGCTTGGCGATCAAAACATGAAGCGGCTCTTGCGGATAGTCACGCTTGGTTTTGTCGTTTAGTTGGCGGTAAAATTCTTTGATGTTCATGCGGTCTCCTGCGGGCGAACCCAAGTTGCAGTGAAAACGTTGTTGCCTTGGACGTGAAAGATGACGTCCAGCTCGGTAGGCAGTTGGTGGGTATTAGTTGTTTCGTTTTGAATTTTGCGGATTCGAATGTGCTGATCCGAAACGGCAGTCACTTCGGCGTCTTTGAATCCGAAATAGTTTTGGTCAAGCGGATAGAGGCACTTGTAAAATGCTTCTTTGGCTGAGAACACAAGCGTGAAAGTCGTTTCTGAATCCAGACCTAATTGCTCAGCGATTCGCCATTCATCTTCGCGGGCGATTTCATTTTGAATTTGGCGTCGCGTCAGGTCGGAAACGATTATTTCGGTGTCGATTCCGACGGAGCCAATTGATCTTGAATAGCAAACCGAAACCCACAGCCATTGATTGCTGTGAGAAATTGAGCCTGTGTATCCAGCTGGCCATTTTGGCGAGCGGTCATCGTTGACGCCGATCGAGCCGGTTGAATTTTCGTGTCCCAGTTTGGCAAGTTGATACTCGGCAACGACACGCCCAAGTTTAAATTCATTCTCGCGTTTGGTTCTGGGATCAATATTGTCCAGCGGTCGAATGAAAACGTGGGTGGTCTCTGGCGGCAGTGTATTGGAAGTCCAATCCATGAGGCTGGTGTGCGCGCACTCGTCCGGCATTGAAAAACGCTGTTGAACGTTTTCAGCAATCTGTATTAAAGAAGGAGAGTGGGGCAAGGGAATCCTCGTAGTATTAAGGGTTTCACAAACCTAAGTCACACTTTCGCGCAATTTGGAAAGTCGAAAAACTCCAAACATCAATCTCGGGAAGTCCTCGGTAGGATGAAGCAATTGGCACGGTTGTACCGATCGTCCGATTCATGCCTGTCGCCAGAAAGAGGGGGCACGCGCGCTGAACTCGCTCAAATGGAGTTCAGTCTTAGCCGTCTTAATCAATTAGAGGGACAAAGAGCCCGCTATTGCTGCGTCTCTTGGTCGATCAAGTTGAGCGCTTTGTGGCAGAACACAACTCGAATCAAAGCCGCGATGATAAACAGCTCCAGAAACGCAGCCGGAAAACCACCGAGGTTGGAAAGCATTTTGACGCCGTCGACCCCGCCGGTGAAGCTGATCATGATCCAGGCAACGGTGCCCACTGCAACGCCCCAAATAATCTTGAGCCATTTGTTGCCTTCCGGGTTCTCCGGAGAAATTCCAGTTGAGGAAATGCTTGCCATCGCAGACATATTGGAGTCGGAAGAAGTTACGAAACAAACGAATGCGATGAACATATACAACAGAATCAAGATGGTGGAGAGCGGGAATTGCTTGAACATCGCATAGGAAACTGCTTCAGCACCTTGGTTGGTGTAGACCGCGTTGAGGTCGGCGGCCCCACTCATTTGTAGGTGGATTGCTGTCCCGCCAAAAATGGTCATCCACACGATTGCAAACAGCGATGGAAAGATGAAATTGACCAGCATGAATTCCCGCACGGTTCGTCCGTAAGAAATTCGCCCAAGAAAACAGGCAGTGATCGGAGCCCACGCCAGCCACACCGCCCAATAGAAAACCGTCCAGCCCTTACCCCAATCATCGGGAGCAAGAATCGAAATCGCTCCCGCTCCATCAGATTGGTAATACAAATTTCGTGGAACAAAATGGATCACGTAATCCAAAAGTGATTCACCACCTTGGGTTAGCAAGAACAAAGTCGGTCCAAAAAAGAGCGGCACCAGTGCAAGGAACAGCAGCAATTTTGTGTTGATATCGGAAAGAATCCGAATGCCATTCATAAGGCCGGTGGCACTGGAAATAATAAAAGTTGCAACGATGGTGCCCGCAATCACAGCCCAAGCCCACTTGTTGTTGGGGATATCCCAAAGTTCATTCATTCCACCTCCCAGCATCAAAATGCCCGACCCAAGTGCAGCCGCCATTCCCGCAACCAATGCGTAAAGACAAACTGCATTGATGAGGTTGCCGCCTTTTCCGGTCGCCCAATCGCCAAAGAGTGGCGTCAATGTTGAGCCAAGCGAAAATGGCTTTTTCATGTTGTAGTACGAGAAAGCGAACGTTAGCGACGCGACACAATAAAGTGCGTACGGCGTGAAGGACCAGTGAAGGTACATCGTTGAGAGTGCGAATTTCGCTGCATCAGGTGAGTAGGGTTCGATACCCAATCGCGCAGGTGGATTGGCCAGATGGCTGATCGGTTCTGCGGTAGACCAGAACAGGATACCGATCGCGATCGTGGTGCAGATGGTGATCGAAAACCAATTCCACATGCTCATCAGTGGCTTGGCGTCGCGTCCGCCAATTCGGACTTTGGCAAAACCAGAAAAACAGATCAAAATACAAAGCGTCACCGCGAGAAAAGCACAGAGGCTAAAGAGCCAACCAAAATTTCCCAGAATCCAGTCGTTTGCCAGCGTAACGTTTTTTGAAAAAGCGCCGGCCTGTTTCACGCCATCAACAATTTTGTCTGGCGAAGCAAAATTGAGAACGATCGCGCCCATCAACAACAAAAACGGCGGCCAAAATACCGCGTGATTCAAGTTTTGAAATAATCCGTCAGATTCCTTTGCCTTGCCAGCAAGTTCCTTTGACTGGCCGTCGGACTCCTTTTGCGGCGTTTGATAAGGGTTGTCGTCGGTTTTCATGCTTTCCTTGCAAGGAATCTCGTGGAGCCAAGCGATTTTTGATAGGTGATCACTTATTAGCGTCAATCACTAGTGAGAAATCAAGCGATTGCTTTCAAAGTTGCGAAACGTTTGAATTTACCCAGTATCGCCTATGGTTCGGAATTTGGGATGCATGCATTCGGCGCGACCGGGCGTGAGCACGTTAGTCCCGGAGTGAGCACGTTAGTACCAGAGTGAGCACGTTAGCCCCGAAGGGACGGCATGCTGTAGCCACGGGTGCAAACCCGTGGATCGGAAGATTGAAATATCCGCAAAGCCCCGAATTCGACGCGTCGGGTTTCCTGTCGTCCCTTCGGGACTTACGGCGTGGTGGAGATTTCGCTCCATGGGCTGACGCCCATGGCTACATCATGTCGCCACTTCGTGGCTGGGCGCCGACTCACGGGTTCACCGCACCTATAGATGCGAGCATTGTCTCCTCTCCATCAAATTTCTTGTCCATCCTCGGCGCTGTTGGGCTAACAGCTTATTTTGGTCTTCTTGATACGGGAGCGCCCTTCCCTGACCTCCAGCAAAAAGCACAGCCCTGCTTTTGCAGACGAGCACGGATTAACGACTGTAATTTTCCGGACTCGTGAAATTGAGTGGCTAACTCACGTGTCAAGCCCGCTATCTTTTCGGCGAGGGGGACGCCGTCGCTTCCACCTCTTCGGCGCAAGCGGTGCGACCGGGCGTGAGCACGATAGTCCCGAAGGGACGGCATGTTGTAGCCACGGGTGCAAACCCGTGGATGTGTGTGCTAACACGATTGCAAAGCCCCGAAGGGGCGACATGAGTTGGGCACTTCGGATTTCCTGCCGTCCCTTCGGGACTAACGTCGCGGAGTGCTCTCCGGTTCCATGGGCTAACGCCCATGGCTACAGCATGTCGCCACTTCGTGGCTACCACGACGGTTCCATCTTCTCACCACTTCGTGGCTGGGTGCGCTTCGATCATGTGATGACCTCCTGCTCGAAGACATACTGCATGTCGAACTCGATGTTGTGTTTATTCAATATCGCGAGGAACTCTTCTTCAAACGTCTTTTTTCGATGATGTTCGGCTTGGTTTGCTATGTACTCTGCAACGGAAGGCATCTGCGATTCACTAACAGAGAACGCTGCATAGCCGCTTTGCCACTCGAATTTTCGATTAACGTCAGGGCGTTCGTTGATCCACCTTGATGAGTTCGACTTGATCTTTCGCAATACATCTGAGATCGCGATGGTTGGACTAAGCTTGGCTAACATATGAACGTGGTCCTCGACGCCACCGATTTTCAGTAAGGCACCTTTCTGGTCGCGGACGATGCCGCCGATGTATCCGTACAGGTCATCCTGCCATTCGGAACGAATCGTTGGCTTGCGATATTTCGTGCTGTAGATGATATGGTACAGCAGGTTGGTGAACGTAGACATTTCAATGTTAATATAGCTGTGCAATCTGCGACTTACCACATTGCTTGGTTTTAGTTGAGGTCGTGCTTCGGTAACTTAGCCCCAAACAGACGCAGTTTTCGTATTGGTGAAGAAATCCGAATAGATGCGATGGAAAATCTTCAGAGATTTTATCTACAACAAAGGTGACTTGTGCAGAATGCGGGTTCAATTGGTTGTGGATTCAATCAAATCAAAAAGATATTCCGACTCACATTTCGTTATCGAAAACTTGATCCGGTTTCAGGGCGACGCTTTTTGTTTGTGCACTCCTTTTGCATGACATAAAATATGAAACTTAATAACGAACTCTCGGGCTTAAGAAATGCAAAAGCAAAAGATCCACTGGTTAGTTGGCAATCTGGTTTTCGTTTTGTTTGTCGGGTTGTTATCGACGGCCACTGTTGTTTGCATGCCAGCCGTTGCCACCTCACAAGAAACTGCGGATCAAATATCAACTGAGCTTCGCGAGAAAATTTCCGAGTTCGAAAAAAAGCACTCTGTTGAGATTGTTATTCAGGGGCACAAATTCAAAGGCGGAGTGACGGGCGTTGACTCCGACAAAGTGCACCTCTACCTTCCGTTGTTGCTTGAGGAATTCAATCTCTATCCGGCTGGCGTATTGAATAAAGCCAAAGTTGACAAAATCGTGCTTTGCAAAAACCTGGCTTGGGATAAACAGCTGCGTGGGGCGATCCCCGGATTCCGTTCTCGCATTATGTATTTCGACGCCGAGCGAGCGATGTACAACAAATTCTATTTGCGCTCGATTGTGCATCATGAATTCTTCCACCAGATCGACTGGGTTGATGATGGGAAGGTCTATGTTGACAAACAATGGGCTCTTCTGAATCCAAAAGAATTTTCGTACGGCAACGGCGGCGCGGCGGTGCAAGGGGATCCCACTCAAGGCGTGACCTTTGACAAGCTTGGATTCATGAACAAATACTCGACGCAGGGTGTAGAAGAAGATAAAGCTGAGATTTTCGCGTATCTAATGACCAGACAGGAAATCATGGACGAGCGAGTCAAGAAAGACGCGGTCGTGGCGGCCAAAGTGAAAATGATGAAAGCGTTGATACGTTCGTTTTCGGCGGAGCTGGATGATTCTTTCTGGAAAAAGGCAACCCAAGTCGAACGCCATCCGGAAAATCCAACGGACGAGCGTCTAGACCGTGATGAAAAATCAGGCGGATAAGCTTCAGCTGCAAATTAGGCGTTCCATCTGTGATTCGAGGCACGGAATTGCAAAAAAGTCCTGTTCCCCATCTTTCGCTCGGGGAAAAGTGTGCGCTAATCTGGACTCGTTGCCAAAAGACGTCGTGATTTGAAATTGGAATTATGAGTTCGACTAAAAACTACAAAGGCTATCGTTCTTTTCAGTACCTGCAGCCCGACGTCGACTATCGCTTGTTCGAACTTGCGGCAGAAATCGATAGAGTCAATTCGACCAAGGTGCCGCTGACGGACGAGCAAGAACAACAGGCCGAAAAATTTATCGCCGACAACATTTTGATCTCGGTGCATGAACACTTGGGCGTCTTTCCTAAAGACATCATGCAGACTCCGGCCTACATCAAAGAGGGACGGATGACGACCGGCTTTCAAGGGCTGGCTCATTCGCATTGGGACTGCGTGTTCGACAACTTAATGAACGGCGTCTGCCAAATTCACTCCAAGGGCGGTTGGAAGTGGAGCGAAGTGATTCACGATCTGGGAATGCGTCTTTGCGATATCGCTCACCAGGATTTCGTCGTCCATTGCAAGACCGTCGACGACATCATTGATGCTCATCAAAACGGTAAGGTCGCGTGGGTGGCTGTCATGGAAGGTGCCATGATGATCGAAAATGAATTGGATCGGATTGATTTGCTGTTTGGGTTTGGATTACGGTCCCTGGGTATTACTTACAGTGAATCGAATGCCTTGGGGTCTGGACTGAAGGAAGCACGCGACGGCGGGTTGACCAAGTTTGGTCAAAAGGCGGTCGAGCGAATGAACAAGGTCGGTTTGCTGATCGATTGCTCGCACACGGGTGATCAGACGGCGTTGGACACGATTGAACACAGTAGCAAGCCGATCATCCTTAGCCACATCGGGGCCAAGGCGTTGTGGAACAGTAATCGTTTGGCACCCGACGATGTTTTGAAAGCTTGTGCCGACAAGGGAGGCGTGATTGGCATCGAAGCGGCACCCCATACGACTCTGACGGCCGACCATCGCCAACACAATCTGGATGCCGTCATGCAACACTTCGAATACATCAAGGATTTGGTTGGAATCGACCACGTGACCTTGGGGCCGGACACTCTGTATGGCGATCATGCCGGACTGCACAAAGCCTACTCGGCTGCACTATCCTTGAAGGAATCCAAAGGAACGGGGCAAGAGGGAATGGAGTTTGATCCTGTCGAGTTCGTCGATGGCTTGGAAAACCCTACCGAAGGTTCATACAACATCGTCCGTTGGCTGGTGAAAAACGGGTACTCAGATACTGATATGGCGAAAGTTATGGGTCAAAATACGTTGCGTTTGCTCCGTGAAGTTTGGACTTAAACGATACAACATTGCCAACAAGACGAGTGTTACCAACACAGATTTGCAGAAACACATGCATCCGACCAAGTTGCTTTTTCAAATTCAAATTGGACTAGTCGTCTTTTGTTTAGCTGGCGGCTTAACCGGGACTTTGTGCGCTCAGGATGAGAAGCCTCGTATTTTGGCGATATCCGTTCAGGTGCAAGTTGACGAAACGTTGCGCAGCGCCAGAGTTCAGGAATCGATTCGAGTGCAACTAAATGGATTGCAGAATCAGACCATCACCTTGCATGCCGTTCCTTTCCAGGGCGTTCAGTTTGACAATGTAACTTTGTCATGGGACCAGCAGACCACGACCTGCAATATGACACAAAATAAACATGGTCTCTGGCAAGCGGAATTGAAATTGGATCTGCCGTCAGACATTCAGGAAACCGAATTCACAGTTACCTATCAAGTGGATTGTCAGAACGATAAGTTGTCAGTTCCCGTGATTTACGTTCCGTGGACACCAGAAGAATCAACGACAGATATGTTTACCGCGCGTGTCAATTTGCCCACTGGGACGAAACTGATTGACAGCTTTCCAACGCAAAGCACGCCGGTGCCAGCCGCCGAACAAGCGGATGGTCAGCATTTGATTCACGAGTTTCAATTGTCGGCTATTCCCTCTGTATTGCGGCTGAAGATTGTTGATGAAGACGATTCTTCATTCGGCTTGGGCACTCTGATTGACATCGGCGTTTTAATCAGCCTGTGCGTCATCGGATTGGCTGGTTGGAAGTTTCGAAAATGGATCGTTTAGTTGCGAGCAGGACATGAGCCAATTTGTTTTCTGGGGTTTGTTTTTGATACTCGGCGGAATCGTCGTCGCCTACCTCGTTTGGATGATGTGGGTTGAAGCCGGCCAAAAGAATTTGACTAACAGCGACAATCGACAGATCAAGGAATAGACAAATTAAACGATGACCGTCCAGTTTTGGGTTTTCTGTATTTACTTCCTGGCGATTTTTTTAATCGGCCTGTTGAGTATGCGCGCGACTCGATCGGAGTCCGATTACTGGGTTGCCGATGGCAAGTTAGGTTGGCTGATCGGCGGTTCGACGATGGCCGCGACGCACACCAGCGCCGGCACATTCATTGGAACGGTCGGCGTTATCTACAGCGTTGGATGGTCGTTTACCTGGGTGTTGATAACCATCCCGTTGGCTTACTGGTTCATGGTCGCCTTCGTGGCGCCCAGGTTTACTGCTGTGAAAGAGTTGACTCTGCCGGCGTTTCTTGAACGCCGCTATGACAGCAAGACGGTTCGAGGGTTAGGCGGTGTAATCATCGTTGTCGCCACCGTAGTTTACATTCAAGCTCAAATAGTTACCGGCGGCATCGTATCGAACGTTGTTTTCGGAGTCTCGCCGGAAGTAGGGATGGTGTGCTTCACGGTCGTTTTGATTGCCTACACTTTGTTCGGAGGCATGCTGGCCATCGCCTACACCGATTTCCTGCAGCTGATCATTATGGTGGTAGGCGTCCTGGTTTCGGTCCCGTTAGCGATCAGCCATTTCGGCGGCCTGGGCGACATGAACAGTATCGTGCAAGCCGTCCGACCGACTGCGTTTCAATGGGGAGGCATGCCGACTGCGTTACTGATCACGATGGCAATGGCTTTTTTTCTTGGAGGAATCGCTACACCGGAAAAGCTCATCCGTCTGTACGCGATGAAAGATATGAAGGCGATCAGGCGAGGCGTCTTGTTGACGATCATTTTGGTGACTGGCATCAACCTGTTGGTTTTTATGTTGGGCCTGGCCGCGATGGCTTTGTTTCCATTGCTGCCCAACGGAGATTTGGCCATGCCGTTAGTGGCAAAAGAAATGTTGCCACCACTTGTCGGCACTTTGATGTTGGCCGCTGTCATGTCAGCCGTAATGTCGACGGTCGATTCGTTGTTGCTGGTTGCCGGATCAGCATTGTCCGAAGACATTTTTCGAAACTTGTTTTTTCAAAAGGCATCACAGCGCAGTCGTCTGTGGGTTGCCCGAGCGGGCATTCTGGTGGTTGGGATCGCCCCGGTGTTTCTGATCCTGGCTGGTTTTTCAGAGGGCGAACTGATTCAGTTTATTGTCGTTCTATATACGGCGATCATCGCAGCCAGTTTCGTTGTCCCCGTCGTTGGCGGGATCTATTGGAAGCGAGCGACCGCTGCAGGCGCAATCGCATCGATGATTGGTGGGGCCGCCGTGACCGGTCTTTGGAAAGCGTACGGCGATCCCACCATCTTTCCAGTGTTGCCGGGCTTTATCGCCAGTCTGGTTCTGTTTGTTTCAATCAGCTTGCTGACGCGACCACCAAACAAGGAAGCTTGGCAACCTTATTTTGAACGTTGAAGCTGGAGGTTGGTTTCACTGGCCGGCCACCTTGGTGTCGGGCAAATCCTACTGCTTTAGATATTTGTCGAACCAGGCTTCCAAACGTTGGTACATATCAATTCGGTTGCGAGGGTTGCGAAAGCCGTGTGGTTCGCCGGGGTACGATTTACTCTCAAACGTTTTCCCTTCTCGCTTTAAAATCTCAACAGCCAATTCGTATTGTCGAAACGGCGCTCGGACGTCTCGTTCACCATGCATCAGTAGCAAGGGAGTCTTAACGTCTTTGACTCGCGACAGAGCGTTGCTGATGGCGTAAATTTCTGGTCGATCTTCTGGCGATCCACCGTGCCCGGTTTTGATGAAGATTTTTCCCAGGCGATCGGCGTTGGTGTAGGCATCGCCAAAATCGTAGATCCCCGCCATCGGCACAGCGGCATCAAACGCGTCAGGAATTCGGGTAATGGCAGCCATCGAAGTGATGCCGCCGTAGCTGTAACCGTAGATGCCGACCTTTTGATTCGACCACGGTTGTTTGCGAATGAAAACAGCAGCGGCCGCCGCGTCCTTGGCCTGCCCGTTGCCCCAGTCGTTGACACTAAGGTCCTGGAATTTCCGTCCAAAACCCGACCCACCTCGGTAGTTCACTGCCAGAACCACATAACCCTGTTGAGCCAGGTACTGCTCGTTCAAACTGGCTCGTTTGTAATACGTGTTTGTGCCGCCACCGTGCACCATGACTAACGTAGGATACGTTTTTGATTCGTCGAATCCTGGAGGCGTGAACATGAATGCTTGAATGTATAGCCCGTCGTAGCTGCGATAACTGACCTCCGGCGGATCGACCAGGCCTTTCCATTGGGTTGCAAAATTCGTTAGTCGTTTTGTGCGTCCACCGGCGGATGAAACGTAATCGATATCAGTACCACGAGTGGAAGTTGAGCGTACAAAAACAAAGCCCGTTGCGTCGGGCGTTGCGTGGTACGAGAAGAAAGCGCCACCCATATTTGTGACGCGAGTGGCAACTCCGCCTTGACTGGGGACTCGCCACAGTTCGGTCTCGGAGCGAGCCTGATAAGGGAAAAAGATTTCCGACCCGTCCTTTGACCAGTTGACCGTATGGTTCAGCAACATGTCTGTGGCGTTAATTTGCATTGGCAAATTCGTTTCCGATTTCGTCTTGGGATCCAGCAAATAGATGTACGAAAGGTCTTCGTACCAGAATTCGTTTTTGGAATTGGCCATCAATGCAATTTGGCTTCCGTCAGGTGACCAAACCGGTGTCGACATGGCCATCAAGCCTTTGGAGATTTGTTGCTCTTCGCCGGTTTCAACATCGACGATCCAAATGTCGTCCTCCCAATAGTTGCTGCGATTGCAAAAATACGCGATCTGTTTTCCATCGGGCGACCATGCCGGTGCGAATCGTCGTTCGTCGGCAGCCATGGAATCTTTGGTCAGTTGTTTTGGCGACGCCGATCCATCGACGGGCACCGTCCAAATGTCTTGTGATCCATTGCGAACCGCGTAGAAGGCCAAGGACTTATCGTCCGCAGACAGTCGGCCAGCCCGACCGCCTTGACGGCCTTTGGTAATTCGCACGGCATCATCCTGGCCGGCTCCCACATCGACTTTCCAGAAATCGCCGGCTCGCGAGTAAACAATTGCTTTTCCGTCACTCGTCCAGATTGGCGACCCACCCGCGATCCAAAACTCGGGCTGCGAACTGCCGTCGACGGGTACTAGAAAGATACCGGCTTGGCGGCCCGACCGAGCGGTCACGGCGACGACTTTTCCGTCCGGCGAGATCGCGGCCTGGGATGCGCCTTGGTTTTTGGTGAAGATGTTTTCCCAAGTCAATTCCAAGGCGTCCGTTTGGGCGAAAGTTGGAACGGCAAACACCAAGCAGGCCAGGCAGACGAATAGATATCGTTTAAATACACGTGTCGTTTTTTGAATGCTCATAAACCGGGTTCCCAAGTCGTTTATTGTTTGCGATTCCAATTTTGGTCAGCAGCTATTTTTATCACACAGAAAGCGGAATGAAGATAAGTCGTCGATCAATTTTTTGAATCAACGGCCAGAATGTGTTGCGATATACAAGCCAATTGAAACTGGATCGCGATTCGTCATCCGCGAAGGCAGCAAGACCGTAGGTTCCGACATGGTTACGAAAGTAATTGAATAAAACGAAGTTCAAAATCCGTAGGTTTCATTGAAACGGTATATTTCGAAGGTTACACGCTTTGAAAACGGGTTTTGAAGTACTTTATAGTTGGACCGACGTTTGGAACTGGCGGAGTCAAAGCCAGCTGGCTCCGCATTCCGAGAACAGGGATTGTTATACTGTTTAAGCTGAGAGCCTTGCTAAAGATTGCCGGCGAGGATGTCACGCGAGATTACCAAACGTGGATTGCTTGAAGGATTTTTGTGAAAACAATTTTTTCGACCTTGCTTCGCGCTGAGTGCGTGTTGCTCCTGCTAATTGCCTGTTTGATTGCTCTCGTCTTTGATGATCGGTATGGATTCTTAAGTTACCGATTTGGGCTCACTGCATTCAAAACTGCCATTTTGCTGATTGGTGTTTGGGCAGTTCTCGAGATCAGCTTGTTTGTTTACGAACTGGTTGCAAAACCCAGCCGGAAATATTCCGTCCGCTGGATAATGATGTGCATGGCAGCGGCTGCTATTGCGACGGTGACTTTTCAATATGGTGAAAAGCGCACGGCCGCCTACGAAGAAATCATTGCAATGGAATCCCGGCTTTCGAAGGTCAATGGAAACTCCAGAAGAATCCGGGATGATGAAGAGTTCGAGCTTTCAATGCTCAACTACGAAACAATCAACGGCCACAAAGAGCTTACAGAGTTAAACTTCTACCTTGAAGAAACCGATTGCGGTTGCTGATATGACGGAGTGCGAACGGACGTTCGCGATGAAGAGTTGTCAAATCTCGTTTTCTGTCGTCACTTGCGACACATCGATTTAACAGAGTCATCTGTCACCAATAAATCGTTTGTTGAATTGGCTAAACTCCCTCGGCTTGAATGGCTGGACCTGACCAACAATGCAATCGACGGAATTCCCGCAGTCAATGGATTTCCTGCTCTAACAGATCTGGTCCTTGATGGTTGCAAGATCGACGACGACGGATTGCGTGGTCTGACTCAATTCCCAAAACTTGATAGGCTTCGACTCAACGAAAGCAAGATTTCAGATGAAGGCATAGAAACACTTAGCCAAATCGAAAACCTGAAAAGCCTTAGCCTCGAGAATGACACTGTTTCTGGTCTTCGACTTGATCTGTTTAACGGTTGTCAGCATTTGGAATTTTTGAATTTCGAGGTCGCAAGTTGGCCAGCCGATTCAGTCCGACAACCGATTGACGCGACTTCGCCTGAGCGATTTGAAACCGTTCTCAATGATCTGCCCAAACTCAGAACGATCTACACTGGGCTATATCCGAGTTTGGAATCGTTTCAACTAATTGACTTGCCCGAACTCAGTTTTGTTAAAGTCTCTTTTCTCAGCTGCCCACACCAAGCAACCAAAAAGACGCCTTACCGTAAGTGTGATTATTGCAAACAGCGATCGAATCTGGTGAGGCTTGAAAATCTTCCAAATTTGGCAGATGTTGCGATCCACTATGCGGGTCAGATTGAGATTTCTAACTCCGAAAATCTTGAAACGCTCGAGCTTTACGATGTCAGGCACTTCCACAAAAAAATTCGGCAGTTTCCAAAACTAAAAAATCTCAGGATTAGAGAGAGCACACCTCTCTCACTGGAGGAACTGGAACTGATTGGCCCCGTACCCAGTCTTGAGTCGCTGACTTTGAATTTGAAAAAGCTTTCCGACGAATCGATGCAAGTGCTTTCGTTGTTCCCAAACCTGAAACGTTTAAACATTGAGAACGGAATTATTGAAGGGCAAGGCATCGCTCAAATTGGCAAACTTAAAAACCTTGAAGAGCTAAGTTTCCATTGGGTAAAAACGGAAACTCACGAGCTGGATCCAATTCAACGGCTATCTCAGCTTAAAAAGCTGAAACTTCGGGGGTCAATTGACCAGTTAAATCTTTCTGGTTTGTCGAAACTTGAGTTTCTGAATATTGATGCGGACGTCAAATCCTTGAATCTTGAAAACCTGCCATTGCTCAAATCAGTTTCGATTTACGACTACAACGAAGTCAATTCAATTACGCTGCGAAATCTTGCCGGCCTGGAATCATTTAGAAAAGGATGCGACGAAGACAATACACTTGGCTTCTTACATGTTGAGAATCTGCCAAGCCTTCAGAGGTTGAACCTTGACCACAAAAATCCAAATCCCGATTTGAACACGGACTCGCTCGTAAACATTCGGAATTCGAAACTGCTAAATGAGCTGTCTTTAAGGAATCTCACAGTTGGCGAGGAGACGTTGAACGCGATTCACAGCCTTGATCGGATCAGGATTCTCAGAGCCGTTCCTCTCGAAGGTAACGAAAAACAGTTTGAATCAGTCACGGAAAAAGTTGAAAAGCAATATTTTTCGCTTGATGCTGCAGAAGGGTTGGACAACTAGCGTCGCCGTTCGCTCAGAGACTGAACGAACTAAGCAGCGACGGTTCCTGTACATCTGGGGCGGCCAAAAAATCTCAACCTCTTGCGAAAGAAGCGTTTGTGCGCCGGCCTATTTTCACAGAAGCGAAAGCGACTGAAGTTTTGCGACGCCTTGCTGATCTGAAAACTGATCTGATTTGGCAACCGTTTCTGACGCGGTCATCATTCCACCTTCGAAACCTTCCGCTTCACGCGAGGTTCTTTAAGCCAACTCGCTCCGCTGATGCTTAAAACACATGAAAAATCTCACGTTGAGCGAAGGCACCGCCGCATATTCTGTCAATCTTAGCCGCGTTTTCGGTCAATCTAAGTCTCGCTCCAGACGCAGGTACCAGTAGTAAGAGCTTGGCAAACTCTGCCTTGAAAACGGATCAGATCGGCTGCTGGAAACGGCTGAAAAATAAACTTTGGAAATATCGCAATTGGCACTTGGCAAGAAAGCCGAGATATACAATACTCTGGCCCATCAAGGTGATTAACACTGTTAAACAACTTGATGCTCGTTGGAGATTTAAGGCGAACCTTTGGTCGAGAAATTGATCTTAGGATTGTCGGTAAAAGTTTTGGTTTTTCTTTTTGATTGCCGTTGACAGTTGCCGATGAGACCTTAGAATTAGTCTCCACACGAGCGGGGATTCTCCCTGCTCGTTTTTTGTTCGCTTGATTGCACTTGTGTGATTTTGCGGGCATGGTTCGCCCTGGTGGCGGCCATTGATCTTTGACAATTTAGTAGATACCTCTTGTTAAATTCTTTTTGAATTTTTTAAAAGCATAAGATCATGTGAACCAAGCTAAGTAGCATTTATTCCAGCTACTTGGCCCGGTCAAACAACTGGTTTTAATTAACCGGTACTTTATTGGCTACTAACTCTGTTAGTCGTCTGTGTTATGAAGAAGGAAGCAATTCCTTGGGAATATCACAGCAAGCATACAATTGAAGGGTTTGATCCTGGCTCAGAATGAACGTTGGCGGCGT
>CAYUWY010000059.1:0-14784 GCA_964448575.1 uncultured Pirellulaceae bacterium
TCAATTGGAGAGCCTTTTTAAATTTTGTAAACTTTATGTTTCAAACCTATCAATGTATTCGCCACCGTCGGTGTCACCGTATGCGGGGACGAAAGGCGTGGTGAGGAAGAACTGGCGACCGTCCTCGAGTTTGCCTATGTGCTTCGCGTGATAGTCGTCTTGGATTATAGGAAAGGTGTCCGGAATGCCATCCATGAAGATAGACCTGTGACCAACAACGGAAGGTTTTTACGACACCGCTTCTCATCGAAGCCAACAAGCGTCGCAACGGCAAACAGTTTACCAAAAAGAAACCACGTTGCCCAAGAGGCGGTGTCCGTGGCATGGCAACGTCAAAACATGTCATCGAAGCGAACAAACATGGCAAACCAAACGATGCTCCAACGACGAAGCCGCGGCCTTGCGTAAAAAACATGTTGTGTGCCACGGTCACCACGAAACGGCATCTACTATCGTATCGGCCAGACTATTGCGATCTGGAGCACCACCCACGAATTTTGAGCGACCAAGTGACCCGCGACCAAAGGAGTTGTCACCGAACTTGCAGTCGGTAAACGTGCAATTGGTGAGATGTGCGGATTTGAGATTGCTGGCGGTGAAGTCACAGTTGGTGAAGACGGATTGTTCGGCCGCGACGTTAGTTAGATTGCAGGACGTAAAGTCAACGTCAATGAATGGGCCGCCAAGTTTGGCGTCACGCAAATTGGAATCGGCGAATGAACAACGGGTGAATTGTGAGTGAAGGTTCGTATTGAATTTGGTCTGGCGAAATAAGCAGTCGTCGAAGGTCGAATAACCGCCGAATTGCCCAAAACCCACAAACATTGCGGCATCAAAGCAAACATTTGAAACGGAAAAGTAGTTCAGCTGCGCGTCGAGGGATATTCCACGCAGGTCAACGTACGAATCACCGTCGATGGCGATTGGGGGAGCCAGCGGTGTTGCGTCCAGTTTGACGCGTTGGTTCGGACGTTTGAACGCCCATTTGCACAAAGCCGCGCGGATGGTGTCGAGTGTGGCATCGTCCCAGCGTTCCTGAAGATCACGCAATTCGGTTCGCGACAGTTTCATACGCTAGTGGCCCACAACGGAAGGTTTTTACGACACCGCTTCTCACCGAAGCCAACAAGCGTCGCAACACCCAACAGTTTACCAAAAAGTACCAACGTTGCCAAAGAGGCGGTGTCCGCGGCGTGGCAAACTAAAAGGCATCACCGAAGCGAACGATTTGGCAAACCAAATGATTCTCCAACGACGAAGCCGCGGCTCTGCGTAAAAACCATGTTATCCGCCCACCGCGCCGCCTTAGCGGTTGGAAAGCGGTGTAAGGTTCTCCTCCGTCTGCGCAATGGCAAGGTGTCGCAACGCACCCCATACCCCTTTCTTGCCAACAACTGTCACATGGCCATTGTGGGAGACAGCGACCGACACGCGCGCGCGATACGGTATTGGGTCTGCTTTAGGTGATGGTAAAAACACGAAGACGAACCCCCACGGGTATTCCTCGGTTTGGGAGTCGTCAATAGACGCGGCGCACCTCAGGTAACGCTCGACACCAGCGTGCCAGTTCGTTTCAACAAGCAATTTTGCGTCGGATTGATTCACGTGGAGCGGATAACGGAAGGTTTTTACGACACCGCTTCTCACCGAAGCCAACAAGCGTCGCAACACTAAGCAGTTTACCAAAAAGAAACCGCGTTGCCAAAAAGGCGGTGTCCGCGGCGTGGAAATCCAAAACACGCCACCGAAGCAACCGACATTACAAACCGAATGACTCTCCAATATCGAAACCGCGGCCCTGCGTAAAAACCATGTTATCCGCCCATTGAGGTTTCCATCTCGATTAGCCCGATCACCGAATCAGCAACAAGTTGATAGCTCTGATTCGTGTATCCACCGCTAAGAAGCATGATCGTCGGGATGCGGCGTTTACGCAGTTCACCAACAACGTACAGGTCACGCTCAAGAATGGTTTTCGCAGAGATGTTGAGGTCTCCAAGTGGATCACCGAAAAAAACATCAGTGCCCGCGTTGTAGATGGCCAAACCAATTGGCGATCGCCCAACCGAGTCGAGGAATCCGGGAAGTCGACTATGGAGTTCTTGCATATACTCTGTGTCGGTTATCGAACTGGTAATACCAACGTCACAGTCCACTCGTTTGCGAGCATCGACGTCAAACATCGGATAGATGCGAGAATTAAAGATGTCAAAAATGAAAACCCGGTTGTCCGACATGAAGGTATGGCAAACACCGTTGCCTTGGTGTGCGTCGGTGTCGATGTATGCAATACGTGAATCGTCAGCAATCAGTTGTTGGTCGCGCAACGCAGCGACAGCGATGCCAATGTCTGCGTAAATAGAGAAACCCTCGCCGTGGTTTGGTTTGGCGTGATGGTATCCACCACTGAGATTAACGGCGAAACCGTGTTCGATCGCGTTTGTTGCGGCGAGAATAGTACCGCGCGTGGCCCACCGCATCGGTCGAAGGACGTGCCAGTCAATCGCCCAACTCGGAAGACGCCGGATTGGTGGAACCTCAATCGCACCGGCAACGTATTTCGGGTCACGCAACCGGGAAAGATACTCGTCGGAGTGCACGAGCGTCAGTTCTTCGCGAGTGGCGCCGCGCCGGGGCTGAACGTGAAGCTGAGCGAGGGTCGAGCCAAAGTGGTGGCGGAGCAATCGCCATGCACGCCCGTATTTACGAGAGTCAAACGGGTGAAGGCGTTCGAGGCCGTAGAAGCCAATGTTGTAGTGTCGAGAATAGACGATACGTGGCATGCGATTGTATTCGGGAGGACGCCACTAAATCTTGGAGCGGATAACATACTTATTTACGACAGGCTTTTGTAAATACCTGAATTTACGTCACCTGTATTTTAACCAGCTTGCTCACGTTGACAAGTGCTTGCCAAGTGGCTGTTTGTACACTATTTTTTTGCTAACGCATTTTTACAGGGAGCAGGAAAATGGCGAGACCAAACACATACAATGATGGTCGGGTGTATTTTGTGGCAAGGGGAAGACGGGCAGTTCGGCAGCCCGTCGAGGATCGGTACAGTACCGTGCATCCAATTATTCGTGGCTTTCCGACAGCTGAGGAGTTTCTTGCGGCGGTCAAGCGGGAGATGAAGATACGCTGTTATCGGAAAGGCTCAATAAAGCAATACATGAGTCGACTGAACTGTTTTCTGGATTGGTTTGGCCATCGTCCCAGCCGGGTAACCATCGAAACAGTTCGAGAGTTTCTTGAACTGCTAGTTGATAGCGGCGTTTCTTCTTCGACGCTGGCGGGGTATCTGACGGCGATTCGAACTGCGTTTGACAAATTCTGTGGTCGGAGTGTTACGCTTGGTCTGCAGACGCCTCGAAAAAGTAAGAGACTCCCGTATGTACCAAATCGGGATGAAGTGGTTCGGTTGATTCAAGCTGCGCCCACAAAGACATCCAGGCTGTTGATTGAGTTGATGTACGCTTCGGGTTTTCGTGTCAGCGAAATTGCCAGTCTGAAATGGAAGCAGCTTGATTTTCGTGAGGCAAGGATACGGATTGATTCAGGCAAAGGAGGTGTTGATCGGCTGGTGCTGATGCCACAGGCGTGTCGCTCAGATTTGCAGGATTTGTATCAAGGCTGTATTTCCAAAGACGCCCAACCGAGCCCTGAAAGTGATTATGGTGAGCGGTACGTTTTTCGTAGTAAGGATTCGGGAGGACATTTATCGGTTCGCACTATCGAACGGATGGTTTCCGATGTCAGGCAGGAAGCGAAGATTTTGAAACCGTTGACTCCGCATTCTCTACGCCATGCCTTTGCAACTCATCTTGTTGAAAACGGGACCGACGTGCGTTTCGTTCAGAAACTTCTTGGCCATGCTCGACTTGAGACTACGGCGATTTACACGCGAACGGCAAGGCCGCGTGAGGTATCGATTCTTAGTCCGTTGGATGCACTGCAGTTGAAAGCCGGATGAGAATAGACGGTTGTTGTGAAGGTGGCGATTAAGGCCTGCCTTTGATTTCTTTATACGATAGCGCGGATAGTTCAGGCTTGCGCGGACGGACTGCGCACTCAAAAGCGGCCGCTCAGCATAGAATATTGCATCGACCAAACTCGTAGCATGTTTTAGGCTATTATTTGGCTTTGGCAGACGCTTGGCTCTGTTTCAATCAGGTAAACGTGAAATGCGGATTCGTTTCAAAACGAGAACTCTCTTGATCATTACTGCGTTGATGACGTTCCCGGCGTTGTACTACGGATTGTTTGTCAGGCAGCATCAGAACGAATCCAAGGCTTTGGCGGACTTGATAGAAAACGGATTTTCTTATTCCAAGAGAACTGAGCCTGTTGAGTATTCAAAAAATGCAATTGCAGATCGAGCTTTTGAGATTCTGAATTGGCCCGTCGGAATGGTGTTCGGAGATGAATATCTTCAACGAGTGTCTAGCATTGACGTTGGTGTTACGCGTGGCACGAGCGGAAGTCTGGAGCCACTTAGACAGCTAAAACAGCTCCGGCATTTGACTTTTGATAGCCAGACCGACGAAGCAATGCTGGACGACTATGTTGACACATTGGTCACGATTGAAAGCTTGGAATCGATTTCATTGTTCGTCGACCAGATTAACGTTGCGTCTTACCAACGACTTACCGCGGCAGGAATCTCGATTGATCATTACGGAGTACGTGATTTTAAGCTGGATGACAACTACCTTTATAACGACGAACGTTTCTTTCCTGTGGACCTCGAAAATTCTTCTGTCTGGGTAGGTCTCGCGGCTGGTGATCCTGGGGTATCGTTTTCAATTGACGTGACAACCAAAGACCCGCTGCCCAGATTTTCTATGCCAGAACCGTCTTTTAGCACGATCATCGTCACGACCGTTGGGCGGTTGCATGATATTGCCGGCTCTGGCAAAGTGTTCAAATCAAAAGGGGAATTCAACGACGGCTCAAACTATTACGACGGGATTCACCAAGGGCTACGCAACCACGCTCTGGAATTGATTTCTTATGCCGACCAAAAATTGCATCTGAAATGGAAATTCGAATTTGAAGACAGTGGGCCTGGTCCTTTCGTGGATGTTGAGTTACCCGTAAAGAAAGTGGTGGTTGCGATCGGTTCAAAAGAAGCAAAAGGCAAATTGGTTGAGGAACAATCAAAGTTGGCGAAAGAGCTTTTGTCCCAACACTTCGATCCAGACGCGTTTGCTGCCCCGGTTTATTCCAAGTCGCCGGACGAAACAGTCGTTCGGTTTAGCTTCAAAGTCAAAGAATGATTGCCGTTTTCAGCGGGTTTGATTTTGAGTTATGGCTGTTTCATGTCAAAATGAAGAAAACAATCGTCTTTAACCTGGGTCGATCAAAAATTGTTCCGCTTTCCAAACTCAATCGCCTGTATTTCTCTAGTGATTTTTCTGACGGGATTTGAGCTCTGTGGATGTTTAAATTCAGTCATTGCCCAAGAAGCGGCAACCGATTCAATTGCTGTTAATCAAACAGTTCGTATTCAAGCCGTTCGTGATCAGGCAGTTCGCTCTTTGCTTTCAAACAAGTGCTTTGCTTGCCATGGGCCTGACGAAGATGCCCGAGAATCCGGTTTGCGACTTGATACCCGAGACGGAGCGATCGACTCGGCAATTGATTTGGCCGATCCAGAAGCCAGTGAAATATTGGCAAGGATCAAAAGTGACGATCCAGACGTGGTGATGCCGCCTCCCAAGCATGGTACTGCGCTGACTGACGCTCAACATGAGTTGTTGCTGGGTTGGATTAAGGACGGAGCGCCTTACGCTCGTCATTGGTCTTATGTCAAACCGACAAAATCCGCGGTTCCAAACGTGACAGATGCCAAAGACGCAAATGTGATTGATCAGTTCGTTGGGGCGAAGCTTTTGGGTTCGAACCTCAAGCCAGCCCAAATGGCCAAGCGAGCAACTTTGATTCGTCGATTGGCACTTGATCTAACAGGGCTGCCGCCAACACTCGAAGAACTGAAAAAGTTTACCCAAGACAATTCTGATGACGCTTACGAAAAAGTAGTTGACCAGTATCTTGCTCGACCCGCCTACGGAGAGCGCTGGGCGGCGATGTGGTTGGACTTGGCTCGCTACGCTGATTCAGCGGGCTACGCAGATGATCGGAAACGCACTATCTGGGCTTACCGCGATTATGTTATTCAGGCGTTCAATGAAAATAAGTCGTTTGAGCAATTCACGATCGAACAAATCGCCGGCGATCTAATACCCCAGCCCAGCAGGATTCAAAAAGTCGCGACCGCTTTCCATCGAAACACTTTAACCAACAGCGAAGGCGGAACCAGTGACCAAGAGTTCCACAGCGCTGCGGTTGTGGATCGTGTTAATACGACGATGGCGGTTTGGATGGGAACCACGATCGCGTGTGCCCAGTGCCACACACACAAGTACGATCCGATTACGCAAAAGGAATATTTCCAACTGTATGACTTTTTCAATCAGACCGCTGATTATGATCGCCCGAACGAGTCGCCGGTCTTGGAAATCTATGCCGATGATGTGATTGAGAAACGACGGGTTTTGACTGCCAAAATCGAAGCGAAAAAACTTGAGTTCAATTCCCAACCTGACAAAGAATCGGTTGCCAAGTGGTTTGAGCAATTGAAGGCAGAACATGGCGATTCAGAAACGACGTCGGTTCAAGGCAAGTTCGTTCGCGTTGAGCTGCCAGGCAAAGGAAAGATTCTCTCGCTCGCGGAAGTCAAAGTTTTCAGCAACGTGGATGGAGTCCAAACGAATGTTGCACTTGCTGGTACCGCTACTCAATCGAGTACCGGTTTTGGAGGGCCGCCTGAGTTCGCGATCGACGACAACACCGATGGAGACATGCAGAAAAAATCGACGACGCACACCAATAGTGAAACTAATCCATGGTGGGAAGTCGACTTGGGCAGTTCTCACACAATTGAATCAATCTCAATTTGGCAGCGTTCGGACAACGGACTTCATCGCAGGTCAGACGGTTTCAAGGTTTCGATTTTGGACAAAGATCGCAAAGTTGTCTTTGGCCAAGCGTTCAAAAAAGCCCTGCCAACAGAGCAAGTGGTTTCGATCCAACCAGTTCCGAGTTCGATTTTGAGCTTACTCAAGCAAGACGATCCGTTGGATGAACAGCAGAACAAAGAGATCGTGGCGCATTACCAATCGCTGGTTGGATTGCGAATCGCGGGAGAGCTTGCTGAGCTTGAATCGAGTCTTGATAAATTGAAACCTGCGACAACGGTTCCTGTTCTGAAGGCACTTGCCGAGGATCAGCAGCGCACAACGAAAATTCAAATTCGAGGTAGTTATCTGATTACGGGTGAGGCAGTATCGGCTGCGACGCCAGAGGTATTGCATCCGTTGGTGATGTTGAATTTGGGTAAAGCTGAGGGAGTTAAAACTGAGCGAGTTGAAACCGATCCTGATAAAACAGAATCTGAAGAAACATTGCCCAATAAAACGCAGCAATCGAAAACCGCTAAACCGAACCGCATGGATCTGGCGAGATGGCTTGTCGATAAAAACAATCCGCTTACTGCACGTGTCGTTGTGAATCGTTACTGGGAACAAATTTTCGGTATCGGCATTGTTGGAACGAGCGAGGAGTTTGGTGCACAAGGCGAATTGCCTTCACACCCAAAATTGCTTGATTGGTTGGCGGCGGATTTGATGGAACATGACTGGGACACGCGTCGGCTGTTAAAGCAAATCGTCATGTCAAAAACGTATCGCCAAAGTTCTGTTGCCACGGCGGATTCACTTGAGCTCGACCCAAACAATCGGTTGCTTTCTCGTGGCGCTCGCGTTCGATTGACGGCTGAGATGATTCGTGATCAAGCATTGGCGATCAGCGGATTGCTAAGCGCCAAAATGTATGGCCCGCCCGTTCAACCTCCCCAACCAAAAGTCGGTTTGAAACCTGCGTTTAGTGGGCAAACAACAGATTGGACCGACAGCGTTGGTGAAGATCGCTATCGGCGTGGAATTTATACCGAGTGGCGTCGGTCTTCACCGTACCCTTCGATGTCAACGTTTGACGTAAACAGTCGCGAAGTCTGTGAGCTTCGTAGGTCGTCAACCAATACGCCATTGCAGGCTTTGGTGACTTTGAATGATCCGGTTTACATCGAAGCCGCCCAAGGACTGGCGCGTCGGATTTTGATCGAAGCCAAAGACAAAACGAGCAAAGAAAAAGCCACGTTCGGATTGCAATTATGCTTGGTGCGTAAACCTACGAGCTTGGAAGTGGAACGAGTCGTTCGATTGTTCGACGAAACGTACAAGCATTTTGAAAACGATAAAGTCGCCGCAAAAGAGCTTGCTGTGGACCCGCTCAATCCGCCAGAAAAAGATGCCGATATTGTAGAGCTGGCTGCTTGGACGACCGTCGCCAACGTGTTGTTCAATCTCGATGAGATGTTGATGAAGCCGTAGTCGCACGTTCGTTGAACGACAATTTTTTGACCAAATTCGAAAACATGAATCTCTACAACAAAAATATCCAGTTCCAAACACGGCGGCATTTTTTGAAAAAGTGCCCAGTCGGTTTGGGCGGCATCTATCTGGCTTCTCAGATAGCAGGAGGAGCTGGGGTCGCGATTGGCAGTGGCGTAGATGATGTAGCGAAGCAGGCAAAAACGGATTCGCAAAAATCAGGCTCGCAACAACCAAATTCGCATTTTCCCGCCAAAGCTAAAAATGTGATTTACATTCACCTCGCCGGATCGCCACCGACTTTGGATTTGTTTGACTATAAACCTGAGTTGGTCAAACGATCGGGCGAAGATTGCCCAGACGAATTCCTTGCCGGGCGTCGTTTTGCGTTCACTTCTGGTAAACCAAAACTTCTCGGTACGCCGCGAGAGTTTAAACAACATGGTGAATCGGGCGTTTGGATGTCCGACGCGCTGAATCACCTGCCCGAAGTCGCGGACGAGATGTGTGTCATTCGATCGATGCACACGGACCAGTTCAATCACGCGCCGGCTCAGTTGTTTTTGCTAACGGGTTCGCCACGCCAAGGCCGCCCGTCGTTCGGCTCGTGGGTGACCTATGGTTTGGGCAGTGAAAACGCCAATCTTCCTGGGTTTGTTGTTCTTAATTCAGGCGGCACCAATCCCAGCGCTGGCAAAAACGCGTGGGGCAATGGCTTTCTCCCGTCCGTTTTCCAAGGCGTTCAGTGTCGTAGCAAAGGCGCTCCGGTTTTGTACGTCAACAACCCCAACGGCATGTCGCGTAAGCTTCGCCGCCAAACACTTGACGCGATCAACGAACTGAACGCGATGCAGGCCAAAACTTTCGGCAGTCCAGAAACTCAAACGCGGATTGCACAGTATGAGTTGGCCTATCGGATGCAAGTTTCGGTGCCCGAGGTGATGAATATCAATGACGAAACGAAAGAGACGATCGAAATGTATGGTGCCCAGCCAGGCGAAGCTAGTTTTGCGAACAACTGTTTGCTGGCTCGGCGGCTCGTCGAAAAAGGCGTGCGGTTTGTGCAGTTATTCGATTGGGGTTGGGATTTTCATGGGACCAATTCGTCGGAGGGGCTTAAAGGTGGTTTGACCAAAAAATGTGGCGGTATGGACAGGCCGGTAACCGCGATGATCAAAGATTTAAAGAGACGTGGGATGCTCGATGAGACGCTGGTGATCTGGGGCGGTGAGTTTGGACGCACTCCGTTCCGCGAAGGTCGCACTGCGAAAAGCAAAATTCTTGGCCGCGATCACTATCCCGATTGCTATACGATTTTCATGGCGGGCGGCGGAGTCAAACGCGGATATACACATGGCGAAACTGATGAGCTTGGATTCAAAGTCGTCTCCGATGGTGTTCATGTTCACGATTACCAAGCCACCGTTTTACACTTGCTTGGAATCGACCACCAACGGCTAACCCATCGTTTCCAAGGCCGCGATTATCGTTTGACCGATGTCCATGGGCATGTGGTTGGTGACATCATCGCATAGAATTCGAACCGTTTAACGACTAGCCGGAAGGCGTCGGCGCGGTGAGCAAAGAATCTGAAGGCGTGGCGTGAACGATTTTTCCAGCGCCAATCATTGTGTTATCTGCAAAGTGAATCTGCGGTTGAGCAACCATGTCAAAAATCGAAAGCTCATTCTTGAACGTTAAAGTCTCAACAAGGAACATGCCTGGCGGCTCGACGTTGGGAGAGGTTTTGGGGGCCGAGCCGGTTTTACTTGCGTTTATTAGGCATTTCGGCTGAACGTTCTGCCGTGAACAGGTGGTTCGCCTGAAAGAAGAATTCGAAAGCGGTCGTCCGTTTCCCAAAGTCATTTTTGTAAACATGGGCTCTGACGAGGCGGCGAAAGCGTTTTTTGATAAACGATGGCCCGAGGCGTCAAGCATCCAGGATCCCAAACAGATTCTTTACAAAGCGTTTGGAATTCCCTTTGGCCCTCTGAGCCAGTTTTTCCGCTCGGGCGTTTGGCGGGCTTTTTGGGGCGCGCGAAAGTTCGGTGTTGGGCTTCCTCAAGGCAACACGCTTCGAAGCCAGGGTGCTGTTTTAGTTCATCAACAAGCGATCGTTTTTTCCCAAGACTTTGAGCACTACGGTGAACAAATTGATACCGAATTGTTCCGTCAGCACCATGTTGGTTGCTTGGCCGAATCACATTGAGTTGAACAACTCTTCATCAGTTCGCCCTCACCAAGGTATTTAGCGGGAAGAAAATGCGTAGCAATTTTTGTTTCAAAGTTGGAGGAATTCGTTACACTTAAATATTGGTACAACTCTCGGCCAATTATTGGTGAATCCCATCCCTTCTTTATCCAAAGCTTCTTCAGTTTTGACTTCGGCAGTGACGCCTGAAGTCAATGCGCGCCCTCGATCGGGATTTCGTCTTGCTTTGTCGCGAATGACATCCTGGATTCGATTTAGCCATTGGGACGCCCTGATTATTTCAGCGATTGCCTGTTGGTCGTTCGCGATTTTTGCAAGCATCATTGTTGAGGTGACCGATGGCGATTACGACGATCTTTGGTTTCCTCTGTTTGGTATGTCGTTGGCGGTATCGTTCGCAATCGGCGCGGCGATTTGGCTTAAAAAAATCAATTGGCTGAGAGCAGGATTGTTGGCTTGCGTGCTGCTCGTCGGAGCCGGACTCTATGTGTTCAGTGGCGAATGGTTGACCATCAACATCGGAGACTATGCGCTAACAATAAATGTATTCGAAGAGGTGAATTCGAGTCAGTCCAATCGGTCGCATCATTTGTTAGTTGCGCTCTACTTTGCAATCGGTGGCTTGATAGGCGGATTGATGATGGCCTTGATTTTCAACCTGCCGCTTAAGCACCGCGAGAAGTTGTCGCGTTTGTTTAAAGAAAACCGCGCAAAGATTCTTATCGGGGTTGCTATTTTCTTATTCGTGATGAATTTGCTTCTCAAGATTCTCGTGGGGGCAGGGCTATCTGTATTTGGACATCGCCTGACGTTAGCCGGTGGCGTCGGCTACTTTTTCGGTGCCATTGTTCCTATTGTTTTGTTGTTCTTCGTGATATTTTTGCCGGTGAAGCTTGCGTTGAACCCAAAATATTTACGGCTTAATTTTCTGTTGGCAACCGTGTTTTTATTTGCCGGAATTTTAGTCACCGGCCTGTTGGCATATTTCATGTATCACAGTGGTGATTTGACTTATTCGAGCGATATCTTGTCTCCGCTTACGGTTTTATCTACTTCGGTTATGTTTTTGTTTTCGCTTTTGGCGGTTGGAGTTCACGGTAGCGCGAACGATGCCAACGGCAATACTCAAGCGGAACGGCCAGCGAAAATTAACCGACCAACGGTGCTTGTTCTATTTGGGGCCGTTCTTTACTCCGCGTGCGTTGGCATCGCACTTTGGACCTATGACCCTGGGCTGTTGCTTGGTAACCTCGAAATGACGTTTGACGATCCGAAAGGGGCGTTTGAGAATTCGGCGGAAGCGCGAATGGTTGAGCGAGAGTCCTCGGGTTCCGTGAAATTCTTGCTCTCTCGCGAAGGAACGGCATACTGGGTAACGATTCGCGATGAACGGGATGCCAATGTTTTACAAGTGATAGCAACGCGGACTCAATTTACACGCGACTTTATCATTGAGAACATTCAGCCATTTGTAAAAATCCCGTCGGGATTGACTCTAAGTGGTGTTTCTTTGCGAGGTGGATCTGTTAGCAGTGAACAGTTTGCTGAGCTAGTCAATTCAAGCACTTGGATTTCCCTGGTCGACATCCATCTTCCAGCAAAAAAGGATCCCTCATGCGGCCCAATTGGTAACTTGCAGATTTCGTCGCGTGTAGGAAAGTTAACGGGGCTCGGTCCGTTTCTGGAAAGTCACATAGACCATGCGTGGGCGCAACCGGTCTTTCTTGACGTATCTTTGACTCCAGATAATTGGAATTCTGTCGTGCGGGCGAGTCAGTTCCGAAAGTTCCTTTTGCAGTGGAAACATCCTGGGAAGGAAATCTACTCGCAAAAACAACTTGCTCTTTCCCAATCAAACATTCATCTTTACAACAATGAGATAATGCCCGAAGACGATCCAGTTCTCTTGCGGCACCTGCTGGAAACTGGGCTGTCCTATCATTGCCGCGGTCGCATCGATGAGTCACCGCTGCAATGGGATGTTGCATTTGGCCTCCGGATTTCCCCGATGGAATTAGTGTTGCCGGATTCTGTTGGCGCTAGCGCCGATGCGTTTATAGCAAGCGCTAAAAAGAGTAATTGGATATACGCCGAAGATGCAGCGGGACTGCCAACAAAAATGTGGATGCCTGACACGACCTATATCAGCCCATACATCCGCAGCCTTTCTTCTTTAAAGACGTTACGAATGGATAGGGAGAGTGTTGTATTCGAGTCGCTCTGGAATTTTGGCAATGCAAATACGGATTTAAGTGAATTGTCAAATATCGCTTCACTGGAACGGCTTTTTCTGCCCAGGTTTGTTCCATATGAAGACATGCAGTTTCTTGGCGGACTGAAACAACTTAAGTTTCTGCAAATTCAATCACAAGATCGAAGTCCGCAGTCAGGAACCGGATTCGAGACGCTGGTCAATCTGGAAGAATTAGTGATGTTTGGATCGCCCGATTCTCAATCAATCGTTGAACTGAGCGGGCTCAAAAACTTGACTAAGATTTCTATTGTTGACGACGATGGCGTGTACCACGATCCTGCCGAAGTCGATACACTCAAAAAAATATTCCCAAATGCGAGCATTGTGATTGTTCGGGAAGAGGATTTCCAGCCTACCTTTTCGGAGGATTGGAAACGACATATTGAGACGATTCGAGAACGGCTGTGGGCAAGAGTCCGTGAGCTTGAACAAGCAAAAATTGAGAATGACGAGGGTGAGTGACGCATTGTTTGGGCACTTTCCAGGTGAAGGCTCCGTTAAATCGTCCAAGTCGATTTCGATGCAATAAAGACAAACAGAACCGCGGGTAAACGCTAGTGGACGCGGATGAAAACTTGAATTTGCATTCTCGTTTTTTTATTAGATAGAATCGAACTACATTAAAAAATTGCAATTTTGACTTTGAAAACATAAGAGTAAATCATGCACCGATTCAATTTACGAATCATCTCTACGCTGTTGTTGTTCGCCTTGCTTTCAACTGCGGCAATTGGCCAAGACAAGACTCAGGAAAAAGAGAAGGACTCGGCAACGGCCGATCGAATTCCAGTTTTGATCGTGGACGGCCAAAACGGTTACCACGGTGATTGGCCAAAAATCACTTTTATGATGAAGACTTACCTGGAAGAAACGGGCAAATTTAAAGTCGACGTCTACCGCTCGAAATTTACGATGAATGGAAAACGCGTTGCCGAGTTTCCTCTTGATGACGGCAAAGTCTACGAAGATTTCAAGAAGTCAAAAACAGATCCGGATTTCAAGCCGGAGTTCTCAAACTATAAACTTGTCATCAACAATTTTGGATTCAATGCGGCGCCTTGGCCGGAAGAAACGAAAACCGCATTCGTTGAGTACATGAAGAACGGGGGCGGATTGCTAAGTGTTCATGCGGCCAATAATTGCTTTCCAGAATGGAAAGAGTACAACCTCATGACGGGATTGGGTGGCTGGGGCGGACGAACGGAAGCCAGTGGTCCCTATGTCTATCACAACGACAAGAATGAGATCGTTCGCGATGAGTCAGCGGGCAAAGGTGGCCATCATGGGCCGCAGCATAAATTTGAGATTGTTTTTCGTGACGATGAGCATCCAATCACCAAGGGTTTGCCAAGTAGTTTTTTGCACGCGCAAGACGAATTGTATGAGCAACTCCGCGGTCCCGCGCTCAACATGAAGATCCTCGCTTCTGCATTCGCTTCACCAGACAAAAAGGGAAGCGGACGACACGAGCCGATTCTGATGGCGCTTGAGTATGAAAAGGGACGAGTGTTTCATACGACGCTTGGGCACGCCGCGTATTCTTGCGAGTGCGTCGGG
Organism: uncultured Pirellulaceae bacterium; assembly: GCA_964448575.1. Lineage (GTDB taxonomy): Bacteria > Planctomycetota > Planctomycetia > Pirellulales > Pirellulaceae > Mariniblastus. Next base: position 14,477 of record CAYUWY010000059.1, read on the forward strand.
TTCATTACGACGTTTCTTCGTGGAGCCGAGTGGGCTGCAACGGGAGAAGTCACCATTGCGATTCCCGATGATTTTCCTACGGGTAAACAGGAAAGTGTTCGCAAGTTCGATGAGCGAAAGAAGGCGGAGTCTGAAAAGTCACGTGAGTAATGTTGGGTGGGAAGGCGATGTTATTTTTATGCGTGCTTCTCCCTCGCTCACGCGTCGGGTTTCCAAAGTACCGCCTTTAGGCGGAATTCGTAGCCGGAGTCTCCCAGACCAGCGTTTTCAACATGCAAGATTTTGTTAGCATCTTTAGTGTTTGCAAG
>CAYUWY010000060.1:0-14594 GCA_964448575.1 uncultured Pirellulaceae bacterium
AAGCGTCCATGAATGGTTTGATTCCAATCGCGAACAGTGAATTCCAGTCTTCGGAATCGTGGGTGCCCAAATCCGATGGCAGTGAAGCGACCAATCCCAGCAAGCGATCGACCGCGGCTTCTTCCATGTTGGCAACCGCAGACGAGCCCATGACTTTTTGAAGCAAGTCACCCAGACTACCCGCACTGTCAAACGTATCCGAGACGGTGGCAATCAGTTGGCTGATTCCGTCTTCGGCCCACTGTTCGTATTTAGGCAGATAACGAGAAAGCGGCGTGAGTCCGTCTTTGGTTCGAATCGCCGCCGCCAAGCTGAAACAATTTGGATCAGAGCATGGAATCGGCGTAAAGTCGTCTTCTGAGAAAACGCCATCCGTCTGATCCACAATAAGCTTTGCCACGTCTGCGAGCGTCAAACGATCGTCCAACATCGGGTTATCGTACCGGCCAGAATACATCGCCGGCTGGATCATCACTTTTCTGATGCTGTTAACTTTAGTCGTCGCAAAGCGGATAAACTCGCCAACCTCATCGTGGTTAATTCCACGCGTCAGCGTCATGATCGGAACCGTGTTCATGCCCAGTCGTTCGCAATTTTCAAGCGCCTTACGCTTTGTCTCTGTCAGGTCTCGCCCACGCAGCGATTCGTAAGTGCTGGACTTGAATCCATCGAACTGAAGATAGATCGAAACCTTCGGGCCGTGCTTGGCAATCTTCTCCGCGAAATCAGGCTTGGCCAACAATAGGCCATTGGTGTTGATGTAAACCTGCTTGATTCCTTTGTCGATTGCCATCTGGAGGATCGCAAAGAAGTCCGGATGAATCGTGGGCTCACCGCCGGACAACTGGATCAAGTCCGCTTCGCCCTTTCCCATTTCCAGCAACCCGTCGATCGTCGACTCAAATTTCTCAAGCGACATAAACGATTTGTTTTGCGGCGACGATCCGGCGTAACAAGTCGGACAAGTCAAATTACAACTTTGAGTGATCTCGATCAGCATATTGCAGCTGTGATTTTCAACCTGGTCACCACAATGTTGGTTCGGCCCACAGCAACAAGCGACTTGCTCGACCGCAGGATCCGCAACGTAGTAGTGCCGCACATCGGACGCCAACAATGCTGAAAAGTCACCGTGTTTGGGGCAGCTTTTAAGCATGAAAACGCGGCGGTCTTTTTCCACAACGTCGGCCGGAATCTTCTCAAGACACTCCGGACAAATCGAAGTCGTCGTTTTAATCGTACGGTCAAAAGTAAAATCAGACCGAGAGAACTTGCGATCCGGCGATGTGATGTTTACGAGCTCTCTGGGATTATTCAATGTATCGCTCAAATGATTGAAGGAAGAAAATATTGTACAAAAATCAATGCCCGGTGTCGTGGTGATCACTTAAACCTTCTAAGTCTTTGCAGGCATCCGGGTTAGCTTGCGAGAATTGCTTAAGTGCATCGGCGATTGCCGCTTTGGCTTCTTTATCAGCAGTAGCCGATGACCTTGGTGAAAAGTCAACAGATAGCTTTCCGCCATGCGGCCCGACCGGCTCAACGCCCAATCGCTCTCGCAAGTCGTCCAGATCTCTATCCCACAACTCTTCCCACTTCATCGATAGCAACGGTTTCGCTTGCAAGCCCATGTGGTACCCGGCAACGATCGACTCAAGGCAATCACCAAACAGCTCTGGCTCTTTAAGCATGTAACGAAATACGCCACCAGCGCAAATCGCAGCTGCCATCGGGCGATGTGTTTGAGAAAGCTCAACTGCTTTAATCGCAATCTCTCCGAGAGGGTGTGTATCAAATCCTGTCACCACATGCCATATATCATGTGTCTGGCGGATCCGCATCATCACGTAGTCGATGTCGTTTTGAACGTCGATCTTTCGGTAGTAGTCGGGATCGAATCCCATCGAATCGAGATGATAAAAGTATTTGTAGCCCAGCGTGTTTTTGGGAAGCTTGCCTAACGAAGTTGTATCCGGAACCGGCTGCAAATATCGCTCCTTGATCATCGCATCAACCGATGGATCCTTGGATGTAAAACGAAGCAGCTCTTCGGTACTTTTTGATTTGAGTAATCCATCCTCCATCTCGAAAACGGATTGAGTGCCTTCCGGATTAAGCATCATTCCGATACTGCCTTTAAGGAACCCCAAATACGAAGGATGGCTGTGGTGGTTCTTGTGGAAATTTAACAAGGACTTAAGCATGCGACTTTAAAAGATCTGCGAACAACTCTTGGTTCTATGGACGTGAAAAACGGTTGCGGATTACGCAATAAACTTCAATTCTAGGTATTTCTTTTGTAGACAGATAGACGTGATTTTCGGCGGTTTTTGCGTCAAAAGGCTTTTGATGAAAAGGCTTATTTGGTGTGCTGTATCGTTTAATACACACCCAACAGGTTTTGGAAGCCGTTTCGTTGGCTCATGCCATCAAAATTCATCAAGGCAAAGGTTGAACCAAGCAAAGCTAACCTTCCTATCTCGAAGAGGTATCGTTCCTTTTCTTCACACTAGCGAAGACGGCGAATTAAGACACTTTGCATTAAGACACTTTGCATTCAATGCCGTTAAGCTCAACCTCGGATCGTGGCAACCAACGTTTTTGGCAACCAATATTTTTTTTCCAATCGCCTGGCAATTGTTTCAATTCGCGTAGTTCGATGGAAGCAATTACTAGCCAGGATTCATGCTCTTAACCAAACACGCAATCACCAACATTCTCGCGCGATAAATAAGATCCAAAACATCACTTCGTTTCAAACTGAAAATTCCACTCAACTCTTCAACGGAAATATTTTCTAAGTCACGAAGAATAAATACATCTGCATGAACCTCGTTTAACATTTCCACACATTCTTTGAATGCATCCCAGAAAGCTTGATTGTCAGACTGGCTAAGCAAATTCGATCCTAAACTAGAAAGTTGCTGCGGAGTATTGAATGGGACGTCGAGTACTTCTTTGGCAAACTTCCGTGCTTTGGCGATCGCTTCTTCAGAGCTGTACTTTTCTCGATAGTGCGAACGAATTTGAGTTCGCAGGATCCCAATCAACCAAGCCGAATCACGCTTGGCAGAATCTCCATCCTGGCTGCCGGATTCTTGGTTGCCGGCCTTCAAGGCATTTGAAAATGTACTGGACAACACTTCGTCAAGCTCATGCGGGTTGGTGATGCGAGGGCTTGCGTAGGAATAGAGTTCTTCTATGTGTTGCTTTAAGTCATCAGGTGTCATAGGAAACCGTTTACGGACAGCGGACAAGTAAGTTGCAAGACAGTTTTTCTATTGCTTGGAAAGCAAGTCCAAGAGTCGCTGCTTGGACTCTTGACTAATTGCAAAGCTAGATCCGTCAGCGGAACGTAGTCTCTCTCTTAATTTCTCCAGAAGTAACTTGGCCTCTTCTTTCGGCTCGCAATCGGTTTTGCTACTGAGATCCAGATGCTTACCTGGCACACCGAATCCAGCATCAATTTGGCAAGATGATTCAAAGAAAATTTGATGGGTCAACATGGCTTTCACTCATTTCTCGGTGTAGAAAAGCAAGGGGGCTTCACGCCATTGGTCGCGTATTTGCTTTTTTGATTACGGTAGGAAAGCGCGTAATTTTTTTTTGGAAATCCACGACCAATACCCGCAAAAGAAGACATGCCTGAAGGCAAAAATGGCAGCAATCATCGGTTAGCCGTTACACTTCAACCTGGATGCCATGGAACATCAGAAGGTTGGTAGCGCCTGATTCTTTGTTAAAAAGATAACGCACTCGTTAAGATTTTGAAGGATGGAATTTAGCGATTTTCGCGCTTGCAAGTTGCCCGCATCGAAGCTCGTACATTCAGCCGCAGTACCAGTGATCCACGTTGGCCAACCCAACAACGCCGCCATCGGAATTCACGCTGTCTGCAAACTGGAAATGAACCACAAATCGCAATTGCGGCTGGAGTAGATATCATCCCACAAAAAAAGTTCGCCCATCAAAGATGAGCGAACTTTGTATTTGCAACGCAAAATTTGTTGTGTTGTCGACGACGTCGAATCACAAAACCAACAGCACCAAAAACAAGAAAGCGATTACTTCGACGAGCCGAACGTGTTTCGCAAAAGCAGCTCACTTGGATTTAGACGAATTCTCCAATCCTTTATTGGTTGCGTCGACGGCGTAATACCAATCCGATCGTACCAAAGCTGAGCAACACAGTGGAAGTCGGCTCTGGTACGCTGCTGCCAAACACACCACCTTCGAGTCGAGCGAAGCCGATGGCTTCTTCCCCTGCGCCGCTATAGTACAGGTAAACTTGGCCGTCTATGTCCTCGAAAATGTAAGGATCTCGCAATTGGTTGACACCGATCTGAGACCCGTTTTGCGAGGGGGCCAATGGGTGGTTAGCACCTTCCCAATCAAGTTCGGGTGCAAGGATGACCTGCTGCCCCAGCACTTCCCAGTCGAGCGTGTCGGTACTGCCGCCATCAGTATCAATGATTGATAAAAAGATCGATTCAGGTTCGTCATTTCTGGCAGAGTAGAACAAGTAAACGTTGGTGTCATCTGGATCGATGTGGGATCGAGTGTAAATCGCGGTGTGGCGCACATCGGTTGCTCCCTCACCGATATCGGCATAAAAATCCCGCAGCGGATTGGCGCTTTGATCTGTAGCGGTCAAGCCTGGCGAATCCCACCAGTTTTCGCCTACCGCGTCAAACCCTTCACTGGGATTCCACAACCCTCCAGGTGTGTCTGCATTGGCAAGCGTATTGATCTCACCGAGATCATTGGTGGCGGGTGCTTTCCAAAGCTCGTTTAGATTTGAAAATGCAAAAGTTTGCCCACTAACTTCGAAAGTTCTTATGTAGCCTCCACCCGGTACAACTGAACGCACTCCAAACGAATTTCCTCCATCGTCCACGCCAGTTTCTCCGCCTTGATGCGTGGCGTTGAAGTTAAGTCCGTACTTAGACGTGGCAACAAAAGTGTTTTGCCCAGCTATCTCGGTGTAAGGTGCATGGTAATAAACTGCGATTCGTTGGTTTACGTTGTCTACATGAACGTCTGGTGATGCGATGTGCCCATTGGCAGCAATTAAGTTGTTACCGCCATTGGATTCAACCCGATTGTTACCGGTGTTTCCATTGGACAATGAGAGAACACCACTTCTGGTTGTCTGTGTTCCTGTATTGTTGCCGTTGACTCCCCAAGCTCGGTCAGGGGCGTTACCGGTATTGAATAGCGTCCAGTCGCCAGTTAGTGAATCGGACCAAGCTAGCCGGATATCTCTACCAACGTGGTGTGCGAAATACGCGTAGTAGTTTGCGTTTGGGTTGACTCGCTCGGAAGCCGGAATCCAGTCAGGCACACGAATCACAGACGGACCATTGATGTTGAGTGGAAGAGAGCCGCCGGCATTGTCACGAGAATTGGCGCCGACATCATTAAATGTTGATTCATCAATGATTGGGTCGAACTCGGGTGTTCCAGGTCGACCGTCGATGCGAACCGCTGTAATCGGATCCGAGGACTGAGCACCAGCGACGCTTTGAAGAGCGACCAAAGGCAAAACTAAAATTACGAAACACTTCTGCAAAGAACTGAGCATACCAAAACCTTGAGTTAACTGAATTCCACCCCCGCTTCGCTGTTTAGTATAAATGAAAAAAAAAGTTCGCCCATCATAGATGAGCGAACTTTGTATTTGCAACGCAAAATTTGTTGTGTTATCGACGACGTCGAATCACAAATCCAACAGCACCAAAAACAAGTACCGCCAGTGAAGAAGGCTCAGGAACTGCAGCAGTTCCCGTAATCGACAAATTGAAATCACGTGACGTTGACTGACCATTGGCGGCAGCGGCAAAACTTGTCGCTGCACCTGTGTTCAAAAGAGCACCCTCAAGGGCATTGTCCTGTCTCGTATCGAAAGCGATTGTTACGTCTGCTGTATCGAGACCATCAACATTGTCCAGAACGTAGCGAAAGAACAATCCATAATTTACTCCATCTGTGAACTGAAGCTCACCAGGGTTGAAAGCCAATTCAACAACTTGACCGTTGTTAAGTGCTGTTGCCGCTGGAATCGCGAGAGTGTCAGTAAACAGTTCGGTGTGACCACTTGCGAATTCAGCGCCATCACTAGCACCCCAGACAGTAAAATCATCGGCATCACTTCCTTGCCATTCAAAGACAGTCGCAATTAGATTACCAGCTGGACGAATAGCATTACCGGCACTGGCATTCAACGAAACAGCCAAAGTGTCAATATCATAGGTAGCTCCAGCTGGACCTGCTGCTGTTGAGAACAGAAAGGACTGACCGCGACCACGCGTCCCGTCGGTTCCGGCTGCATCAGTATCATTGAAACCAAAAGCTCCTTGGCTACTGGCACTGCCTTGAGGCCCTTCTTGAGCTGGGTCACCCAACAAAACATTTGTGTTGGTGGCCGCGTCTTGAATCACAATATCCGCCGATGTCTGACCGACGAATAACGAACACGCAGCTAAAGCTGCAAAACAAAGAAGATGAAATTTCATGAAAAATTACCCTTAGAAGTGTGTAGCAACGAGTTGTTTTATCCTGTTAATCACTTGTCTTGGAACCAAAAATTCCAAGAAAATATAGCACCAAAAAAAGCTACCTAATAAAGTTCCAACCAAAATCTAAATGAGAAAACAAAAAAGGATCAAATAACCCATTTGGTTGTTTCCCTAGCTTTGTGTTTAGAACTACTTAACTGGTACTTAAGTCCAATTATTCGTTAAAATTGATACGAGTGCAACCGGTTTTCACAAAAAATGTGAATCTGGGAGAGAATTGAGGGTGGAGCAGGAATAGAAGGAATAAGGGGATAGGAAAGCGCTCAGGATGCGCATTCGAAGTTTGTACAGCATGCCGAACAAAACAAAGTCGCCATTCACCACTCTTTGGCGGGGCCTGAGAAAACTGCTTTCTTGTGCGTCAAGCCGCCATCACTGGATCCGCGACTTAGCGGAACGCGTCAGATCATCTTAGAGCTGTGGTCCTTGGACTGCCCGACATCGCATCAAACAAATTTATCCGCCTTCTGGGGCGGAGTTTTTTGTTCCCGACATCATTTTGTCGACGCTAAATTTTCCACCGCCGACGACCAAGACGACCAATGACATGACCATCGTAACGATGGGAAGCGGTAACGGTGGAACGAATGGAATCTCTGTCAAACCGCCCGGCAAATTTTCGGCATCCAATCCAGCGATCGTTAGCGTTGCGATCACTGCCGGAACCATTGTGGCGATCCCCAGGAATCCACCTACTCGCGCAAAAAATCCGGACAGCAACAAGACCCCCGCAAGCAACTCTGTCGCCGAAGCAGCCCAGACGTTTAGATCAACCATCGGAAAACCTGCGGCTGTCATAATGTTGGCAAAATGCTGCGGGTCGCCAAAGTGCTTAAGACTAAAGAAAGTCAAAATTCCGCCAGCAATTAACCGTGGAACAATTGGAAAAGGATTATCAGTTGTTTGTTGAAGTTTTTTCATCTTAGTTTCCGTTTATTAATTTCAGTATTAGAAGTGGTTGGTTTTCTCGTCTTAGTTTTTTCTCTACCCGCGGTAACGAGTAAAAGCAGAGGCTAGTCAAATTGAAGAACACTAATTCTCACTAATCGACACTAATAGGTATCAAATTTTGAGCGCATTGCACTAAATTAAAATTAGTGATGATTAGTGCAGATCAGTGTTCCTTATTTTCTGCACTCAAATGTTTGGTTTTGTCCCTTAGTAAATTCAAGAGTCCATAGTGATTCTTACAATGTCCGATTGGATAAACATTCTTCCCAAATCCGATTCGCGCCCAATTTCTTGATAGACCCAGTTCGGTACGCCGATGTCCGAAAGATAAAGCTCGCCAACATAGGGCTTAGCTCCTTCAGAAAATAGTCCTGCTTTGGGCAAGGCAAGTGTCATGGTCGAATCGGCAACAATCGTCGGCACATGAGCTTCGCCAGTGGTTGAGTCCAGTCCCGAAGGCGTATCCAAAGCCACCACGGTTGAGTCAACTTCATTTGCCCAAGCCATCAACTCAGCCGCTCTCCCTCTTGGAGTCCCTTTCAAACTGTAACCGATCAAGCCATCCAAAATGATATCCGGTTTTATCCCAGAATCCGATTCTGAATCCGGCACTTCGGAAGAATTGATTTCCACGCCCAGACGGCGGAGTATCCCCAACTGGTGAGCCGGCACGCCCGAGTATGCTTCGTCTTCCTTCGTCGTCATTACTGAGACTTCAGCTCCCCATTGGTGCAAACGTCTTGCCGCGACCAATGCACCGCCTCCGTTCCCGCCCGTTCCGGCCATTACCATCACGCGTTTGGATTGCGGGTCATGCAAAAATCGGTGAACGCAAAGTCGCGCCAAATTGCGACCTGCATTTTCCATCATTTGCATCAATTCGATCTTTAAAACATCAGTCATCAAACGATCGACTTCGATCATTTCTTCGGTGCTAAGCAGTTCCAGCGCAACGGCTGACACTTCTGGAAGTTTATATAAAAGCTCAGTCATTGGCTGGTTCCTCTACTAGAATCATGCGATGCCCAAACGGTCCCGCCAAAGTTACTCCCCGGTCAATTCCGATTTCGTCATCAACGATCTCAACCGAACCGGGCGAAACAAAATCCACGCTTGAAGACTTTGCGGCACGCACTACTGCGTCGGACGATTCAACCACCAACCGAGTGCGCCAACTCCAAAGATCATTCATACTCGTAGAAACCGGGTAAGGCAATCCGTTGCTTGGAGCCAGGTATTCCAGCAATTCAATCCCGGGTCCGGATTCGGCTTTCAAACCAGTGATCCGTAGTCGGGCACCAAAAACATTGTTCAGTCGCTCCTGCTCTGGGCCATAATTTTCACTCTCTCCGGCGACGGTCATGCCAAGAAAGTCGCGATAGAACCTCAACGCTTTCTCGGTGTCACTGACCGCGATTGCGGTATGGTCGATGCCAAGGAACAAATCCTTCTGGCCTTGCCATTTTGGATTCCCTTTGCCGTCGGGAAACCAAATGATCTCAAGGACATGGCCTTCTGGATCCTTAAAGTAAAACGCCTTGATACCGCCGGCATTTGGATTCCAGTCAGGCAGCGTTTGAGGTCCGGTCGAAGCATGTTCGACATTGTGTTTCCGCAAGTGGGCATAAGCTTCTTCCATATTGGAAACCACAATCGCGATATGCTGAAACCAACCATCGTTGCTTTTCGAGTCGACCGGAATAGGGCGACCGCGAGGAGCAAGAAACTGATTCAACGAAATGAATTCATTGCCCAATTGCAACCGAACGACTCGTACGCGGCAACCGAACACACCAAATAGTTCTTCAAAGTCCTCGCCTACAATCTCTTCGTCGGAAACGATATTGAACGGCAGGACCTCTGTAAAGAATTTCAGTTCCGCATCCATGTCGTGAACCGTTAACCCGATCGAATCAACTTCTTTCACTCTGAGCCCTAAAATAGGTTTCCTTGGGCCGCCTAATACCTCGAATTTGGTTGATTGTTGGGCCTTCGAAGCTTCGCTTGCAACCGAATCGGATTCGACACCTTTTTCAACTTGCGGCTGGTATCCAAAATGAGAGATCCCAACGCACGACATAGCTACTGCAAGGATCGTGCTTACAAAAATTGAGCTTTTCGAATTCATCTTAAGCTCCCATTCGTTCGATCAAATGATCACCCACGCGCAAGGCGTTGGCCATGATCGTTAACGATGGGTTCACTGCTGCGATGCTCGGGAAAAAGCTCGAATCAACCACGTAAAGGTTGTCGACTTCGTGCGCCTTGCAATTCAAATCCAAAACCGAAGTCGATGGGTCGGTGCCGAAGCGACAGGTGCCGGCTTGATGGCCAACTCCAGCCACAGGAATCTTCTTGGTTAAATACAAGTTGTTGGGAATGAGGTGGAGATGGCAGTCCATGCACTCCAGCATTTTCTTTAGATGCTTATTCAGCTGCTTTGTCGATTTCTGGTTGTTGAAAGTGTAGGAAAGTTTAATGTTTCCGTCTTCCTTGAGCGTGACCCGGTTTTCCGGATCGGGCCAGTCTTCGGTGGTCAACCAAAAATCAACCGCGTGCTTGGCCATCATTTCCAACGTCCAACCCGGCGCGAAACTGGGAGCATCGTCCATGAACATCGGCGCCATCGACTTGCCGACCATTTGGATGTTTCCAATCGGATATTCGTAGTCTTTCCAGCCCCAATAGAAATCGTTGACAGTCAACGTTTTTTGGAACTTGGTTGCGTTGATCGCTTTGGATAGCGCAACGACGGCTTGGCTATTGTGGAACATGTAGTTGCGTCCCACTTGGTCCGATCCGTTGGCAAGTCCGTTAGGATGTTTTTCGTTTGCCGAAGCCAGCAAGATTTTTGCCGAGTTGGCAGCACCAGCGGCCAGCACAATAAGGTCACCTTTGATCGAATGCGTGTGGTCGTCATGCTGCACGACGACTTCGGTGACGGACGTTCCCTCGGCGTTGGTGACCAATTTGGTAACCATCGCACCGGTTACGATCGAAACGTTATCATGTTGCAGCGCTGGGCGAACTCCAATCACTTCGGCATCACATTTGGCGTGAACCAGACAGGGGTATCCATCGCAGGTGTCGCACCGGATACAACGGCTCTTCAAATGGTTGTCTTCGTTGAGCATGATCGCCGTCGGAGCATGCGCCGGATGCAAACCTTCTGCCTTTAATTTGTCGTGGATCTCCTGGATCCGCGGCTCGTGCGAAACGGCCGGGAAAGGATAGGGGCGACTGGAGGGTGGTTCGGTCGGGTCTTCGTCACGATTACCGTGCACCATGTACATCTCTTCGGCGTCGCAATAGTACGGTTCAAAGACGTCGTACTTCAGCGGCCACTCGGGCGAAACGCCATCTTCGTGTTGGACCGTATCGAAATCTCGTTCGCGAAAACGGAAGAGGGCGGCACCATACATTTTCGTTGCCCCGCCAACGAAATAATGTGAGCCCGGTTGAAAGGTTTTATCTTTCTTGTCGTACCAAGTGTCTTTGGAGTGATACCGCTCTTTGTGAAAGACTTCTTCCGGATCCCAGTTTTCTTTTTCGCGCTTCAGAAATTGGCCTCGTTCAACCAGTAGAATCCGCTTGCCAGTTTCGGCGAGCTTGCGGGCAAGAGTTCCACCACCGGCACCTGTTCCGATGATGATCACGTCGTAGTGTTCGTTAAGCATTTGATTTTCCATCCTTATTTAAGTTGATTTGTTTCTTGAACTTCCAAGTTCATTTCTGAGTGCATATTTTCAGGATCAAATCCACAAAAAATGCAACGAACGTCGAGCGTGTGATGAAGTTTTGCACAGTGAATCGCGTCTTTGCCCTTGGTCCATAAATAGGTTTCTGCAGCGACCAACATTCCAATCGCTGGAGCGAGAAAATACAGCCACCACCCAGTCCACTCGTTGGCGACCACCGCTGACCCAACGGTTCTGGCAGGGTTCATACTCATCCCAGACAGGGGTGCTTCAAAGGTGATGTAAAGCACGAGCAAGCAGCCGATCATGACTCCAGTAAAGTGCATTATTTTTGGTTTGTTGGTTGTAAATAGAACCGTGGCCATGATTCCAGCGGAGATCAACGCTTCGGCAACAAAAGCCGTCCAGACTCCCGGCGAACCTGGAACGGTGACGGCAAAGTTGACTTGTGAAATTGAAATAACACTTCCCAATAACAGCCAGCTAATCGCAACGCCCGCGATCGCGCCGACAAATTGAAAGACGACATAAAACAGAGCATCCCAAGGCGCAATTTTTCCCAGCCGCAGAAACGTTAACGTCAAAGCCGGGTTAATGTGTGCGCCCGATCGCTTACCCCATGGCGAATAGACAATCGCAATCGCAGTCAGCCCCATCGCAACACCCATCAACATTCGTTGGATGTAGGGACTTTGCCCAACCCAATGTTCCACGACAGATCCCGGATGCCATAAAACAGCTGTTCCAATGCAAGCGGCGAACATAAACATTCCCAGCCCCCATGCTTCCATCAGGTACTCAGGCCAGTGATTTTTTAAGGCTTTTATCATTTCGCGTTCCGTGCAAAACTCACAGCAGTTTTTCAATCAATTTTTGAATACGAATAAACTCCGACAACGACCAAGCTTGAAACGGACAGCCGCGAGGGTGATAGGGCGAACTCGCATCGGAAATTTCTGAAATGTGTCCTAATCCGGACGTTTCCAAGTGAGCCTCCAGCGGGTACAGGAAACGACTTTTTGCTTCGTCCGCCGTCGTTTTGCTCTTGCCGTTGACATTAAACCAAGCTTCTACAAAGGGACCGATTAGCCATGGCCAAACGGTGCCTCGATGGTAAGCTCCGTCGCGTTCCAAAACTCCACCGCTGTAGACGGCTTTGTATTCTGGATCGTCCGGCGACAAAGATCGCAGACCTAAAGGCGTTAAAAACTTGCTCTCAACCGTCGCAAGAATTGCCTTTGCTCGCTCGCCCTCCACAACCGAATAAGGCAACCCGCCCACGGCCATGATCTGGTTGGGACGAACCGCAGCGTCAACTCGACCGGCTTCATGGTTTTCATCAACGATGTCGTAAAGGCATGCAGCTTCTTCGTTCCAAAATTTTTCTTTGAACGACTGTTCGGCTTTTTCAAGTTGAGTTTTCCATGCGGGCGAAAACTTGGATGCGATCCACAACGCGTTGATCCACATGCACTGAATCTCAACCGGTTTGCCGATACGCGGCGTGACCACCCAGTCGCCGACTTTGGCATCCATCCAAGTTAGTTGCACGCCCTCTTCGCCCGCAGCGATCAAGTTGTCTTCGTCTTTGCCGATACGGTGGCGTGTGCCGTTGGAGTAGCCTTCGAGAATCGCTTCGATGGCCGATTCGAGTTTCTTGGTTTCACCCGCGTCTTTATCGATGCCCATCCGATCCAGCAGTTGCCAGTACTCGTAAACCGCGATGATGTACCACAAAGACGCGTCTACTGAGTTGAATTCAGGCTCTTCGCCGTGATCAGGAAAACGGTTGGGGATCATGCCCTCGGAAACCGTGTCAGCCCAACTGACGAGGATTCTCCTTGCCGTTTCATGGTCGTCGCGAGCAAAACACAATCCGCGGATCGCGATGAATGTATCCCGCCCCCAGTCGGTGAACCAAGGGTAACCAGCAATAATCGTTTTGCCGTCTTGTCGTTTTACAATGTACTGCTGGGCAGAACGTTCGACGCGGGAGATTTGCTGACGGCGTTCAAGTTCGGTGTCGTGTGCGATTTTGAAAACGCGTTCCGCAGTTGAGCCTGCTGAATTGATTTGGCTCGAAAGACTCTGACCTGCGCCAAGCAACAAAATCGCTTCGGATTTGTCCAACTCAAAATGCAGCTCGCCGGGACAGCCAAGGTCTTCCATCGAGTCGAGTCCGCGTTGTGCTTCTTTTTCATAGTGAAACGATCGAAACCATTCGGGCTTGGATTCAAACTCGCCAGTTGATTCGGCAAAAATCTCCGGCGAATCGGAGTAAGGTTGCCAGACGAACCCGCCGTTTTGCATTCGCGTCTCAAGATTCATGTCATTATTTTCGTGATGCATCGAATGATAATCACGAGCCGACAAAAACGGTTTCACATGCAGCTTTACCCCTGAAGCGGATCCAATAACCTGCCAGCGAATTACAGTGCCTTGAATTCCGTCGGGCACAAACAGTTCTTGTTTGATCTGTAACGATTGGCCAAGATCGTAAATCCAAGTTGGCCAGTGTGTGCTGACAAAAGAGCGCCTAAGCAAAAATCCTTCTGGCCAAAAGACATCGTCGTTATAACCCTGAGTCGAAATCGGAAACGTGCCGTGAGGAGTTTCAACCCAGGCATCAAAACCATTGACAAGAATCACTCGTTCCGAAGGCGGATTCTTGGCGATCATCAAAATGTTGTGATACCGACGCGTTCGAACTCCCGAAGAGGTTCCGCTTGCGAATGCTCCCAGCCCATCGGTTTCAAGCCATTCGTTTTCAGTTTCGGGTTTTAGTTTCATTGTGAATCTCGACTTGCTGCTACGACTCGGAGAGTCGAGCTACTTTCTGGCTGTGTGGGTTCATCAATTGAAGAATCACTGCGGCACAGAAGATACGTTTGTAGTAACGTTCTTAGTCACAGGTTCTCCTTCATGTACTGTTCAACCTTAGGAAGTTGGTACTATCCAGCTATCCAAGCTCCCCTCTCCCCGTGAATTCGGACGAACGGACGCTCATGCAACCCTGCTCAGCATGGTTGCTTGCGTTGCCTTCGTTCCAACTGTTGTCCGAATGCACGGGGAGAGGGTTTCCCTGTTCGAATTTTTAAGGCCTCATCTATTTCTTCGATAACACTTTGAGTTTTTTTACGTTCCACTCGTGTTACAAGTGAATCGAAAAATCTGAAACACTATCCTCCCGTTGCAAATCCTGGGTACAGGCACATACCTCCATCAACCACTATACTGGTTCCGTTGACGTAGTCAGCTTGATCGGAAGCCAGCCATGCTGCGACACGTCCGATGTCATCCGGTTCGCCGATACGTTTGTAGGGAATCAAAGTCATCAGATCGTCGTAGGCTTCTTTTGTTTCCCACG
>CAYUWY010000061.1:0-9853 GCA_964448575.1 uncultured Pirellulaceae bacterium
GCAAGAAGGACAGGGGCAAGAAGGACAGGGGCAAGAAGGACAGGGGCAAGAAGGAGAAGAAGGAGAAGAAGGAGAAGGACGGGGGCTAGGACAACGACTTTCCAATAGGTTTATGGCAGAGGTGCCAAATGAACCGCAGCCTGCAGTTATGCCTGCAAAGCCAAGTGCGAATCCGAACGCAGATTCACCAAATAGCGGAAGTACCGTCATCGGTCGTTCACCAACTGACTCGAATCGATTTACGCGCGGGCAAGCCAATCGCGAATTCACGCGGCAACTGCCTGAGATGCAGAACGGAGATGGTAAAAATCAGTTGAAAGATTTTGGTGGCGAACCTCAGTCAGAAAATGGAGATAGGTCGCAGTTGGATGAGTCGAATAAGATGCTTGCGGAATCCAGTGAGTTAGAGAAAATTCTTGAATCGGCTGCGGCTAGGTCCCGTGATTTCATCATGCCCGAAGATCGCATCAGGCTGGCCGACGATGAGAAATCCGGCGGCGCCAGGAGTGGGCGGATTATCGCGGGAGGCATTGCCGACAAGTATGTGGAGCGTGGTAGCGACAGCGGAATGGTCGTTGGCGATGCTGAAATGAGTAAAGGAAAATTGAAATTGGGTGGAGTGGCCATTGGAGGAGCCGTCATTGATGGAGGAATGGGTGGACCCGGAATGGGAATGGGCGGTGGTCGAGGAATGGGCGGCGGTCGCGGTGTAGGAATGGGAGCAGGTGGCGGCACGGGTGGTGGCGGATTCGGTGGCACGGGCGGCGGATTGATTGGAGGAGCGTCAGGAGAACAATCAAGTGAAAGTTTGGCTGATATTAAAAAATTGAGCCAACTTGGAATTCCGTTTAGTACCACAATTTCCAATGAAACGAAAACGCGAGCTCTTCCTGTCCAGCGTACTCGTATGGAAAGCCGAACCCGCAGCGTCCCGCAGGCCGATGGTTCAGTCGTTCAAGAGACGTATCAAGTACCGGTGCCTTATACCGAAAATGTTACCCAGAATTACACGGTTCAAGTCCCTGTGCAATCTTTATCGCTGGGCAGGCAGAAGTCAGAACGCATTGTTGAACAACTTGCAAGGAATCTGGACCCGAACGGGAAACGCGAACTTAATTTGAATGAGTTGCTTGACTCAAAGGTTCTAGAGAAAGAATTGGGCGAAGGGGAAAATGGTTCGGATGAAACTGAATCTGAGACGACCAAGCTGGTCAAGGCGCTTAAACTTGTTACCGATCAAGGTGGCTTGAACGGCAAACTGAAAAGCGGTCTTGATACGACTGTGCTGTTGAAGCAGCTTGCCGCGGCGGTTGGCAAACGCAATGCTGAAGTTCGTCGCACACGGACTTGGAAACGTGTCAAAGCCACGCCCAATACGACACGATTGATGGTGGGTGACAAAGATGAGCTTGATCTGACAGGCATGCAAGTCAACGTACAGGTCGATGGTTTTCGCGCACGCGTCTTGCTCGATTATTTTTACTACAACGATCGAGCCGAGCAGTTGGAAGGCAATTTCAAACTTCGCCTCCCCGACGATTCATCGCTTTACTATTTCGCGTTCGGTGAAAGTGCGTATGACTTTGATCCCAAAGGCCCACTCGTTAAGGAAGAATTTCTCGGAGACGAAACTCAATTTGTTTCGCTTGGTGCTCCAGAGATCCGCAAGGCTCGCGAGAAAGTTTGGTCAAAGGTCAAAGAAGCTCGGATGGTGCCCAAAGAAAAAGCTGCCCATGCGTTTCGCGAAACCGTTCGAAGAAAAGTCGATCCGGCATTGGTGGAGTGGTCGGGAGCCGGTGTTTTCAACGCTCGTGTTTTCCCGCTCGCACCGCATAAGCTTCATCGAATCGTAATTGGCTATGACGTCGATCTGACGAAAACCAAAAACGGTTGGGAATACAAATTGGATTTGCCAGAACAAGTCGGACAATGCCAAGTCAATTTGAACGTGCAAGATGTCGAAGGTGTTACTTACCAAACGGAGCCAAAATCCGATCCGCTGGCTGGCAAGGCCAAAGGAAAGCCGTCGCGCCGCTATCGTTTTTACGGCAAGCCAAAAGGCGGTGTCCGACTGATGGCGAAATTGGATGACGACAAAAAAGCGGTCGCTTTGGTTTCCAATGACAAAACTGAAGGCGAGTTTTTCGGGATGCAAGTCATTCCTGAGCTTCCTGTTGAAAAGGTCGCGGGCAATTCAAAAGCGATCTTTATGCTCGACACGTCGCTTAGTAGTAGCCCTGACAAGTTTAATGTCTGGTTGAATTTGCTTGAAACGACGCTTAACAACAATCGTGATTCGCTTAAACAATTCAACGTGTTGTTTTTCAATGTCGATGGCCATTTTTGGCAAGACAATTACATCGACAACACGCCTGAGAACGTTACGAAATTGATGACGATGTGCGATACGCTGGCGCTGGAAGGTGCGACGGATCTGTACGGTGCGATTGCAAAGGTTGCGAAATCGGAATGGGTTTACGGTTCGGGTGCCAGTGGTGAATCAAGTCAAGCAACGGCGGAGTCTTCGGAGAATGCAGCCGACTCTATTAAGCCCGGGTCTGGTCCTGATTTGTTTTTGCTCAGCGACGGAGCCGCCAACTGGGGCGAAACCAATTTGCGATTAATCGGGCGTCAATTGAATGACCACCAACTGGGAAGCTTGTTTGCTTATCAAACTGGTATGACGGGAACTTCGATTTCAAGTTTGCGGTTCCTTGCTGGTGAGTCAGGTGGCGCGGTGTTCAGCGTTGTGAATGAAGACGAGGTAAAAGTCGCTTCCACTGCCCACCGTAAACGTCCCTGGAAACTTGAGTCGGTAACGGCCGACGGTGCGACCGATTTGATGACTGCCGGACGGGTTCAATGGGTTTACCCCGGTCAAAAAATCACAGTGGTTGGTCGTGGAAGAATTACAGGCGAGCTAAAACTGAATCTGCAACAGGCAGGCGAAACTAAAACGGTTTCCGTTGCACCGCTGGGCATTGAGTCGGAACTTGCTTCTCGGCTGTATGGTCAGGTGGCAGTTGGACAACTGGAAAGCCTGGGCGCGAAAGTGTTTGACGTAGCGGCCTCTTATGCCAGACACTTTCGCGTTACGGGTGACACTTGTTCGCTGTTGATGCTTGAAACAGAAGCTGACTATCAACGCTTCAATATCAAACCGCAAGAAGACCTGTTTGTTATTAAGGCAAAATCGGCGAACTTGTATGTTGCTGACGTGTTGAAAAAATCGGCCGATGCGTTGGCCGACCCCAAGGCACAATTGGAGGCATGGCTTGAGCGATTGGAGACGATGCCCGGTATGGAATTCAAAATGCCAACCGCGCTCAAGTTGGTGATGGAGAAAATCGAAGTCGTCGCCGTGTCCAAACCGCTTGACAGTACCCTGACGTTGCGTGGGGAGCTTTCCGATGGCTACGTTGACGTTTTGAAGAATGAAAAACTTGACTACGATCAAATCGAGGCTGAGGCAAATCGACGAAGTGCGACTTCGGTCGACAATGCGGTCAAAGTTTACAGTTCTCTGGTGGAGCGAAATCCTGGCGACATCGTTATCGCTCGCGACGTCGCGTTTTCGGCGATGGAGCTGGGGCGTCCGGCGCAGGCTTATCATTTGCTCAGGCGAGTCGCCCAGGCACGGCCGTTTGAAGGAAGCATTTACCCTGCACTTGGCCAATGCTTGACGCAGTTGGGCGAAGCCGACATGGCGTTGGTTTACTATGAAATTGCACTTGGCGGTTCGTTCCAGCGACAGGGTTCCGAGTTTAAGCAGATTGTCTCGGCGGAATATATGCACTTGTTGGGCAAAATTAAATCGGGTGAGATGAAGTCATCGGCCAAAGAGTTTGCTGCGGCTCGTATTGATTCTTTGAAGAAGAACCTGGGTTTTGATTCGGCGAACTTGGTGATCACGATGTTGTGGAACACCGATCAAACGGATGTCGATTTGCATGTGATCGAACCCAACGGCGAAGAGTGCAGCTACGAGAACAAGAGCACTCGCTCTGGTGGGAAAATCACGTCGGATATCACGACCGGATTTGGCCCCGAGATGTACAGCAATGCGAGTGCTCCATCGGGTAAGTATGACGTTAAGGTGAAGTATTATTCGAACAGCCAGAATCGAACGGAGTTGCGTAACAAAGTACATTTGTTGATCTATCGTGGGTTAGGGACAGATCAAGAGCGTTTGACGCGGCGAACGGTTCGATTGAAGAAGGTTGGAGATAAGGAGTCGGTGGCAACGATCGGTGTTGACTGATCAAATGGTGACGCGTAAGCGAGGGATGCGCCCTCGCTAACGCGTCGGGTTTCCAGGCGGCCTCGCTAACGCGTCGGGTGTCCGGGGTTCCTCGCTTACGCGTCGGGTTTTCACTGTTACTTAGTATTTAAGTGTTTAGAAAAACGGAATGAGATTATGATCCATTTGTCTACTCGCGGTTTGTATTTTGTTCTTCTTTGCTGCACGCTCGCTTTGGTTCCGATTGTGGTCTCGGGTGTTGCGATTGCCAACGTCTCCTCAAACTTGATGGGCACCGAAACGATCGGAAACGCGCCGTTTGCGGATGCCAATTACAAAGAGTGGCCAAAACTAATGCCGGTCATCAACAATCCATCGCGGGTTTATCATACGTGGGTTAATGGCGATGAACGCTTCTACTACCAGGCATCGGTAGAACAAGTGAATCAACTGCTGACTGATTTTTCGAAACTAACATCGAAGAAAAAAGAAGTGTTGATACTTCCTCAACGCGAAGATATTTCGACTTTTGACAAAAGCAACAGTTTTGCGTTTAACTGCCAGATGCATTTGGTCGGCGGGATGGCCAAAGCAACAATGGCGAAGAAAACCAAAGGCGATGTTTTTTGGCCAGTCTCTCCGCGGTTGACGATCCACGTTGCTCCCGGTTTAGATCTTAAAGCGATTAAGGTGCCGGCCGAGTGTACGCTGGTTTCGCTTGCCCAACTCAAAGACCGGTACAACGATGGATTGAAGAGCGACGACAAAAATGTTGCGGGTTGGGGCATTGGATTCTTGGCCCGACTTGATCCGTACGATGCTGAGTCTTTGAAAACGGTCGCTGAGATTGCAAAGGGAATTGCGCAAGGCGAAGACGATTGGATCGCACTCAATGCGATTGCAAATATTTCTTCGTTTGGTCCCAACGCAAAAACGCACTTACCCGCACTCAAGAAGATTGTCGAAAGCGACGTGAAGAACAACGCTCAGCGCGCCGCCAGGGCGATAAAGGAAATCGAGTCAGCTTGCGAAGCTGATGCAGCGGCTGAATTCGCGAAAAAAGAAGAGCGGTTTCAA
Organism: uncultured Pirellulaceae bacterium; assembly: GCA_964448575.1. GTDB lineage: Bacteria > Planctomycetota > Planctomycetia > Pirellulales > Pirellulaceae > Mariniblastus. The sequence goes on from CAYUWY010000061.1 coordinate 5,318, forward strand.
GAGCAAGCCAAAACAGCGCAGGCATTTATCGATAGCCGCAAATCGCTTTGATAACTGGCTTTGGAAAGCGGCTTTGAAAAGTCGTTTCAATAATTCGCTTTAACAAGCCGGTTACTATAATTCGCGCGCTGTCGAGTTTGAGAATTGCCCGTCGCTGCGTTTGGAATTCCCTGCCGCCAAAGAGGGGGTTGTTCTGCATATTCAGGCAAATTGTCGAAGAGGTGCGGGTTCGCGCGTAAACGCTCGCTTGTGCAAATTCGAGTTGCACTGGGCCTTTAAAGTCGAACTAATCGGTAAAACGGGATTCCATTTTTCACTTTTTGGTGCCTGAAGGTCTTGTGCGTTTTTTTGTGAAAAACCAGTTTTGCCTGTGCGTTGTTTTGAGCAAAGCCAATCGTTTATCGGTGAGCTACGCGGGTGTGACGGTTCTGTTGATTGTCAGAGAATTTACTGTGCTGGCAAAACTTCTTTCGATTGTGCTTTCACTTTCCGATAACAGAAAAGTACAGTGAGTCGAAGGAGTCGAATCCCCCTAAATGGATAGCTGGGGCGCTGGAACCAAAAACTTTGGTCAACACCAAGCGCACTCTTCAAACAGGGTAGATTCATGGCATCAACAAAAACGATCCGCGTCGTGACGCGGGCTTCTGATGGTTCACTTCGTACGAAAGATTTCGAGAATTTCGATGAGATTTCTGACCTTCACGATCAAATCGGAATCGACGATTGCAGCACAGATTTAACGTTACGAGGAATGCCATTATTTCGAGGTTTGGTAGGCCCTCTACCTGAAAGCAAAACAGTAGTGCGGTACGAGTCACCTGATGTGTTCGAGTCGCTAACGAAAGAGTGGACGTTGCAGAAAACAAAGCGTCGACGTCGTAGAAAAAGTACACAGCCAAGCGGAGCAGTTCCCACACCGAATCTGCCAGTCGCTACACCAGTTCAAATGCCTACGAATATGTAGTTCGCTGAGCTGATAACAAATCAACCAATCCGGAATTTGTCCAATCCTTAGGGATGAACAATCCAACCCGGTAACGCCTCAACTATACGGGGCGTTTTTTTATGCGCTGATTGGAAAGTATGAATCGGGCCTGTGAACGCCGTTTTCTCTTTCCGGCACTGATGTAGCTGGACTCGCCAGAGTTCAGGTCCTGGGAATCTACCCCGAAGTCTGGCGACTCCGGCTACGTATTGCGCCGAATTCGATTACCAACAGCCCAGCCCAGCCCCCGTAGCTGGGCTCGCCAGAGTTCAGGTGTTGGCCAGACACGTCCAAAACCGTAGCTGGACTCGCCAGAGTTCAGGCCCTGGGGATCTACGCCCGAAGTCTGGCGACTCCGGCTACGTATTGCGCCGAATTCGATTCCCAAAACGCAACGTTTTCCTGTTGCTTACAACTGCTGCAGGCATACTTTTCGCTTGGTAAAGCTTGGCGATTGTGAGTGTTGCGTTTTTTTCCGAACCACTTTTTTGTTGCTTGCGTATTGTTGTCGCTAGGGATGCACCAACCAACCCACAAGGCGGCTTACTTTGACAGACCGTTGTCATCGTAACGCAGGTCTTAGTCTTCCCGGGTTGTACGGATCGCGCGGCTGAAAGTTGTTTCAATTTTTTTGACCGCAGTAGAAACGTGATCAATGTTTAACCGGCCTTTAGGTAATGTGATTTTTGCGCCATCGATAGGCGCTCAAATGGGCCGGTTCCTGATCGACCAGAAACCCTGATGCTTCGCTCCAAATTTGTAGCATTCAGGATCATTGATGGTCACCTCTGTAGGATGGCAACTTAGTATGGAAATTTTCTCAAGCATGAGCCGCAAACGTTATTCAGCGATTTGTACAAAGCTCAGTTCAGTACGGCGTTTGGCGGCACTCGCTTCCATCGCAATGGTGGCATGCGTTCTCTCGGTACCAACAATTGGTAATGCTCAAACGGCAGCTGTTCAGGCCGCACCAGCAAAATACGATTCGCGAACGACGGAGCTTCCCGCTTCGATCATTGAGCGAGGAGTTGTGTTGGAGAAAAATGCACAATGGGGAGAGGCACTTAGCCTTTACCAGCAAGCGACTCGCGACTATCCAGACCACGAAGCGATTAAAACGCGACGGGCTGTAGCAAGAATTCACTTTGACCTCGACCGACGTTACTCTGATACCAGCTTTCTGAAAACGATTAACACGGTCGACGTTAACACGTCAGCCAACGTTTACGCGGAAGTGCTTTTGAAGGTCCAGTCGTACTACGTTGACCAGCCGAATTGGGCTGACCTGGCGAGCTACGGATTGACGAGCCTCGAAGTTGCTTTGATGTCTCCAGAGTTTCGCACAAACAATTTACCCAACATCAGTGAAGCCCAGGTTCGCAGCACGATTTTGAATACACGAAAACGGCTGGAGTCGGCGACCGTAAGTTCACGCCACGAAGCCTACATGGTTGCGACCGATACGGCAAAGCATCTCAATGAGACCATCGGGCTTAAGCCTCAAGCCACGATGTATGAATTCGTTTGCGGAGCGATTTCAGCACTCGATCCCTATTCGGCTTTTATGTCGTCCAATCAATACACTGAAACGATGTCGCAGATCGAAGGCAATTTTGTCGGTCTTGGCGTCGAGTTAAGAACGCATCCTGAACACCTTGAAATTGTCAGCGTCATTTCTGGTGGGTCTGCCGGCCAAGGCGGTATCGTCAAAGGAGACAAGATTGTCGCTGTTGACGGAAAAAACGTTGGCTCAATTGGCAGCGAACGAGCCGCCGACATGATGCGTGGCGTCGAAGGCTCTTTTGTGAGTCTGGTTGTCGATCGTGGGCAAGGCCCTCAGAAGGTTGAGCTGGAACGTCGCCGCGTTGAGATTCCAAGTGTTGACCAAGTCGGAATCGTCGACAAATCAGCCGGCGTCGGATACATCCGATTGACGAATTTTCAAAAAACAACCGCTCGCGATTTTGACGCAGCGTTATGGAAGCTTCATAAAGACCAAATGCGAACATTGATTGTTGATGTTCGCGGTAACCCAGGCGGGTTGCTTTCGGCGTCCGTCGAAGTTGCTGATCGTTTTGTTGGATCTGGCGTGATCGTTTCGACTCGCGGCAGAAACCCAATGGAAGACTTTACTCACCGAGCCAATGCGGCGACCGCGTGGCGTGTGCCATTGGTTGTTTTGATTGATGAAAACTCAGCCAGTGCCAGTGAGATCTTTGCTGCTGCGATTCGTGACCACAATCGCGGCGTCATTGTCGGCAACCAAAGCTACGGTAAAGGTAGCGTTCAAGGGATTTTCCCACTGAGCGTTTCTGGCGGCGGCGTTCGATTGACGACGGCCAAGTTTTATTCGCCAACCGGAAAACCGATTAGCCAAGTCGGCGTTAAAGCGGATGTGCTTGTGCATAAAACGGCTAAGACAGGTGCTGAATCGGATACTCCTTCTGAAGACGCTGGTCTTCGTTTGGGAATCCTGACGGCTCGTCGGACATTGGAGCAACGCAAAGAAGCAATTCGTGCCCAAGCGGTAAAGCGGAATCAACTTCCACAACGTCAGTTTGTTGAGCGTTAATTCCAAAGGTGACTGAGGAGTTCTCAAGGCACCGTTTAAAAACGTTGCCAGCGAGACCTTTCTACAAAGCTAGTCATCACGATTGGCGAAAAAACAAAATAATTTTTACGGCGTGCTCTTCTTGAGTACGTCGTTTTTTTTGTGGCTTCTCAGAAAGTATTCCTAAAAAAAGAGTAGACAGGAATTGCTTCTGGCGTTTTGTCTGATGCCTGAGGGAGCTTTTTAGCTTTCTCGCTCTTTTCCTTCCACGATGCGTCAATCGTCTCCTTTCATCTACCACGCCACGAGAATGGTGCTTTGTTCGTTGCCATAATGACTTCGAATTGAGATTGTCTCTCGGCACCCTGTCTGTAACGCAGAAATTTACTTACTGGGAGTAGCTATGTTCTATCAAGAAACGAAACAGTGTCGAAGCAGGATAGGTTCATGCAAGGTACGACGGACTGGATTTACCTTGGTTGAGTTATTAGTGGTAATCGCGATCATTGGTATTTTGGTAGGCATGCTTTTGCCAGCGGTTCAGATGGTGCGAGAGGCGGCGAGGCGAGCGACTTGTCTTAACAATTTGAGACAACTGACTCTGGCGTGTCACAACTACGAAGGAGCTCACTCAAGATTTCCATCTGGAGTCGGCCAAATAACGTTGACGACAGGTGATGCTTCGACCGAAAGTGGTAGTTGGATTGTTGCTCTGTTACCGTATCTTGAGAAACAGAACATCGCCGATGAGTTACAGCTCAGAGTCACGGGGGCGACCAATACACAAATTGTAGGCGCTTGCTCTTCTGTATCACATGCTTTTACGTTGAATTCAGGTGGCTCAGGTTTTCAATGCCCCTCGGCAACGCAAGAGGATGGCGAGGCGAATGATAACGTCAGGCTTGGTTCGACCAACCATTACGTTGGCAGTTGCGGGGCGAGCGTTAACACATTAACTAGTACGTATGACGCCTTTGATCCTGGCACGGTCTTGGGG
>CAYUWY010000062.1:0-2941 GCA_964448575.1 uncultured Pirellulaceae bacterium
GTGGCTAAAATCTACCTGGAAAACACATGCCAACAATTCTCATCGCAGACATAAATTCTGAAACTCTATCCGGCATCGAGAAAGTGGCGGCGGACTCTGAGTTGGCAGTCTTGGTTGCTCAAGATGCTTCTGAGCTGATTGCCAAAGCAAATGATGAGCAGGTTGAAGTCGTTATTCTCGATGTCGATTTTGAATCCAACTCTGGTCTTGAGTTGTATCAACAACTTGCTGAAGCGGATCAACACCTGCCGGTGATTCTGGTTGCCAGCAAAGCCAACAGTCGCCAAGCGATCGAAGCCACAAAGCTTGGTGCGTTGGATTATCTGGTTAAGCCACTAGATGAAAACGAATTGCGACGTGCGATTGCCCGGGCGCTTGAGATCCGATATTTTGCCGCTGAGCCAATCACGCTCAATCCAGATTCGCCAGCCGATGAAGATGGCGATGCGATGATTGGGCAATGTCTGGCGATGCAGGATGTTTACAAGTCGATTGGCCGCGTGGCGAGTCAGTCTGTCGCGGTTCTTGTTCGCGGAGAAAGCGGAACTGGAAAAGAATTGGTTGCCAGAGCGATTTTTCAGTTTGGCAACCGTAGCGACGAGTCATTCATGGCGATCAATTGCGCCGCCATTCCTGATGCGCTTTTGGAAAGCGAACTGTTCGGTCACGAAAAGGGTTCTTTCACTGGTGCAGATCGTCAACGGATTGGAAAGTTTGAACAGTGTAACAACGGCACTTTGTTCCTTGATGAAATCGGTGACATGTCGATGGTGCTGCAAAGCAAACTTCTTCGCGTACTTCAGGAGCAGACGTTTGAACGGGTCGGCGGAAGTCAGACGATCAAAACCAACGTGCGATTGATTTCGGCCACACACCGAAATCTTGAAGAGATGGTGAGTGCTGGTCAGTTTCGAGGGGATCTGTTCTACAGGCTCAACGGTTACACAATTGACATTCCGCCGCTTCGCGAACGCGATGGCGATATGATTTATCTGCTTGAGCACTTTCGGCAGGTTGCCAACGAGGAACTCGGCAAGTCAGTCAATCGGTTTTCGCCTGAGTCGATCGAACGCCTTCAGAAATACGATTGGCCCGGCAATGTTCGCGAGTTTCAAAGTGTTGTCAGACGTTCGGTTTTGCAGACAACAGGTAAAGTGGTGATTCCCGATTTCTTGCCAAAATTCGGAACGTCAACTCCGGTGGTTGAGGCAACCAACGACATGATTGTTGAGGCCTCGCTTAAATCTGAAATTGAAAGCTTGGTACAGCAGAAAATCCAGTCTGGCGAGTCAGATGTTTACGACACTGTTATTGAACGAATCGAACGCGAGTTGATCACTCAGGTCTTGGAAACAACGCAAGGCAATCAGGCTGAAGCCGCCAGCATACTTGGGATCACTCGCACGACGTTGAGAAGCAAGATCAAAAAACTTGGCATTCAAATCAACCGCAGCATTGCCACCCGCATTGAAGACGACTAATGAACCAATGATGGAAATTGGGCACGAGCTATTCGAGACGTTCAATCGAGTCGGTAAACTCTGCCAACAAGTACAGAAACGTGACACGCCGAACCGGGTAGACATCTCGCATCGCATGGCACACTTTCTTGATTCCTATTTCGCCACAGGAAGAACCGAGCCCAAGAAAGTCTCGTGCGAATCGGTCGCGGATTTGAATCAGCTCAATTTTGCTTGAGCATGGCACGTTCTCGGAGCAACCGTTCGCGTTACAGTATGTCTGGATCTTTGTGATCACAGCCAAACTTGGTTCCTCTACGAATTTCCTAATGTTTAAGACATGTTTTTCAACGTCTTGGCTTAGCTTAATTTTAGCTGACACGGAGTGCTCCCAAACAAGAATTGAGTTTGCCGAACGACTGGATATTGATTTAAAGGTATTGAGCTGTTAACTATTTGAGCAACTTCTGAATGACGTTTTGAATTTGCTGGTGGCTTAACCCAAGATCCTGCAAGCCACTGGGGCTGAACACGTTGACTTCGACGATCTTCTCACCAACTAAATCCAGTCCAGCGAATCGAATTCCGTCTTTGCTGATCAATTTGGCAATCCTCTTGCAGATGGATGTTTGTTTTTTTGTCAACTCAACTGGACTCGCTGTACCGCCGAGCGAAATGTTACTTCGCATTTCACCTGGAGCCGGAGTGCGGCGAATTCCTGTTGGTTTTTCCACGTAGATCAATTCTTTGTCGAGCGTCAAAACACGAATGTCTCCATCGACGGCTTCGGGAACGTACTCTTGAACAACGAGGTAACCCGTTCTGCCGAGAATGTCGACGACTTGCCGAGTGTTAAGCGAGTCGTAACCGTCCAAGAAAAAGACGTCTCGTCCTTGAGAACCCATCAACGGCTTCATCACAAACGGCCCGTCGATTTCCTTTGCAAAAGTCTCTACGCTTTTGAGAGAGTGGCAGATCATCGTTTTTGGCACGAACTCATCGGGTAAGCAAACCGTATAAAGCTTGCTTGACGATTTTTGAAGCCCTACGGGACTGTTGATAATCTGCACGCCATTGTCGTAGGCCAGCCGCATGACTTCCAAAGCCAGTCGATGGGCCCAACTGCGAACGATGTCTTTTCCCGGTGCGGTGCGGATGAAAATTCCGGCGACTTCCAAAAGATCCAACCGCCGAACCTTGCCCTTAGCCATTTGCCTGGCCAGCTTTTTGGTTGTGCTGATTTCCGATCGAGTCGGAAGCTCCAACGCTTCGGCAAACAGACTTGTCGAACTAGTTGCTTGCAAATGAACAACATCAGTCACGAACACAGGATGGCCCAGTTGGTGACAAGCCAACATCAATGTCGACGTCGTGTTGTCAGGTTTGATGGCCCAGCGGTCGTTGAGCAGAAACAGTACTGGCTTCATTGGAGAAGATTAGGTTCGATAGGCGAGCAAAATATTCTGCGTCGTTAGCTGGAT
>CAYUWY010000062.1:3041-9364 GCA_964448575.1 uncultured Pirellulaceae bacterium
TTTTGTGGGCAGGACGTACCTTGCCAGATAATGTTTGAACACGAAACTCTTGACTAAGATCAGCGACGCCCAATCGGAAAACTGGATTCTGAATTCCGATTGAGTTTGTCTGGCCAACATGCAATACAAATGGCGTGCCAATTGCTAACTTCGTCAAAAGTTTTTCTGCTACAAATCCGGCCTGCGTAAAACCGTGCAAAACGACAGGTCGCTGCGGTTGTACCGTTGTTAGCAATACCTAGATGCCCTGTTAGCTTTCAAATCCGAATCAACAATTGCCCCGCGTGGTCAGTTTTTAACCACCATGAAAAGCCCTAAAACCTTTACGACTGAAGCCACACCAACCATTTCGATGCCGTTTGACTTGGACGCCGCACTGCATAATGCCGAGCAGCTAATCGAAGCCAGCGAGATGGATAGTGCCGATCAATTCCTGACGGGGCTAAGCCCAGCCAACCGTTTGATCCTGCTTTCTCGATTGCCTCGCGAGCAACGACGCAGGTTGTTCGAAGGGCTAACGGCGGAAAAAGTAGCTGATTATTTACATGACATTCGCGAGGTTCCAGCCAGCGACACGGTCACCAATGTAACAAACCGTTTGTAAGCCAACACAAGCTCATTTTCCCACTACGAAGTGCAGATACACTGACGTTGTTGATCAAGTTGGCGGAAACAATCCGGGCATGCTTTTAGGTGTGCTGAGGCTATTAGTGACAGCGTATAGTTTTCGCTGTTTTCAAATATTGGCACAGCCATTGCTTTGCACGAAAGCGTCGCAAGTCTTTCCTCGAACGACCGTTCAAAACTTGATGGCAATGAAACGTATTTTGTTGGAGAAACAAATGCCCACAAAAGCAAAAGCGAAACCCAAGACCAAAACTGCAAAGAAAACCAAGAAGCCTGCGGCTGTTAAAGCGAAGGCAACTAAAACCAGCAAAAAGGCGGTTAAAAAGCCAGCCAAATCAAAGAAGGCAGCTTAGCCTTCAACCATTCTCAACTGACGTTGACCAGAAAGCCGCTTCGAATTCGAAGTGGCTTTTTGCGTTGGATCATCGAGTCGATCTGAAAACGGAGTCGCTATCACTCACTCCCCGTCCAAGCCTGAGCAAAGATTGACCAACGAGATCAAGCTCTGTGCTGCCGTCGTGGATACTTCCCAAGATGGCTCCTGCAAATGTTGGTTTACTGAGAAATAAAAATGATTTTGTTTGGCACGAGGAATGCAGTTGGCCTTTCAAGACTCAATCAGAAACGAGTCGGCAATCTTTTTGTTCGAGGCAAAAAATGTCACGTGAAAATAAAAAAGCGTCTGGCAAACAGTGGAACCGAAGCCTATCCAATCGAAATAAGGACTTGGAAATGAAGACACGATCACAATACCGGTTGGAACGAGTTCGAATCGCAGATGATGACTTCCAAATTGACTTTGATATGTATGTAGATCGTGACGACGATGATTCTCGTCACCTGGATGGAGACGATTGGGATAATGTTGATCGAGAGCATGAGAGTGCCACCTAGCTCTACGACGATCGACACGAATACAACGTGTGGTCGGGGTGGACGGTGAATTTCACTTTGAGACCCCGGCCACGGCGAAGAGTTCAAGCGGATACGAAAGTGTTCAAATCACGTTTGGGAAACAAAGAAAATGGTTATTCAAGTTGCTGCGAAATCTGACCTGGGTTTAGTTCGAGAGAACAATGAAGACAGCTTCTTCGCTGATTCTTCTATTGGCCTGTTTGTAATATGTGACGGAATGGGTGGCCATGTTGCTGGTGAAGTTGCTTCTCAAAAGGCGATTGAGTTCGCAGTCAATTTCTTAAAGGCCGCTGTAACGGCAGAGGAAATGCCTCAACGTCGTGACTTGGATTTCCGAGATACCTGGAACGAGGTAGTCATTGATGCGGTGGCTCATGCCTGTAATGAGTTGATCCACTACGCAAGTCTTTCTCCTGAGCTTGATGGCATGGCCACCACGATGACCCTGCTATTGATTGTCGAAGACGTTGCTTTCGTTGGCCACATCGGCGATTCACGGCTTTATCTCAAGCACTTCGAAGTTGCAAAACAACTAACCCACGATCATACATTGTTCGAAGAGTTTATCCGCGAGAATCCAAATTGGATCAACTTGAATAGCGACATTGAAGCCGTTCGAGGTTTTGAACACGTTCTGACACGTTGCCTTGGACGGCAAGCAGATGTCGAAATAGACGCGTTTAATTTCCAGCTTGCCGAAGACGATGTTCTGCTGCTTTGCACCGATGGCTTGAGCCGGTATTTCTCCAACGAGCGCGAAATCGTTAGCTTCCTCGACGTTGATGACGCAGATACTTGTGTCGAAAATCTAATCGCATTCGCGAATGAATCGGGCGGACGCGACAACGTAACGGCCATCGTCATCCGGGTTGTGGACTTAGTCGAAAACGATTTCGACAATCACATCCTGCTTTCAGGTCCTGTCCAACCAGTTACCCAACCGCCCTCTTGAAATCCACATGTTAGTGGTGTATTTCCCGAGCCAATGTAACGACATCGTGTCATAGATAATACGTGACCTACGTTTCAAATTATCCAGCGGCGACGCATCAGGAAACTCGAATGCTCAAAGAGCCAGCCATCATTACTCCGGGAGATTTTGAGCCCGAGAAGCATTTTTACCCACGAGTTCTCAACGCTCACATTCATCCGTTAGTGCGGAACCTGATGGAGATGGGCAATGCGCGGATCGCATCTCGATTCTGTCACCTTCACCCGGAAGTTGATTCCGAAGCAGTCAAGACATTGCTTCAATCGGTTCCAAAGTACTTTCGTTGGGGCGGTTGCGACTTGTTTCATGTTACCTCGGAAGAAGGCAACCGAAGCGTGGTTGTCATTGAAACGAATTCGTGCCCGTCTGGCCAGAAATCAATGCCGCGCGTGAACGAGTCGGTTGAGCAAGCTGGCTACGAACGATTACTCAAAGATTCATTCCTGGAACAAGTTCGCAAGCGCAAAGGCGGGGTCAAAGGTGACCTCGCCGTGTTGTACGACAAGAACCACATGGAGAACTCAGGCTATGCCGCAACACTGGCAGAGCTTACACAGAAGAATGTTTGGCTCGTTCCCTTTCATGCTTCCGATGTTGGTCGAACGGCTGAGTTTGAAAACGGAGTCTTGTATGTGCTGTACAAAGGCGAACGGATTCCAATTCGAGCAGCGTTTCGATATGTAACCCAGCAACCCTGGAATCGAATTCCGCCGGTGACGAAGACTTTGATTTACAATCCGGTGCTGGTATGTCTCGCTGGCGGGAGAAACAAGTTGGTTGCGTCCAAGGCGTATGATATTTACAACGCGTCACAGATAAATCATGGTTTGAAGATCAACACACCAGAAACCATTTGGGACGTTTCAAAAGAAGAAGTCCCATTGTGGGTTTCGAGGATGGGTGGAATCGCGGTCGTTAAAGTTCCCTACTCAAACGCTGGTCAAGGCGTTTATACGATCACCAGCGAGCAAGAACTCGACGCGTTCATGGAGTTGGAACACAATTACGATCATTACATTGTTCAATCGTTGATTGGCAATTCCAAGTGGAGTTCGCAAAGCCAATACGGACGACTATTCCACATCGGCACGATGCCAGACAAACGACTCAATCTCTATGCAGCCGATATTCGTTTCATGGTTGGCACAGGGCCTAACGGTTTCTTTCCCGTTGCTGTGTACGCTCGCCGAGCCCGCAAGCCGTTGACGACTGACTTGCAAGCCGGTGACGACTCGTGGGACATGCTCGGAACAAACTTGTCGGTTAAACAAGCCGACGGATCATTTACGACTCAGCCCGAGCGGTTGTTACTGGTCGACAGTCGTGACTTCAACCGATTGGGGTTTGGCCTTGATGACTTGATTGAAAGCTACCTTCAATCGGTTATGTCGATCGTGGCTATCGACAACATGTCAAAGGGCCTTATCAACACCAAAGGCAAGTTTCGCAAAAAGTTGTTTGGCTCGATCAATCCAGATCGCCGCTTCAATGAGGAAATTACGTTTTGAATGAGATGCCCCCTGAGCCCAAAAGCAACGGCTACGAACACGTTAAACAGGTCAAGCGAGTCGACCGCTTAGAAATAGAATCTTGCACTAAAGGCGAATTCACAAAGCTGTTCATCGAGCTTGTCGAAAACGCGATTGGCCGCTCGATCCAAGTCCCGGTCGTTGTGGCTCGCGGCAAAAAGGACGGCCCAATCTTCGGCATCACCGCTGCGCTGCATGGTAACGAACTCAACGGTATTCCCGTTATTCATCAGCTGTTGCAAAAGATCAATCTGAAAACCCTCCGCGGCACCATCGTTTGCGTCATCGTTGCCAACATGCCGGGATTGTTGGCTGAGCAGCGCGAGTTTACCGATGGCCAAGACTTAAACCACATTATGCCGGGCAAACCAAATGGAAAACTCTCGCAAGTTTACGCTTACAATTTGGTCGATCGCATCACCAGCCATTTTGATTATTTGCTGGACTTGCACACTGCCAGCCAAGGTCGCGTCAATTCACTATACGTGCGGGCCGATCTTAGCCAGCCGATGACCGCTCAGATGGCTTATCTTCTTCAGCCGCAAATTATCGTTGACAATCCGGCGTCCGATTACACACTTCGTGGCGTTGCGGCTGAAAATGGAATTCCTGCGATCACCGTCGAGATTTGTGACCCCGCGACGTTTCAGCGTGACCCAATCAAGCGAACGCTTCAAGGCATCCGAAGAATCCTACGACACGTCGATATGGTTTCAAAGAAGCAGCAAAACATTGTCGCTCACAAGCCACCTGTGCTTTGCCAAAAGTCGTATTGGATTTTGACCGAGCGTGGTGGAATGATGCGAGTCAATCACAAGATTACGCACTCGGTCAAAAAGGGCGAGTTGATCGCAACCCAAGTCAACATTTTTGGCGAGTTGGTGGAAGAATACTTTGCACCCGAAGACGGTGTAGTAATCGGCCATTGCGTTAATCCGATGGGCCAGACCGGCGCGAGGATCATGCACCTTGGCGTGTTGATGGACGACGCCGGTCGACAGAAGTTTGTCGAAGTCAGCGGTTGCTCGCTCGACAAGCCGCTGCCGGGAGTCGCTTCTCCAACTACCAAGCCAAAATCTGGCAAGTCTGGAGCTTAGCCATGCGCGTCTTTGTCGTCGTCAATCATGTCGAAGAGATCGGCTACCGCCAAACAACAGCTTTGTTGATTGCCAGTCTGTTCAATCAAGGCCATGAAGTATGTCTTGCGAACGTCGAAGGATTCTCGTTTGTTGGCCACGCCGACGGAAACGATTTTTCGATCAACGGCTTTTCTCTCGGCGGCAATAGTTCTGAACAAAAGCTCGGCTCAAACGCAATCGAAAATATCGCTAAATCAAAACAGGATTCATCTCGCAGGTTCGTGATTGAACCGGGAGATGTTGTTTTGATTCGAACCAACCCTGGTCGTGACACAGCACGCTCATCGCTACACGAATCGTTTTTAGAATTCTGCTCAGCCATAGAAACTATTGGTGTTCGTGTCATCAACCGGCCCAACAAATTGAAGCTCTTTGCCAGCAAGGCATCACTTGAACTTCTACCACCTCAATTCCGCCCTCAGATGATTGTGGCTCATTCTGTCAGTGAGATCGCCGGCTTTGTAAGAGAGTCGAAAACAACTTGCGTCGTTAAGCCGTTAGTCGGTTCACGCGGACAGGACGTAATAAAAGTCGAACACGACCGAGCCGATTTGGAACAGCTTGTTTCCAGCACCTTTCAATCTCGCGGCGTCGTCGCTCAACATTTCATCCACTGCGACGAACCAGGCGACAAACGCGTAGTTGTCGTCAACGGAAACATCATCGAAGACAACGGTCACACCGCAGGAATTCATCGTATCCCAGCCGAAGGAGACTTTCGTGCGAATCTTCATGCTGGTGGTTCCGCCCGACCACTTTTCCTCTCAACGGACGAGCGAACAACGGTCGAGCACTGTGCGTCCTTGCTCTTGGAAAACGGAATCTCGCTTGCAGGAATCGACTTGATCGGAGCCAAAGTGATAGAGTTCAACGTCTTCAGTACGGGCGGAATTTACGATGCCTGCCAATTCGCGGAATTTGACTTTGCTGAAGAGATTGTCAGCGAATTACTATCCAGTGAATCATTGAGTTAAGCCATCAAATTCAAAACCGCGTCGTTTGCGGAATTGATTTTGGCTTTATCTTTGACGAAACAAAGAATTGTGTTGTATCCGAAAATTGTTTCAATTCGATGGGATAACCGCGCCCCATCCCGCTTAAGATTGCCCGCCCAGTAGTCCC
>CAYUWY010000063.1:0-3807 GCA_964448575.1 uncultured Pirellulaceae bacterium
GGAATGGCGTTTGTCATCATCCAACACCTTTCGCCAGACTTTAAAAGTCTAATGGATGAGATTCTTGCTCGTCATACGGACATGGCCATTTCGATTGCAACGCACGGGATGAAGGTCGAGCCGAACCATGTCTACTTAATCCCGGCAAGCAAAGAGTTGCGAATCGTCGATAAAAAGCTGGCGCTTGCTGAATTCACTGAAAACATCCACAAGCCGATCAATACCTTTTTCAGGTCGCTGGCCGAAAGCTGCGGCTCCAACTGCACGGGAATCGTTCTATCAGGAACGGGAAGCGACGGGACTGACGGTATTCAAGTCATTTTTCGAGCAGGTGGATTAACGATTGGGGAATCCGTCGAGTCCGCTGAATTTGATGGTATGCCACGCAGCGCTGCAGCGACAGGTTGCCTTGACTATGTACTGGCGGCCAAAGAGATCGCGCCGTTGCTGGTCAAGCATGCCGTTGCCCCGTTAGAACGATTGCCCAAAAGCGAGGTCGTTGACCCGAACTTGGAGGGCATCAACCTGATCTTTTCTTTGTTGTCGATGAGCTACGACATCAAATTTGAACACTACAAGCCCAACACGATCGCCCGGCGTATCGAGCGCAGGCAAAACTTAGCCAACTGTACAACCGTTTTCGAGTATGCGGAACTGTGCAAAAACGATCTGGAAGAGCTTGATGCGTTGTATCACGATTTGTTAATTGGCGTCACTAGGTTTTTCAGGGACACCGAAGCGTTCAATGAACTCGAAGAAACCATTGATGCGCAACTGGAAAATGTGCCGTTTGATGAAACCTATCGAGTTTGGGTTGCGGGCTGTGCTTCTGGTGAAGAGTGCTATTCAATTGCGATGATGATTCTTGATTGCATGAAGCGTAAAGGCAGAAAGCCGTTGTTGAAGATTTTTGCCACAGACGTTCACCAGCGTATTCTAGAATTTGCCGCCAAGGGCGAATACGAGCAGGAGAACATGGAATTCGTTTCCAAAGAACGTCAACATGAATATTTTGAGCAGCTTTCCGACGGTCGTTTTCGCATCAATGCAACGTTACGCCGCCATCTCGTTTTTGCCTGTCACAACGTGATCCAAGATCCACCGTTTACGCGAGTCCACATGGTCACGTGTCGCAATATGCTGATCTATTTTCGGCAGGAAGCGCAAACGGTTTCGGTTTCGTCGTTCCATTTCGCGTTGAAGAAAGACGGCATCCTTTTCCTAGGCTCAAGCGAAACGCCTGGAGCGCTGAAGGATGAGTTCAATGTTCTCTGTCGGACATGGCGAATCTACTCGAAAATCCGCAACCGCCCGGGGCTCATTGAGCAAACGAGACACATCAAGGAACGGACCTCGCCGGTCGTTGCTGCCACAACAAAGCTGCACGCTCAAACGGCAACGCATGGAGCCCAACGCTTGTTGGACATTTACGACACGGTCCTGCGCGAGAAAATTCCCTCCGGTCTGATCCTAGACTACAAGCAAAACCTTGTACACATTTTCGGCAGTGCAAGAAAAATGTTGCAGAACGCTGAAGGTCGGTTCTCGGGCAACATCCGGAGCTTCCTGACCGGTGACGCCAAGGCAGTTGTTAATGCTGCTCTGATCCGGGCGAGCAAGGACGTCGGTACGGAATTTACGGTCGAGAACGTTTCTTTGATTGAAGGTGATGATTCTACGAATTGCGACATTTCCGTGCAGGCGATTTCCGGCGGCAAAGTTGAAAGCCTTATCTGGATTTTACAGATCATTGCTAGGGAGCCGTCGAGCAGTCGAAAGAAGGTGACCGTCACTCAGCAGGGGGATGACTTCTCGTTGCTGGAGTCGGAGTTGACTTTCACCCGCGAAAGCCTCAACGCCACGATCGAAGAATTGGAAACAAGTAATGAAGAGTTGCAAGCGACCAACGAAGAGATGGTCGCTTCGAACGAAGAATTGCAAAGCACCAATGAAGAGTTGCACAGCGTCAACGAGGAACTTCATTCGGTGAATTCGGAGTTTCAACGAAAACTGCAAGAACTGGAAGAAACCACCAACGACCTTGAGAACCTGCTGTCTACTTCGGACATTGGAACGATCTTTTTGGATCGCGACTTGCGAATCCGGAGGTTCACTGAAGTGATGACCAACCACTTCGATTTAATGCCGCACGATCTGGGCCGGTCGATCAAACGATTCTCCGCGGCAATTGAGTACTCAACACTCGTCGAGGACCTGCAAGAGGTCGTCCAGTCGGGCAGCACGATGAGTCGAATGGTGAACGACAATTCTGGAAACTCAATGTTGTTAAAAATGGTGCCTTACCGTTCGGAAAACGAGATCACAGGAGTAATCCTGAATGTCGTTAACAACGCCGTTGGGTTTGCGGTTCAATCCGATGCGGGCTTTTGGGAATGGCCCGACGTCTCCAAAGATGAAATGGTTTGGTCCAGCAATTGTTATCACCTTCTTGGTCTCGACCCAGACAAGGTGTCAGCAACGTTTTCGAACTGGAAGGACCTGATCCACGTAGACGATTTGCATAAATTGGAGAGCATTCGAAGCAAGCATTGTTCATTCGTAAAAACAGGACGGCTTGTCGTTCGAATGAGGGTGAATCAGTCCGATTATCGAGAGTACGCGTATCGAGGTGTGATCAAGATGTCGGACGAGGGCAAACCAATGCAGATGATGGGCTCGTTCGAGCTTGCCGAAGAGCCGCACGCAATTTCCAACCATGCACCAAGCCACGCAAAACTTACGCGTCAAACAGTTCCACGCTAGGAAGCTCAGATATACCGAAACAATTATATACCGAAACAATTCATGCTTTATTGAGTAGTCAACTAATAGAACATCTTTAATCAAAAGGCGTTTGTTACCACGGCCAGTTAGGATCTGGCTTATTTGATCGGACACGGATGGATAAGAAATCTGAAAATCGTTCTTGCGAAAAAACGCTATCTGTCTCGAATTCCGCGCCACGGGATCTTGGGATCGCAGCCTACTGCAACGCCGAAGAGCCACTTGTGGTCGCCATCGGAGCCTCAGCAGGAGGAGTCGAGACTCTGGAATCTCTTTTTTCGCAGATGCCAATTGATTTGGGCGTAGCTTTTGTCGTTGTGCAGCATCTTTCACCTGAACATGAAAGCCTGATGCCACAGATACTGGCTCGGAAGACAAATCTGCCAGTCCAAGCGATTGAAAACGATATGCCTTTGTTGGCAGGCCATGTCTACGTCTTGCCCAGCGGCTACGACGTGCAGGTGCATCAAGCAAAATTTGTTCTCCACGAACTCGACCGCACTCGTTCCGTGCTGCCCATCAATCTTCTGTTCGAATCCGTTGCAGTCGAATATGGAGATCGGGCTGTCGCAATCGTGCTTTCAGGTACCGGCGCAGACGGAGCCGAAGGCGTTAAGCGTATTCGACAACATGGCGGAATGGTAATCGTTCAAAATGAACAATCTGCCAAATTCAATGGCATGCCACGAGCGGCGATCAGCACTGGCGTCGCCGATGCCATTGCTCCATTGGAAGAGATTCCTGAAACCCTAGCCACATACGTTCAGACAGAACCGACTGAGCTATCGCGCAGATTACAGTTTTTGGCCGAGCAAGATGTCGATCATCAAATTCGACTGCTGCTTCACAATCACTTTCAGATCGACTTTGAACTTTACAAGACCTCCATGACTGACAGGAGGATTCGCCGGCGCATGGAACTAGTCGGTTCATGTGACAAGGAATCTTATCTCGAAACGATTGTGGATGATCCCGATGAGCTTCAGGAGTTGTACTTCGACTTGCTAATCGGCGTGACTGAGT
>CAYUWY010000063.1:3907-8738 GCA_964448575.1 uncultured Pirellulaceae bacterium
GATCCCGATGAGCTTCAGGAGTTGTACTTCGACTTGCTAATCGGCGTGACTGAGTTTTTTCGCGACAAAGATGCCTTTATGGATTTGAGAAACCGGGTGCTGCCGGACTTGATCGAAGAGGCGGACGGGAACAAGCTACGAATTTGGGTATGTCCGTGTTCAACTGGCGAGGAAGCTTATTCGATCGCGATATTGATGGACCAATTGCTGAAAGCAAGTGACTCAACGGTCGACTTCAAGGTCTTTGCAACCGACGTTAACCAAAAAGTAATCGACTTCGCCAGTCAGGGAATCTACTCTGAATCACAACTCGAAAATGTGAGTTCCGATTTACTGAAAACCTATTTTCAAAAAGTGGGCGATCAGCATCAGGTCGACCGTGAACTACGAAAGAAAGTTGTCTTTGCCAAGCACGATGTGCTTCAGGATGCCCCGTTTACCAAGCTGGATTTGATCTGCTGCCGTAATCTGTTGATCTACTTTAAGCCCGAAGCGCAGCGCAAGACGCTTTCGATATTCAATTTTGGCCTACGCAACGAAGGCATTCTCTTTCTGGGCCCCAGCGAATCCATTTCCGGGCTCGAGCTTAAATTTGCACCGCTCGGTGGCAAAAGCAACATTCACAAGAAGGTGTCGGCGGTGCGGATTTCGCAACTCGAACACGGCAGCATGCACAGGAAGGGTGACAAGCATCAAGTCATTGCGCGAACTGGGAATTCAACGGAGCAAAGAAGCGAAGAAAATTTAAGCTTGGCGAAAACGTATGATTCTTTGCTTGAGCAGTTTGTTCCCACAGGGTTCCTCGTAGACAACAATGGCAAGATCTTGCACATTTTTGGTAGTGCAGCAGACTATTTCCAAGTGACTTCTGGAAGAATTTCCGACAGTCTTTTGGATCTACTGCCGACTGACATCGCGAAAACCGTTTCCATTGGACTCAAACAAATCGACTTCTTAAATTCCGAAGAGGTGAGTCTTTCCGTTGATGCTGAACTAGGCAACACTCAAATCGTCATCAAGTTAGTCGCCAACGACCCTTTGAACCGACGTTTGGTTTCAATCCACGAAGAGGAACCGCAAAAGCAAGTTTTCAAAAGTGCGGAACCGACGGACTCGCGTCCAGACGAACAGTTCGAAAACAAAGAAGAACTGAAAAAGAAACTGCGAGAGACGGAGCAGTTACTAAGTGAATCGGTATTGAATTTAAAATCGTTAAACGAAGAGCTTCAGTCGACCAACGAAGAATTGATTGCCTCTAATGAAGAACTGCAATCAACCAACGAAGAACTGCGAAGCGTCAATGAAGAATTGTGCAGCGTCAATTCCGAGCACCAGCGAAAAATTGCTGAGCTGATGGAGCTTACCGATGACATGGACAATTTGCTGGACAGCATCCAAGTAGACACAATATTCCTAGATGACGATCTGCGCATCCGCAAATTCACACTTGGGCTCGCGCGGATATTTGATTTAGTTGCCCATGATGTTGGTCGACGATTCGATCGACTTGTTCATGGTCTAAAGAACATTTCGCTGGTCGAGGAAATCCGAAATGTGTTGCAGTCGAAAAAGCGACTGGAAAAGGAAGTCCAGTGCGAAAAGGACAACTGGTATTTATTGAGAGTATTGCCGTATACGTCGGGAGATGCATCAGAAGGCGTGCTGCTGACGCTGATCGACATTGACTGGATCAAGCAAACAGAATTCAAATTGTCAGAACTTTCAGACATTGTTTTGTATTCCGACGATGCCATCTTCAAAGCGACACCCGAAGGCCTGATCCAAACATGGAATCAGGGTGCCGAAACACTTTTCCAGCATTCATCAGGCTCGATTGTCGGAAAACACCTTAGTGAACTTGGTTTGGGCGATCGCGATAAACTTGAAATGCATGCCGCAATGGATCAAATCAATAAAGGCACAAGAATTGACCACCTTGAATTGAAGGCGATTTGTGAAAATGGGGATCCGGTCGAAGTTCAAATGTCTGCTTCGCCCATTTTCAATGCAGAGAACAAAGTGATTTCTGCTTCGATTGTGATTCGAAATTTCTCCAAACAGAAGCAAGCGGAGTGGATGAACCACCAAGCGGTTCGCCAACGTGATCAGTTCTTGGCGATGTTGTCGCATGAGTTACGCAACCCGATCGCCGCGATCATGAGTGCATTGGGTGTGTTAAGAATTTCCAACGACACAGATGATCATGAATCCGCTCGCTTTACTATTGAGCGTCATTCCAAACAACTTTCAAACTTGCTAGACGATCTACTGGACGTTTCTAGAATCACTCATGACAAAATCAAACTCCACCTTGAGCCCATCGATTTTGTCAAACTGACGAATGAAGCAATCGAGTGTGTCCACGGAAAAGTAGTTGAAAAAAGCTTAGTGCTTAGTATCGAATTGCCTCATCAGCCACTTTTCATTTATGCCGATCCAACTCGCGTTTTACAGGCACTGGTGAATCTTCTGGTCAATGCCACGAAATACACGCCAGCTGAAGGGCACATTAGAGTTTCGGTTTTTGAGACAAACGATCATGCCGTTCTGGAAGTCGAAGACGACGGAGTTGGAATTGAGCCAGAGCTGTTGGACAACATTTTTGAGATATTCGTTCAAGCCGAACAGACTCTCGACCGCCAGTCCGGTGGAATGGGACTGGGCCTTCCGTTGGTAAAAATGATTGCCCAAGCACATGGCGGAGTCGTGGAAGCAAATAGTAAAGGCAAAGGGTTCGGCAGCAATTTTCGATTCCAAATTCCAGCGTTAAGAGATGTCGACGGAGAGACAATTGAGTCGATCAATGCAAAACATGTTGACGAATCCAAATTGACAATCCAAGACTCGCGAGTCCTGCTGGTGGAAGACAACCCTTCTACCAGAAAGATGGTCAAGATTTTTCTTGAATGTCACGGATTTAGTGTGCTCGAAGCAGCTGATGGACTCGAAGGAATCGCGAAGTTTAAAACGCACCAAGTTGACGTGTGCGTTGTCGACATTGGCCTTCCAGATTGCAACGGATTTGAAGTCGCGAAACAGATTCGAAAGTCTGGCGGTCAGTCAGCATCATTGATTGCGCTGACAGGCTACGGACTACCTAAAGACAAAGAACTGTCCCGCGAGGCAGGCTTTGATTGCCATTTGGTAAAGCCTGTCGATCCAGAGGAGTTGGTCAAGGTGATCACCTCCGTTATGAACTCGAACTCAGTAACTACCGGAACCTAATCACGACTTGGAAAGCCTTGATCATAGTTTTCCCCAAGTCACTGCTGACGTTGATCATTTTTTTAATTGGCTTAAAGCAGAAACAATTGGCGTTGGAGATAAACATGCTAATCCTAACACGAAAGCTAAACGATACGATTCACTTTCCAGAACTTGACATTTCTGTCAATGTTTTGAGCGTCGGGAACTCGAAAGTCCGTATCGGCATTGATGCACCACTTGAAATTACTGTCATCCGTGGCGAGTTGGACAACCGAAAAAGTCGGGATGAGGAACCTAGGAGTATTTGTCTCAAATCAGATACCGAGCACGGTCTCAGGAATATCCTCAATGACTTGAATGTCGCAACGGCGTTGACAAAGAAGCTAATCGCAAGTGGCAAAACTGGATACGCTGCTACCGTTCTCAACAGCGCTTTAAGCGACTTGATGTCTGGCAAAAATGAAGACATCAAGATCGAACCACCTTCTTCTTTCGATTCTTGTAAAGCGAAAGCGCTGTTGGTCGAAGACGTTTCCAATGAACGAGAAATGCTGGCTGGCTTCTTGCGATTGCATGGCTATCAGACGGACACGGTTGAGGACGGCCTTGACTGCTTGGACTACATTGAATCCAACGAGGCCCCCGATTTCATTCTGATGGACATGAACCTTCCCCGGTTGCATGGAGCCGACACGATCCGCAAGTTGCGAGAGTCACCTCATTGCGACGACGTCAAGATTTACGCGGTCAGCGGAGACTGCCCAAAATCTGCAGGAATTGACATTCAGAAGAATCGGATTGAAAATTGGTTTCAAAAGCCGCTTGAACCACAAGAACTGATTCGAGAACTTGACCAACAGTTTGGCTTGTCCGACCGTCGCTGAGCCACGACGAAACATTTAGCGCGAATTCGCGAACAAAGGTTCGTTTTACAGGATTTGCGCCCTCTTATGCGCCGAATGCCATATTAATGGCACCTCAGGCCGACAAAATTGCGGTTATCGCCACTTTGAATCGGCACCATGGACAATCACAATCAAGGTTGGGTATTCCTAACAGCCGGTTGTATTGACTTCATGTTTCTTGCAAGATTCTTCAGCCAAATAGCTGAGGCGGGCACTTGACCTGCTTGTCGCTCGCATTTCGGCACGCATGGAGCTAGGCAAATTGTCTCGCTAAACTAGATTTGAATTAACCATTAATCACTTGGAGCAATGCCAATGGCACGGTTTCAGATATTATCATTGATCGGCGGAGGAATCCGCGGCGCCTTCGTCACGTCCTACCTGAAAGAATTGGAAGACAAGCTAGGGCGCCCAATTGCAGAGTCATTTGACCTGATCGCTGGCACATCAACGGGTGCCATCATTGCGGCGGGCTTAGCGTCTGGGATGCCAGCCGCAAAGATGCATGACTTTTACGTCCGCTATGGCGCCAGCATTTTTACGCCTCGCCCAAGGTACAAAGCAAAAGGATTCTATCGTTTTCTTTTCCCAATCGGCGACTACTTCTTCAAAAGAGGCACCGGAGGCGATCTGGCGTCGGCGTTTCGCGCTCGCTTCTTGCCAACGGCACTGGAGAAATCTTTCGCCGAAGGTTTCGGCGAAAAGACGATGAAGGATGT
>CAYUWY010000064.1:0-8597 GCA_964448575.1 uncultured Pirellulaceae bacterium
TCTTAAAGAAGACGTCCCGCGGGACTTTGTGCTTTTGCGCAAGTGATTCGGCAACCGTAAACGGAAGATTATAAATCGCAGCAGCGCTGTAATGTGCTGCCCGATATTGATCAAGCAAAGGAATCGTATAAGACTTTCGTCCTTTGAAATCGAAAAGAAACGATCCGATTTCTGGTTCAATTTCTAAGTGCGCATGAGCTGCCGCAGCCCGATACTTTCGACTGTACTTAACCGCGTCAAACGCTGGTTCCCGACGAGATTTGAGATAGCGTTTGATCGTTGCACGAGTCCGGCGGTTGTTTACTCGGTGGGACTGCAATCTTTTAAAAAGCTTGAACACTCGATTCGCTGGCAAACTCTGCAAACCGCTGGCAATTAGCTTGCCCTCTTCAATGCGGTGCTCAGGATCAGTCGGTGCACCACTGGCGAGGAGATTGGCAATGATTTCAGCTCGATTGAAATGATTGATTCCCGATGCAATCGTCCGCGCGTAGATGCGACGATAATTATTCATCACATACTGGTGTAGAAACTCGATCGAAATCGACTGCTCAAAACGGTCGGTATAAAACTCATTCTGCCGAGTCGCCGCGAAACACGCGTTGATGAACATAACCAAATCTTCGCGATCACTTTTTTCACGCAATCGTTCGTAGTACTCGTTAAGAGTTTCGTTACTACGTTGAATATGTTGACGTTCGTTCAAAGCTTACTGCCATTGGATAAAAAGACCGTTCGGGGAATACAAGAAACGACGCGCTAAAAAGCGTCAAAAGCTCACACGGAAGTCGCTTCTAAGTCCCACGAACGGTTGTTCGGTGCCTACAAATATGTTGGCTTTAAAGAATGAATGCAAGCCGATTCCATACGGACAAACCATTCTGAGAAATGTTCGGGCAAAATTCGAAACACGCTAAGTTCGGCTTGCACGGTTTTGGAATGGAGGATCAATTGACTGGATTCGGAGATCGCGGACGTTATGCCACTGGAAATTCTATGAAATGGACAATCGCACATCCTGACGAGCGCAAAGCCTGCCGCCTAATTGCTCAGGCAGGTGGGGCTGTTGCTCGTGAATCATGGCGTCCCTTCATCTCGCGGATTCGGTCGATAAACCTTCGCGACTCCTCAGCGTCAGATCGTTTGCTAGAGTCAATTCCGGCTTTGCCATCATTGTCGTTTATGGAGCTTGGTACCACTCGAATTACTGATTCAGGCGTGTCAGCGCTGGCGCGCCACCCAAAACTTCACTACCTTTACCTTTGGGGCAATGAGCTCACAGACAACTGCGTGGAGTACTTGGCGAAGATTCCATTATTCATGCTGAACGTCGAATCAACTCAGATTTCGTTTGATGCCTGCAAACGACTGTCGGAACAATTACCGGAATGCCTCGTTTGTCATAGCCGCACTAAGAAGCTGTTTCGTGGTAAATTCAATGCCGATGACCCATATCAGGATTGGCTCGAGCGTGATGGCAACGCGGAACTTGGGCAATCCCCGGGTATCACTACATAACAATGAGATGAACGCGAATCCGTTGCGGCAAGGTTCCTTTGAGGTGGTGTCATCAATCGTCAGCTCGGATCACAGACATTATTCGACTTGAGGGTTCAAAATCCAATACAGCCTTAAAACTCTGCTTGTCGTTATTGCAATCGTTTGCGTTTGTGCAGCAGGTGCCGCATTCGTCGGTCGAGTCTATAACGTTGCGATTGCGGCTGAGGATAACATCCAAGCTGTTTTTCAAACGCGACAAGCGACGATTAAATATATCGACGCGAGCAATGGCCAGTGGCCAAAATCATGGGACGACCTGTTCGTAGAACCCGGCTATGATTTGGAATGGGTGGCCAATCGAATAGAATTCGAGTTTAATTCCGATCCCGCGGTCTTGGCGAAACTACGACCAGACCAATTCAAGGCAATAAAACAAAAAACCGAGTACTATAATATTGAACCCGAACTGAAGACAATAATTGATACTTTACTCAAGTATCACCGATAATCGTCGGTTTGAGTTCTTGCACCCATCGGAGTTTGTTTGCTGCGACTGGGGTATCGCGGACGTTATTCGACTACGGAGTTTTATGTACGCCAGATTCGATCACCCTTATGAATTCCCTCAGTTGGGGTCGCTTCTGAGTCCAGGCACCCCCGAAGCCGAGTTCGATTGCGACGTCGAGAATGTTTACCAGTGGATGCACGTATCGCTTCCACAGTTCGACGCAACTTTGAATATTTCCCGAGACCACGGGTGGGGTGCAATTCCGGACGAAGCTGAGTGTCAGTATGATGCGGACGATCCGCGATTGTTAGCACTCGTTAACCCCGGCCCGACATACGCCGTCTCTTGCGGTCACGACCGGCAGTCAAATCCTGCCGTAGCTTGGAGAGATATTGCTGACCGGGTGGGCGTTACGGTTGAATTGCTTTCGGGTACATTGAATGTTGACGAAACGGACCCACCGCCAACCGAAACCTTCACCCCGCGTACTAAAAACGGTGGATAACAATGCGATGGACCCAACTCGCATTTCACGTCGGTTTTAACTATTCACTCCACTCACAAGTTCGCACATTAAGGGCGGCTCGGTTAACCCGCCATTCTTCTGCTTGAGAGACAATTATGGGACACATTTTACGATTTTCACTGCTAGAGACTCTTCTTGTGATAACCATTGTCTCCATCTTTGTTGCGCTTAATACGTTAGAGCGAACTTATGAAAACGCAGACGCCACATCTTCAATTTTGACAATTTCACAATCAGGGTTTCCAGAGCCATGCTTTCGGCGCTTAGATGGAGGGCCCCTGAGCGTAAATTATGGTTCTTTTTTGCAAAACATCTTTTGGGGATTTATTGCTTGCTTTTTAGTTGTGATTGTCACGCGAAGATTTTCGAAACGGCGAGAGGGCGGCCAAGATACCAGTCGATCGCAACTCAGTTGACTACGGCAATGTGATGACAAACCTTGTCTTACTGATTGTTTACTCGGGATGATGCGGTACTGGGCTACCGCACGCCTCCAAACTTTCGACTTACATGAATTCTTTACACGCTCAATTATCCTTTGTAATTTCTGAACAATGCTAAACTTCGTCGAAGATGTTTTGGATTTCTTGGATGGCAAAAAGCCTGTCCATGAACAGCTCGAACTTGGAATGCAGCAACTCGGAAAGCAGGAGTTGAGGGTAGTGTGCATCAAATTGGCAGGTTGGTGGCGGCGCGACGTGTCAAATGAAAACAGGCTTCCGACCCTTCCGCTAAATGATCATTTTTCATGGTGCGACAATCTTCGAAGACTTCACGAAACAGCGAAACCCATGGTAAAACTATTTGCTATCGCTAATGTCGCTTGTTCGTACTCATCTGATTTACCATCAAGGGACATTGTTCGGATTAATCAACTAGCAATTGAACGATACAAACCAAGCCTATCAGTCACATTAAGACGGGATAACGACGAGGGATAACAATTGGAGCATGCGAAACTGGACTTGCGCGTGGTTTCAGTTTCAGCGAGTTAGCTGCGCCAGATGAACCCGGACGTTATGTTGCCGATCAGAATGAACTCGGGGACGCGAGGGCAAGACTCGTCAAGCTCAGGCGCCCTTTCTTTTTTTGTTTTCTGCCTTTTTCTCTACCTTCTTCTTTTTCTCTTCAGGCTCTAGCTCAACTTCATGGCCTGCTTCGGCCATAAGTTTCTCAATCGCTTCATCCAGTTTTTCACCTCGAAGATTTTTGTAGCGAATGTTGCCTTTTGCATCGATCAGATAGGTGGTCGGCCAACTGGCGATATTCCATTTTGTTGCGATGGGGCCGAAGGTGCCTTTTTCGCCGTTCCAAAAACTACGCCAATTGATATTCAGCTCCTCAACCGCTTTACGCGCGACTTCGATTTCTTTGTCGCTATTAACTCCAATTAAAGCAAATGGTTTACCTGCCAGTTGTTTTACGAGCGACCGCTCGTGTGGGACCAAAGCCCGGCAAGGACCTCACCACTGCCCCCAAAAGCTGATCATCACAACGTTGCCATGGTAGTCGCTTAATTTGAATTCGACACCATCTAAATCAGATCCAACAATCTCAGGAACCGGTTTACCAATCGCCAACTTCCTGGCAAATTCAATTCCCTCTAAACGCTCGCCAAAAGGTACGTCTGCCAAGTCGGTAAACTCTGCATACTCTGTCTTGATCGACTTAGAGAGAGATTCAATCTCGGCCTGTAGTTGTTCCGCAGCCTTATCTTCTGCTGTTTCGACTTTTTTAAACAGCAATTGTAGAAGCGAAAAGGACGTGGTGGCTTTAACCGATTTCACGTTTGTCGCTTCGAGTACTCGACGGAGGAGGGGTTCCGCTTTCTCGGGCTCAAGATCCCACCCGATTCTTGGTGCGAATTTTGTCAACATCTTTGATTCGCTGTGATGATCAATCAAAAGCTGACTCATCATTTCAGCATCTCTTCTACCTCGATTCCCGTGCCACCACCAACTCAAAATTTCTTCCGCTTCGGCTGCCGTTGCTTTGGCGACAAGCTTTGACAACAGCGGGTGATAAACCTCAACAGTCGGTCTGGTTTTGGCCACTTCCGCTTTATCTTCTCTGGCTGCTGCTCGATATCGTTTGGTGAAGGCTTGCATTTCAATTTTGAAGTGCTGTCTGAACTCTTCGTAAGTCTCCAATTCATCGACACTCAATTCGCTAACATCTCGATCCGACGGCTCGTCATTATTGGAAGCCTCATCTTGAGCGGTGGCGCTGGCCATTAATAGGAATACAAGCAGTAGTGCTTGAAAGCAGGGCAATAATCGTTTCATAAAATCAATCTTTTTCTTGATTCAAAGCGTTACAAGCAACAAAGCGTTACAAACAGTATAGGCAATTCTAAAATCTATCACTGGCACCGTTGTCGTCGTAACGTTTTTCGTGCTTATTTAAAGTGATTCTGAGCATCTGAAAGCGAATACTCGGGGACGAACTTCAGAAAAATCAGTTATTGCCGTGCGGAGTCAGCCAGGCTTGGGCGCGGTCTACGACAGATTAAGTCTTCGGTTGACACCGTTTAAGTCTACCATGCGCTAACCCCATCGCAAAACAAAGCCAAATTATCCCACTTAAAAAATGGCGCAATCTCAATGAAGCCGAAAGCGGCTTCGGTACGAACAACCAAGGGACTTTGCCAATTGTTTGATGAGCTTCACGAACGAAGCGTTGATCTCGTCAGCATGAAAGATGGATTCAGCTTGGCGTCGCCAGCGGGAAGACTGCACGCACGGATCTTGGCTTCCGTCGCTGAGTATGTGACTGACGAGCAAGTCAACGCCATCCATGACATGAAGGCGGCTGGGAAAAAGATCACCGAGATCGCTCGGATCACTGGGCTTTCACGGCCTACCATTTACAGGGTGCTGAAAGAGGTCGAGCCAGTTGGCTAAACAAGCTTGGTTACAAAGTCGGAAACCCAACAACTTTTATTGGAAAGTTGCAACAGCAAGTCCCAGGAGTACTCGTGGAGATACTACGTGCCTAAGTTTCTTTTATTGATCAACTTGTTTTTGAATTCTCTCTGCGCAAAAAAGAGAAACTAATCGGGATTCGAAAAATCGCCGCCATCGAATTTTCAGATCTTCATGCTGTTTTTTCAATCGCCTCACGTCGAGATCAAAGAAACTCGTCGGGTAGCATTTCAAGATCTTGTGGAATGATGTTGAACTCTTCGAACACATTGGACTCAAACCTTTTGGCTACTCGCTCCAGCCAATGAGTCATTGATTTGCCATGAACAGCAAGACTGTAATCACTAGCGTATGCGTAAACGACTTGGCCAAAAGTTCCGTTTTTCTCAGGTTTGAAATCGACAAACAAAACGTCCATTTCAATATCTGCGATGGGTATCCAGCCCTCATGCCACGTGGAACTTCGTTTACACAACTTAGGATTGCTATCTCCATTCGGGATTGAATCATCCCAACTGACACTGGCGGAGCCCAACTGGGATTTCGATTTTTCATAGAACTTGATTTGAGCATCGTAAAAGCTGCACACTTCATTCGCATCAAAGAATCGAAACGGTGGCACAAGGTCGTGCTTAAGGCCACTTCCAATGCACAGCCAATCCAAAAGTTCTGCTGGAGCATCTGGAAATTTTGCATGAAAAAGAGCGAAATCCTTGGAGTCCGCTCTCTCACGAGGATCGAAACTGATCGCTTGACCAAATTGGTCTCTGACAATTTTGGCAAGTCGATTTTGGGCTTCATGAAGCGCATTCAATCGATCTTCATTCATCCTTACTTTTCCTCTTCTTTTTTATCTGGAGGGGTTACTTTTTCTGCCTGATAAGTAGGCTTGAAACAGTCTTCGTGAAATCGATCTCTGTTTGGTGGGCTTTTCGGATCGTCTGGATTTTGTGGTTCATCCAGCGAGTCATCCCAGAGACCTTTGTTTTTCTTGATTTCATCATCCCATAGTTTCTTTAGTTTCGCATCTGGGACTGGAAAAGGAGCGAAGCCGCGGAGGCACGAATGCTGATCGATTTCTTTGGGTTTGGTTTAGGCAATTGTGCCCGCTACAATCTACTTGCGAGTTGCCACGTTGCGGCTCGGTTACTGCAGACGTTATTAGGTTTATCGAAATGCTTGAAATTGCAGATCAACTTGACCGTCTTGACCATGCCGAGCAATTGGCATTCTCGCTCTGCGTGGTGGACCGGATGTGTGCTGCCAAGAGCCACTTTCTTGATCCAGCCGAATCGAAATCGTTTGCCGATTTACAGATATTGACAACGGAGATTTGGGAGCATCTGCTCAGCGGCAACGAAATAACTTCGGAAGAGTATGAAGGTTTGCGAACGAGGATCAACTCGGCAAGACCGCCGTCTGTTGGTTCATTTTCGCTTAGGAACATTTTTTGGATATTGAAATCAGTGCTGAAGGTTTTTCGCGGTCGGGAACACGCGTACGAAATTGCAAGACTTGGAATTGAATCAGCCACGCAATCGAAGCTGGATGAAACATTGGAGACTCACCACCAATCGTGTATCATTGAATATTTGGTCTCGCTACCTGCAATGAGCGCCGAGAATGTTGAAGAACTGCGAGAGCGAATCAGGGAGCTGCCAATTGTGACTGGCAATGTTCGGCGAGCGGAGCGTCGTGACTAGTAAGTCGCCGATTGACAATGTGATACACGCGAATCCGGACCTGCGCATGTTATTAAACTAGATGGTCACTCGTTCCGGCTCCCTCTTGTTTCGATTGTAGTCATTCAACATTTCGGCGAAAAAAATCGCGTTAACAATATTAGGCAAAATTTATCAATCTTCGGGGTCGGTGTGCATTTGTATACAAGCCCCACGTGGTTCCTGTCAAATTTTTTTATTGCACAGTGGGCAATAACCTGCCATACTGCCGGACTACTCAGGCGATAAGTCCGAAAAAAATGTGTTGACCGACGACTTAACGCCGATAACTAAATTGTTATCCCGCTTAAAAACAATGGGCAAAATCGAACAGGCTGCTGATTTCGCGAAAGCTGCTCATGAGAGCATCGACCAGCGCCGGAAATACACAAACGAGCCATATATCGTACATCCTGCACGGGTAGCCGAAATTGTCGCCAGTGTAACCGACGATGAAAGCATGATTTGCGCTGCATGGTTGCACGATGTTGTTGAGGATACGCCTATTACACTGACGGATATCAGGAATAGATTCGGTGACGATGTCGCTCATTTGGTTGATGGGTTGACCAACGTGTCCAAACCAGAGGACGGCAATCGTCAAACTCGGGTTGCGATAGATCGAAACCATTCTGCAGGCACTGACTCAAGAACCAAAACAATTAAACTAGCAGATTTGATCGCAAACTTGGACGGAGTCGTGGAACAGAACGCAGGCTTCGCCCGAAAATATCTAGCTGAAAAAGAACTGTTACTCGCTGTACTAGGTGATGGACATCCTAAATTAGTGGAACGTGTAGGCGAAATCATCCAGTTGGAGCGTGAAAAACTTGCACGGAACGCGTGATAACAATGCGATGGACCCAAGTCGCATTTCACGTCGGTTTTAATGTTTAGTTTATTTGCTGCGACTGGGTCATCGCGGTCGTTATCCCGCTTAAGCAATTTGCTCGTTTTGCGAACTGTCCAAAAATGATTGCATATAAAATCAGCATCAATGGCGCACACATCGTAACGGCCGGACAAGAGGACTGGGCCATTCTTTCTGCACACATTACTTCCAGCCGAGTGAACTCCGAAGAACCCGGAACATTGCGAGACATAAATTGTCGGGTAGGTGGAATCACTGAGAATACAGAATTGTCATCCAATGATCCAAACGCAAGCGAACATTTCCGCTACCCGATCATCGAATTGAATATTGGTGACAGTATCACCGTCGAAATTGTGGATGTCGCAGATGTCGACTCACCCGAAAAACGCTATATTCGAACCTCAACACTAGAACCGAGAGATTCATCCGGGCCTGAAGACGCCGGATAACAAAACGTTCCTGAAACATATTGTCAATCTAAAAAGACTCTTTTTTTGAGCTCGCGTACTCTCTTCGCCAACGCTGTGCAGGTTGTTTTTTCTTT
>CAYUWY010000065.1:0-3431 GCA_964448575.1 uncultured Pirellulaceae bacterium
GCCCCAGACACCCAATAGTCTTCCGGTGCAGGAGTCGAACTGCCAACGCCGCGGATCAAAGCGAAGTCACGTTCGCCTTCGTCTTTGTTCTTAGAGTAAACGACAACCTCTTTGCCTTTAAGTTCGTCTGATGTCAGGTCTCCAAGTTTCTTAGCTGGTGGTTTCTCTGGCTTCTTGTACTTTTTGCAGATCGCTTGCCATTCTTTGTATGTTCCCAAGTCAACGAGATTCATGAGTGCTCCGGATTTGAGATTGAAAAGTTGCGTCTAATCTTAAGGGCTGTGCGGTGACATGGCGACATGCGGCACTGCTGTGGTTTTGCCTTTTACCCCATTCTGTGTTGTTATCCCCTTAAACAAGCCAATTTGTTCTCTTTCGTATTGTATGGGCAGAAATCACATATCACCGTTCGAATGAACTGATCTCAATCAGCTGCCCGGAACCGGTGACGTGCATCGGTTTTCTTAAGTGGTTTTTCTGATGAGGATTCGATGGCAACTACAAGAACAGTACGTTTATTGCAGCGGCGGACTGAACAGATTTCGTTTCTAAACGAACTGACGACCGGCGACGCTTTTCGTCCGGATGATCCCGACGCACCGCCTTGGTTTCAAGAAGAGAAAATTCATGAAGTCAGTATGGCGATCTACCAGTACCACGCGGAATCCGATTCGGTGAAATGGACGGACGGATCCAAGTTTGTCTTTGCGATCGACCGAAATCCGTTTCAGTTCTTTTGGCGTGTGGACAGCCAATACTTTGGCAGGCAACTGAATGAAGCGCAGACATTTCGCTTTTGCCAGCTGTATGAAGTCAATCGTTTTATTCGTGGATCAATGAACCGATAAAGGAGCATTACATGGCGAAAAACACACCCAAGAAGCCGGCTCCCAAACGCGAACCACCGATTCGGCTCGCATGTGCTGGCTGTGATCGCGATGACTATGACGGAGTTTGGCGTTTGCCCAAAGATTGGACTGACATCAGCAAAGAGCAAACGCTCAGACAGTCGAAAGCTGAAGTTGCGCCGAATGATACCGCTCGAAGCGTATTCGATTGGCATACTCATATGGGCTACTGTCCGGACTGTCAGTGAGCCAATTCAATTAACTGGCCTCCGGCTTAGGTTACACGCACGTCACCTGAGCCGACCTCTGCTTACTTGTTCTCGTTGTTCAAGTGAACGACATGAGCCACACCATCGACGTGATACGCCAAACGTTTCGCATCAGGGGATAGTTTGATGTGCGTTACTCCTTGCTTTTCCCGGCATCTAATTGTTTGAAGCAATTCACCTGTCTCCAAGCTGTTGACGCGAACAAGCCCCTTCCAGTCTCCCGTCGCGACCAATCCGTTGGCAACTGACATGCAATTAGTAACTTCTTCAGACCCGGTGCACGGAGTAAATTGCCGTAGTAGGTTTCCGGATTCAAGTTCGTAAATGTGAACTTGGGTCGCTGTCGCAATGACAAGGTGCTTGTTTTCTTCGTCAAATTCAATTCCCTTGAAGACCGAACCGTCGAAACTTTTGACATCCAATGCGGTGGGGAAAGTCGCCACAAGGTTCCGTGTGTTAATAGATCGAATTTCAACGCCAAAGAAATTTGTCGGCTCGTAGTCGTAGTCGTAGCCGGCCTCTTCCATTGCGGCCCCGGCTACGCCATCTTCGTACCCTTCGTCGAAGTCGCCGCTTGCCTTTCGTCTGGCCAACATTGTTTTCTTTCGAAGGGTTCGTGCTGATTCAGGAACTTCAATGTATTTTCCAGCCCAAGCAAACAACTTGCTATCAGGTGAAACGCCAATCGAACCTCGGGTGTTCGATAGGTTTTGACTGCTCAATGCTGTGATGAAACTGCCGTCCCTTGCCGAACGAAATTCGTGGTAGCCACCCGACATGCACCACAGGACGCTGTCGTCTATGTCATTGGGGACATAACTTTCAAATGTGGTCTGGCCATTCGTTGAGCCCAGTGAGTGTCGCTCTAGCAAAATGTTGGACTCGTCGATCTTGCCTCTGGCGATCGTTGCCAACTTGAGTTCAGTTCCAGCAGGCCCGCTCAGACGTTTGGCGAACCGCTTGATGTCCTCGCCAACAACTGACGTGATTTTGCTGGTGCGTCCATCGGCAATGCCAACAATCTCGTCACCAACACTCAATAGATCTGATTTGGCGGCTGGGCTTCCCGGTGCAATGGAATCAACGACAATCTTCCCATTCTTGTTTGCGACTTGAATTCCAACGAACCCTTTGATTCGCCTGAAGTTAATTGGGATCTCTGATTTCCCTTGGCAATGAAATATTTTGCTGCCGGATTCCCCGATTGAATAGAAGCGGTTTCCATCTTTCGAATACACGATGGAAAAAGGCGACTGTTTGAGCCTTGTTGTCAATTCACCATCAGACGTTCTGATGAACTGCAAATCTCGTTTTGTTGAAACAGCCAATTCGGAACCGTCTGGAGAGAATGCCATGGCTCGGACGTCGGGACGACCGTACCCATTGGGGTCCTTAAGTCGCACGGTAAAACGATCGCCAACCGAAACCTGTTGAGCACAAGTCGCAGATAAAGGAACGGCGAAGAACAAAATGAGGGTTAGTCGAGCAATCATCGTAACTAGCCAGAAAAAGTATTTGAGTCGTCTAGTGCTTGAGTCTTCCACTTTAGTTGCCGGCATCCTGAGTTTCTACAAAAACTGCTTTGGGCAAGCACGCCGATTGGCGAAGAGCGGCAAGGGTATCGACGAAAACCTTGCCGCCGCGATTACGGGAAACTGAAATGGCGACGCGAAATTTCACGCAAGAACTGACTCGGGATCTGAGCTCTTTCGTTCCGTTCCCCTGCACTGGAAAGAACGAGATGGTCCCGTGCCCTTGTGATTCCAACGTAAAAAAGCCTCCGTTCCTCTTCGATCGCAGCGTACCCAGCTTCAACTGAAGCGAAGTGAGGTAACCGCCCTTCCTCCAATGCTGGAATAAAGACAACTGGAAACTCAAGCCCCTTGGATGAATGAAGGGTTAGAACTTTGACACCGTTTTCACTTCCGGTTTGGATTCCATTGGACTCAAGGAACGAGCCGATACTGTTGCCAACACTATGTGACCGCACCAGAATCGCCATGTCTGAGCATCTAAAGCCAGACTCCTGAAAACGAGCAATCGAGTTCAGGATAAATCGACGCTCACTCGAGCACGTGTTTAGCTTTGAATAGTAAACAGATCCTTCGATGTCTCGGCAAGCGGTCAACCTTTTGTCGAACCGATCCCAAACTTTCGATGACACGCTATTCGCCAATCTGACGATTGAGTGAGCACACCGATAGTTTCGATGCAACGTTACTGTCTTGGCGGTTGGGAACAGTTCCGGGAACGAGCGAATCAACTCCCGCGACGCGCCCTGAAAGCCGTAGATGCTTTGATCGTCGTCGCCAAC
>CAYUWY010000065.1:3531-5866 GCA_964448575.1 uncultured Pirellulaceae bacterium
TCAACTCCCGCGACGCGCCCTGAAAGCCGTAGATGCTTTGATCGTCGTCGCCAACCACAAAAAGGTTGGCCTTTTCTGACAAGAGTGCCCGGAGAATCTCGAACTGGACGACGTTGGTGTCTTGGTATTCATCAACCAAGATGAATCGGAATCGTGTTCTGAATTTCGATCTGGCAACCTCAATCTGAGTAAGGATTTGCGCGGCCAACACAATCAACCGGTCAAAAGTAAGATCGAGACCAATTGTAAATCCTCGACTCAATCCGACGACGTGACGATATTCACGCACTATTTCCATCGCCAATGAATGAAAGGTTCCAATTCTGATTTGCTGTGAACAATCACCAACCAGCTCATGCACTCTTTCCTTCATCTCAGCTGCAGCTTTGCGTGTAAATGTCAGCGCCAAGATTTGTTCTGGCTTGACATTGTTATCAATCAGCATCGCGACACGGCGCGTTAAAACTCTCGTCTTTCCAGTGCCCGCACCCGCCAATACGAGCATTGGTCCTGTCTGATGCAAGACTGCTTGTTGCTGCTCCGGATTTAGTCCATCAAGAAGGGCGTTGCTTTGCGTTTCCATAAAACCACCTAAAAACATGTCGATGTGCCTTACCAGCGATCGGGAATCGCAAGTACGACACTGACGTGTGTTACCCAGATGGTGATTTGAAAGAGCGGAGCGCAGGCTTACGTGCTTACCATGCCAGCTTGATGATTTTGAAAATGCAGGCAACTCCAATCGCCCACGCAGTTTCAATTGGGTGTGCGGCGACGACTCCAAGGCCAAGCACGTACACAAAAACAAATAGTGGAACATACATACGGGTCATTCCCTTTCGTCGAGTTGATATTCGAATGGCTTCACAATTGTCCGGCGCAGTTTCAAAACTGCGGGCGGGAGTTCATCGAATCCTTGCTTCGACCTCGCTTTGTTGACAGACCGCAGGATATTTAGAAGCTGCCTTCGAACAGGTGCGTACCGAGCATACGGAACACTTGCAAAGTCTCGGGCAAGCGATTTTGCATTTCGATGTGTCGCTCGATCGAGGAAGTAGCTTTTGAGTTGTTTGTAGGTTGGGCCGTCGATCCGGACGCAGGCATGCCATTTGGGTTCACCGCCACCCTTGGGTGTGATTGGGCTGCGGCGATAAGAGATTGAGTAGCCCTCAAATTTGATCGGATGTCGGCGGCAATCACGGATCTGCTTTCGCTCTTGCTGTTTGAAAGCGTGATGGCCTTCGGTCGCCAAAAGCAAGAACCAATTCGCATGTCGAATGTACTGCAGGTTCGCAAGGCCGCGACGTTTTCGATCAGCCTTCTCGCGTTCGCCAATGCCGATGCAGTATTTCGCCATCAGCTTCTGGTCCAGTCGAGCTGGATCCTTACCTTCCTTGATCCAGCCTGAGACATAATACCAATAGCCGTGACGCAAATAGGAAACAGCGACTTGTTGAACGAGTCCTTCAGGTGATGTCGCCACAAAGCGATACTCCTTGCGACGTCGGCGCTGGGTTGGTTTTGAGCAAACAATAGATTCGATCTTTGTCGAGTCGGTCGCTTGCTGCGGACTGACTTTATGCAATGTTTCATCATCGTTTTACAACTGCCGCCAGAGCAGGAACACAATTAGGGTCAAAGTAACTTTGACGGACATTCATTCGTCGACCGCTTTCCGTTTCAGACGCAGGCTACGTCGGGTACTCGGCGACAATTCAAACTCAATGGAGGAGTTGTTGACGGACAACTCCACGAAACCGCTCCAAAGAAAACAGTTGACGGAACAGGGCAGCTATATGAACTCTTGTCGAACTGCCGAACAAAGGCAGAACTCGACTTCAGAACATAGCCAGATGCGATATCAGCAAGCTCAGCAAAGCGAGCTACGACTTCGTCATCATTTCAAATGCACTGGTTTCGTCAGTGCAGTCGGCTAATACATAGTGCCCACAAAAAAACCTCGGCCCGAACATCAACGCTGTCACAAGACGCACGTCGAGTGTCCGTCGCAATTTCGCCGCCATAAGTGACCGCTCGTCAAAGCGTTCACCTCTAGCCGCATTGCTGCCAACCAAGGATCGTTGCAGGCCGAAGCCCGCAAGTCATACGCGTTTGTTGGGGTGTGAATGCCCCTCAGCTCTTTCGTTCTTGCTCGCCAAGTCATCACACTTGGGTCACCGCAAACGGATCGCGACTGCCTTGCCGCGTACGAAACATCGCATTGGTTTTGCGACATCCGCATGAATGCCTTCGCATTCAATACCGCTGTGCTTCCGCACAAGTTCTAATTGAGCCTCGCTCCCCCACTACGGCACGGCAATGCCGTGAGATATTT
>CAYUWY010000066.1:0-5684 GCA_964448575.1 uncultured Pirellulaceae bacterium
CTGTTCGCAAGCGATACGGAAGAACGCCCATTCAATCGGCAGGAACGAGCGGAAGTTTACCGCAAAGCCTACAACGTTGATTCGGCAGCGTCGTTCGGTTCGCAAAACGAATTCGATGCCACCGAATTGAAGATTCGCCACTCCATGTTTCCGGT
This sequence comes from uncultured Pirellulaceae bacterium, assembly GCA_964448575.1. GTDB lineage: Bacteria > Planctomycetota > Planctomycetia > Pirellulales > Pirellulaceae > Mariniblastus. The sequence goes on from CAYUWY010000066.1 coordinate 156, forward strand.
TCCATCGGACAAACTGGAGCCCTTCTCCGTTATTTTGGGCGAAGAACGAAAGCTCCCAACAGCCTACACCATCAACAAACCAATCATGATCAGCGCGATGAGCTTTGGTGCGTTGGGCGAAAACGCGGTTCGGTCACTCGCACGTGGGGCGAAAGCAGCCGGGATCCCGATGAACACGGGCGAAGGCGGCTATCCAAAATACCATCTGATGGAAGGCTGCGATCTGATCTTCCAAATGGGCACGGCCAAGTTCGGTGTTCGCAACGAAGACGGCTCACTCAACGACGACTTGCTGCGAAAGGTGGCCGCGCAAGAATCGATTCGCATGGTCGAAATTAAACTTTCGCAAGGAGCTAAACCCGGCAAGGGAGGTTTGCTTCCAAAAGAAAAAATCTCGGAAGAGATCGCTGAACTGCGGGGCGTTCCTCGTGACCGTGACGTCGTTTCGCCTCCTGGCCATCTTGAATGTACAGACGCTGCGGCCACAGTACGGTTCATTGGACATGTTCAAAAAGTAAGCGGACTGCCGACAGGGATCAAGCTTTGCCTGGGCAACGTGACCGAGTTCGAAAACTTGGTCGCAGAAATGAAGAAGCAAGACATCTGCCCGGACTGGATCACGGTCGATGGCGCCGAAGGCGGTACGGGAGCGGCCCCGAAATCATTTATGGACAGTGTCGGGATGCCACTGTGGCCGGGCTTGCACACGGTTAACCAGACATTGTTGAAGGCAGGCATTCGAGACCGCCTGAAACTGCTGGCTTCTGGAAAGTTGATCAACGCCGGTCGCATCATTACGGCCATGGCTCTGGGTGCTGATGCGTGTTATTCAGCGAGAGGGTTTATGATGTCTCTGGGCTGCATTCAGGCTTTGCAGTGCGGAAAAAACACGTGTCCCATCGGAATCACAACTCACAACCCGGAACTTCAACGTGGGCTCGACATCGCTTCGAAGTCAGTCCGCGTGCAACATTTCGTTCACAACCTTACTCATGATGTTGAGCAGCTTCAGGCCGCAACTGGCAAACGATCGCACCGGGATTTGACCGTTGACGATCTATACGTTCCTGAAGGATCGATCCTGCACCATCTCGTTCACGCTCATGTCTAATCCGAAACTCACTGCTATGTCCTCAACTCCAAGCCAATCGACAAGTTCGAAGACTCCTGACAGTCTGATCAATACGGTCATCAACTGGTTTCTGCGACTCATTCCGGCGGTCATCGTCGGCCGCGCCGCGTTCATGAAATTCGCTGGTGGCGAAAATGTGACAACCATGTTCGAGACGCTTGAGATGGAACCCGGCGGTCGGATCCTGATCGGTATCATCGAAGCCATCTGTGTCGCTATCCTGCTAAGCCCCCGCATCTCAGGCTGGGGAGCCATCCTGTGCCTGGGCGTAATGGTTGGCGCTGTCATCGCACACGTGAGCGTACTTGGATTCAGCGGGGCACTAGGTGTGCTTTTTATGATGGCGATAATATCTTCTGTCGCTTCGATCGCGCTGATCTATCGCTTACGCCACCAGGTCCCGTTTGTTCATGACATGTTCAACGAGTAGCCACATGCATGACCATGGCTTTCTGTTTACTTGTCGCGAATCGGTCATCGCGGGCTTCTGGTCCAATTAATACATTAAGTTGTAGACGGCGAATACGATAAGAATTGCCGTCAACATCGCTTGCCCTGAAATGGCTGACCAAAATCTATAGGGGGCACGACTTCGAGAGACCCAAACATGTCCTCGAAGATGAGATTTACGCTGTCCGAATTGGAACGGCTTATGCGAGTGCCTCGCAATATAGACTTGGTCACGCGAGATTTGATAGGCGGTCCAAACAAACAGCGCTGCTCCGATCGCCAGAACAAATGCGAATTTGATCAATTGTTTCTCCGCTCGTAGATCCAAGTCTTGCCGCACCGACAATTGCATTTCAGATTTTGGTGTCTTGAGTGACACCTATCCGCAAAGCGATGGTTTCACTTAGTTTCGATCGTTTGCCTAGTTTGGATCGTTGAGGTTAACTTCAACACCGTTTGCGAAAACAGCTCGATCAATGTTGGTGTGCCGGATCTGAAATTTCCCGTCGTTTTCGCTGCTTATCAGGATTTCATTCGGCTTAAATTTCGCGTCTTCAACGTTGAAGCAAGCCAGATCAATAAAGTCAAATCCATCGTTGCCGTCGACTTGGATAACGTCGCCGTCGTCAGCCACAAAAAGTTGATTGCTTTCGAATTTCTGTGCCTCTGGCGATTGTTCACCTTGCGGTTCTTGGCATGCGCTTTGACAACTCGATTCCGTTTCGCAAGCAGCATTTTCACAAGCGTTATTGTCACAAGCTGTCGAACAGGTATCAGCTGAACAAGCTTCAGTTGAGCAACCTTCGGCCGATTCGTTTGTTGCCGGCTCTAAGGATTCAGTAGCTGCAAGCGATTTTTGAATCGGCACGATTGCGCAATCTTTGCTTTCGCTAAAATCGCTTACATCAAAAATCGCTTCACCATTTTGATCGGCTGCTGGCACCACTGGGATTGGCTCACCAATCACCGAGACAGGAATCGACTTACGTTGAAACTGTGTTCGTTCAACCAACGGCCCATTTTCAGATTCAATTGAAAAGATCGGACGTTGGGGTGCAGAATTGGCTTGGTTGGGAATTTCGTTTCTGGTCGGCACTGGAATTTTTACGCGAGCGTGTGAAGGTGCGTTTTGTGCTGGCTCATCTTTAGCCTGGTCACTCGCGTCCTCTCGAGCGGTGGCATGCAGATCAACAATGTCATCACCATCGCCTTCGTCTTCGTAGTCGGAAAGCTTCGCGAGAATTTGATCGACGGTTTTCGGAGGAGAATATTCCTGAGTTGTTGTTTTTTTATCTTGCTCTATTACTTCAGGAGCAACATAGGGATCCGCTTCGCCAAAACCGGCTGGCTCACCCGCAGTTTGGTTTGACTGGTTTGCGACATTGGAAAGCGTCGCAAAATCGGCTGCATCAAAATTGCTTGACGGAACCGGAGGAGCGCCGGCGAGTTCTTCGCCAATCAATTCTTCCACATGCTGCTCAATACCTTCGGTCGATTTAACCAGATTGAGAGTCTGACCACTATTTGGCGCCGCGTTTTCTCTGGAGATGTTTTGGTCATTCGGATTGGCTAGAGAAGTTGGAGCTTGCATTCCTTGAAGCTGTTGTTTTAGCGCTTCGAACACGTCGGCGGGGTTTTCGGATTCAGCCATAATTCACGCGGGTATTGTTTTGAAGGGAGCTAGGTATGTGTTCGTATTTAAATCGGGAAAAAACGACTATGAATCAATGTGTTGAGGATACGTTAGGGATTTGCTGGTTATTCGATGTTTTGGTATCTGATCACGCAATAAAAACAAACAAAGTAGACCGTCAAGGTTTGCGCCAAAGCCTGTGTCCTGTTGACCGATAAATTCGTCGTTTCCTATAATCGCCGCGGTGAGGAGGGCGGTTGGCCCTCAAATCCATTCTTGAACGAACAAAAACATGAAAATTCACGAATACCAAGGCAAACAGATCTTCCACAAGTTCGGCGTAAAAGTCCTCGAGAATCGGGTTGCCCGAACTCCTGACGAAGCCCTTGCGGCTTACAACGAGCTTGGCGGGAAAATCGCCGTCGTTAAATCTCAAATCCACGCTGGTGGCCGCGGTAAAGGTACCTTTATCGAAAACCCTGACCAACATGGCGTTCAGCTTTGCAAGTCAGCCGACGATGCCAAGCAGGCCGCCGAAGCCATGCTTGGAAATCACTTGGTCACGATCCAGACGGGTCCCGAAGGCAAGAAAGTCAATCAAGTCATCGTCGAAGCCGGCTGCGATATCGCCCGTGAGCTTTATCTCGGCATCGTGCTTGATCGAGCGGAGATGAAGCCCGTTCTGATGTGCTCTCAGGAGGGCGGTGTCGAAATCGAAAAAGTCGCCCACGAGACGCCTGAAAAAATCTTCAAAGAGCACTTCGATCCAGCACAAGGCATCGAGAGCTACCAAGTCCGCAAGCTTTGTAAGCTACTGGGCATCGAAGGCAAATCTGTTCGCGCGGCTGACAAATTCATGAAGTCACTTTGTCGAATGTACGTCGACACCGATTGCAGTTTGCTAGAGATCAACCCATTGGTTGTAACTGGCGACGGTGAGTTGGTTGCCTTGGATGCAAAAATCAACTTCGATTCCAATGCAGCGTTTCGACACAAAGACTGGGAAGAGCTTCGCGATCTTTCGGAAGAAGAAGAATCCGAAGTCCGCGCGTCCAACGCAGGACTTAGCTATGTCAAACTCGAAGGCAACATTGGCTGTCTTGTTAACGGTGCCGGGCTTGCGATGAGCACAATGGACATCATTAAACTTCACGGCGGCCAGCCAGCTAACTTTTTGGACGTAGGCGGTGGAGCCAACGCCGAGCAAGTCACCGAAGCGTTCCGAATCATCCTTTCTGATCCAAACGTGAAAGCCGTTTTGGTGAATATTTTTGGTGGCATCATGAAATGCACCACCATCGCAGAAGCCATCGTTGTTGCCGCTAAATCAGTCGGCTTCACCGTTCCATTGGTGGTGCGACTTGAAGGGACAGAGGTCGAAAAGGGCCGTAAGATTCTTGAGGAATCGGATGTCGACCTGATTACCGCCACGGACTTGAGCGACGCTGCAACCAAAGTTGTCGCAACACTTTAATGACTTAAGCAAGTTCGACGGTTTCACAAACAAACAACAAGCACAAAAATAAGAGTTCGGAAATTCAATGAGCATCCTTATCAACAAAGACACAAAAGTCATTTGCCAAGGTATCACAGGAAACGTGGGTGAGTTTCACACACGTGGTTGCCTGGAATACGGCACCAAGATGGTCGGTGGCGTAACACCTGGCAAAGGTGGTCAAACGGTCGCCGATTTGCCTGTGTTCGATACAGTCGACGAAGCGGTCAAGCAAACGGGCGCAACGGCGACCATGATTTTTGTTCCGCCACCATTCGCAGCCGACGCGATTCTTGAAGCACTCGACGCCGAAATCGACGTCGTGATCGCTGTCACTGAAGGCGTTCCAGTTATCGACATGGTTCGCGTCTACGAAAAAGCGAAAACGTCCAAGTCGGTTCTCGTCGGGCCAAACTGCCCAGGCGTGATCACAGCAGACGAATGTAAAATCGGCATCATGCCCGGCTACATTCATCAAAAAGGCAGCGTCGGAATCATGAGCCGTTCCGGAACGTTGACTTACGAAGCCGTTTGGCAAACTTCAAGTCTCGGCCTTGGCCAGACGACTTGTGTTGGACTTGGTGGTGATCCAATCGTCGGTACGTCTTTCATCGATTGTCTTCAAATGTTTCAAGACGATGACGAGACAGAATCCATTTTGATGATGGGTGAGATCGGCGGAACGGCAGAAGAAGAAGCCGCTGCTTACGTCAAAGAGCACATCACCAAACCAGTCGCCGCCTTCATTGCCGGCCGAACTGCCCCTCCTGGAAAACGAATGGGCCACGCGGGTGCCATCATCAGTGGCGGCAAAGGAAC
>CAYUWY010000067.1:0-5184 GCA_964448575.1 uncultured Pirellulaceae bacterium
CGGGTTACGAATAGGGGATTCTCGGTATTCCTTTGGAGGGGTCGCCGCGTCGTAATAATCTGGAAACGCCTGCAATGGCAACCGTGCGTATGATCTCGACGGAGATTGCAATCACGCGTTAGATGATTGCTTGGAGGCAGCAAATAGGTTGTTCTGTGTTCAACGTTCGCTGTCTCTTTTCAATATTCTGATTGCCAAACAGAATCAGCACGCAACAATGAACATGCCGGGGCAACTTCAATCGCATCCAACCCTTTAATGAGAGGCCTGAAATGTCGGACATTGAGAAGATTCGCGAATCAATATCATTTGGAGCCCGCACTGGTGATCCGGAATTGACCAAAGCGGTCTACCAACTCGAACCTGAGGGCCCAGAAGTCTCAGGGGACGACGGCCCCAAGGTGTTACAGCGTATTTGTTCTCGCTGCCGTGAGAGCTATCTCGTTTCCGCACGGCATGCAAAGTCAGTTTCATCCGATAGCTTGTTCAACCTTTGTGAAGCCTGCCTCGATTACATGTCCGATCGATCGGAGGATGCTCCGCTGTCGCCAACCGATGACGAACTGGCGAAGCGTATGATGAAAGAGTTGCTTGGTGATCAGTTTGGTTCGTCGGACGAAAATCAATAGGTGACACTTCTGAACCCACCATTAGTCAACGACCAGACTTGAAGATCCGGGACTCGAAGAAGTTAACAATGCCTTTGAGCGAGTCACGGTTGAGCAACAACCAAATTGGGGCGGCCGCAACGATGCCTGCCGAAATTAGGTTCGCCGGCAAATTGATCTTTAATAGCAAGAAGATGATCAACCATACCCAAAGACACGTGGCGAGTACCGCAGCGACGCTAATCGCCAGTTTCTTCAGGAAAAATAGCACGCGGTCTCCAATGAAGATCGCGCTTCGGTCTGCCATCCGCCAAGTCAACGTTTGAAGCTTCTGCCAGTCACCAGCAAACAACGCCTTTCGCCAAGGTGACTTTTTCTTTTTCGCGGTAGGAGTATTGGGTTGCGGTGAAGAACTTGTGCGGCGAATAACTGTGGGCTTAGCTGCCAATTTTCGATGCACATTGTTCTGGACTCTCAAGTTCAGCTTTCCAGCCAACTCGAACGACGAAGGGCGTTCGCCTTCTTCCGCCTCAAAAACACTCATGTCTGTTAGATGCGAGAGCTGTAGGTCGTTCGCAAGATCTGCGATTCCACTCAAGAGTTCGTCTTTAAAATCCCATGTGAGCGGAGATTCGTTTTCAGGGCATTCCGAGGAGTAGAAAAGAAACTCAAGCAAGAGCATATCTCGAGCAAACCGATCTCCGATTGGGTGGTCATCTAAGGATTTAGACTCGTTCAGACATTCTGGAATATATCCGGCAGTGCCCTTTGACCCACCATTTCGAATCGTTAACCGAGGATTATCTAAAGTAGGCGATTCAAAAATGAAAGCATCAAAATCAATCAAGCTTACTGTCATCGAATCGGGGTCCATGATCAGGTTTGTATCCGAGAGATCACCATGCACGAATCCTTTTGGCCCGAAGCACTCAAGGGACGCAAGGCCTTGGATAAAGCTTTTGGCGAGAGCTAATCTTTCATGCTTCGTCGGATTTCGGTGTAGCGTTGGGTCGTTCGGCGAATCCTCTGCAAAAACAATGTCGGTCTTCCATGCACTCCAGCTAAGCCCCTTCGCCAAGCCATGGAGAGTGCCCGCAAACGGAAACGAGACGCCGCTTGGCTGACCGTGCGTTTCCGTGCTCCACCACATTTGCGGCAGATTCGCAAACACTTTGTGCTTGCGGTGCAATTCTTGTCCGATCAACCACGAAGTGCGATGAATATAAGGCGGGGTCACAATTGACGATTTCGGGATTCGAAAAAACGCGGTGGTGACTCCATTGGCGTCGAGCAAGGGTATCGCGCAGGCCTGCCCTCCAATTGCTGCGACCTCGCCGAATCGAAAAGTTCGGCTTCCAACACGAATCGACTTACCCTCCAACTCAGACGCGTCATCCCATGATATTTTAGGTATCTCAATCACGAAGCCACCTAACCTGACACAGCGTCGTATTGTCTTCGATGTACTCGCTATGCTCCCGCAAGCCTGTCTCCATCGATTCCTTGGCACTCCTGCCGTCAAGCCCAACGAGCTGATCCCGAAAATCGATGTTGTCTTCGGCAAGCTCATTAAATCCGTCGGTAAAGACAGAGAGACAATCCAATTCATCGAATAGCAAAGCACGTGGTGCAACGTTGTACACAAAGGGACCAATCCCAATGCAATGTTCATTAAGCTTCATGAACTTGACTTCTTCGTCGGTTGCTGAGGCAAGAATCCCGCCATCAGCTAGAGAGAGAATCTTTAATTGTTCATCGTCAGTCCAAATGACCGTCAGCGTTGTCTGAAACACTTTCTGGTATTCAACCGCAGCATCCCACATTGAAGGACATACGCTGTCGGGAAGACGGATAGATGACGCATTCTTAATTCTGGAGCCAATTCTCCGCAGCACTCGAGAGGCCGTCTGAATTGGAAAAGCATCATCAAAACGTTTTGCGGTCGCGATCATCCCGAGAGCGGTGACGCAAGCAAGTTTCGCAGCAACTTCGCTTAGCAGACTACTGCCAACTCCGTCTGCAATCGCAATCGCAATTTCTTGAGGGTGCGAATCCGACTGGAACAGAGCGACGTAGTCTTCATTTTCAGTTTTAGCGCCAGAGTCGGTCGCTGCGGATACCGAGAACCGCTTGTTCGAGAACGAGCCACTTTCAAGGATAAGCTTGCCACGAGATTTACACCTGCGAGTCGCTTGCTGGATATATCGCCGTGCTGCCTCAAGTGGATCAAAATTATTCAGTGTCGCTTGTTTTGAAGACATATTAGCGGTCGTTTCGTGCTTCGTCGCCTTGCTATTTTGTATCTGGATCGTTGTCACCTTCCTCTTCGATCCCTCTGTTTTCACCAAAGTTTGGACGTTTCCAATCTCGTCGGATCCGGTCAGCTTCGTCGATCATTTCATCAGTTGTACTAACAAATGACGAACTGGTTGTGGCGATTAACTCCACCAGCAAATTCAAATCATTCACTTCAAAGTAGGCTGGCTTACCATTAGTGTTTTTTGAGGCCAGCTTCTTCATTGATTCGTGTGGAACGTCTTGTTTGGTCTTTCCCATTTCAATTCCAACGGTGGCCAACATAGGCGGTAGTCCGATCGCCAAATCCATTTCCTTAATCGCGGTGGCATCTTCCTCTGCATTCCCGTCGCCATTGTATCCGTCGCTCAAAAGAAAAATCAAAGGAGGCGGAACTAGCTCCGGGTATTTGTGTAGTTTGTAATACCCCTCATTATACCCATCCAAAAGCCATTTCGCGACTTGCAAAGCTTGTCTCATTTTCGTTTGCCCACCGTCGCCGAGGTATTCGATGGAACTGGGGTTCACTTCGGTAACGGGCCGGAGGATGTGGTTGTCTGAGCAGCTAATCATATCCCCATACGCAAATAGCGCAACGTCAAAGCACGCCATTTTGCCACTCTTGAATTCGCACTGCCTCACAACTTCCCGTGCTGTTTTGGTCGCATACTTTGCTTTCGAGTTCCTGCTCATTGACGAAGAGTTGTCAACAATCAGCATCACGAGTTGCTTGTTCCATGGAGAAGCAGTACGGCGGTCACTCGAGCTGCGTCGGCGTCTCTTTCGCTCTAGTGGCGGATCGACGATAAGATTCCAATCGGAACACCCTCGACGTCCGACGATTGCCTTTTCCTCGTAGTTCGGATGATTGTGATTACCACCAGAAGACGCATTTAGATTGGGGCGATTCATAACTTCCTCTTAAGGTTAGGTGACTAGAACGGTACGGGTACCAATTAATCTTACAAAAACGACACCCCTGTTTTCAAGGATTTTGTGTGCAAATTCAAATATGAATTCGTTCAATTTCGTGCAAACTAACTTCGTCACTCGTCCGGTCATATAGTTTTGTACTACGAATTGAGTCGTGAGCGGCTATTTTTTGGGCATGTTCAACGGCCCCCCCGTTTGAGAGGTAAGCCGTAATTCCCGTGGCTCGGAACGTGTGGCAGCCTATGTTGCTGGAAAGTTCAGCTTGTCGTGCCCGACGTTTAATCATCCGCAAAGCGTCATTTCGGTGCATCCGATTCAGTGATAATTGACGACGACGATTGACGGTCCGAAATAGCGGCCCTTTTGCTTCACTGCGAATGCTAGCCGCATCGAGGTACGCTTCAACGTACTCGATCGCGTTGTGATGAGCGGGAACATCATGGAGCTTGCTGCCTTTCTCATGCAATCGAAACCAGCGGCGACGGCCTTGAATGAAGTAGTCGGCGACATTCATGCGAAGCGTCGCTGACACTCGAGCGAAACTATAGACCATCACGCCAATGATCGCTCGATCGCGAAGCCCCACGATCGTTCCAACGTCAATCGAATCAAGCAACTGCCGCGCCTCATCAGCCAACAGCACCGGCGTGGAGCCTTTCTTCACGACATGCCGAGGTCCACGCACTGACGAAGCTGGATTCGTCATCACGATGTGCCCAGTGACCAGAAAGTCGAACAGCCTCCGAATCGCCGCTAAGTGAACCTTGACCGTTGGAGCCTTAAGCTCAAACGTCAATTGTTCAATGTAAGTCGCTACGACGACCGGCTTGATCTCCATCAGTCCGATATTGCGAAGCAAGCACCAATGAAGAAACCGTTGCACAGCGTTCGCATAGACAGCACGCGTGCCACGGTTGCGAATACTGGCCGTAAAGAACTCAATAAACCGCTCACGAGCCTGTTCGCCAGCGGCCTCGATCAACACGGGCAAACCAACCGATTGAGTCACCAAACTCGTGTCATCTTTCAATTTCCAATCGTTCACACAGTCCGTTAGTCAAGAATTAGCAAATTCGTACCAACCAACAATGCCACATTCTTTACGTTGCAAAAAGGACATTTTGCAACGCATTTGGTAATGCCCGATAAGATCACCAAGTGCATCCGCTTGGTAATTCCAACGGATTCATGGATTGCCAACCGTTACCAGAGAGACTCGGCAAATGTTTGGGTATGCAAGCCGATGCAGGTCGAACGAACAATCGCTCGGCAAACCAGCACGCTACCGGAATCCAGTCAATCTTTTTTCTTTCCAATTGCTGGTAACCGGTTTGTGAGGCCCTTAGAA
>CAYUWY010000068.1:0-5045 GCA_964448575.1 uncultured Pirellulaceae bacterium
GGGTTAGAAATTGTGGCATGCTCAAACATGACCACGGGCTAGTCACCAGCATACAATTGCAAACGACTCGCCCCCAAACTTTGGACTTACATGGATTCTTTATCCTGCTCTGCATGGATCTCACTACCATAACTCAATCGCGAATCAACAACGCCTCGATTTTTCTCCATGCCTTTGCCGCTTGGATGGATTGGATAGGAGGCTCGAAATTTAAACTCGTTTCATGGGGCCAATTTGATTATGATCTAATTGACGCCGAATGCCGACGACATGGCGTTCAGCTCCCTTCAAATTTTGTGAACCACATCAATCTAAAACCTTTGTTCGCGAGTGTGCATTCAACTAAGAGCAGTATTGGCTTTCGAGAGGTGCTCGGCAAACTGAAGATGCGTTTCGAGGGGGTGCAGCACCGTGGAATTGACGATGCCAGAAACATTGCGAAGGTCGCGAAGACACTGTTAATTTTAGACCAAGCGTAACGATCAGATAACAATGCGATGGACCCAAGTCGCATTTCGCATCGGTTTTAATGTTTAGTTTATTTGCTGCGACTAGGTCATCGCGGACGTTATCCGGCTCAGGAGTTGGTGGCGATGAAAAATCAAAAACGACAGTTTGGGCTGCTTTCGATCCTTCTCGTTGGTGCCGCAGTGCCTATCTGGGTTTATCTTTGCGTAGCGTTGCCTAACAGTCCTGGGTTTGGCGGTTCACCCACGCGATACATCCTTCCACCAATTGCTTTGATTGGAATTGCTTTTGCGATTCATCGACTAATTCGCAATAAACCGAATTCAATCGCAGTGTCCCTCTTGCTTTCCCCAGTTGCCGCTTTCTCGGCTCTAATAATTGCATCTGTTCTTTCTGGATAAATTGGGGATAATTAGATGAACCAACCCTTCAACGGTGCAACGATGCTTGAACAATCAAAACTTGATGATCAAAAAATCGACGATGCAGTTCTGGCACTGCTTATGCTCGGCCTGCACGGCGATAAACATGATCTTGCTCGTGCGTGGAAATCACACGATTGGAATTCACTCGGACGCCTTTATGACGCTGGATATATCCACGACCCCGTCGGCAAGTCGAAATCTATTGCCTTCACAGCGGAAGGGCTGAAGAGATCAGAACAGTTACTGAACGAACTGTTCGGCCAATCTCCGGTGGCATCACACGAACCCGAAAACGCCGGATAACAATGCGGTGGACCCAAGTCGCATTTGTCGTCGGTTTTAATGTATAGTCTATTTGCTGCGACTGGGTCATCGCGGTCGTTATCTGGCTCGACGAATTTTGCTTATGGCCAAAACCCGCACAACCTTGATTGTTCCGATGCTTGTTGCAATTGCGGCCGTCTTTTTTTACGTTTCAACGTTCTTACAGGATCGAAGAGGCGGCAACGAGGCACGCTGTTGCTGTAGTTTGGGATGATGCACGGTTTGCCAGCGTTCGGTGTGCTAGATTCGCAAACAAGACCGAAGCAAACTTGGTCGCAACCAGCCATTCTGTTGATTTTCCGGCCGAATACGGGGTTCTGAAAAACGGGGATATAATCACGATTACGGAGCTGTTGTCGGGTTTCACTGGGCGACGAATTCTGCACAAATTCGTTGTCGCAGAAATTGTCCTGAAAGATGGGGCCGTTGTTCGAATCTTGGTCCAAGTAACTCCTGACATTCTGAATGATGGTATATTGAGCCTTAGCTCTGGCCATGCTCAAACGCCGGATAACAATGGGTTGCGCACGGAGCCGCGGGTCGCGCGGGTTTCAATTTTAACGAGTTTGCCGCGGCCCGGTGAACCCGGACGTTATCCGTCTCAGTGAAACCATGAGCTACGTTATCGTTGCGATTCTTTTCTGCACACTTTGGTGTGCGGCCAACGTATCAGAGCGCAATGCGATTGAACGCCGTTCTGACCGACTTTCGGTTCGCCAATCTGTGCGAATTGACCAATGGACAGACAGCATTCCCTCGGTCGATCAAGAGACGCTTGAAACGATCCTTTCGCTAATCGGAAATCAGTTGGGAGTCCCTTTCCAATATTTGCGCCCGTCGGATTCATTTGACGGTGAACTTAACTTGAAGGATCGTTTCTGGTGCTTAATTGCGGATGACGATTCGCGGGAAACTGTTGCCGATATATTTGACGAACAATATAATGTACGTCCGTCCGGGAACTGGGCTGATTTGCGCGATGTCGTCATAGAAACGGCCCCAATCGTTCAAAAAACGACGGATAACAATGCGATGGACCCAAGTCGCATTTCGCGTCGGTTTTAATGTTTCTTTATTTGCTGCGACTGGGTCATCGCGGTCGTTATCCCGCTCGAATGCCATGATTGATACGACGCAATTGAAGCTGGCATCCGAAGTTGCGATCCGAACTGCTGGTGGACAAGTATGCGACCACCTACCCTTGATTGACATTACCGTGCCCCGCCAAAGAGATGAAATCGCTGGCAGGGCTGTCGTTCTCTGTGGAGTACTGCAAATTCACTTCGGGGCCCCAACAAGTCTTATGAAGGACTGGATTCAAAAGTACGGCTTCGCGCATCATCTTTCGATGGTCGAAGCTGAGTTGCTAGAAATCCCAAATGAAAATTTGTCGCCACAGCAATTGACCGATATTTATTGGAACATTGAAGCATTGTGGGCGTTGCTCTGGGTGGGCAGCGCAATTGACGATCTACCCTTCAACCGCCCGGTGGGAGATGAAATGGCCAGTCTTTGCCCAGATGTTCACAATGATCAAGATCCGGCGAAGTTCGCTAGTGAATTCAATATCCGAAATGACCAATTGCTGTTCTCACAACTTGACCTGCACTATCGGTTACACTGGTGGGCAAAACACCCTCGCGAAGATGGTGAATCAGTTCCGATTGACAGGGATATAATACTCGAACGGCGCAAGGCCCTGGAATGGGCTTCAGACAAAACCGTGCAATGGGATGACGTTGACCTGAGCACCTAAACGCGTGATAACAATGCGATGGACCCAAGTCGCATTTCACGTCGGTTTTAATGTTTAGTTTGTTTGCTGCGACTGGGTCATCGCGGTCGTTATCCGGCTTTTTGTAGTTAACTCGCATGACATATTCACTTGCCAAGCAGTTTGCTCCGCCAAATGTCGATTTGCGGTGTGGTCGTTTAGCGGATGACCATGGCGATAAACGCCAGGCGCAGCGTGCAGTAAAACATCGCGACCCATATGATGTCTCTCTTGCGGATCTCGAATACTATTTCGATGTCTGGCGGTACTTAGAACCTACCGACCTTCTGTTTTACTCATACCCAGTCTTGCGTTTTCTGCAATCTGACCAGCGGCTTCCGGTGTACTTCGAGCGATGGATCGAGGTTCTGGATTGCCAGCTTCCAGTGATTCTCGAATTGCTATCTGAAGAACAGCGAATGGAGTTTCGATTGATGCTAGTAAACACAGTCCCATCTAAAGAGCTAGAATACTTTAAGCAGCTAAATGATTTTGCGCGTAGCGCCGGATAACAATGTGATGCACGCGAAGCCGCCAAAGCGCCTGCGGTTGGTTGGTCGCGACAATATCTTACCGAGGGTTTATAATTTCTCATCGCTCCGATTTTAGGTTGGTGTCATCAACCCTCGGCTCGGTGATCACGGGCGTTATCTGGCTTTAACTTTACGTCCACTGTGGATTGTCGCCAATATATTTCGCATCGCATCGAATAGTTCTGGCAATCCGAAGTGTAGCTCAGCCAATGTATCAAGAACCAGAAATCCGAAACCTATCAAAACAGCGATATTGTTTGATTTTACCCGCGATGTGTTTTGGAGCTATCGCGATGTTCGGCTATTTGGGATTGCTCGCCGTTGTTCGAGCTGATGTCATAGCTTGGGCCGGAAACAACTTTGGTGGTGACGCGGAAAACTGGATAATGATTCCACTTATCATTCCGTCCATCGTGATTTTCTTGGTCCCGGCCTGCATTGCCGAGCACAAGGCAAAGCGATACTCAATTTCTTGCCCAAACTGCTCCAGGGATCTCACACAATCCGTTCAGAAGATTTTGAAAACAAGGTGTTGCAGCAACTGCAAAAAACGTGTCGTATCAAATGGGAAAATGAGATCCAGCGAAACGTACGCAAGATATTGTCAACGACGATGGCGAAACTACCTCGTCTACTGGTTTTGGGCATGGCCGATATGCGGAATCATGATATTGACGTGGCACGCCTTGGATTCATCGGCGTTTAGGAATTGCCCCCACATGATTTTTCTTTTCGGGCTTATTGGTACAATTGCAACTGGCTGGGCTTTCGTTCGGACGAATGATCGTCGGTATCTAGCTCAAACTGTCACCTCCACTGCAGTTTTTGCTTTGGGTATTTCGATATTTTTGCAATGAACCAACGCGCCAGATAACATTGCGATGCACGCGAAGCCCGACTTGCGCGTGGTTTTGAAATGGACGATCGCTGGTTCGGGCTCGGTGATCGCGAACGTTACCCCGTTTAAGCAGAGCATGAGACACCGTTTCCGCTACAGTTTGTCGACCATGATCATTGTAAGTGTCGCGACCTCGGTACTAGTCGCTATTGTTGTTCAACGCCAAAAGACGACGCACAAGTTCTACCAAGTTTCTGGTCGTATCGGACAAATGGTCTCTGCAGAAATTGAACCGCATCTGAGCAAATGCTTTAATATGGAACGAGTCCCTTTGGCGATGGATTATAGTGTCAGCACAAGCGCTGGCGGATTGGCCAACTGGAGTTCTGCACTGCGATACGGGAATAGGTGGGAGGCTGTAAATCAACAACTCGAAGTATATCTGGAAATCGTTACCAAGCTCAATTGGTTTGAAACTACTCCTTCGGTCTACATATACTCTTATCCCGCCCTGGTTAACGAGCCAGCAACCAATTGGCTTCGAGAAAGACTGCAGCAAGAATTTGGGATAACGCCGACCATCATAAAAAGAGAATGGACTGGCAATCAGAACTAAATTCACAGCGTGGGATAACAATGCGTTCCTGAAACATATTGTCAATCTAAAAAGACTCATTTTTTTG
>CAYUWY010000069.1:0-4972 GCA_964448575.1 uncultured Pirellulaceae bacterium
CGCTGGCGAACGTCCGTCAACAATCGCCTTTGAACGACAGCCAATCGTTGCTCAGTCGCTTTTATCTCTGCACAAACAGCTGACATTGAGAAGCCAAGCTTGTTTCCACGCACTACCTCGCGTCCGAAGTAAACGCCGTAACGACCGAAGCTTTCGCCATCCTCGTTGATGTCGCTACCAACGATCCCAGCGGTTGGATTGGGTGGCAATCCTGCTTGAGTTAGTTTGCCTCGCAGCGATTCTATTTCAGCTTGGATTTCAGAGACAGCCGGATTGGAACCTAATGCGGTTTGTTCCAACTGAGCCAGTGAAGTCGCGCCCGCGTTTGAAGGTGCAACTGAAGCTACGATCGAATCGGCGTAGTAGGTTGAATCTTCTGTGGAGTTGTCGTTGTCAGAATTTTCCTGCTTGAATGCGACTTGTCGAACGGCGCGTTTGCTATCTTCAGTCGTTCGCTCTTTTTTCGCAGCGACCTTTGATGCAATTGGTTTTGCTGCTGATTGGCCTGATGTGAACAACGGCTGATGTACCGTTCGGCAACCGCTTAACGCTACAAGTAGCCCCAGCGCTGCGATCCAATTCAATTTCATCACTGAACATCCTGACAATAGTCCCAATTGTGCACATTGCGACGGTACTGATTCATGTATCGGGCGTGACACGTTCCGCGATAATCACGACTGGAATCGGTCGGATTGTTCCGGTTATTCCGTTTTTACTCGGACAAAATTTGGTTCGAACGTTGTCAACTTATTCACGACAGCAATCAAGTTGCTGTCACGTGGAGTGAACGTCCGTTCATTGGGATGCTCGTGATCGGCAACCGACAAACAGCCCCGGCAGCTCGATTACAAGAATCAAACATTCAGGGAGACGAATCGCGACACGCTCCGCGTCATCGTCGATCGGCCCAAAAACTGATCTTGTTTGGGCAGTGACAGTTCGACGGAAGCGTCGATCGGTTGCTTTTTGGCTCACAGCCGCAAAAATCAATGGACTGAACCAAAAGCTATTTTACGGGTCACTAGTCTGGTTGATGAACAATTTGCAATTGTAGGCTTGTTGGAGGTGAATGCAGGAATGGATTTTCAAAATAGAACAGCGGAAGAGATACTCGCTTTGCTGCCTCCAGACGAAGACGATCGGTGGGAATTGAAAAGCGCAACCTATTTGGAGCCTGCAAAAAAAGGGGAACTCAAGAAGGAACTCGGAAAACAAGTCTCTGCATTCGCAAACACTGGTGGCGGATGCATCATTTTCGGCGTTTCTGACGACACCCGGCAGCTAGAGCCCTGCACGGACAAAGTTGGACGTCAGTCGATGGTTGACTTTTTGTCCAACTTGGTCGAGCAGTCCGTCGAATACCCGATCAGCAAATTCCAAGTCTATAGGATTCCATTCGAGAAGGAGCCGACGAAGGCGATTTTTTTGGTTCAGATCCCTGATAGCCCCGCGGCACCACATCAGGCGAAAGACGAGCGACAGTATTACTACAGGATTTTCGGTCACTCCAAACCAGCGCCTCATTTTCATCTTCAACTGCTGCGCCAGCGGGAAACGAAATGTATCGTTGTGCCAACTATTGAATCTACGGAAGTTACCCTACCTGGACTTGTGCGACGAGGAAACACCTTAACTTATGATGTCGTCGTAGCTGTTCTGAACCAAGCATCATTTGTTGCGGAGCCTGTCGGAATTGCGGTTCACTCGTCGCTTCCAACAAGCAACTGGGCGATCGAGGACTTGAAGGACGGCAATACAGACCATGTCCTTACAGCCGATCATTTGTTTCCCGGTTTAACTAACAAGTTCAAGTTCAAGATTACCTACACAGCGCCGAAAGAGGAGGCCTTGCCCGTCGACACGGTCGCAAGTGACATGCCCAATGTGAAAATTTCGATTCGGGCATTTAGCCAGAATTTTGGCTCCGACCCGATTGATCTCGTTCTCGCTGATTACATTCCGGCGGACGAACTTCGCAGGTTGAATGAAGAAAACCAAAAAAAGATCAAAGATCAAAAAGCGAGCCTGCAGAAGAAGTTCGAAGAGGTGCGTCCCGAGTTGGAAGCTGGAATGCAGGAGGCAAGACGGGCCATGAAGCAGTTTCCGTTCATAACGCGACCCCATGGCGAATGAAGACAACAGCAACTAACGTCTCTGAATACGCTCCAAATCGAAATAAATGTTCTTAATCAAATATTGAAAGACACCATTGAATTCATTCGCTGTATTAATCGCAAACGTAAACTACGATCATCAATCGGCTCTCGATTGTTGCGCAAATGACATCAAAGCAATCGAAGAACTCTTGGTTGCGACAGAAAAGTATGAGTCCGTGAACGTCATTGAGGATGCCAATTCAACGCGATTGAAAGAAGAGCTGCGAGTCTTGTTTGCCGAACAAAGGGACATCGACGAAGTCTTCTTTTATTTTTCAGGTCATGGGTTTGCCAACGATGATGACTTTTATTTTTGTGCGACTGACTTTCGATCTGACCGACCCAATCAAACAGGTTTGTCAACATCTGACCTACATGTGATGCTTCGCGCCTTGAATGCCAAACTTGTTGTCAAAGTCATTGACGCATGTGCATCCGGGAAACGTCTGATTAAGTCCGACTTGAATATATTCAACTCGAATGCAAAGGGTTTGAACAACCTAATTCAGATGGCAGCCTGTATGGATACGCAGGTTGCACTAGGCGGGCCCAAATTGAGTCCGTTTACGGACGCATTTCGCAATGCCACGCTTCAAAAAGAATCTGGCCCAATCTATTACACAGACATACGAAACTACCTTCGTGATGAATATATTTCCAGCACGTCGCAAATCCCATATTTCATTGGCCAAGAAACAGGGCGAGAGAAATTTGTCGAAGATGCCAAAATTCTCGGTTCAATCCGAAATTCTGTCTTGGGAAACTCGCTCTCCGAAGAAACGGAATCCGAAACCGATACTGACGATGGCGCAAAACCCGATATCGCAACCAAGCTGAAACAAATCGAGGAATCGTTTGCCGACAAGGAAATCGCGGATCAATTCATAGACAAAGTCGTCACTTCAGTTTTTCAACGGGTGGAGCGTGAAGACTCTTTCAAACCATTCTTTGAAGTCGAAACTTCCTCCTCCAGCGGCTACGAAGATACCGCGGACGAGTCATTTATTGTCCGCACTCTGTCAAAAGTAGATCGACTGGATCAGCTCGTATCGGCTGGCTCGAACACATACACTAAGCAAAGTAATCCGCTGCTCTCTCCGTTGTTTGATCCCCCAAAGAGGGTCACAGAATACTACGTGGTTCTCAACTGTACGCTGACAACAGCCCAACTGACCGTAAAATTGACCCCAAACTTTAAGTCGTTGAGCCGCATTTTCTTGACACTTACATTCGTGCCAAGCCTTCCGAAATGCTACCTGTTTCTTTCTGTGACTACTCAAGCCCGTCAAGGTTGGGAAGATGAATTCGACACGTATTCGGATGACAAGCAACGCAAATGGTTTCAGGCCGATTGGTCAGATGATCCAAGCTGGATTGTCGAGCAGGTTCTTGAACTGCTGAAAGAATGCTCAGAAAAAAACATCTCTAACATTGAAAGCAACCTTTAACATCAACAAAAGCACTTCTTTTGCTTAAAACGGTAGAGAGACAACAAGAATCCTATTCATTCAAAAATCTCGAAGTTCACAGTCTTTTCAATTGGAGGCATAGCAAATGGATGCAAATGAGCTGGAAAACGCAGACGACATTCGTCGTGAAATGGAATCCGCGTTGAAAGGTGGTGCTGGGCCTGGATTTGCTCGGTTTGCGCTTGCTTGCCTTGGCGGGATTCCATTTGCCGGTGGAGCGTTCGGTGGTGCAGCGGGCGCATGGGCCGAAAGAGAACAGGCTCGATTGAACAAGTTGTTTGAAGCATGGCTCAAGCTTCAAGAAGAAGAATTGAAAGAGATTGGGATAACTCTCGTCGAGGTTATGTCTCGCTTGGATGCCAACGACCCCGCCGTGCAAGAAAGAACTGAAAGCCCCGAGTACCTTTCGCTCGTCCGTAAGTGTTTTCGCGACTGGTCAGCTGCCGAGTCGGAAGAGAAACGAAAGTATGTTCGAAACTTGCTAACGAATGCGGCGGCGTGCCGCCTAACGAGTGATGATATTGTCAAATTGTTCGTTCAGTGGATCAACGACTATAGCGAATCGCATTTCGCTGTAATTAGAGATGTTTATCAAAACCCTCGCGCAACCCGTCGATCAACTTGGCAACGAATTCACGGAGCCAACGTTCGAGAAGATTCTGCTGAAGCCGACCTTTTCAAATTGCTTTATCGCGATTTGAGTACAGGCGGAATCGTGCGAATTCATCGGCCGACCGACGGGGCCGGAAACTTTCTCAAGAAATCGACCAAAGGGAGGCGACTTGGGCAATCCAAAAGTCGAGTAATGAAATCTGCATTCGATGGCGACAGCCCTTACGAATTGACCAAACTGGGCCAGCAATTCGTTCACTACACGATGAACGAAATCGTTCCAAAGCTTCCCGAATCACAATACGACGAGGCCGGAAAAACCAACAAGCCAAGATAGTGGATCGTGACCGAGTCAATCCAAAAACTTAATACGTAACCGATTGCAGGATGCAATGACCACAAAATTCTTTCGAGCTTCGCCCTACGCCGATGACGCCATGAACCTTCCGGTTCGAGATATCGACGCGGCGATTCCGTTTTACGAGTCGAAAATGGGCTTTCGAGTAGCGTCGCGATCGGATGAGGGCTGTCGGAAAGCGGTACTTGAGCGGGATACGATTCAAATCGGACTGGCCGAAAACGGCGGTGATCCTGCACAAGAAGGCTGCTTCTTTGAAGTTGATGATGTCGAGGCGGCGGTGACTGAACTTCGATCGTACGACTCAAGTTTCAAAGCAGATCTTCAAATACAAAAACATGGTGACACAACCTATCAGCTGTTCTTCGTCATCG
>CAYUWY010000070.1:0-4970 GCA_964448575.1 uncultured Pirellulaceae bacterium
GTTGCCGAATCACTTGCGCAAAAGCACAAAGTCCCGCGGGACGTCTTCTTTAAGAAGATTGAACACAAGATGACCGCAGCCGAAAAGCTGCGTTTTCAAGCCACCGCCGAACGCACCCGGGGTGCTAAACTCGATTTCGATCTGTCCCAGGCAAGCCCGACTCGACTTGCCATTTACATCCTTTCGCTTGATCCAAAGAAACGGGCCGAACGGATGGAGGAACTTGAATCCGCGATGCAGCAATCGGTTGAGCGAGCGATCAAGCGTCTACCTTTGTCACTGGGGCGAGTGGCGGCGGTCTTGGATCGTAGTCGTAGTTCTGCAGGTAGTCGCCAGAAGAGAAACAGACCACTGGCCGTTGCGCTGGCCAGCAGCTTCCTGCTTCGTGAAGCGTCGCAGGAATATAAAGCGTTTTGGACGCTTCCTGTCGTATCTGACAATGAGATAATGGTGACACCTAAAGGCCAGACCGGGCTTGGTGAACCGATTTTGGATGCGCTCCAGTGGAAGCCCGATCTACTGGTAATTATCTCCGACGGATACGAAAACGATCCGCCGGACTTAGCTGCTCAAGTCGTACGTGTTTATCAAGAAAAAATCGCCAAGCACAAAATGCCAGAAATCATTCATATGAATCCGGTTTTTGATTCGGACCATTACTCTCCCAAGCCGCTTGGGAATTCCTTTCGTGACAACCCCGGAGATGCACCATTGGATTTAATCGCGACCGTTGGGCTGCGAGACGCGGAAGATATTTCGACGATGATTGGATTTGCGAGGTTTGCCAATGGGTCTGCCAAATTGAACGTGCTTGAAGACTATTTGGCGGTTCTGGCCGATACGATGATTGGCGGTGGCGCAAATGAGTAGAAAACAAATTGAGTTAGAGTCGATTTCGCTGGGCGATATTAAAATGGGCCCTCCTCAAGTTCTTGGTGGAGTTCGTTTGGTACCGTTGCTGCGCGACGATGTCCGAGAGGATTTGCGTTTGACGCGTAGAAACTATGGTGAAGATATTGCTGCCGTTAATTTGACCGGCAATATGAGTTATTGCTCGTTTGTTCCGCACGCGTTGGTTGCTGATTGGACGGGTGATGGGACTCCTGTTGCTGCCTTTGGTGCGCAGACAAGCTCGCGTAAACCGCCGAAGACAACTGACGGTACCGTTCATGATTTTGGCTTTGCAACGGCGCGCATTCTGCCAAAAATGCGAGCTAAAGAGGCGAGACAACGTCTGCGTTTCCTGCCTCTTAATATGGCGATGGAAGGATTTTTGAGCCTCCACTTTGGTGGTCCAAGTATTGCGTGGGAGGAATACTCACGTTCCATGTTTCAGAATGGATTGGGCTCGCGCTCGGAGAATACGATTTCCGGACGGTGGGTGTGCGGCTTGGAAGATGCTTTGCGAGTGTTTGAGATCCATCAAAACCAAGTTGGTGTTTTAGTGTTCGTTGGGGATGCGTTGGCGTCGATTTTCGTTGTGCCGCATCCGGACGACTATCGTGATTTGCACGGTACGTTAATAACCGACATGTTTGGCGAGTTGATTTACATTTACGGATTGAGTAGTCAAGAAAATGTTTATCATCCGCAACCCATTGATGCTAACAAAGTTGAATCTGTCGAAGACCTGCGCCGTGAATTGGATCAGGTTCGAGATGATTGGTCTGAGTTGCATCAAATCATGACCACGAAGTTGATTGATTGTACGATTCATGCTGAGCGGATTTATAAAATGGGTCCGTTTCAGATGCAGCGATTTATTACGGATCTCGATCCAAACTCGGAAAATCACATCGGCGAGCATATCGTTCGCGCTGATGGGCGTCTGGAGTACATGAAGTCATTTCGTTTGTCCGGTGCACAAACTCGACGAGCTTATTTACTGAGCCAACTCGCGAAAAGCGATTGGAATTTGGACGCTTGTGCTAAGGAGTTAAATTGTTCGAAGAACCAGTTGGTGTTTCGGTTAGAAAAAGCTGGGTTTGGCTATTTCGTGCACCAACATGTCCTCGACGCGGCTCGTGCTGAAAAACGACGCCGCAGCCGGTGGTCACGCGCATCGCCGACGTAGTGCATTACCCCTCGACCCGAATCCGCGAGTTCTCGTAGGAGTCCGATGTTCATGTCCACGCCTAAACCGATGGTGACCAGCGAGATGCCTTTTTTCTTGCAACGTTTCGATGCCTCGGCGAATTCTTCGGATTCAGTGACGCCTACATTGGCGTTACCGTCGGTAAGGAAGATCACGCGATTGGTTCGCTCGGGGTCGTTGTTATCCCGCGTTTACTGAATCATTCCGCAACCAAGTTCGCAGTGATTACCATCGTCGCCCCATTTGGGCAAATCAGGTCACACGTGACTCTTGTGGCCTGCTTGACGCCATTGTAGCAGCCCACAGCCCCAAAACATTGACAGCCCACAAGTTAAAAATGACACAAGAATGACTGCGACATAGGCAGTCCAACATCGCGACCTTCTTCGCAAGGTAAGGCAGATAACGGCCGTGATCACCTAGCGGCCCGCAAGTATGATTGTAGCGGGTAAAATTGGCGAAGCCAAACCCGGGGAAATCCGTAAGTTCCAGTACCAATGCGGCTTCGCGTGCATCACATTGTTATCAGGCGTTTTTGGTGTCGGAGTCAGGCACAGATTTCAGGAAACACTCCGTAATTTTGGTCGCACCAATCGGATCAACGTCGATACCATCTGTTGAATACAGCATGACAAGCAGCCGTTGACCATGCAACATTCTCATTCGCGATTCACGAACAAGCATGTCAATAATGTGCCACAAGTACTGCTTGAATTGTTGATTGAATTCACCGACGTTGGTAAGTGAAATCACGAAGCCAGTGCAATCTGGGAACTCCCAGTCCCCAAGTTGACTATTGAGCGCATCCAAACCGCGTCCATCTGAAAGTGCAAGTGCGCGGCGCAGCTCGTTTTCCAGTTCGCGTTTATCGTTGAATCGGCAATCAATCTCGCAAACCTGGTATCCAAGACGGTTCAGATCGCCAACGAGTTTCGTGTAAACGTCACTGCGGTGAATCGTTGAGACAGCGCCGTCGCGAAACATCTGCCAGATGTAAAAGTTCTCTCGAATCTCTTTGTCGTTGAAAGCTGCCAAGATTAATTAAGCCCGATAAAGAATCCATGTAAGTCCAAAGTTTGGGGGCGAGTCGTTTGCAACTGTATGCTGGTGACTAGCCCGTGGTCATGTTTGAGCATGCCACAATTTCTAACCCCCAAACGATGGAACCAATAATGAACATCATCTCATTTGATCTTGGTAAATTCAACTCAATGGCTTGCTTTTCTAATCCCCAGAAGAAAGAACAGCGAACTCAGCTGGCTAAATCTGATCGAAGTTACCTGCGGACTTTGTTGAAAAACAACCCATGCGACTTGGTGGTTATGGAAGCTTGCAGCACCAGCGGTTGGGTTCACGACCTTTGTCAGGAACTCGAGATCCCCACACTTGTTTGCAGCACTCACGAGGACGCTTGGCGATGGCGAAACGTAAAGCGCAAAACGGACAAGGATGACGCGATCAAACTCGCCAGACTTGCTTGGTGCGGTGAACTGTTGCTTCGGACACTACTGCTTGAATGTGCCTGGTGTTCACTGCGATACAACCAATGGTCGCGTGCAACTTACGAAAGGATTCACGGCGGCAAACAGGTGCGGAGAAAGAAGGCGGCCATCGCGCTGGCTCGAAAGATTCTGGTGATCGCCTGGGCGATGCTTCGGGATGAGTCGGACTACGACAAGCACCGTAACTTGCCCAAGCCCGAGATAGCCACTTAACAAGCGACCGTTCAACAAGCTGGCTTTTACAAAGCGCAAACAAAACACAAACTGAGACGATCAAACCCAAAGACATTCCACGACCGCGAATCACGGACAAGGCGAACCATTAAGGAGCCTGAGATAACGAATGCGGCGTGGACCTTACAACGTTGACCATCACGCATGGAATTATGAGACCGGCTCATACAGCCGGACACCTCGAATAGTCGTATCCGTCAATCGTTTGATTCACCTCAAAACAATGGAAACAAAAGCCTATAGAACGGCAAATGAAAAAGATGAAAACCTACTTGCCAAACTTTGGACTTCATAGTCGTCCGTGATCACCGAGCCGACGGTTGATGACACCAACCTGAAAACGGAGCGATGTAAAATTATAAACCCTCGGCAAGATATTGTCGCGACCAGCCAACCGCAGGAGCTTTGACGGCTTCGCGTGCATCACATTGTTATCAGGCGATCGGCCTATTCTCTAGTTTTTGCATCTGATGTCTCAATTGTATAGCGAACAATGTGATATAGGCCGTGAATGAACCCACTGTTGCCATCCTCAATTCGTTTGAGCACAGCGGAAAAGGGGTAGGTCGTCACCTCTACCTGATTACTGCGCACAGCATAGTCAGTTCCATATTCGTCCGTGACGACAGACCACTCCATCTCTAGATCCTGAATACATTTGTTGCCAAGATACCCTCCGATTATCTCAATTACTTGAGCATCCGAGTAGTCGGATTGTTTGTCATTTTGCCACAGTTCAAATGCCTTGTCGTAGTCTTCCAAGGTGATTTCAATTGCATCGGGAAGATAATGTTGAACAAATGCCGGACCATCGTTTCCTAGCGACTGTAAGCGCAAGAGATCGTCCCCTGTGACGAGCGTGATTTGTCGCTCTGATGTTCCTCCCGCCGACTCGGACGCGTGAACGGTCCCCTCCGGCGTTTCAATTTGAATTTCGCTCAAGTCTTCACTCATGTTTTGGCATCCAGTCAGGGTCAGACACAGAATAATGATCAGACGATTCTTTAGTCGAGCCGGATAACGTCAGCGATCACCGAGTCCGGATGATGATCATGCAAGCAGAAAAAATCGCACGCAAGCCGGACTTCGCGTGCATTGATAGGTTTGAAACATAAAAGTTTACAAAATTTAAAAAGGCT
>CAYUWY010000071.1:0-3936 GCA_964448575.1 uncultured Pirellulaceae bacterium
TCACCGGCGGACCCGGAATCATCCTGACGGTCAGTAAGCAGCCGGGCGCTGACACGCGTGAGGTTACAGCAGGAATTGAGGAGCTTGTAAAAAGTCTGGAAGGCCGTCTCGCTGACGACATCATCATGGACACAAGCATCTACAAGCAAAAGGAATTCATCGACCACGCTATTGAGAATGTGATTGAAGCCCTTCGTGACGGCGGCATTCTGGTCGTTATCATCCTGTTTCTGTTTCTCTTGAACTTCAGAACAACATTCATCACGCTGACGGCAATTCCTCTCTCCATCGTAATGACGGCACTGGTTTTCTGGGTCTTCGGGTTGTCCATCAACACGATGACACTTGGCGGTCTGGCTGTCGCGATTGGAGAGTTAGTCGATGATGCGATTGTCGATGTCGAAAACATCTTTCGGCGATTGAAAGAGAATCGCAAAGCTGGAAACCCTAAACCCGCATTACTGGTTGTATTTCAAGCAAGCGTGGAAATTCGAAATTCGATCGTGTTT
Organism: uncultured Pirellulaceae bacterium; assembly: GCA_964448575.1. Lineage (GTDB taxonomy): Bacteria > Planctomycetota > Planctomycetia > Pirellulales > Pirellulaceae > Mariniblastus. The sequence goes on from CAYUWY010000071.1 coordinate 510, forward strand.
GGAACCATGATCGTGATTTTGGTTTTTATTCCACTCTTCGCGTTGAGCGGAATGGAAGGACGCCTGTTTGCTCCACTGGGAGTGGCCTACATCGTTTCGATTCTGTCCAGCCTGTTTGTGTCACTGACGCTTACGCCGGTTCTGTCGTACTGGTTGCTGAATAAGAAACTGAAACCGGGCGAGGTCGAACACGAAGAAAAAGACTCATTCGTTCTCCGGTTTTTGAAATGGATTGCTGACAGTGCAATACGCATAAGCCTAAAGCTGTCGTTTCCCATCCTGATCGCCGCCACTTTCTTCGTCGCAGTTGCCGGGTTCGCGCTCTACCACATCGAACGTGATTTCCTGCCACCGTTCAACGAAGGTGCCGTCCAAATCAACGTGCTGATGCCTGCCGGTACTTCACTGGCGAAGTCCAGTGAGATCGCACAAATTGCCGGGGCTCGAATTCGGGAAGTGCCGGAAATTCGCACGCTGGCCCGCCGAACGGGTCGAGCCGAGTTGGATGAACATGCTGAAGGTGTCAACGTAACAGAGTTCTTTGCTTCCATGGATGAATCCGAACGCTCGCGCGAAGAAATTCTCGATGATGTCCGAGGCCGTCTAGAAGATGTCCCCGGAATTGTTGTTAGCGTGGAGCAGCCGTTGGCTCACTTAATTTCCCACATGATATCGGGCGTTAAAGCACAGGTCGGAATAAAGCTTTTTGGTGATGATCTGGATACGCTCCGCCGCAATGCGAGTCTGATCGAGTCCACGATCAAAACCGTTGATGGTGTTACCGATGCTCAAGTTGAGCAGCAAACCGAAATTCCACAGCTACAAATCAAAGTCAACGGAGACCAACTCGAACAGTACGGTTTACGACGAAAAGAAGTCACCGAGTTTATTGAAACGGCGATGAATGGCGTTGTCGTGTCCGAAATCCTGCAAGGCCAACGCAAGTTTGATCTGCTGGTTCGACTGGAAGAGCGATATCGCGAAGACCTCGCAACGCTGGGGCGGCTGCAATTGACTTTGCCTGATGGCGGCGTAGTGAAACTCGAAGATGTCGCAACAATTCGCGAAAGCTCTGGACCAAATCAAATCAAACGCGAAAAAGTACGGCGTCGAATCGTCATCCAATGTAACGTCAGTGGCCGTGGACTAGTCGACGTCGTCGAGGATATCAAACGTAAGGTCGCGCCCATCGAAGCCGACTTGCCTCCCGGCTACATCCTCGAATACGGCGGGCAATTCGAAAGCCAGCAAAGTGCTTCACGCGTGATTGCCGTTCTGTTTGGCGTGGCTTTGATTGGCATGTTTATGGTTCTCTACACGATGTTCAAGAGCTTTAACTTGGCACTTCAAGTCATGGTTGCTTTGCCGATGGCTTTCATCGGAAGCGTCGCGGCTTTGAAACTAACCGATCAAACGCTGACGATTGCCGCCATGGTTGGGTTTATTTCGCTTTGCGGCATCGCAACGCGAAACGGCATCCTGCTTATCAACCACTATTTGCACTTGGTCAAATACGAAGGCGAAACGTGGTCGGCGGACATGATCGCTCGCGCAGGCAAGGAGCGACTTGCACCCGTTTTGATGACATGTTTGACAACAGGCATCGGACTCGTGCCGCTGGCAATGGCTGCTGGCGAAACGGGAAAGGAAATTCTTTACCCAGTCGCGACCGTTATTATCGGCGGCTTGATTACCAGCACCACGCTGGAGTTTCTCGTTCGGCCGGCCTTGTTCTGGCAGTTCGGCATGCGATCTGCAAAAGCGGTGGTCAACAATGCTGCTGCCGAAATCCAGCTTGTCGAAGAACACGAAGAAACAAATTTAAGCATCGAAATGACCACTCATTGAAACACATCAATTCTCAGTCGTAAATTTACTTAACTCAAAAACTTAACTTTAGACTTTCACAAAGGTACCGTCATGAAGAAGTATTCACTCGTTTTAGCTCTGTTCGCAGTTTCAATTTTTTCCATTGGCTGCGATCAGCCACAAACAACAGGTTCTGGCTCGACCAGCACTCAGGAGGAAGATCCTCACGCGGGTCATAACCATGACGAAGGCGGCCATGACGGACACGATCACGCTGCCCACGATCATTCACCAAAACATGGTGGTCATCTGATCGAGCTTGGTCGCAATCACGAATACCACGCAGAACTTGTGGACGATCATAAGACGGAATCAATCACGGTCTACATGATGGATAGTCACATGGAACCGCTGTCCCTCAATGCGGCTTCAATCAATCTTGTCCTCACCGCCGGTGACAAGACGGAAGCCTTTGAATTATTGGCCAGCCAGCCGGGTGGGTCGCCTGAGTTTTCATCCAATGAAGCCAAGATGATGGAAATGATTGAGGGTGAAGATGTCAAAGGCAAACTGCGCGTGACCATTGATGGAAAGCCGTTCTCTGGCGCATTCGATCACCACGGACATGGCCACGAAGGAGATGGCGATAGCCACGCAGGGCACGATCATTAGAAACGAACCTACGATCTGTTTCATGTTGAACTCAAGCGAAACGGATTTCGTACTTAGCCTCCTCTGGGCCGTTGGAATAACGGCTCAGAACAATTTTTTAACTTTTATAAAGGACTGAAAATGAAAACTTCATTCGTCGCTACTTTTTTACTTTCGGGTTTCGTCGTATTTTCGACATCAAACCTGAATGCGCAACAGCAGCTTAACCAGCAACAACAGCAACAACAGCAGCAGACTAGCCAACAGCAGCAACCCGGCAATGTGGCAAACGCCCAACCGCAGGTGGTCAAGAAAGTAGGATTTCGCATGGCAAGTTGGCGTACCATTCACGGAGATGGCACGAAAGCAACAACCGATTTGGTTACAACGTTGCAGAAGATTGGCTGTGAAGTCAAACAGGACAATCACGGCGGACATACCGACATCTCATTCAGATGCCCAAGCTGGAAAACGGTCAGCGTCCAGAACGACGACCAATCAAACCAGTGGCACCAATGGTTGGTAGACAACGAGTTTGAGACTGTCGTTCTTAATCCACCGGCAAGCTCCAAGCTGCCAACGGTCAAGATTCGCATGGCGGCTTGGAAAACGATCCACGCTCGCAGTGCCGAACAGGCTCAAGCTCTGAAGGAAACTTACGAGTTAATCGGATGTGAAGCCGCTGTCGATAACCACGGCGACCATATTGATCTCAAGTTTCGTTGCCCCAACTGGACAACGGTAGCCTTGGTCAACTCTCAAGCCGCTCACGTCTGGCAAGACTGGCTGAACAAGTCCGGCTTTGAAACCCAACATGACCATTCTGCTGACGGCCACGATGCTCACGCGGGACACAATCACGCAACAACTGACTCCCACGCTGGCCACGACCACGCAGCCGGAGGCCACGAAGGTCATAACCACTAAGATATTTGAGAGCGGAGAGGTGAGAGAAATTTTGCTCACT
>CAYUWY010000072.1:0-3568 GCA_964448575.1 uncultured Pirellulaceae bacterium
CCCGATAGCCGTCGATTCGGCGATTACGATCTTGCTATTACCCAACGCTGCTATTTCCTCACTCAAAAAAATCTGCAAAATGGAAGGAGTGTGCTTTTTTGCAGCGACTGCGGACGTGGCTCTTGGCTTACAGCGATGAGTGCTTGCTCCCATCTAATCCTTCAACAGGTTGAAACCGCTAAATAAACATGTCCTTAAGTTCGACTCTCAAACCGCTATTCAATTCGGGTGACCGCAGCCGAGGCTCGTCGTATCAAAAACGCGGTGCTGTTTATTCGATGAAAATCGACAATGGACTACTGGTCGCTGAAGTCGATGGATCGTACGGGTTTTACGAAGTCACTCTCGACGTTGAGGACTTTGAGAACGAAGAAGCGATTGATTGCACCTGTCCTCGATTCGAAAAAGGCTATTTCTGTAAACATATTTGGGCAACGATTCTGGAATACGAATCGGTACACGGCCGGCGCTCCGTTTCAAACAAGGGCCGTCGTAAGTTGCGACAACCTGCCGACTCCAAAAACAAAAAGTCAAAGAAAGCCAAGCTTAAATCTGTCCCGCAATGGCAGTCACTATTGAATCGCGTTGCTGTTGAAGAAATCGGCCTGTACTATGATTCGCCCAGCCCATTTCAAACTGCGGCCGACCAACAAGCCGAAATTCACTATGTCATCGACGCCAGTGAAGGTTCACCCTACGATCCGGCCACGATTCAGTTGTCTGTCTTGAAGCGCGTCAAGAAGACCAACGGCCAGTGGGGCAAACTCAAAGCACATGAATTGTCTCATCGCTCGATCGACCATCTGGTCAATGAAACTGACCAGAAGATTGCAGCCTACCTGATGGGAGCCGACCGAAAGTATACTGACCCCTACAGCTACCAGATGGCTCGAAACAGCTTTTCGAAGTTCGATGTTGATGCCAACTGGTCAAACGAACTTTGCAAACTTCTGTTGGGCAGTGGTCGGCTGCATTGGACGCTCGGCTTGAACTTACCGCTGGAAGATTTCTTCGCCATCGAATTTATCGAGCTTTCGACCCCCGCCGAAATCTGCATCAATATCCACGAAGCGCCAAATTCGAAACAAAACGATATAATGGACGTTTCGATTCTTCACAACGGAACACGGCTGAACAACGAAGAGGTCGTCAAGATCACGGACGATGGCATTGTGTTGTTGAAAAATGGCTTAATTCGAATCGGCAATCCCGAAGCAATCGAGTTTTGGCAAGAGGTTTACGACAGTCCGGTCATTGAAATAGCCAAAAAAGACCGAAGCAAATTTCTCAAACAGCTTTCAGGATGCAGCGGACTGCCAAAAGTAACGCTGCCTGACTCGTGGAAAGTCCAGCAGGCCCAGGCCGGCACGCCATCGGGAATCCTGCGGCTTCACAACGTCAATCGTCGCGCCAATGAACTCAGTGGCGAAGTCGTGTTTGCATATAACGACAGCGAGTTTTCTCTGGATTCACCGATCACCCCGATCTATGACTCAAGCACCAATTCCTGGTTGGAGCGGAACGCAGAAGCTGAATCCAATTTGCTCCAAGAGCTTACCGTCTTTCCAATCGCCGACACGACCCATGATCATTTTGCCGAACACGATTTTCGGATCAACAAGAAACACCTTATCAGAATCGTTGACGAGCTGGGAGGCAGCGGTTGGAAAATTCAATTGCTGGGTAAGCCGATCAAGCACGCCAGCTCATTCGACATCTCGGTCGAATCGGGGCAGGACTGGTTTGATCTGTCGGCCAAAGTCGGTTTTGACGGCGAGACGATCGCGTTACCCGGTCTGCTCCAAGCCATCGCCAGGAAAGAACACTTCGTCACTTTAGCCGATGGTTCAAGCGGTAGAATCCCAGCCGAGATGATCGAAAAATATGCTCGCCTAGCGAAGTTCGGAACGGTCGAAGACGACAAGATCCGCTTCCGACCGACGCAAGCGATGTTGCTTGATGCGATGCTCGACGCACAAGAGATTCGTCTCGACAAGGGCTTCAAGAATTTTCGGAAAAAGCTCCGTTCATTCACCGGCGTCAAACCGAAAAATCCTCCGCGCGGGTTTGCAGGCAAGCTTCGCGAGTATCAATCTGAAGGGCTTGGTTGGCTTCACTTTCTGCGCGAGTTTCGCTTGGGCGGCTGTTTGGCTGACGACATGGGACTTGGAAAAACCATCCAAGTGCTCTCGTTGTTGGAATCAAGGCGAACACGACGCATCGCAAAACCTGATTCGCAAAACTCGGCAAAGCTCAAACCTCTAGATTCAAAAAAAGCAAAACAGGGTCAGTCGCAGACACCAAAGACCACATCAAAAAAGAAAACTGACTCCGTCCCGGCCATCGTAGCGGCTGCGGCGAAACTCAAACGCAAGCCCTCGATCGTTGTCGTTCCTAAAAGCCTGATCTTTAACTGGATCGAAGAATCCGCCAAGTTCACGCCCAAGCTGCGAATCCTGAATTACACTGGCACGAAGCGTCAGGAAAATGTTAAACAAACCGATGACGCGGGCGGCTTTGACATCTTGATCACGACTTACGGAACGATGCGCAAAGACATTGCGGATCTTTCCAAAATTGAATTCGACTATGCCATTCTCGACGAATCACAAGCGATCAAGAACTCCAAAGCCCAATGCGCCAAATCCAGTCGGCTGATTCGTGCCGACCATCGCTTGGCCATGACCGGAACGCCGATCGAAAACCATCTTGGCGAACTCTGGTCGCTGTTTGAGTTTCTCAATCCAGGGATGCTTGGTGGTTCAACCAACTTCGCCCGACTGACGAATCAAAAGAAAAGCAACGAAGCCGAACGCGAAGAAACACTCAACGCTCTCTCCAAGGCGATCGCGCCCTTCCTGCTTCGCCGAACTAAAGAGCAAGTGCTTACCGACTTGCCGCCCAAAACTGAACAAACTTTATACTGTGATATGCTTCCGTCACAGAAGAAAGCTTACAAAGAACTCAAAGAATACTATCGTGTCAAACTTGCTAAGAAGGTCGAAACTGACGGCATCGGCCGCTCCAAGATCCAGGTACTCGAAGCCCTTCTTCGCTTGCGTCAAGTCGCATGTGACCCAAGGTTGCTCGACAAAAAAGCCAAGCCGGGTGCAAAGCTGGAACTGCTTGCTCAGCAGATGAAGGACATCATCTCCGAAGGCCACAAGGTTTTGGTCTTTTCACAATTCACTTCATTCCTCTCATTGGTCAAGCAACAGTTTGACGCGGACGGCATCAGCTACGAGTACCTTGACGGAAAATCGTCCAAGCGAGCCGCGAGTGTCAAGCGTTTTCAGGAAGACGAATCGGTTTCCGCTTTCTTGATCAGCATCAAGGCAGGCGGTCACGGCTTGAACCTAACCTCCGCCGACTATGTATTCCTGCTCGATCCTTGGTGGAACCCGGCTGTCGAAGCGCAAGCGATCGACCGCGCCCACCGCATGGGCCAACAGAACCCAGTGATCGCTTATCGGATGATTTGCCGCGACACTGTTGAGGAGAAAATTGTCAGCCTTCAACAATCCAAACGCGACCTCGCCGACAAAATCGTCCGCTCCGATGAATCGCT
>CAYUWY010000073.1:0-3484 GCA_964448575.1 uncultured Pirellulaceae bacterium
GCCTCAAGATCGGAACGAACCCCAGGCCCGTGACTATCCACATTGTTGGTTGCATTCTTACCCGTATTGTTGCATTCGTCCCATCATCTGCCGCAGGACCAATTGCGGAAAGATCCAGGCATCTTTGGCGTACCGTTTTACGAGTCGTTTGGGTTCGCTTAGCATGCGGTGAAGCCACTCGATTCCAAACTTTTGCATCCATATGGGGGCACGCTTTTTCTCGCCAGCCAGAAAGTCGATCGTCGCTCCGACGCAGAATGCAGATTTGGCAACCATGCGTTCTCGGTTGTTGTGGATCCAAATTTCCTGTTTTGGGGCACCTAATCCGATTACAACCACATCAGGATAGCAGTCTGCGATCCGCTCAAGAATGATATCAGTCTCGGCGGGATCTTTTTCGAAACCCATTGGAGGAGAGTAAACTCCTACAGTTTGCACGTGTGGCCATTGCTCTTTCATTCGCTCCGCTGCACGAGCTCCAACGCCCTCGGCGGCACCCAGTAAAAACACTCGTAGCGGTTTCTCGTTTGCGTTGTAACGAGCAAAGATTTTGGGAACCAGCTCTGAACCAGGCACTCGCTCGGGCAAAGGACGTCTGAGTAGCTTTGAAGCCCAAACGATTGGGTGACCGTCGGCCAAAATCATACTTGCTTCCGAATAAGCGGCTTGCAGCAGTTCGTTCTCGCTCAACAGGACGGCGTGGTCCACATTGGGCGTGACTACATACTTGCAGTCTCCCGCGGCGGGACGAACGGTAGCCTCTACCCATTCCTGTACTCGATCAACCGCTTGGTCCATGCAAACAGAGTCGATCTTGATGCCAAATAATTCTTGTTGATTGTCCATTGCTGAAATCTCGTTCGGTAAAGGTAAGAAGGCGCTTGTGTCACCTTTCTTAAACTTACGCGTCTAACGATCTGCTGTTGTGAATCTGAATCAGGAACGGGGCAAAACTTGGCAAGTTTGATTGCTTGTGATGATTTTGAGGGTTTTGATGGGGATGTTTCGTTTCGCAGGAAGGGATTTCATTAAGTTTGTTTGAATTCGCCTTATCGCAACCAACACTTAGACGCGACTAGATTCAAAAATGTGAGTTGAATCGAATAGATTGTAATCGTCGCGCACAATTCCTGCCTGCCAGATATGAACATCAAGACAAAACTCATTGACCTTTATCGAACGGTGACTTCACCGTTTCGTTCAATTCGGTTGAAGCGAATGGTTGCCAGTGGAACCGTTCCTGTTGGCGTTTTGTTCTATCATCGCGTTGATGATACTCATCTTAATGACTGGACAATCACCTTCACTCGCTTTCGTGAGCAGATCGATTGGCTGAGCAAAAATTTTGATCTTGTGTCTCTGGACGAATGCCAGCGGAGAATTCAGTCTGGATTCAATGACCGCCCTACCCTTTCGATTACTTTTGACGACGGCTACGCGGACAATTGCTGTAGCTGTATTCCGTTTTTGCTCGAGCGTGACATTCCCGTGACTTACTTTGTCACTACCTACCACACATTGGAACAACAACCGTTTGATCACGATGTCAAATACGGAGTTCCATTGGACACCAATCAAAAAGAAGCTCTCAAAGCAATGCACAATGCGGGGGTCGTAATCGGAGCGCATACTCGTAGTCACCCTAATTTGGGGGGAATTTCTGACGTGGATGTTTTGTTTGACGAAGTCATCACCGCAACTCGCGAAATGGAAGAAGTAATCGGAGCGCCCATCAAACATTTTGCTTTTCCCTATGGTCAAATCGAAAATTTGAACGCCCGCGTTTTTCAGCTGTGCAAAGAGCATGGATTTACTTCTGTGAGCAGTGCATACGGTGGCTTCAATCAAATTGGTGGTGATGCCTTCCACATTAGACGCTTTCACGGCGACCCTTCACTGGCACGAATCAAAAATTGGCTAACGCACGATCCACGTTGGATTGGCCGTACGGACTATGACTATCTGGCAGAGGTTGAAAAGCTCGAACTGGCCAAACCGGCCAAGCCAGGAATTCCAAGCAGTCCTGATGCGAGTCTTCCGCAAACCCCACAGTCGTTTAATCATTCATGAACACCTCTCGCAAATCACATTTCAACGTACTTTTTATTATCACAAGTATGCCAGTCGGTGGCGCGGAGACTTTGCTGGTGAACATGATTCGCCGCATGGATCCTGCTCGCTGCAAGCCACACATTTGTTGCCTGAAAGAGAAAGACGTATTAGGCGAAGAGATCGAGGGCGAGTTCCCTATCTACGCCAACATGATCCGGCACAAAATGGATGTAGGCATCATTGGCCGCATCAAAAATCTTATCCAGAAACACGAGATTGATGCTGTCATCACCGTGGGTGCCGGTGACAAAATGTTCTGGGGCCGATTGGCAGCCAAGCGTTCACGCGTGCCAGTGATCCTTTCTGCATTACACTCCACAGGTTGGCCGGATGGCGTGGGGCGGATGAATCGAATGTTGACTCCGATTACCGATGGGTTCATTGCCGTCGCCGAAAATCATGGACACTACCAGGTCCAACAGGAAAAATTTCCAGCACACAAAGTTTTTGTGATTCCTAACGGAGTCGACACGGATCGGTTTCAGCGCGATACAGCGATGCGGAAGCAGTGGCGCGAGCAGATCGGTATTCCTGAAAATGCACCTGCGGTAGGAATCGTCGCTGCACTTCGTCCTGAAAAAAATCACGAACTGTTTCTAAACGTTGCTGCTGAGGTTCAAAAGGTGATTCCGGAAACTCATTTCGTTATTGCGGGTGATGGTCCAGCAAAAAGCGAATTGAGAGATCTTTCTAAGCTACTCAATATTGCTGAGCAAACTCACTTTTTGGGTTCTGTTAGCGACATACCCGGGATTTTGTCTGCCGTCGATCTATTTGCTTTGACGAGCGACAACGAAGCCAGTCCTGTTTCCATTCTGGAAGCGATGTCCTGTAGCCTTCCCGTTGTCGCAACCGACGTGGGTTCTGTAAGCCAATCGGTCATTGAGGGTCGCACTGGATTGTTGGTTCCCACCAAACAGACTGCACCTGCCACCGAAGCTTGGCTCAAGATATTGCAGTCACCTGAATTGGCGAGCTCGATGGGCATTGCCGGCCGCGAGCATGTCATCAGCTACAGTTCGCTGGACTTGATGATCGATTCCTATGTCGATCTGATCGAAGGCTTGTACCATCGCAAAAAAAGCGATGCACCCGATACGCCAGAGTTGGAACGACTTTCTATTAATTATTTCGGCGACCCGACCGTTAAAGCCAGCGAAGGCCAGGCGACTTTCCCGAATTTGTCTTTGAATACATCGACTGGCGAACAAAACGCGCCTGCGGAATAAGACCCGGCTGGGTAGAAAAATGGGTCAAGGCAACTAGGATCCTTTTAATTGTGCCAGCCCGCTCGTTCTTGACTTGAAACTGACGAACGATTCATGAAAATACGATCACATCCCAGTGAGTGGTCGGACTATGAAACAAGTAT
>CAYUWY010000074.1:0-3463 GCA_964448575.1 uncultured Pirellulaceae bacterium
TTGTTTACAGAAGGTTTGTACTTTCAGTACTTTGGCGAAATGCGTGATCTCGAATGCCTGAGTGGATTCAGTGGGTTACGGCGGTAAAAGAGTTTTTCTCGCATCGCAACCGACACTATTCGTTCGTTTAGCTGCACCGCAACCGACACGGAATTCGCCTGATTTCCTGCACCGCATCCGACACTAGGTTGGAACCGCCAAACGCAGTTCACTTAAATTTGTTCGCTATCTGGCCAAGACCTTGGACAAAAATCTCGAATCGCCGAGTGTCGGGGCGCGATAGACCTCGTAAGTATGCAGCAGGCCTTCGTTCACGAGGAGGAATAGCTGTATTGCCAATTACTTGCCTCTTAAACTTATCCAAAGCCGCAGATGACGGATGAGCAATAGCATTGCGAATCGCCAAGACTTTCGTAATTTTGTCTTTGTCTTGGTCGTTAAGGCTGGAAAATGGCTTGGCTCCTCTTAAGTAGATCTTGGATCGGTCAATCGTTTTCTTTAGCGGAAACCAATCTAGGTATTTTTTGTCTTCGAGAACACACTTGCGCAGAGTAGAAACGGGACCACCGATTTTGCTGCCCCATGATGCCTTGTGAGAACGTCCTTCCAGTATTTGGAAAAAGACATTCTCAATCAGATCCTCAAAACCGACTACAGAGCGTAGAAAGAGACCCTCATAGACAGTCAAAATGTCGCGTTCAATCAGATTTCCCTCTGAAAACAAAGACTCCATCCGTCGTCTTGTTTCGTCTGCGTGACGTAGCTTCGTTTGAAATTTTTCCACTAGTTGAAGAGTCATATGTTGCCCTCAACTAGAAAAATAGTTCATGAGTGTGCGACGATTCTTGGCCTGTGAAGTACGAGCTTCAAACGCTAGAAGGACTTTCTTAGGGGCCTTCTGGTCAAGAAGTCGTTTTGCCAGAACGCCTTTCTCTTTCACAGCCTTGTTTTTAATTTGCTTGGGCTTCTTAGCAGTTAGAGAGCTTTCCAAGCCAAAGCAATGGTCATAGATGGCGGCTATCAAAGGGTAGACAATAGCTTTCGTTCTTAGCAAATCGGCCGGTATGTGTTTGTCAAGCAACGCCAAAACGTGCCGGAATCGTTTTTCTAACTCGGCGCTACCTTTGAACTCTTCATCAAAGCTTTGATAAACATTATCAATGATGGATTTTTTGTTGTCGTTAATCCCCTGCATGGCAAGGATGAAAAGTTCGGATGTAAATTCCACTTCGTCCATTCTTGCAATGTTTGCATCTGAGAACAGTTTCCACTTTCTCCAAAGGTCAAGATTTTCAGCAGAAAATGCAAAAGCCCGAGTTTTGAATTCACCAAAAAATTGCGAGTTTCGTAACTCCTGATTATTGAGTTTGGTACCTGTCGCGTTCATTCGCGCGAAAATTTCCAAGATATCTCTGTCGTCCGTTTCAGACGGAAAGATGTGCACCATGAATTGATAGTCGAGAATCTGTTGTTGGTAGGTTTTTGATAAATCACGGAATCCGAAACCTGCCAATTCAGGATTGTGTGCCTTCAGAATCTTAAAATCGTCTCTCTTTGGGTCGAAATCGTTGACAATCTTTGGCGCGATGTAAGTCAGTAGCGTACGCAAGCGTTGTTGCCCATCTACTACCTCGCGTATCGAACTAAATGTCTTTACATCTGGTGGAAGGTCTCGAAGAATAATAGGAGGAATCGGAAGACCGCGTAGAATCGTATCGAGCAAATACGACTTTGCCCCCTTGGCCCAAACAGAACGTCTCTGAAACATTGGGCTCAGGTCCAACTCGTCACGTTTGGCCCAATTCAAAAAGTCTGCGACTTTGAACTGCGTTTTTTGTATGTCCCATCTTTTCATCTTAAAACTCTGCTTTCACAGGTAGCGTCAAATTCGACCACAAGTGGGCGTGACTAGTCATCGTAATCCAATCTGGGTCGAGCCGGAATAAATATGTTGCGAATAACGAATCGAAAAACCGTTTCTCAGTGCGAATCGTAGACTGGCAGAACCCGCTTTGATCAGCGGACCCTATTTGAAACTATTGGTTCAAACTTATCCATGGTTTGGAAGAGGCGGTGGAATAGAAAAACATGCCGAGGTTCGCTACCAAATCATTCTGCGAACGCGACGGTCAAGTTTTTGGTCGCCAACGACTAAGGCATATGCTTGGAAGGATATCCACGATCGAATCATGGCCAAACGAGACGTTGGACTTTTACAAAAGTCTTGGCTAAACCATCGTTCGATAAAGCAGTAGCGTGGCACGCACGTCAGAAAACGCGTCATGAGCTTGCTTGGCAGAATGCTGAATTCCAAAGTGCTTACACAAAGTAGTCAACTGGAAATCTCTTGGTCGATTCTCGTCGTCGGTTTCTTGCGAATACCACATGGCTCGCTGAAGAGTGCAAAGCGACTGGAATGATGCGGGTAAATAGACATCCAACTTCGCAAACCAGTTCTTGAGAACCTCGGTATCGAATGCTGAATTGTGAGCGACCAACTGAGCGACTCGAAACATTTGGCCGCTCTTGGAATATCGCTCGACAGTGGCATTGCGAGTTAAGAAGGCGGCAAAATCTCTTGCCACGCAAATTGCCTCATGGCCTTCTTGCTCCCACAGTTTCTGGTTGTAGCGAGAGTGCTTCGGTTTGGTCCGACAATTTGAAGGTAGTTTGGCCTTTGCATCGAATCCGGCTAACTCCTTCGTGTTGCCGTCGGTCGCGATTGCGGCAATTTGAATGACGTGCGGACTACGAATCGAACCAATCGCTTCGACATCGACAAAAACCAGACGCCTGTCCTTTGAAGTCAAGGCTGCGCAACGACATGGTCGGTTGCCTGCGTCGTGGACTCAATTGACTTCACTTGATTCTGCGGAATCGAATTCTCTCGAATGAATTCAGAAGCCTGCTCAACGACATCAAGAAGAGCATCTTCGTTGTTGTGAAAGAAGCTTGTGCTGTAGCCTTCCTTTTCTCCGGACTTGAGTTTCCAAGATCGACTCAAGCTGAAATCGAGATACTCAAACCCGGTGGATGTTTGCCGTTTCCAAACACTAGCTGCGATGGCTCCTACGCGAAACATCTTGATTGGCTTTTGCACATTTCCTTTGCGGTTTTTGGTTTTGTCGTCGCTCATTTCGAATTCTCCCTAAGACAAGCGTTGATTCAATTCCTGATTTACTAGCACGGTTTTGAGATAAAGCCAAAGTACGCTAACTACACACCGGTCTGTTGACCTCTCCGGTCGACAGTAGTTGTAAATTTACGTTCAACGCATTGGTCGGAACTGAAGCGAATAAAACGCTTCGAATAACGGCCAAACGCTGACGTCGTTTGTTGGGGACAGCAGGTTCGGTAAGGATGACCTCATCAGTCATTCGCAAAGAACCGGGAGTTAGCCACTCCTAATTGCTGGCCCTTCGCGCTGAGTACGTGGAGACGCGTTCGCTCAGTGTTAATGGAG
>CAYUWY010000075.1:0-3333 GCA_964448575.1 uncultured Pirellulaceae bacterium
GCGCACATCCACCCGCTAGTTCGGAACTTGATGGAGATGGGCAACGACCGGATTGCCTCGCGATTTTGCCATCTGCATCCTGAAGTCGATGCCGACGCCGTGAAGACGCTGCTTCAATCGGTACCCAAGTACTTTCGTTGGGGTGGCTGCGATTTATTCCACGTCACGTCCGAGGAAGGCAACCGAAGCGTTGTCGTAATCGAAACCAACTCCTGCCCGTCCGGGCAAAAGTCAATGCCGCGCGTCAATGAATCAGTCGAGCAAGCCGGATACGAAAGGCTGCTCAAGGATTCGTTTTTGGAACAAGTCAGAAAGCGCAAAGGCGGTGTGAAAGGTGACTTAGCCGTTCTTTACGACAAAAATCACATGGAGAATTCGGGGTACGCTGCGACGCTGGCGGAACTTACGCAAGAAAAAGTCTGGCTGGTTCCGTTTCACGTCTCCGATGTAGGGCGAACGGCTGAATTCGAAGATGGCATTCTTTACGTCATTCACAACGGAGAACGGTTTCCGATCAAAGCTGCGTTCCGCTATGTAACGCAACAGCCTTGGAATCGGATTCCCCCCGTCACGAAAACTCTGATTTACAACCCCGTTTTAGTTTGCCTCGCCGGCGGTAGAAATAAATTGGTCGCATCTAAGGCCTACGATATCTATAACGCTTCTCAGCACGACACCGGTTTGACCATCAATACGCCTGAGACAATCTGGGACGTTTCTAAAGAAGAAGTACCTCTGTGGGTGGCTCGCATGGGCGGCATTGCGGTGGTCAAAGTGCCTTATTCCAACGCCGGACAAGGAGTCTACACAATCACCAGCGAACAGGAACTCGAAGCGTTCATGGCGTTGGAACACAATTACGATCACTACATTGTGCAGTCGCTAATTGGCAATTCCAAATGGAGTTCGCAAAGCCAAAACGGTCGGCTGTTTCATATCGGCACGATGCCGGACAAAAAACTCAACCTTTACGCAGCAGACATTCGGTTCATGGTAGGCACCGGGCCAAACGGATTCTTTCCGGTTGCTGTTTACGCTCGCCGTGCTCGCAAACCGTTGACGACTGATTTGCAAGCAGGCGATGACTCATGGGACATGCTTGGAACAAACTTGTCCGTAAAGCAACTAGATGGTTCGTTTACAACTCAGCCAGAACGCTTGTTGTTGGTCGACAGTCGCGACTTCAACCGACTTGGTTTTGGAATGGACGACTTGATCGAAAGTTACCTTCAGTCGGTGATGTCCATTATCGCGATCGACAACATGTCGAAAACTTTAATCAACACCAAGGGCAAGTTTCGCAAGAAACTGTTCGGTTCGATCAATCCAGATCGCCGCTTCAATGAGGAAATCACGTTTTGAATGAGAAACCACCCGAACCGAAAAGCAACGGTTACGAAGACGTCAAACAGGTAAAACGCGTCGACCGACTGGAAATCGAATCCTGCCCCAAGGGCGAATTCACGAAGCTGTTTATCGAGCTTGTCGAAAACGCGATTGGCCGATCCATCCAAGTTCCTGTCGTCGTGGCACGTGGTAAAAAGGACGGCCCGATCTTCGGCATCACCGCTGCGCTGCACGGCAATGAACTAAACGGGATCCCCGTCATTCACCAGCTGTTGAAGAAAATTAATCTGAAGACGTTGCGTGGAACCATCGTCTGCGTCATCGTCGCCAACATGCCGGGCTTGTTGGCCGAACAACGTGAGTTCACTGACGGCCAAGACTTAAATCACATCATGCCGGGCAAGGCAAATGGTAAGCTGTCGCAAGTCTACGCGTATAATTTAGTCGATCGCATCACCAGCCATTTTGACTACTTGATTGACTTGCACACCGCCAGCCAAGGCCGAGTTAATTCGCTTTACGTGCGGGCCGATCTCAGTGAGGCGATGCCTGCACAGATGGCTTATCTACTGCAACCACAAATCATTGTGGACAATCCAGCCTCCGACTACACGCTGCGCGGTGTCGCGGCCGAAAATGGAATTCCAGCGATCACGGTTGAAATTTGTGATCCTGCAACATTCCAAAGGGATCCGATTAAGCGTACGCTGCAAGGCATACGCCGAATCCTCCGACATGTCGACATGATTTCAACCAAGCAACAGAACGTTGTCGCTCACAAGCCACCAGTACTTTGCAAAAAATCGTATTGGATTTTGGCCCAACGCGGCGGAATGATGCAGGTCAACCACAAGATCACTCACGCTGTAAAAAAGGGCGAGCTGATCGCAACCCAAGTCAATATTTTTGGCGAACTGGTGGAGGAGTATTTCGCGCCAGAAGACGGCGTCGTCATTGGCCACTGCATCAATCCGATGGGCCAAACCGGCGCACGGATCTTGCACTTGGGTGTACCGATGGATGAATCTGGCCAGCAAACGTTCGTGGATGTCAGCGGATGTTCGCTCGGAGACGCATCGTGTGCTGTGCCTCCAGCGGACTCTAAATCGAAAAAAGAGGCTTAGCCGTGCCAGTTTTTGTAGTCGTCAATCATGTCGAAGAAATCGGCTACCGCCAAACTACGGCTTTGCTAATCGCGAGCCTGCTCAATCGCGGCCATGAAGTTTGTCTGGCCAATGTCGATAATTTTTCGTTCGTAGGATTGGACGATCAGAATGAGTTTTCGATAAACGCGTTAGGTCTCGACACGAACTCGCACCAACAGGATGTCGACTCAAAACTCATCGTAGGTCTCGCCAGTTCAAAGCAGAATGAACCGCAACGCTATAAGCTCGGCTCTCAAGACATTGTCATGATTCGAACCAATCCGGGACGTGACACTGACCGCTCATCAGTTCATGAATCGTTTCTCGAATTTTGCTCAGCGATCGAAACAATTGGAGTGCGTGTCATCAACCGGCCCGACAAACTGAAGTTTTTTGCCAGCAAGGCTTCCCTCGAACTTTTGCCGCCGCGTTTCCGACCGCAGATGATCGTCACCCATTCTGTTGGTCCGATCGCCAGTTTCGTGAGGAATTCGAAAACGACTTGTGTCGTCAAGCCTCTGGTCGGTTCCCGCGGAGAGGACGTGATTAAAGTTGAACACGATCAAGGAAATTTGGAGTCACTGATTTCAAGCACCTTCGGATCGCGCGGCGTTGTTGCTCAGCACTTTATCCACTGCGACCAACCGGGGGACAAGCGTGTAGTGATCGTTAACGGAAAAATCATCGAAGCCAACGGTCACATCGCCGGAATCCATCGGGTCCCAGCTGATGGAGACTTTCGAGCGAACCTTCACACCGGCGGTTCAGCCGAACCACTTTCACTTTCGACTCAAGAACGCGAAACGATCGAACACAGTGCTTCCTTACTTTTGCAAAACGG
>CAYUWY010000076.1:0-3101 GCA_964448575.1 uncultured Pirellulaceae bacterium
TGCTGAATGTCCTCTCGCAAAATCATCAAGAATGAAAACGTTGTCGCCAGTGGTAAAACCCATAACACGTAATACGCCATTACAAACGGAAGACCAGTCGACAATCGCAGCTGAACGAGTATTGAGAACAGTAACGCAATGAAAACCATCCTGCCAATCAATGCCAGTTTTGGATTCACGAACGGCTTGAACGTCCCCTCGATCAGCGATTCTCGTGATGCGAATGCAACAAAGATCGAAGCGACGACCAACACGCCTCCCGTCATTGGCCAAAGTAAATGCAATTGCTCAGCAAAATATACGTAACCGAGTCCCGACAAGTAGCAAACCAAAAACGATGCCAGAATCAGGCGACTAACCCAACTGCCCTTGCGGCGGAATTTGGCCAACACGCCTGTCAGCAACGCAAGTTTCAAACGGATGAACAGGAACCGAAGCTGGTTGGGGATTGCCATTGCTGGTCCGACGATACATCGCCACAAAAATGCCCCACGCTCCATTGGTGGTTTGTATTGATGACCGCAGACAGACATGTACGCGTAGTCGGGATCGAGCTCAGGGTCGTTGGTGTGCTGGTGATGGGCCATGTGTTGAATGCGATAGTTGTAGGTCGTTACCCAGATTGGGTAAAAGCAAAACCAGTCGCTTACCACTTCGTTCAGTACCTTGTTTCCGAACAGGGAAAAGTGACTCGCCTCGTGTCCCAACATGACCAAACGGTGTTGGCCAATCCCAATCAAAATGGAGATGGCAGCTACCAAAGGAATAAAAACCCAAGTCGAAATCGTCGCTTGGGCCCAGGCGACGCAAACCAAAAAACCAAGACCCATGACTACGGAGAGGTAGCCATATTCTGTGGCCAAGTAACGCCAGTTCGTCCAGTTGTCGACTTTGCGCATCTCGTTGATTTGGCTGACGAATTCGCGGTTCCTGAGTTCCCGGAATTCATCGTTAGCGTCCTTTTGTTCGACGCTGCTCGGTTCTTTTAGCTTGGTATTCATCTTGATCGTCTTTCACTCCGGTTAGCCTGATTTGCAAACCGTTTTTTGGGATTCAGTATACACGTTCGCCGCTTGACCAGGTTCCGGCTTTGCTTTCTTGACGTGCAGCATTAGCAAAGCAGGCAGAATCAAGATGTCGGCGATCAGTGCCAGAATCAACATACATGTTATTGAAATGGAGAAATTGCTAACGACGGTCATTTCGCTAATTCCGTATACAAGTAGGCCGGCACTACCAATTGCGGTTGTATGCATCATTGCCGGGCCACATTGGCTAATCGCTTTTCGAACCGGGGCGACGATGTTGGCAGTCGAGCCGCCAAACGTTCGGAAACGTATTAAGAAATGCGTCGTATCATCCACGGCGATTCCGAGGGCCACGCTGGCTGTCATGGCAATCGCTAAATCAACTGGCCAATTCAGCCACCCAAGGGAACCGAAGAGAACGACAATCGGAAACAAGTTCGGCAGCATCGCAAGCACGCCCAGCCAAAAGGAACGTAGCACGATCATCAGCACCGGAGTGATAATGATAAATGCCAATATAAAGTTGCGATAAAAATCCTCCAAGAGAGTGACCTGCGCACTGTGAAACAAGTGGTTCTTTCCTGTGTAGCTCAAACGAATAGGAGACGTAAATGCAGCAAAATCATCTTGCTCCATCAAACGATCGATCGCGTCAGACGCTTGGTCTAAGATCAGTTCCTGTTGCTGTTCAACGTCTGTCTCCTGAGTGAACGGAAACCTAAGACTGATCCGCCATGTTTCCGATCCTGAAGAGATGTCCAAAAAACGAGACTTGGCAAGCTCGTCTCGTCGTTCATCTATTCGGCTTTGGATATAGGTCCGTTTCACCCTGGTCCTGATCCGGTTGCCTGTCGGTTCACGAGGGAGGTAGTTTAGCAACGAGTGTGTTGCGCCCACCTCTTGCAAAGAGGCGACATGTCTTTGGAGTTTGTGAACCAACCGGGCGCGAACATGAAAATCCTCTGGCGGGACCTCTTTAAACTCGATCACCAGTTCCGATTGGTCGAGGGGGCCAATTTGTGTTTCCAGATTCGACATCTTGGCTATGAATTCTGATTTTTCAGAAAATAGTTTTCCAACATCGACTCTCGCAGACAACCGAGACAGCCCCCATGCAGAGAATGCAATTGCCAACACGCCTGCCAGTGACAGAACAATTCGGTGTCGTTGAATGAGCCCGGAGATTAGGTTCCAGCTTTGATGTTGATCGGAACGTTGGGCTAAATTCAATTGCCCCTTCTTTCCCAGTCGAAGCAGCAACCACGGCACAACGATCAATTGAAACAGCAGCGCAAAACCGGCTCCCGTTGCACAGAACAGACCAAAGCTTCGAATCGCCGGAAAACTGCTACGCATCAGGGACAGCATCCCAATCGCAGTCGTCAAAGCAGAAATACAGCACGGTTTCCAACTGATCGAAAGCAGTTTTCTTGTATCGCCGATTGCGTCCAGGCTGTAGTGAATTAAATGGATACTTCCTGAGGTCGTGAGGATGTATACGAGCGCGGGAATGATCGACATCAGCCCGCCAAATTTGAATCCAAAAATCGGTACGATTGCGATACTACATGCTGCCGCTCCCATAGCAGCAAGGAAGACGAGCGAGGACAGGAGTATGTTTTTCAAGCAGCAAAGCGAAACGATCGATGCAAAGAAAACGGAGGGGAGCAAAAAGTAGAGAAATGAATCTCGCAGGTGATTGTCGATGTTGATTCCCACATAAGGGTAGCCACCGAAACTCACGTCCTCCAATTTTAGATCATTCGTCTCAGCAATCGCAAATTCGATTTGTCGCAAAGACTCTCTTCGATCGGCTGAACCGGTCTTAGTCAACTCGATAAGCGCAAGCGTCTGTTCAGGGTTGTCCATTCCAAAGAAGATGCCTTTGAAACGTTTAACGATATACTTGGTTGACAACTCTATTTCAGAACGAAGCCTGTCAATCACATCGGAGCCATTGACAACCGACTGAATTAGATTGTCCTTGTCTTTGCTTACGAGCGTTTCGCAAAATTGAGTGAGGCGAGGGTCGTTGATGGTGCACCCTTCCCAAGTCACCAACAAGAAATCGTC
>CAYUWY010000077.1:0-2809 GCA_964448575.1 uncultured Pirellulaceae bacterium
CTGAGCAACGATTGGCTGTCGTTCAAAGGCGATTGTTGACGGACGTTCGCCAGCGATACTACGACCTGTTGGTGGCACAAGAGATGGTCACCATGGCCGAAGAACTGGTCAAGATATCTCAAAACGCAGTTGATGTATCGCAGCGTCTGTTGGAAGCCAAAGAAGCTGCCAAAACCTCTGTCCTACAATCGGAAATCGAACTGCAAAATGCGTCAGTTGTCAAACGGCAGGCTGAAAACCAGCGACTTGCAGCTCGTCGAAAGCTGGCCGGTTTACTTGGCGAAGCTGATCTCCCGTTGGACTACGTCGACGGCAACGTTCGAGAACTCTTGTCCATCGCCGAATTCGAACAGTCATTCGACGAAGTAGTAGACAGCAGTCCGGAAATCGCGGCCTTGTTTGCTGACGTTGAGCAAAAACGACGTCAGTTGCAACGTGAAATCGTAGAGCCCATTCCAAACGTGACTTGGCAAGCGTCCTTGCAGCACGATTTCCTGACGGATGACCTAATTCCCGGTTTCCAGATCGGCATGCCCATTCCGATATGGAATCGAAATCAAGGTGCCATTCATCAGGCACGTTATCAAATCGTTGCAGCAGAGCGCCGAGCGGACAAGAAAGTGCTCGACCTTCGACAGCGATTGGCTTCTGCATATGAAAGCTATTTGGACGCCAAACTGCAAGTTGATGCGTTCGATTCGGAAATCATTCCCAAGGCAAGAGAAACGCTTGATCTGGTCAACAAAGGGTATCGCGAAGGTGAAATTGACTTTCTCCAATTGTTGACCGCACAGCGAACGTACTCGCAGATCAACTTGACATACTTGCGACAGCTCAAGCAGCTTTGGCGGCAACACGTCGAAATCGAAGGCTTGCTGCTATCCGGAAGTTTAGAGTGAACACAAACCTCGTGTCCCCAACGAATCCAACCAAATTCTAGGTCAGAATCGACTCGCAATCCCGGGCGAAATGACGGTTCGGCTCAAGATTGCCCCAAGGCAGACGGGCAAATGGCCTAAAATTGAGGTAAGCTAGACAAGCTATCTCGTATTGACCTTTCGCCCCAAGTTGCAGATTATTAGCCAACTTCACCAATCAACTTGAAGCATCAATGAAATCGTTTCTGGTACATCTCGCAAGCATAGCCGTCATGGTTCACATGACATTCGGGTGCAGTTGGCACCACGGATTGGCCGCTGCGTCTGCATGTAGCCACACGGATTCACTTTCGAGTTGCTGTGTGACTGTCGAACCTGATTCGCACGATGAATCGGGACACGACGACCACGATTACGATGCTCATGAACATGCTGACCATGATTGTGACGACGAAAGTCATGATGAGTCGTCTCTCTCGGATTCCACATTCGATCGTGGGGATCAGGATTCAGATAACAATCACTTTTGTTGTTCTGATGACGGTTGCAATGTCATCAAGGTCGTGAAATTCAAATTAACCTTGTTTGATTCGGTAACGCAATATTTAGGTGGTGCTGAAGCTTCAGCGATTCTTCAGGCCGCTTCAACCGGCTTTGCCATTGATCCGTTTCCGGATTGCGTGTTTTTCGCGCCCAACGTGCGCGCTCATCTGATCTTGGGTGTTCAACTGATTTACAGAATCAAGGTTTGGACGATGGGTCGTTGCTTAACGATTCGTTTACGCCGCTGATCCGTCCGATAGCCCGGAGAATTTGATGAGTACGAAGTTTAGTTGGTTGAAAAAACTTGTCTGGCCAATCCTGTTGGTTGCAGTTGGCGTTGCTGCGTTCTTCACGCAAGACCGATGGATGCCACACGCTCAACAATTCATCGCATACCTCAAGAATGAGAAAGCGGACGATGAAGAAGAGCCAGAAGAGGAGGCACCAAGCGAGACTCCGGACACACTGACGCTCAGTCCGATAGCTTGGAAAAACATCGGACTGACGACCGGAATGGTCAAACCAACTGACTTTACGAAAGTCGTATCAGTTCCGGCAATGGTAACGGAACGGCATGGTCGATCGCGGAACGAAATTACTGCTCCAATGACCGGAGTCGTCACCCAGATCTATCCGTTGGAACGTCAAGCAATTCAGCCCGGCATGGCCCTGTTTGATATGCGGCTCACTCATGAAGACGTCGTTTCCGCACAGGCGACGTTCCTGACCAACCTGCAGAATCTGGACGTTGTCAACAAAGAATGGGCTCGCCTAAAGAACATCGGCGAAGGCGTCATTCCGGGCAAACGAATCATCGAACAGGAATACGAACGTGACAAAGTCATGGCTGCTTTGTCGGCGACTCGGCAAAGCTTGTTGCTCCATGGAATGAGCGAACAACAGATTGCTGAAATGGAATCAACGCGAAAAGTGCTTCGGGAAATCACCGTGGTTGCACCTCCTTACGCAAAGAACCACGAACACGAAGGGATCGAGCATCAATACCAAATGCAGTCGGTCAATGTTAACCGGGGCGAGAGCGTCACGGCGGGCCAACTGCTGGGTGTGTTGGCAGACCATTGTCTGTTGTACGTAGAAGGAAAGGCCTTTGAAGACGACTCCGAGCGATTAGTAAAGGCAGCTGGGAATGGATCGACGATTCAAGTCGTTCCCACGTCTGGCGATTACGAAAGCGATGAAGTTTTGGACTTGGAAGTTCAAAGTGTCGCCAATGAAATTGACCAGCAATCTCGCGCTTTGAAATTCTATTTGTTGTTACCAAACAAACTGACCAGCAAGAGTGACTCGGGCACTTCCAACAACAAGTTTATTTCGTGGAAGTACCGACCGGGGCAGCGAATGGAAGCAAAGATCCCGACAACTCAAGT
>CAYUWY010000078.1:0-2725 GCA_964448575.1 uncultured Pirellulaceae bacterium
GCTGCAAAATCCACCATGCAAAACCTGGCAACAGCTGCTTGATGCAAAATCCTATTACACGTCGGGTTCCCAATTTTGGACGCTCGCGCGTCCAAAATAAAATTCCGTGAAAGAACCGTGAAAGAACCGTGAAAAGAACCGCGAATGAACGCCGATGGACGCGAATGAAAACCGAATTTGTATTCGCGTTTATTAGCGTCCATTCGCGGTTGAAAATCCAACGATCAAAGATGCTCACCTAAACTGGTGGCGTTCAGCGAGAGGTCTCCTCGTGACCGCCAATTCACGCACAAAATCTTGCCTAAACATTGAGCCGCCTGGAACGCGTTGCCGCCGTAGTTTGAAATTGCCAAGTTTAAATGTTGCAACCGGGCGCGCTATGTATAAAAATGCTCTGCGCTATGTATAAAATATGATATTCAATAATATCCCTCCATTTTGGGAGGGTTATTTACTAAAGTTATGCGGCTTAATATATGACTAGAGCAATCCCCAAATCAACTCGACTAAAAGTGATCAAAGACGCTGGCAACAGATGCGCCGTCTGTGGTCACTCGTCACCAGTTGTATTGTGTCATATCACCCCATATTCGCAGTCGAAAGACAATTCGTATGACAACCTTCTAGCGGTATGCCCGAATTGCCACTTCCGAGCTGACACCGGAACATTCACATCTGAAGAGCTTCGAGAATACAAAGAGAAACCTTGGGTCAAACGAGAAGAGTCTGATGAACGGACTACCGTCAAATTGACCTTAAACAACATTGATTTTGATGACTTTGGCGACGAGTTGCGAGAATCCATTCTTAAGACCATTTCTCAATTCCTTGAGATTTCGGAATCCGAAATCAAAATTGAAAGGGTTGAGAAGGGATGAATCAAAAACTCGACCTAGCAATAGGCTTGCCATTACATCTACGTGAACGACTGCAAAACGCAATTGACGCTTCCGACCCCGAACTTGAAAACGCGATTCGAAATTCCATAAACAGAAATGACCGCGTTCTTGCCTCAACCGGACTGTCGGGATTCAGAATATCCAACGAGGAGTGTTTAGTTCAACTCCAACGAATTTGTGTCTGCTTCCACCGAATGGCTTCGCAACTCTGCAAGCGACGCGAAAATCGCCCTACGTTAACAATCAATGATGAGTATGACGTTCAGGATCTGTTTCATGCGGTTTTACTGCTCGATTTTCCAGATGTGCGCAAAGAGGAGTGGGTGCCTAGTTATGCAGGTGCAGCATCGCGCACTGACTTTTTACTCAAACCACAAGAAACAGTAATTGAAATTAAGAAAACCCGTAACGGCTTGAACGCGAGGGAATTGGGAGAACAGCTAATTGTCGACATCGCTAAATACCGTGAACACCCAAGTTGTTCCCAGTTGCTTTGCTTTGTCTATGACCCCGAACTTAGAATTTCAAACCCGTGTGGAATCGAAAATGACCTATCAGGTGTACGTGACGATCTCTACGTATCGGTAATCATTAATCCGAAGGGAATTTGACGCATAACAATGTGATGCATGCGAAGCCGGACTTGCGTGTGCCTTTTTCTACTTGCATGATTTCCGTTCCGGCTCGGTGGTCACGGACGTTATGTGCCTATGTCAAACCTAATCAAGATGCAAGCTGCCTTTGTTGCGATGGTATTGCTAGTGTGCGGAGTTCTCACCAGTTGTAACGTTTCCCCTGAGATCGAGTTGCCACATTTGCGCTCTGAGGCAACGGCTGATCCTGATGATCCTAAGTCGTTAGCAGGATTAACGTCAATTACAGCTGAAACGAAAACAAACGAAGCTGGTCTCATTACGTTTATCGACGTTTCCGAACGTGACGATATCTCGGATGCCACATTCCGCACGCGATTTACACACCGATCTCAGGAGCCGGCCTGAAACACCTTGCTGATTCTAAAAATCTTGAAACCCTCGATCTTTACGCATGTCCAATCACGGACCAATCGCTGGCCCAAATCGCGAACCTGAAAAGCTTGCGTTCATTGAACCTTATCGGCTCGAAGATCACTGACGATTCGGTAGAGACACTTTCACAATTTACGAATCTTGAATATCTTGGGCTGCCTACACAGATTTCCGAATCAAGTCGCTCCAGGCTCGCTGCAATACTGCCGGCTGATTGCGAGCTCGATTGATTCGGCACATAACAATGCGATTGACCCAAGTCGCATTTCACGTCGGTTTTAATGTTTAGTTTATTTGCTGCGACTGGGGCATCGCGGGCGTTATCCCGCTAAAGGCTATGACCACAGAAGATCCATACAAATCGCCTGCCGCCGACAGCACGTTCGTCAAGCATCCAACGGTGTCTCTGTGGAAATATACTGCGATAGGGTTTTTGGCCGGAGCGTCCATTCCCTTCGCGTTTGCGATCTACGATATTTTTCACTCGGATATTCACGCCGAAATTGACTTAACTGGCGGGTTCGCGTCCGGCTCTATCTCGCTCTGGGTACTCTTGCTGATCTTCATAGTTTCGCCACTGGCAGGTACAATTGGTGCAGTTGTTGCACGCCTTTACGCGAAACGGAAATAGTTCAAAACGGCCCGCAAACGCGGGGTAACAAGGTGATGCACACGAATCCGGCAAAGCTCCTGTGGTTGGCTGGTCGCGACAATACTTTACCGAAGGTTCATGATTTTACATCGCTCCGATTTTAGGTTGGTGTCATCAACCGTCGGCTCGGTGATCACGGACGTTAT
>CAYUWY010000079.1:0-2571 GCA_964448575.1 uncultured Pirellulaceae bacterium
TCACGTTATGCACGGTTCCATTTTTGGTCTCGTTTTCCCAGATGGCAGCGCGGATGCGTCCCATGCGGAGTTCGTGGACGGGTTTCTTCGAGTTGGCCATAGTTGGCTCCTTGTGAAAAACAAATGTGTGCCGCAAGCGGCGTAAAATCTAGTGAGCGAATTCAGACCGCGAGCGAGAGTAGCCCACCAATCTTTTGATCGATGGACGCTCGTGCTCCAGCAAACTCAATCAAACCGCTAGAACGAGTCAACGCATCGACCCAAGCGAAGGCTGAGTGATTGTTGCCGACGACTTTGGCAGCGTTTTTAATCATCCCCAGTGGGATACCCTGTTGCCGTAGTCGTTTTGTTACTTCTTCAACATCGCTGCCGAGTTGCTGGCGTTTCGCGTCACGAATCTTTTCAGCAAACTGTTCTTGCCGCTGAGTCTTTACTTTGACCAGAGACGTGATCATGCGTTCGATTTCGCCAATCGCGTCACGCACGCTTGATGTGTGCTTGCGACTGAACTCATTGACGTCAACACAGTCCCAAACGATGTGGTTTCCGCAAATATGCTGATACCAAAACGTCTGAATTCCGACGCTACGACAACCAACTTCGCTGTTCCAGATGAAGAAACCCGGTGCAAAACGGTCGTCGCCGATATCGACCCAGCCATTGTCATCAACCAAGAATGCGAACATGTCTTGCTCGCCCGCGTACAGGCCCGTGCCGTAGTGGCGTTGAGCTGGTTGCGGAGGTTGAAACTCATTGTCGAATTTTGCTACAACATCGAGCAACTCCGAGTTCCACAATCGCGTGTAGCTGATGCCATGAATCGAACGCACTTGATCAGCCCCATTTAGGAACTGAATCGGGCGATCGGCACTTGGCAACGTTTCTTCGATCGCAGTCGTTGCCGTTTTAGACGACAACCGATTGATCGTTTTGGCGGAAACGCCACACAAGTTGCAGAGTTGCCCGAAGGACCAGTCATTCAAGCGACGAGCTTGGCCATCTTCAAAGTTCAAAGCCAAGTGGCCTTGGTCGATGACGGCCGCAACGGCTTGGGGTTTACTCCAAACTTCAGTTGCTACCTCGCGTTGCGAAAAACAGTGGTTCCGCAAAGCCGCAAGCGAAGGAAAGCATTCATCAGGCGAGCGTTTCAGCAATTCGCTGTTGGCTCGCATCAAATTAACCATTTCAATCTCCAATCAAAGGACGACGTGTCCGGATGCTCCGGCCCGCTGATTTCCGTTGTCGAAAATCAGCAAGCCAGTGCCTGCTCGTTGGAGATGGCCGCGAGAGACTGCGGCAAGAGAAACCTATATCTACCAGCCACAATGCTTCACAGAATTAGTGGAGTATCGTGACCGTTTCCATTCTTCCCAGTATTCAAGATGTAGGTAGTGCAATAAAGAGCGAGTTGCGGAACTTTTAGCACGTCTTGCGGCGAAAGTCACATTCCTGCGTTACTTGGCTTTGAGCGGGCCAGATTTAGGCTATCCGTCCAGTTCCGAATGTTCATTCGGTTCGCAGACTCGAATTGCTTCTGGCGGAATGGGAGTTGCAAGCCAGATGTGGGAGTTTGGTTGTCGAAACGTTACATCGTGGCCTCCCAGACGCTGGGGATCGATGCTTAGGAGTACTCCCCGCCCCTCAAAAGAATGGTGCATTTGAATGCGATTGGCGTACTCAAGTTGGCTTGTCAGATGTACCCAAGTTCTTCCTTTCGGTCGCAAACCATTCGCCAGAATCTTCGGGAGGTAGAGACCACGTGTCGCATGAAATAGTGGAATCTCTGGCCACTTCATTGCTCCGACGATAATGCCTCGGATCGAGTGACCATACAGGGCTCTGATTTTATTTGAGCGGATCTCAACCTTCTCAGACTCGATCAGCGATTGAACAATCGCATCGAACCGTTTCAAGAAAGCCTCCTGAGACAATTTTGAAAAACGGTCTCGGATAACTGCGATGAAATCTTTGGTCGCGTAGAGACCAAAGTAATCGTTGAAAATTCGAGCTTCACGATCGCCATGACGCAGTATCCTCAAAACCGCTCGCGTCATCGCTTCATTCAGCTCTTCTTCGTTCGGTTCACGCTGCGTAGTCAGTTGCTTGAGCAGGTCCAACGAATTCAATTCCATCACAAATACTCATATTAAAACTGCCGTGGAATCGCTTCCAGAGAGGCTTTCAATCATGATTTTTGGACGAAGCATTTACGATGTCGAAGCGGATTGATTTAGCGCGATTTGGAATCCTGTCAGAGTTTCGAGTTGGTCACGGTAACCAAGCTCAGATTTACCTCCGGTACGCTGGTGTCGCTGGAGGCTCTTTTGCCCGACAAAAAACGACGTTAGCGAAATCGGTGCTGAAAAAAGTAGTCGTAGTCGCACGATGCAATCTTTGTCAGAGTTTTGTCAGAGATCAGGACCAAATTCAGCCCAAAACATGTAAAATGGGGCTTGGGCGAGAAGGCCCAAACCCCATAAAACGCGGTAAAAAAAAGCACCCCCGGCAGGAATCGAACCTGCGACACCAGCTTTAGGAAAGCTGTGCTCTATCCACTGAGCTACAGGGGCG
>CAYUWY010000080.1:0-2428 GCA_964448575.1 uncultured Pirellulaceae bacterium
TTAAATCGCTTACGTCACCTCGTCCGTCCGTATTGGACTGTCCGGCGACGATGTATACGTCGAAGGTTTGTTGGGCTACAGCGATTGAGGGTAATACGGATAGTGCCAATAAAACAGAAAATACAAATCGAAGCATGAGAAAGAAGCCTGTGAATAAAACGGCCGAGAATTGCAAAAACGGTGAGGAGTTGGTGCGGTTTTTAAGTATACGCCAAGGTGTGGTCCCAAGCAATGAAATGATTGATTTTGGGTGAAAGGACCGTACGTTTTGTATGTGTTCCGTCCTACACACGCACTCAGCAAAGGATCACTTGCGGTGTACTGCCGCACTGCAGTCCTGCTTCCGCGCCGTAAATAAAAGATCGTATCGACAGTTTGAAATGTCGTGCTTGACAACACCAGAAACTTGCTCCCGAGCCTCGATCCTGACCGTGTCCAATGACTACCGGAAGTCGGTAACAACACGCTGGCAAGGTGAATTTACGGTTCTCTTGTGGCTAAAACTCGCAAATTCCTTGGAAGTTTCAGTCACGAGTTGAGAAAATCGTAGTGGATGACTAAGATTGGACCAGCAGATTACAAAGGCGCATCGGCCTTGTTATTTTATTGAAAGGAAGATTATGGGATTCACGTAGGTACAAACATCTGAGACTGTTTCAAACGAAGCTATCTCGTATGTTTATTGTTTTGTTCGGCAGGATTTAACTCTGCCTCAGCAAGTCGTTCAGGCTTGCCATGCGTGCATTGAAATCGCACGTCTTCTTTCCCCCGACATTGCGCATCCGCACTTGGTCGTTCTGGGTATTGGCTCTGAGTTTCAACTTCAGCATGCTGCTGCGCGCCTTGAGGCGTTGGGAATTCAGTACCAGCCATTCTATGAACCCGATCTTGGTGGCCAGCTTACATCGTTGGCTACTGAACCTCTGTCAATGCAAAGGCGCAAAGCTATGCAGCGCTATCGATGTTGGGGAGAGTCCGCTTTAACAAACAAAAACAAACGAGGAAGAAATATGTCATCAGTAAGTAACACGCACCGTAGCCGTTATGGTTTTCATCCATGCACCTTCGAAGTTTATCGCCAGCTTAAATATCTGCATCGCCGATATTGGGATACGCTTCGGCAGTTTCACACTTGGCATCGTTGGAACCGGAAGCAGCCTGAAAATCGAATAGGGAACGAACCGAAATTCTGTACGTTCTTTGTTGAAAATCGTCCATGGGCAAAACGAGTCACGCGGAACGGCGAAACGGGATTCAAACGGTATCCCAAGACAGTCGTTGATCACGACGTGGTACGACTTTATCACGAAGCACGAATGCCGCAGGTGGAAGCCGTCGGTACGTTTTCCGATGAACAAATCGCGGCAATCAAAGGGCTGTATGAACAGGTTCATGATCACTTTGAATCTAAGGAGGCTACCGAGTAACGGCTAACCATGTTCGCGGTTGAGAATTGACCTGTTAGATTACAGCCCGTTCTTGGCTGCGAACAAATGCGTGTGTAGCTCAATTGGTAGAGCAGAGGCTTCTAAAGCCTTGAGTTGCGGGTTCGAGTCCCGCCGCACGCACTGTTCGAGTTAAGAATTTTATTGAAGTGGAAAGAATGAATAACAAAATCGTAGCGAAGCCTGAAGTCACAACACAATTTGAGTGCATCGATATTGGTGCAAACCTGACCAGCAAAAAGTTCAAGAACGATCTGGAAAATGTACTAACCGAATCGGCGTCGGCCGGTCTGAGCCATATCGTGTTGACGGGATCGTCGGAGAGGAACAGCGTCGAGTCATCCAAGATCTGCCAGCGGCACCCGGGATTTCTATATTCGACTGCCGGGATCCACCCTCACGATGCAAGTGAATATGATCCGGTGCGGACGGCCAAGACGCTTGAAGAGTTGTATGAGCTTGATCACGTTGTGGCGGTGGGGGAATGCGGGCTGGACTTTAATCGAGACTTTTCGCCACGGGACAAACAACGTGATTGCTTTGCCGCCCATCTCGATCTCGCGTCAAAGAACCAATTGCCGCTGTTTCTTCATGAACGAGACGCATTCGACACGTTTTACTCAATGATGAAAGAAGCCCGAGGCCGAATCAGCCGAGGAGTTGTTCATTGCTTCACCGGTTCTTTATCAAACGCCAAAGCGTATCTGGATCTCGACTTGCATCTGGGCATCACAGGTTGGATCTGCGACGAGCGACGAGGGAAGCACCTTCGCGACGTAGTAAAAGAAATCCCTGTGAATCGTTTGATGCTTGAAACCGATTGCCCCTACCTTGCACCGCGCGACTATCGGCCTCGCATTAATCGAAACGAGCCCAAATACTTGCCGCATATTTTGAAGACGGTCGCTGAGTGCCGTGGCGAGCCGGTTGAGGAGCTGGCTGCCGAAGTCTTAAAGACGACCAAATCGTTTTTTGGGATCGAG
>CAYUWY010000081.1:0-2419 GCA_964448575.1 uncultured Pirellulaceae bacterium
GTCGGTTTATCCGTTTCGCCGTTTCGGGTTGCTTGATCGTGGCGCTGATAGGTTTCGCGGCGATCAAGTTCGTGCCTGCCAGTGCGCCGCCACCGGAGACGGTTGCCAATGCAATGGTTGGGTCCAATCAAGGCCAGGAAAAGAAAGCTTCGGAAAAGCAACTTGAGTTTCGCGGAGTTGTAAAAACCGCTGAGGGTAAAACGGTTGCCAATGCGAAGGTGTATGTGACTTGGAACAGTGGGTCGACACTTCCTCGTGAGACGTTAACAACGACAACGGACGGCGATGGCCGATACACCCTCCCTGTCAATGTTCCTGGCCCCTACCGAATCTGGGCCGAAGGTAATGGGCTAACGTCTTTGAAAGAGTTTTTAGGTGGGACTCGAATCACTACGAAGAAAGGTGAATCCGGCCCGATCACCACCGACCTTACGATCGAGAAAGCTTGCGATTTCAACATTAACGTAGTTTCGGCGAAAACCAAGGAAGCGATCGAGGGGGCCAAGATCAGTTTTAGTGGGGGCGATATCAAACGCGAATACACAACTGACATGGATGGTGAGGCAGCGATACGCGGACTTGCGTCCACCGAATGGGAGTTTGTTGTAAATGCTGAAGGCTACGCAACTTTCTTTTGGAAAACAACGGCTCAGGAGCTCGGTACTACGGCAGACTTAAAGTTTGAGCTTGAGCCTGGAGCTTCCATTGCGGTTAACTTGCGTGACCAAAACGACAGCCCCGTCGCAGAAGCCCGCGTGAGTATTCGTCTGGAAGAAATGCCATTTCCATTCTGGGGTTCCAAAACGGACGAAGACGGAAAACTGCTGATCAAAGGCCTTCCACTTAAGACGAAATTGGAAATGCGCCACTACAAAGACGGATACAAGTTCGGTAAGGAGAAGTTTGAAATCGCCAATGCTGGGGACAAGAAAGAAATGGAAGTCGTTGGTGAGAAGCTCCCGTATGGCGGGGACGCGGAGTTTGAAATTACCGATGAAGATGGCCAGCCTATCGCCGGGGCGGGGCTTAGAAATCCAAGTAACGTTAGTGCGAATTATCGTGCTGCAACAACCGACATGGGAGGCCGGGCGCGGCTGGACAACCTCTATCCATTCCTCGAACACAAATATGTGATCATTAAAGCCGAAGGGAAAGTTTCGCAACGAATTGATGTCGAGCCGGGACCAAAAGACAAACCCAAGTTGATTCGAGTCACTTTGAAAACTGGAAAAACGTTAGAAGGTGTCCTGCTAACGCCAGAAGGTAAACCTGTGCCAGCCAAACGCGTTCACTTCAACGAAAAAGGACACTACAGATGGGATCGTGGAGCAGTAACAACCAATGCCGAAGGAAAGTTTAGGATCACTGGACTATCGGACTCCACAACGCTTTATATAAATTCGCCCAGACAATACGAACCGATTGGATTTTTGGACGTCGATGTTGCCGAGGGAAAAAAAATCGAAATTAGGATGAAGCCCGGCGGAGTACTTCGTGTTCGTGCCATCGATGAAGCAACCGGTGATCCCATTCCTGAATTTAATGTTCGAATCAATCGTTGCAAAGCGATGCTGGACGGCGACAAAAAAGCCATGGTAATCTTCGCTGAGGACTCCAACCCAGGAGTCAATATTCATGGGACACAGAAAGAGTACAGACTCGACAATCAACTTGTAGGTGCCGTGTACAAAGTCATGGTTTCGGCAAAAGGCTACCAAACGAAAACGATCGAACGAATGCAAGCCGTCCTTGAATCCGATTCAAAGTTGATCGACGTAAAACTGACCAAGGAATAAAGCGTTAGATGGAAGGCTGAACTTACTGCTTAGGCTTTAGTTCATGATCAAGAACAAACGTCAGAAAGACAAGAAGAATTAAAAGGGAGTTACGATGTCTCAATTGTTAATCATTGGAATTTCGATCTGCGTGTTGCTTTTGGTTGGGATGATCGCCGACCGGTTGCTGACAGACAAAGTCGCGTGGCAGGATCTTGCTTGGCGATCTACGTTGTTGACGATCCTGATTCTCCCCTTGCTGGTAGTTTCTGGAAACGTATTGTGGCCAAGTGGTCTCGTTCAAGTTCCTGTACTGGCGGCAAACCGAGTGTCACCGCAGAACGATTCGTCAGTGGAAAAAAGAGCTTTTCAATCAGACAAATTCGACTTCAATCTTGCTGGCGATTTGCCAAAGAGTATGCCGACTCAGCCGAGCGATGGTGACGCAAAAAATGTTCAACCGCGAATAAGTTCGAAGGTAACGGGTCCATCAAGCAAGCAGCAATCCATCGCCAAAGCGGAAGATGCTGTTGCTGCTGCACCGATTGCTGTTCCGGACACGCCAGCGTCGCTTGGTTTTAGCTGGCCAGCGTTAGCATTGGCGATTTGGCTCCTTGGAAGTCTTGTTTTCTTAGCTAGATACC
>CAYUWY010000082.1:0-2131 GCA_964448575.1 uncultured Pirellulaceae bacterium
GCCCGTACCGGTAGGGCGGTAAAAATCTCTAATTTTTTTCGCACGTGTTTTATGCGAATGGTTGATCTTCCCTTGGGTGAATTTCGGAATGGCTCTGTTGCAGGGGTTGGCTTGCGATTTCTTTCAAACTGATTCCAACTCGGCGGGTCGCAATTCACCCAAGGGAACTTCTTCTGTTTGTTGCCCTGAGTTAGTGCGTTTTGCCTAAAGGGTTTATTGCCCCGTCGGTTGCTTCAAACATCTATTTACGCTCTGCCAAATCTAAAACCCGACCGAGTGTCGGTGCCCTAGACCCAGTGCTTCGCTTGCCGACCAAGTGTCGTGCTGTAGTGCGAAGCGGCGGAGAAACTCATTCTGACCGACACCGATCCACTCAATGGGGTTTGGCTGACTGCTGGTTCGACGAGCTAGTCCCTTCACAGCCTCCAGTTATCTTGCGGTTTTCGGCGCGGTGCAACTTGCGATGGGAATCGGACGCTTACGGATGGCATCCGGAATTTCGACAAAGCTTCAACCTCGATTCATGATTCAAATTGTTTCATCTCTGGTCTTGGCCAGAGTTAAAAACACGCGTGCCGCCAATCAATGCGTCTGATCCTAATCGTTGCCAATGAAAGCTTGCTGGATGCTCGATGATTGATCTAAGCGAATCACTTAAGTCAATCGGTGGCTCCAAAGTAAGTTGTTTGCAGCTCTCTTAAAGTGGCTTGACCTTGGTGTTTAACCAAACGGTTCAGTTATCCGTGCGGCTGACACGCGTGTTGTATCGGTCTCCTGTGGGGGGCGTTCAAATGTTTCTCTCCGTCTTCCCCGGCTATCCCTTGCGTGGTTGCTCCTCAGCAGAGCCAGGCTCCGTTTCACCGGTTGGTTCAAATGATTCTGTTTGGACTCATATGCCTTAGAAAACCTATCGCGTTGTGGCGATAAAGCTTAGCGAAGCATGCGGTCGATCTCAAACGCTTCGCCGCGCTTGAGCATGCTATAAACTGCTCGGCCGAGCTTCACCGCCAGATACGAAAACGCTCTGGCTTTGCCGCGTTTCTTTTCGATGCGGTCGACGAAGGCGCTGGCTTGGGGGCTGCAGCGTTTTAGCAGGGGAACTGCTTCACTGAAGGCCCACTTCAGGTGGGCGTTACCGATCTTTCGGCCGGGGCTGCCGTAGCTCTTGCCAGCGGAGGTGTGGTAGCCTTTGACCAGCCGGCTGTAAGACAGAAACTGCCCCACCGTCGGAAATCGTTTGATGGTGTCAATTTCGTAAAGCATTGTCAGCGCAAGGATTCTTCCCACCCCTGGAATCGTCTGCAAACGAAACAGGGATTGTGGGTCGTCAGTTTTTGCCGATCGTTCGATGTGCAATTCGAGCTTACGGATCTCATCGTGCAAAAAGTCAGCCAGTCGAACGTCCAGTTCAACCGAAGCTTTGACGCTGGGATTGTCAAAACGCTTGCCTAGTTCAGCTCGGTTTGCTTTGTAGGCGATTTTCTTTTCAAAGGCGTCTAGGTTGTGTTGGTGGTTGACGATTTGCAAGTGAGTCAGGGCTTGTGCTTTGAGCCGAACGAAGTGAGTTCGCCGGCGCAAGAGATCTCGGGTTGCTCGGAGCTTGGCGGGATAGGCGTAAGCGGTCGCGAACGTACCGCCTCGTAGCAGCAACGCAAGTTTCTCGGAGTCGACTTTGTCATTTTTGACTTTGGCACCGTGAATCGCTTTGAGGTACAAAGCGTGGCCGAGCACGAACGGAATGTTTCGGATTTGGCACTCGTCCGAGAGCCAGTACCAGTTGAACGTGCTTTCGCAGCCGACCACGAGTTCTTTGCCAAAAGGTTCGATTGCGGCGAAGAATTTGTCGCTCTGGCGGGTTTTAAAGTTGCGGTGTAGGTGTTTTTTACCGTCTTGGTCGACTACGCAGGCGTACATTTGGTTGGCGTGAAGGTCGATTCCGCAGTAGAATGGGTGGCGTGTTTGATACAGATTCATCGGTTCTCCTTGGGTGGTTAGTACTTAGCCAGATTAAGTGGCGCATCTTCGGGTGACGTCTTTCGCGCCGCTGACCAGTTCAGCGGATGACGAATTTTACCGCTAGACGGTAATGGAAAGACTAGCTTGCCCAAGGAGGCCATGATGAGTATCAATG
>CAYUWY010000083.1:0-1988 GCA_964448575.1 uncultured Pirellulaceae bacterium
TGGTGTCAAAGGCAATGGATTTTGCCTACAGCTGGATTTGGAATCAGGAAAGGAAAGCTGATTCCAAGTCTCGCAACGGGAACTGATTCGTCAGTTGTCGCGAGAGGGAGCACTTGCTCCCTCTCATTTTTTATTCTCAATAGCAATGGCATCCTAATGAGCACAACATCTTCGGAAGCAAGAAAACGCCCCTATTTCATCGCCGGAGCTGGCGAGTTGGTAATCCATGTTTATCGCGAGACTGACGGCGATCCCGAGAGCAACTACCTGTTCAATTTCTTTCGTACGAACCAGTCGGGTGCAACAACTCAGTTCCTTCGCCCGAATGATCTCTGTGATTTGGTCAAAGCCTGTCAGGTATTGGCGTTCGCCATTGCAGACGACGGTTGGATCGACGAATCGCAGCATCGCCAACTGGTTGACCTAGGGGAAGAACTGGACGAAATCACGCAGCGTTGGAGCAACTAATGCCGAAGGTCAAAACGAAATCACGCGAGTTCAAACATGGATTGATAAAAGCCAAAGTCTCTGTTCGAAAGACCAAGGGGGAATTTCGTTACACGCTAATAATCGTGAGGTTGTACCGCAACGGTGATCAATGGAAAGAATCCACTCGCTTTGGACGCGACGATATCCCTGTCATGCGTCTTGTCTTGGATGAAGCCTACGGCTGGATTCTGACTCAACAGGCTTCTGAGGTTTCGCGGGAGAGGGTTGGAGACAAATGAACGCCCGTCCGAGCATTGCAACAAACCTCACACCACTGGTCGATGCCGGGATCCGGTTTCGGACTGTCTATGCAGATCCTCCGTGGCAGTACAGCAATATTGCGTCGCGAGGTGCCGCCAACAATCACTACACAACGTTGGGGATCAAAGAAATCTGTGCTGAACCGGTTTGCGAATTAGTAGATGACGATGCACATCTTCATTTGTGGACAACCAACGGCTTTCTACGTGAGGCATTCACCGTCATTGAAGCGTGGGGGTTTCAGTACAAGTCGTGCATGGTTTGGGTCAAGCCTCAGCTTGGGATGGGTAACTATTGGCGTGTCTCACACGAATTCCTCTTACTTGGTGTGAGGGGCAGTTGCCCATTCGGAGACAACTCCTGTCGTAGCTGGGTTCTAAACCGCAGAAGTCAACACAGCAAAAAACCATTCGCGTTTCGGGAATTGATCGAGCGAGTAAGCCCGGGGCCATATCTGGAACTCTACGGTCGTGAAGAACAGCCACGAACGGAATGGACAGTTTACGGAAACCAAGTCGAACGTCGTTTATTCTAACCATCGCCATATTGATGCCAGAGTCATATGACAATTCGAAACGCCTTTTGACCGTCGGAGACGTCGCCGATTGGCTTAATGTTTCCGGCAGTTTGATTTATCAATTGGTGGAGTCAAAAAAACTACCGGTCTGTCGAATTGGAAATGGAAGAGGCGCTATTCGATTTCGTCCAGACGATATCAAAGCCTACATCGCTTCGTGCGTCGACAATCGTCAGCCAATCAATGTCAACAAGCCTTTCCGAGCCAAGTTAAAGCACGTCAAAGTTGTCCGAGACGGAACCAAATAAAACAACAGAGGCGAATTCCACGTTCGCTACTGGCCCTGCCTGGCTGCCACCAGGCAGGGCATTTTGACTTTCGGTGTCCGAAAGATTCAAATCCAAAGGTGATAGCGACTTGCAGTATTATTGATGTATGTCGGCTGCACTAGTCTATTGCTGGAGCGAAATAGATGGTTTGCCGGTGCAAGCCTTGCACCGAGGTTCAACGTTTAGAATGTTGGCATTGTTGTATTTGGATCAGAACAAGGATCTTCCATGCGGTTTCTAGTTTATGCCTTCGCTCTTATTGGCTGTTTCATCTTGTTTGGATGCGATCAAAGTAGGGACGCAAATCAGCAGACCGAACGTCGAACATCAACAGATGAGCTGGAGCAGATTCGCTTGCACTTTGCCGGGTTTACCAAAAGCAAAAGCGGCGC
>CAYUWY010000084.1:0-1971 GCA_964448575.1 uncultured Pirellulaceae bacterium
AAGTACGCGAGCTCAAAAAAATGAGTCTTTTTAGATTGACAATATGTTTCAGGAATGCATTGTTATGCGGACGCTTTAGGGGTACGTTTGCACTTCATTACCACAACATTGTACAGTGTTGTGATCCACTCATACACTTCTTTAGTCAGCATTTGAGAATAGTATAGATCTGAGCATTCCCAGTTCGACCGCCCAAGCCATTTCTCTCGCGTTGCCCATTTGGCATATGTTGTGGCAATCGCTCGTGCGGTTCCATGATAAAAGTAGCGATTCGAGAAAACAGTATCGAAATCATCTGGATATGATGGCGCGATTATTGCGTTGGTGTCGTCAAGAAACGGAAACAGCTGTTTTTCGATTATATCGTTGAGTAGTTCCTCATTTGGATCGACAAGCGTACCGAATCGAGCGTCATCAACCACCTCAATAGTGCAGTTCGCACACGTGTAATTGAGGTCCGGCGCTATCAGCGTTATTTCGTGTTTTTGCTTGTATTGAGTCAACAGAGCAATGCAACGATCCATGGATTGCGTGTCATTTTGACTTTCGCAAACAGCAGCGACAAATTCATTATCAAGATTCAGGCGTTGCAATATCTTTCGTCCGCATAACGTCCGCGATCACCGAGCCGGAACCAGCAATCATCCATTTCTAAAACACGCGCAAGTCCGGCTTCGCGTGCATCACATTGTTATCCCGTGCTTACCGGGCATTGAATGTCAGGCTTGAACCGATTGTTCGATCTGTTTCTTGCGAATTAGGGAACGAATGGTTAGCATTGCAAACGCAACAGCTACGCCCTCAATTCCGATCCATAGATTTTGGTTCTGGATTGCGACAAAAACAAGGCCGGCAAGAAATAGCATTCCACAAATTTGGATAAAAACGAGTGGCATCGTTGTAAATCCGTTTTCAGCTCGCTGTTTTTTGATTAAGCGTATCGACATCCAAATTGTTCCAAAAGTTAGCGTCGAGAAAATGATCAAGCAACCAACCAAGGGACCCCATGGTTTGTTTGGGACATCCGCGACAGCAAAAGCAGTTGCAAGTATCAAGCAGCAAGAACAGGTCAACGCTGCCAACGCCAACGCAACTCCTGACAGACGTC
This sequence comes from uncultured Pirellulaceae bacterium, assembly GCA_964448575.1. Lineage (GTDB taxonomy): Bacteria > Planctomycetota > Planctomycetia > Pirellulales > Pirellulaceae > Mariniblastus. Next base: position 1,109 of record CAYUWY010000084.1, read on the forward strand.
GCAGCGCCTCGCTTTGTTCAGCCGTGTAGTCCGGTTTGTGGAGCTTCATAGTTTGAGCGGGATAACGTTCGCGATCACCGAGCCGGAACAAGCGATCTTCCATTTCAAAACCACGCGCAAGTCCGGCTTCGCGTGCATCACATTGTTATTTCGCGTTTTTTGCGGTGGATTTTGTAAATCCCCTAGAGTTCACGAAACACACAATCTCTTCGGTCACTTGACGTTTGGCGGCGGGTTTGCCCGGGAGATATTTCTGAATTCGAACGTCCAAAACTCCATCGCTATTGATATCCTCGACAATTATTTCATGCCAGGTTCTATAGTATGTTTCAACTGGCAATGCTGCAACAAATTTGTCCGCGTCAAAAATTGCAACCACTGACCTATCCCAACCAGGTGAAGATTTGAACGTCTGGGTTAACAAGAGCATTTCAAGCGCACCATCGGTCCCATCAATGTCTATCAGCTGAGATTTTCGACCCACTGCCTGCATGGTTCCCGTGGATTCCTCGCCAAGTTTTCCAAGTTCGGACAAGCTGATCGCAAACGTTTTCGCGAGATCGAAAGTAGTTCGATCATCCTCGTCATCAAGGTCCAGGCTCCCATACAGCAACATCGCACGAGAACGGACTCGATAATCGGTTTCAAGTTCGGATACGCGAGTTTTTAGCGAACGAATTTCATTAGATTGCATCGACTGGCGCCATGCCGAAAACACAATCGCGATAAATGCAATCAAAACGAGGAAGCCTAAGATGGAAATCTGAAATTTTCTTGGCCTCACTGGTTCTCCGAATTGCTAAGCGGAATAACGTCCGTGATCACCGAGCCGACGGTTGATGACACCAACCTAAAATCGGAGC
>CAYUWY010000085.1:0-1823 GCA_964448575.1 uncultured Pirellulaceae bacterium
GGTGATGCCGATACCATTGCCCGTCAGGAGAGTCCGCATCTAGCGAGCGAATCAAGTTTTCCAGCGGATCATCCGACGGATTCTTAAGAAAGAAATCGCTCAACGTTCCTTCGTTAGATGTGAGGTAAAATTTTGGCAAACGGTCGATCGCTGCCATACGCTCATGGATGGCACGACCGAGTCGCGTCGCAGGATCAACATCGGTTTGTTCCTCGATTTGAGGATTGTCGCTAAGTTCGCTGTTTTCCGTTGCCACCTGTGCGACCGGTTGGCTTGGATTGTCAGCTGGCTCTTTCGCATTGACCGGCCATTGGAACGCCAAGCATAGAACGGGCAAGAAGAAAGCGACGGCCAGCAACGCCGTCCAGCCTGTCTGAGTCAATCGCATTCTGGAATCTGACAAAGGGTTCAGCAAACGGTGGATTCGAAACTCAAGATCCGAACGAATTCTGCCAGAGGCCGCCATCGAAAAATCGTCAGTGGTAGTCTCAGAATGACAACCAAAGCTCAGTTCGGCCATCTTGAGCAAGGAGTCGGCATAAAGCAACTTGTCATGACCGGCCGTCAGCGCCAGATCATCGCAACAGGCTTCACGTTCTTTGTTCATTTGGCGACTTAGCATCCAAACAACCGGATGGAAAAACAAAATCGACTCAATCATTCGCTGAATCATATTCATGAGCAAGTCGTGTCGACGAATGTGTGCTAGTTCGTGACTGATGATCGCTGAAAGCTGTTCTGGGCCTAGCCCAGTCATCAACGACGGCGGCAATAAAATCGTTGGTTTGATAATCCCAACCACTGTCGGCGCTACAACGCGTTCGCAAAAGCGGAGCGCAGGTTTTAGTTTCAAACCAATTCGTGCGGTTTGTTCATTTAGGATGCGAATCAACACTGGGTCATGCAAGGGCTTGGACGTTTTCTTAAGACTGCTGCCGCCGCGAACAGCCAAACATAGACGGAAAAAGCAAACTAAAACGCCGATGAAATAGATGCCCACAATCCAAGGAGCCAATGTTAAAAACACTTCGTTTGGGCCGATTGCAATCACCGCGTCGCTGCTACGCTCAATTGGCGTTTGTGCTGCCAAGGAAGGGGCCGTGGACGGAAGTTGCGTTTCTGGTTGAAAAGAAAACGCAGCCGGCTCAGTCGCCGTGAGATTCGGTTGCGGTGCAACACTCCATGCTGAATCAGTCGCAGTTCGTGAGGGCTCACCGATTAACATAAACGTTGTTAGGACAATCAATGGTAAGCTAAACAAAGCGACCGTGTGTACGGCGTAGCGATACGTTGGCGCGTGATGCCTGAACATATGATTAAGACCGTACGCGATAGCGCCGACCAGACTGGCTTGCCAAAGAAAGTGGGCTAAAGTCACTACAAGCTGCTGGCAAAAAACGTAATTAATCATTGCTTCGTCTCCCGCATTTTCTGATTGACTAGTTTGCGAAGGCGCTTGAGTTTCTCTTCATCCAAGTCGGAAACATCAAACAGGCTCATCATCAAAGCCTCGGTCGATCCATCAAAAACACGATCGACAAAGTCGCCTAGCATGTCCCCAGACACGCCTGATTCACTAACGCATGGCTCAAATCGCAGAGCTTTTCCAGACGTAGGGGCCAGCTGTTTCAATTGCTCCTTGCGAACCATTTTTTGCAACGTCGTAATCACCGATGTGTGCGCTAGATCGCGTCCTCTGTGATCCAAATGGTCCCGGATTTCTCGAGCGGTTTGGGGTGATGATTCCCAAAGAACCTTCAGTATCAGCAATTCCAATTCACTTGGATGACTCAGTTTCTTCTTTGTCATTTTCAGGTCTCACG
>CAYUWY010000086.1:0-1817 GCA_964448575.1 uncultured Pirellulaceae bacterium
CCTAACTCTTTCCGGAGCTCTTGTTGAACCAATTCGATTTCCGATGAATTTACGGTTGATACGCGAAGTGTCTGTTTTGTTTTGCCGCGCGCATTGATCTCCGAGATGCTGAATTGCCGAACGGAATTCAGAAACAGCAGCAGCTCTCCACTGTGCTGTTGTACGCTCTTAACGACGTCGCGATAGTCACCCGTGCTAAATGGCTGCTGGCAAATATCGCTACGTCTTGCGGTTGCTTGATTACGAAGAGGTAGACGAAAAACAGTTCCATCAAAATATTCTTGGCCTTCAGTAAGTCCGAATTCCATAAAAGGGGCAAGAAGATTGGGGTAATCTTCCCACAACTCTGACAACCTCCAAGCAGCGCCTGGTTTGTCAAGCGTTGCTGATTCGACGGTTTCAGCATGAGGATCGAAGATGCCTAACTGATCACGCGTTAACAGCATTGGAAAATCAGTGACGTTGTAAACGCAATTGAAACCTAAGCCGAATCTTCCAGTCTTGGCCGTGTCGAGCACTTTTCCGCTATTTGCGATGTCCTGTATCTTTGCCCAATCGTTTTCAGAGAAAGCAGTGTCGTTGACGAACACCATGGCACGCCCCAACAACGACCCCATTGCGGAGTTGGGTAGTCCCGTTTTTTCAAAACTGCGATGATCCAGAAATAGATCAAGTTTGGAAGCTCCCGCATCATCCGCGTTTTGCAGGACTTCTTTGAATATCCCTACGCCGCGTGGGTACTCGGATACAAGTTCTCGAAGCCGCGATGTCAATTTTTGTTGTTGACCAAACGGAAGCGGCGTGGATGTCATATAGAACTGTTAGATCAAGTAGCGTGAAGAGAAAATGCGAGACGGAGCAGCAAGTCGGAAGACAATTCATTGTTGCGAAGGTTCGCGCGACACTCAAGACTTGCAGCTCGATTTCACAGCAAACAACATTGGCAGCTGCTGACTCGGTTGGCTTAGCCGTCTTTGTTAAGGTCGGAAAAGCTAAAGTCAGCATCGGAAAACCTGTCGCTCGCATGCAACTTGATAAAGTCTTTGATTTGATCACAGTCTTCAAAAAATTTGCTCAAATCATCAAAGTGAAAGTACTTTGAACGGGATTCATCTTTTTCAGTTCTGAAATATATAGGTTCACCATCACCATACGTATCCAAAGAAAATGGTTTGTCGTGCACGATTTCGTTCCGTGTCCAGCAAAGCTCATTGGCAACTTTCATCATTTGTACGTTTTCTGGCTTTCCCGTTAACACGAATAGCTTTTTGGACAGATCAGTCTGGGCCAAGTTAAGCCCTTGTTTGTTTGTAAATCGCTGCGGAAATCTAATAGCCTCTGCTGCCTTTTCCCGGTCATCAAGAGTTTCCGCGATGGCATGGTTGATGATTGACTCAAGTGCCACCACCGTCCAAGCCATTAACATTCCAACTATGCAGGATTCTCGTCTCATGTTGTCGTGCGTAACAGGGCAGAATCCAACGATGTCCTCGACTGCGCCCTTTCTTTTGAAAAAAGAGCGTTCGTCTGTATTCGCCGTCAACTCGTACTCGCGTTTGGCAATTGAGAACATGATCTTGACTCGAATCCAATTGTCTTCAATCGCGCTATAGATCACTTCTTAACCTTTCTCGTTGTGAGCGATTTTTGTGGCTTCCAAGACGTCTCGACAAGAAACGAAACTAATTAGTCAGCACCACGGCATACATGGACCCAAATATCTTGTTCTTGTTCGCGCTACTTCGAGTCCAAAACTGCGTTTGCCCCAGACACCCAATAGTCTTCCGGTGCAGGAGTCGAACTGCCAACGCCGCGGA
>CAYUWY010000087.1:0-1732 GCA_964448575.1 uncultured Pirellulaceae bacterium
CTTAGGCGATAAGTCCGAAAAGCACGTGTTGACCGACGACCTAACGCCGATAATTTAATTGTTATCCCGCTTAGGCATGAGATTCACGATTCGCAAGCTGATGCTCTTTGTTTTTCTTGTGTCGCTTTGCGCTTTCGCATACTCTTGGCATCATTGGTACAACCACCGAATTGCTGATGTCGAAATAGGAAATGGCTTCGTCGTGCGGTTTTGGTCAGAATACGAGTCATGGCGAGGACCCCGTCGTATCCTTGGCGTGACCCTATGCCGAAATGGTACGATTCTTCAGGACTACACGTGCCGCGTAAAATCACATTGGCAACCTGAAACTGAACCTCGAGTTTTTGAAACGAATGATGGACGATTTGCATGCGTCACATACCCCAACGCTACCAATAACTTTGTTCTGGTAAACCTTGTCAATGGTGACTCGTCAATCGCATTCCATCTGCGGCCTCACCAATTAATGGATGCCGCTACGAATTCGAGAAACGAAATTTGGTACAATGCGCTCAATCAAATACGCAATGACAACCCCGAATGCGGGATAACAAAGTGATGCACGCGAAGCCGGACTTGCGTGTGGATTTTTCTGCTTGCATGATTTCCGTTCCGGCTCGGTGATCACGGACGACTATGAAGTCCAAAGTTTGGCAAGTAGGTTTTCGTCTTTTTCATTTGCCGTTCTATAGGATTTTGTTTCCATTGTTTTGAGCTGAATCAAACGATTGACGGATACGACTATTCGAGGTGTCCGGCTGCATGAGCCGGTCTCATAATTCCATACGTGATGGTCAACGTTGTAAGGTCCACGCCGCATTCGTTATCTCAGGCTCCTTAATGGTTCGCCTTGTCCGTGATTCGCGGTCGTGGAATGTCTTTGGGTTTGATCGTCTCAGTTTGTTTTTTAAGAAGTCAGCTTGTTGAACGGTCGCTTGTTAAGTGGCTATCTCGGGTTTGGGCAAATTACGGTGCTTGTCGTAGTCCGACTCATCCCGAAGCATCGCCCAGGCGATCACTAGGATCTTTCGAGCCAACGCGATGGCCGCCTTCTTTCTCCGTACCTGTTTGCCACCGTGAATCCTTTCGTAAGTAGCACGCGACCATTGGTTGTATCGCAGTGAACACCAGGCACATTCAAGCAGTAGCGTCCGAAGTAACCTCGGACCACGCTTGGTAATCCGCCCGCGACGGTCTGTTTCACCCGATTGATACTGTTTTGGAACCAAGCCAGCGTAAGCCGACACTTGACGCGCACTTTTGAATCGTTTTGCATCGTCAATCGCACACACAATTGCTTCAGCGGTTACGCGGCCAACACCGTCGATCTGCATCACTCGCTTGACACGTTCGTCTTGTTTGGCGACCAAGTCCAACTTCTTCTCAACTGTCTTGAGCAGCGACCCAACCTGGTCAAGTTCGGTCAAGTACTGATCAAGCTCGCCTCGCCAAAGTTCTTTCATTTCGCAGTCCAGCAACGGCTTGCGATTCTCGTCAAGGAATTCTCGCTTGGAGCACCACGTTTGCGCTCCTCGACTGAGTTCAATTCCACGACCGGCAAACAGGCTGCGAATCGAGTTCTTTAGCTGGTTCTCTCGGCCAACCAGTTTTTTGCGGTGATGGATCAAGCTGCGATACTCTCGCATCTCGATTGCAGGAACATGTGTTGGTTTCAGCTCACCGCACCAAGCAAGTCTGGCGAGTTTGATCGCGTCATCCTTGTCCGTTTTGC
>CAYUWY010000088.1:0-1654 GCA_964448575.1 uncultured Pirellulaceae bacterium
CCCCTCTCCCCAAAAATTCGGATTGAGTTTGATCCCTGTTGAGAATCTTCTCGTCCGAATTTTCGGGGAGAGGGGAGCGAGCGACTGGCTAGTGTTGCCTGCTTTTTACTTCTTTACATTTTCGGTCTCTTTTAAATCTCATTTGAGCGATTCCGGCTAAAGCCGGTGCTACGAACTTATGAACTTATGAACTTATGAACTTAGATTTGTGTTGTGTCTAATTCTATTTCTTGGCTTTGTCTGCGATCAATGATGCCACAAGCGCTGTCCAACCGGTTTGATGACTGGCTCCTACGCCTCGACCGTTGTCTCCATGAAAGTACTCATAGAAAAGAACATGGTCTTTGAAGTGCTCGTCGTTCTGCATCTTGGGATATCTGTTATAGACCGGACGATGCCCCGCCTCGTTGTTGGTAAAGATCGAAGTCAATCGTCGTCCAACTTCTTCAGCCGCTTGGGCGATCGTCTTCTTTTGTCCCGATCCCGTTGGGCATTCGATCTGGAAATCGTCCCCGTAGTAATCATGGAATTTGAACAACGACTCGACCAACAGGAAGTTCATTGGAAACCAAATCGGTCCACGCCAATTTGAATTGCCGCCAAACATCGACGTGGTCGATTCTGCCGGTTCGTACTTGACCGAGACCTGGCCGCCGTCGCACTGAATCATGCTGCCGTCACAATTAACGGCGTATGGATTTTCTTCGTGGTACTTTGAGACCGCTCGAATTCCGAAATCGGAAAGGAATTCCGTTTCGTCCAACATTCGACGCAACAGGGCTTTCATGCGATGACCACGTAACAGCGAAAGCAAGTGCGTGTCGCCTTGGCCAGGTTCGTGCCAACGAGAAACGAGATTCGCAAGGTCCGGTCGGTTTTCGAGAAACCACTCCATGCGTCGCTTGAAATTCGGCACCTTATTCAGCAACTCAGAGTCGAGCGTTTCGACAGCAAACAAAGGCGCTAGTCCAACGAGCGAACGTACCTTGAGCGGAATCGTTTTGCCTGACGGAAGATGCAATACGTCGTAGTAAAACTGATCCTCTTCATCCCACAGCCCCTCGCCGTCACCGCCGAGATCGTTCAACGCCTTGGCGATATAGAGAAAGTGCTCAAAGAACTTGGTTGCGATGTTTTCATAGACCGGATTGTCGATTGCCAATTCCAGCGAGATTCGCAACATGTTCAGCGAATACATTGCCATCCAGCTCGTGCCGTCCGACTGATCGATATGGCCACCGCCGGGAAGCGGAGCACTGCGGTCGAACACACCGATATTGTCGAGGCCGAGAAAGCCGCCTTGGAAAACGTTTCGGTTGTCGGCGTCTTTTTTGTTGACCCACCACGTAAAATTCAAAAGCAATTTATGAAAGACGGTTTCAAGGAACGCGCGATCGGATGTTCCATGCCGTTCTTGTTCAATCTGGTAGACTCGCCAGGTCGCCCAAGCGTGAACGGGAGGGTTCACGTCGCCGAACGCCCATTCGTAAGCCGGGATTTGTCCGTTGGGGTGCATGTACCATTCGCGCGTCATCAAGACTAATTGCTCTTTGGCAAACACCGGGTCAACCAGCGCAAAAGGCACGCAATGGAATGCCAGATCCCAAGCCGCGTACCACGGATACTCCCACTTGTCGGGCATCGAAATAATGTC
>CAYUWY010000089.1:0-1594 GCA_964448575.1 uncultured Pirellulaceae bacterium
CGAAGCCTTGCGGTAGTTTGGACAAGTCCATGGCGGCCGAGGTCTTTTGGACCTGCTTGGCAAACCCGGGCGTGTAGTCGTAGCCTTCTTTGACTGCTTGCCAATCGGACCACGTGTCGACTTGAGCGTCGTTATTGGTATCCACGCCAACACGAACTTCGACCGTTTCCACCCAAGGACCGGGGCTGACGAAATCGTTGGGCGTTTGAGTGACTAAGTAAAATTGTCCTTCGGCAAACATGATGTCCGGATCCGGATGTCCTTTCCCGACGTTGCTACACCATTCGAATGGGCCGTCAATGCTGGAGGCCGTAAACCATCCGACACTCATCGCTTGCTTGCCGTGACCACCTGGCTGGTCGAAATCGCAGAAGAGGTAATGCTGCCCACCGATGGCGATTGCTGCCCAATCTCCATAAGCGTTTTGCGCCGGTTCGTGAATTTCGTATCTGCCGTACGCGGTTATCTGTCCGGCTTTTATCTTGTGTTGACGAACATTTTTCGGAGACGGTTTTCCGGGGTAGTTCTGGGGGTCTTCTTTGTGCCAGTGGGGGTGAGGGTATTCGCTGAATTTGCCAGTGGGATTGGTGCGCTCATCAACTGGCGGTTCCAGTATCTTGAAATCCTGGATGCCGTCCTCACTGACCGCGTGCACTGCTAACGGAGAATCCCAAGCCCGCGTGGAAGCATCAATCGGACTCCAGTCTTCCAGAATCAAATGGAACCTTCCCTCCAAATCACGAAAGATTGCAGCATCCGAACCATCGGTTGGGTCTTTAAAAGCCATCCCCATGTCTTCGCCCGGTTCGCCATCGGTGAGGTCGCTGTCGATGACTAGATGCGGATCCTGATCGTTTGGAAAGTCATGATAGATGTAGGCTTTCCCATCGGCAAATTCAGCACTGGTCACGTATTTTCCCGTACTGGCCTGTCCATGATGAACCCAGTTGACCATGTCGCGGCTCTGCCAAGCATGGTAACCGACGGTGCTCTTTTTTAATCCACCAGGAGCTTGGAATTCATTGGGATTCTCCGTGGTGAACAATGGAACATCGAACCCATCGAGCGTTGCTGGTTTCCCTTTCTTTCTTCCCTTGTTGCGATAGTTCGCGAACATCCAATAGTTGTTTGGCCCCAAGCTTAAAAACACCGGCGCACCGCTCATGCTTCTGGTGCCGATGTTTTTCACTGGGTTCCAATTTTCCCACACCGTCGATTGCTCAAAGGTGATCGACTGTGCCGATCGTTTGTTTTCAAAACGTTTCAGCTGACTTTGGAAGGTGGCTGTTTTCGCTGTGGGCGATGCCATGCCGTCCGTAAGTTCGAGCTGTTCTTTTGAAGCGATATTCTGTTCCCACTCGGTTTGCGTTTTGATCGTCCAACGATCTTGAGCGACGACGGTTGTTGTCAGCATCAGTAGGGCGATTGATGGCAGGGCTTTTATGTTGAAATTTAGGTTCATGGTGTAACCTTGATTCGTAATAGTTAGAGCGAGGATTTCACGTAGCCGATGTCGCCAGACTTCGGGAGCCGACCGGGTGATTTGAAATTCTGTTGTGTTGTTAATTGGCTGGGCTGCCTGAACTCTGGCGAG
>CAYUWY010000090.1:0-1591 GCA_964448575.1 uncultured Pirellulaceae bacterium
GGAGGCTTTCCGAAGTCGTATTCATTTCCGATCTACATTCTGATCCAGTTTGAGTAAACCACTTTGATTCAATCGATCCACGCGCACAAGCCACCTTCTGCTGAGCAATGTGTCCCACGCTTGTTACGCTACTCCTGCGTACGTGGTTCAGCAAGCCACCTCGTTACTTCGGCTGCCATCGATTGGGCAAGATCAGGATTTGACTCTAACAGATTATCCAGCTCGTTCGGATCCGCTTCGACATCAAACAATTCAACCGGCTCTCCGTTTAAAGAAAGCAGTTTCCATTTATCACGTCGTACGATCTCGGTCGCATACGGTTCTGGCTTGGCATACCGGCGTTGCAATTTCTTGTATAAATCGAGCTGCCAAAACACAGCCCCTCGCTCCAATTCGTCGGGTTGCTTCTGACCAGTCATATAAGGCAGCAGGCTCGTTCCGTCCAACGGTAATTCATTGGGCAACTCAACCCCGGCCGCTTCGCAAAACGTAGGCAATAAATCGTTGGTGTGTCCAAACATTTCTGTCGACTGCCCCTTCGTAATCGCTGCCGGCCAGCGGACAAACATGGGAACACGGATTCCACCTTCGTGAAGATCGGTCTTGCCACCTTTCAGGTCGCCAATGTTTCCTTCATAAGCCGCGCCGTTGTCGCTGGCGAATACTACGATCGTATTGTCGGCGATCCCAAGCTCATCTAGCTTCGCCAGAATCTCTCCAACTTTGGCATCCATATGCCCGACCATTGAGCGAAAACAATGTTGGTCTTCGCTAATCCCTTCCGCATCCGTATTCGACCAGTGCGGCTCCGGTGCCGGTTCATAAGGCTTGTGAGGAACCAGCCACCACAGGTTAAGGAAAAACGGTTGGTCTTCTTTAGAAAAATTTTCGATCAACTCGATTGCATAATCGCCATTGGCGTCAGTCAAATGTTTGGAGTAGTAAGGATCCTCCTCTGTGACCTTCTGCCCGTTACGTAACAAGATCGTTCCACCTTGGCGAAAAATGGTCCGTCCCCTTCCCATTTTCGAGCGCAGCGGCTGTTGTTCGATTTGAGTTTGATAAAACTCGAAACCATGTTGTCCGGGACCGGGCTGATTCTCCAAACGCTTGCCATCATCGTCCACGTGCAACCCGCCAAGGTGCCACTTGCCAATATGAGCGGTGCGGTAACCGGCATCTTTCAAAAGCTCAGCCATCGTCGTTGATGACTCGGGCAAAAACCGTTTCTTGTCCTTAAAATGTTGCGTAATATCGAACCGCAACGGGTAACGTCCGGTCAAAACAGATGCTCGAGTTGGAGTGCAAACGGCCGAGGCGGCATAAAACCGATTGAACCGCATTCCATCCGCACAAAGCTGGTCCAGGTTCGGAGTTTCAACTGCGGGGCTACCGAAGCAGGAAAGATCTCGATACCCAAGGTCATCAGCCAACAGCAAAATGATATTGGGCCTTTTGTCTTTCTCTTCCTTTTTCTCGTCGGCCACGCTGGGCGAAACCAAAACGCCGCAAACCAACAAACAAATGGCGAGATGAAACAAAGTCGTTTTGCGAGACAAGACAGTCATTCAAGCTTTCTAAGTTTGGAGTT
>CAYUWY010000091.1:0-1588 GCA_964448575.1 uncultured Pirellulaceae bacterium
GAAAAGTTCAGCGCCCATTCGATCTGGCGCCGACGATCAAGTTCATCTCCTAACTCAGAACAAAAGAACCTAGCCGACGAACAGGGGGAAATTCCGTCACTTCGCTTGTGCCGTTTAGCTTCGTACATCGCGAAGTCGGCGTTGCGAATTAATTCCGCGCCCGTGACCCCGTCCTGCGGATAGAGCGCGACGCCGATGCTACAAGAAACATTCCAGTTCGCCCCTTGGTAGCAAATCGGCTCCTTAAATGAATCGACAACTCGTTCGACGACTTGAGATGCCGTATCGACATTCGTCTTGGGCAGCAAAATTAAAAATTCATCCCCGCCAACCCGAGCAATTTTTGAATCTCCTCTCAGCTGATTTCGCAAACGCTGACTACTAGCCTTGAGGATTTCATCGCCGGCAAGATGCCCCGCGGTATCGTTGATTACCTTGAAACCATTCAAGTCAATAAACAGCACTGAAAACCGATTTTGCTGATCAGCGGCTGTTGAAATCAACTCCGAAAGATCGGACTCGAACTTGAGCCGATTCGACAACCCCGTTAGAGCGTCCGTATGTGCAATCAAAGACAGATGGTTGACCACATCTTCCAATTGAGTCTGAGCCGCATGGAGTTCAGTAATGTCATGTACAGTCCCGACTAAAAGCAACTCTCCCGATGCTGTCTCAACAACGTTTTTTGTTGTCCGAAGCGCTTTACAATTATTATTCGAATCCGTGATTACTTCCATGTATTGAACTGGCTTGCGTGTCCGAAAAACACCCTCATCAGCTTCAATAAATGCAGCCGCTTCTTCTTGTGAATACAACTCGTAATCGGTTGTGCCCACGATTTCGCTACGGTCTAAACCAATGAGATCTGCGAATGCTTGATTCAACAAAACCATTTGGTATTGTCGATTCTTTACAAACAGAGGTGTCCCTGCAGTGTCGAGAATTTCCATCAACAAGTCTTTGTCAAAAGACTCCTTGAAAGATGCATTGTTTGCAGAATTTGACACGACAAGCCAGCAAGATAAATTTAGGCGCAGAAATATGAAGACAATGAAACATAAAGCCTGCCAAAAGGGTGGTTTTCAAAAACTCCGATAGTGAGCTATTTCGCACCCAAATTTCATCAGTGTTATCGATTATGCCGGTCCTGCGGTAGAAACCGATCGCAAACAATTCGGCAACGAGAACAAGATTTGGCTCACCGAATTGACATCCGCAATAAAATAACTGCACACTGCACCAATCCTTTACACAAAAAGCCATAGCACCAACCAAAGGCACCATGGCTCCTGAGTTACTTCAACCAGCAAAAAGACTTGTCGAAACGAGTCAATCCGAGTGATTAATAAACCGCTTCCGCGATTCCTGTCGAGCTTACTTTTAGCGGTAGCCAAACGATACCAAACTCCTGCACCGACAAATCACTCTTGCGCGGCGGCAATGTCATTTCTTCGTACTCAAGCTCGTCCACCGACAGCTTTTCTTCAATTTCCGCCACTTCATCGTTGAGTTCCTTCTCAAGGTCCTCATATTTATATTGAAGCTCTTCGAGATTACCTTCGGCTCGTTCGATATCGTTCTTCTCTTT
>CAYUWY010000092.1:0-1517 GCA_964448575.1 uncultured Pirellulaceae bacterium
TATTCGGAACTGAGCGAACACCAGAAACCCTAGTGGAAATGGCCGCCGCGCTGGCTCATGGTCGGAAGTTAGAGGTTTTGCACGTGACGGCCGTGCCCGAGCAATTGCATTTGGCTGATGCGCTTGAGGATGACAAACAGACCAACGCGCTTTCACGTCGCATTCATGTGATGGCCGAAGAAGAAGCCGTGCAGTTGGAGTATAACAAAACGGTTTCGCGCGACGTGGTGCATACAATTCATGAAGTTGCCGACCAATTACACTGTGAGTGGGTGGTGATGGAATCGTCTCGGCGTAGGCATCGTGGCATCACGTTCCAAAATCCGCTCGGGTGGTTACAAGATCATTTGCCTTGTAACTTGGCGGTGTTTAAAGACGCAGGAGTTCGGTACATCCGTCAGATTTTGGTTTACGCAGAACCCGGTCCACACGATTCGTTGGTGGTAAGCACCGCCGACCATTTGGCTCAAATTTACAAAGCGGAATTGAATCTTGTTTGTTTCGTTGAAGACGATTTGGATGCCGCCGCTGCTCAAACACGAGTCGATTACATCGATCAACTAATGGAGATGTGTGTTTCTAAATCAAAAGCCGTCATGCTTCATGGACCGGACGAACTCAAGGCCATCGAAGCCGCGACACAAGATGACGATCTTTTGATCATGGGAGCCCCGCCGGATCGTTCGATACTGGGCCGTTGGTTTGGTACGCCCAAAGATCGGTTGACCCGAAATGCTGCCTGCAGTGTGCTGTGGCTCAAGACCGCCAGGACTCAGACTCACGAGGCGTTTGATATTGCGAACCTGAAGGTCGAGCAAGATTTTGACTTGATGAATTATCTTTCGACCGAAACTTCTCAGGTTGGTTTGAAGATCAGCAAAAAAGAAGAGCTATTTCGGTATGCGACCGAATTGTTTGCGGGTCGGTATGAAGAAGATATTAGCCGGGTTGTGATCAGTACGGCACTTTGGGAACGCGAGCAGATGCAAAATACGTCTGTTGGAAACGGCGTTGCGATGCCGCATGCAACGCTTGCTCGGGCGCCCGAAAGCGGGTCTCATATTGCGATTCTCAAAACTGAAAATCCCATCGAGTACAGTGCTCCTGACAGTAAAAAGTGCGATGTTTTCTTTTTCACGTTGGGACCGCCGAGCGCTAGAACGACTCACCTGAAGATCTTGGCCAAGCTTTCGCGGCTAATCTTGAACACCGATCTGTTGGATCAGATTCGCGATGCGTCAACGAGTGAGGAATTAATCGAGCGGACTCGAATGTGTTTGAAGCAGTTGCATTGAAGCGCTGCCTTGTTCGGATGTTCAAGCGGGCCTTTGGCGTAAGCACTCTTTGGTTGAGTGCTTACGCCGGCCTCGTTGATTGATAAACGCCTTTTGAACGCACGCCAAGTGTACGGCGCCCAACATCGGCTTAAAAATCAACACGGACTTCGCGACCATTTCGAGTACCAAGTGCTCGCCAGATTTCTGGATCGATCGATTCATTCAAGAATCTTGCGGATC
>CAYUWY010000093.1:0-1505 GCA_964448575.1 uncultured Pirellulaceae bacterium
TTAAATGCAGCGAATGCTTGCACGATGGTTTGGAATCTTGCCATCCCCCTCCAAATCGTTTTTGATCCTGGAGGCCCCTGAGACTTTTTGTTGATGTATCCGCCGAGCATTGCCATGGTTTTGATGAACTGGGCCATCGTGGGTGGATTGTTCTTGTCAGCGGGCTTCTGAGTTTGAAACATCACGATTGGTATCCACTGTTGGTCAGTGAAATACTTTGAACAAGGAGCATCGGGATCCATTCTCGCCGCCTTTTTTAAGTACTCCACGCGCCAAGCGACCACCGCAAGCATCGCGAAAGCATTTAGATACCTTGGCAACGTCTTGTATTTCATGTCTTCGATTTTCAAACCACTTTTGAGCGTCATGAAATAGAGTTCAATATTCCAGCGTTTACAGTAGCCATCAATGACAGCCAAGGCTTCTGCTTCGGTGGAAATTGGTAAAGTCGTGTATAGGATCCATTGGATCGGCGGCTCACCTTCGGGTGGGTTGGCTTCAAGTACTAAAACCACGTTGATCGTTGCATCTGGCAAGCAGCCTCCACCACAACGACGTGGTCCTGCCAACGTTACCGTGAAAGTGGAAATGTTTAGCACCGCCTCGCGTGCGGTACGTGCTTGTTTTCGAATCCTTTTCTTTTCGTCGGGGGTCTCAGGAGCTGGACGAGGACCAACAGAAACCTTTCGAGTGAAGCCGTTAGTAGCAATTTTCACTGCTTCTTGGACCGAAGGTGCCTCTAGTTGCAGTCCCGTTGCAATATCAGTAGCACTGACGATGTTGCGTTGGTTGCTGCCGCGGATAATCAAATCGAAGTTCTCTGGGAATGTTTCGACTTCACAAAACAGTTCGCAGATATCAGCTTCGCTGTCTGCAACACTTATGAAATGAGTCTGCCCAAAGCGGCGAGCAAGTTGCTCATTGCTTTGCAAAATCTCCATCCAACGAGCACTTTCCTTTTCTTCAAAGCAGGCTCGTCTTCGTTCAGTAGCGCGTTGCTGTGCCGTCAATTCAAGTGATTTTAGATCACGAGCCCAAATGATCTGATCGACTTGACCCAGCGATAGACCAGACTCACTCAAAGCTATTGAAGGATGGAAAAAGAAGCCTCGACGTTTCCCTACACTCAATGGACCTGCGCCTAAAACTTCCGTTTGCGGCTTAGTAAGATCGAATTCGGTGGTGTCTTGCACTAGATAAACCAGCGACTCTTCGGAGCAGCGTTTGATGCTGGCTTCATTGTGCGCTTCAAACAACTTTCCAATATCTACTTTGGGATTATCGGTCATACGGTAAAGGGCTTTTAGACTACCTGCTGATCGGCAACGGTCCGGATTAGAATTGCCGATACCAGCAGCTTGCGATACAAAATATTTAGCTCGTCGATTCAGACGAGCATCTCCAAGGTCAAGCGACGCGTATTCTTCTTCCACCCAATCTTCTATCATCAATTTCTCCTCCGTGAATTGAACCGGAGAAATTACGAAAGAAAATGCAGTTGGTTC
>CAYUWY010000094.1:0-1505 GCA_964448575.1 uncultured Pirellulaceae bacterium
ATCGGCTTCGCGGCTTGAGTTTCATGGTTGCTTGCATGGTGATGGCTTTGGCAACTACTGCCTTCGCGCAAAAGACGAAAACAGGACCTACCCTGGTACCGGGTTCTGATGTCAACCTCGACGCGATCACCGGACTCGATTGGGTTCAAGGAGAGGGGCCGGCTACTTTCGAGCCCGGGAAGGTCTACGTGTTCGAATGCTGGGCGACATGGTGTGGTCCTTGCGTAGCGTTGATTCCCCATGTGAATGAACTCCATAAAAAATACTACGACCAAGGGCTGCGGGTCCATGGCATGAACAGCTGGGAAGAAGGCAGACAAAAAACAGTCGATTTCGTCAAAGCGAAGGGTGACGGGATGTCTTATCCGGTCGCGTACACGAGCGGGTCGGCTTTTGAAACCGAATGGTTAGATGCGGCCGGAGTGGAATCGATTCCACACGCGTTTGTTGTCAGAAACGGGAAACTACTGTTGGCAACCGAAGCGGTACGACTGACCGATTCTCTGGTCGAGCTGATGCTCTCCGGCGACGAAGGCGCGGCAAAGGCTGCTGCGATTATCAAAGCCGCCAACGATTCCTATGAAGAAGCGGAAGGCCTATCACAAGAAATCTATGTAGCGAAGCGTAAAAAAAACGCAGATTTGATGGCAACCAAAATTGAGGAGCTGGAGACGCTCGACCCCGGTCACCCCGACTTGGCCAGATTTGAGCTTGAGTTGCTGATCGTGCAAGAAGATTGGCCAGCGGCAATAACGACACTCAACGAAATGCCATCGAGCAATTCCAAAAATTCTTTTCTTACGCAAACTTGCAATACGCTTGCTTATAGCAACATTGACACCTACCCAAGAAACTTCCTCGAAGCATTTATCCCTCCTTATGCGGAGTACCTTGCCAGTAGAGGGAATGCGATTGGCCCCAACCACTTTGGGAATCTGGCTATTCTTTACGCACGGATCGACGATAGAGAAAACGCCATCATCGCCGCCGACAGAGGCGTCGAAGCCGCCGTCAATCATAAGAGAGGTGCCAGCGAAAGTCGCACAAACACCTTCAAGCGTTTCGCGCAATTGGTAAAAGACGGTGAAATGCCAGAATATTCAGACTTGCGAACAAAGAAAAAGGCAAAGAAATAAACCTACGTTTTCTCGCAGAAATGCAAACTCAAAAAGCCACTAGAGCGATCTAAACAATTTTGATTGTTTAACCGCAACATCGCACGAAGGGCGAACTTCATTCACACTTTCACACTTAAACTAACCGATCACGCCACATGTGTGATCTCAATCCAAAGGGCACGTAAATCACTATGACTTATTCAATTCCCAACCGTTCAGATCTACGATCTTACTTTGCTAGACTTAGACCACTAGGTTTGAGTTCCATTGTTGCTTGCATCGTGATGGTTTTGGCAACCGCTGCCGTCGCGCAAAAACCGGCGGCGGAACCTACACTGGTACCCGGTTCTGATGTCAACCTCGAGGCGATCACCGGACTTGACTGGG